>CAVTKD010000021.1:0-42489 GCA_963735235.1 uncultured Solirubrobacterales bacterium | reverse complement strand
CCGAGGGGTCCGGCTGCGAGCTGACCTTGCCGGTCGACCTCGTGCTCGGCAGGAGCTTCGACGCCGAGACCGAGCGGCGCGAGAGCGACGGGGTCGAGGTGCCGGATGGCTGGATGGGCCTTGACGTCGGGCCCCGCACCGCGAAGCTCTATGCCGAGGCGGTCGCCGGCGCCGGCACCGTGCTCTGGAACGGGCCGATGGGGGCCTTCGAGATGGAGCCCTTCGCGGGCGGCACCCGGACCGTCGCCGAGGCGGTCGCGGCCGCCGCCGGGACCACCGTGATCGGCGGCGGCGACTCGGTCGCGGCGCTGCGCAAGTTCGGCCTCGACGACGAGGTCGACTGGCTCTCGACCGGAGGAGGAGCATCCCTGGAGCTGCTGGAGGGAAAGAAGCTGCCCGGGGTCGATGCCCTGCTGGACAGGGAGACCGCCACCAAGGAGGGCACCGATGTCTGAGCGCACCCCGTACATAGCCGCCAATTGGAAGATGAACAAGACCGTCGCCGAGGCGGCGGAGTTCGTCGACGCGCTGCTGCCGCGGATCGCCGCGACCCGGTGCGACGTCGTCATCTGCCCCTCGTTCCTGGCCCTCAACGAGGTCGTCGAGCGTCGCCGCGGCACCGCCGTCCGCGTCGCCGCCCAGAACATGCACGAGGAGGACGCGGGCGCCTTCACCGGCGAGGTCTCGGCGCCTATGTTGGTCGAGCTCGACGTCGAAGCGGTTGTGCTCGGCCACTCCGAGCGCCGCCAGTACTTCGGCGAGACCGACGAGGCGCTGGCCCGCAAGGTCCCGGCCGCGCTCGCCGCCGACCTCGAGCCGATCCTCTGCGTCGGCGAGAGCGAGGCCGCGCGCGACGCCGGCGAGACCGAGGAAGTGCTCGAGCGCCAGCTCCAGGCCGACCTGGCCGGCGTCGAGTCGACGCACCTGGAGCGTGTCGTCGTTGCCTACGAGCCGATCTGGGCAATCGGCACGGGACGCACCGCGACCCCCGAGATCGCCCAGGAGGCGTGCGCTTTCATCCGCGACGTCCTGCGCATGCGGGGGGCCAGCGCCGACAAGGTGCGGGTCCTCTACGGCGGCTCGGTCAAGGCCGCCAATGCGGCCGAGCTGCTCTCGGGGCCGGACGTCGACGGCGCGCTCGTCGGTGGCGCCGCGCTCGACCCGGTCGAGTTCGCCGGGATCGTGGAAGCGGCGGGATGACCCCCACGGCCCCCTCGCTGGCGCTGGTCATCCTCGACGGCTGGGGCCTGGCCGAGCCCGGCCCGGGCAACGCGATCTCGCTCGCCAAGACCCCTGTCTTCGACGGACTCTGGGACCGCTTCCCCCATACCCAGCTCTCCGCTCAGGGCCGCGACGTCGGCCTGCCGCCCGGGCAGATGGGCAACTCCGAGGTCGGCCACCTCAACCTCGGCGCCGGGGCGATCGTCAAGCAGGACCTGGCGCGGATCGACGACGCCGTCGCCGACGGCAGCTTCTTCGACAACGAGGCGCTGCTGGCCGCCTGTGAGAAAGCGCGCACCAGCCCGCGCGGGCGCCTGCACCTGCTCGGCCTCGTCTCCGACGGCGGCGTCCACTCCGGCTGGGAGCACATCGAGGCCTGCATCGAGCTGGCCTCCCAGGAGGGCGTCCCAGACGTCGTCTTCCATGCCTTCACCGATGGCCGCGACACGCTGCCGCACGGCGGTCGCGGCTACCTGGGCGAGCTCGGGCGTTGGCTGCACCAGGCGGGGCGCGTCGCCACGGTCAGCGGCCGCTACTACGCGATGGACCGCGACACCCGCTGGGAGCGGGTCAAGCTCGCCTACGACGCGATCGTCCACGGCCGCGGCCTGCATGCCGCCGGCGCCGCCGAGGCGATTGAGGCCTCCTACGAGCGCGGCGACACCGATGAGTTCGTCGTGCCGACCGTCGTCGGCGACTACGACGGCGCCGCCGCGGGCGACGTCGCGATCTTCGTCAACTTTCGCCCCGACCGTGCCCGCGAGATGACCCGGGCGCTGGCCGACCCTGCTTTCGACGAGTTCTCGCGCACCGGCGGCCCGGTCCTCGACCTGACCACGATGACCTCTTACCGCAAGGGCTGGCCTTACCCGGTCGCCTATCCCGAGGACCGCCCGAAGACGACCCTGGCCGAGACGATCTCCAAGGCCGGCGGCCGCCAGCTGCACGTCGCCGAGACCGAGAAGTACGCCCACGTCACCTACTTCTTCAACGGCGGCCGTGAGCAGGAGCTGGAGGGGGAGGAGCACTTCCTGGTCGAATCCGCCCGCGACGTGCCGACCTACGACCACAAGCCGGAGATGAGCGCCGAGGCCGCGGCCGAGACGTTCGTCAAGCACTGGGGCGAGGGTAACTACCGTTTCGGGATCATCAACTTCGCCAACCCCGACATGGTCGGCCACACCGGCGTGATCCCGGCCGCCGTCGAAGCCGTCGAAGCCGTCGACGCCTGCCTGGGCGAGGTGGTCGCGGCGGTCGAGGCGAAGGGCGGCGTCTGCATCGTCACGGCCGACCACGGCAACTGCGACCACATGCTCGAGCCCGACGGCTCGCCGAACACCGCGCACTCGCTCAACCCGGTGCCGCTGATCGTCACCGCCGAGGGCCTCGACTTGCGTGGTGGCGGCATCCTCGCTGACGTCGCTCCGACCGCCCTCGACCTGCTCGGCATCCTGAAACCCGAGCCGATGACCGGCCGCTCGCTGATCGCGTGAGGAGCGCGCCGGAGCGGCTGCGCTTCGAGATCGCCGCCCGAGATGGCGCCGCGCGCACGGGCACGATCCACACGGCGCACGGGCCGATCGAGACGCCGGCCTTCATCCCGCTGGCGACCAAGGGCTCGGTACGGGGGCTGGAAGGCGAGGAGGTTGCCGGGCTCGGCTATCAGCTGATCCTCGGCAACACCTACCACCTGTTCGTCTCACCGGGGCCGGAGCGGATCGCCGCCGCCGGCGGGCTGCATGGCTTCATGGGCTGGGAGCGGGCGCTGATCACCGACTCCGGCGGCTTCCAGGTCTTCTCGCTCGCCCACGGCGGCGTCGCCAACGAGGTCAAGGGGAGTGGGCGGTCCGGCGGCGAGCACGGCTCCAAGGTCGAGATCAGCGAGGAGGGCGCGCGCTTCCGCTCCTATCGCGACGGCTCGGAGCTGTTCATCTCACCCGAGGTCTCGATGCAGGTGCAGGCGGCGCTCGGCTCCGATATCGCCCTCGTCTTCGACGAGTGCACCCCCTTCCACGCCGACCGCGAGTACACCGCTCGCTCGACCACGCGCACCCATCGCTGGCTCGACCGCTGTCTCGCCTGGCACGACCGCAAGGGCCCCGAGCCCCAGGCGGTCTTCGGGATCGTCCAGGGCGGCGTCCACGAGGACCTGCGCCGCGAATCGGCCGCGGCCGTCTCGGAGGCCGGCGTCGACGGCATCGCGATCGGCGGCACCCTCGGCCGCGACAAGGAGGAGATGCACGCCGTGCTCGCGATGACCGCGCCCCTGCTCCCCGAGTCCGCGCCGAAGCATCTGCTCGGGATCGGCGAGGTCGACGACCTGCTCGGCGGCATCGCCCTCGGCCTCGACGTCTTCGACTGCGCCGTCCCCACCCGCCTCGCCCGCCACGGCGTTGCCCTGGCCTCGGACCCCGAGAAGCGCTTCCGTCTCGACCTGCGCAAGGGCGGCTGGGAGGGCAATCGCGAGCCGTTGGTGGAGGGCTGCCCGTGTCCGACGTGCCAACGCCACGACCGCGACTACATCAGCTACCTCTCCCGCGCCGAGGAGCTGACGGCGGTCCGCCTGATCGTCACCCACAACCTCACCTACATGCACGAGCTGACCACCCACGCGCGTGCCGCCATCGCCGCCGGCAGCTTCGACGCCTACCGCGCCGCCATCCTCGCCGGCGCTTCTCCCTGGACGGCCTCGAACTCCACCGGCTAACCGCAGCGGAGCGGCGTCGCCTGCCGCTATTCGGTGTTCTTTTTGACCAGGTCCTTCACTTCTTCGACGACCTTGTCGACCGTCTGGCCGGCGACCTTGGAGACCTTGACCCCCGCGGCCTTGTCAGTGGTGATGATCACTGCGGCGGCCACCGCGGCCGCCACCAGTACGAGCGCGATCAGGGCGAAGACGAAGCGGGCGAAGCGGGAGAAGGCGGAGCGCTTGCGCGGCGCCGCGGGGCGCGGGGTGGCCGCGACCGGAGGCGGAGGCGCGGCCACGCGGGGTTCCGGTCGCCGCGTCTGCGACTGCGCCGGCCGGTACTCGGTCTGGGCGGTGCCGCGGTCCAGATGACGGGTCGCCGCCGTGTCGCCGCCGAGGACCCGGGTCGGGGTGGCGCCCTCCTGCATCGGCAGGGTCACGTCTTCGCCTTCGAGGCCGAGGCGCAGGCCGCTGGCCAGCTCGTCGGCGCTGGCGTAGCGGCGGTTGGGGTCGCCCTCGAGGGCGCGCAGGACGGCGGCGCCCAGGGTCCCCGGAACTTCGTCGTTGTAAGTGCTGGGGGGGAGCGGCTTCTCGTTCTGCTGGCGCACCGCCAGCTCTGCCAGCGATGAGCCCTCGTAGGGGAGGCGGCCGGTGAGGAACTGGTAGATGACGACGCCGAGCGCGTAGACGTCGGTGGCCGGCGTCGCCTCCTCGCCGCGCACCTGCTCGGGGGCCAGGTAGGCGGCGGTGCCGACGACCGAGCCGACCTGGGTTATTCGCGTCTGCTCGATCGCCCTGGCGATCCCGAAGTCGGTCAGCTTCACGGTCATCTCGCCGCCGCCAACCGGGCCGCCGGTGACCATCAGGTTGCCCGGCTTGACGTCGCGGTGGATGATCCCGCGCCGGTGTGCGTAGTCGAGGCCGGCGCAAGCCTGGATCCCGATCTCGGCGGCGATCGTCGGCTCGACCGGGCCGTGCCGTTGCAGGATCTGCGCGCCGGAGCGCCCGGAGACGTACTCCATGACGATGTAGTGGCGGCCGTCGTCTTTGCCGGTGTCGTAGACCTGGACGATGTTGGGGTGGATCAGCTTCGCCACCGCCAGGGCCTCGCGGCGGAAGCGGGCGACGAAGCGCTCGTCGTCGGAGAGGTGCTCGGCGAGGATCTTCACCGCGACGGTCCGCTCGAGGATGAGGTCGGTCGCCTTGTAGACGTTCGACATGCCGCCGGAGCCGAGCCGCTCGCTGGTCTCGTAGCGGCCCGAGAGGGTTCCTGCCTCCATCATTCGCCTTCCGCGGGCGCGGCGGGACCGACCCCGCCGGAGGACGGGACGTTGCCGCCGGCTTCTTCGCCCGGGGGCGCTTCGGCGCTGCCGCCTTCAGTCCCTTTTTCGGGCGTCGTCGCCGGCGTTTCCGGCTTCGTTTCGGCCGGCGCTTCCTTCGTTTGCTTCGGCGCCTTCGCCTTCTCGACCTTGCCGGCCTTTTCGCTCTTGTCTTCGGCTTCGACTTCTTGCTCGGCTTCGATCGAGGGCGAGGTCACTTCTTCTTCGGGAGCTTCTTGGCAACCCTCGACGACCTGGGCAAGGCGTTCGGTGCCTTCTCTCAGCGCCTGCTTCAGCTTTTTGTCGACGCCCCCGAGCGCGTCCACCTGGTTGCTGACTTCCTGTACCTCGTTCTCGGCCCCGATGCATTCGTTTTCGCCGGCCAGTTCCTTGACCGCGTCGAGGTTTTCGGTTATTTCGCCGGCCGTCCTGCCGGGCAGCAGGTCGGCGCTGCCGCCGCTGCCGCAGGCGACCAGCCCCAGCGCCGCGATGGCGCCGAGGGCGAGAGCTAGGAGAGTTGCGCTCAAGCGACCCATGATTCGAGTCTAGACAACGGCCCGCGGCCTGTATTTCGCCTGCAATTGGGCATCACCGGCCGACCTCGAGCCGCTCCGCGAGCTGGCTCGGCAGGCCCGCCGCGAGGATCGCCTCGGCGGCCGCGGCAATGTCGTAGGGGGCCCGGTGGAAGCGCGCCAGCCAGTCGTCGGTGTCGAGCTCCAGCCAGGCGGCGCGCGGGTCGCCGTCGCGGGGCTGGCCGACGCTGCCGGGATTGACCAGCCAGCTGCCGCTCTCGAGGTTGAGCACCGCGCCCTCGCCGGCCTGGGAGCCGTGCGCGGGCCCCGGCCGGGCGCCCTCGGGCCGGGTGAAGAAGAGCGAGATATGGGAGTGCCCGATCAGGCCGATCCGCTGCTCCTGGGCGTCGAGGCCGGCTTCGGCCTGATCGACCGAGAGCACGTACTCCCAGATCGGGTCGCGCGGCGAGGCGTGGAAGAGGCCGAGCCCCGCGCGGGCGCCCGCCGGCTCGAGGCCGCCGAGGAAGCCCAGTGTCTCCTCGCTGACGTGCTCCCGCGTCCAGCGCACCGCGACCGCGGCGTTGTCGGAGAAGGAGGCGATGTTGAGGCCGCCGAGCACGGCCAGGTCGTGGTTGCCGACCAGGCAGAAGTCGCAGTGCTCGCGGATCAGGGTCGTGCAGGCGTCCGGCTGGGCGCCGTAGCCGACCACGTCGCCGAGGCACCAGAGCTCGTCGACGCCGGCCTCCTCGACGGCCGCGAGGACGGCTTCGAGAGCGGGCTGGTTGGAGTGAACATCGCTGATGACGGCCGCACGCAAGCGGCCAGCGTACCCTGGGCCAGCCCCGGTCCATACGATTGACCGGTGACCGCCACCGATTCGATCGCCAAGCTGCGAGGCGCCGTCGAGGAGGCCGCCCGCGCCCTGCGCGACGGCGAGCCGACCGAGCCGGCGCCGTCCTTCGACCGCCCGCCGAAGCCAGAGCTCGGCGACTACAGCTCCAACGCGGCGATGCTGCTGGCCGCGCCGTTGGGGGACAATCCGCGCGCCGTCGCCGAGCGGCTGCGGGCCGAGCTCGAGCGTGAGCTCGGCGGCTCCGGCAGCCTCGACCGGATCGAGGTCGCCGGCCCCGGCTTCGTCAACCTCTTCCTCGCCGACCCCTGGTACCGGCGCGCCCTGGCAGGCCTGGTGGCCGCCGGCGAGGACCTCGGCCCGGCCCCGACCGCGAGCCCGGAGCGGATCCTGGTCGAGTTCCTCTCGGCCAACCCGACCGGCCCCCTGCACGTCGGCGGCGGCCGCCACGCCGCCTACGGCGACGCCCTGGTGCGGCTGCTGGAGGCGGTCGGCCACAGCGTCGAGCGCGAGTACTACGTCAACGACGCCGGCGGCCAGGTGACCCGCTTCGCCGAGTCGATCGCCGCCCGGATGACCGGCGGCGAGCCGCCCGAGGACGGCTACGAAGGCGAGTACGTCGCCGACCTGGCCGAGCGGGTCGCGGCCGAGGGGATCGACCCCGCCGACACCGAGGCGCTGGGCCGGCGCGGGATCGAGCTGATGCTGGACGCGGTGCGGGAGACCCTCGGGCGCTTCGGCGTCCGCTTCGACACCTGGTTCTCCGAGCGCGACCTCTACGCGCGCGGCGAGGTCGATTCCGCCCTCGCCCAGCTCGATGCCGGCAACCACACCTACCGCCACGAGCAGGCGCTCTGGCTGCGCACGACCGAGTTCGGCGACGACAAGGATCGGGTGCTGATCCGCTCCAACGGCGAGCCGACCTACCTCACCGCCGACGTCGCCTACCACTGGGACAAGCTGCAGCGCGGCTTCGGCCGCCTGATCGACGTGCTCGGCGCCGACCACCACGGCTACGTGCCCCGGATCCGCGCCGCGATCGAGGCGCTGGGCGCCGACGCCGAGGCCTTCGAGGCGCTGATCATGAGCCTCGTGCACATCGTCGAAGAGGGCGAGCGGGCGCAGATGTCCAAGCGCAGCGGCGACTTCGTCTCCCTCGACGAGCTGCTCGACGACATCGGCGTCGACGCGACCCGCTGGTTCATGCTCTGGCGCAGCCACGAGACCACCGTCGACCTCGACCTCGAGCTGGCCCGCAGCCAGTCGAGCGAGAACCCGGTCTACTACGTGCAGTACGCGCACGCCCGCATCGCCAGCATCCTCCGCAAAGCCGGCGCCGCGGCTGAGGGCGCGGCCGCGGGCTTCGACCCGGAGCTGGCGGGCGCGGTGCTGGAGGACAGCGAGAAGGCCCTGATCAAGCGCCTGCTGGAGTTCCCCGAGGAAGTCCGCGAGTCGGCGGCGCGGCGGGCGCCGCACCGGATCTGCGCCTACTCGACCGCGGTCGCGGCCGACTTCCACGCGTTTTATCGTGACTGCCAGGTGGTCGGAGCGGAGGGGGAGGGAGTCGAGGCCTCGCGGCTGGCGCTCTGCCTCTGCGCGAAGCGGACGATCTCCGGGGCGCTGGGGCTGCTGGGGATCTCGGCCCCCGAGCGGATGTGATGCGCGGCGGGCGCGCCAAGCTGCCCGTCCTCGCCGAGCTCTCCGGCCCGTCGCCCGGCGAGGTGCGGGTCTGGTCCTTGCGCCGGACCGACTTCGAGGCGATGGAAGCCCTGCTGGCGAGTCTGGCCGAGCACCGGGTCGTCGTCCTCACCGGTGGCGGGCGCCTCGTCGGGGCGGTCGCCCTGGCCGCCGCCGCCAGCGCCTGCGGCCGCCGCACGGCGCTGCTCGAGTGCGATCTCTCGCGGCCGCGGCTGGCGGTCGAGCTCGGGCTCGAGGCCGAGCCCGGCCTGCACGAGTACCTGCGTTGGGAGGCGACGCCGGCGCAGATCCTGCAGCCGCTGGCCCTCGCCGGCCCGGCGGCAAGCCGTGCATTGGCGCCGCTGGTCTGCGTCAGCGCCGGCGCCCCGGCGGCGGACCCGGCGACGATGCTCAGCTCCGAGAGCTTCCGCCATGCCACCGAGAAACTGCGCGGCGCCTACGACCTGGTCGTGCTCGCCGGCCCGCCGCACGACAGCGACCGCTGGGCGCTTGACGCGACGGCGGCGACGGCCGACGCCCTGCTGGCCTGCGTCTCCCCGGTCCAGAGCGGGCGCGAGGGCCGCGAGCTGCGCACGGCGCTGCGGCGGCTACCGGTCACCACGCTCGGCGCCCTCGTCGTCGGCGATGAGGCCTAGTCCAGGTCAGAGGTCGTAGCGGGCGAGGTCGGCGTCGAGCCGCTCGGCGTCCTCGGGACTGGGCCCGGTCGGAGCCGGCCCGTCGCGGTCGGGAGGCCCGGCGTCGCGGCGCCATTTGCGCACGCCGAAGGCGAGCGCGATCACGGCGATCGCGAAGGCGACGATCGGCACCAGGTAGGCGGAGAGGTCGAAGCCCGAGCCCTGCGGCAGCGCCAGCACGGCGGTGCCGTACTCGGCGACGAGGGCGTCCTTGATCTGGTCCTTGCTGCGGCCGGAGGCGACCAGCCGGTCGACGAAGGCTTTCTCCTGCTGCGCCTGTGGCGATTCCGCCAGCTCCAGCAGGGTGCCGCAGACCGGGCACATCACTTCCGACTCGATCTCGGTCAGCGAGGTCTGGGGCTTGTTGGCAGCTTGTGCACCCGGTGCTCCGAACGCCAGCAGAGCGAGGGCCGTCGCCAGCCCGGCGGCCAGCGCGACCCGAGTCCTCACGACTTGCCGCCCGGCAGCAGCGGCGCCACTTCGTCGTTCAGGTTTTCGCCGGTGACCGGTCCGACCAGGTGCAGGCGCAGCTTCCCCTTCGGGTCGATCAGGAAGTTCTCCGGCACCCCGGTGGTCCCGTAGTCGTGCGCGGTGGCGCCGTCGCCGTCGCGCAGCTGCGGGTAGCTGAGCCCGTAGCGGTCGACGAAGGCACGCCCGTCGCCGCTGAGGTCGCGGCTGTCGATGCCGAGCACGGTGAAGCGCCCGTCGCCGTGGTGGCGCTGGAAGTCCTCCAGGGCGGGTGCCTCCTGCCGGCAGGGGATGCACCAGGAAGCCCAGAAGTTGACCAGCACCCAGCGCCCGCGGTATTCGGAGAGCGACCCGTCGCCGTGACCTTCGAGGCGGGGGAGGACAGGCGCCGGCGCGACCTCGCCAAGGGCGACGCCGGAGGAGCCCTTGCTGAGCAGGCCGAAGGTGAGCAGGCCGACGATGGCCAGCACGGCGAGGACGGCTATCGAAGAGCGGACGCTCACGGAGCGCAGAAGGTTAGAAGCCGGCCGCCCCCGGCGACGCCCGCTGTGGTGACGGCCCGCTATTGCGGCGGCGGCAACTCGAAGAACATCGTGGTCGTCATCGTGGGGATCGCGTTGTCGGGCGCCGAGGTCAGGCGCTCGGCGCTGCGCGCCTGGATCTCCAGCGTCCGCTCGTACGTTTCCACGTGGAGAGCGTTGAGCTCGTCGAAGCCCTCATCGTCGACCATGACCGGGGTGCGGATGAGGCAGCGGTTCGCTCGGGCATCGAAGGTGCCGGCGTCTACCGCCCGCGTCGCGTCGGCGACGTGCAGCTGCAGGATGTAGCGGGTGATGGATGCCCGCTCCACCGGCGTTAGCTTCTCCCAGTCGGCGTCGTCGGCTATGGGCCGCTCCACCGCGCGATAAAAGTGCTCCACCGCTCCTCGCACCGGCCTGGTGCTGACCAGCTCCACAGCGCCGATTTTTTCCAGGCGCTTGACGTGGTAGCTGACGTGCCCGACGTCCTTCTCCAGCGCCCGCGCGATCTCGTTCGGGCTGGCGATCCGTTCGGCCAGGATCACGAAGCAGCGAACGCGGGTGGGGTGGGCCACGATCGCCGCAAGAGTGGAGTCGATCGGCTGAAGTGTTTGTACCGCTGGCATGTCTTCCTCCCGTTGAATTTCCTGCGGATAGCCATCGTAATACAGGTTTTATGACCGCTCTATCCGTCTTATAGGCCATCGAGACGAAGCGCTTGAACCCATTGGATCGATTCAGGCGGTCTGACCTTCTGACCTATCTACGGGAGGGGGTGAGCAGGGTGAAGATCTCCATGACAGACCAGATCATTCCGTCGTCTTCGGTAACGAAGGCGGTTTAGGCGCGATGCTGACCCCCGGCGGAATGCTCTGCCGGGGGTCATGCTTTAGATGCACGCCGCTTTAGGATGCGCCTGCGCGGACGTAGCTCAGTTGGTAGAGCGCGAGCTTCCCAAGCTCGAGGTCGCGGGTTCGAGACCCGTCGTCCGCTTCTCCGGCCTCCCCGCCGCTCCATTCTCGGAGACGGAGATCCGGTAGAAGTGCTCGGTGGCGCCGCGCACCTGGCGCTGGCGGGCGAGCTCGATGAGCTTCGCTTTGGCCAGCTCGGTGACGTGGTAATTGGTGTTGCTGAGCGGGATCTGCAGCTCGCGGCCGAGGTCGCTGGGGGAGAGGGTGCGGCCACCGTCCATGCTGAGGATTTCCAGGATCGAGACCCGCAGCGGGTGAGCGGTCGCCCGCGCCAGGCGCTCCCAGTCGAGCGGCAGCGAGGAGCGCCCTGCGCCACTGCCGCCGGCCTGCCCGTTGCCGTTGGCATGCGCGGCGCCGTTGCCGTTCGCTGGGTGATCGCTTGGTTGGCTCATGGGCGGAGACAATACCAAAAAATATTGATTCAGCTCATCAAAATCGGGTAAAGTCGCTTTGGGATGACTTACTGGTGGGAGATACGGAGGGAGCGGCAGGCACGGATCACCGCCATCGGCGCTATCGCGCTGGGGATGCTCTGGCTTGCGCTAGCCCCGGCCGCACTCGCGAGCACCGGCGACATCATCGCCCCCCAGCACCCGCCGCTCTACACGCCCGAAGACGGTTGGCAGGCGGGGACCTGCAAGACCGACACCCCGACCTGCAGCGTCGCCACCACCGGCCAGTTCTTCGAACAGGCGGCCGGGCACCCGCCGGCCGGCTTCACCCAGTTCATCGTCAAGCACACGACCGAAGAAGTCGGCCCGCTGAAATTCGAAAAACCTGTCGGCGAACTCGAGACCGTCCGCGTCGACCTCCCGGTCGGCCTCAGCGTCAACCCGGGGGCGACGCCGCGCTGCGAACTGACCGAATTCGAAGCCTCCGCCGGTTCCTGCAACCCGCTCTCCAGGGTTGGCACCAGCTTCGTGACCGCGGCCGACCCCCTGATCGGCACGCCGCTGCCGGTGATCGAAGCGGCGGTCTACAACATCACCCCATCGCCCGGCGAACCCGCCCGGTTCGGGCTCGAACTGCTCGGCAAGGAAATCTTCCTCAAGGCCGACGTCGCTTCCGGCGGCGACTACCACGAGGGCTTCACGATCGCCGTCCCGAAAGCGCTCGAACTGCCGGGACTCGAAGGCCTGATCCTCAAAAACCGCCTGGTCTTCGAAGGCACCGCCGGCGACGGCACCTTCATCACCACTCCCAGCACCTGCCTCGGCGCGGCGGCGCCGGGCCCGTCGGGAAGCAGGTACTCGACCTACCTGCTCGCCGGCTCGTACGCCGAAAAGGCCGGCCCCGGCTACCAGTTCCCCCAGGGCGCCGAGCCTCGTTTCGAGTCGCCGATCCCGCCGGGGACCTCGCCGAAAGAATGCACCACGATCCCCTACGCGCCGACGATCGCCGTCGACCCGCGCACCGCCGAAACCGACTCACCCTCCGGGGCCGCCGTCGAGGTCGACGTGCCGCACGTCACCGGGGCCACGAAACAAGACAGCTCCGACACCGAGACCGCGGCGGTGACCCTGCCGGTCGGCATGGGCATCAATCCCTCGGCGGCGAACGGTCTGCAGACCTGCACCGAAGCGCAGTTCGCCAAGGGCAGCACCGCTCCGGCCGGCTGTCCGCCGGCGTCGAAGGTCGGCACGGTCGAGATCAAGACCCCGCCGCTCCCGGAAGGCTCGCTGACCGGCGATGTCTACGTCGCCCAGCAGAACGGCCGCGACCCGGCCTCGGGTGACGAGTACCGGATCTTCGTCGACGCCGAATCGACCCGCTACGGCGTTTCGGTGAAGCTGATCGGCCGGGTCGGCGCAGACCCGCGGACCGGGCAGCTGACGACGACCTTCGCCGACAACCCCCAGGTCCCGTTCTCCTCGGCCGCGATCAGCTTCGACGGTGGCGCCAGGGCGGTCCTCAGCAGCCCGCCGATCTGCACGAACACGGCGACGGCCCGGATTGCTCCCTGGTCGGGCAACCCGCCCGCGACGCCGACGGCCCCCATCTCGCTGAGCAAAGCGCCCGGCGGCGGCGCCTGCGCGGCGACGATGGCCGGGCGCCCGTTCGCGCCGAGCTTCGCGGCGGGCCCCAGGAGCGCCAAGGCCGGTGCCTTCAGCCCCTTCTCGATCCACATCGCCCGCGCCGACGGCCAGCAGGAGCTGAAGGGCGTGGACGTGACGCTGCCGCCGGGGGCGACCGGCAAGCTCGCCGGCATCCCGTACTGCTCCGCGGCGGCGCTCGCGGCCGCCGCGGCGAATTCCGACACGGCCGAGCGGACCGCCTCGAGCTGCCCGGCCAAGAGCCTCGTCGGCGCTGCCTCGATCGCCGCCGGCACCGGTCCCGCGCCGCTCCACAGCGACGGCAAGGTCTTCCTCTCAGGCCCCTACCACGGGGCTCCTCTATCCCTGGCAGTCGTCACCCCCGCCACGGCCGGGCCGTTCGATCTCGGCACGGTCGTGGTGAGGGTGGCGCTGTTCCTCGATCCGGAAACGGCGCAGGTCCGCGCCGTCTCGGATCCCGTGCCCGACATATACGGGGGAGCCAAGCTCGACATCCGCTCGGCCGACATCAAAGTCGACCGGCCGAATTTCACGCTCAACCCGACCGGCTGCGGCCCGCTCGCCACGACCGGCGTCCTCAAGGGCGGCGGCGCCAACCCGCTCGACCCGGCGGCGTTCAGCTCCTTCGCGGTCAGCGCCCCCTTCCAGACCACGGACTGCGGCGCCCTCGGCTTCCGGCCGAAGCTGACCACGCGCCTGTTCGGCGGCCGCAAGTCGACCAAACGCGCCCAGCATCCGAAATTCCGCGCCGTCCTGACGGCCCGCGAAGGCGACGCCAACGTCAGCCGCGCGGCGCTCACTCTGCCGCACTCCGAGTTCCTCGATCAGGCGCACATCCGCACGATCTGCACCCGGTCCCAGCTCGCCGCGCACAACTGCCCGGCCGGAGCGGTCTACGGCTACGCCCGGGCGCAGACGCCGCTGCTCGACGACGAACTCTCCGGCCCCGTCTACCTGGTCTCCTCCGACCACCCGCTGCCGGACCTGCTGGTCGACCTGCACGGCCAGGTGGACGTCCGCCTGCACGGGGTGATCAGCTCGGTCAAGAGCAGGATCAAGACCGTCTTCTACCCCGTCCCCGACGTGCCGGTGAGCAAGTTCATGCTGACGATGAAGGGCGGCAGGCGCGGCCTGCTCGTCAACTCGCGCGACCTTTGCGCCGGACCGTCCTTCTCCTTCCTTAATTTCAAAGCCCAGAACGGCAAGCAGTTGCGTAAGAAGCGCCTGTCGCTGCGGGTATCGGCCTGCAAGCGCCACGGTGGCCGACACCGGCACGGGGGCTGATCTGATTGGGGTCGGCGCACGATGGGTATGCCAGGGGCCAGTGGTGCCACCCGACCGGGCGGCGCCATGGCTTGGGACCAACGGAGAAGGAGAACCGATGAGTAAGCGGGTAGGGATTCAGGGCGTGATCGGCGCCGCCATGGTGGCCTTGGTGCTGGCGATCGCCGCACCGGGGGCCGATGCCTCCTTCGGGGTCAAAAGTTGGGAAGCCGGGACCTGCAAGGCCGATACCCCGGAATGCACCTACGCCAGCCCGAAACCTCAGTTCTTCACCCAGGCGGCCGGTCACCCGCCGGTCGGCCTCACCGACTTCGCCTTCAACACCGGTGGCCTGCTCGGCGCTCCGGAAGACAGCGTCAAGGACGTCAGGGTCGATCTCCCCGAGGGGTTGAACGTCGATCCTCAGGCGGTTCCGCAGTGCGCCAAATCGGATTTCGAATCGAACCCCGCCTCCTGCGCCGCGAGCGCCGTCGGCACGAGCTACATCACCTCGATCTCGAGCGTGCTGCCGCTGCCCCTGCCCTTCACGGTCTACAACCTGGTGCCGGACAACGGCTCACCGGCCCTCTTCGGCTTCAACGTCAGCGTGCCGCTGGTGATCGACGCCGACGTCTACCTGGTCGCGGACGTCGCCACCAACAGCGACTACCACGAGGGCTTCACGATCAGCAACGTGCCGAACTCGATTCCCCTGGTCGAGAACCGGTTGGTCTTCGACGGCACCAAAGGCGGCACCTTCCTGACCATGGGCAGCCAGTGCAACGGGCCCTCGACGACCGGCCTCAAGGTCGACTCCTACCAAAATCCCGGCCAGTTTCTGAGCTACAACACGAAACCACCGACCAACATCGACGGCTGCCAGTCCGTGCCGTTCAAACCTGAAGTGCTCGCCTCGGCCGGCAACGTCACCGACTCTCCGGCCGCCGTCACGGCCAACATCCAGGTTCCGCAGAAGCTCCAGCCGGTCAACTCATCGACCCTGGAGACGGCGAGCGTGACGCTGCCGCGCACCCTTGGGCTCAACCCCTCGGCCGCGCCCGGCCTGCAGTCTTGCACCGACGCGCAGTTCGCCAAGACGACCAAGAGCCCGGCCGCCTGCCCGGCCGCCTCTCAGGTCGGCACCGTCTCCGTCCAGACCCCGGTTCTGCCCGCCAACTCGCTGCCGGGAAAGGTTTTCCTCGGCCCGCAGGAAAGCCGCGACCCCAACTCGGGCAAGGAGTACCGGGTCTTCGTCGATGCCGAGTCCTCGCGCTACGGGCTTTCCGTGAAGCTGGCTGGAGAAGTCAAAGCCAACCCGCAGACCGCCCAGCTGACCGCGACCTTCGCGAACAACCCGCAGATCGCCTTCAGCTCCTTCCAGCTCCAGTTCAACGGCGGTGCCAAGGCTCCGCTGACCAGCCCGTCGACCTGCGGGACGAACACGACGACGGGAGTGATCTCGCCTTGGTCGGGCAACGCCGCCGCGACCCCATCGAGTGCCCTCACCGGCCTCACCAAAGCACCCGGTGGGGGGGCCTGCGCGAAAACGATGGCATCAAGACCGTTCGCGCCCGGCTTCAAGGCTGCGCCCAGCAGCACCCAGGCGGCAGTCTTCACGCCGTTCTCGGCGCAGATCGCCCGTTCGGACGGTCAGCAGGAGCTCAAAGGCGTCGACATCACGCTGCCGCCGGGGGCGACCGCGAAGCTGGCCGGTGTCCCCTACTGCCCGGCCGCGGCGATCGCCGCGGCGGCGGCTCGTGCGGGTGCCGCCGAGAAAGCCAAATCGAGCTGCCCCGGCGCCAGTCAGATCGGGGTTGCCACCGTCGCCGCCGGCAGCGGCACCTCGCCACTGCAGCTGACCGGCAAGGCCTTCCTCGCCGGCCCTTATAAGGGCGCGCCGCTGTCCCTCGTGGTCGTTACGCCCGCGGTGGCCGGTCCGTTCGACCTCGGCACCGTCGTGGTCCGGGTGGCGCTGGCCGTGGACCCGGAAACCGCGCAGATCCACGTCGTCTCCGACGCGATCCCGGACGTCTTCGGCGGCGCCAAGCTCGACATCCGCTCGATCGGCGTCAACGTCAACCAGAAGGAATTCACCCTCAACGGGACCAACTGCTCGCAATTCGCCACCGCCGGTTCGCTGAAGGGTGGCGGTGCCGACCCGACCAACCCGGCGGCGTTCTCCTCCTTTGCGGTGTCGTCTCCGTCGCAGCTGACCAACTGCGACAGGCTCGGCTTCCGGCCCAAGCTCAACCTGCGCCTGTTCGGAGCCCACAAGCGGGCCAAGCACCCGAAACTGCGGGCGGTGCTGCAGACCCGCGCCGGCGACGCCAACATGGCGCGCGTCTCGGTTGCCCTGCCGCACGCGCTCTTCCTCGACCAGGCGAGCCTGGGGCAGATCTGCACCCGGGTCCAGTTCGCCGCCCAGCAGTGCCCAAAGAAATCGATCTACGGCTCCGCGCGGGCGATTACGCCGTTGCTCGGCCAGCCGCTGGAAGGGCCGGTCTACCTGCGCTCCTCCAACAACCCGCTGCCGGACCTCGTCGCCCATCTCGAGGGCCAGGTCGGCATCGATCTGGTCGGGAGGATCGACAGCTTCAAGGGCGGCGTCCGCACGACCTTCGCCACCGTGCCCGACGTGCCGGTGACCAAGTTCGCGGTGACCCTGCCGGGTGGCAAGCACGGCCTGCTCGTCGCCTCGAAGAACCTCTGCAAAGGCAAGGTCAAAGCGATCGTGCAGATCAAAGGCCAGAACGGCAAGAAGGCCAACAAGCGCCAGAAGGTCCGTGCCCCCTGCGGCAAGAAGGCGGACGGGAAGAAGAAGACGCACAAGAAGTGAGCGCCCGCTGCCGTGACCCGTCTGAAGAGTTTGTCTTAATTCGCACTTGATTCACGGGTGCGGCCCGCTACTGTCTTTGGTGGGAGAAGTTCAGTAGCGCCAGCGCAGGGCGGCGTTTATCGCACGGGTTGCGTAAAACAGGAGGAATTGAATGGTTAGGCGCTTGATCGTTATGGCCGCAGTACTTGCTCTCGGTGCCGTATTCGCAGCGTCCCTGGCACAGGCCGACACGGGGAACATCATCGAACCGCAGAACGAACCGCCCACGGCGACCAACGGGTGGCAGGCTGCAAGCTGCCAGACCGATGAACCCGTGCTGGGCGAACCCAAAATCAAATGCTCGCCCCAGACGCCCGGTGCTTTGTACAGGCAGGCCGCCGGCCATCCGCCTATCGGCTTTACCCAGTACACCATTCAGCACGAACCCATTACCCCGCTGCCTTCTCCGCCTTTTCCGCCAGGAAGTGTGACGGCGAAAATCAAACCGCCCCTCGAAGGCCACACGATCAAAACGCTTCGCGTCGATCTTCCGCCGGGGGAGACCGTGAACCCCAACGCGACTCCCACCAAGTGCTCGCTCGCCGAATTCCTCAACGAACCGTCGGCCGGCACCTTCGTCCCGACCTGCGATGCCAGCACGAAAGTGGGAGAAGAGCTGGCGACTCTGGTGACCAATGCTCCGAACGTCGAAGTCCCCGGCATCGGGGTCATTCCCGTCGAAGGATTCGTGATCCCGCCCACTGCCGGCCTGACCCAGGTCCCGGTCTACAACCTTCAGCCCAAACCTGGCGAACCGGCCCTGTTCGGGTTCGTCATCGCCGGTAAAGAGCCGGTATTCCTCGAAACGGAAGTCGCCTGGGAAAGTGACTTCCATGAGAGCTTCACGATTCAGCAGCCAAACACTGCGGCGACTCCTGGGCTGAATACCCTGATCAGCCGCCTGATCAATTTTGGCGACACGCCCGGCGATGGGACCTATATCAACAAGCCCACCACCTGTTTCGATCCGAGTAAACCCGCCAATGCACACCTCTACTCCACCTGGTTCCGGGCACAGTCCTACGAAGAACCGGACGCCAACTTCCCGAACGGATCAACCCCGGTGGAGAACAAGATCAAGGACTCCAGTGGCAATTTCGTGCCGCAGCTAGGGTGCGACAAAGTTCCCTTCAATCCAGGTCTGAACGTCGACCCGGGCACCTCGCAGGTGGATTCGCCGGCACCGGCAACGGTCAACACGACCCTGAAATTCCTCACCGGCGCAGAAAGCGAAGTCCAGGAGTCCCACCTGCGCAAGGCGGTGGCGACGCTGCCGCAGGGCATGGGTATCAATCCCGCCGGGTCGAACGGCCTCCTCGCCTGCACGGACGCTCAGTTCAGGAAGGGGCAGCGCAACTACAGCAACTCGTGTCCCGTCGATTCCAGGGTCGGCAGCGTCGAAGTCGAATCGCCGCCGCTCTCCCAGCCGCTGCGAGGCGACATCTACGTCGGCGAACAGAAGAGCTCGGACCCGACCTCGGGAGAAGAGTTCCGGATCCTGGTCGAAGCGAAGGAAGAAAAAGAGGGCATCGACCTGCGCCTGGTCGGCAACATCAGTGCCGATCCGACCACGGGTCAACTCACCACCACGTTCGACGAACAGGAGATCGGTCCGCTGGCCGGCACGCTGCCGAAAGGTCTGCCGCAGGTGCCGTTCAAGTCGGTGAGGCTCCGCTTCGACGGCTCGAGGTCAGTGCTCACCAGTCCGCCGACCTGCTCCGCCGCCGAAACCACGGGCCAGATGGAACCGTGGGCGAGGCCCGGAGAGCAGGTGGCCGTCAGCAGCAAATTCACGCTGTCGAGCGTGCCGGGTGGCGGAACCTGCCCGACGACGCTGGCCGAGCGCAAGTTCGCGCCCGGCTACACGGCCAAGTCCGACAGCGCCAAGGCCGGTGCCTACAGCCCGTTCCGCGTCCACATCGGTCGTCCCGACGGGCAGCAGGAGCTGAAGGTCGTCAACGTCACCCTCCCCAAGGGGCTGACCGGCAACCTCAGCAACATTCCCTATTGCTCCGACACGGCTCTGGCCGCCGCGGCCGCAAGCACGGGCAAGGCCGAGCAGGCAAGCCCGAGTTGCTCGACGGCAAGCCGGATCGGCGGTACCTCGACCGAGTCCGGAACGGGGGCCAACCCGGTCAAGCTGGCCGGCAACGCGTATCTGGCCGGTCCCTACAAGGGCGCCCCGCTCTCGCTGGCGACAATCACGCCGGCGGTCTCGGGGCCGTTTGATCTCGGCACCGTGGTCGTCCGGGTGGCGCTCAATGTCAACCCGGAAACCGCCCAGATCAACGCGGTATCCGATGCCATCCCAGATGTGTTCGGAGGCGTGAAGCTGGACATCCGCTCGATCGACGTTAACGTCGACAGGAGCAAGTTCATGCTCAACCCGACGAACTGCGCCGCGCAGGCAACCAGCGGCGTGATCAACGGGGGAGGCGCCGATCCGGCCAACCCGGCCGCGTTCAGCTCCTACGCGGTCAACACCCCGTACCAGGCGACCGAATGCAGCAAGCTCGGCTTCAAGCCGAAGCTGCACACGCGCCTGTCCGGCCCGACCAAGCGGGCCAAGAACCCGCGCATCCGGGCGATCCTGGAAGCACGCCCAGGCGACGCCAACGTAAGCCGCACCGCACTGACGCTGCCGCACTCGCTGTTCCTCGACCAGAGCCACATCCGCACCGTCTGCACCCGGGTCCAGCTGGCCTCGCAGACGTGCCCGAAGGCGGCGGTCTACGGACACGCGGAAGCGATCACGCCGCTGCTCAGCAACAAGCTGAAGGGCCCGGTCTATCTGGTGTCCTCCAACAACTCGTTGCCGGACCTGGTGGCCGATCTCCGTGGCCAGGTGAACATCCAGTTGCACGGCGTCATCAGCTCCAAGCGCGGTGGGCTGAAGACGGTGTTCAACCCGGTGCCGGACGTCCCGGTGAAGAAGTTCATCCTCAACATGGAAGGCGGCAAGAAGAGCCTCCTGGTCAACTCGACCAACACCTGCAAGAGCAAGCAGACGGCCGTGTTGAACATCAAGGGCCAGAACGGCAAGAAGGTCAAGAACAACAAGTACGGGCTGAACATGAGCAGCTGTGGCGGCAAGAAGAAGAAGTAGGTCCGAAGCACCTCGTCGGGCACCGGCGCGGACGGCTGACTAGCCTCCGCGCCGGTGCGTCCGACTCTCTCCGTCCTGATCGTCGCCTGGAACAGCCGTGAGGAGCTGTCCCGGACCCTTCCCGCGCTGCTGCCGGAGCTCGCCGACGGCGACGAGCTGATCGTCGTCGACAACGACTCCGACGACGGCACCCCGGAAGCGGTCCTCGAGTTGGCGCCGCGGGCGCGGGTCGTTCGCACCGGCGGCAACCTCGGCTTCGCCCGCGGCTGCAACTCCGGCGCCGCCGAGGCGAGCGGGGAGCTGCTGGTCATCCTCAACCCCGACGCCGCGCCGCTGCCCGGTTTCGGCGCGGCGATCCGGCGGCCCTGGCTGCAGAGCCGCGGCTGGGCGGCCTGGCAGGCCCTGGTCGCCAACGCGGGGGGAACCCGGGTCAACTCCTGGGGTAACCCGGTTCACTTCACCGGGATTGTCTGGGCCGGCGGCCACGGCCGGCCGATCGCCGCGGTGCCGCCGGCCGGGGAGGTGACGGCGCTCTCGGGCGCCTGCCTGGCGATCCCGCTGCGCACCTGGCGCGAGGTCGGCGGCTTCCCCGAGCGGTTCTTCCTCTACCACGAGGACGTCGACCTCTCGCTGCGGCTGCGGCTGCGCGGAGGCACCCTCGGGATTGAGCCGGCCGCCGCGGTTGACCACGACTACGAGTTCGGCGCCCGCGAGCACAAGTGGCGCTGGCTGGAGCGCAACCGCCTCGCCTTCATCGTCCGCGCCTATCCGACGCCGTTGCTGCTTTTGCTCGCCCCGGCCCTCTTCGCCACCGAGCTGGCCCTGATCGCGGTCTCAACCTCTGGCGGCTGGGGCAAGCAGAAGCTCGCCGCCAACCTCGAATTCCTGCGCTGGCTCCCCCGCCTCCTCCGCGAGCGCCGCCGGCTCCAGTCCACCCGCACCGTCCCCGCCGCCGAGTTCGCCTCCTGGCTCACCCCCGACCTCGACTCTCCTTTCATCCCCCCGCTGGCCCGCTCCCTACCGGCGCGCCTGATGCTGCGCACCTACTGGCGCATCGTCCGCCTCATCCTCCATCGCTTCTGATTGCTCCGGTGGGTGGTCGACCTTTGTCTCATATAGCGAGACAAAGGTCGACCACCCACCTTTAGCGTGAGCTAGATCGGCTGGCTGGTCGGCCGGATCAGGATCTCGTTGACGTCCACGCCCGGCCGCTGTTCGAGCGCGTAGATCACCGCGTTGGCGATGTCGGTGTCCTGCAGCGCCCACTCGCCGGGGCGGTTGTCGAAGAAGTCGGTGTCGGTCATCCCCGGCTCGATCAGGGTCACCTTGATCGTGGTGTTCTGGTGCATCTGGCGCAGCTCGGCGCGCAGCGACTCGCCGATCGCGGTCGCCGCCCACTTGGTCGCCGAGTAGAGCGAGCCGGGCATCGCCAGCCTGCCGGCGATCGAGCTGGTGATCAGGAAGTGCCCGTCGCCGCGCTCGAGCAGGTGGGGGAGGGTGGCGCGGATCGTCAGCGCCGCCCCATAGACGTTGGTGAGGACCATCGAGCGCCAGTGCTCGACCGACTCCTCGAGGAAGCCGCGCTTGGCGCCGAAGCCGGCGTTGGCGAAGACGGCGTCGATGCGGCCGAAGTGCTCCAGCCCCGCCGCCGCCATCGCCTGCGCCTGGTCCCACTCGGTGACGTCGCAGCGGACGGCCAGCGCCCGCTCGGCGCCGCCGAGCTCCTCGGCGAGCGCTTCCAGCTCCTCCAGCCGTCGCGCCGCGAGCACCAACCGGCGGGTCCCGGCGGCCGCTCGGGCCGTCGCGGCGCCGATGCCGCTGCTGGCTCCGGTGATCAGCAGAACCGGGTCGGTTGAGGCGCCTGGGGGCATCGCGACGATTCTCGCAGACGGCCTTAACCGGGCCAACGCACCGGGATTGCGATAATCCCCGGGCTCGTGGACCCTCAGCGCAAGCGGAAGATCCGGCTGGTTGTCGCGCTCAGCGCCGCCGTGCTGCTTGCGGTGGCGCTGGTCTACACGTCGTTCTCGGCCGCGACCGACGCCAAGGAACCCTCGCAGCTGATCGGCGCGGCGCCCGGAACCTCCTATGACATGACCGGCAAGGTGGTCCCCGGCTCGATCCGCCACCAGGGCAACGGCATCGTCTTCCGCGTCGCCGACCGCGAAGGCGGCGGCCAGGCCCTCCCGGTCAGCTACACGGGCACCATCCCCGACCCCTTCCGTGGCGGCCGCGAGATCGTCCTCACCGGAGCGATGGAGAGCGGCACCTTCGTCGGCGAACCGGAAACCCTGATCACCAAGTGCCCGTCGAAGTTCACGACCAAGAGCAATGGCTAGCCTCGGCGGCGCCCTGCTGGCGCTCGCCTTCCTCGCCGCGGTCGTCGCGGCGGGCCTCGCCCTAGCCGGGCGCAACGGCGACCGCCGCCGCATCGACCTCTCGCGCCGCGTCGTCTACGGCTTCTGCGCGCTGCTCACCGCCTGCGTGGTAATCATCGAGGTCGCCTTCGCGAGCAACGACTTCTCCTTCAACATCGTCCAGCAGCACTCCTCGATCGAGACGCCGACCTTCTACAAGCTGGCGGCGATGTGGTCGAGCCAGGAAGGCTCGCTGCTGCTCTGGGCCTGGGTCCTCTCGATCGTCTCCAGCGTCGCCCTCTTCGCGACCCGCAAGCGGCTGAAGGAGATCGTGCCGTGGGCGACCGCAATCCTGATGGGCGTCGCCGCCTTCTTCACCGGGCTGATGCTGTTCGCGCCCGACGTCAACCCCTTCACCTCGCTGAACCCGGCGCCTGCCGACGGCATCGGCCTCAACCCGCTGCTGCAGCACCCGAGCATGATGATCCACCCGCCGATGCTCTACTCGGGCTACGTCTCCCTGACCGTGCCCTTCGCCTTCGCGATTGGCGCCCTGATCACCCGCCGCCTCGACGCCGAATGGATCCGCTCGACCCGCCGCTTCGCCCTGATCGCCTGGACCTTCCTCGGCTTCGGCCTCCTGCTCGGCGCCCGCTGGTCCTACACCGAGCTCGGCTGGGGCGGCTACTGGGCCTGGGACCCGGTCGAGAACGCGGCGCTGATGCCGTGGCTGATCATCACCGCCTTCCTGCACTCGATCATGGTCCAGGAGAAACGCGGGATGCTGAAGGTCTGGAACGCCTGCCTGGTCGTCGCCTCGTTCTCGCTGGCGCTGCTGGGCACCTTCCTGGTCCGCTCCGGGGTGCTGCAGTCGATCCACGCCTTCGGCGACAACACCGTCGGGCCCTATCTTCTGGTCCTGATCGGGGTGGTCCTGATCGGCTCGACGGCGCTGATCGTCTCCCGCCTCGACGACCTGCGCTCGCCGAAGCGGATCGACTCGCTGGTCTCGCGTGAGTCCGTCTTCCTGGTCAACAACCTGCTCCTGGTGGCGCTCTGCGTGGCGATCTTCTGGGGCACCTTCTTCCCGCTGATCTCGGAACTGTTCACCGGCAACAAGGCCTCGCTGGCCGCGCCCTGGTTCGACCGCTATACGACCCCGCTGGCGATCCTGCTCGTCCTCTTCACCGGGATCGGGCCGCTGCTCGCCTGGCGCCGGGTCAGCTGGGCGTCCGCCAAGCGCGTCTTCCGGGTGCCGCTGGCCGTCGCCGCGGTGGCTGCGGTCGCGCTGGCGCTGTTCAGCGACGCCCTCCACAAGCCCTGGGCCTTCGCCCTCTTCGTCTTTGCCGCCTTCGCGATCACCGGCCTCGGCCAGGAGTTCTGGAACGGCGCCGCGGCGCGCCGCAAGATCTCCGGCGGCTCGATGGCCGGGGCGCTGATCGCGGTCGTCTCTCGCAACCGCAGGCGCTACGGCGGCTACATCGTCCACATCGGCATCGCCGTGCTGCTGATCGGCATCGCCGCCTCCTCGAGCTTCCAGACCAACCGCCAGGTGAAACTGCGGCCGGGCGAAAGCACCGTCGTCGACGGACGCAAGGTGACCTACAAGCGGCCGACCGAGTCGGTCACCCCGGAGGCGATCGCGCTCGGCGCCAAGCTCGAAGTGCAGAAGGGGGACTCCACTTTCTTCGTCAACCCGATCCGCCGCTTCTTCCGCCCGACCGGGGTCCCGACCAGCACCCTCGACAGCTACTTCGAAGGCGAGGCGGACAGCAGGATCGGCCTCAAGGCGGGCCTGCGCAGCGATTTCTGGACCGCGGTGGAACCTGACATCAGCGGCGTGCAAGGACGGGTGCGAGCCGCCGACCGAGGCTTCAGAGCCTGCGTCCTCGGCAAGCCAGGGACCCCGCCGCAGTGCAAAGCGCTGGCCGGGTTGATGTTGCAGGCGCGCTCCAATCCCGCCCTGGCCCCGGCCGCCGCCGCCCAGATCCAGAAGCTGCAGTCGCTGACCGCGGACAGCATCGCCAAGGGCTACCTGACGGAAAACTCGGCCGCCAGCTTCAAAATCATCGTCAACCCGCTGGTCACCTGGATGTGGATCGGCGGCCTGATCTCGGTGATGGGCGCGCTGATCGCGCTCTGGCCGACCCGCGGCCGCCGCCGCGGCGCCCTCGTCCACACCGAGTCCGACGCCCAGAAGGAAGCCAAGTACCGCGAGATCCGCGACGCCGAGCTCGACCACGCCGCGGGCAAGCTCTCCGACGAGGACTTCGCCCTGCTCGATGCAGAGCTGCGCAAGGAAGCAGTGCAGATCCTCGACAGGGTCTAGACTTCGCCGACCATGTACACGTTTCTCAGCGTCATCCAGGTCTTCATCTCCGTCGTCCTGATCTTCCTGATCCTGCTGCACTCGGGGAAAGACGCGGGCCTCTCCGGCGCCTTTGGCATCGGCGGTGGCGGCAGCTCGCTGGGCGGCGGCTCGATGGTCGAGCGCAACCTCGACCGCGCCACGGTCTTCTTCGCCGTGCTCTTCGTGCTCAACACCTTCGTCCTCCTGAAGATCTAAGGAGGCGGGGTCCTATGGATTACTGCGACCCCAGCCGGGGTCGTCTGCTGCTGTGCGGTCTGGTTTGGAGGCAGATGTAGAGCATATGTATGTTTAGTTGACAAAGAGAGCTTGTTTGTCTACGTTGGAGACGTTCTCTGAAACTCTGACAAGGAGGAGGCCATGGAGGCCACCACCGCGGACTCGCATCATCACCACCATCACCACGATGAGGTCGAGGTCAATCCGGCGACCTGGACCGATCCCAAGCGCTACGCATGGCTGCTGGGGATTGTCGTGCCGATGGCGCCCTTCCTCGCCTGGGGCTCGGTCGCGCTGACCGGCTTCAACGGCCTGTGGCTGCTCGGCCCGTTGCTGATCTTCGTCGCCTTCCCGATCCTCGACATCGCCGTCGGGGTCGACGCGACCAACCCGCCCGACAGCGTCCTCAAATGGCTCGAGCAGGACCGCTACTACCGCTGGTGCACCTACGTCTTCATCCCGGTCCAGTACGCCGGCCTCATCCTCGCCTGCTGGCTCTGGTCCAGCGGCGACCTCTCGGTGCTCAGCAGCCTCGGGCTGGCCTTCACGGTCGGCGTCGTCGGCGGGATCGCGATCAACACCGCCCACGAGCTCGGCCACAAGCGCGACAGCGGGGAGCGCTGGCTGAGCCGGGTCGCCCTGGCGCAGACCGGCTACGGCCACTTCTTCATCGAGCACAACCGCGGCCACCACGTCCGCGTCGCTACTCCCGAGGACCCCGCCAGCTCGCGGCTGGGAGAGAGCTTCTGGGCCTTCCTGCCGCGGACCGTCGCCGGCAGCATCAGCTCGGCCTGGGGGATCGAGGCCGCTCGCCTCGACCGCCTCGGCAAGTCGCACTGGAGCATCCACAACGACATCCTCAGCGCCTGGGCGATGACGGTCGGGCTCTTCGCCGCGCTGGCGATCGCCTTCGGGCCGGTCGTCCTGCCCTATCTGCTGATCCAGGCCGTGATCGGGTTCTCCTTGTTGGAGGTCGTCAACTACCTCGAGCACTACGGCCTGCGACGCGGCAAGCGCGAGGACGGGCGCTACGAGCGCTGTCTTCCCGAGCACAGCTGGAACAGCAACAACGTCGCCTCCAACGTGCTGCTCTACCACCTGCAGCGCCACAGCGACCACCACGCCAACCCGACCCGGCGCTACCAGGCGCTGCGCCACGTCGAAGAGGCGCCGCAGCTGCCCACCGGCTACGCGGGGATGATCGTGCTCGCCTGGTTCCCGCCGCTCTGGCGGCGGGTGATGGACCCGATCCTGCTCGACCATTTCGAAGGCGACGTCACCCGGGCCAACATCCAGCCGCGCAAGCGCGAGCAGGTTCTCGCCCGCTACGGGGCGGCAAGCGCCGGGGCGGCCTCGTGAGCCGCTGGCGCTGCCCCGGTTGCGGCTACGTCTACGACGAGCAGGCGGGGCACCCGCGCGAGGGCTTCCCGGCGGGCACGCCGTGGAGCGCGGTCCCCGACGACTGGGCCTGCCCGGACTGCGGCGTCCGCGAGAAGGTCGACTTCGAGCCTGACGAGGACGCCGGGTGAGTGCTGACGCTGCGACGATGGGGGCGATGGCGGGCGCTCGCACCCCATATCCGGAGGCCGCCAGGGAGCTGCTGCGCCAGACCCTGTTCGGCGCCGCCCGCGACCGCCTCGAGCAGCAGGCCTGGTCGGAGATCACGATGTCCGACATCGCCGCCAGCGCCGGCGTCAGCCGCCAGACCCTCTACAAGGAGTTCGGCAACCGCAACGAGTTCGGCCTCGCCTTCGTGATCCACGAGGGCGAGCGCTTCCTCGATGACGTCGAGGCGGCCGTCAAGCAGCACCTCGACGACCCCCGCGCCGCGGTCGGCGCCGCCCTGGAGCTGTTCCTGCGCACCGCCGGCGAGGACCCGCTGATCCGCATCCTGCTCAGCGACGACGGCACCGGCGGCATGCTGCCCTTCGTCACCACCCAGGGCATGCCGGTCGTCCAGTGGGCCACCGCCCGCCTCGGCACCGTGATCGAGGAGGGCTGGCCGCAGGCCCCCAAAGCCGACGTCGCTCTCCTCTCCGAAGCCCTCGTGCGGCTGGCGATCAGCTACATCACCAACCCCACCGATCCCCCCGAGGCGACCGCCTCGTCGGTGGTCCGCCTGTTCGGGTCCTTCCTCGACACGGCGCTCGGCACTAGCTCGCGCTGACCTCTGCGGCGCCCAGCGGCACCGCGCCCTTGATCAGGTCGGCGGCGCGCTCGGCGATTGCGATCACCGGGGCGTTGGTGTTGCCGCGCGGCACCGCCGGCATCACCGAAGCGTCGACGACGCGGATGCCCTCCAGCCCCTGCACTCGCAGGTCGGCGTCGACGACGGAGCCGATCGCGCAGGTGCCGACCGGGTGGTAGATCGGGAAGGTGGTGCGGGCGACGTGGGCGCGCAGGGCATCCTCGCCGTCGCCGGCCGGGACCGTGAACGGCTCGGCGCAGTAGGGGCGCATCGCCGGCTGGGCACAGATCTCCTCCATCAGCCGCACCGCGGCGGTCATCCGCGGCATGTCCTCCTCGGCGCTGAAGAAGTCGTTGCGGACGATCGGCTTGGCGCTCGGGTCTTTGGAGGCGAGCCGGACCGAGCCGCGGCTGCCCGGCGTCAGCAGGCAGGGGGAGACCCAGACGCCGTGGGCCTGTGGGTCGCCCATGCCCTCGTCGACGATGTGGACCGGGGCGACGTGGAACTGGGTGTCGGGCGCCGGGGCGCCGGCCCCGACCCGGGCGAAGCCGCCCGACTCGGCCAGGTTGGAGGCGAACGGCCCCGTCTGCGAGGCGGCGAACTCCTCCAGCGCCGCCGGCTCCAGCGCCGCCAGCAGGCTCTCGGGCTCCGGCGTCGTCCAGACCGAGAAGCTGGCGGCGTGGTCGCTGAGGTTCTCGCCCACCGCCGGCTGGTCGAGCAGCAGCTCGACCTCGCGCATCGCCAGGTGCTCGGCGGGCCCGACCCCGGAGAGCATCAGCAGCTGCGGTGAGTTGTAGGTGCCGCCGCAGAGGATCACCTCTTGCTCGGCGCGCAGCTGCTGCGCTTGGCCCAGCTGGCTCGCCTCGACGCCGACCGCGCGGGTCCCCTCGAAGAGCACCCGCTCGACCTGCATGTAGGGCATCACGGTCAGGTTCGGCCGCTCCATCGCCGGGTGCAGGTAGGCGACGGCGGCGCTGGCGCGCAGGCCGCCGCGCTGGGTCACCTGGTACATCCCGACCCCGTCCTGCTCGGCTCCGTTGAAGTCCTCGTTGCGGTCGAGCCCGGCTTCGGTGCCGGCGTCGACGAAGGCGGGGGTGATGACGTTGCCGGAGCGCTGGTCGGAGACCGGCAGCGGCCCGCCGGCGCCGTGCCACTCGGAGGCGCCGCGCTCGTTGTCCTCGGCCCTGAGGAAGTAGGGGAAGAGGTCGTCCCAGGCCCACCCGGGCGTGTCCCAGGAGTCGTAGTCGGCGCGGTTGCCGCGGATGTAGATCATCGCGTTGACCGAGGAGGAGCCGCCGAGGACCTTGCCGCGGGGTAGGGGGAGGCGGCGGTTGTCGCAGTTGGCTTCCGGCGCCGTGCAGTAGTCCCAGTCGACGTCGGTGCGGGCCAGCTGCAGGTAGCCGAGCGGCACGTGGATGTTCTCCTTGACGTCCGGCGGGCCGGCCTCGAGCAGCAGCACGCTGGTCTCCGGGTCCTCCGAGAGGCGCGCGGCAAGCACGCACCCGGCCGAACCCGCTCCGACGATCACGTAGTCGTACATCGGACCTCCTCCCTCGGTTGGGCCGATCCCACTCGGCACGCTCGCAAGGAGCCTACTCCCGGCTTTCCGGTACCGACCGATTTCCGGGACCGGCCCGAACTATCCTCAGGCGGTGCCCGACGAGAACCCCGACGACCCGATCCGCGAGCTCGGCCGCTGGATCGACGCCGCCCGCGAGGCCGGCGCCCCGCACCCGGCCTCGGTCGCGTTCGTCACCGTCGGCGACGGCGGCCGCCCCTCGGCCCGCACCGTGACCCTGAAGCGGCTTGAGGACGACGCCCTCGTCTTCACCTCGGCGCTGTGGACGCGGAAGGCGCAGGAGATCGAGGCCAACCCGGAGGTGGCGCTGCTCTTCCATTGGCCTTCGCTGGGGCGCCAGGTGCACGTCACCGGCGAGGCGGCGTTTGCCGAGCGCGCCCTGGCCGAGGAGCTCTTCTCCCAGCGCGACCTCCTGCACCAGCTGCAGACCGTCGTCTCCCGCCAGGGCGAGCCGATCGACGACCTCGACCCGCTGCGCAGCCGCCTCGCCCACCTGGCGGAGGTCCAGGAGACCGCGCCGGCCTGCCCGGAGGACTGGGGCGCGCTGCGGATCCGGCCGCGGACGGCCGAGTTCTGGGATGAGGCTCCCGACCGCCTGCACGAGCGCCGGCTGTTCGAGCGGCGCGACAGCGGCGGCTGGCGGGTCGGCCTGCTGTCTCCCTAGCCCGCCGCCCCGCCGGACCTGGCGACGCTGAGCAGCAGGTCGCAGTAGCCATCGGCGATCTGCTCGGCCGTCAGGCGGCCGCGGGGGCGCAGCCACTGGGGCGTGTAGTTGACCATCCCCAGCAGCGCCAGCAGGGTCAGCCCGCGGTCGGCGAAGCTCATCGTCCCCTCCGCCTCGCCGCGGGCGAGGACGTCGTCGAGGATCTGCTCGAAGGCCTTGCGGCGGCCGCGCAGCCGCCGCCACTGCGGGTCGCGCTCGATCACGTGGCGCTCCTGGGCGAAGACCAGCATGTGGTGGCGATGCGTCTCGATGTGGACCAGCCAGGCGCGCAGCAGCTCGCGCAGCTGCCGCTCGGGCGGCGTCGCGGCGGCGACGATCTCGCCGGCCTGCGCCAGCAACGGGTCGAGCAGGTCGTTGCAGATCAGCAGGAGCAGTTGCTCCTTGCTGCCGATGTAGTGGTAGAGGCCGCCGGCGGCGAGGCCGGTCGCCTCGGTCAGGTCGGCGATCGAGGTCGCCTGGTAGCCGTTCTCGGCGAACAGCTTCGCCGCCGCCGCGACCACCTCGCGCTGGCGCTGTTCGTAGCGGGCCCGGAGCGCCGGCCGGGCCGGAGGGGTCATCGCCGCCATCGGCGCAAGTTAGCGCGCTGGGGAAGAAAATAGAGGGCTCATTCGAATTTAGAGCAATCATTCGGTATTGTCTCGGCATGGATTTCGACCTCAGCGACGAGCAGCGACTGCTGCGTGACACGGTCCGCGAGTTCGCGCTGGCCGAGGTAGCGCCGGTCGCCGAGGAGCTCGACCGCGAGAAGCGCTTCCCCTACGAGATCGTCGCCAAGCTTGGCGAGCTAGGCCTGATGGGCATCCCCTTCCCGCAGGAGTACGGCGGCGGCGGCGGGGACTCGCTCGGCTACGCGCTGGCGGTCGAGCAGCTGGCCCGGATCGACTCCTCGGTCGCGATCACGCTCTGCGCCCACACCTCGCTCGGCACCCAGCCGATCTACCTGTTCGGCAGCGAGGAGCAGAAGCGCGAGTGGCTGCCGAAGCTCTGCTCGGGGAGCGTCCTCGGTGCCTTCGGGCTGACCGAGCCGGAGGCCGGCTCCGATGCCGGCAACGTCCGCACCCGCGCCGAGCTCGATGGCGAGGAATGGGTGATCGACGGCGCCAAGCAGTTCATCACGAACGCCGGCACCGATATCTCCGGCGTCGTCTGCATTACCGCCCGCACCGGCCCGGAGGAGGTCTCCAATCTGATCGTCGAGAACGGCACCCCCGGCTACGAGCAGGGCGAGCCCTACCGCAAGATGGGCTGGAACGCCTCCGACACCCGCCCGCTCAGCTTCGACGGCGCCCGCGTCCCCGCGGCGAACCTGCTCGGCCCGCGTGGGATGGGCTTCAAGCAGTTCCTGCAGGTGCTGGACATCGGCCGCATCGGCGTCGCCGCGATGGGCATCGGTCTGGCCCAGGGGGCGCTCGACGAGGCGCTCGCCTACGCCAAGGAGCGGCGCGCCTTCGGGCAGCCGATCAGCCGCTTCCAGGCGATCCAGATCAAGCTCGCCGACATGGCGACCGAGATCGAGGCGGCGCGGCTGCTGGTCTACAAGGCGGCGCACCAGAAGGACCGCGGCGAGTCGTTCTCGCTGACCGCGGCGCAGGCGAAGCTGAAGACCGGCCGCCTCGCCGTGCGCTGCGCCGAGGAGGCGGTCCAGATCCACGGCGGCTACGGCTACATCGAGGAGTACCCCGTCTGCCGCTTCTACCGCGACGCGAAGATCCTCACGATCGGCGAGGGGACCGACGAGGTCCAGCAGATGGTGATCGCCCGCGCCCTCGGCGCATGACCCCCGCCGCGGTGCGCCTGCGCGAGGTCGGGCCCCGCGACGGCTTCCAGAACGAGCCCGAGGTGATCGCCACCGACGACAAGGTGCGCCTGATCGAGCTGCTCGCCCGCACCGGCCTGAAGCGCCTCGAGCTGACCAGCTTCGTCCGCGCCGACATGATCCCGCAGCTGGCCGATGCCCGCGAGGTGCTCGAACGGGCCTCAATCCCCGACGAGGTCGCGGTCTCCGTCCTCGTCCCCAACGAGCGCGGGCTGGAGGCGGCGCTGGAGCTGCGCGAGCACATCGACGAGGTCAACCTCTTCCTTTCCGCCTCGGAGACCCACAACCAGCACAACGTCAACCGCTCGGTCGAGGAGTCGCTGAGTGGGCTGGAGGGGGTGATCGCCCGGGCGCGCGAGGCCGGGCTGCGCTGCGAGGGAGTTATCAGCACCAGCTTCGGCTGCCCTTACGAGGGCGAGGTGCCGCCCGACCGCGTCTTCGCGATCGCCCAGCGCCTGCACGCCGCCGGCGCCGCCGAGATCGCCTTCGGCGATACCACCGGAATGGCCAACCCGGTCCAGGTCCGCGCTTTCTTCGAGCGCGCCGCGGCCGAGCTGCCGGACGTCGAGCTCACTGCCCACTTCCACAACACCCGCGGCCAGGGCCTCGCCAACGTGCTCGCCGCGCTGGAGGCCGGCTGCGCCTCCTTCGAGTCCAGCTTCGGCGAGCTGGGCGGCTGCCCGGTGCCGGCCGGGGCGACGGGCAACATCGCCAGCGAGGACCTGGTCTCGATGCTGGAGGAGATGGGGATCGAGACCGGGGTGGACCTGGGTCTGCTGCTCGAGGCGGCCCGCGAGGCGCAGCGAGTCCTCGGCCGCCCGCTCGGCTCCCACACCCTGCTCGCCGGCGCCGTCGATTGGAAGCGCTGAGCCCGTGTTCGACCGCGTCCTGATCGCCAACCGCGGCGAGATCGCGGTCCGGGTAACCCGCACGCTGCACCGCCTCGGGATTGAGGCGATCGCCGCCTACAGCGATGCCGACGCCGCCGCGCCCCACGTGCGGGCCGCGGACCGGGCCGTGCGGATCGGGCCGACGCCGCCGCGGCAGTCCTACCTCGACATCGAGCGCGTCGTCGAGGCGGCGCTGCGGACCGGGGCGGAGGCCGTCCACCCCGGCTACGGGTTCCTCTCCGAGAGCCCCGAGTTCGCCCGCGCCTGCGCCGCCGCGGGTCTGGTCTTCATCGGCCCGGGGCCGGAGGCGATGACGCTGCTCGGCGACAAGGTCGCCGGCAAGGAGGCCGCCGCGGCCGCCGGGGTGCCGGTCCTGCCGGGCCTCAGCGGCGAGCGCCTCGGCGACGAGGAGATCGAAGCCTGGGCCGCGGACGCGGAGCTGCCGATCCTGCTCAAGGCCGCGGCCGGCGGCGGCGGCAAGGGGATGCGCGTCGTCGGCGACCTCGGTGAGCTGCCCGCCGCGCTGGCGGCGGCGCGGCGCGAGGCACAGGGCGCCTTCGGCGACGACCGGTTGCTGGTCGAGCGCTATCTCGAGGCATCGCGCCACATCGAGGTGCAGGTGCTGGCCGACTCCCACGGCAACGCGGTTCACCTCGGCGAGCGCGAGTGCAGCCTGCAGCGTCGCCACCAGAAGGTCGTCGAGGAGTCCCCGTCGCCGGTCGTCGGCCCGGAGCTGCGCGAGCGGATGGGCGCGGCCGCGGTTGCGTTGGCGCAGGGCTGCGGCTACGTCAACGCCGGCACCGTCGAGCTGATCGCCGAGCGCGACGACCCCGGTGCCTTCTTCTTCCTCGAGGTCAACGCTCGCCTCCAGGTCGAGCACCCGGTCACCGAGGCGATCACCGGCCTCGACCTGGTCGAGCAGCAGCTGCGGATCGCCGCGGGCGAGCCGCTCGGCTTCGGCCAGGAGGACGTCCGCTTCGACGGCCACGCGGTCGAGGCGCGGCTCTACGCCGAGGATCCCGCCAACGGCTTCCTTCCTTCCGCCGGTCGCATCGTCGCCTACCGCGAGCCGGCCGGGATCCGGGTCGACAGCGGCGTCGAGGAGGGGATGGAGATCGGCACCGACTACGACCCGATGCTCGCCAAGCTAGTCGCCCACGCCCCCAGCCGCGAGGGGGCGCTGAGCGGCCTCGAGCGCGGCCTCGCCGACCTGGTCCTGCTCGGCCCGGCGACCAACGCCGCCTATCTGCGGGCTCTGCTTGGCCGGCCGGAGGTGCGCGCGGGCGAGATCGACACGGGGCTGATCGAGCGCCTCGGCGACGCGGTCGCGCCGCCGGAGAGCGAGCCAGTGCTCGCCGCCGTGGCGCTGGCGGAGCTGCTCGGGCCGCCGGCGAGCGACGACCCCTGGGACGCCCGCGATGGCTGGCGCCAGGGCGAGCCGGCGTGGGTGCGGTCGCGACTGCTGGGGCCCGACGGCGAGGTCGCTGTGGCGATTCGCCGCGACCCGAACGCACTTTTGCTGCCTATACGGGACAAAGTGCGTTCGGACGGGTGGGCCTGGAGGATCGGCGAGGAGTCGGGTGCGTTCGGGATCGAGGCAGGGCTGCTCACCGTCGGCAGTGAGACACGCCGGATCGGGGTCCACCGCGACGGCGACGCCGTCTGGCTGCTCGATGGAGCCGCCGAGCCGGCGCGCTTCGAGATCGCCGAGCAGGCCGGTGCTGCGGCGGGTGCCGCCGGCGGTGGCTCGCTGGAGGCGCCGATGCCAGGAGTCGTGATCGACGTCCGCGCCGAGCCCGGGGCAGAGGTCGAGGCAGGCGAGGTGCTGGTCGTGCTGGAGTCGATGAAGATGGAGCTCTCGGTCCAGAGTCCGCGGGCCGGGGTCGTCGCCGACGTCCTAGTCGGGGTCGGCGAGCAGGTCTCCCGCGGCCAGGTCCTGGTCGCGTTGGCGAGTGGGGAGGAGGCGAGATGACCCAGCTGCGCACGCAGGCGCGGGCGGGGACGCCGGAGTTCGAGCGCAACGAGGCCGAGCACGCCCGCCTCGCCGCCGAGCTGCGCGAGCGCCTGGTCCTTGTTGCCGCCGGTGGTGGTGAGCGTGCCGCCGAGCGCCACGCCGGTCGCGGCAAGCTGCTGCCGCGCGAGCGCGTCGACCGCCTCTGCGACCCTGGCGCGCCCTTCCTCGAGCTCTCGCCGCTCGCCGCCAACGGCCTCTACGACGACGCGGCCCCCGGCGCCGGGATCATCACCGGGGTCGGCCGGGTCCACGGCCGCGAGGTCGTCGTCGTCGCCAATGACGCCACCGTCAAAGGTGGCACCTACTACCCGATGACCGTGAAGAAGCACCTGCGCGCGCAGGAGGTGGCGCTCGAGAATCGGCTTCCCTGCATCTACCTCGTCGACTCCGGCGGCGCCTTCCTGCCGATGCAGGACGAGGTCTTCCCCGACCGCGAGCACTTCGGCCGGATCTTCTTCAACCAGGCGAACATGTCGGCTCGCGGGATCCCCCAGGTCGCCGCGGTGATGGGCTCCTGCACTGCCGGTGGCGCCTACGTGCCGGCGATGAGCGACGAGACCGTGATCGTCCGTGACCAGGGCACGATCTTCCTCGGCGGCCCGCCGCTGGTCAAAGCCGCGACCGGCGAGACCGTGACCGCCGAGGAGCTCGGCGGCGGTGAGCTGCACGCGCGCACCTCGGGCGTCGTCGACCACCTCGCCGAGGACGACGACGAGGCACTGCGGATCGTCCGCTCGATCGTCGCGACCCTGCCGGCAAAGCCGCAGCCGCCCTGCCGCCGCCAGCCCGTCGAGGAGCCCGTAATCGACCCCGCCACCCTCTACGGCGCCGTCCCGCCCGACAGCCGCACCCCCTACGACCCGCGTGAGATCGTCGCCCGCATCGCCGACGGCAGCCACCTGCACGAGTTCAAGAGCGAATACGGGACGACCGTCGTCACCGGCTTCGCCCACGTCCATGGCCACCCGGTCGGGATCGTCGCCAACCACGGCATCCTCTTCAGCGAGAGCGCCCTCAAGGTCGCCCACTTCGTCGAGCTCTGCGACCAGCGCCAGGTGCCGCTGCTGTTCCTGCAGAACATCTCCGGCTTCATGGTCGGCCCCGAGTACGAGGCCGGTGGCATCGCCAAGGACGGCGCCAAGATGGTCGCCGCCGTCGCCACCGCGCGGGTGCCGAAGCTGACCGTCGTCGTCGGCGGCTCCTTCGGGGCGGGCAACTACGGGATGTGCGGCCGCGCCTACTCGCCGCGCTTCCTCTGGATGTGGCCGAACGCGCGGATCTCGGTGATGGGAGGTGAGCAGGCGGCGACGGTGATGACCGAGGTCGGCCAGCCCGAGGTCGGCGCCGAGCTGCGCGACCAGTACGAGCGCCAGGGCAACCCCTATTACTCGACCGCCCGCCTCTGGGACGACGGCGTCATCGACCCGCTCGACACCCGCCGCGTCGTCGGCCTCGCCCTCGGCGCCTGCGCCAACGCGCCCCTCGCCGCCCCGGCGGCGCCCGTTTACCGGATGTAGAACGAAAAAGCCCCCGACGAGCGGGGGCTTTCCGATGCGGCCGAATGGAGTCGAACCATCACGGGTGTTTCCACCCACAAGGCCCTCAACCTTGCGCGTCTACCAGTTCCGCCACGGCCGCTCGAGGGCGGCCGATTCTAGATGTTCGGAGCCTGAGCGCGCCGCTGCCTTGCGAGCATCCGGCGTGGGCGATAGCCTGCGAACAAGTGTTCGAACGCGTGAACACCCGGCAAATGGGAGAAACTGGGGGCTGACAATGGTTGACCTTGACCTGACCAAACGGCAGAAAGAGATCTTCGACTTCATCCGCAAGTACGCGGCGAAGACGGGCTACCCGCCGACGGTGCGGGAGATCGGCAAAGCGGTGGGGCTGCACTCGTCCTCGACCGTGCACGCGCACCTCGCGAACCTCGAGAAGATCGGCCTGCTGCGCCGCGACCCCTCGAAACCGCGGGCGATCGAGCTGCTCTTCGAAAAGGCGAAACAGACGATCAGGCCCGGAAGCGGCCTGCCGCTGGTCGGCCAGGTGGCCGCCGGCGAGCCGATCCTGGCCGAGGAGAACATCGAGGAGTACCTCGAGATCCCCGACGTGATCGGTGGCGAAGACGGCGACTACATCCTCCAGATCCGCGGCGAAAGCATGAAGAACGCCGGCATCCTCGACCGCGACTACGTCATCGTCCGTCCCAGCGAGGACGCCCGCGACGGCGAAATCGTCGTTGCCCTGATCGGCGAGGACGCAACCGTGAAGCGGATCTTCCGCGAGAAGGACCACATCCGGCTGCAGCCCGAGAACGAGGAGATGGAGCCGATCCTCACCACCGAGGCGAGCGTCATCGGCAGGGTCATCGGAGTTTTCAGGTCCGTCTGACGTCTCGTCAGTCGGGCCAGCGGCCGGACTCGATCAGGCGTTTGTAGCGGCGCTGCCTGCGGCGGGCATCCCACATCACCGCCGGCAGCAGTCGCACCCCCAGGCGGGGGAAGAGGTCGAAGACGCGCAGCAGCGGGCCGCGCCAGCGGGGGATGACCAGGATCGGTCGCGGGCGCTCGGTCAGCCTCCCGACCTCGCGGGCGACCTGACGGGGAGTCAGAAGATGGCCGGAGAAGGAGCCCGCCGCGTCGGGGTCGTCGAGCTTGCCCTCCAGCATCGGCGTCCAGATCCCGTCGGGGCAGACCGCGGAGACGTCGATGCCCTTGTGGCCGGCCCGCCGCAGGTCGAACAGGGTCCCGAGCGTGAAGGCCATCGCCGCGTGCTTGCTCGCCGAGTAGGCGACCTCGCCCGGGGCGGCGACGATGCCGGCCAGCGAGACGACGTTGATCACGTGGCCGCGCCCAGCGGGCACCATCTGCTCCAGCGCCGCGACGGTCCCGTTCATCGTGCCGGTCGCGTTGATCGCCAGCATCGAGGCTCGCGCCGCCTCGTCCTGCTCCCAGGCGAGCCCGGTGAAGAGCACGCCGGCGTTGTTGACCCAGAGGTCGAGGGAGCCGGCCTCGGCAAGCGCCGTGGCCAGCGATCGGCAGGCTGCCGCGTCGGTCACGTCGAGGGCCGAGGCGCTGGCCTCGCCGCCGATCTCGGCTGCCGCGCGCTCAGCCGCGCCGGAATCGACGTCGGTGACCCGGACCGCGTAGCCACGCTCCGCCAGCTCGGTCGCGATCGCCCGGCCGAGGCCTCCAGCCGCTCCGGTGACCACCGCGGTTCGCATCCTCGCCACCATATCCCGCCCCGGTTTGGCCGATCCGCGCCGCCGGGCTACCATCGCCGGGCGGGCCGAGCGGACCGCGGGGGGAGAGAAAACCCTTCGAGGAAAGTCCGGACACCAAAGGGCAGGGCGGTGGGTAACGCCCACCCGGGGAAACCCGCGGGAAAGTGCCACAGAAATACACAGCCGATGGCGCGGCCACACGTGAGTCGCGTACAGGCAACGGTGAAATGGTGCGGTAAGAGCGCACCGGCGTCGCGGTGACGCGGCGGCCAGGCAAACCCCGCCCGGTGCAAGGCCAAGCAGGACCGTCGACCCGGCTCGGCGAGGTCCAGGTGGGCCGCATAGATAGATGGCCGCTCAAGACAGGATCCGGCTTACAGGCCCGCTAACGGAAAGGCTCCCGAGAGGGGGCCTTTCCCATGCCAGAGCGGAAAATCCTCCCCGCGGGCGTCTTCCTGCAGGGTTGGAGCCAGGGCGGGCGTAGTCGATGCCAAGTCCGTGCGAGGGCGAGGCCGAACCTGTTCACATAATTCTGTCTTAGTCTTTGCTAACCTGCTGCCAACTTCCGCTGAATCTCCGCCTACATATCGCGGAGAGCGGGGGACCCAATTAGTGGGGGCGAATCGCCGGCATCCGCCGCGTAGCGCAGCTCTTTCAGCGCGAGCCCGACAGCTAACCCCGCAAGCGCTTGGAAAGAGTTATGCAGCCAAGTAGAAACCGCCTTGCGCGGAAACACGACTCGAGACGTGCGCCCGGCACCATGCGGCGCGCTCCCCGGCGCCTGCGCTGGGCGGCCTCGCTCGCCGCGCTGGCGATTCTCGCCCTCGGTGCCGGCTCCGCCCAGGCGTCCACCGGCGGCGCCTCCACCGCCTACGGCGGCAGCTCGCCGGAAGGCGAGGAAATCGCCTTCAGCCCCTTCCGCGCCGCCGAAGCCAGCTGGTATGGACCCGGCCTTTGGGGCAACAAAACGGCCTGCGGGCAGGTTCTCCGCCCGACCACGCTCGGTGTCGCCAACAAGACCCTGCCCTGTGGAACCACCGTCAAGTTCGTCTACCACGGTCATGCCCTGATCACCCAGGTGATCGATCGCGGGCCGTACGTCAAAGGCCGCGCCTGGGATCTCACCGCCGCCGCCAGCGAAGCGCTGGGCCTCGAAGGCGTCGGCATGCTGCACTACGCCGTGGCGGTCAATCTCGCCCGGCCCGCCGTCGGCCCCTAGCCCCAGCCCCCTCTTTTTACGCCCGGGCGGCTAATCTGCCCTGCATAGGCGGTCTTTCTACGAGAGGAGCACGGGTATGTCGAGGTCTTCGCACGGAGCATTCGCCGCGGGCGCACCACGGAGAGGTCGCTGGCTGGCTTTGGCTCTGGCGCTGGGCTCCCTCGCGATCCTGACCGCTCTTTCCGCCGGCGCCACCGCGGCCGGCGTTCCCAAGACCACCGTCGTGCTCGGCCAGACCTCGATCGTCCCCGACCCCTCCTGCCCGGGGCTTCCCTGTCAGGCGATCGGCAGCGTCACCGGCTTCCAGGTCAGCAACGGCCAGACCCGCTCGCCCTTCATCGTTCCCCACACCGGCACGATCAAGGGCTGGACCCTGACCCTGGCCCAGCCGACCAACAAACAGCGCTCTTTCTTCAACGGCTTCTTCGGCACCCCGCCCGAGGCGCGCCTGGCGATCCTCCGCCGCGTCCCCGGCACCAACCCGCCCCGCTACAACCTGCGCAGCCAGGGCTCGATCAAGGTCCTCAGCCCCTACCTGGGCCAGACCGTCAAGTTCGGCTCCTCGCTGGCGGTCGAAAAGGGCGACATCGTCGGCATCACCGTGCCGACCTGGGCCCCCGCCTTCGCCCAGGAACTCCCCGCCGACAACGTCTGGCGCGCCAGCCGCGCCCCCGGCACCTGCACCAACTCCACCGACATCCGCCAGGGCGAACCCCAGGACAAGCCCGGCACCCGAGCCACCTACGGCTGCCGCTACTCCACGGCCCGCCTGCTCTACACGGCCACCCTGGTCGAGAACTAGCTCTTCGCGAGCTCGGCCCCGACGGGGCCGAGCTGCCCTCAGCCGCTTACGCAGCTGAGGGCAGCACCCGCGGCGTCGCCTGATCTTTGGGCAGCGCCGCAGCGCTCGCGATCAGGCTCTGGAACTCGTTCAGCGCCAGGTGCCCGACCGCCTCGAGGATCTCCTCGTCGGTCCAGCCGATCTCCCGTGCCTCCTCGTGCAGGTGAAGGGGCGGGGGGCCGTCGGCGTCCAGCGTCTCCTTGAGGAAGACGAGCAGTGCCGCCTCCTTCTCGTCGGAGGAGCTGAAGCTGCGGGCGCGGGAGACCTCGTCGAGGCCGAGCCCGGCCCGGCGCGCCGACTTGGCGTGCTGGGCGATGCTGTAGTTGTCTTCGCGATGCTCGGCCACCGCCAGGGCGATCCGCTCACGGGTCGCCTGGGGGAGGACGCCGCCGCGCAGCTCCGAGCGCATCCGGGTATAGGCCCGGAGGACCGCGGGGGAGCCGGCGAGGACGCCGACGAACTTGGTGACCGCACCGCCGGTCGCCTGAATGGTCTTGATCAGAGGAGCGCTCTCATCGGGCGCCGTCAACTCGTCGTGGATCTGGAATCTTGAAACTGCGGTTTTGACCGTCACGGGCTTCTCATCTCTGGCTCTGCTGGGGGCGGATCTCGCTTTACAGAGCCTTTACGTGGCCTTTACTTTACTTTGAGCTATTAACTTACAGGAAGTAAGTTATAGCTGCTTTTGGACGTCTCCGCAAGCCCGCCGGCGCTGGCCGAGATCGCTACGTCTCTACCCGCTATACGCCGTTCCGCACCTCTCCGGTTCATTCGCCTATCGTTGCCACCTTCTTGCGGACAAGCCAAGGAGGCCGGAATGGCAGAGCAACCCAGTAGTGCCGCTGACGTCATCGAGATCGTCAAGCAGAGCGATGTTCGTTTCGTCCGCCTCTGGTTCACCGACGTGCTCGGCCAGCTCAAGAGCTTCTCGATCAACGCCGCCGAGCTCGAGGACGCCTTCGACGGCGGCATGGGCTTCGACGGCTCCTCGATAACCGGCTTCAACCCGATCGAGGAGTCGGACATGATCGCCATGCCCGATCCCTCGACCTTCGCGCTGATCCCCTGGCGCCCCGAGGAAGGCAACGCCGTCGCCCGCATGTTCTGCGACATCCGCGTCCCCGGCGGCGGCCCCTACGAGGGCGACCCGCGCTGGATCCTGCAGCGGGCGATGAAACGGGCCGAAGAGATGGGCTTCGACGCCTACAACATCGGCCCCGAGCTGGAGTACTTCTACTTCCGCTCCGCCAAGCCCGAGAACGGCATCCCCGAGGTCCTCGACGAGGGCGGCTACTTCGACCTGACCACGCTCGACGCCGGCTCCGACGTGCGTCGCGAGACCGTCCTGGCGCTGGAGAAGATGGGCATCCACGTCGAGTACACCCACCACGAGGTCGGCCCTTCCCAGCACGAGGTCGACATGCGCTACAAGAACGCGCTCGAGATGGCCGACGACTGCATGACCTACCGGATCGTCGTCAAGGAGTACGCGATGAAATACGGCTGGCACGCGACCTTCATGCCGAAGCCGCTGTTCGGCGAGAACGGCTCCGGGATGCACGTCCACCAGTCGCTGGCCAAGGACGGCAAGAACGCCTTCTACGACGAGGACGACCCCTACTACCTCTCGGCGGTGGCGAAGTCGTTCATTGCCGGCCAGCTCAAGCACGCGCGCGAGATCTCGCCGCTCTTCGCCCAGTGGGTCAACTCCTACAAGCGTCTCGTGCCCGGTTTCGAGGCGCCGGTCTACCTGGCCTGGTCGCGACGCAACCGCTCGGCGCTGATCAGGGTGCCGCTCTACCACCCCGGCAAGGAGAGCGCGACCCGGGCCGAGCTGCGCTGCCCCGACCCCTCCGCCAACCCCTACCTCTGCTTCGCGGCGATGCTGCAGGCGGGCCTGGAAGGGATCGAGAAGGGCTACGAGCTGCCGGAGCCGATGGAGCAGAACCTCTACCACCTCTCCCAGGAGGAGCTGGCGCACCAGGGCATCGAGCAGCTGCCGGCGACCCTCGGCGAGGCGATCGAGGTCGCGGCCGACTCCGAGCTGGTGCTGCGGACCCTGGGCGAGCACACCTTCCGCCGCTTCGTCGAGATCAAGCGCCAGGAATGGGACGAGTACCGCGTCCAGGTCACCCCGTTCGAGATCGAAAACTTCCTGCCGATCCTCTAGGCGGGCGGTCCCTGTGGTGGCGCAGCTTCACGTCCTGCGGGTCTTCACCGCGGAGGATGGGAGCTGGGGCAATCCTCTCGGCGTCTTCCTCGACGGCACTGAAGTCCCGGAGGCCCGGCGCCAAGCGGTTGCGCACGAGCTCGGCTTCTCGGAGACCATCTTCGTCGACGACCTCGCCCGCGGCGAGTGCCGCATCTTCACGCCGGGGCTGGAGCTTCCCTTCGCCGGCCACCCGATGGTCGGCACGGCCTGGCTGCTGGAGCGAGAGGGGCACCCCGCGGCGATGCTGCGGCCGCCGCCGGCGAGGTCGCGGCCCGCAGCGAGGGTGGGCTGACCTTCGTCGCCGCTCGCGCGGAATGGTCGCCGCCCTGGGAAATGCGACGGCTGCCCGACGCCGGCGCGGTCGAGGCGCTGGGTGAGCCGTCGCCCGAGCGGGGCTGCCCTTCTACTGGGCCTGGGAGGACGAGGCCGCCGGCACGGTCCGGGCGCGCTGCTTCTCGCTCAAGGACGGAATCGGCGAGGACGAGGCGACGGGATCGGCCGCGATCGTGATCTGCGCCGAGCTCGGCCGCTCACTGACGATCCACCAGGGTCGCGGCTCGCTGCTCCAAGCGCGCCCACTCGGTGACGGCCGGGCCGAGGTGGGCGGCCGGGTCGTCCTCGACGAGG
>CAVTKD010000020.1:0-437191 GCA_963735235.1 uncultured Solirubrobacterales bacterium | reverse complement strand
CGCCTGAGGATCGACGTTGAGCCCTTGTAGCGGGAGTGTAACATCTTCCTTGACGCTGTCTTCCGGAGCGCCGAGCAGGCCACCGGTGTTGAAGGCGAAGTCGGTGAGGCCGACCGGCGGGTGACCGGCCGCCTGGGTGAAGAAGCTGAACTCGGGCTGGCGTAGGTGCATTCCGGGGTATCGGCCTTGCAGGTCCCGGCTTCCCGAACCCGCCGAAGGAGGCATCGGCCCCCGGTGCGGCGATCGCCAGCACCAAGGCCACCATGGCGGCGCCGATCACGCCCTGAATCCCTACCCGCTTACTCATCGGTTCTCCTTCTCCGTTGGTCCCAAGCCGCAGAGTGCGCCGACCCCAATCAGATCAGCCCCCGTGCCGGTGTCGGCCACCGTGGCGCTTCCAGCGATACCCGCAGCGACAGGCGCTGTTTACGCAACTGCTTGCCGTCTGGGCTTTGAAATTAAGGAAGGAGAAGGACGGTCCGGCGCAAAGGTCGCGCGAGTTGACGAGCAGGCGCGCCTGCCGCCCTTCATCGTCGGCGTGAACTTACTGGCACGTCGGGGACGGGGTAGAAGACGGTCTTGATCCTGCTCTTGACCGAGCTGATCACCCCGTGCAGGCGGACGTCCACCTGGCCGTGCAGGTCGACCAGCAGGTCCGGCAGCGGGTAGTAGGGAGGAAACAAGGTAGACGGGGCCGGAGAGTTCGTCGTCGAGCAGCGGCGTCTGCGCCCGGGCGTAGCCGTAGACCGCTCCGGCCGGGCAGTTGTGCGCGGCGAGCTGGGACCGGGTGCAGATCGTGCGGATGTGCGCCTGATCGAGGAACTCGGAGTGCGGCAGAGTGAGCGCCGCGCGGCTGACGTTGGCGTCGCCTTCGCGGGCCGTCAGGACGGCGCGGAATTTCGGATGCTGGGCGCGTTTTGGTCGGACTTGCGGCCGCCGAACAGGCGCGTGGTCAGCTTCGGCCGGAAGCCGAGGGCGCCGATCCCGTGGTCTGGAAGGGGGCGCTGACCGCGAAGGAGTTGAACGCCGCCGGTGGCGCCGCCGCCCTTGAGGACGCCGGTCGCAAGCAGGCCGCAGCCGGTCGGGTTGAGCGTGAAATTCGGCCGGTCGACTTTGATGTCGGCCGAGCGGATGCGAGCTTGGCTCCCCCGTATATGTCGGGCACGGGATCCGAGACGGCGCGGACCTGCGGCGCCGTTTCCGGATCGAGGAACAGCGCCACCCTCACCACGACCGTGCCGAGATCGAACGGCCCGGCCGTGGTAGGGGCCTGAGAGGAAGACCTTGCCGTCGCTGTGGAGCGGCGCGGGACCGGTGCCGGCGGCGATCGAGGCAGCGCCGACGACTCTGGCCGGGCAGCTCGAGGCGGTCCGCTCGGCCGTGTGGGATTCGCCGCGGCGGCCGCGAGCGCCGCCGCGAGAAGAAGCAGTACCGGGATGCCGGCGAGCTTGCCGGTCGCCCCCGGCGGCAGCGTCACGTCCACGCCCTTCAGCTCCTGCTGGCCGTCGGCGCGGGCGATGTGGATCGAGAAGGGGCTGAAGGCACCGGCCTTGGCGCTCCTGGGGCCCGCCGCGAAGCTCGGCGCGAACGGGCGCCCGGCCATCGTCGCCGCGCAGGCGCCGCCGCCGGGGTTCCTTCCACAGCGAGATGGGGGCCGTCGGCGTCGCGGGCGGGTTGCCCGACCAGGGAGCAATCCGGGCCGTCGCCGTGTTCGTGCAGATCGGCGGGCTGCTGGACCGCCCTGGCGCCACCGTCGAAGCTGATCGCGGCCGAGGAGAACGGGACCTGGGGGTTGTCGGCGAAGGTCGTCGTCGGCTGCCGGTCCGCGGGTCTGCGCCGACCCGGCCGAACAGCTTCACCGAAACGCTGGAGAATTCGGCGTCGACGAAGATCCGGTACTCGTCACCGAGGGTCGCGGGCCGTTCTGCTGGGCGACGTAGACGACATCGCCGGTCAGCGAGCCTTCCGGGAGCGGCGGGGTCTTGATCTCGACCGTGCCGACCTCGACGCCGGCGGACAGCCGGCCGGAGCATATCCCCTTGGCGAACTGCGCTTCGGTGCAGGTCTGCAGGCCCGACCACCGAGGGATTGATGCCCATGCCGACCGGCAGGGTCACCGCCGCGGTCTCGGTGTCGGACTGTCTTGTTTGTGGCCCCGGTGACGTGCGGCACGTCGACCTCGACGGCGCCCCGGAGTGCAGCGGTTTCAGCGATACGCATGGCGATCGTCGCGGGATCGTGGTGCATTCTTTCGGCGAGGTCCCCGGCGGGATCGGCGACTCGAAAACGAGGCTCGGCGCCCTGGGGGAACTGGTAGCCGGGGCCGGCCTTTTCGGCGTACGAGCCGGCGAGCAGGTAGGTCGAGTACCTGCTCCCCGACGGGCCCGGCGCCGCCGCGCCGAGGCAGGTGCTGGGAGTGGTGATGAAGGTGCCGTCGCCGGCGGTGCCTTCGAAGACCAGGCGGTTTCAGGATCAGGCCTTAGAGTCCCGGCAGTTCGAGCGCTTTCGGGACGGCGATCGTGAAGCCCTCGTGGTAGTCGCCGCCGGAAGCGACGTCGGCCTTGAGGAAGATTTCCTTGCCGACAGGTACGACCCCGAACCGGGTTCGCCGGGCGATGGGGTGATGTTGTAGACCGCCGCTTCGATCACCGGCAGCGGCGTCGGGGGTCGGCCGCGGTCACGAAGCTGGTGCCAACCCTGGAGAGCGGGTTGCAGGAACCGGCGGAGGCTTCGAACTCGGTCTGCGCGGCGTCGCCCCCGGGTTGACGCTGAGGCCGACCGGGAGGTCAGACACGGTCGGTCTCGACTTCGCCGACAGGTTTTTCGAATTTCAGCGGGCCGACTTCTTCGGTCGTGTGCTTGACGATGAACTGGGTGAACCAGGCCGGCGGGTGCCCGGCCGCCTGTTCAAGAACTGGCCGGTGGGTGGCGACACTGCAGGTCGTCGGTCTTGCAGGTCCCCGCCTGCCAGATCGTCTTCGGGCGTGTAGAGCGGCGGGTGCTGGGGAGATGATGTCGCCGGTGCTCGCGAGTGCGGCCGGGGCTAGCGCAAGCCAGAGCATCCCCAGCGCGATAGCGCCGATGGCGGTGATCCGTGCCTGCCGCTCCCTCCGTATCTCCCACCAGTAAGTCATCCCAAAGCGACTTACCCGATTTTGATGAGCTGAATCAATATTTTTTGGTATTGTCTCCGCCCATGAGCCAACCAAGCGATCACCCAGCGAACGGCAACGGCGCCGCGCATGCCAACGGCAACGGGCAGGCCGGCGGCAGTGGCGCAGGGTGCTCCTCGCCTCCGCCGCTCGACTGGGAGCGCCTGGCGCGGGCGACCGCTCACCCGCTGCGGGTCTCGATCCTGGAAATCCTCAGCATGGACGGTGGCCGCACCCTCTCCCCCAGCGACCTCGGCCGCGAGCTGCAGATCCCGCTCAGCAACACCAATTACCACGTCACCGAGCTGGCCAAAGCGAAGCTCATCGACTGTCGCCCGCCAGCGCCAGGTGCGCGGCGCCACCGAGCACTTCTACCGGATCTCCGTCTCCGAGAATGGGAGCGGCGGGGAGGCCGGAGAAGCGGACGACGGGTCTCGAACCCGCGACCTCGAGCTTGGGAAGCTCGCGCTCTACCAACTGAGCTACGTCCGCGCAGGCGCATCCTAAAGCGGCGTGCATCTAAAGCATGACCCCCGGCAGAGCATTCCGCCGGGGGTCAGCATCGCGCCTAACCGCCTTCGTTACCGAAGACGACGGAATGATCTGGTCTGTCATGGAGATCTTCACCCTGCTCACCCCCTCCCGTAGATAGGTCAGAAGGTCAGACCGCCTGAATCGATCCAATGGGTTCAAGCGCTTCGTCTCGATGGCCTATAAGACGGATAGAGCGGTCATAAAACCTGTATTACGATGGCTATCCGCAGGAAATTCAACGGGAGGAAGACATGCCAGCGGTACAAACACTTCAGCCGATCGACTCCACTCTTGCGGCGATCGTGGCCCACCCCACCCGCGTTCGCTGCTTCGTGATCCTGGCCGAACGGATCGCCAGCCCGAACGAGATCGCGCGGGCGCTGGAGAAGGACGTCGGGCACGTCAGCTACCACGTCAAGCGCCTGGAAAAAATCGGCGCTGTGGAGCTGGTCAGCACCAGGCCGGTGCGAGGAGCGGTGGAGCACTTTTATCGCGCGGTGGAGCGGCCCATAGCCGACGACGCCGACTGGGAGAAGCTAACGCCGGTGGAGCGGGCATCCATCACCCGCTACATCCTGCAGCTGCACGTCGCCGACGCGACGCGGGCGGTAGACGCCGGCACCTTCGATGCCCGAGCGAACCGCTGCCTCATCCGCACCCCGGTCATGGTCGACGATGAGGGCTTCGACGAGCTCAACGCTCTCCACGTGGAAACGTACGAGCGGACGCTGGAGATCCAGGCGCGCAGCGCCGAGCGCCTGACCTCGGCGCCCGACAACGCGATCCCCACGATGACGACCACGATGTTCTTCGAGTTGCCGCCGCCGCAATAGCGGGCCGTCACCACAGCGGGCGTCGCCGGGGGCGGCCGGCTCTAACCTTCTGCGCTCCGTGAGCGTCCGCTCTTCGATAGCCGTCCTCGCCGTGCTGGCCATCGTCGGCCTGCTCACCTTCGGCCTGCTCAGCAAGGGCTCCTCCGGCGTCGCCCTTCGGCGAGGTCGCGCCGGCGCCTGTCCCCTCCCCCGCCTCGAAGGCCACGGCGACGGGTCGCTCTCCGAATACCGCGGGCGCTGGGTGCTGGTCAACTTCTGGGCTTCCTGGTGCATCCCCTGCCGGCAGGAGGCACCCGCCCTGGAGGACTTCCAGCGCCACCACGGCGACGGGCGCTTCACCGTGCTCGGCATCGACAGCCGCGACCTCAGCGGCGACGGGCGTGCCTTCGTCGACCGCTACGGGCTCAGCTACCCGCAGCTGCGCGACGGCGACGGCGCCACCGCGCACGACTACGGGACCACCGGGGTGCCGGAGAACTTCCTGATCGACCCGAAGGGGAAGCTGCGCCTGCACCTGGTCGGACCGGTCACCGGCGAAAACCTGAACGACGAAGTGGCGCCGCTGCTGCCGGGCGGCAAGTCGTGAGGACTCGGGTCGCGCTGGCCGCCGGGCTGGCGACGGCCCTCGCTCTGCTGGCGTTCGGAGCACCGGGTGCACAAGCTGCCAACAAGCCCCAGACCTCGCTGACCGAGATCGAGTCGGAAGTGATGTGCCCGGTCTGCGGCACCCTGCTGGAGCTGGCGGAATCGCCACAGGCGCAGCAGGAGAAAGCCTTCGTCGACCGGCTGGTCGCCTCCGGCCGCAGCAAGGACCAGATCAAGGACGCCCTCGTCGCCGAGTACGGCACCGCCGTGCTGGCGCTGCCGCAGGGCTCGGGCTTCGACCTCTCCGCCTACCTGGTGCCGATCGTCGCCTTCGCGATCGCCGTGATCGCGCTCGCCTTCGGCGTGCGCAAATGGCGCCGCGACGCCGGGCCTCCCGACCGCGACGGGCCGGCTCCGACCGGGCCCAGTCCCGAGGACGCCGAGCGGCTCGACGCCGACCTCGCCCGCTACGACCTCTGACCTGGACTAGGCCTCATCGCCGACGACGAGGGCGCCGAGCGTGGTGACCGGTAGCCGCCGCAGCGCCGTGCGCAGCTCGCGGCCCTCGCGCCCGCTCTGGACCGGGGAGACGCAGGCCAGCAGGGCGTCGGCCGTCGCCGCCGTCGCGTCAAGCGCCCAGCGGTCGCTGTCGTGCGGCGGGCCGGCGAGCACGACCAGGTCGTAGGCGCCGCGCAGTTTCTCGGTGGCATGGCGGAAGCTCTCGGAGCTGAGCATCGTCGCCGGGTCCGCCGCCGGGGCGCCGGCGCTGACGCAGACCAGCGGCGCCAATGCACGGCTTGCCGCCGGGCCGGCGAGGGCCAGCGGCTGCAGGATCTGCGCCGGCGTCGCCTCCCAACGCAGGTACTCGTGCAGGCCGGGCTCGGCCTCGAGCCCGAGCTCGACCGCCAGCCGCGGCCGCGAGAGATCGCACTCGAGCAGCGCCGTGCGGCGGCCGCAGGCGCTGGCGGCGGCGGCCAGGGCGACCGCCCCGACGAGGCGCCCGCCACCGGTGAGGACGACGACCCGGTGCTCGGCCAGACTCGCCAGCAGGGCTTCCATCGCCTCGAAGTCGGTCCGGCGCAAGGACCAGACCCGCACCTCGCCGGGCGACGGGCCGGAGAGCTCGGCGAGGACGGGCAGCTTGGCGCGCCCGCCGCGCATCACATCCGCTCGGGGGCCGAGATCCCCAGCAGCCCCAGCGCCCCGGAGATCGTCCGCTTCGCGCAGAGGCAGAGCGCCAGCCGCGAGGCCTCGACTCCCTCCCCCTCCGCTCCGACCACCTGGCAGTCACGATAAAACGCGTGGAAGTCGGCCGCGACCGCGGTCGAGTAGGCGCAGATCCGGTGCGGCGCCCGCCGCGCCGCCGACTCGCGGACTTCCTCGGGGAACTCCAGCAGGCGCTTGATCAGGGCCTTCTCGCTGTCCTCCAGCACCGCGCCCGCCAGCTCCGGGTCGAAGCCCGCGGCCGCGCCCTCAGCCGCGGCGCCGGCTTTGCGGAGGATGCTGGCGATGCGGGCGTGCGCGTACTGCACGTAGTAGACCGGGTTCTCGCTCGACTGGCTGCGGGCCAGCTCGAGGTCGAGGTCGACGGTGGTCTCGTGGCTGCGCCAGAGCATGAACCAGCGGGTCGCGTCGACGCCGATGTCGTCGAGCAGCTCGTCGAGGGAGACGAAGTCGCCGCTGCGCTTGGACATCTGCGCCCGCTCGCCCTCTTCGACGATGTGCACGAGGCTCATGATCAGCGCCTCGAAGGCCTCGGCGTCGGCGCCCAGCGCCTCGATCGCGGCGCGGATCCGGGGCACGTAGCCGTGGTGGTCGGCGCCGAGCACGTCGATCAGGCGGCCGAAGCCGCGCTGCAGCTTGTCCCAGTGGTAGGCGACGTCGGCGGTGAGGTAGGTCGGCTCGCCGTTGGAGCGGATCAGCACCCGATCCTTGTCGTCGCCGAACTCGGTCGTGCGCAGCCAGAGCGCCTGCTCGTGGCGGTAGGTGTGGTTGCCGGCATCGAGCTGGGCGAGGGCGGAATCGACCTCGCCGCGCGCGTAGAGGTCGCGCTCGGAGAACCAGGTGTCGAAGCGGACGCCGAAGCGCCCGAGGGTCTCCCGCACCGCGTCCAGCATCAGCTCGATCCCGCGCCGGCCCAGCGCCTCGGTGTCGGCGGGGTCGATCCCCTCGGCCGCGACCCGCTCGGCCAGGTCGGCGACGTACTCGCCTTCGTAGCCGTCCTCGGGCGGCTCGCCGCCGGTCATCCGGGCGGCGATCGACTCGGCGAAGCGGGTCACCTGGCCGCCGGCGTCGTTGACGTAGTACTCGCGCTCGACGCTGTGGCCGACCGCCTCCAGCAGCCGCACCAGGGCGTCGCCGTAGGCGGCGTGGCGGCCGCCGCCGACGTGCAGGGGGCCGGTCGGGTTGGCCGAGAGGAACTCGACCAGGATCCGCTCCGGGCTCGCGGTCGGGGCCGGGCCGAGGTCCTCGCCGGCGGCCACCAGGCCTGCCAGGGCGCGCCGGTACCAGGGGTCGGCGAGGAAGAGGTTGACGAAGCCGGGGCCGGCGACCTCGATCCGGTCGAGGCTGCCGGAGCCGCCGAGCTCACGCTCCAGCTCGGCCCGCAGCCGCTCGGCGACGGCGCGCGGATTGTCCCCCAACGGCGCGGCCAGCAGCATCGCCGCGTTGGAGCTGTAGTCGCCGAGCTCTGGCTTCGGCGGGCGGTCGAAGGACGGCGCCGGCTCGGTCGGCTCGCCGTCGCGCAGGGCGCGGGCGGCCTCCTCGACGGCGCCTCGCAGCTTGGCGATCGAATCGGTGGCGGTCACCGGTCAATCGGTCGACCGGGGCTGGCCCAGGGTACGCTGGCCGCTTGCGTGCGGCCGTCATCAGCGATGTTCACTCCAACCAGCCCGCTCTCGAAGCCGTCCTCGCGGCCGTCGAGGAGGCCGGCGTCGACGAGCTCTGGTGCCTCGGCGACGTGGTCGGCTACGGCGCCCAGCCGGACGCCTGCACGACCCTGATCCGCGAGCAGCTGCGACTTCTGCCTGGTCGGCAACCACGACCTGGCCGTGCTCGGCGGCCTCAACATCGCCTCCTTCTCCGACAACGCCGCGGTCGCGGTGCGCTGGACGCGGGAGCACGTCAGCGAGGAGACACTGGGCTTCCTCGGCGGCCTCGAGCCGGCGGGCGCCCGCGCGGGGCTCGGCCTCTTCCACGCCTCGCCGCGCGACCCGATCTGGGAGTACGTGCTCTCGGTCGATCAGGCCGAAGCCGGCCTCGACGCCCAGGAGCAGCGGATCGGCCTGATCGGGCACTCCCACATCTCGCTCTTCTTCACCCGGCCCGAGGGCGCCCGGCCGGGGCCCGCGCACGGCTCCCAGGCCGGCGAGGGCGCGGTGCTCAACCTCGAGAGCGGCAGCTGGCTGGTCAATCCCGGCAGCGTCGGCCAGCCCCGCGACGGCGACCCGCGCGCCGCCTGGCTGGAGCTCGACACCGACGACTGGCTGGCGCGCTTCCACCGGGTCCCCTACGACATTGCCGCGGCCGCCGAGGCGATCCTCGCGGCGGGCCTGCCGAGCCAGCTCGCGGAGCGGCTCGAGGTCGGCCGGTGATGCCCAATTGCAGGCGAAATACAGGCCGCGGGCCGTTGTCTAGACTCGAATCATGGGTCGCTTGAGCGCAACTCTCCTAGCTCTCGCCCTCGGCGCCATCGCGGCGCTGGGGCTGGTCGCCTGCGGCAGCGGCGGCAGCGCCGACCTGCTGCCCGGCAGGACGGCCGGCGAAATAACCGAAAACCTCGACGCGGTCAAGGAACTGGCCGGCGAAAACGAATGCATCGGGGCCGAGAACGAGGTACAGGAAGTCAGCAACCAGGTGGACGCGCTCGGGGGCGTCGACAAAAAGCTGAAGCAGGCGCTGAGAGAAGGCACCGAACGCCTTGCCCAGGTCGTCGAGGGTTGCCAAGAAGCTCCCGAAGAAGAAGTGACCTCGCCCTCGATCGAAGCCGAGCAAGAAGTCGAAGCCGAAGACAAGAGCGAAAAGGCCGGCAAGGTCGAGAAGGCGAAGGCGCCGAAGCAAACGAAGGAAGCGCCGGCCGAAACGAAGCCGGAAACGCCGGCGACGACGCCCGAAAAAGGGACTGAAGGCGGCAGCGCCGAAGCGCCCCCGGGCGAAGAAGCCGGCGGCAACGTCCCGTCCTCCGGCGGGGTCGGTCCCGCCGCGCCCGCGGAAGGCGAATGATGGAGGCAGGAACCCTCTCGGGCCGCTACGAGACCAGCGAGCGGCTCGGCTCCGGCGGCATGTCGAACGTCTACAAGGCGACCGACCTCATCCTCGAGCGGACCGTCGCGGTGAAGATCCTCGCCGAGCACCTCTCCGACGACGAGCGCTTCGTCGCCCGCTTCCGCCGCGAGGCCCTGGCGGTGGCGAAGCTGATCCACCCCAACATCGTCCAGGTCTACGACACCGGCAAAGACGACGGCCGCCACTACATCGTCATGGAGTACGTCTCCGGGCGCTCCGGCGCGCAGATCCTGCAACGGCACGGCCCGGTCGAGCCGACGATCGCCGCCGAGATCGGGATCCAGGCCTGCGCCGGCCTCGACTACGCACACCGGCGCGGGATCATCCACCGCGACGTCAAGCCGGGCAACCTGATGGTCACCGGCGGCCCGGTCGGCGGCGGCGAGATGACCGTGAAGCTGACCGACTTCGGGATCGCCAGGGCGATCGAGCAGACGCGAATAACCCAGGTCGGCTCGGTCGTCGGCACCGCCGCCTACCTGGCCCCCGAGCAGGTGCGCGGCGAGGAGGCGACGCCGGCCACCGACGTCTACGCGCTCGGCGTCGTCATCTACCAGTTCCTCACCGGCCGCCTCCCCTACGAGGGCTCATCGCTGGCAGAGCTGGCGGTGCGCCAGCAGAACGAGAAGCCGCTCCCCCCCAGCACTTACAACGACGAAGTTCCGGGGACCCTGGGCGCCGCCGTCCTGCGCGCCCTCGAGGGCGACCCCAACCGCCGCTACGCCAGCGCCGACGAGCTGGCCAGCGGCCTGCGCCTCGGCCTCGAAGGCGAAGACGTGACCCTGCCGATGCAGGAGGGCGCCACCCCGACCCGGGTCCTCGGCGGCGACACGGCGGCGACCCGTCATCTGGACCGCGGCACCGCCCAGACCGAGTACCGGCCGGCGCAGTCGCAGACGCGGCGACCGGAACCCCGCGTGGCCGCGCCTCCGCCTCCGGTCGCGGCCACCCCGCGCCCCGCGGCGCCGCGCAAGCGCTCCGCCTTCTCCCGCTTCGCCCGCTTCGTCTTCGCCCTGATCGCGCTCGTACTGGTGGCGGCCGCGGTGGCCGCCGCAGTGATCATCACCACTGACAAGGCCGCGGGGGTCAAGGTCTCCAAGGTCGCCGGCCAGACGGTCGACAAGGTCGTCGAAGAAGTGAAGGACCTGGTCAAAAAGAACACCGAATAGCGGCAGGCGACGCCGCTCCGCTGCGGTTAGCCGGTGGAGTTCGAGGCCGTCCAGGGAGAAGCGCCGGCGAGGATGGCGGCGCGGTAGGCGTCGAAGCTGCCGGCGGCGATGGCGGCACGCGCGTGGGTGGTCAGCTCGTGCATGTAGGTGAGGTTGTGGGTGACGATCAGGCGGACCGCCGTCAGCTCCTCGGCGCGGGAGAGGTAGCTGATGTAGTCGCGGTCGTGGCGTTGGCACGTCGGACACGGGCAGCCCTCCACCAACGGCTCGCGATTGCCCTCCCAGCCGCCCTTGCGCAGGTCGAGACGGAAGCGCTTCTCGGGGTCCGAGGCCAGGGCAACGCCGTGGCGGGCGAGGCGGGTGGGGACGGCGCAGTCGAAGACGTCGAGGCCGAGGGCGATGCCGCCGAGCAGGTCGTCGACCTCGCCGATCCCGAGCAGATGCTTCGGCGCGGACTCGGGGAGCAGGGGCGCGGTCATCGCGAGCACGGCGTGCATCTCCTCCTTGTCGCGGCCGAGGGTGCCGCCGATCGCGATGCCGTCGACGCCGGCCTCCGAGACGGCCGCGGCCGATTCGCGGCGCAGGTCCTCGTGGACGCCGCCCTGGACGATCCCGAAGACCGCCTGGGGCTCGGGGCCCTTGCGGTCGTGCCAGGCGAGACAGCGGTCGAGCCAGCGATGGGTGCGCGTGGTCGAGCGAGCGGTGTACTCGCGGTCGGCGTGGAAGGGGGTGCACTCGTCGAAGACGAGGGCGATATCGGAGCCGAGCGCCGCCTGCACCTGCATCGAGACCTCGGGTGAGATGAACAGCTCCGAGCCGTCGCGATAGGAGCGGAAGCGCGCGCCCTCCTCGCTGATCTCGACCTTGGAGCCGTGCTCGCCGCCGGACCGCCCACTCCCCTTGACCTCGTTGGCGACGCCGCCGTGGGCGAGCGAGAAGACCTGGAAGCCGCCGGAGTCGGTGATCAGCGCCCGCTCCCAGCCCATGAAGCCATGCAGCCCGCCGGCGGCGGCGATCCGCTCCGGCCCCGGTGAGACGAACAGGTGGTAGGTGTTGCCGAGGATCAGCTGATAGCCGAGCCCGGCAACCTCCTCGCCTTCCAGCCCCCGTACCGAGCCCTTGGTCGCCAGCGGGATGAAGGCCGGCGTCTCGATCGGCCCGTGCGCCGTGTGGATCGTGCCCGTGCGCGCGGCGCCATCTCGGGCGGCGATCTCGAAGCGCAGCCGCTCCGGCGCGCTCCTCACGCGATCAGCGAGCGGCCGGTCATCGGCTCGGGTTTCAGGATGCCGAGCAGGTCGAGGGCGGTCGGAGCGACGTCAGCGAGGATGCCGCCACCACGCAAGTCGAGGCCCTCGGCGGTGACGATCAGCGGCACCGGGTTGAGCGAGTGCGCGGTGTTCGGCGAGCCGTCGGGCTCGAGCATGTGGTCGCAGTTGCCGTGGTCGGCCGTGACGATGCAGACGCCGCCCTTCGCCTCGACCGCCGCGACCACCTCGCCCAGGCAGGCGTCGACGGCTTCGACGGCTTCGACGGCGGCCGGGATCACGCCGGTGTGGCCGACCATGTCGGGGTTGGCGAAGTTGATGATCCCGAAACGGTAGTTACCCTCGCCCCAGTGCTTGACGAACGTCTCGGCCGCGGCCTCGGCGCTCATCTCCGGCTTGTGGTCGTAGGTCGGCACGTCGCGGGCGGATTCGACCAGGAAGTGCTCCTCCCCCTCCAGCTCCTGCTCACGGCCGCCGTTGAAGAAGTAGGTGACGTGGGCGTACTTCTCGGTCTCGGCGACGTGCAGCTGGCGGCCGCCGGCCTTGGAGATCGTCTCGGCCAGGGTCGTCTTCGGGCGGTCCTCGGGATAGGCGACCGGGTAAGGCCAGCCCTTGCGGTAAGAGGTCATCGTGGTCAGGTCGAGGACCGGGCCGCCGGTGCGCGAGAACTCGTCGAAAGCAGGGTCGGCCAGCGCCCGGGTCATCTCGCGGGCACGGTCGGGGCGAAAGTTGACGAAGATCGCGACGTCGCCCGCGGCGGCGCCGTCGTAGTCGCCGACGACGGTCGGCACGACGAACTCATCGGTGTCGCCGCGCTCGTAGGAGGCCTCAATCGCCTCGGCGGCGCCGGCGGCATGCAGGCCGCGGCCGTGGACGATCGCGTCGTAGGCGAGCTTGACCCGCTCCCAGCGGGTGTCGCGGTCCATCGCGTAGTAGCGGCCGCTGACCGTGGCGACGCGCCCCGCCTGGTGCAGCCAACGCCCGAGCTCGCCCAGGTAGCCGCGACCGCCGTGCGGCAGCGTGTCGCGGCCATCGGTGAAGGCATGGAAGACGACGTCTGGGACGCCCTCCTGGGAGGCCAGCTCGATGCAGGCCTCGATGTGCTCCCAGCCGGAGTGGACGCCGCCGTCGGAGACGAGGCCGAGCAGGTGCAGGCGCCCGCGCGGGCTGGTGCGCGCTTTCTCACAGGCGGCCAGCAGCGCCTCGTTGTCGAAGAAGCTGCCGTCGGCGACGGCGTCGTCGATCCGCGCCAGGTCCTGCTTGACGATCGCCCCGGCGCCGAGGTTGAGGTGGCCGACCTCGGAGTTGCCCATCTGCCCGGGCGGCAGGCCGACGTCGCGGCCCTGAGCGGAGAGCTGGGTATGGGGGAAGCGGTCCCAGAGTCCGTCGAAGACAGGGGTCTTGGCGAGCGAGATCGCGTTGCCCGGGCCGGGCTCGGCCAGGCCCCAGCCGTCGAGGATGACCAGCGCCAGCGAGGGGGCCGTGGGGGTCATCCCGCCGCTTCCACGATCCCGGCGAACTCGACCGGGTCGAGCGCGGCGCCACCGACGAGCGCGCCGTCGACGTCCGGCCCCGAGAGCAGCTCGGCCGCATTGGCGGCCTTGACCGAGCCGCCGTAGAGGACCCGCACCTTGTCGGCGCTGGCCCCCCGCATGCGCAGGACGTCGCGGATGAAAGCGCACGCCTCCTGGGCGATCTCGGGGGTCGCGGTGCGTCCCGTGCCGATTGCCCAGATCGGCTCGTAGGCAACGACGACACGCTCCAGGTGCGTCGACTCGACGCCGGCCAGGTCGGCCTGGAGCTGGCGCTCGAGCACTTCCTCGGTCTCGCCGGCGTCGCGCGCGGCCTCGCTCTCGCCGACGCAGAGGATCGGCTCGAGGTCGGCGGCGAGCGCGGCCGGGACCTTGCGGGCCAGCGCCTCGTCGGTCTCGCCGAAGTACTGGCGGCGCTCGGAGTGGCCGAGCACAACCGCTTCGACGTCGAGCTCGACCAACATAGGCGCCGAGACCTCGCCGGTGAAGGCGCCCGCGTCCTCCTCGTGCATGTTCTGGGCGGCGACGCGGACGGCGGTGCCGCGGCGACGCTCGACGACCTCGTTGAGGGCCAGGAACGAGGGGCAGATGACGACGTCGCACCGGGTCGCGGCGATCCGCGGCAGCAGCGCGTCGACGAACTCCGCCGCCTCGGCGACGGTCTTGTTCATCTTCCAATTGGCGGCTATGTACGGGGTGCGCTCAGACATCGGTGCCCTCCTTGGTGGCGGTCTCCCTGTCCAGCAGGGCATCGACCCCGGGCAGCTTCTTTCCCTCCAGCAGCTCCAGGGATGCTCCTCCTCCGGTCGAGAGCCAGTCGACCTCGTCGTCGAGGCCGAACTTGCGCAGCGCCGCGACCGAGTCGCCGCCGCCGATCACGGTGGTCCCGGCGGCGGCCGCGACCGCCTCGGCGACGGTCCGGGTGCCGCCCGCGAAGGGCTCCATCTCGAAGGCCCCCATCGGCCCGTTCCAGAGCACGGTGCCGGCGCCGGCGACCGCCTCGGCATAGAGCTTCGCGGTGCGGGGCCCGACGTCAAGGCCCATCCAGCCATCCGGCACCTCGACCCCGTCGCTCTCGCGCCGCTCGGTCTCGGCGTCGAAGCTCCTGCCGAGCACGAGGTCGACCGGCAAGGTCAGCTCGCAGCCGGACCCCTCGGCCCGCTCCAGCGCCTCGGCCGCCAGCTTCACCCCCTCCTCCTCGACCAGCGAATCGCCGGTGCCGATGCCCTGGGCACGGAAGAAGCTGAAGCACATCGCGCCGCCGATCAGGATCTGGTCGGCGACCTCGAGGAAGCGGTCGATGACGCCGATCTTGTCGGAGACCTTGGAGCCGCCGAGGACGACGACGAGCGGCTTGGCGGGCGACTCGACCACGGCGGTGAGCTCGGTCATCTCGCGCTCCAGCAACAGCCCCGCGTAGGCGGGAAGGTAGTGCGCGACCCCCTCGGTGCTGGCGTGGGCGCGGTGGGCGGCACCGAAGGCGTCATTGACGTAGAGGTCGCCGAGCTGGGCCAGGGCTTCGGCCAGGGTCGGGTCGTTCGCGGTCTCACGCGAGTCGAAGCGGGTGTTCTCCAGCAGCAGCACGTCGCCGGGGCCCAGCGCCCCGGCCATCAGGTCGACGCCGTCGCCCACGACCGAGTCGGCCTGCTTCACCTCGATCCCCAGTAGCTCGCCCAGCCGCTTCGCCACCGGCGCCAGCGAGAGCGCCGGGTCAACCTCTCCCCCCGGCCGCCCCAGATGCGAGGCGAGGACCAGCGCCGCGCCGCGCTCGCGCAGCAGTTCGAGCGTCGGCAGCGCCGCCTCGATCCGCATGTCGTCGGCGACCTCGCCGTCGTCCAGCGGCACGTTGAAGTCGACCCGGACCAGCACCCGCCGGCCCGCGACCTCGGCGTCGCGGACGCTTGCCTTGGCGAAGCTCACGGCCGCCTCCCCGCGGTGTTCAGGAGCCCGCCAGGACCTTGCCGGCGAGCTCGACGCAGCGGTTCGAGTAGCCCCACTCGTTGTCATACCAGGCGATCGTCTTGACCAGGCGGCCGTCACCGATCACCATCGTCCCGCCCGCATCGACGATCGAGGAGTGTGGGTCGCCGACGATGTCGGTGGAGACGATCGGGTCCTCGGTGTAGGCGAGGATCCCCTTCATCGGCCCCTCCGCCGCGGCCTGCAGAGCGGCGTTGATCTGGTCGACCTCGAGCGGGTCGGGGGTCGTGAAGACGAGGTCGACGGCCGAGCCGACGGGGACCGGGGCCCGCATCGAGAACCCGTTCAGCTTCCCGTTCAGCTCCGGCAGAACCAGGCCCACCGCCTTGGCGGCGCCGGTCGTGGTCGGGATCAGGTTGAGGCCGGCGGCGCGCGCCCGGCGCAGGTCGGAGTGCGGCATGTCCTGCAGGCGCTGATCCGCCGTGTAGGCGTGGATCGTGGTCATCAGGCCCTGCTCGATGCCGAAGGCCTCGTGCAGCACCTTGGCCAGCGGCGCCAGGCAGTTGGTCGTGCAGGAGGCGTTGGAGATGATGTCGTGGCTCGCGGGGTCGTAGGCGGAGTCGAAGTTGACGCCGAGCGCAACGGTCACGTCCGGCTCCTTGGCGGGGGCCGAGATGATCACCTTCCTGGCGCCGGCCTGGAGGTGCTTGGCGGCGTCGGCGCGGGCGGTGAAGAAGCCGGTCGACTCGATCACCACGTCGACCCCGAGGTCGCCCCAGGGGAGCGCCGCCGGGTCGCGCTCGGAGAGCACCTTGAGCGGCGTGCCGGCGACCGAGATCGTGTCCCCGTCGAGCTCGACCTCAGCCGGGAAGCGGCCGAGGATCGAGTCGTACTTGAGCAGGTGGGCCAACGTGGCCGGATCGGTGAGGTCGTTGACGGCGACGAACTCGATGTCCGCTCCCGCCGCGTGCGCAGCGCGGAAGACGTTGCGACCGATGCGCCCGAAACCGTTGATGCCGACCTTCACAGCCATGAAGTCATGCCTCCTGAATTCGTTTTGTGGAGCCGATCCTACGGAGTCGGCTTAGTCGGACCCGATGGTGATCTCGATCTCGTACCCGTCCGGGTCCTTGACGAATGCCGAGTAAGAGCCTGAGCCATGCGAGCGCTGCTCGCCGGGATCGCTGACGTTGACGCCGCCGGCCCGCATCCCGCCCTCCCAGGCCGCCTTGACGGCGACGATGCCGAGGCCGGAGAAGCTGAGCAGCCCGAAACCCGGCTTGGGCTCGTGGTGGGCGGCGATGAAGAAAACCGGCTTGGCGATGCCCCAGCCGATCGTCTCGTCTTCCTCGAAATGCCGCCGCCAGCCGAGTGGGGCGAGCATCGAGTCATAGAAGGCGCCGCTGCGATCGAGGTCGGAGACCTCAAGAAGGACGTGATGAAGCATGAGCGCGGAGGCTATAGGCGCCTCTCCCGGAAAGTCGCCTGACCAGCCGCGCGGGCGTCAGCCGGAGCGCGGAGTCCAGCGAAAGAACCTGACGGCGAGCAGGAGGCCGACCACACCCCAGATCGCGACGATCGCCAGGTTGTCCCAGGAGATCGAGGCACTCGCCGCGCCGTTCGCCGGCACGTAGGCGTCGAAGAAGGCCTCGAAGAAGTGGCGGATCGGGAAGACGTCGGCGAAGTGGATGACGCCGTTGGGCAGCTGGTCGTCGGGGATGAAGACGCCGGAGAGGAAGTAGAGCGGCAGCAGCAGGGCGTTGACGATCGGCGCCGCGGCGTCCTGGGAGGGGATCGCCGCGGTCAGGGCGATGCCGAGACAGCAGAAGGCGGCCGCGCCGATGACCAGGGTGAGGACGATCGCCGGCAGGCGGTCCCAGGGGATTGCCACCCCGTAGAGGACGTCGCCGATCAGCGCCAGCAGGGCGAGCATCATCAGCGCCACCACGATCGAGTTGCCGACCCGACCGGCGATGAAGACCCAGGGCGGCATCGGCGTGCCGCGGCTGCGCTTGAGGCGGCCGTCCTCGCGGGCGATCACCAGCGACATCGCCAGGCTCTGCATCGTCGCCGAGATGATCGAGAGGGTGATGATCGCCGGCACGTAGTAGGTCGTCGTCTTGATCCCGCCGCGCACGTCAACCGTCTGACCGCCGAAGACGGTGGCGAAGATCAGCAGCAGGACGACCGGGAACATCACCGTGAAGAAGACCGACGCCGGGTTGCGCCAGAAGGCCTTCTGGTCGTAGCGGAACTGGTGGGCGACCAGGGCGAGGCCGTTCACTCGGCCGCCTCCGAGTCCGCGGTCAGCTCCAGATAGACGTCCTCGAGCGTCGGCCGCGTCACTTCCAGGCCCTCGAGGTCCTCGCCGCGCGCCAGCGCCTCCCCGGTCAGCTCGTGCAGCGTCTTGACCAGCGTCGTCGTCTCGACCTCGATCTCTTTGCCGCCCTCGCGGTAGTGGATCGTCGCCGGCGCGCTCTCGCGGTCGCCGAGGTCCTCGGGGGTGCCACGGGCGACGATCTCACCGCCGGCGATGATCGTCACCCGGTCGGCGAGGCGCTGCGCCTCGTCCATGTAGTGGGTGGTGAGGAAGACGGTCTTGCCGAGGTCGCGCAGGCCGGCGATCACGTCCCAGGCCTGGCGCCGCGCGGTCGGGTCGAAGCCGGTCGTCGGCTCGTCGAGGAAGAGCAGCTCGGGGTCGCCGACCAGGGCCATGCCGACGTCGAGGCGGCGCTGCTGGCCGCCGGAGAGCTTGCTCGCCCGCACCTCGGCCTTCTCCTCCAGCCCGACCAGCCCGATCACCTCGTCGACCGGGCGCGGGGCGCGGAAGTAGCCGGCATAGAGGCCGAGGGACTCGCGCACGGTCAGGTAGGGGTCGAGGCGACCGCTCTGCAGGACGATGCCGATCCGCTCGCGCCAGGCGCTGCCGGCGTGCTGCGGATCCTCGCCCAGCACCTTGACGTCGCCGCCCGTGCGCTTGCGGTAGCCCTCGAGGATCTCGACCGTGGTCGTCTTGCCGGCCCCGTTGGGCCCGAGGAAGGCGAAGACCTCCCCCGGCATCACCTCGAGATCGATGCCGCGCACCGCCTCGGCCTCGCCGTAGCTCTTCCGCAGACCGCTGATGGATATGACCGGCTCAGGCAACGCGGGGCGATTCTAGGTCGATGGGCCGATAAGCCGCCCGTGGCTCGACTTTCCGGCCCGTCGACCCGCGGTTAGTCAAGGTCGACGTCGCGGTGCTTTACGCGGACGATGACGTCATCGCGAGCCGCGAGGTCGCGGCGGATGCGGTCGGCGACGGTGACCGAGCGGTGGCGGCCGCCGGTGCAGCCGACGGCGATCGTCAGGTGGCTCTTGCCCTCGGTCACATAGGCGGGGACGAGGAACTCGAGCAGGGGCAGCAGCCGGCCGTAGAACTCGCCGGCCTGGGTGCCGGACTCGACGTAGGCGCGGACCTGCTCGTCCATCCCGGTCATCGGGCGCAGCTCGTCGACGTAGTGGGGGTTGGGCAGGAAGCGGACGTCGAGGGTGAGGTCGGCGTCGCGCGGCGGCCCGTTCTTGAAGCCGAAGGTGAGCAGGGTCAGGGCCAGCTTGCCGCTCTCCTCGCTGCCCAGCATCTCCTCGGCGATCCGCCGCCGCAGTTCCGCTCCGGTCAGGTCGCTGGTGTCCATCACCATGTCGGCCCGCTCGCGCAGCGGCGCCAGCATCTCGCGCTCGGCCCGAATCCCGTCGACGATCCGCCCTTCCGGCGCCAGCGGGTGGCGGCGGCGGGTCTCCTTGTAGCGGTCGAGCAGCGTCTCCTCGTCGGCCTCGAGGAAGAGGACCTCCGGCTTAAGCCCGCCGGCCTCGAGATCGCCCAGCACCTGGATCAGGTCCTCGAAGTACTCGCCACCGCGCACGTCGGAGACGACCGCGGCGTGCTCGACCCCGCTGCCCTCGTGGCGGAAGAGCTCGCCGAGGCTGTCGATCATCCGCGGCGGCAGGTTGTCGACGCAGAAGTAGCCACCGTCCTCGAAGGCGGCGATCGCCTCCGACTTGCCGGCGCCGGAATGGCCGGTGATAACGACCAGGTTGACCTGCCCGTCCGCCATCGCCCTAGTTCGTCCTGTTCAGCTGCTCGTGGATCTCCCGGCCTACTTTGCCAGGCAGGCCGGGCACCGCCTCGAGCTCCTCCCGGCTCGCGGCCAGGAACCGCTCTGGAGAGCCGAAATGCTGGAGCAGGGCGCGCTTGCGCGCCGGCCCGATTCCCTTCAACTCGTCGAGCACCGAACCGGTCATGGCGCTGTCGCGGCGGCCGCGATGGTGGTCGATCGCGAAGCGGTGGGCCTCGTCGCGGACCCGCTGCAGCAGCCGCGAGGCCTCGGAGTCGGCAGCAAGATCGAGCGGCGTCGAGCGGCCGGGGACGAAGACCTCCTCCTCGCGCTTGGCGAGGCTGACCACGGTGACGCCGCGCTCGACGAAGGGTGCCAGCACCTTCATCCCCGCCGCCAGCTGCCCCTTGCCGCCGTCGATCATCAGCAGCGAGGGCAGCGAGGCGAAGCTCTCGTCGCGTTTGCCGTCGTGGGGCGAGAGGTCGGCCTGTTCGAGGTAGCGGGCGATCCGCCGCCCCAGCACCTCCTCCATCGAGGCGAAGTCGTCCGGCCCGCCGTTGCCGCCCTCGTCGCGGGCGTCACCGCGCACCCGGAAGCGCCGGTAGTCCGCCTTCTTGGTCGCGCCGCCCTCGAAGACGACCATCGAGGCGACCGTGTGCTCGCCACCGATGTTGGAGATGTCGAAGCCCTCGATCCGCACCGGCAGCTCCTCCATCCCCAGCACCTCGCGCAGCGTCGCCAGCGACTCGACCCGGCGCGCGCGCCGGTGCTCGCGGCGCAGCCGGTCCTGGCCGAGGGCGAGGTGGGCGTTGCGCTCGGCCAGCTCGCGCAGGCGGCGCTTGTCGCCGCGCTCGGCGGCCCGCACCTCGACCTGGGAGCCGCGGCGCTCGCTCAGCGCCTCCGAGAGCACCCCGACGCGGTCGGCCAGGTAGGGGCCGACGACGATCGTCGGCGGCATCGCCGGCGAGGCCGAGTAGTACTGGCCGATGAACTCCTCGGCGACCTCGGCCGGCTCGCGCTCGGCCTGGTTCTCGAGGTAGAAGCTCTGGCGCTCGGCGAGGATCCCGTCGCGGACCTGGAAGACCTGGGCGTTGGCGTCGGTCCCCTCGACCGCGACCCCGATCAGGTCGGCGGTGCCGACGGAGCCGCCGGCGACCCGCTGGCGCTCGAACAGCGAGCGGATCGCCTTGAGCCGGTCGCGGTGCAGCGCCGCCCGCTCGAATTCCTCGGCCGCCGCCGCGGCCTCCATCTTCGCCCGCTCCTCGGCCTCGACCTGGCGGTAGCGGCCGGAGAGGAAGTCGATGATCGCGTCGATGTTGCGGCGGTACTCCTCGCGGCTGATGTGGCCGACACAGGGCGCCCCGCAGCGCTTTATGTAGTAGTCGAGGCAGGGGCTGCCGGAGCGCCGCCCGGGCTCGGCCCCCTCGCAGGTGCGGAACTGGAACAGCTTGCCGAGCAGGTCGAGGGTCTCCCGCACCCGCTTGGCACTGGAGAAGGGCCCGAAGTAGGCGCGGTGCGGGCGGTGCTTCTCGCGGGTGAAGTAGACCCGCGGGTAGTCCTCGTCAAGGCTGACGCAGACGTAGGGGTAGGACTTGTCGTCGCGCAGGCGGATGTTGAAGTGCGGCCGGTGACGCTTGATGAAGCTCTGCTCGGCCAGCAGCGCCTCCGCCTCGGTGGCGGTGACGAGCGTGTCGATGCGGTCGATCCGCGAGGTCAGGCGCCGCTTGCCCGCCGAGAAGTGCGAGGCGACCCGTTTGCGGATCGAGCGCGCCTTGCCGACATAGAGCAGCGAGCCGTCGCTCCCGTAGAAGAGGTAGACGCCCGGCGAGTCGGGCAGGGAGCGGCGCTGCTCGGCGATCCGCTCGACGCGCGAGAGACCGTCGTTTTCCGGGGCTTCGGCCATCGGCCTAAGGGTAGGCTGCTGGCCACTCGGCCAAACGGACGCCAACACGGAGAGCGAGATGACGAGCCAGACCCTGAGCCCACCCGACCTGAACACCCTGCGGATCGAGATCGACGGGGAGATCGGGACCCTGACCCTCGACCGGCCCGACGCCTTCAACGCGATGAGCCCGGAGATGATCGGCGAGCTGACCGTCGCCTTCGCCTGGCTCGCCGACCGGGCGCCGCTGCGAGCGCTGATCGTGACCGGGGCCGGCAAGGCGTTCTGCGCCGGCGGCGACGTCACCTGGTTCCGCAAAGGCGTCGAGGACGAGGAGGTCGACCTGCCCTCCGAGGTGCGGCGCGGCGCCGAGGCCCTGCACGCGGCAATCGTCGACCTGCGGCGGATCCCCTACCCCGTGATCGCCGCCGTCAACGGGCCCGCGGCCGGGGCCGGCTTCTCGCTTGCGCTCGCCTGCGATACCCGCATCGCCTCCGAGTCGGCCTTCTTCGCCTGCGCCTATGGCCGCATCGGCGCCTCGCCCGACGGCGGCATGACCTACTTCCTGCCGCGCGTGGTCGGTCCCAGCCGGGCGCTGGAACTGCTGCTCGACGACCCCAACATGAGCGCCGCGACGGCGCTCGAGGAGGGACTGGTGCGCGAGGTGGTCGCCTCGGAGGCGCTGATGGATGCGGCGCGGCGCAAGGCCGAGAAGCTCGCCGCGATGGCGCCCCACTACGTGCGCATGTCGAAGCTGCTCTGCGGAGTCAGCATCGAGAACAGCCTCACCGAGCACCTGCAGCTGGAGCGCCACGGAATCGCCGACAGCATGGCCACCGAGGACCTCCGCAACGGGGTCGAGGCCTTCTTCGGCGGCGAGAAGCCGGCCTTCGAGGGCCGCTGAACCCGGCCTGCGGCCCACCCGTATCCGGGTTACAGTCGAACGCACTCAAACCAGTCCCCAGCGGGAAGGACCGCCATGAAGAAGGTCGCAGTCGCATTTGCCCTAGTCATCGCATCGGTCGCCCTGGTCGCATGCGGCAGCAGCTCATCCACCTCTTCGAGCGGCTCCGAAGCCACTCAGGCCGAAACCACCGCTGAAAGCGGCGCGGCGGGCGGCGGCAAGGAAGCCAAGGGCGGAACCTCCGGCAGCGCCGCCTCGCTGGACATCGAAGCCGCCTCCAGCGGCCTTGAATACGCGAGCAATACCGCCACCGCCAAGGCCGGCAAGGTGACCGTCGACTTCACCAACTCGCAGCCCCTCGCCCACGACGTCGCGATCGAAGACGCCAGCGGCAAGACGATCGGCCAGACCGAAGTGGTCGCCGAAGGCTCGAGCTCAGCCGTGGTCGACCTCAAGCCCGGCACCTACCACTACTTCTGCACCATCCCGGGGCATCGCGAAGCGGGGATGGAAGGGACGCTCACGGTCAAGTAGCCGGGGAGTGCGCAGTGTGGCGCCCGTCAGCCGGCGGGCGCCATCACGCGGGTGACGGAGTCACCGACGAAGCATGGCTTCTCGTTGTCCTCGACCTCGAGGGTGAAGCGGGTGATGACTTGCCACCAGCCGCCGCCGATCTCCTCGACGGAGACGATCTCGGCCCTGGCGCGGACCTTGCTGTCGACGGGGACCGGAGCCGGGAAGCGGATCTTGTTCCAGCCGTAGTTGACTCCGAGGGCAAAGCCGGTGGAGGAAATCAGCTGGCCGCGGAAGCCGTCGACCAGGGAGAGCGTCAGGTTGCCGTGGGCGATCGTCGTCTTGAAGGGGCTCTCGGACCTGGCCCGCTCGACGTCGACGTGGATCCACTGGTGGTCGCCGGAGAGGTCCGCGAAGGCGTTGATGTCCGCCTGGGTGACGATGCGCCACTCGCTCGGGCCGATCTCCTGCCCGACCAGCGACTGCATCCCCTCGACGCCCTGTACCTCGACCGAAGCCATCGCGCGGCAGTCTAGTCGCTCCACCAGCCCTGGATGACCTCGCCGTCGCCGTCGAGACGGGGCCCGACGGCGAGCACCTCGATCCCTCCCGGGCCGGCCTCGAGGGCCCGGGTCACGCCCGGCGCGATCCGGATCGCGTCGAGGGTCTCGACCTCGATGATCTCGTCGTCCAGTTTCAGCCGGCCGGCGCCGCCGAGGACCACGTAGACCTCCTCCGCCTTGTCGTGGCGATGGCCGAAGGGCTGCCGCTTGCCCGGCTTGAGGCGGTGGTGGCTGACCCCGGTGTCCTCGGCGTCGAGGTCGTACTTGGCGAAGCGGGCCTCGGCGTCGTCCCCGAGCCCGAATTCGGGGGCGGAGTCCTTGACGTCGGTGAGCTTCTTCTGGGTGTAGGGAGTGGTCATCTGGCCTCCTCGGTCGCTGTGTCTCTTCGGCGAGTACCCGCGCCCGGCGTAATCAAGCAGCCATCGGAGCTAAGCCACCAAACGCACTTCGAAGCTGGGGACGACCAGCGCCCCGGCGCCGCCGAGCAGGGCGAGGATGCGGGTGACGTAGGCCTGGGTCTCCGGGATCGCGGGGATGCAATGGCAGGCTTCGACCGGGGCGGGGCCGGCGTTGTAGGCGGCGAGGGCGAGTTCGGGGGAGCCGAGCTGGGCGATCAGATCGGACATCAGGTGGGCCTGGGCGTCGATCGCGGCGACCGGGTCGAAGGGGTCGTCGAGGCCGTAGGAGGCCGCGGTGCTGGGGATGAACTGGGCGATTCCCTGGGCGCCGGCCGGGGAGACCGCGAACGGGTTGAAGTTCGACTCGGCCATCAGCTGGGCCGCCAGCAGGGCGGCGGAGACGTTCCAGTGCGCGGCGGCGTCGAGCAGCGGGTCGCGGAAGCGGGAGGGGACGAAGATGGGCAGCGTTGCGTCGCCCGGCACGGCACCCTCTCCCCCGGCTCCGGCGAGGGAGTTGCCGGCCTCCGAGCACGGCGCGGGCGGGCGGTCGAAGCCGTAGTGCCAGGCCTCCCACGAGTAACGCTGGACGAAGCCGAAGCGGGTGGCGTTGCCGGCCAGCCAGGTATAGGCGGAGCTCGGGCCGAGGTCCAGCTCGGTGGCGCAGCGGTGCAGGGAGTGCCCCGGCGGCGCCACCCACTGGGGGTCTGGATGGGCGGCGAAGAGGACGGCCTGTTCGGCGTCGGAGCGAAAGCCGGAGACGACCAAGAGGGAGATTCCCGCGGCGCGGGCCGCGGCCGCCATGCGGTCGAAGGCGGCGGCGACGTCCGGGCGCATCCCCTCGCCGTTGCGGTAGACGAGCGGGCCGCTGTAGCCGCCGCCGCTGGCCACCGTCGGCATCCCCCCGCTCGCCGCGGCCGGTGCGGCGGCTTCGGCGACGGCCGACGCCTCGGTCTGCGTCCGGCCGCCGCCGAGGTCGAGATCGGCCACCACCACGGCCTTCGCCCGCACCGGCGCAAACGAGGCGAGATCGGGAAAGGTGAGACGGAGCCCGCCGGCGGCGATGCCGTTCGCCCTGCCGGCATCGACCGCGGCCGCGCGCGCCTGCGCCAGGTAGTCGGCCTTGTCGAGGTGGACGGGATTTGGCAGGCCGTTCGGGAGCGTCGGCGGCGAGAGCAGCCGGGGCAGGTCGTCACGCATCGAGCGGGCGGCAGAGATCGCGGCGAGGTCGGCTGCCCGCTGCACCCTCCCCTTGCCGGTCACCGCCCCGGCGATGGCGACCAGAACCAGTGCCCCGGCAAGCAGGGCCAGGGCTCCGCCGAGGGCGAGGATCAGGGCCTGGCCCGACTCCGCGCTCAGGCGCGTCTCGGCCTCATTTCGGCTTCTGGCGACCGTCGGCATTCCCATCCCCCGACCCTGGCGACCAAACCCGCACCTGTGGTGCGTCCAAGCAAACGATTCCCGCACTTACAGTTGACCGAATCGAAAAATGGGGGCCGCCACCGAACCATTCCTCCTCGGCCGCCGTAGATCATTTGACCAAGTCAACCCAAGGAGTCCAAGAAATGCGGCGCTTCGCGATGCCCAGCCCGATCCGATCTGCAGTCCGAGTCGCCCTGCCGGCGGCGGCAATGATCGCGCTGCTCGCACCCGCAGCGGCCAGTGCCGGCCAGTCGACCAAGGTGGTTGCCAAGCAGGCGCAGAACGCGACCCTGGGCAAGACCGTCCTCACCACCACCAAGGGCCGCACCCTCTACAGCCTCAGTGCCGAGACCAAGGGCCGCTTCATCTGCACGGGCGCCTGCCTTTCCACCTGGCACCCGCTCCTCGTCCCCGCCGGGGCGAAGCCGAAAGGGCCGGTGAAGCTCGGCACGATCGAACGGCCCGAAGGCAAGACGCAGGTGACCTACAAGGGTCTGCCCCTCTACAGCTTCAACGGCGACGCCAAGGCGGGCGACGCCAATGGCGAGGGGATCAAGGACGTCGGCACCTGGCACGCCGCGGCCACCTCGAAGGCGATGCCACAGCCACAGCCGGAACCGACCTACCCCTACTAGGCTCAGGTCGACGACCTCGACCAGGCCCTCAAGGCCGTCGCCGACGGGCTTGCCGTTGCTGGTGACGATGGAGTCTTCACCGCGATCCAACTCGCGCATGATCTCTCCACTCTGGTTGCGCAACTCCCGCTGGGTCAGCTTTTGCGTCATCGGATCCACCGCAGCACTCGTGCGACAGCAATCGTCGAATGACATAAGGCGGCAGGCCACCCGCCGCCTCCGGCGCCAGCGCGCCGAAGAGGGCGCGGCGCTCGGCGACCCAGCCGAGGCGTTGCTTGAGGACCGCGAGGTCGAGGCCCTGGACGATCAGCTCGCGGGCGGCGAGGGCGAGCAGATGCCGGCCGGCGGCCAGATCGGCGCGCAGCAGGACGCCGGAGGGTCGCGGGCCGAGTCCGTCGACGAGCAGCGGCCGGAACATGGGTGGCGGCAGGTGGAGGACGGCGAGCGCGCCGCGGGCCACGGTTACCGCCGCGGAGGCGATCTCCAGACCCTCCAGCTCGGCCGGCACCGCCAGGTGGCAGACCTGCCCGCGCGCGGCCACCCGCGCCTGATGGAGGTGCGCCACGAGCCGCTCCTCGAGCCGGTTCGCCGCGGCCGAGGCGAGCAGCGTCGGGCGCGGCGCCCTGCCACCGACATCGACGAGAAGCGTGGCCAGGTCGAGGTCGGCGCCGGCACAGGCGAGGGCCGCCGCGGCGCCCCGCGATCCCTCGGCGGCGCCGACGGCGGTAACCGCGACGGTCGGCGCGTCCGCCGTCGGATCGGCGCTCATCGGGCACTTCTGGCGCTGGCCGAGCTGGTGACCGCCAGGTGGTCGGCGACGGCGCGGAACGGCGAGGGTGGCCGCAGCCGCACCGTCACCGTCCCTCCTTCCACCGAGACGGCGACGCTGTCCTTCGCCCACCCCGGCAGAGCACCGCGGGCCGCGGCCGTCGCCCTGCCCCCCGAGGCGAGCGCCAGCGCCCCGGCCTCGGCGGCGCCGTCGGCGAGGGTCATCGCGTAGCCCGCCGCGAGCAGTTGCAGTGAGACGAGCGCCGCGATCAGCAGCGCCGGCAGCGCCGCGATCAGCTCGACCGATGCCTGCCCGCGCGCGTCAGCCATCGCCGGGCTCCAGATCCGCCTTGGCACCGACCATCACCCGCGGCAGCTCCGGCACCAGGCGCAGCACGGGGACCCGCACCGAGACCACGCCGGAGTCGTCGACCTTCGCGCCCTCGCGCAGCGACGGCGGCAGCGCCCGGCGCGCCGCCGCCGTCGCGTCAGCGCCGACCAGGGCGGCCCGGGCCCCCGCTCGGGCGGCCACGCCCGCCGACCACATGGCCTGGCCGGCGAGCGCGATCTGGCCTGCCACCAGGACCGCCAGCAGCAGGAAAGGGACCACCGCGATCAGCTCGACCGAGGCGGTCCCTCCCTCCCTCTGGCCAATGCTGCTGACGGTCCGTGGCGGCATCGTCCAACCGTTTCAGCCAGGTGCGCACGCGTGGCTCGCAGCAACGCACGCCTCTGTGAAATCTCTCCTACGTCAGTAGGTATTCGCCTCGATCCAGATCCGCCAGATCGCGGCCACGGAGGCCGCCAGGAGGAGGATCCAGACGAGGGTGCCGCCGCCGGTCGAGAAGAGCTTGTCGGTACCGGCGATCAGCAGGGCGATGACGCCGAAGGCGGCGTAGAAGATCGCCCGGCGGCGGTCGCTCAGGGTCGCCAGGGTCAGCTGGTTCTGGCGGCTGAGCGTGTAGAGCATCCAGGCGATCCCGGCCAGGAAGCCCATCGTCAGCGCCGTGAAGATGGCGTCGACGATGTTGCCGCCCGCCGGCGCGAAGGCGACGCCGAGCGCCAGGACCATGATGATCGCCACGTTGCGAGCGGTGCGCACGGACAAAGTGTACGACGGCTACTTGCTGGTCATCGCAACGATGCCGGCGACGATCGCGGCGGCGGTGCAGGCCAGGGCCAGGCCGGCCGTGGCGAGCGCGGCGCCGGCGGCCAGCGGCCGTTCGTTGCGGTTGAGGTCGGCGAACCGGGCCACCCCCCAGATCGCGATCGAGAAGATGAAGGTGACGCCGACGCCGGCGACCAGCGAGGCGACCACCGTCTCCAGCAGCTCCCTGCCTTCGACGATCGTCGCGGTCATCCGCTCGATGCCGCGACGGGGGCGCCGCGCTCGGCCCGGCGCGCGAAGACGGCGACGATCAGGGTCAGCCCCGCCAGGGTGACGACCACCGGCCCCAGCGCGCCGGTGCCGAAGACCCGCGTCAGCCCGTAGGCGAGGGCGCCGATCGCCGCCGCGGCCGGCAGCGTCAGCAGCCAGGCGAAGACGATGTTGCCGGCCACTCCCCAGCGCACCGCCGAGAACCGCTTCGCGGCGCCGGCGCCCATCACGCCGCCGTTGATGACGTGGGTGGTCGAGAGCGGGAAGCCGAAGTGGGTCGAGGCGAGAATCACGGCCGCGCCCGCGCCCTGCGAGGAGAAGCCCTGGGCGGCGTCCATCTTGATGATCCGGGTGCCGGTCGTCTTGATGATCTTCCAACCGCCGCTGTAGGTGCCGGCGGCGATCGCCGCCGCGGAGGAGGCGATCACCCAGAGCGGCGGGTCGGCGCCCGCCGCGAGGGTGCCGTTGGCGATCAGCGCCAGCGTGATCACGCCCATCGTCTTCTGCGCGTCATTGGTCCCGTGGGCCAACGCCAGCAGCCCGCCAGAGGCGATCTGGCCGTATTTGAAGCCGCGCGTCACCGTCCCCGGCCGCTGCTTGCCGACGACACGGTAGATCAGCCCGATTGAGAGGCCGGCGACGCCGAAGGCGAGGAAGGGCGCGATCACGGCCGGGATCAGGACCTTGCCGACCAGGCCTTCGGCGATCACCGCGTCGAACCCGGCCGCCGCGATCGCGGAGCCGACGACGCCGCCGATCAGCGCGTGCGAGGAGCTCGAGGGCAGGCCGAAGGACCAGGTGATCAGGTTCCAGGCGATCGCCCCGATCAGGCCGGCGAAGACGATCGTCGGCGTGATCACGTCAGCGCTGACGACATCGTTGGCGACCGTCGCCGCGACCGAGATTGAGATGAAGGCACCGGCGAAGTTGAGCAGCGAGGCGATCCCGATCGCCACCTGCGGGTTGGCCGCCCCGGTCGAGATCGAGGTGGCGACGACGTTGGCGGTGTCGTGGAACCCGTTGGTGAAGTCGAAGGCGAGCGCCGTGCCAACGACGATCCAGAGGATTACGTCGGAGCTCACGAGTTCTTGATGACGATTCCCTCGAGGATCTGCGCAGCGGTCTCGGTCGCGTCGATCGCGTTCTCGAGCACCGCGAACATGTCCTTCCAGCGGATCACGACCATCGGGTCGATCCCGTTGGAGAAGAGCGAGGCGACGGCGTCGCGAGAGATCCGGTCGCCCTCGTTCTCGAGCCGGTGGATCTCGATCCAGTACTTGTCCAGGTCCTTGAAGTCACGCAGGTGCTCGAGCCCGGCGGCAAGCTGCTCACAGGCGGCGACCAGGACCTTGGTCAGCGCCGTGGCCTGCTCCATCGGCGCCTCGATCTTGTAGAGGCCGAGGAAGTCGGCGGCCTCCTCGGTGAAGTCGACGATGTCGTCCATCTGCGTCGCCAGGCCATAGATGTCCTCGCGGTCGATCGGCGTCACGAAGGTCGTGTTCAGCCGTTTGATGATGTCGTGGGTGATCCGGTCGCCCTCCTGCTCGGCCTTGAGGATCTCGCGCGAGATCCCCGCCTCCTCGGGCCAGGAGTTCATCATCCGGTCCAGCAGCGTCGCCGCGTGCACGGTGTTCTGCCCGGCCTCGATGAAGAGGTCGAAGAAGGTACGGTCGCGAGGGAGGAGCGAGAAGCGCGCCAAGGGAGGCCATCCTAGTGGCGCGCGGGGCGGCCGGGCTTGGCGTCAGCCGGATGCCGCGGCGAGCTGTTCGGCGGCGCGGGCGGCGTAGCGCTCGCGCAGCTCCGCCTGGACGCTGCGGCGCTCGCTCACGGGGGCGACATTCCGGGTCCAGCGACCGTCGGCATCGAGCTCCCAGGCGTTGGAGTTGTCGGCGAAGCAGCGCTCGAGGACGTCGAGCATCTCCGCTTTCAGCTCCGCGTCCTCGACCGGAGCGACCAGCTCGACCCGGCTGTCGAGGTTGCGCGGCATCAGGTCTGCGGAGCCCATCAGCACCCGCGTCTCGGCGCCGCGGCGGAAGGTGTAGACGCGGGAGTGCTCGAGGAAGCGGCCGACGATCGAGACAACGCGGATGTTCTCCGAGACACCCACCACCCCCGGCCGCAGGCAGCAGATGCCGCGCACGTTGAGATCGACCCGCACCCCCGCCTGCGACGCGGCGTACAGCGCCCGGATGCAGCCGGCGTCGACCAGCGAGTTCATCTTCAGGGCGATCCGCGCCTCTTCGCCGGCCTCGTGGGCGGCGACGGTGCGCTCGATCTCCTCGATCATCCGGGTCCGCATCGTCGTCGGCGAGACCAGCACCTTGCGATAGGCCGCCGGGCGGCCGTACCCGGTGAGGAAGTTGAACATCTCGGCGACGTCGGCGCCGACGTCGGGATCAGCGGTGAAGAAGCCGAAGTCGGTGTAGAGACGGGCCGTCTTCGGGTGGTAGTTGCCGGTGCCGATGTGGACGTACTCACGCACCCGCTCGCCCTCGCGGCGGACGACGAGGATCGCCTTCACGTGCGTCTTCAGGCCGGGGATGCCGTAGACGACGTGGACGCCGGCCTCCTCCAGGGACTTCGCCCAGTGGATGTTCGCTTCCTCGTCGAAGCGGGCTTTGAGCTCGACCATGCAGACCGCCTGCTTGCCGCGTTCGGAGGCGCGGATCAGCGACGGGACCAGGGGCGAGTCGTCGCTGGTGCGGTAGACGGTGTGCTTGATCGCCAGCACGTCGGGGTCGGAGACCGCCTGCTCGACGAAGCGCTCGACCGAGGTCGCGAAGGAGTCGTAGGGGTGGTGGACGAGCAGGTCGCACCGGCGGATCGCCGCGAACATGTCGGCCGGCTCGTCGTCCTCGCCCTGCAGTCGCGGCTGCGTCACCGGGGACCAGGGCGGGTAGCGCAGCTCGGCGTGACCCGGCACGTCGGCGATGTCGTTGAGGTCGCCGAGGTCGACCAAGCCGTCGACGTCGTAGACCTCGCGGTCTTCGAGCCGCAGGGCGCCGATCAGCTGCTCGCGCAGCTTCGAGTTCATCCCGGTGGCGATCTCCAGCCGCACCACCTCGCCGAAGCGGCGGCGGCGGATCTCGTCCTGGACCGCCTGCAGGAGGTCGTCGGCCTCGTCGGAGACCGTGAAGTCGGCGTCGCGGGTGACCCGGAAGTAGCCGTGATCGATCACCTCGGTGCCGGGGAAGAGGACGTCGAGGTTGGCGGCGATCGCCTCCTCCAGGGGCACGAAGGACTTGCCGTCCTCGCCGAGCGGCAGGAAGCGGCCGAGCAGCTCCTTCGGGACCTTGACCCGGGCGATGATCTCGACCCCGCTCTCGGGATCGCGCAGCAGCACGCCGAGGCTGAGCGAGAGGTTGGAGATGTACGGGAAGGGCCGGCCGAGGCCGATCACCAGCGGCGTCAGCGCCGGGAAGACCTGCTCGTGGAAGCGGGCGTCGATCTCGCGCCGCTCGTCCTCATCGGCGGTATCGAGGGTGACGATGCGGATCCCCTCCGCTTCCAGCGCCGGGCGCAGGACGCCGCCGAAGCAGGAGTTGAGGCGGCGGTCGAGCTCCAGGACGCGGGCCTGGATCGCGTCGATCTGCTCTTTCGGCGGCAGGCCGTCGGGGCCGCGGGCGTCGATCCCGGCGTCGAGCTGGTCGAAGAGGCCGGCGACGCGGACCATGAAGAACTCGTCGAGGTTGGAGGCGTAGATGCCGCAGAAGCGGAGCCGCTCCAGCAGCGGCACCTCGGGCTCCTCGGCGAGTTCGAGAACCCGCTGGTTGAAGTCGAGCCAGGAGAGCTCGCGGTTGAAGAAATTGGCGGGATCGTCGATCGATCCATCGTACTGCGGCACCCCGTCCTCCCCGGCCGTTCAGGCGGCGCGGGCGAGCGGCTGCCGCAGCGCCGCCGGCCGCGCCTCCAGCGCCCGCCGGTAGCCGGCCCCGAGCTGGCCCAGCGCCCGCTCCCAGGAGCGGCCGCGGGCGGCCTGGGCGGCGGCGGCGCCGAGCTGCCGGCGCAGCGCCGGCGAGGAGGCGAGCTGCAGCAGCGCCCCGGCCAAGTGGTCGGCTTGGGGGCGGCAGAGCAGGCCGGTGTGGCGGTTCTCGACCAGCGCCGCCGGGCCGCCTTCGGCGACGGCGACGACCGGCAGGCCGCTGGCCCCGGCCTCGAGGACGACCTGGCCGTAGGTGTCGGTGCTGCTGGCGAAGAGGAAGGCATCGGCACTGGCATAGGCGGTGGCCAGCTCCTCACCGCCGAGCCAGCCGAGGAAGGTGGCGTGCTCGCCCAGCCGCGCCCGCAGCTCCCCCTCCTCGGGGCCGCCCCCGGCCAGCAGCAGATGCAGGCGCGGGTCCGCGCGGTGGGCCGCCAGGAAGCTCTCAGCCAGCAGATCGACCCCCTTCTCACGGGTCATCCGTCCCGCGTAGAGGACCTTGATCTCGCCGGGATAGGCGTCCCGGTCGGCCTTGGCCGGGTCGAAGCGGGCGGTGTCGACACCGCGCTCCCAACGGGCGATCCGGGCGGCGTCGGCGCCGAGCCCGACCAGCGAGGCGTCGGCGGAGGGGCTCGGCGAGAGGACCAGGCGGGGGGCGCGGTAGAAGGCGCCGAGCGCGGCCCTCACTACCGCCTCGAGTCCGTCGTCGCCGCTGCGCAGGCCGGCGTAGGCGGCCAGCTCGGTGTGGTAGCTGGCCAGCAGCGGCAGGCCGGTGACGCGGCTGAGCAGCGTCGCGGCGATCCCCGCCGGCCCGGGCGCGGTGACGTGCACGAGGTCATAGCCGCCTTCGGCGAGCGTCTCGACCAGGTCGGGGAGGCCGGGGACGCCGAGCCTCATCCCCGCGTAGAACGGCAGCTCCAACTCGGCGGCGGCGGGCAGGCGCCGGTCGACCCCGGCGTCGGTGCCGATTACGTCGACCTCGAAGCCGGGCACGCCGCGCTCGCGGATCTGCTCGATCGTGTGGGTCACCCCGTGCATCGAGCCGATCCCGTCGGCGATCACCGCGACCCGCCGGCGCTCGCCCTCGCGGCTGCGCAGCTTCGCCTTCTCGTTGCCGAGGAAGACCGTCGAGGGTGCGTAGGGGACCGCCGGCACCAGCGCCTCGAAGAAGCCGCTGACGGCGGTCGGGTAGTCGCCACGGGCGACAGCCTCTTTCCCACCCTCGACCGCGGCGCGCAGGCGGCGGTCGTGGATGCGACGGGCGTGGCGGTAGAGGTCGGCGTGGGAGAAGCCGTCGGACTGCAGGTAGGCGATCAGCTCGCGGCCACGCATCTCCAGGCCGATGCCGGTCAGCCAGGCCTCGAGCAGGCAGCGGGCATCGTCGGGGCCGATGTCGGCGGCGACCTTGCCCTCGCGGGCGCCGCCCTCGCGGATCACCCGTTCGGCCATCGTCAGCACCGCAGCCGGGCTCGGCGCCTCGCCCCCGCTCGCCTTGCCTTCACCCTCGAGGACGAGCGCGCGGGTCGCCAGTGCCATCGCCGCGTGGGTCCACTTGGCGGCGCTGCCCTGCTCGCCGCCGGCTTCGGCGTCGCCGCGCAGCAGGTGGGCGAGAAACTCTTCCGGCGACCGAGCACCGGCGGGCACCTCGGTGAAGGTGCGGCCGATGTCGACGCCGGCGTGGTCGTCGGAACCGCCGATCCCGGTGCCGCCGTGGGTCTCGGTGTAGACGGCGGCGGGCATGTTCAGCTCCGCGGCGCGCGACCCGTTGCGGACCTCCCAGACCGGGAAGAGCTCCGCCAGGCGGCGCCGGTGGCGCCGGGTCAGCGGCGCCGCGACGTTGTAGAAGGGGTGCGCGAGGGCGCAGGCGATGCGACCCTCGTGAAGGTATGCGGCGCAGGCCTCGACATCGCCGGAATGTGCCTGCAGCCACTCGTGGTCTCCGGGGGTGATCCCGTAACAGAGGACGTGAACCGCCTGGGGCTCGCCGGCGAAGCGGGCGGTCAGCTCCTCGGAGACGAAGCAGTCGGGACGGTCCGCCATCTCCAGGCAGCCGTCGATCGTGTCGTGATCGGTGATCGTCACGAAGTCCATCCCCCGCCGCTTGGCGAGGCCATAGACCTCCTCTGGGGGCGTCGCACACTCGGGCAGCCCCAGTGACCTCTGCACACCCAGCTTGGAGAGCTGGGAGGCGGTGGAATGGCAATGCATGTCTACTCGGGAAGTCATCGGTGTCTCCCTCTCGTTGTCCCTTGTCACCCACAGATTCGGCGATTAGCAGGGAGAACTTGTGAACCGACGGCTAACGCGCTGTGAACTTCCGGTGACGACGCCTCCGGGGACGGTGTCAGTCCGTGAATCGCCTAAGCAGCCAGCCGGGCCGGCGAAGAGCCGTTGGCGTTGCCGTTGAGGAGGTCGAGGATGACTCCCTCTCGGAGGCCGCCCTTGCCGATTTGCAGGGGCTGGCCCAGTAGCTCTGAGACCTTCTCTAAGAGGAGGACGCCGGTGGTGAGGATGCGGACGCGGACGGGGTCGAGCTCGAAGCGGCGGGCGACGTCGGCGGAAGGGTCGCCGCAGAGGACGCGGATGCCCCGCTCCAGGGTCTCGTACTCGAGCACGGTGCCGACCAGGCGGCGCAGCGAGGTGGCGCTGCCACCGACGGCGACGGCCTGGGCCGGGTGCTCCACCTCGACCCCGGCGAAGATGTCGTCGATGCGATCGCGGACCTTGCGGATCTCCGCCGCCGAGGGCGGGTCGGAGGCGATCAGCTCGTCGGCGAGGACACCGGAGCCAACCCGCCAGGAGCGCACCTTCTCGACCCCGCCGGCGGCGGTGCCGATGATGATCTCGGTCGAGCCTCCGCCGACGTCGACGACGCCGATCCTGCCCTCGACCGGGTGGCCCAGCCCCTTGGTCGCACCGATGAAGGAAAGCCGCCCCTCCTCCTCATCGCTGAGCACGTCGACGCGGACCCCGGCTGCCTCGCCAATCGCCACGGCGACCTGCTCGCCGTTGGAAGCCTCACGAACCGCGGCGGTGGCAACCGCCCGAATCTCTTCCGCGCCGAGCTCCTGAGCCAGGCGCACCTGCGTCGCAACCACCTCGCAGACCTCGTCGACCTTCTCCGGCAGGATCTCGCCCTTCTTGCCAAGCGCCTTGTTGATCCGCGTATAGGCCCGCTGCTCCATGACTTTCTTCAACTGGCCATCGATCGGCTCCGCCACGAGCACGCGCGTCGTATTCGAACCGATATCTATGGCAGCGCAGAGCATCCGGGCGTCTTTTTCATGTTCCCAGACCCGTCGGATCTGACGCTCGGCCCCGTGGCCACCTCGCGCCTAGGCGCTGGGGTGCGACGCGTCCTCGAACTCTCTGAATAGGCCCGTGACCACGAAGGCGACCTGCTCGCCGATGTCCACCGCGTTGTCGGCGATCCGCTCAATCGCCCGCGCCGCCAGCAGCATCGTCATCGCCCACTCGCGCTTGTCGGCGTCATCGCCGATCTCCAGAGCCAGCCGGAAGCCGTCGCGGTTGAGGTCGTCGACGACGTCGTCCTGGCGGACCAGGTCGCGGGCCAGCTCGACGTCACGTTCGCAGAAGGCCCGCTTCGCCTGGCCGATCAGCGCTCGCGTCTGCTTGCCCATGCCGAGGATCAACTGCACCATCCGCTCGTCCGCCGGCGGCTCGTTGCCGGTCAGCGGGATCACCTTGCAGATGTTCACGCACTGGTCGCCCATCCGCTCGACGCACTTGAGGACGTGCAGGAGGGCCGAGATCAGCCGCAGGTCGGTGGCAACCGGCGACTGGGTGGCCAGCAGGGTGATCAGGCTCTGGTGCACCTCGAGGTAGCGGCCGTCGATGCGGTCGTCGTCGGCGACGACCAGCTGGGCCAGCTCGACGTCCTGGTGCTGGATCGCCTCGAGGGTCCGTTCGAGCGCCGAGTTGACCAGGTTGAGGCCGTCGAGGGCGCTCGCCTCGAGCCGCTGCAGCTCCTCCTGGTACTGGGTCCGCGTCGCCGTCGCCATCAGCCGAACTTCCCGGTCACGTACTGCTCGGTGCGCTCGTCGTCGGGCGTCGTGAAGAGCTTGTCGGTGGGCCCGACCTCGACCAGCTCGCCGTCGAGCATGAAGACGGTGGTGTCGGCGACCCGCGCCGCCTGCTGCATGTTGTGGGTGACGATGACGATCGTCACCCGCTGCTTGAGCTCGCCGATCAGCTCCTCGATCTTCAGCGTCGCCACCGGGTCCAGGGCCGAGCAGGGCTCGTCCATCAGCAGCACCTCCGGTTCGACCGCCAGCGCCCGGGCGATGCAGAGCCGCTGCTGCTGGCCGCCCGAGAGCCCCACGCCGGGGCCCTTGAGGCGGTCCTTGACCTCGTCCCAGAGGCCGGCGCCGACCAGCGCTTCGCGGCCACGATCGTCCATCTCGCCGCGCGAGGTGCCGGTCAGGCGCAGGCCCGAGACGACGTTGTCGAAGACCGACATGGTCGGGAACGGGTTCGGTTTCTGGAAGACCATCCCGACCGCGCGGCGAACGGCGACGATGTCGATCCGCGAGTCGTAGAGGTCGAGCCCGTCAAGCAGGACCTGCCCCTCGGCCCGGGCGCCGTCGATCTCCTCGTGCATGCGGTTGATGCAGCGGACCATCGTCGACTTGCCGCAGCCGGAGGGGCCGATGATCGCGGTCACCTGGTCGGCGGCGAAGCCGAGGTCGACGCCGCGCACGGCGTGGTTGGAGCCGTAGTAGGCGTGCAGGCCCTGCAGCTCGACGGTGCCGATCTCGCGGCGCTCTTTGACGGCGCCGGCGCTCGCCTGCGGGGCCACCGATATCGTCGGCCCGGCGGCCGCTCCGGTCTGGGGGCTCGCCTGGGGGTCGGGATTGGTCTCGGTCATTGCGGGGCTCTCAATCGAATCTCTTGCGTCCATCGTAGGACTCCTCGGGTGGCGGAACGGGTTGGGGCTTCATGCCCCCATGCGCCTGCGGGAGCGGGCGTAGAAGGCGCGGGCGACGATGTTGAGGACGAGCACGAAGGCGATCAGGACCAGGGCGGCGGCCCAGGCCTGGGTGTGCGCCTCGGCGCTCGGAGCCTCGGAGGACTGGAAGATGAAATAGGGAATCGAGGCCAGACCTTCACTCGGGTCGGTCAGGACCCCCTGGCCGACGATCGAGGAGAGCAGGATGATCGGCGCCGTCTCCCCCGCGACCCGGGCAACGGCGAGCAGGGAGCCGGTCAGCAGGCCACCGGCCGCGGTAGGGATCGTGATCCGCACGGTCGAGCGCCAGGGGGCGATGCCGAGCGCGTGCGCCGCCTCCTTCAGCGTCCCCGGGACCAGGCTCAGCACCTCCTGCGCCGTGCGGGCGACGATCGGCAGCATCACGATCGCCAGCGCCACCGAGGCCGCAAAGCCACTCTGCTTGCCCTGCGGCACGACGATCAGGCCGTAGACGAAGATCCCGGTGATGATCGTCGGCACCCCGTTGAGGATGTCGAGCACGAAGCGGACCGGGTGAGCGATCCGCGGCGGTGCGAACTCGGTGGTGTAGATCGCGACCAGGATCCCGACCGGGATCGCGATCGCGGCGGCGATGGCGACGATGATCGCGCTGCCGACGATCGCGTTGGAGATGCCGCCGCTGGTATCTCCAAAGAGGCCGGTGGGAGTGGTGAGGAAATGCCAGCTGAGCGCCCCCACTCCCTTGAGGAAGACCGAGCCGACGACGATCGCCAGAACCGCCACCGCCAGAACCGTGGCGACGGTCGAGGTGCCCTCGACCACCCGGTTGAAGCGCTTGCGCCGCCTCAGATTGCCGCGGTCGAGCAGCAGGGCGTGCTGGTTGGCGCTCACAGCGCCACCGCCTCGGTCGGAGTCACGTCGACGTCCTTGATATTGCCGCGCTGGACGATGATCCGGGCGACGACATTTACGATCACGGCGAAGACGAGCAGGATCAGCCCGAGGTAGGCGAGCGACGCTTTCTGCAGCTGGCTCGTCGTGCCCTGGAACTGGGCCGCGATCTGCGCCGCAAGGGTGCCGCCGGTGTGGAAGAGCGAGGCGTTGATCAGGGTTGCGCCGCCGATCACCTGGGCGACCGCGATCGCCTCACCGATCGCGCGGCCGAGGCCGAGGATCGTGGCGCCGACGATGCCGGAGCGCGAGTAGGGCAGGACGACCTGGCGAACCATCTCCCAGCGGGTCGCGCCGAGCGCGTAAGAGGCCTCCTTGAGGTCGCCCGGCACCGTCTCGAAGACCTCGCGGGTGACGCTGGTGATGATCGGCGTGATCATGATCGTCAGGATCACCGCCGCGGTCAGGTAGCCGAAGGCGGACGGATCGCCGCTGAAGATCGGCAGGAAGCCGAGCACGCTCTGCAGCGCCGGCTCGATCGTGTCGTGCATGATCGGGCCGAGCACGAGGATGCCCCAGAGGCCGAGGATCACGGTCGGGATCGCCGCCAGCATGTCGACCAGGGTCGCCACCGGCCGCCGGATCCGCCGCGGCGCCAACTCGGTCAGGTAGATCGAGATCGCGATCGAGATCGGCGCTGCGAAGACGAGGGCGATGAACGAGGTGACGACGGTCCCGTAGAGGAAGGGGGCGGCGCCGAAGCGTTTGGTGACCGGGTTCCAGTCATTGGTGGTGACGAAGCCGAGGCCGAACTGCTGGACCGCCGGCCAGGCGAGGTGGGTGACCTCGTAGACGATGCCGACGATCGCCGCGACGGCGAGCGCCGCCGCGAGGCCGGAGAGGCCTCGCAGCAGCGGGTCGCCGATGCGGTCGGTGAGGTTGCGCCGGGCCCGCAGCACCGGGTTGCTGAGGGCACCGGCCTCCAACTAGCTGCCGATCTTCGCGATCGCCGTCTTGCCGGCGGCGATGACCTGCTTGGGCAGCGGCGCGAAGTCGAGGTCCGGCCCGTAGGACTGGCCTTCGCCGATCGCGTATTCGATGAACTTCTTCATCTCCGCCGCCTTTTCGGTTTCCAGCGGCACGATCACGTAGGTGTAGGTCGAGATCGGGTAGGCGCCCTTGGCCGAGGCCGGCAGATCGGCCAGCGAGATTTCGTTGTTCGGGCCGATCTTGCTGACCGCGTCCGCGGCCGCTTCGACGCTCTTCACGCCCGGTTCCGGGAATTCCCCGGCCGAGTTTTCGACCAGCGGCATGCTCAGTTCGCTGGAGATCGCGTAGGCGAGGCCGACATAGCCGATCGCGCCGTCGGTCTGGCCGATCGCCGCGGCAACGCCATCGTTCTTTTCAGCGCCGACGCCGGTCGGGAACTTGACCTGGGTCGAGGTCCCCACCGTCGACTTGAATTCGGGGTCGATCGTCGAGAGGTAGTTCGTGAACGCGTAGGTGTCGCCGCTGCCGTCGCTGCGGTAGACCGGGGTGATCTTGGTGCTCGGCAGGCTGGCGCCCGGGTTGAGCTTGGCGATCGCCGGGTCGTTCCAGGCGGTGATCTTGCCGAGGTAGATGCCGGACAGGACTTCGCCGCTCAGTTTGAGGTTCTTCGGCGCGCCCTTGACGTTGTAGGCGGGGACGGTGCCACTCAGCGCCCACGGGATCTGCTCGACTTCGCCCTGCGCGTCAGCTTCTTCGAACTGTTCTTCGGTCAGCGGCGCGTCGGAGGCGCCGAAGTCGACGGTGCGGGAGGTGATCTGCTCGATGCCGCCACCGCTGCCGATCGCTCCGTAGGTGACGGTGATTTCCGCTTTGGACGAGAAGTCCGACTGCCATTTCGACATCAGCGGCGCGACCAGGGTGCTGCCGGCGCCGACGAGGGGTGAGGTCGAGCCACCCGAGCTGGAAGAGCTCGACGAGCTGGTGCTGGACGAGCTGCCACAGGCAGCTATCGCGAAAGTGAGAGCCAACGCCGCAATCAGGGCGCCGAGAAGTCTCTTAGACACGCAAATCTCCTTGAGTTGGTGACGGGTCATCTGCGGCCACAGTCGCAGCGGCCCCAGGGCAGCTTGTTACCTGGCTGTGTCGGAGATGTAAAAAAGATGTAAATGGCTCAGCCGTCCGGCGAGAAGCGGTAGCCGATGCCGTTGTGGGTGTGGATCAGCCGCGCCTCCGGCAGCGCCTCGCCGAGCTTGGCGCGGAGGCGGCTGACGTAGACGTCGACCGAGCGGTCGTCGCGGCGCGGGCGGCTGCCCCAGACCTCGGCGAAGAGCTCTTCGCGAGTCATGATCCGCTGCGGGTGGGCGGCGAGGGTGACGAGCAGCTGCAGCTCCCGCATGGTCAGGCTGAGCGGGCGGCCGTCGACCAGGGCCGCGTGCTGCTCGGGCCTGATCTCCAGGCGCCCATCGAGCAACGGCGGGGAGGGCTCGCTTCCGATCGCCATGGTCGCCGAGCTTGGCGATCGGCGGACGGGCTGCGGTTATCCCGTCGTGAAGCTGTTGTGAACGACCTGTGAAACCGGCTCGGGCTCGGTGGCCGGCGGCGCGAAGCGGGCCAGCTCCTCGGCCGGATCCGCTCCCGACTCCGGGTCGAAGCGATAGCCGACCCCGAAATGCGTGTGGATGTAGCCCCACTCGGGCGAGCGCTTCTCGAGCTTCTGGCGCAGCTTGCGGATGAAGACGTCGACCGAGCGGTCGCCGTGGGCCATCGCGTATCCCCAGACCCGCTGGTAGATCGTCTCCCGCTCCAGTACCTGGCCCTTGGCCTCGGCGAGCAGGTGCAGCAGCTCGAACTCGCGCCGGGTCAGGTCGAGGCTGGAGCCGGCGACAAAGGCCTGGAACTGGTCGGGGCGGATCTCCAGCTCACCGGCGATCACGGGGCCAGCTTCGACACTTGGCTGGGCGTGGCGGCGGCGGCGCGAGACCGCCTCGATCCTCGCCATCGCCTCCTCGGGGTGGCAGGGCTTGGTGATCCAGTCGTCGACCCCGAGCCGCAGGCCGCGGACGCGCTGGGCCACGGTCGAGCGGCCCGTGCAGACGACGACGCCCAGGTCGGGCAGCATCCCGCAGACCCGCTCCAGGTAGGCCTGGCCTTCGTCGCCGAGCACGGAGGGATCGACCAGCAGCGCGTTCAGCTTCATCGCCACCAGGTCCTGCGGCGGGATCGCGCTGGCCGAGAGCCGCAGCGGCCAGCCGGCCGCCTCGGTGCGCTTGGAGAGCACCGTGACGAAACCGCTGTCGCTGTCGATGACCGCGAGCCGGATGGTCTGCTGGGAGTTCAAGAGTCGGGTGGCGCCGGCCGGGTGTCGTGCTGCGGCCGGTGCGCCATGACGATTGTATGCACTGCGAAGTGCGGAATTGCCTGCGTTCACAGGATTTTCACAGGCCGCCCGCCTCCATTTTGCGGCAAAGCGGGCTTCCCCGGGGGGTGGGTGCGGTAGATTGCCGCGCGTGAAGCGGACCGCGATATCGCTGCTCTCGTTCCTGGCCCTGATGCTGGTCGCGGCCCCGGCCGCCCTGGCCGAGAACGGCGTCGGCCTGGCCGGGCCGACCACCGACAAGACGGTCACCTTCTTCTGCTTCGGCGTGATCGCCTTCTTCATCGTCCTCGTGGTCGTGATGTCGCTGATCCAGGGCAAACTGGAGAAGCGCAAGGAACGCCGCCGCACCGACCTGCAGCGCTTCAGCTAGCCGCTAGGACAAGCGAAAGCCGGTCAGCAGGCGCTTCTCGGTCTCGCCCTCGATCTTGGCGACGACCTCGACCCGGCCCTCCAGCGGCGTGCCGCGGATCTTCGTCGCCAGCAGGTCGTCGACCTGGAAGATGCCGGCGGAGTTGTTGAGCTCGATCTCGATCCGCACCGGCCGCTCCTCCCCCACCTCGATCCGCACCTCGTCGATCGCCGCGGCGGAGATCGAGTGGATCCCCTCGTGGCCGGCCTCGATCGGGATCCGGGTGCGGCCCTGGGCCATGTCGAGCGCATCGGCGACGCGGACGACGCCGGCCTCCAACGTGTAGGGCTCACCGCGACGGCGGTGGCCGATGATCGCGTGGAGGATCTCCGAGGCGACGATCGTGCGCTCGGGCTCGCGGTAGGAGCCGGCGAGCAGGCGATCGAGGGCGCCGCTGGCGAGAAACAGCGAATACTCCTCATGGTCGGCACGGTGGATCGACATGCCAATGTCGTGCAGCAGGGCGCCGCCGGCGACGACGACCTCGGAGTCGCGGTCCCGCATCCCGTGGTCCGTGACCATCGCCGGCTCGACCCCGGCCTTGACCAGCAGGCGCAGCAATCGCAGGGCGATGTTGAGGACGATCTGCATGTGGACCCAGGAGTGGTCCGACATCCCCAGCCGCTCGGACTGGACCTGGGCTATGTACCACCAGGCGCGCACCTGCTCGTCGGCGTTGACGGAGTCGAGGAATCCCTCGAGCTTGCGGTTGCCGCGAGTGGGGGCGCGGACGTTGGCCTCCGCGACGGCCTCTTTGGGGGGTTTTCGGGTGGGGCCCTGAGGGTCGGGCGTTGGGACTGGGTCCGTCATTGAGGCTCGATCGTAGGGAAGGGGTCGGGTGCCCCTTCGCGAGCGTCTAGCCGCAGACGGGCCAGGGGCTCGAGCCGGAGCGGCTGTAGAGCAAAGCGGCTCGGTAATCCTGCTCCGCCTCGGAAGCCGCTGCTGGATCCCCGGTGCCGCCCACCGATTCCCAGGTTCCATAGTCGAACTGGAATTTGCCGCGGTAGGTGCCGTCGGATGAGACGGCGGCGGGGTCGCCGCCGGACTCGCAGGAGGCGATTGATTCGAGGGTTGCCTCGGTGACGCCGCCGGGGAGGGCCGCGAAGCGTTCGCGGCGCTGCCGGCGGAGGGTCGCCAGGTGTTCGGCTTCGATGCGCGCGCCGGCTGCGTGGACCAGATGCTTGAAGTGGTTGACCGGGCGTTGGAGTACCGGGATCTGAGCCACCTGCGCGGCGTCGATTCCGACCTTGGTGGTGTCGCCGGAGTTGGTCGCGGCGAGAGCGGCGGCCGGGAAGACGAGGGCGGCAACGAGGGCAGGGATGATTTGTGTGCGTTTTGTGAGCAAGCGCGAGACCGTGGCGGTATTTGCGGCCGTCCCTTGTGACGCCCATCACACAAGGAAGCTTGCTAGCGCGGATTGGCACAAGTCCAGGCACGAATCGGGCCAGCCGGACATAACCCGGTGAAGAGGACCTTGCGCAATCATCGGGAGATCGCCGGGCAATCGACATCCCGTCTGCTGCTTGCCTGTCCGGACCGGCCGGGGCTGATTGCAACGGTCAGCGGCTTCCTCGCCGACGCCGGTCTCAACATCGTCGACGCCGATCAGCACTCGACCGGCGAGGGGCGTTTCTTCATGCGGATGGTCTTCGACCCGGTTCCGGCCGGGGAGCGCGAAGGGCTGCAGCGGCGCTTCCAGGAGGAGGTCGCCGTGCGCTTCGAGATGGAGCACCGTTTCGCCGAGTCGAGCGAGGTCAAGCGGGTGGCGATCATGGTCTCGCGCGAAGATCACTGCCTCTCCGATCTGCTCTGGCGCTGGCGCAGCGGCGAGCTCGGCGGCCAGCTGGTCGCGGTCCTCTCCAACCATGCCGACCACGCCGAGCAGGTCGCCGCGGTCGGCCTCCCCTTCCATCACATCCCGGTCGAGCCCGGCTCCCGCGAGGAGGCGGAGTGGCGGGCGCTGGAGCTGCTCGACGGCACCGACCTGCTCGTCCTCGCCCGCTACATGCAGGTCCTCTCCGCGGGCTTCCTGGAGCAGCTCGGCGCGCCGGCGATCAACATCCACCACAGCTTCCTGCCCGCCTTCGTCGGCGCCGACCCCTACCGCCGCGCCCACGAGCGCGGGGTCAAGCTGATCGGCGCCACCGCCCACTACGTCACCGCCGACCTCGACGCCGGCCCGATCATCGACCAGGATGTGACCCGGGTCAGCCACAGCGACGAGGTCGACGACCTGGTCCGGATCGGCCGCGACGCCGAGCGCCTGGTCCTGGCCCGCGCCGTGATGGCCCACCTCGACGACCGCGTCCTGCTCGACGGCGAGCGCACGATCGTCTTCTGAGCTAGCCGGCCGCGGGCTCGGCGTCGGCTGTCGCCTGCACCCGCTCCCACTGCGCGAACAGCTCTTCAACGGCGCGTTTCGCCGCCGTGTGCCGCTCGCTCGCCTGCTCCGAGCGGCCCGGACTCGACCAGGCGGACGGGTCGGCCAGCTCTTCCTCGACCTCGCGCAGCTCGGCTTCGGCCTTGGCGATCTTCTCCTCCAGCCGGGCCGCTTTGCGCGCCGCCTTCTGGGCCGGGTTGGCGCCACCGCGCTTGCGCCCCCGGGGCGGAGCGGCCGGCTTGGCGGCGTCAGCTGTCGTCAACGCCTGCTCGTCGTGGCGGCGCTGGTACTCGGCCCAGCCGCTCGGGTGGCTCTGCAGCCCGCCGTCCTCGCAGACGAGGGTACGGCTACCGACCGCCTCCAGCAGGGCACGATCATGGGAGACGAGGACGACGGCGCCCTCGAAGGCGAGCAGCGCGTCCTCCAATGCCTCGCGGCTCTCGATGTCGAGGTGGTTGGTGGGCTCGTCGAGGATCAGCACGTTGGCGCCGGAGGCGACCAGGATCGCCAGCGAGAGCCGTCGCTGCTCGCCGCCGGAGATGTCGCTGAGTTGCTTCTCGGCATCGGCACCGGAGAAGAGGAAGCCGCCGAGCAGCGAGCGCGCCTTCTGGCCGGTCAGACCGGTCTCGCGGATCGTCGCGTCGAGGACGCTGCCCGACCCGGCGGCGGTGTCAGCGTGCTGGGAGAGGTAGCCGAGCTTGACGTTATGGCCAGTGCGGACGATGCCGGAGGCGGGCGGGCGCTGGCCGGCCAGGGTCGCGATCAGCGTCGTCTTGCCGGTCCCGTTGGCGCCGACCAGGACGACGTGCTCGCCGCGCTCGACCTCGAGACTGGCGCCGGAGAGCAGGGTCCGCCCCGGGACCTCGATCGAGGCGTCGACCATCTTCAGCACCACCCGCCCCGGGCGCTCCGGCGGTTTGAAGGAGAAGCGCAGGCTGCGGGTGTCGCGACGTTCGGCCTGCGGCCCGTCGCGCTTCACCTTGTCGATTTGTTTTAGTCGCGACTGCGCCTGTTTGGCCTTGGTCGCCTTGTAGCGAAAGCGCTCGACGAACTTCTCCATCCGCTCGATCTCGGCCTGCTGGCGGTCGATCGCCTTGCCGAGGGCGATCTGGCGCGCCGCCTGCTCCTGGCGCCAGGCGTGCCAGGGACCGGCGAAGAAACGGGCGCGCTGGGCCTCCAGCTCCAGCACCGAGGTGCCGACCGCCTCCAGGAACCAGCGGTCGTGGGCGACCAGGACGACGGCGGCGTCGAGCTCGACGAGGTAGCCCTCCAGCCACTCCAGCGAGGGGATGTCGAGATGGTTGGTGGGCTCGTCGAGCAGCAGCAGGTCGGGCTTGGTCGCCAGCGCCCGGGCCAGCGAGGCGCGGGTTAGCTCGCCGCCGGAGAAGGTCGAGAGCGAGCGCTGGGACTGTTCGGGGTCGAAGCCGAGGCCGTGCAGCACGGCGAGGACCTGGTCGCGCCAGCGGTAGCCGCCGTTTGCTTCCAGCCGCTGCTGTGCGGTCGAGTAGGCGGCCAGCGTCTCCTCGTCGACGCTGCCCTTCGACATCTCCCCCTCCAGGCGCTCCAGCTCGGCCTCGGTCTCGAGCATGTCGGAGCGGCCGGAGAAGACGTAGTCGCTGAGCGTGGCGCTGGAGTCGCGCGGTGGCCGCTGGTCGTGCAGGGCGACACGGGCGCCCCGGTGCACCGTCAGCGAGCCCGAGTCGGGCGCGAGCTCACCGGAGAGGACGCGCAGCAGCGTCGACTTGCCGGCGCCGTTGCGGCCTGAGAGGGTCATCCGCTCGCGCGGCTCGAGCTTGAAGGAGACGTCGGAGAACAGCAGCTTGCCGCCGACGTGCACGTCCAGGGAAGTTGCGGTTGCGATTGCCATGCGACCGACCAACTTAGATGACGCGAGGAGCGGTGACGCGGCTCTCCCCCCGGACGTCGCGTCGAACCCGAAGACTCAGCGTTCCTATGGGCCCGCTAAGTCTTCGAGCTTCAAGGCGATCTGGTCGATCGTGCCCTTGGTCCGCATCGTCCCCTTGCCGAGGGCCCTCTCGATCGCCCTGAGGTCGAGGTCGGACTCGAGCGTGCCGCCGCTCGGCAGCCAGAACAACTCGCGTCCCTCGAGGGCCAGCCGGTCCCCCTCCGTCTCCAGCGCCAGGACCTTCTTGCGCACCGCCGCGGCCGGCTTCTTCAGCAGCAGTGAGACCTGGAGCTTGCCCTTCGAGGCCTCGACCAGCTTCGCGTCGAAGGGGCCCTGGGCGGCGATCGCGGCGACCTCGGCGCAACTGCGCAGGAACACCGGCACTTCGTAGCCGAGCGCCTCGCCCAGCCCCGCTTCGATCCTCTTGACGAGCGCCGCCTCTTTCTCTCTCCCCTCGAGGCCGAAGATCACGTTGCCGCTGGCGCGAAAGCTGGCGACGTCGACGAAGCCCAGCGCCTCGAACTCCGCCCGCAATTCGTCGTTCTTGATCCGGCGGTTGCCGAGGTTCATCCCGCGCAGAAAGGCGACGTAGTGATTCATGCGCGCAGCCTACGCCGGGTGCGGTCGTGATTCAGGCGCGTAGGGGCCTGAATAGCTCGACCGCACCCGATGACATGCCAAGATCGGCGCTTGGATGCCGATTACACCTCACTTCCCGTCGATCTGCCGGCGCCTGAAGACGACGGTGCGGCCGACCATCTGGCGGGACTGGTGCTCCCATCGCTGGTCCTGACCTCTACCGGCGGTGAAGCCCTAGACCTCGCCGTCCTCGCCGAGAGACACCTCGTCGCCTACGTCTACCCGCGCACCGGCAGGCCAGGTGAGCCCTTGCCGGCAGGCTGGGACGACATCCCCGGCGCCCGGGGCTGCACCCCGCAGAGCTGCGCCTATCGGGACAGCCTCGGCCGGTTCGAGCGTCTCGGCGCCAGGGTGGTGGGCATCAGCGCTCAGAGCAGCGCAGAACAGGGCGAGTTCGCCGATCGCGAGCACATCCCCTTTCCCCTGCTCAGCGACGGGGATCTGCGGCTCGCGGCGGAGATCGGCCTGCCCACCTTCGAGGCGGCGGGAATGACCCTCTACCGACGCCTGACCCTGGTCGCGGAGCGGGGAGCGATCGTCAAGGCCTTCTACCCCGTCTTCCCGCCCGACCGCAACGCCGCCGAGGTCCTCGCCTGGCTCGCGACCCGCCCGGCCCCGGAGGGCCAGGCGGGCGAATGATGGAGGCGCCGAGATTCGAACTCGGATCCGCGGCCGTGGCGCGGAGGCGTCTACAGGTATAGCCGGCGCTTTTTTCTCGTCACCCGGGGTCCGCGCCGGCAGGCACTACGGGTGACACAGCCCTCTGAAGTGTCCCCTGGCAGACGGGGCGATCCGCCTGGGTAAGCCCGCATTTTGAAGCCGGCTGCCCTTCCTGCGGGCGAGGAAGGACCGACTCTCACAGCGCTTAGTTCTAGCTAAGCGGCGAGGGCGAACTCATGGTCCGCACGTATTGGTTGGTGCCGGGGTTTAACGAGGCCTCCGGCAACCTCGACCTGCAACCTTCCGCACGGATCGACCACGTCGAAGCCTGTCGCCCCCGTGCACTGCGCTTGGAATTGTACGGTGTCGGGAACGGTGACCCCTGTGAGCGAGAAGGCATACGACGTAATCGTGCTCGGCGCGGGGCCCGCCGGTGAGGTCTGCGCAGGCCGCCTGGCCGACGGCGGCCTGAAGGTGGCGATCGTCGAGCGGCACCTGATCGGCGGCGAATGCTCCTACTACGCCTGCATGCCCTCGAAGGCGCTGCTGCGACCGGCCGATGTGCTGGGTGAGGCGCGCCGGGTGCCCGGGGTCCCGGTGGCGGCGGACGGTGGATTAGACGCGCAGGCGATCCTCGACCGCCGCGACGAGGTCATCCACGACCTCGACGACTCGGCCCAGCTGCCCTGGCTGGAAGAACGGGATATCGACCTCTTCCGCGGCGACGGCCGCTTCGACGGCGAGCGCCGGATCGTCGTCGGCAACGCCGTCCTCACCGCCCGCACCGCCGTGATCGTCGCCACCGGCAGCGGTGCCGCGATGCCCCCGATCGAGGGGCTCGACTCGGTCGAGGCCTGGAACAACCGCCAGGGAACGACTTCGAAGCAGGTGCCCGAGAGCATGATCGTGCTCGGCGGCGGCCCGGTCGGCAGCGAGCTCTCGCAGGCCTGGTCGACGCTGGGGACCAGGGTCACCCTGGTCGAGGGCGGCGAGCACCTGCTCTCCCGCGAGGAAGCATTCGCCGGCGAGCAGGTGGCCGACTCCCTGCGCGACAACTTCGGCGTCGATGTCCGCACCGGGGCGAAGGTCGAGAAGGTGAGCGCGGGCGGAGCCGGCGTCGTCGCCGAGCTCGACGACGGCAGCCAGGTGGAGGCGGCCCAGATTTTGGTTGCGGTCGGGCGCGTCCCACACACCGCCGACCTCGGCCTCGAGTCCGCCGGGATCGAGCCGGACGAGCACGGCTTCCTCGGGACCGACGACCGCTTGCGGGTCGGCGGCCGCGAGTGGCTCTACGCGATCGGCGACGTCAACGGCCGGGCGCTCTTCACCCACATCGGCAAGTACCAGGCCTGGGTTGCGGCGGAGAACCTGCTCGGCCGCGAGGTCGCGGCGGTAGCCGAGGGGATCGGATCGCCCCGGGTCACCTTCACCGAACCGCAGGTGGCGGCGGTCGGCAAGACCCTCGACCAGGCCCGCGAGGCGGGCCTCGACGCGACCGCCGTCGACGCCCCCACCGACGGCTCGGCCGGCGCCAGCTTCCAGGGCAAAGACACCGGGGGCACCTGCCGGATCGTCGTCGACCAGGCCGCCGGGACGATCGTCGGCGCCACCTTCACCGGCTTCGAGACCGCGGACTTCCTCCAGGCGGCGACCGTGGCGATCGTCGGCGAGGTCCCGCTCTCCCGCCTGCGCCACGCGATCGCGCCTTACCCCACCCGCAGCGAGATCTGGCTGAAGCTGCTCGAGAAGTACGAAACCTGAGCGGCGGTCCGTCGCCTAGACGGTCGAGCGGTTCTTCAGGTCCGCAAGAAGGTCATGCGGGAAGCCGGCGACCTGGTCGAGGTCGTCGACCGTCTGGAAGCCGCCGAGGCGCTCGCGATGGGCAAGCAGCCTGGTGGCCTGGGTCACCGAGAGGTTCTGCGCCCGCAGCTGCTCGAAGGTGACGCTGTTGAGATCAATCGCGGCGCCGTCGCCGGCCGGTCCGGACGCGGCGGCAGGCGGCTCCTGTGGCGGCTGCGGCTGCGGTGGGAACGGCGCGGGCGGCGGGCCCGGCTCGGGAGCGGGCGGAGGCGGTGGCGTCGGCTCAGGGGCCGGCGGCGCGGGGGGCGGAGGGGGCGGCGCCGGGGCGGGGGCCGGAGGCTGGGGAGTGGGCTGCGGTGGCGCCGGCGGCGTCGACGGCTGGGAGGTCGGCGGAGTCGGCGACGGTGGGGGAGGCGGCCCGGGCAGCGGCGATGGCGCCGCGGACTCTGGCGCGGGGGTAAACGACGGCTCGGGCGGAGGGCTCAGCGACGGCTCGGGGGCCGGCGGAGGCGTAAATGCCGCGGGCTCAGGGCTCGGCGGTGGTGTGAACGGCGCGGGGTCGGGGGCCGGCGGCGGGGCGACAGGCGCGAACTCTGAGGTCACCGGCTGCGACTGCAGCGGCGCCGAGCCCTGAACCGAGCGGACGACGGCCTGCTCGGCCTCGATCGCCCGGCGCTCGGCCTCGCGGGCGCGCTCTTCGGCCTCGGCGACGCTCTGCTGCATCTCCCGCAGGCGCTGCTGGCGTGTCTCCTCCTCCGCTTTCAGCCCTTCCAGTCGTTTCGCCTCGACGGCGCGCTGCTCGGCGGCCTTGGTGCGCTCCTCGATCTGGCGCAGGCGCTCCTGCGCCTCCTCCATCGAACGCTCACGCGCTTCGCGTTCCTGCTCGATCCTCTGCTCGGCGCCGTGGAGGTCGGGAACGGGCGAGGGCGCCTGGGCTTGGGCCTCGCGCTGGAGCCGCTCGGCCTCTTCGAGCCGGCGGTCGGCCTCGGCCCGGATCCGCTGCTCCTCGCGGCGCACTTCCTCGACCTTGTCACGCACCCGCTGTTCGGCGGCTACCGGATCGTACTCGGCCGCAGCCGGCGGCACCCCAGCGCCCAGCGGCGGCGGCACCGCGGGACTCGATGCGGGCTGCCCGGGGGCGGGCGGGGCAACCGCCTCCACGGGAGCCACGGCCTGGAGTGGAGAAACCGGTGGGACCGCTGCCGCGTCGGGCGCGACCTCTTGGCCGAGCCGGCCGGCATCGGCGACTTCGCGTTCGCGGGCGGCGCGCTGCATCGCGAAGCGCTCCTTCGCCAGCTCGGCTTCCTGGCGCTTCTGCTTGCCGCCCCCGTACTTGATCCCGAAGAAGGTCTTCTGCTTTGCGGGCGGGGCCGGGGCGGGGGCCGGAACGGCGGGCTGAGCCAGAGCGCTCGCCGCAGCCGGAGCACTCGCAGCAGCGGCGGCGGCAGGAGCGGCGATGGGGGTCGCCGGGTCGCCGGCCGGCGGCGGAACCGGCGGCGGGGCAGACGCCCCGCCCTTGCGCTGGGCGCGCAGGCCGGCCCGCTCCTCCCTGCGGCGTTTGATCTCCTCGCGGCGCTTTTCGCGCTGCTCGTTGCGTTTCGCGCGCTGTTCTTCGCGGGTGCGACGGCGGCGGTCCTTGACGCTTTCCGGCTGAGCGGGCGACGGAGGGATCGGCGGCTGGGCGGCCACTGGCGCCGTCGTTGCCTGGGGCGCGGCGGCGGGGATGACCGGCATCTCCGTCGTCGCGGCGCCGACGCCGGGTGACGGCGGCGGCAGGGTCACCCCCGGGGGTACGGCACGGGGAGCGGCAGCCGCAACCGGGGTCGCACCGGGCTTGGCGGCGGCGCCTTTCACCTTCGCCCTGCCGCGGCGCTGGCTGATGCTGACGACGAGCAGGAGCAGCAGGAGCGCCACGACCAAGGCGCCGACGAAGTAGCCGGTGTGGTCGCTGACGTAGTTGCTCGCCTTAGTCGGAAAGGACTCCGCCCCGGCCGTCGCGGGCGCGACCGCGGCCAGTGAGGCAAGCCCTACGAAACAAGAAGAGAGGAGCAGGCGGATGCGCATTCCCCTGCATCCTTGCATGTGGGACGGCTGATGCAAATCCTGCAGACGCCCTCCCACGGACCGACGTTCGAGGCGCCCCGGGCCAATCACCGCATCCGCCCCTTGAACTCGCGCTCGACCTCGCGGCGGACGTCGCGGTCGGCGATCTCGCGGCGCCGGTCACGGCCTTCCTTTCCCCGGGCCAGAGCCAGCTCGACCTTGGCGCGCGGCCCTTTGAAGTAAATCCGGGTGGGAATCAGGGTCAGGCCTTTCTGCGCCGTTTTGCCGATCAGGCGCTCGATCTCGCCCCGGTGCAGCAGCAGCTTCCGCGGCCGCTCGGACTCGTGGGCATCGACGGCAGAGAACTCATAAGGGGGGATGTGGAGCTTGCGCAGCCAGACCTCCCCGTCTTCGACGACGGCGTAGGCGTCGGTCATCTGCGCTTTGCCCCCGCGCAGCGACTTCACCTCGGAGCCACTGAGCACGATCCCCGCCTCCATCTTCTCCACCCATTCGAATTTGTGGCGAGCGCGGCGGTTGGTGACGACGTCGCCCGACGCGGGCAGGCGAGGCTTCTTGGACTTTTTAGCCATTGGCGGGCTCCAGGTCGGCGCGCCCCCGCGCGGCGTCGACGCCGGTCACCCTGACCTTGACCGGGTCGCCGAGGCGCAGGGCCGACTTCGTGCCGCGGCTGACCAGGGCGACCTCCGCACGGTCGAGCTCGTGACGGCCTCCGGGCAGGCGGCGCGCCGGCAGCATCCCCTCGTAGACATCGCCCAGCTCGCCACCGAAGGAGACGAAGGCGCCGGCCCGGATGACGCCGGAGACCTCGCCCTCGAAGACGGCCTCCTTGCCGCGTTCGCGCAACTCGCGCTCAAGCAGATAGGCGGCGCAGACGTCGTCGGCACCGCGCTCGATCTTGGCCGACTCGCGCTCCCGGGCGGAGCAGTCAGTGGCGACGTCGCGGGCCTCGGACAGGCGCGGCGCCTCCTCCCCCTCCCCCAGCGCCGCCAGCAGGGCGCGGTGGACTACGAGGTCGGGGTAGCGGCGGATCGGCGAGGTGAAGTGGGTGTAGGCCTCGCTGCCGAGCCCGGCGTGGCCGCTGTTTCGCTCGCTGTACTGGGCTTGCTTGAGGGAGCGGAGCACGAGCGATGTATACGCCTCGCGGCCGTGTCCGCGCCGCCTGGCCTCGCGCTGCACCAGCCGGCTCGCCTCGGCCGCGACCCGGCCCGCCTGCTGGGCCGAGAGCCCCTGGCCGAGCGGCGGCGTCGGCACGCCGAGCGCCGCCAGCTGCTCGACCAGCCGCTCGATCCGGGCCGGGTCGGGCTGGGCGTGGACGCGATAGATCGCCGCCACCCGCCGCCGCTGCAGGAACTCGGCGACCTGCTCGTTGGTGAGGATCATCAGCCGCTCGATCAGACGGTGCGACTCGGTCTGGGCGACGCGGTGGGCAGCGGTCACGTTGCCCTTGGCGTCAAAGCGGAACTCGGGCTCGGAGGACTCGACGTCGAGGCTGGTGGCGCCGCGCTGCTCGCCGAGGGCGGCGGCGATGTCGCGGGCGGCGGCGAGCGGTTCGGCAACTCCCTCCGGCGGCGCTACGCGACCGGAGAAGATCGCGTCGAGCTGCTCGTAGTCGAGGCGGGCGTCGGAGCGGATGCGACTGCGGTAGAAACGCGCCGAGCGGGGTTTCGCTCCGGGGCCGAGCTCGATCTCGATCGTCACCGCGAGCCGCTCGACACCGGGAGAGAGGCTGCAGGCATCGCTGCTGAGCGCGTGCGGCAGCATCGGCTCGACCATGCCGGGGACGTAGGTGCTGTTGGCGCGGCGGCGCGCCTCGACGTCGAGCGGCGAGCCCGGCCGCACGTGGGCGGCGACGTCGGCGATGTGGATCCAGACCCGGGCGCCCTCCCCCTCCCGCTGGGCGGAGACGGCGTCGTCGAAGTCGCGGGCGGTCGCCGGGTCGACGGTGAAGGTCTGCAGGGCGGTCAGGTCCCGCCGCGCGCCCGGCTCCCGCTCGGCGGCGCTCGCCACCTCGGCGGCCTCGACCTCGAGCGCGGCGCGAAAGCCGCGGAAGCCGAGCCGCTCGCGCAGCATCGCCTCGATCGCGTCGCGGGCACGCGGCGCCTGCCGGCGCTTGTCCGGTCGCGGCGCGGCCTGGCGGCGCCGGCTCAACCTTCGGCCTGACCGGCCAGCACTTCCAGCGCCCGCTGCTTCCCCTCGTCCACCGCGGTCCGCGGGTTGTCACTGACCTTGACGTCGGGGTGGATGCCGCCGCTGCGCGCCAGGTTGACCCCCTTCGGGGTGAAGTATTCGCCGATCGTCAGCTTCAGGGCGCCGCCGTTGGAGAGGCCCTCCTCCTCCTGGAAGACCCCCTTGCCGTAGGAGCGGGTGCCGACCACCGTGGCGTCGGCGTCGTCGGCCAGGGCCGCGGTGAGGATCTCCGCGGCGGAGGCGGTGCCGCGGTCGATCAGCAGCACCAGCGGCAGTTTCGAGAGGCGGCCGCCGGAGGTTTCGTGGACGCTGTCGCCCTGGGTGCGGGATTTGGTCGAGACCACCACTTCGCCCCCGGGGAGGAAGACGCCGGCGCTCAGCACCGCCTCCTGCAGCAGGCCGCCGGGGTTGCCGCGCAGGTCGAGGACGATCCCTTCCGCCCCTTCGCGCTCGACCTTCTTGACCGCGCTCGCCAGCAGGGCGTGGACTTCTTCGCTGAAGCTGAGCATGCGGATGTAGCCGAGCTTGCGCCCCTTGACGGTGACGATGCGGCTGCTGACGTTGGGCAGCGCCACCTCGGCCCGGGTCAGCTTCAGGTCCTTCACCTTGCCGCTCTTGGCGTCGAGTACGCCGAGGGTCACCTCGGTCCCTTCCGGGCCCTTGATCTTGGCGGTCGCTTCGGTGCTGCCCAGGCCGGCGATCGAGTCGCCGTTGACGGAGACGATCGTGTCGCCAGGCTCGATGCCCGCCCTGTCCGCCGGCGAGCCAGGGAAGACCTGGACGGCCCGCAGTCCCCGCTTCACCGGCACGACACTGAGGCCGACCCCCGAGAAGCGGCCTTCGATCTCCTGGTTGAAGCCTTCGAGGCTTTCCGGCGAGAAGTATTCGGAGAAGCGGTCGTGGTGGCGCTTGCGCAGCTCCCGGACCATGCCCTGCAGGGAGGAGTTGCTGAGCTCGGTGCCGCCGACCGGGCGGTAGTAGTTGTCCTCGATCGCTTCCGTCGCTTCGACGTTGAGCCCGGCGGCGGAGCCGACGAAGGGCTGGCGGAGGAATTCGGGCAGCTTGCCCGGGTGCCCGCCCAGCCAGAGGCCGGCGCAGAGGAAGGCGACCAGCGCGACTGCGTAAGCCACGACCCCGCGCGCTTTCACGCTCGCCTCAGACCTTGAGGAAGCGACGCAGGGTGACGCCGGAGCCGATCGTCGAGACGATCACCGCGGCGGCGAAGAGGATCGCCACCAGCGCCGGGAAGGAGAGGGTGCTGTTGCTCTGCGCCGCCAGGAAGGAGAAGGAGTCGCTGAGCGGGTCGACGATCGTGATCTTGCCGAGCCACAGGATCAGTATGGCCACCAGGCCGCCCGCGAACCCGACGACGACGCCCTCGATCATGAACGGCCAGCGGATGAACCAGCGGGTCGCCCCGACCAGGCGCATCACCTCGACCTCACGGCGGCGGGTGTAGATCGAGAGCCGGATCGTGTTGCCGACCAGCATCAGCGAGGCGAGGATCAGCAGCACCGTCATCACCGTGAGGACGATCTTCAGGGCGCTGGTCACCTGCTCGATCTTCTGCGAGCCCTGCTGGCGGTCAAAGGATTTGGCGATGATCGAGGAGATCGGCTGCGCCTTCCCGCTGGCGCCGGTCGGGATGATCGCTTCGCGGATCCCCGGCAGGTTCGCGGCGTCGTCGGCCTTGACTTCGAGGCTGGCCGGGAGCGGGTTGGTGTGCAGCTGTTCGACGATCGACTTGTCCTTCAGTTCGCTCTTCAGCGTGGCCAGTGCCTGGGCCTTGCTGATGTAGGTCACTTCGGCGACGTGCGGGATCGCTTCGATCCGCTTCTCGAGGGCCAGGACTTCGGCTTTGGTCGCGTCGTCATGAAGGGCGTACTGGTTGTTGAGCTGGCTGCGCACCTGGTCGCTCTTGGCCTGGGTGGTCTGGAAGATCGGGATCAGGACGCCGAGCAGGACCACGGTGACAACAGTGGTCACGATTGCCGCCAGGCTCGGAGCGGCGTTGCGGCGGAGGGCGCGGATCGCCTCCTGGAAGAAGAAGACCAGGCGGGACATCAGCGCAGGGGCTCGCGGTCGTGGCCGTTGGTGTGGGTCTGGCCGTCCGGCCCGACGCCCATCTCAGCCTGCATCCGCAGCCCGAATTCGGTCGTCGACTCCTCCGTGTAGCCGCCGCTGACCTCGTCGCGGACGACGCGGCCCTCGTAGAGCTCGACGACGCGGCGCTGCATGCTGTCGACCATCTCGCGATCGTGGGTGACGACGAGGACCGTGGTCCCGGCCTTGTTGATCCGGTAGAGCAGCTGCATGATCCCGATCGAGGTGACCGGGTCGAGGTTGCCGCTGGGCTCGTCGGCGAGCAGCAGCGGCGGGTGGTTGACGAAGGCGCGGGCGACGGAGACGCGCTGCTGCTCGCCGCCGGAGAGCTGATCCGGGTAGCTGTGCAGCTTGGTCGAGAGCCCGACCAGGCGCAGGGTCTGCGGCACCTGCTCGCGGATTTCGGCGCGGCTGGCGCCGATCACCTGCAGCGCGTAGGCGACGTTGTCGTAGACGGTGCGGTCGGGGAGCAGCTTGAAGTCCTGGAAGACGGTGCCGATGTTGCGCCGCAGCTGCGGGATTTTCTTCTCCGGCAGGGCGCCGATGTCGCGGCCGGCGATCTTCACCGAGCCCTCGGTGGCGGCGAGCTCGCGGATCAGCATCTTGATCAGGGTCGACTTGCCGCAGCCGGTCGGACCGACCAGGAAGACGAACTCGCCCCGCCCGATCGCCAGCGAGACCCGGTCGAGAGCCATGTGCCCCCCCGAGTAGACCTTGGTGACGCCGTTCAGCTCGATGATCGGTGCGCGGCGGCCCGGCGGCCGCTGCGGCGCATCGTCACCGGCTTGTCTCTTCTTGGATCGGGCCATACGGAGGAAGGCTTCTGCGCACACAGGGTGACTCCTTCGCCCCGCCGGCCACGCAAGATCGCGACCAACCGCTAGCCGATCGCCACCATGCGCTCGATCGGGAGCCGCGCCCGCTCGGCGATATCGGCCGGGACGCTGACCTCGTACTTCATGTCGCGCAGCGTGTCGCGCAGCTTCGGCAGGGTGATCATCTTCATGTACTTGCAGAAGGCCATCCGGTTGGCCTCGATCAGGTTGGCCTGCGGCGCAGCCTGCTGCAGCGGGTAGAGCATCCCGTTCTCGGTGGCGACGATGAAGCTGCCGGCCGGGTGCGCTTCGACGTGCTGCAGCATCCCCGAAGTCGAGAGCATGTGGACGCCCTCGGGATCGATGTCGCCCGAGGCGACGTACTCCATCGCCTGGGTCGAGCAACCGCACTCGGGGTGGATCAGGAACTCGGCCTCGGGATTCTCGGCCCGGGTCTTGACGATGTCCTCGGGGCGGATGCCGGCGTGGACATGGCACTCGCCGTCCCAGACGTGGAAGCGGGCGCGGCGCTCGGGGTCCTCGACCAACCCGGTCTCGCGCTCGACGAAGGCGCCCAGCCACATGTCGGGGCCGAAGAGGATCTCGGTCTCCACGCCGTGCTCGGCCCAGATGTGCTCGACGACGCTGACCGCGTTCGACGAGGTGCAGCAGTAGTCGGTCTCCGCCTTGACCTCGGCCGAGGTGTTGACGTACATCACCACCAGGGCGCCGGGGTGCTCGGCCTTCCAGGCGCGCAGCTGGTCGGCGTCGATCGAGTCGGCGAGCGAGCAGCCGGCGTCGAGATCGGGGATCAGGACCTTCTTCTCGGGCGAGAGGATCGAGGCCGTCTCGGCCATGAAGTGGACGCCGCAGAAGGCGATCGCCTCGGCGTCGGTGGCAGCCGCCTGGCGCGAGAGCCCGAGCGAGTCGCCCATGTGGTCGGCGACGTCCTGGACCTCGGGCAGCTGGTAGTTGTGGGCGAGGATGACGGCGTTGCGCTGGGCGGCCAGCGCCCGCACTTCCTCGCTCAGAGCAGCGATCTCTGCGGGCGATAGCGCGTCCGGTGCGGTGGGTTGGATCGTCGGGAGCTCCTGCATGAGCCCTTCCTTTCCTGATGTTCGCTGGGCCGGCGGGATGCCTAGAACCAGTCGAATGAACGTCGCTCAAGTCTAGCCTGTGGGACATGCCGGAGCTGCCGGAGGTCGAGATCGTCACGCGCAGGCTCAATGCCGGCCTGTCCGGGGCCGTCGTCGAATCGGCGCTGGCGCCGGGGATGAACGTGATGAAGACATTCGATCCGCCGCTGGAAGCTCTGGTGGGTCGTGAGGTGACCGGGGTGCGGCGGGTCGGGAAGATGCCGGTGGTCGAGTTCGGGGACCTGGCGCTGCTGATCCACCTGATGTCGGCGGGCCGGCTGAAAGCTTTCGACAAACGGGCGACGCCGAAGGACCGGGCCTCGCGAGTGCTGGTGCGGCTGCAGGACGGGCGCGAGCTGCGACTGCGGGAGTTCGGGACCAAGCAGCGGGCCTGGGCGAAGCTGCTGGCGGCCGACGCGATCGCCGCCGACGAGATGGTCGCCACGCTCGGGCCGGAAGCCTGGCCCCCTCCCCCGCTCGCCGAGTTCGCCGGCGCGATCGCCCAGCCCCGCCACCTGCACCCGCTGCTGCGCAACCAGCGCACGATCGCCGGGGTCGGCCGCTCCTGGGTCGACGAGATCCTCTGGGAGGCGCGGCTCTCGCCCTTCAAGAAAGGCTCGGAACTGAATGGGGAGGAGATCGCCCGCCTGCATACCGCCCTCCACGTCCTCGGCGACGCGATCGACCACTACGAGGAGACGATCGGCGAGCAGGTTCCCGACAAGGTGCCGATGCCGCTGAAGGTCCACCGCCGCGAGGGCGAGCCGTGCCCGCGCTGCGGGACCACGATCGAGGCCGTCTTCTTCTCCGAGCACCAAATGAACTACTGCCCCAAGGAGCAGACCGGCGGCCGCGTCCTCAAAGACCGCCGCCTCTCCCGCCTGTTGAAGTGACCGGCGGGCGTTAGGCGGGTTCCAGGAGGAGGCTGAAGTCGAGGCTCGGGGCCGAGTGGGTGAGGGCGCCGATCGAGATGAAGTCGACGCCTGTTTCGGCGATGGCGCGGACCGTGCTGAGGTCGACGCCGCCGGAGGCCTCCAACGCCGGGCCCTTGCCGGATCCGGAGTTCTGGTCGCGCAGCTTGACGGCGGCGCGCAGCGTCTCCAGGTCCATGTTGTCGAGCAGCAGGCGGTCGGCGCCGGTGCCGAGAGCGTAGGCAGCCTCGTCGAGGTTGCGGACCTCGACCTCGACGGCCAGACCCGGGTTGGCCCTGCGCGCCGCGTGCACGGCCTTGGCGAGGCTGCCGGCGAGGGCGATGTGGTTCTCCTTGATCAGGATCGCATCGTAGAGGCCGAGGCGGTGATTGCTCCCGCCCCCGGCCGCCACCGCCGCCTTCTCCAGGCCCCGCAGCCCCGGCGTCGTCTTGCGGGTGTCGAGGATGCGGGTACCGGTGCCGGTGACCGCCCCGACGAAACGGGCGGTGAGGGTGGCGATGCCGGAGAGGTGGCCGAGGAAGTTGAGCGCGGTCCGCTCGGCGACCAGCAGCGCCGCCGCCGGACCCGTCACCAGCGCGACCTCGGCCGGGACGGCGTCGCGCCACTGGCCCTCGACGACGAGCTTGTCGACGTGCTCGACCCCGCACTGGCGCATCGCCTCCGCGACCGCGTCGAGCCCGAAGGCGACGCCCGCCTGTTTCTGCACGATCCGCGCCCGGGCCCGCGCCGCGGCGGGCACCGTCGCCGCGGTCGTCACGTCGCCCGAGCCGACGTCCTCGGCGAGGGCGCGGGCGACGGTCTCCTGCAAGGTCTCGCCGGGTCCGGGCATCGCGCCAGCCTAGATCAATAACGAGGAGTGGATTCTCCGCCCTCTCGCCGGAAAATCCACTCCTCGTTGCGATCGCGGGTGGATCGCCGGGGGTCGAGGCGGTGGGCATCTCACGTTCCGCCCGGCCGCAGCGTTTAATCAACGAGGTGACTGACCTGCCCCCGTTCCAGCTCCTGATCGACGAGCACGCCGGCGACGTGATGGCGGTGCTGCGCGGCGCGGTCGGGCGGGTCGACGCCGACGACTGCTTCCAGGAGACCTTCCTCTCCGCCCTGCGCGCCTATCCGAAGCTGGGCGACAGCGGCAACCTGCGCGGCTGGCTGATCACGATCGCCCACCGCAAGGCGATCGATCACCACCGCGCCAAGGGGCGGCGGCCGGTCCCCGTCGCCGGAGTCGAGGAGGCCGCGGTCAGCGATCCGGAGCCGGGCGGCGACATCTGGGCCGCCGTCGGTGCCCTGCCTCCGAAGCAGCGGGCCGCGGTGACTCTGCGCTACGCCAGCGACCTGCCCCACGCCGAGATCGCCGCCGCCCTCGGTTGCTCTCCCGAGGCGGCGCGCCGCAGCCTCCACGAGGGAATCAAACGACTGAGAAAGGAGCTCGCATGAAGGCATCTCTGAGCCGCATCGCCGAGCGCGCCTCCGAGGAGGGACTGCTCGACGTCGCCTACACGACCGCCGACTCGCCGTTCGGCCCGCTGCTGCTGGCGACGACGCCGGCGGGACTGGTGCGGGTGGGCCTGCCGAACCAGGACGCCGACGAGCTGCTGGTGGACCTGTCGCGGCGGGTCTCACCTCGCGTGCTCGAGGCCCCGGCCGAGCTCGATGAGGCTCGGCGTCAGCTGGATCTCTACTTCGACGGCAGGCTCGACCACTTCGACCTGCCGCTCGACTGGCAGCTGAGCGAGGGGTTCCGCCTGCGGGTGCTGCACGCGATCGCCGCGATCCCCTATGGGGAGACCCGCAGCTACACCGAGATGGCGACCACGGCGGGCAACGAGCGGGCAGTCCGCGCCGCCGGCACCGCCTGCGGTCGCAACCCGATCCCGCTCGTCGTCCCCTGCCACCGCGTCCTCCGCAGCGGCGGCGCGCTGGGTGGCTACGGCGGCGGCTTGCCGATGAAGCAGGGGCTGCTGCAGCTCGAGGGCGTGCTCGGGGATCCCGCGTAGCTAAAGCGTTTGCCACGCCGGTCCGATGTAGGGGCCATGAGAATGCGGCACACGACTGTCGCGCCGACCGAGGCCAGCCGGGTGACCAGATTCGCCTGGCTGATCTCCTTCCTGGCGACCCTGACGCTGGTCGCGATCCTGGCCCTGGCCAAGTCGGCGCAGGCGCTCACCGTCGCCGGCGCCGGCAGCCCCGCAACCGCCGCTGCCTCCCCCCCGCCCTTCGATCTCGAATCCGAAGAAGAAGGCGAAGAAGAAGAATTCGAAGTCGAAGAATGTGAAGAAGACGAAGAAGAATGCGAAGGCGACGGCGCCAGAGCGCCCGAAGAGTGCCTGCTGACCAGCGCCCAGGCCACGGTCTTCGCCTCCAGCGCCCAGGACAAGCTGCGCCTGGTCGTCCACTACACCACCTCCACCCCGGCCCTGGTCGCCGTCGACTACGGCCTGCACGGCAGCAGGGGATCGCTCTACCTCGGCCAGAGCAGGAAGCAGTTCGCGAAGTCGGGAGTGCTCCGCCAGACCGCAATCCTCAGCGAGGCGCAGATGGCCAAGGCCACCGGCGCCAAGGACTTCACCGTTCAGCTCTACGCCGTTCATGCCCCGCGCTACTGCCGCCACTACTTCGAACGCCACCTGACCGCCCGCCACGCCGCTCCCAGCGGCCTCACCTGGGCGGATCCGGAAACGACCTTCAGGCGCTGAGCGTCTCCCCCAGCCAGGCGGTCGCGTCGGCGATGTGGGCGGGGTCGATCTGGTGGCCGAGCTCGGTCTCCCGATACTCCACCTCCAGCCCTCCCCGCTCGAGCAGCTCGCGGGCGCGGCGGGCGAACTCGATGTCCATGATCGGGTCGCGGCGGCCGTGGGCGATGAAGGCGCGGGTGCCCAGGCGATCGGCGAGCGACGGCTGCCAGCCCTCCACGGTGGGGACGAAGCCGCTGAAGGCAAGGACCCCTGCGACCGCCGGGCGATCGGCGCCGAGCGCCATCGCGTAGCTCATCACCGAGCCCATCGAGAACCCCCCGAGCACGGTCCGCTCCGGCCCCACTCCGCTCTCCTCCCAGAGCCGATCGTGGAGCTCGGCGAGCGCGGCCCGGGCAGCGTGGAAGCTGTCATGGTCGGGATAGCCGACCCGCGGCACCAGGTACCAGTGATACCCAGGCGAGCCGGGCAGCGCCAGCGGACCGCGCGGCGAGACCACTCGCAGCCGTGCCTCGGGGTCGAGGGCATCGGCCAGCCCGAGCAGGTCGCGCTCGTCGGTGCCGCGGCCATGGTGGAGGACCAGCAGTCCCTCGGGCTCGCCCGCCGCAGGCCGCTCGACCTGGACCAGGACCTCCATCAGGAAGCCGAGGACGCGGCCGTCTTGTTCAGGTAGTCGCGCACGAACTCGTCGATGTCGCCGTCGAGCACCCGCTGCACGTCGCCGACCTCGTGCTCGGTGCGGTGGTCCTTGACCATCGTGTAGGGATGCAGCACGTAGCTGCGGATCTGCGATCCCCAGGCGACGTCTTTGACCTCACCGCGGGCCCGCGCCATCTCCTCGGCCCGTTTGCGCTCCTCCAGCTCGATCAGCTTCGAGCGCAGGAACTGCATCGCCACCGCCTTGTTCTGGATCTGGGAGCGCTCGTTCTGGCACTGCACGACGGTCCCGGTCGGCAGGTGGGTGATCCGCACCGCCGAGTCGGTCTTGTTGACGTGCTGGCCGCCGGCGCCGGAGGCGCGGTAGGTGTCGATGCGCAGGTCGGCCTCGTCGATCTCGACCTCCGGCCCGGCATCGACCAGCGGGCCGACGTCGACCTGAGCGAAGCTGGTGTGGCGGCGCGAGGAGGAGTCGAAGGGGGAGATCCGGACCAGGCGGTGGACGCCGCGCTCGGCGGCGAAGAGCCCGTAGGCGTTCTCGCCGCGGGCGATGAAGGTGGCCGACTTGAGGCCGGCCTCCTCCCCCGGCGAGGCCTCCTTCATCTCGACGTCGAAGCCACGCCGTTCGGACCAGCGCAGGTACATGCGCAGGAGGATCTCGGCCCAGTCCTGGGAGTCGGTGCCGCCGGCCCCGGCGTGGACGGTGACGACAGCGTCGCCGGCGTCGTACTCGCCGCTGAACAGCCGCGCCTCCTCGAGCTCGGCGAGCCGGCGCTCGACCGAGGCCAGCTGCGAGCCCAGCTCGCTCGCCATCTCCTCGTCCTCGGCCGCCATCTCCGCCAGGTCGCCGAGGTCGGCGACGTCGGACTCGAGGCCGCGAAAGAGCTCCAACCGTTTCTGGGCGCGAGCGTGTGCGGCAGAGGTCCGAGCCGCGGTCTCCTGGTTGTCCCAGAAGCCCGGCTGACCCATCTCGGCCTCTAGGCGCTCTGCCTCTACCTTGAGCGCAGCGGGGTCAAAGGTAGTCCGAGAGCAGGGACAGCTGCTCTCGGACGGCGGCCAGGCGCGGCGCTACGGATTCGGTGGGCGCGGCGTCAGCCATGTCCTCAGGTTATCCGCCGGCGCCGGACTCGTTCTCGAAGCCCCCGGCGCGCAGCGCCTCCGCACGGTCCTCGAAGGGACGCCAGCTGCGCACCCGGCGCTCGTGCAGCTCGAAGAGCCAGGCCATCTCATCGACACCGGCCGCCGAGCCGTCCTCCTCCCAAAGCCAGCGCCGCGCGATCAGCGCCACGGCGCGACCTCCCCCACCCTCGAGCCCTTCCTCGTAGAGCTGCTCCAGCTCAATCGTCTGCTGGACGCCGCCCGGCTCGCGCGTCGCCCACAGCCGCGCCGCCTCGACGCCCTTGCGCAAGCCGCGACCGGAATGAAGTTCGACCTCCGGGTGCAGAGTCGCAACGAACGCATCGAGATCCCGCTCGTTGAAGGCCCGGATGAACTCCCTAACCGGATCACGGGTCATGATGCGCCGGTTTGCAGGGGCCGCTCTCAGGCTCCGTGGCAACGCTTGTACTTCTTGCCACTGCCACACCAGCAGGGGTCGTTGCGGCCGACTTTCTCGTGCTCGTCTTTGACCACGGTCTCGACCACGCCGCCGCCGTTGCCACCGACCGCCTGGGCGGCGGCGGTGTCGACGGCGGCTCCGCCCGCGACCGCGACCTGTTCGAGCGCCGAGGGCTGGCCCTCGGCGGTGCCGCCCGAGTAGTCCAGCGCCGATGGTTCGAAGGCGCCGTTGCCGTTGCCCTGGCTGGGTTCGACTTCGATCTCAGCGTGGAAGACCAGCTTGCTGAACTCGTCCCAGATCGAGTGCATCAGCTCCTCGAACATGATGAAGCCCTCGTTTTTGTAGGCGACGAGGGGATCGATCTGGGCGAAGCCGCGGAGGTGAATGCCTTCGCGCAGGTAGTCCATGTCGAAGAGGTGTTCGCGCCAGCGGTTGTCGATCACCTGCAGCAGGATCGAGCGCTCCAGGTGCCGCATCAGCTCCTCGCCGAGCTGCCCTTCGCGATCGTCGTAGGCGCTCATCGCGTCGTCGTCGAGGTCGTCCTTGAGCTTCTCGCGGTCGACCGCCTCGGGGGCCAGGGTCGCGACGTCGATGCCAACCGGCCAGATCAGCCGCAGCTGGGTCTCCATCTCCCCCATGTCCCAGTCCTCGAGGATGTCGCCGGGCGTGTACTCCTCGACCAGGCGCTCGATCACCCCCTCGAGCTCGTCGCGCGCGTTCTCGGAGATGTCTCGCCCTTCGAGGATCTCGCGCCGGTAGCGATAGACGACGCGGCGCTGCTCGTTCATCACGTCGTCGTACTCGAGCACGCGTTTGCGGATCAGGTAGTTCTGCTCCTCGACCTTCTTCTGGGCGTTCTCGACGGTCTTGGTCAGCATCTTCGCCTCGAGCGGCATCTCGGCGCCGTCGTCGTCGACCGGCCCGAGGCGATCGAGGATTTTGAAGATGCGGTCGCCGGAGAAGAGCCGGATCACGTCGTCTTCGGCGGAGAGGTAGAAGCGCGACTCGCCGGGGTCGCCCTGGCGGCCGGAGCGCCCGCGGAGCTGGTTGTCGATGCGGCGCGACTCGTGGCGCTCGGTGCCGCAGATGAAGAGCCCGCCGAGCTCGCGCACTTCCTCGGCCTCGGCCTTGCACTGCGGCGCCAGCTCGGCGGTCATGACCTCGAGCGCCTCGTGGTAGCCCTCGCTGTCGTGGGTGACACCCTTCTTTTTCAGCTCGTGGATCGCCAGGTGCTCGGGGTCGCCGCCGAGCTTGATGTCGACGCCGCGGCCGGCCATATTGGTGGCGATCATCACCTCGCCCTTGCGGCCCGCCTGGGCGATCAGCTCTCCCTCTCGTTCGGCGTGCTCGGGTTTGGCGTTGAGCACCGCGTGTTTGATCCCGTCGCGCTTGAGCGCCTCGGAGATCATCTCCGAGACCTCGACCGAGACGGTCCCGACCAGGATTGGCTGGCCTTTTTCGTGGCGGGCGACGATCTCGTCGAGGACGGCCTTCCACTTGCCGTCTTTGGTTTTGAAGATCTGGTCGTTCTTGTCCATCCGCACCATCGGCTGGTTGGTCGGCACCTCGACCACCGGCATCTCGTAGATCTTCATGAACTCGGTCGCCTCGGTCAGCGCGGTGCCGGTCATCCCGGAAAGCTTGTCGTAGAGGCGGAAGTAGTTCTGCAGGGTGATTGTCGCCAGGGTCTGGTTCTCCTCGCGGATCGCCACCCCCTCCTTCGCCTCGACCGCCTGGTGCAGGCCCTCCGACCAGCGCCGACCCTCGAGGATGCGGCCGGTGAACTCGTCGATGATCATCACCTCGCCGTCGATCACCGCGTAGTCCTGGTCTCTCTTGTAGAGCGACTCCGCCTTCAGCGACTGGACCAGGTGGTTGACGAGGCTGCCGTGCTCGCCGAGGTAGAGGTTGTCGACGCCGACGAATTCCTCGGTTTTCTTCACTCCCCGCTCGGTCGGGGCCACCGTCTTGTGCTTCTCGTCGAACTCGTAGTCGTAGTCGACCTCGGAGGTGTCCTTGCTCTCGCCGAGCGATTTCAGCTTTTCTTTGGCCTGGACGCCGGTCAGCTGTTTGGCCAGGCGAGCGAAGGTGTAATAGGTCTGCGCCGCCTGTTCGGGCTGACCGGAGATGATCAGCGGCGTCCGCGCCTCGTCGATGAGGATGTTGTCGACCTCGTCCACGATCGCGAAGTGGTGGCCACGCTGGACGCAGTGCTCGAGCTGCGCGGCCATGTTGTCGCGCAGGTAGTCGAAGCCGAACTCGGAGTTGGTCCCGTAGGTGACGTCGCCGGCATATTTGCGCTGCCGGGTCGCGTGATCGTCGCCGTCCTGGACGGCGGAGACGCTGACCCCGAGCGCGTGGTAGATCGGTTCCATCCATTCCGAGTCGCGCCGGGCCAGGTAGTCGTTGACGGTGACGACGTGGACGCTGTTGCCGGCCAGGGTGTTGAGAAAGACCGGCAGGGTCGCGGTCAGGGTCTTGCCCTCGCCGGTCCGCATCTCGGCGATGCAGCCGTCGTGGAGAACCATGCCGCCGATCAGCTGCACGTCGTAGTGGCGCTGGCCGGTGCTGCGCCGCGACGCCTCGCGGGTCAGCGCGAACGCCTCCGGCAGCAGGTCGTCGAGCGACTCGCCGTTGCGGGCGCGCTCACGCAGGGAGTCGGCCTCCTCGCGCAGCTCCGTGTCGGAGAGCGCTTCCATCTCCGGCTCGAAGCGATTGATCGCTTCGGCGCGCTTCTGGTAGGCCTTGAACTTGCGCCCCTCCCCAGCGCGCAGGGCCTTGGTTACGAGGTCCATCGCAGGCATGGGCCTAGGTTAGCTGCCCGGGGTTGCCAGAACCGTCTGGTTCTCGGAGTCGACCCCCAGGGCCTTTACCTTGAAGGTGGCGGTCCTGCGGACCCGCGGATGAAAGCGAGTCTCGCAGTTGCCGTCCAGCATCTTCGTCGCGATCGCGCGGCCACCGCGGTAGAGGTGTGCGAACTGTTCCAGGAACGCCAGGCAGGGGGCCGCCTCCACCCTCAGCTCGACCCGGTGACCGACCCGCACGCGGTGGCTGGATGCCGTGAGGGCGACGCTGTAGGAACCGGCCGGGGAGGCGAAGGGCGGTAACGATGGCACGATCCCCCCGACGGGCGCGAGTGGCGGTTGGACTTCCGGTTCGATCGGGGGCGAGTCAGGCTCGAAATCCGCGGTCAGGATGCGGTCCCGGTCCATCTGCAACGCACACGGCCCCGCGCCGGAACAGACAGCGGCATCGGCGCCCTGCCAGCCCGAGAGATGGAAGCCGGCAGCAGGGTGCGGAGTCAGCTGCACTTTTTGGGTCAGCTGGTAGATCTCGGCGCAATCGCCGGGACAGTCGATACCCGTGCCGCTGATGCTCCCCCCGGCCGGATCGCTCACGGACACGTGGAGCACCCCGCAGGCGTCGGGTTTGGCGCCCTCAAGCCGGTAGACCGTCCCCGCCATCACGTAGACCCGACCGCAGGAGTCCTCGCCGAAGGAATAGAGGTGGTAGGGGGAAAAGGGCGCCGTGCCAAAGGCCTCCGATCGGTCGGTCGCGGCCGGTGAGGAGAGTTTCAACGAGCGGAAGGCGCCGCTGCACACGTCGCCATAGAGGTAACGGCCGTCAAGATCACCGAGGCCCTGGTCCCGCACGACGTAGCCACCGATGATCGCGCAGCGCGATTCACCGCCGACGACGTCGGGGTCGGGGGTGTGGGGGTAGTCGAAGACAGGGTCGACGAACGATGCAGCGGCGCATTCGCCGGGCGGGAGGTCACTGCCGGGCCCGGCAATCGACCCCTCGCGGCAATCCCAGCCGTAGTTGGCCCCTCTACCGCCGACCACACCTTCGTTCATAGGTGCATAGTCGACCTCCTCCTCCGCTGTAAGACCGACGTCGCCGATCACCATCGCGCCAGTCTGGCTGTCGAAGGAGAAACGGAAGGGGTTGCGCAGGCCGTAGCTCCAGATCGGTCCATAGTCGCCGGGCAAACCGGCGAACGGGTTGTCCGGTGGGACCGTGTAGAACGGCGGCGGCCCGGCTGGGTCCGGGTGGATGCGGAGGATCTTGCCAAGCGGCGAGGAGAGGCTCTGGGGAAACCGGGGGAATTCGGGCCCGCCCCCGCCCCCGTCTCCGGTCGAGATGTAGAGGTCCCCATCAGGGCCAATCTGGAGCTGGCCGGCGTTGTGGTAATTGGCAAAGCTGTGGGAGATCGTCAGCATCGGCTTGCGGGTACCGAGGTTGACGCTGTTGCCGACCGCGGTGAACGCGTCGACGTGGATGTCGCCCTCTTCGCCGCCGGCTGCTTCCCTGCCGGTGTAGTCGACGTAGAAGACCCCCGTCTGGTCGAAGTCGGGCGCGATGGCGATGGAGACCAAGCCCCTCTCGCCGTCGCAGCAACGGACCAGTGAGGTCAGGTCGGCGAACGGGCTTGCAACGCCATTTTCGACCAGCTTGATCGTGCCCTGGCGCTCGACCACGAAGAGGCGGCTCGGGTCGCCGGGGTCGGAAGTGAGGTAGATCGGCTGGTTGAAGGTTCCGATCGGCACCAAGCCGTTGCTTGCCCGGGCGCCGGCCGCGCCAAGCAACGAAAGCAGCAAGGCGAATGTGATGGCCCCCCGCAGCACCCGGGGGAGTTTGCCCTATGCGATGTGCCCGCGCAACTTCGCCATCAGCCGCCGCGTCTCGCGGCGCTTGCGGCGCAGGTCCCGATGTTTCTTGACCTGGCGGCGGATATCCTCGGCCAGTTCGTGGATGGTGTGTGTCATCTCCGGGGATGACTCACTGGCACGGAGGGTTTTGCCTTTCAGCTGAAGGGTTGCCTCTGCCACCTGGCTGTCGGCGATTGAGGGGTTGCGCTCTTCGTGCAGCTCGACATCAAGGATGGCCAGCTCGGAGACCTGTTTCCCCACCCGGCGGAATCGTTTGAGCACTTGCTCTCGGAGCTCGTCCGTTACCTCGACGTTGCGACCTCGTACATCGATCCGCATATGTGCCTCCTTCGGGTCTGTGCTTCCGATGTTACGCCCGCCAATCGACTGGGGCAAGGGGTTCCTCACAATCGCCGGGCGAAGGTCACGGCGACAACTCGGGCCGCGCCCGCCGCCCGCAGCGCTTGGGCGCAGGCCGTCAGGGTCGCGCCGGTGGTGAGGACGTCGTCGACGAGGACGACACTGCGGGGCACGGTTGCGTTGGCGTGGATCCGCGGCGGCTGGCCGACGCGCTCGGCCCGGGTCCGCCCCACCTGGCGACGGCCGCCGCGCCTGACCAGGCACTGCTCGAGCGGCGCCGAGATCTGCTCGGCGAGGCAGGCGGCCAGCTCGCCGGCGGGATCGAAGCCGCGGCGGCGCAGCCGCGTGGGCGCCGCCGGCACCGGGACGATCGCGCCGCTCAGCAAGTGGGCCGGGGCGAGCCAGTGGATCCGATCTGCCATCAGGCCGGCGACCGGCAGCAGGTGTCGGAACTTCAGCGCCGCCACCAAATTGCGGGCCACCCCCTCGTGCGGCGCCGAGGACCAGGCCCGGTCGAGGCCGGGCGGGCCTTTGCCAAGCAGCGGCTCGACCCCGGCCAGCCGCCGCCCGCAGCGGGTGCAGACGATCGCCTCGGGACGGCAGGACCGCCCGCAGGCGGCGCAGAGGGGCGGCGCGACTCCGGTGGCGATAGCGTGGAGGATCCCCATACGGCGATCCTCCGTGGCGACGGCGCACGCGTTGCGCGCCAAGTGTCAAAAAAGCGTCAGAGCTTGGTCGCGAAAGCCGCGCGCGAACGGTATTCAGCCGCGGCGGCCGGCGATCGCACCGATCAGCACGGATCCGGCGGGTATCTCGGCGCCGGGCAGCACGATCACTTCGCGCAACCGGCAGCCGGCCCCGACCCGGGCGCCGTCGCCGATCACCGAGGGCCCGTCGATGCGGACGTCATCGCCGACCTCACAGCCGGAGCCGAGCAGCACCGGGCCCCGCAGCGCACCCTCGTCGCCCTCCGGCGTGCCGCTGCGGAAGCCGTCGACCAGCTCGCCCTCGCGCTCGATCGCGACCGTGCCGTCGAGGCCGTCGAGGGTGCCCTGGCGCAGCTCCTCGAGGTTGCCGATGTCATTCCAGTAAGCGTCGATCTCGTGTGAGTAGAAGGGCACGTCGCCGTCCAGCAGGCGCGGGAAGACGTCCATCGCCCAGTCGGCGAAGCCAGGCGGGTCACCCGGGCCGGCGGCCTTACTCGTTCCCGGCTCGGGGAAGAAGTCGAAGATCTCGGAGCGGAACATGTAGATGCCGCAGTTGGCGAGATCGGAGAGCGCCTCGGCCGGGTCGGGCTTCTCCTGGAAGCCCTGGATGCGACCATCGGAGCCGGTGATCGCCACTCCGAACTGACTCGTGTCCTCGACCCGCTTGGTCGCCAGCGTGGCGATCCCGTCGTGGGACTCGTGGAACTCGCGCATTGCCGTCAGGTCGATGTCGCTGAGGGCGTCACCGGAGATGATCAGGAAGGAGTCGCCGAGAAAGCCGGCGGCGTTGCGCACGCCGCCCGAGGTGCCGAGCAGCTGCTCCTCGGGACTGTAGGTGAGCTCGACCCCGAAGCCGCCGCCGTCGCCGAAATGGGCTTCGATCAGCTCCGGGAACCAGTGCAGGTTGGCGATCGTCTCGGTGAAGCCGTGGTGGGCGAGGAGGCGGAGGATGTGCTCCATCACCGGCCGGTTGAGGACCGGCACCATCGGCTTCGGCATCGCGTAGGTGATCGGGCGCAGGCGCGTCCCGAGCCCGGCGGCGAGGACCATCGCCCTCATCGCCCCATCGCCTCCTTGAAGCGCTCGATCGGCTCGATCCCCAGGGGATCCACACCTCGCTGGCGAGCCAGCTCGAGCGAGACGAGGTCGCCGAGCATCGTCGCCCAGAGCATCCGCGCGACCCGGGTCTCACCGGCGGTCTCGACGCGGACGACCGCGGCGGCGTCGGGCTCGACGGCGGCGGCAGTCAGCTCGAAGCGGCGGCGCACCCGCGGGTGCTGGTCGCGGTCCTCGAGGAAGACGGCTGCGAACCGGCCCTCCACGGCGGCGCCGGCCCAGCCGCAGAGCTCGTTGTGGTCGGCCTCGGGGAGCTGGGAGAAGAAGGCGGGCAGCTTGGCGTTCTCGTTCACCTGGGTCTTCCAGCGGTTGGCGACGGAGACGGTCAGATCGGCCCCGTAGATGACCGTCGGGGCGGCGCCGAGCCGGGCGGCGATCTCGGCGGCGCGGCTCTGCAGGGCGTCAGCCTGCTCCTCGAGGAAGGCGGCCGCGGCATCGATCTCGGTGTGGATCCGCGGCGCCGCGCCGGCCAGGGCGGCCACCTCCGCCGCCGCCGTGAACATGTAGGCGACCGCGGCGCGGGGCTGGAAGATCCCGGGCAGGCCGACGACCGGGACGCCGGCCGCGCGGGCGCCGTCGACCAGGGGCCCACCGGTGCTGACGACGATACGGCGCGCACCGAGTGCCTCGGCGGCGTCGAAGCAGGCCAGCGTCTCCTCGGTCTGCCCGGAGTAGCTGGAGCAGAGCACCGTCCACTCCGGAGTCGCCCAGCTGGGAATGGCGTAGCCGCGGACCGAGATCAGCGGCCGCGTCAGGCGGTCACCTAGGGCGGCGGCGGCGAGGTCGCCGCCGATCGCCGAGCCGCCCATTCCGCAGACCATCACGCCGGCCGACCCGGCCGGCTCCAGGCGCGCGGATTCGATCCGCCAGAGGGCGTCGCGAAGCTGGTCGGGGATGGCGAGGACGTCGTCGATCATGGTCAGCCCACCGGGACTCTCTCATCCTCGCCGATGACCCCGTCTACAAGCTCCGCCCCAGCTTCGACGGTGACGCCTGGGGCTAGGACCGAGCCGCTGACCCGGGCGCCCATCTCAACCGTGCAGCCGTCGAGCAGGACCGACTCCCGGACCGTTGCCCCGGCGGCGACCCGGCAGCCGCCGGAGACGACGGCGCGGGGCCCGACGGTCGCGCCGGTGGCGACCTCGGCGCCGGCGCCGATCAGGAGGCCGGGGGCGGTCGGCCGGACCCGCGTCCGCACCCTTCCCTCGAGGATGTCCCAACTCGCCTGCAGGTAGCGCTCGGGGGTGCCGATGTCCATCCAGTAGCCGTCGAGGCGGAGGCCGTGCAGGCCGTCGCCGACCAGCCGCGGGAAGACCTCGCGCTCGATCGAGACCTCGCGGCCCGGCGGGATCAGGTCGAGGACCGAGCGCTCAAGCACGTAGGCGCCGGCGTTGATTTCGCCGGGCGCCGCCTCGCCGGTCTTCTCGAGGAACTCGAGGACGCGGCCCCCGGCGTCGAGGCTGACGAGGCCGTAGGCACCGGAGTCCTCGACCGGGTAGAGGGCGAGGGTCGCCCGCGCGCCCGCGCCGCGATGCGCGGCCATCAGCGCGGCCAGGTCGAGATCGGTGAGGACGTCGCCGTTGAGGGCCAGGAAGCGGTCCTGCAGGTCGTCGCCGAGGGCGTCGGCGGCGAAGCGGATCGCGCCGGCGGTGCCGCGGCGGTCGGGCTCGGTCACGTAGGTGATCCGCGGGCCGCCGGGCTCGCCATCGCCGAGCGCCTCGCGCAGCACATCGGGGAGGAAGCCGCAGGCAAGCACCACCTCGGTGACGCCGTGCGCCGCCAGCCACTCGACCATGTAGGCGAGGAAGGGCCGGTCGACCAGGGTCAGCGCCGGCTTCGGGATCGTCGCGGTCAGCGGGCGGAGGCGGGTCCCCTGCCCGCCGACTAGGACTATCGCCTGCATCTACTCAGTTGCTGCCGGCGCCGGTGAGGCCTGCGCCCTGCCGATTCCCTCGTACTCGAAGCCGGCGGCGACCAGGGCCTTGGAGTCGAGGAAGTTGCGCCCGTCGACGACCAGTGGCCGCGCCATCCGCCCGGCGACCTCGGCCCAGTCCAGATCGGCGAACTCGCTCCACTCGGTGACCAGGACCGCGGCGTCGGCCCCCTCGAGGGCCTCCATCGCCGAGCCGGCCAGCTCGACCGAGTCGAGCAGCTCGCTGGCCCGCTCGTAGGCGACCGGGTCGTAGGCGACCACCTCGGCGCCCTCGCCGTGCAGCCGCGCCGCCAGGACCAGGCTCGAGGCCTCGCGCATGTCGTCGGTGTCGGGCTTGAAGGCGAGGCCGAGCAGGGCCACCCGCTTGCCGAGCAGGGAGCCGAGGTGCTTTTCCAGCTTGCCGACGACCCGCCGCTTCTGCAGCTCGTTGACCTCGATTACCGCGGTCAGCAGCTGGAAGTGGTAACCGGTGTTCCCGGCCAGCATCTTCAGCGCGGTGACGTCCTTGGGGAAGCAGGAGCCGCCGTAGCCGATCCCGGCGCGCAGGAACGAGGAGCCGATCCGCTCGTCGAGGCCCATCCCGCGGGAGACCTCGCCGACGTCGGCGCCGACCTCCTCGCAGACGTTGGCGATCTCGTTGATGAAGGAGATCTTGGTCGCCAGGAAGGCGTTGGAGGCGAGCTTGATCATCTCGGCGCTGGCGACGTCGGTGTGGACGATCTCGCCGCCCAGCGGCTCGTAGAGCGCCGCCACCGCGGCCGCGGCATCCTGGTCGCCGGAGTCGGAGCCGATCACGACCCGGTCGGGGTGCATGAAGTCGGCGACGGCGGTTCCCTCCTTGAGGAACTCCGGGCAGGAGACGTAGGGGAGCCCGGGCAGGTCGCGCCGGATCGACTCGCCGGTGCCGGCCGGCACCGTGCTCTTCATGACCAGAACGTGGCCGCCCTCGGGGCTGAGCCCCTCGACCACGGAGTGGACCCGCGAGAGGTCGGCGTCGCCGGAGTAGGTCGGCGGCGTGTCGACGCAGACGAAGAGCAGCCGCGCCCGCTCCAGCAGCTCGGACATGTCGGTGGTGAAAGTGATCCGCTCGGCGTTGCGGCGCAGCAGCTCGTCGAGGCCGGGCTCGTGGATCGTCGTCTCGCCGCGCGAGAGCGACTCGACCTTCTCGGCGAGGATGTCGCGGGCGACGACCTGGTGACCGAGCTCGGCGAAGCAGGCCGCGGTCACCAGCCCCACCCAGCCGACCCCGACGACCCCCACCGTCTCTCGCTGCTCGCTCATTTCTTGCTCCTCCCCTGTTTGGGCTTCGGATTCGGCTTGATCACGTCGGCTGAGCGCGCGATGCCGACCATCTGGTCGTTGGTCAGGGTCTCGAGCAGATCGTTGGAGACCCAGTAGGTGCTGTCGCCCCGGTGCCAGGCCATCATCTTGACCCGGTCGCCGTCGACGAAGATCTCATATTCGCGGCCGTGGATCGTCTTGGTTTCGGTCGGGTTGTCGAGGATCGGGGGGTCCGACCAGCCCTGGATCCCCTGCACTCCGAAGTAGTGGTTGCCGTCCGGAAGTTCCTCGACCCCGACCATCCGGTAGGCGGCGTGGCGTTTGCCGTCGCTGTCTTTGAAGTGGTAGACGCGGGGGTCCTGGATGCGTTCGTAGCTGTTGCTTTCGACGTAGTAGGCGCCGAAGGGCAGGCGCGTCGGGTAGAAGACCGGGAAGCCCGACCCGACCTTGCGGGCGACGCTCTTGGCCTCGAGTTCGCCCGCTTCCCGCGCCGGTACCAGGCCGTCGCTGCCCGGCGGCACCGGCTTGGCGATCTGCGGCTTCTTCTTTTTCTTCGCCTTCTTGCCGCCCTTCTTCTTGCCGGCGCCTTCGGAGGCTTCGAGCGAGCCGCGCGGGCCGCCGCTGGCTTCGATGCCGAGGAACTTGTTGACGGCGCCGTGGATCGCGCTCTCGGAGGCGTAGACGTAGCTGGGGCCGAGTTCGGCCGGGAAGTGGACCTCGTTGATGGCCGCGTTGCGCGAGGCGAGGAACAGTTTCAGGACCTGCAACATCGTTTCCTTGTTGTTGATGTCGGAGGTCGTGTATTTGGTGAAGATGTCGATCAGGCCGCTCTGGTCGAGAACGAGGTCGGGGATCGAGACCTGGCCGCGGGCGGCGCTGATGAAGTCCTGCTGGCGGGCGGAGCGGACCAGGTCGGTGTCGGTGTGGCGGTAGCGCACGTACTCGAGCGCCTTTTTCCCGCAGAGCAGCTGGTAGCCGGGCTGGATGTCGATTTCGGAATACTGTTCCGCCGCCGGCACGCCTTCGTTGGAGTGGTAGTAGCGGCGGTCGACATCGACGTAGACGCAGCCGATCGCGTCGACGGCGCGGACGAAGCCGAGGAAGTCGACGTTGACGACATGGTTGATCGGCAGCCCGGTCAGTTCCTTGACGACTTTCAGGGTCAGCTTGGGGCCGCCGTCGGTATAGGCGGCGTTGAACTTTTCGGTCCCAAAGCCGGGGATTTCGACCTTGAGGTCACGCGGGATCGACATCACCGCGATCGCGTTCTTGTCCGGATCCAGGCGCAGCAGGATCGTCGTGTCGGAGCGGCCGGGGTCTTCTTCCAGATTGGCCCGCTTGTCGGAGCCGAGGATGAGGATGTTCTCCGGTTCGCCGCCGTGGATCGTCGAGAGATAGCCCTGCAGTTCGTTGCTGTAGACGTTGTTGTGGGAGAGCGCCTGGGCGATGCTGTCGAGGTAGAGCAGGATGCTCGTCGCCGTCGCCGCGGCGCTGACGGCGATGATCAGCACCGAGGCCAGGGTGAAGCGCAGCCAGAAGCGCTTGCGCTTGGGCGGCGGCTCGGGGTCGCCCGAGGGCGGCGGCTTCTTCGGGTCCCAGCCGGGCCCCTGGACCTCAGTCATCGCCGAGCCGGCCCGGGATCGCCCGCAGGAACGAGTCGAGCGCCTGCCTGTAGGTCTCCAAGGAGGAGACCGAGACCCACTCTTCGGGGCCGTGATGGCCGGCGCCGACCGGGCCGAACTCGACCGCCGGCACCCCCACCCGCAGGAAGGAGACCGCGTCGGAGGCACCGTCGCGGCCGACGCTCATCGGCTCGCCGTCGTGGTGGGCGGCCGCCGACTCCCGCAGCGCCCGCACGAAGGGGGAGTCGCGGTCGACGGTCGCCGGCGGGCGGGTCATCAGCGGCGCCGCCTCGACCCCGGGCAGGCCGCGGACTTCCTCCAGCAGGGCGGCCGGATCCTGATCGGGCAGGTAGCGGATGTCGACGTCGATGACGCATCGGTCGGGCACCTTGTTCAGCGCGTCTCCGCCCCAGATCCGGCCGAGGTTGATGGAGGGCCGGTCGAACAACTCTGAACTGTGCCGGGCAAACGGTAGCGACTCGATACCGCGGAAAACGTCGATCGCGTTGAGGACGGCGTTTTCGCCGAGCCAGGGCGTCGCGCCGTGCGCCGCCGTGCCGCCGACCTCGAGCCGCAGCGCCAGCACCCCCTTGGCCTCGATCCCGATGTGCAGGTCGGTCGGCTCGCCGGTGATCGCGAAGTCGCCGGTGAAGCCGCTGTCGACGAGGTGGTCGCTGCCGCGCTCGGCGTCCTCCTCGGACTCCTCGTCGCCGACGATCCCGAGCCGCACCCGCACTCCGTCCTGGTCGCGCAGCGCCGCCGCGGTGACCAGCATCGCCGCCAGAGCCCCCTTCATGTCGTAGGCCCCACGCCCGTAGAGCCGGTCCCCCTCGATCCGTGGCTCGAACTGCCCGGCATGCCCGGGAACGACATCGAGGTGCCCGTGCAGGACCACCGTCGGCGCCCCCTCCGGCCCGACCTCGGCCTTGATCACCGGCAGGCCCCGCACCTCGTCGCGCACGACATCGAATCCACGTGCCTCCAGCCAACCCCCGACGAACGCCCCCGCCTCGCCGATCGCCTCCGGCTCAGACGTCTCGTAGCCGATCAGCTGCTTCGCCAGCGCTACGAGCTCTTCGCTCATCCCTCGGCGATAGCGAGGAACGCCTCGGCTCGATCCCGATCTTTCTTCGCCCGCGCAAAGTCCGCGCTCCCCTTCTCGCTCTCAGAGAGCCGCTGCTCAGCATCGGAGAGCTGGTCTTTGAGGGCGCCGGAGTCCAGGTCCTCGGGCGCAATCGCCTCCTCGACGAGCAACCGGGCCCGGTTGCCGAACATCTGCAGCCAGCCGTGCGCCTGCGCGTAGCGCCTGGTCTCCGAGTCGGAGACGTGCAGCCGCAGCAGTGCCGGCCGCAGCGCCGCCAGCAGCGGCGCATGGTTGGCGAGGATGCCGATCTCGCCGACCTCGGTCCGGGTCGAGACCTGACGCACTTCACCCTCGAAGACCTCGCCCTCCGGAGTGAGGACTTCGACGTCCAGCATGTGCTCGGCCGCCACGTCGGTCCCCTATGCCGCCGCTGCGGCCTTGGCGTTCTCGGTGACCTGATCGATCGAGCCCTGCATGTAGAAGGCGCCCTCGGAGAGGTCGTCGTGCTCGCCGTCGAGGATCTCGCGGAAGCCACGCACGGTCTCGGCGACCGGCACGTACTCGCCGGTCCGCCCGGTGAACTGTTCGGCGACGAAGAACGGCTGTGAGAGGAAGCGCTCGATCTTGCGGGCCCGGGAGACCGTCTGGCGGTCCTCGTCGGAGAGCTCGTCGATCCCGAGGATGGCGATGATGTCCTGGAGCTCCTTGTAGCGCTGCAGGACCTCCTGGACCTCGGTCGCGGTGCGGTAGTGCTCCTCGCCGACGACGTCGGGCTTGAGGATCGTCGAGGTCGAGTCGAGCGGGTCGACCGCCGGGTAGATGCCTTTCTCGGAGATCGACCGCGAGAGCGCCGTGGTCGCGTTGAGGTGGGCGAAGACCGAGGCCGGGGCCGGGTCGGTGTAGTCGTCGGCGGGGACGTAGACAGCCTGGATCGAGGTGACGGAGCCACGCTCGGTCGAGGTGATCCGCTCCTGCAGGCCGCCCATCTCGGTCTCCAGGGTCGGCTGGTAACCGACCGCGGAAGGCATCCGGCCGAGCAGGGCCGATACCTCGGAACCCGCCTGGACGAAGCGGAAGATGTTGTCGATGAACAGCAGCACGTCCTGGCCGCCCTGCTCGCGGTAGTACTCGGCCATGGTCAGGCCGGAGAGGGCGACGCGCAGGCGCGCCCCGGGCGGCTCGTTCATCTGACCGAAGACGAGCATCGTCTTGTCGATCACGCCCGACTCTTTCATCTCCAGCCAGAGGTCGTTGCCCTCGCGCGAGCGCTCGCCGACGCCACAGAAGGCGGACAGGCCCTCGTGCTCCTCGGCGATGTTGCGGATCAGCTCCTGGATCAGAACGGTCTTGCCGACGCCGGCGCCGCCGAACAACCCGACCTTGCCGCCTTTGGCGTAGGGAGCGAGCAGGTCGATGACCTTGATCCCGGTTTCGAGGATCTCCTGGGTCGGGGTCAGGTCGGAGGCCTTGGGGGCCGGGCGGTGGATCGGCCAGCGCTCGCCGGCCTCGATCTCGGGGCCGTTGTCGATCGGCTCGCCGAGCAGGTTGAAGATCCGCCCGAGAGTGGCGTCGCCGACCGGAACCGTGATCGGGCCGCCGGTGTCGACGACCTTGTCGCCGCGCTGCAGCCCGTCGGTGGCGTCCATCGCGACGGTGCGGACGCGATCGTCGCCGAGGTGCTGCTGGACCTCGCAGACCAGCTCGGTCGGTTCGTTGTCGCCGTCGCCCGCCATCTCGATCTTCACGGCCGCGTAGATCTCCGGCAGCTGGTCGGGAAAGACCGCGTCGACGACCACGCCCGTGACCTGCTCGACGCGTCCTACGTTGGTTCCGTTGTTGCTCTCAGCCATGGGTTCCTTTGCTCGTTTTGGGCCTAGCCCAGTGCCTCGGCACCGGCTACGACCTCCAAGATCTCCTGGGTGATTTCCGCCTGCCGGACCCGGTTCATTTCCAGGGTCAGGTCTTCCATCATCGTCTCCGCGTTCTCGGCGGCGTTGCGCATCGCGGTCATCCGGGCGCCGAGCTCGGAGGCGGCGGACTCCAGCAGCGCCCGGTAGACGGAAATCGTCACGTACTCCGGGATCAGCCGGGCCAGAAGCTCCTCGGGCTCGGGCTCGTATTCCCATTGCGATTTGCTCTGGGCACGCTCCGCCTCGGTCAGCTCGTCCTCGCCCCGATCCTCCTCGGCGCCCTCGCCGATCACGTCCGCCTGCTGCAACGGCAGCAGGGTCTGGCGCCAGACGTGCTGGGTCAGCGGCGAGATGTAGCGGTTGTAGACCAGCTCGACCCGGTCGAGGTCGCCGTCGACGTAGCGCGCGGTCAGCTCCTCGCCGATTTCGCGGGCGTTGGCGAAAGCGGGGCGGTCGGTGAAGCCGACGTAGGAGGTGCGGACATCGAGTTTGCGGAAGGTCAGGGCGGAGACGCCCTTGCGGCCGACCACCGAGAACGTCGCCTCGGCACCCTCGCCGCGGACGCGGTCGCGAACCCGGACGCCCTCGCGGATGACGTTGGTGTTGAAGGCGCCGGCGAGGCCGCGGTCACCGGTGACCAGGACGACGCCGACCCGGTCGACGCTCTCGTGTTCGTCGAGCACCGGCACCCGGGGCAGGCCCCCGGCCTGCTCGGCGGCGCGGCGGGTCAGCTTTCGCATCCCCTCCGCGTACGGCCGCAGAGCGGCGATCCGCTGCTCGGAGCGGCGCAGCCGCGCAGCCGCGACCATCTCCATCGCCCGCGTGATCTTGTTGATGTTCTTGATCGACGCAATGCGACTGCGGACTTCCTTCTGGTTGGCCATGGTGGAGCGCCGGGCGAGCTACGCCGGCGTCGCCTCCTTGGCGTCCTCGGAGGAATCCTCGGCCGTGCGGGCGGGAGTCTCCCGCTCCTCAGGAGACTTGATGCGGTCGGACTCCCCGGCCTCGACCGGGTCGCCGTTCTGGTCGAAATCGGCGCCGAAGTCGTCGACGAAGTCGCTGATCGCCTTGCCGAGCTCGGCCTCGTCCTCGTCGGAGAGCTTGCCGGTATCTTCGATCCGCTTCAGCAGCTCGGCCTTCTCGGAGTGCAGGCGGGTACGCAGGTCGGCGAGGAACTCGCCGACGCGCTCCGTCTTGACCCGGTCGAGGAAGCCGCCGGTGCCGGAGTAGATCGAGGCGACCTGGTCGCCGACGCTGAGCGGTTCGCGCTCTTTCTGTTTGAGCAGCTCGACCAGGCGCTGGCCGCGGGTCAGCGCTTTCTGGGTCTCGGCGTCGAGCTCGGAGCCGAACTGGGCGAAGGCCTCGAGGTCGCGATACTGGGAGAGGTCAAGGCGCAGTTTCCCGGCGACTTTCTTCATCGCCTTCGACTGCGCGTTGCCGCCCACCCGCGAGACCGAGATGCCGACGTTGATCGCCGGTCGCACGCCGGAGAAGAAGAGGTCCGGCTCGAGGAAGATCTGGCCGTCGGTGATCGAGATCACGTTGGTCGGGATGTAGGCGGAGACGTCGGAGGCCTGGGTCTCGATGATCGGCAGCGCTGTCAGCGAGCCGCCGCCGAGGTCGTCGTTCAGTTTCACCGCCCGCTCGAGCAGGCGCGAGTGCAGGTAGAAGACGTCGCCCGGGTATGCCTCGCGACCCGGTGGGCGCCGCAACAAGAGCGACATCTGGCGATACGCCGAGGCGTGTTTGGTGAGGTCGTCGTAGACGACGAGCGCGGCTTTGCCGTTGTAGAGGAAGTGCTCGCCCATCGCGCAGCCGGCGTAGGGGGCGATGTACTTGATCGGGGCCGCCTCGTCGGCGGGGGCGGCGACGATGATCGTGTTCTCCATCGCGCCGTTTTCCTCGAGCACCTCTTTGAGCTGGACCACGGTCGACATCCGCTGGCCGATCGCCACGTAGATGCAGACCATGTCCTTGTCGCGGGAGTTGATGATCGTGTCGATCGTGATCGCCGTCTTGCCGGTCTGGCGGTCGCCGATGATCAGCTGCCGCTGGCCGCGGCCGATCGGGATCATTCCGTCGATCGACATCAGGCCGGTCTGGACAGGCTCGGTCACCGGCTGGCGCTCGACCACGCCGGGGGCTTTGAACTCGGCCGGGCGGGTCTCGGTGGTGGCGATCTCACCGCGGTCGTCGAGCGGGCGGCCGAGCGGGTCGACCATGCGGCCGAGCAGCTCCTCGCCGACCGGGATCCGCAGCAGGTGCCCGGTCCGCTTGACCGTGTCGCCCTCGACGATCTTGTCCCACTCGCCGAACAGCACGACCCCGACGTTGTCGGACTCGAGGTTGAGCGCCAGCCCGGTTACCCCGTGCGGCAGGTCCAGCATCTCCAGCGCCATGCAGTTGTCGAGGCCGTGGACGCGGGCGATGCCGTCGGCCACGGAAAGAACGGTTCCAACCTCCGAGAGGTCGGCGGAATCAGTCTCCAACCCCTCGATGCGCTCGCGCAGAATGCTTGCGATCTCGTCCGGCTTGATCTCCATCGGGTGCTCTCTGCCTCCTTACGCCGCCGAGGCGACGCTTTTTCGAAGTTTCTCCAGGCGATTGCGGATGCTCGCGTCGAGCACCATGTTTCCTACTTGCAGGACGACGCCGCCGAGGATCTCCCCGTCGACGCGACTGGCCAGCTCGACCTCCTGGCCGGTCTGGCGCTGAATCTCCTCGCCGATCTTGTCGACGACGGCCGGGTCCAGCTCCACAGCGCTGGTCACGGTCACGTCGATGCGGCGATTCTCGTGCTTCCAGAGCTCCTCGAACTGACGGCGGATGCGGAAGATCTCCGGCATCCGCTGCTTTTCGACCAGCAGCTCGAGGAAGTTGATGAACTCGGGGTCGGCGCCGTCGATCGCCCGCTTCGCCCCGTCGATCTTCTCGGCGGAGGAAAAGTACGGGCTGAAAAAGAAGACCTGCAGCTCACGGTTGGCCTCGACGGCCTCGGAAAACTGAGCCAGCTGTTCACGGATCGCGTCCAGCTTGCCCTTCTCCCTGGCGACCTCGAAGAGGGCGCCGGCGTATGCGTGAGCTGCGTCCTGCATGCCTAGTTGTCAGACCCCGAGAGGCTCGAGAAGTCGACCTCGCCGAGGGCCTCCTCGACGAGCCGGCGCTGATCGTCGGCGTTGAGGCTTTTGCGGGTCACCTTCTCGGTGGCCAGCACGGTCAGGTCGGCGACCTCCTTGCGGATCTGCTCCAGCGAGCGCCGGGTCTCGGCCTCGATGTCGCGTTTGGCCGCGTTGACAAGCTCCTCGCGTTTCTCCTTGCCGGCGACGGTCGCCTCGGCCTCAGCGGTCTCGGCCGATTTGCGGGCGCGGGCCATGATGTCGTCGGCCTGCTCCCGTGCCTCGGCGAGCCGGCCGCGGTACTCGGCCAGCAGCTCGTCGGATTCGCGGCGCTGCCGCTCGGCCGCGTCGAGCGACTCGGCGATCGTCTTCGCTCGCCGATCCAGGGCCTCCTGGATTTTCGGGAAGGCGAGCTTGCTGAGAACCCACATCGTGAACAGGAAGAGGACGAGGGTCCAGATCATCAGGCCGAGGCCCGGCGAGACGAGGAAGCTGCCACCGCCTTCCTCCGCTGCGCGCGGGACCGCGGCTATGTAGCCGAGCAGAGCCATGCGCCTAGAGGAAGAAGGCGATCAGGCCGAAGATGAACGTGTAGAAGGCCACGGCCTCGGTCAGCGCGAAGCCGAGCCAGCGGATGCTCTGCAGCTCGTCTTTCATCTCGGGCTGGCGGGCGACCGACTCGATCTCCTTACCGAAGATGAAGCCGATGCCGATACCGGCGCCGATTGAGCCGAGGCCCGCACCGACACCCAGCGCGATTGCCTTTCCGGCAGCTTCCACGCCTTCGTCGGAGACGGCGGCGACGACAGGGGACAGGTCCATTGGAAAAGTGCTCCTTTTCTAGTGACTGGCGGAGGTGGCTCCGCCGAGGTAGATGGCAGTCAGGGTCGAGAAGATAAATGCCTGCAGCGTTGCGATCAGCCCGACCTCGAGGATGAAGAAGAAGAAGGCGAGCGGGAAGGTCAGGGCGCCGAGCGCGGCGACGCCGAGCAGCACCGCCAGCCCGCCGCCCATGAAGAGCAGCAGCAGGTGGCCGGCGAGGATGTTGGCGAAAAGCCGCACGGAGAGCGAGATCAGGCGGGCGAAGTGGGAGATCGCCTCGATCACGAAGATGAAGGCCTTGCCGATCGGGTTCATGTCCTCCAGGCCCGGCGGCAGCCAGCTGGCCAGGTACTTGATCAGGCCCTTGGAGCGGATCCCTTCGACGTGGTAGGAGACCCAGACGATCAGGGTCAGGACCAGCGGGATCGAGAGGTTGGCGGTGGCGGCGTAGATCGCGAAGGAGGGGATCTCGAGGCCGAAGACCGAGAAGGTGTGCTCGGTGTTGGTCGGCAGCGGCAGGAAGCCGATCATGTTCGAGAACCAGATCCAGAAGAAGAGCGCGGCCAGGAACGGGAACCAGCGGGCGGCCATGGCGCCGTCGAGGCTGCCACCGGTGATCGTGTTCTTGGTCATGTCGTAGGCGACCTCGATCGCGGTCTGCACCCGGTTCGGCTTCTGGTGCATGCGGCGCGAGATCCAGACCATCACGAAGATCGTCAGGACGCTGGCCAGGACAAGGTAGAGGACCGCCTTGTTGATGCTGAGGTCGATCCCGGCGAGGTGGATCGAGACCCACGGTTCGAGCTTGAACTCGTTCTGGGGCTTGAAGGATTCGTCCTTGCCGGAGCTGCCGAAGATCAGCAGCATCAGGATCGCGATGCCGAAGTAGACGCCGATCCCGATCAGGACTTTGGTCTTGGTCTTCATGCCGCTCCCTGTCCCTCGGGTTCGCCGAAGAGATGGGCGAAGCCCTGGGCGGCCATCGAGATCGTGAAGAGGACGAGGACGAGGACCGCGGCGGCGAGGCCGGCCTGCCGTTCGGCGAGCCCGACCAGAAGCACGGCGGTCGCCAGCAGCCAGACCCGGCCGAGGGTCGTCGCGGCGAGGACCCCCATCGCCCGCTGGCGCTTGCCGGCGGCGAGCTCGGCGGCGGCGCGCCTGGCGGCGAACATCTGGATCCCGCGCTGGATCAGCCAGGTGACGGCAGCCACCGCGTAGCCGAGCATGGGCAGCCCGCCCACCAGAAACACGGCGAGGGCGACGGCCAGCACGAGTAGGTCGACATACTTGGGAGGAGGAGACATAAGAACGCCCGGCTCGGGCGAGCGGGCGGACTGGCGACTATACCCAAATAGCCCCTGGAATGGCTTTGTGAAGCCACTTCGTGAGGGTTGCCACTACCCGGCGGGCGGCTCCAGATCGATCGCCTCGAATTCTCCGGTCTGCGGATTTATCCGGCCCCGGCGCAGCTTGACGATCTCCAGGACGAAGATCAGGTAGACGCTGGCGGCGAGCGCCAGCAGCAGCAGCGCGGCCATCACGACCGTCCAGAAAGCGTCGAAGTGCCCGTGGTTGTCGCTGTAGGGGACGAAGCGCAGGGCCAGGGCCAGGGCCGCCATCACCAGCGTCCAGGCGTAGAGGTAGGCCACCGTGCGGCGCTGTGAGAAGCCGATGTTGGCCATCCGGTGGTGGAAGTGCCAGCTGTCGGCTTGATAGATCGGCTGCCGGTATTTGAGCCGCTTGGCGACGACGAAGCCGGTGTCGAGAATCGGCACCGCGAGCACGATCAGCGGGAAGGCGAGGGCGATCACGGCGTTGGTCTTCAGCGCCCCCTGCACCGAGGCCGTCGCCAGCAGGTAGCCGAGCAGGTTGGAGCCGGTGTCACCCATGAAGCTGGAGGCGGGTGGGAAGCCGTGGCGGAGGAAGCCGAGGGCGGCGCCCGCGGTCAGCGCCGCCAGCACCCCGGCGGCATTGCGTTCGAGCGAGAGCGCGATCGCGGCCAGGGTCAGGGCGGCAATCGTGCAAACCCCGGCGGCAAGCCCGTCGACGCCGTCGAGGAAGTTGATCACGTTGACGACCGCGACGATTCCGAGCACGGTCAGCGGGTAGGCGAGCCAGCCGAGTTCGAAGCCGCCGACGAAAGGCAGGGTGAGGTTGTCGACCCGGACCCCGGCCAGGACCGGGATCAGCGCCGCGGCGATCTGGCCGAGTAGCTTCGGCAGCGCCGGCAGGCCACGCACGTCGTCGACGACGCCGACCGCGGCGATCGCGACGGCGCCGAGCAGGATCGCGTGGCTCTGGCCGTCGCCCGGGAGCCAGATCCAGCCGGCGACCTCGACGCCGGCTAGGATCGCCAGGCCGGAGAGGCGCGGCATCGGCCTGTTGTGCAGGCCCCGCGGCTTCGGCAGGTCGATCGCGCCGACCCTGTAGGCAAGCCGCTCGGCGTAGGGGACCAGCAGCCAGGCGATCGCCGCGGCGGCGACGAAGGCGAGGACGGCGTCGGTGGTCGTCGGGCCCATGCGCTTTTCTGCCCATGCGGGGAGCGGGGCCGGGTCAGGCTACTTGAGCGGCTCGACAGCCCCGAGCGCGCCCTCGACGAGGATGCCGGGGTCGCGCGGATGGAGGACCCCGATCGGCGAGGAGCGCTTGCGCAGCTCGAGCGCCGCGGGGTCGTCGAGCACCCGCAGGCGCCCCTCCGCGATCAGCGCCTCGTCGACCCCGCCCATACGACCGGTGAAGGTGGTGAAGACCGGGGTGCCGAGGGCCACCGCCTCGCGGTTCATCGTGCCACCGGCGCTGACCACGAGGTCGGCGTAGGCGATCAGGCTCTGGGCGTCGATCGCCCGCTCGGGGACGATCAGGTTCAGGGCGTTCAGCGCCCTGGCGGCAGCGCCCTGCTCCTCGGTGCGGGGGATGATCACCGCCTGCGCCCCATCGGCGCCGGCGAGGTGGCGAATCGTCGCCCCGTAGAGGTCATTGGGCGCGTGGTACTCGGAGGTCTCCGGCGGCGGCCGCACCACGACCAGCACCTTCTCGCGGTCGAGGCCGAGCTCGCCCAGCACCGCCCGGTCCGGCTCGAAGTCGGCCAGGTAGTACTCCTCCTTCAGGCCCGGATAGCGGACCAGCTTCGATGGCTTGGCGCCGATCTTCTTCAGCCGCTCGACCGGGATCGACTCCGGTGCCAGCACCCGGCGCGCGGCCCGGAAGGCGACCTGGCGCTGCAGCTGGGCGAACTCGTAGTCCTGCATCTGCACCGAGGAGATCCGGAAGAGGTAGGAGACGACCGCCAGGTCGACCGAGCCGTGGCCGATCGCCAGCTGCGGCGCCTGCCGCCAGACGACCCGGGCCAGCCGGGAGGAGCGGGTGCCGAGCGCCCAGGCCTTACCCGCCCGCGAGGCGCCACCGTGCTCGCCGACGGTCGTGTACGGCAGCCCCAGCCGGTCGAGGATGCCGAGCGTCTGCCCGTACTCGCGGGCGGTGATGAAGACCTCGTGGCCCTGGGCTTCGAGCCGCTCGATGACCGGCCGCAACACCAGCGGGTGAGCCGCCGCGGTGCAGTCGACCCAGACCTTCAAACGATCAGACAGAGGCGGGAGTCAGCTGCGGGTAGAGCGGATGGCGGTCCATCAGGGCGGAGGTGCGAGCGGCGAGGCCATCCTTCTCAGCCTCGAAATCCTCGCCGAGGGCGGTGGCGATGACGGCGGCGATCTCCGCCATCTCCTCCTCGCCCATGCCGCGGGTGGTCAGGGCGGGAGTGCCGATCCGCAGGCCCGAGGGGTTCATCGGCGGCCGCTCGTCGAAGGGGATCGCGTTGCGGTTGACGGTGATCCCGACCGCGTCGAGGCGGTCCTCGGCGGTCTGGCCGTCGAGCCCGGTCGGGGTCAGGTCGACCAGGACGAGGTGGACGTCGGTGCCGCCGGTGAGGACCGGGATGCCGTCCGCTTCGAGGCCGGCGGCGAAGGCCTTGGCGTTGGCGATCGTCTGCCGCTGACGGGCCCGGAACTGCTCGGAGGCGGCAATCTGGAAGGCCACCGCCTTGGCGGCGATCGTGTGCATCAGCGGCCCGCCCTGCTGGCCGGGGAAGATCGCTTTGTCGACCGCTTTCGCGTACTCCTCGCGGCTGAGGATCATGCCGCTGCGAGGGCCGCAGAGGGTCTTGTGGATCGTCGTCGTGACGACGTCGGCGTGCTCGACCGGGTTTGGGTGCTCGCCGGCGGCGACCAGCCCGGCGAAGTGGGCCATGTCGACCATCAGCCTGGCCCCGACCGAGTCGGCGATCGCCCGGAAGGCGGCGAAGTCGAGCTGGCGCGGATAGGCGGACCAGCCGGCAACGATCAGCGCCGGCCTGTGCTCCTCGGCCAGTCGCGCCACCTCGTCCATGTCGACCCGGAAGTCCTCGCGGCGAACGTGGTAGGCGACCGGGTTGTAGAGCTTGCCGGAGACGTTCAGCTTCATCCCGTGGCTGAGGTGCCCGCCGTGGTCGAGGGCCATCCCGAGGATCGTGTCCCCCGGTTCGATCAGCGCCATGTAGGCGGCGTTGTTGGCCTGGGCGCCGGCGTGGGCCTGGACGTTGGCGTGCTCGGCGCCGAACAGCTCCTTGGCGCGGGAGATCGCCAGTTCCTCGGCGACGTCGACCTCCTCGCAGCCGCCGTAGTAGCGGCGGCCGGGGTAGCCCTCGGCGTACTTGTTGGTCAGCACCGAGCCGACCGCCTCGAGCACCGCCTGGGGCACGAAGTTCTCCGAGGCGATCATCTCCAGGGTGCGCTGCTGGCGCCGCAGCTCACCGTCGAGGACGGCCGCGATCTCGGGGTCGACCTCGGCCAGCGGGGCGGTCTGGAGGTTCTCGGGAAGCTCGCTCACGGTCCGGCGACGATAGCAACGGGCCGGGATAGTCTGGCCCGGTGAGAGCGCGCCTTTCCGTCCTTCTCGGAGCCCTGGTCGTGGCCGCCGCGCTGCCCGTCGCGGCCCAGGCCGGAGCCGGCAATCCCTGCTCCGGCCCGCGGGCCCATGCCCTGCTCTGCCCCAACCTGCGGATCGGGTGGCCATCGGACCTCTACGTCCAGGATGCCGGCGGGCGGCAGTTGCTGCGGGCGACCAGCGACGTGCGCAGCCGCGGCCGCGGCCCGATGGAGCTGCGCGGCAGGCGCAACGGCTGGCGCACGATGCGCACCAATCAGCGCATCTACCGCGCCGGCGGCGGCCACATCGACGTCCGCAGCCGTGCCACCCTGCGCTTCGCCGACGTCGGCGAGTACTTCGGCGGCTCCTACTGGAAGGTCCACGAGCTGGCCCGCTTCAAGCTGCGCCGCGCCACTCCCAGTGGCAGGCTCGGCCGTGTCGTCCGCGTCGGCCCCAAGCTCAACTACTGCCTGCGCGATCTCGAACGGACCCGCTCTGGCCGCCACTCGCCGGACAACCCCCACTACCCCGGCTGCAACCAGGACCCCTACCGGGGCCGCGTCACCCTCGGCACCTCGGTCGGCTGGTCGGACATCTACCCGGCCGACTACGACAAGCAGTGGATCGACGTCACCGGCCTGCGCGGCTGCTTCGCCTTCACGATGACCGTCGACCCGCAGCACCTGCTCTTCGAGTCGAACGAGAACGACAACACCTCCCAGCGCCTCGTCCGCCTCCCCGTCCGCGGCGACAGCGGCTGCTAGGTCCGTTGGCGCCGAGGAGTGGATTTCCCTGCCTATGGACGGGAATACACTCCTCGATCTCAAAGGCGCCTGTTTAGCAACGATGCGGTGACCTGCCCGTAGTGCCGATCCGGCCCTCAGCCTCATCCGGCTCCTCCTCGTTGCCGGGGCTTCGACACCGCCAGCCTGCAAGGAGGCCGGATGAACAACGTGGCTAGGAACTGCTGCTAGCCGAGGCCGACCGAGGCCAGGGCGCTGGCGAGGTCACCCGCCGAGAGCGCGCCCTGGCGCAGGATCCGCCAGTCGCCGTCCTCGTCGATCGAGGCGATGTCGACGACGGTCGAGGGGAGGCCGGTCAGTGAGCCGCCGTCGAGCGCCAGGTCGGCTCCGGTGACGATCGACTCGGGAACGTCATCGAAGCGGGCCGGCGGCAGCTCGCCGCTGAGGTTGGCCGAGGTCTGGAAGACCGGGCACATCGTCCCCGCCAGGGGTCCGGCGAGCAGGCGGACGCCGAGGCGCTCCGAATCCTCCCGGCAGGCGAGCGGGTAGCGGTGCCCCGGGTTGGCGACGACCAGCGTCACCGGGCCGGGCAGCAGGGCGCTGACCGCGGCGGCGGCGCGCGGGCCGAACCCGGCGACCAGCTCGCGCATCGCCAGCGGCGAGAAGTACATGACCGCCGAGGACTTGCCCTCGTCGCGCCCCTTGAGGCGGTGGATCCGCGCGATCGCCCCGGCGTCGAGGGGATCGCAGGCGAGGCCGTAGAGGCCGTCGGAGGGGAACACGGCGACGCCGCCGGAGGCGACGCAGCGCTCCAGCGCCGAGCGCGCCACGTCGGCGGCGCCAGGCTCGATCGCGAGGGTCCTTGAAGGGTGGCTCCGGCTCATCGCTCTCCCAACACAACCCGCTCGATCCCCGCCAGGTCCGGTCGCGTCTCGATCGAGGAGAACCCGGCCGCGCGCAACAGCCCAGCCACCGCCTCCGCCTGCCCGGCTCCGATCTCCAACGCGAAGACGACGCCTCCGTTCGTCGCTTGTGTCGCATGGGGGCACAAGCAACGAACGCCGTCGGACAGCAGGGCGCGAATCGCGTCGAGGCCGTCGGGGCCGGCAAGCAGCGCCTCGCGTGGCTCCCACCGGGTCACCTCGGGTTGCAGCGATGGCCAGTCGGCCTCGGCGACATAGGGCAGGTTGGCGAGGATCAGGTCGAACTCCCCCTCGGCCGGCACCGAGCCGGGGAGGAAGCGGACGCGGTCGGCGAGGCCGAGTCGCTCGGCGTTGGCGCGCGCGACCTCGAGCGCTCCGGGCGAGGTATCGGTGGCTGTGACCGCGCAGGCGGGAAGCTCGTCGGCGATCGCCAGGGCGATCGCGCCAGAGCCGGTGCCGACGTCGAGCAGCGTCGCCGGCTGCCGCTCGAGCGCGATTTCGACCAGCAGCTCGGTCTCCGGTCGCGGGATCAAGACCCGATGGTCGACCGCGAGGTCGAGCCGGCGGAACCCTTTGCGGCCGACGATGTAGGCGACCGGCTCGCGCCGCAACCGCCGCCGCACCATCTCCCCGAACAGCCGCGCCGCCGGCGGCGGCACCTCCGCCTTGGAATCAGCCACCAGCCTCGCCCGGTCCCATCCGGTCGCCGAGGCGAGCATCACTTCAGCGTCAAGCCTCGGCTGTTCTACACCAGCAGCGCGCATCCCATCCACGGCCGCATCGAGGGCTTCAGAAATTTGTGACATGTCAACCGAAGGGGCGGGCGTGGCCAAGCAGATCAAGGACGCAGGGAGCGTGGCGTGCTTCGCACGCGAGCGATCGAGGACGCCGATATGCGCCGGCCACGCACGTCACCCAACCGCGGCAGTCTCGAGACGCTGGCGCTTCTCCTCTGCCGAAAGAGCATCGGTGAACTCGGAGAGGTCACCGCCGAGCACGCCTTCGAGGTTGTGCGAGGTCAGCTTGATCCGGTGGTCGGTGATCCGGCCCTGGGGGAAGTTGTAGGTGCGGACCTTCTCGGAACGCTGACCGCTGCCGACCTGGGCCTTGCGCTCGGAGGCGATCTTCGCCTGCTGTTCGGCCACCTGGCGCTCGTAGAGCCGCGCCCGCAGCACCCGCATCGCCCGGTCCTTGTTCTGAAGCTGGGACTTCTCGTCCTGCATCGAGACGACGATGCCGGTCGGCTTGTGGGTGATCCGCACCGCCGAGTCGGTCGTGTTGACCGACTGGCCTCCTGGTCCCGAGGAGCGGTAGACGTCAATCTGAAGGTCGTTCTGGTCGACCTCGACCTCAACCTCCTCGGCCTCCGGCAGCACCGCGATCGTCGCCGTCGAGGTGTGGATCCGGCCCTGGGACTCGGTCTCCGGCACCCGCTGCACGCGGTGAGTACCGCCCTCGAACTTGAAGACCGAGTAGGCGCCGTCGCCCTTGACCGCGAAGGTCACGTCCTTGAAGCCCCCCATCTCCGAGACCGACTGCGAGAGCACCTCGGTCGAGAAGCCGCGCTCCTCCGCGTAGCGGGTCAGCATCTTGTAGAGGTCACCGGCGAAGAGCGCCGCCTCGTCCCCCCCGGTCCCGCCGCGGATCTCGACGATCACGTTCTTGTCGTCGTTGGGGTCACGCTCGACCATCGCCAGGCGGATCTCCTCTTCCAGTTCCTCCAGCCGGGGTGGCGCGTCCTCGACGACCTTGCGCAGCTCAGCGTCCTCGCCCTCCTCGAGCAGCTCCCGCGCCCCTTCGAGGTCGTCCTTGAGCGTCGCGTACTCGACCGCGAACCCCCGGGCCGGCTGCAGGTCGCGGTACTCGCGCCCCACCTCGGCGTAGCGCTCGCGGTCGGAGATCACGGCAGGGTCGGACATCTGCCCCTCGAGCTCCTGGAACCGCGCCTGAATCTGCTCAACCAGCTGATCGATCACGGCTACAACCCTAGTCGCGGAACGCCAGGCGCTCTACGCGACGATCTCGATGTGCTGCTGTGCAGCCGCCTCCTCGGGATTCTCCCGGGCCAGTACCGCGTTGAGGGAGGCGATCGCCACCGCCAGCTGCTCTTCGTCGGGCTCGCGCGTGGTCAGGTTCTGGAGCATCAGGCCCGGCCACATCACCGCCCGCACCCAGCGTTTGCGGCGGTTCTTGCCAGCCCACTTGATCACCTCGTAGGAGAGGCCGGCGATCAGCGGGATACCGAGGATCCGCGACAGCACCAGCCAATACCAGGCAGGCAGGCCGATCGGGGCGAAGACGAAGATCGCCAGGACCATCACGATCAGCAGGAAGCTGGTCCCGCAGCGCGGGTGCAGGCGCGAGTAGAGCTTCGCCCGCGAGGGGGTCAGCTCGTCTTCGGCCTCATAACAGGAGATCGTCTTGTGCTCGGCACCGTGGTACTCAAAGGTGCGGCGCAGGTCCGGCATGCGGCTGATCGCGGCGATGTAGCCGATGAAGATCCCCGTCCGCAGCAACCCCTCGATCAACCAGAAGAGGAAGGGCGAGCCGAGCTGGTCCTTGATCAGGCTGGTCAGCCCGACCGGGACGACGAAGAAGAGGCCGACCGAGAGCAGCAGCGAAAAAGCGATGGTCAGGCCCCAAACCCAGCCGCCGATCTCCTCCTTCTCACCCTCTTCGTCCTCCTCCATCTGCGCGTTGGCGGAGATCGCCAGGGCTTTGAAGCCGATCTTCATCGACTCGCCGAGGGCGACGACGCCGCGCAGCACCGGCAGGCGCCAGAGCCGGTGGCGCTTGGCCCACGGAATCAGCGACTGGGACTCGACTTCGATCTGGCCCTCGGGTGTGCGGACGGCGACGGCCCAGACCGAGACACCGCGCATCATCACTCCCTCCAGCACCGCCTGGCCGCCGACCGGCGCGTCGCGTTTCGCGACCAGGGCGCCGTCGGGCATGCGCAGCGGATCCCCTCCGTTCGTGGAGGAGACGGGGGATGCCTCTTTTGCCGAGCCCGCCGGCGGGCTCACCGGTTACTTCCCGGCCCTGTGCTTTGCTGCGCGGCGCTGGAAGCGCTCGACGCGACCACCGGTGTCGACCAGCTTCTGCTTGCCGGTGTAGAACGGGTGGCACTCGGAGCAGAGCTCGACATGCAGGTCGTCTTTCGTCGACCGCGTGTAGAACTGGTTGCCGCACGAGCAATGCACGTTGGCAAGCGTGTACTCGGGGTGGATTCCTGCCTTCATGCGGATCATTCTAGAGCAGTCGCCCCGCGGTGTAGAAGTCGGCCTTCGCTGCCGATACCTCCCTGTGGAATCGACAGGCCCCGCACCCGACCCGCGTGGGATCGGCGCATTGCGCACCGCGATTGGGTTCGTGCTGTTCGGCGGCGCCCTCCTGGTCACCCTCCACGACTGGCTGGGCATCGGTGGATCCGGGCTCGATTCGGCTGTGAATGGACCTCTGTACGACGCGGTCGTGGTCAGCGCCGGCCTCGCCTGCCTGGTCAAAGCCCGTGGCGCCGGGCGCGAGCGGGGAGCCTGGCTGGCGATCGCCGCCGCCGTGCTCTGCTGGGGCGCCTCGGAGATCTACTGGACCGCCTTCCTGGTCGACGATCCCTCTCCCCCCTACCCCTCGCCCGCCGACATCGGCTACCTGGCCTTCTATCCCCTGGCCGCGATCGGCGTCTACCAGCTCGTCAAGGCACGGGCGCAGGAGCTGGACTGGCGGCTGTGGATGGACGGCCTGATCGCGGCGCTCGGCACCGCGGCCCTGGGGGCGGCGATCGTCTTCGAGTTCGTCGCCGACAGGACCACCGGCACCCCGATCCAGATCGCCACGACACTCGCCTATCCGCTCGGCGACGTCCTGATGCTGGCGCTCGTCGTCGGCGTCGTCGCCCTGACCAGGTGGCGGCCCGGGCGGACCTGGTCGCTGCTGCTCGTCGGACTGGCGGCGCTTGTCGTCGCCGACGTCGCCTACACGCTGCAGAGCACCGACGCCAGCCTGCCCGGCGGCGACTGGATTGAACCGATCTACCTGCTCGCCGCGGTCTGTATCGGCGCCGAGGCCTGGCAGGCCCGGACCGACACGATCCGGCCGGCGGCCCGCTTCGACGGCTGGCGCGAGCTGATGGTCCCGGGCTTCTTCGCCACGGTGATGATCGGCCTCTTCGCGATGCAGTACTTCAGCCGGGCCAGCGGCCTCACGACCGTGCTCTGGGCGGCAACGATGATCGCGGTGATCGCCCGCCTGGGGATGAGCGTGCGGGAGAACAAGCGCCTCCTCGAGCAGGTGCGGACCGACCAGCTGACCAGGCTGGGAAACCAGGGACGGATGCAGGTCGACCTGGCGAGCCGCTGCCTGCGCTCCGCGGAGGAGCCGCTGACCCTGGTGCTCCTCGACCTCAACGGCTTCAAGCGCTACAACGACACCTTCGGCCACCCGGCCGGCGACGCGATCCTGAGGCAGCTGGGAGGCCAGCTGAAGCGCGCCATTGGAGGCGACGGCTACGCCTACCGGATCGGCGGCGACGAGTTCGCCGTCCTGACCGCCGGCGACGGCGAGCTCCGCGGCGAGGTCACGAAGCGGGCGGCCGAAGCGCTGACAGTAAGCGGCAAGGGCTTCGATCTCAACGCCGCCTGGGGCGCCGTGGAGATCCCCGCCGAAGCCGACACCCCGGCCGCGGCGATGCAGCTGGCCGACGTGCGGATGTACGCGCAGAAGGAGTCGCGGCGCATCGCCCACGAGGACGCGATCGAAATCGAGGGCGCGAAGGTCGCGATCCGGCTAGAGGGGCTTCGCGACCGCGAAGCTCTCTAGTACCGCCAGCAGGACCGAGGTGACCTCGGCCCGGCTGGCGGGGTCGTCTGAGCGCGCCACCAGCATCGCCGCCTCGTCGAGAGCGCCCAACAGCAGGTGCGCCATCGGCTTCACCGGCAGCTGGCGGATCTCACCGGCCTCGATCGCGGCGCTGAGGCTGGCCTCGATCAGGCCGAGGCCATTGGCTGCGCCGATCTCCCGCCAGCGCTCCCAACCGAGCACCGCGGGCGCGTCGTGCAGCGCGATCTGGCGCAGTTCCGGCTCCGCGCACTCGTCGAGGAAGGCCGCGATGCCGGCCTTCATCGCCTGCAGCGGGCTCTCCAGCTCGGAGCCGAGGACCACCCGGGCGACCCGCTCGGTCGACTCGGCCTCGAGCTGCTCGTAGGCCGCGTCGAGCAGCTCGCGCTTGCCTCCGAAGTGGTGGTAGAGGGCGCCGCGGGTGACCCCGGCCGCACGGACGATCTCCTCGGTGCCGACCCCGTCGTAGCCCCGCTCGGTGAAGAGACGGCGCGCGGCAGCGATCAGCGCGGCCCGGGTCGCCTCGCCGCGCTCCGCCTGGCTGCGACGCGCGGAGCCGGCCCCGGCCCGGCCGTCACTGCTTTCTGAACCTTTTTCTGGATTTACATTCATACAGTGTGTATGTTAGAAGAACACGGAACAGATGAACAGATCCGGCGACTAATCATGCGCCGGGTCCAACTTCTCAGGAGGACCAGATGCCCACCAAGGCAGACCAGCGTAAAGAGATCGACCTTCCTGCGGGACGGGTCCGCTACCGGGAGGCGGGCGAAGGCAGGCCGATCGTCTTCGTCCATGGCTACCTGGTCGACGGGCGCCTCTGGGACGGCGTCGTCGACCGGCTCTCCGACCGTTACCGCTGCATTGCCCCGGACTGGCCGATGGGCGCCCAGCAGATCGCGATGAGCCCCGACGCCGACCTCTCCCCTCCCGGCGTCGCCGCGACCGTCTCCGGTTTCCTCGAGGCGCTCGACCTCGACGACGTGACGATCGTCGGCAACGACTCCGGCGGCGCCATGTCCCAGGTCCTGGTCACCCAGCACCCCGAGCGGATCGGTCGGCTGGTACTGACCAACTGCGACACCCACGAGAACTTCCCCCCCGGCATCTTCAAGGCGATGCCGCCGCTGGCGAAGCTGCCGGGCGGGATGACGATCCTCGCCGCCCCGTTCCGGATCGGCGCCACGGCACGGCTCGCCTTCAAGCCCTTCGCGAAGACCCGCATCCCCGCTGACCTGGTCGCCTCCTGGATGGCGCCGGCGCTCAGCGACCCCGGGGTCAGGGACGACTTGAGGAAGGTGACGATCGGCCTCGACAAGCGCTACACGCTGGAGGCGGCGCGGCAGCTGCGCGGCTCCGAGCTGCCGATCCTGCTGACCTGGGCTCCGGGAGACAGGTTCTTCCCGATCCGCTACGCCGAGCGGCTGGCGAGCGAAGCCGGCAACGCTCGGATCGTCCAGATCCCTGACTCCAAGACCTTCGTGCCGCTCGACCAGCCACAGCGCCTGGCCGACGAGATCGCGGGGTTCGTCGACGCTCCGTAGAGATCGGGGCGAACAGGCGTTCCCCAATTCCCGCAAAGTGCAGGTTTTTCGTCCGACTGGAGAGGGAATCTTCCCCAACCCCCTACAGGACGGAGAGTCAGTGGCCAAGCAGATCTTCGACCAGGCACGGCCCAGAAGCATCATGGCGCAGCAACTCGAGGAAGCCTTCGCGGGCTGCGACCAGTGGACGCTTGCGCCCCCGGTTCAGCGCCGCAGCAGCCTCGACTTCAGCCCCCGCGCCTCGAGCTCCTCGAGGATGGTCGGCAGGGCCGCCGCGGTGCGCACCCAGGAGCCCGGCGCGCTGTAGTAGTCGGCGTCGTGGAGGAGGAGGATGTCCCCGGCCCTGGCGCCGGTAGTTGTTCGACGCACGATTGAGGCGGGAGTCGCCCGGCGGTCCCAGTCCCTGCCCCACCGCGACCAGAGGACCGGCCGCCAGCCGCGGCTCCGCACTGCGCGCAGGCCGACCGCGCTGAAGATCCCGTAGGGCGGCCGGTAGTCGGTGACCGCCTGGCCGCTCGACTCCTCGATCGCCGCCCTGGCCCGGTCGGCATCGTCCAGCAGGCTACGCGCGCTCAGCCGCAGCTGGTTGCGGTGACGGTGGCAGTGCAGCTCGACCCGGTGTCCGGCGGCGACGATCTCGGCTGCGAGAGCCGGGCGCTGCAGCACCTGCTCGCCGGCGAGGAAGAAGGTGGCCCGGGCGCCCGCCTCGCGCAGTGTCTCCAGCACCGCCGGCGTCCCGTGCGGGTGCGGGCCGTCGTCAAAGGTGATCGCGACGTCCTCGTCGCGATCGAGGCGCAGCTGGATCCCGAGCCCAGCGCCGATCCGCGGCACCACCGGGGCCAGGGCCGGCCCCGCATAGGCGACGGCCGCCGCGGATAGCGCCGCCCCGGTCGCCGCCCCGATCAAGGAGCGGCGTTGGCCGTGGCTTCCTCGGAGGCCGTTTCGGCCGGCACCGGCTGGGCGCTGTGGACGACCGGCGTGCTGTCGTTGTCCTTGCCGATGTGGATGCGGCTCTTGATCGGGTTCGCGACCACCCGGTAGGGGCTCTCGCGATGAGCCACGGACAGGATCATGATCAGCAGCACCGCGACGACCGCGGCGGCGGCGACGACACGCGCGGTCCGCAGGCGCCAGACCGGCTGCGGGCGCACCTGCGGGCGCACCGAGAGCGCGCGCGAGGCGATCGAGGGCAGCGAGGCGAACGAGGAGTCCGGCGACCGGCGCTCGCGGGTCACATGGCGCAGAACCGACTCCAGCTCGTGACTGGACCCCGCCACCTCAGCCAGGCCGAAACGCTCGAAGGCGGCGTTGTTTGCGCGCAGGTGGCCGGCGTTGAAGCCGTAGGAAACGACCGGGCAGCCGCGGATGTGGGCCTCGAGCACGGTCAGCCCCGCGGTCGAGTGGATCATCGCGTCGGCCGCGGCCATCCAGTCGCTCATCTGCTCGGTGAAGCCGAGGATACGGACCTGCGCGTTGCCGTCGAAGCTCTTCTCGAGCTTCTCGCGGGCGATCTCGTTGCGGCCGGTGATGCAGACGACCAAGGTGTCCTCGCTGGAGAGCGCCGAGCGGATCGAGCCCTCGAGGTCGCCGATCCCCCAGCCGCCACCGGAGACGAGCACGACTCGGGCGTGGACCGGGACGTCCAGTACCTCGCGGGCGTCGCGGCGGGTGCGCGGCATCAGGAACTCGCGGGAGATCGGCGGGCGCACCCACTCGACGGTGCCCGGCCCGACCAGCTTCTCGACCTCGACAATCGACTCCGGGTGGGTGACGTAATGGAGATCGACCCCGGGGTGCGCCCAGTAGCGCAGCCCGGCGAGGTCGGTGATCGCCGATTGCACCGGGATGTCGAGGCGCCGGTTCTCACGCAGCATCCCCAGCACGGCGGTGACGCCGGGGTAGGTCGAGATGATCGTGTCCGGGTCGCGATCCTTGATCAGCCGCATCAGGCCACGGCCACCCACCAGGTAGCCGATGTGGTGGAAGAACCAGCGGGCCGGGGCGAACTTGGTGATCAGCCAGTACTGGATGTCGAACAGCCAGGGCATCCAGCGGAAGGTGACGCGGGAGCCGTTGCGCAGGACGGCGGCGCAGATCCTGCCCATCGCGTCGAGGCCGTTGGCGATCTCCACCTCGGCACCCGGAACCTCTGCTTCGAGGTCGGCTTTGATGATCCGCGCCGGCAGATCGTGCCCCTCGCCGATGTCGGCGGTCAGGACCAAGACCCGGGGCGGTCGCTCTTCGGCCCGGGCGGCACCGGAGAGAAGCGCGCCGGCGGCGTGTTCGTTGCCGTTCAGCGAGGGCTGTTTGCCCGGAATCGGGTCGGGCGGCCGGACGCTGCCCCGCACCCATTCGACGTACTTCTTGACCCCTTCGCGGAAGCTGGTCTCGGCTTTCCAGCCGAGCTCCTCGAGCGCGCGCTCGTTGGAGATCGCCTTGCCGGGGAAGTCGCCCGGGCGTGGCGGCGTGTGGACGATCTCGCAGTTGTCGGTGTTTTCCTGCACCCGCTCGGCGATTTCGAGGATCGTCACGACCTCGTCGCCGGAGAGGTTGTAGGTGCGACCGGCCGCCTCCGGCGCCAGCGCCGCGACGATGCCGTCGGCGAGGTCCTCGACGTAGATGAAGCTGCGGGTCGTGCTGCCGTCGCCGGCGATCGTCAGCGCCTTGCCTTCAAAGGCCAGGTCGGTGAACTTGGCGACGACGCCGGCGGCGCGGGCGCGCGGGCCGTAGGGGATGCCGAAGCGCAGCACCGTGCTCTCGAGGTCGTAGAGCTCGGCGTAGCCGGCGCAGTAGGTCTCGCCGGCAAGCTTGGTCGCGGTGTAGATGTGGCGCGGTGCCGGGATCGGCGTCTCCTCGCTGACGTCCTGCTCGACGCAGTCGCTGTAGACCCAGGTGGTCGAGCCGTAGACGACGCGGCCAACCTCGGCGCCGGCGGCGGCCTCGAGCACGTTGAGGGTGCCGCGGGTGTTGACCTCCTCGGCCAGGACCGGATCGGCCAGCACGTGGCCGACGTCAGCGACCGCGGCGAGGTGGATGACGGCATCGCAGTCGCGCATCGCCAGGTCGAGGTTGGCGGGGTCGGTGATGCTGCCGGTAAAGGTCTCGACCTCGAGCGGCGAATGGTAGGGCGAAGCGCTGAGGTCGAAGATCCGCGGCGTCATCCCGCGGTCGAGCAGGCGATCCACCACGTGGGAGCCGATGAAGCCCCCGCCTCCGGTTACCAGGACCCTCATGACGACTCCTCCTTGCTGAGTGCCGCCTCGCGGCTTTCCGGGCGGTAATAGAGCGGCACGCACCAGTGGCTCTCGGCCACCCAGTCGGTGTTCGGCAGCTCATCGGAGCGGCCCATGATGCGGTGACAGGGCTGGTCGTAGACCTTGCCGGTGCTCTTCTCGAGCTCTTCGAAGACGATGTACTTGTAGAAGCCGGAGGTCATCCCGTCGGGCAGCTCGAGCCGGGCCGGGTGGATGGGGTCGAGGTGCTCGCGGGCATACTCGTTCTTCCAGGCGACGATCTCTTCCATGCGGTCGGCCTGGACCAGGCCGAGGGCTGCGGTGAACTCGTTCATCCGGAAGTTGAGGCCGTCGACCTCATGCTCGAACTTGCCGTAGTTGCGGAACTTGGCGGCAAAATCGATCAGCTCCTGATTGCCGGAGACGAGCACGCCACCCTCGCCGGTCGAGACCGTCTTGGTCGCGTAGAGCGAGTAGACGCCGGCGTCGCCGAAGCCGCCCGGCCGCTCGCCGTTCCAGTCGGCGCCGTGGGCATGGGCGCAGTCCTCGAGCAGGAAGATCCCGTTGTCGCGACAGTAGGCGGCGATCCGCTCGGAGTCGAAGGCGATGTGGCCGCCGATGTGGACGAGGATCGCGGCCCGCGGCCTGTGCTTCTCGGCCTTCGCCTCGAAGTCCTCGAAGGACATGCAGAGGTCGTCGCGCCTGCAGTCGACGAACTCGACCTCAGCGCCGGCGCCGATTGCGGCCAGCGGGCTCGCCATGAAGGTATTGGAGGGGCAGAGCACCGTCTCGCCCCTGACGCCGGCGAACTCGAGCGCCGCCAGGGCGCCGCCGGCCCAGCTGGAGAGCCCCAGGCTCGGCAGCCCGTTCCACTCGGACCAGCGCTGCTCGAAGGCTTTGAGCTTGGCCCCCTCGGACCACTGCTCGGAATCGAGCACCTCGGTCCAGAGGTCGAACAGGCGCGTGCGGTCACGGTGGTCGAACCCGATTGCGAACTTGGTCGCGTCGGGCCGGGTTGTCTCTGCGGGGCCTACGATGACTCCTTGGGTGAGTGTGACTGGGCGGTGCCTGGCGGGGGTTGACAAGTTACGACGCCGGAGGCGGCCGCTAGGCTAGCAGCGAAACCGGACTGGATACCCGCTCCGCGCCGGATTCAATCGTCGGCGTGTGCCGATTCGATCACGGCCCCGACCACCTTCGAGCCCGCCAGCAGCGTGGTGCCGGCCAGGGCCACGGCCATGAATCCGACCAGAGCGACGCCGCCCAGCGGGGTCGTCGACCACTTCTCCTCGAAAATCAGCGGCGCCAGCACGACCGGCACCAGGACCTGGACCGCGAACATCACCGGCGCCACGTGGGTGGCCGGGCGCCGCTGCAGGGCGCTCATCTCGCTGAGAAGCGCCAGCCCCTCCGAGGCGGCCGCCGTGGCCAGCCAGCCGACCGCGACCAGCAGCGTCCCGGCCGCCAGCTCGTCGGTCAGCAGCTTGCTGGCGATCGCCGTCCAGGCGTAGCCGAAGCCGGCGCCGAGGACGGCCAGCAGGCTCATCGAGGAAGCCCGGCGGCGCATCACGTAGGGAGCAGCGATCGGAATCGCGACCAGGCCCAGGGCGATCGCGATCGCCACCGTTCCGGCGTGGTCGGTGGTCCGGTCAGGCGATGCCCAGGCCACTCCCGCGACCCCGGCCACGATCGCCCCCACCGCCACGAACTCGCGCTTCCCCGGTGCCTCCCCCAGTCTCGTCGCACCGAGCCAGAGCAGCACGACCAACCCGCTGACCAGACAGGGCTGAACCACCGTCAGCGGCGCCAGCAGTAAGGCCACGATCTCCAGCGGCCACCCCAGAAAGCCAAGCACCGTCGCCCCCAGCCACTTCGGGTTCCTGACCAGCTTCCCGATCAGCGAGATCCGCAGCGAGTGCTCATGCGGCACATCCCGCGCCTCCAGCGCCTGCAGCGCGATCGACGTGTTGTAGAGCACCGAGGCCCCTATGGCAGCCAGTATCCCGAGGGCAAGCACCGGCCGGACCCTAACCAGCTACGGCGACGCCGCTCGACCGGGAGACCCGATCACGGGAAAGGGCATCTGGCCCTTCCCGCGCGAGCTCAGGTCTCTTGGTACAGCGGCCCGTCGCCGCCCTCGGGCAGCGTCAGACGTCCGCCCTTGGCGGTGATCGCCCCGCACTGCACGCAGTTGGAGGCGGTCACATGGACGTCGACCTCGGCCACACCGCTCTCCAGCTGGTCGTCGGGGATCTCGTAGACCTGGGCCGGGCACATCGAGACCCAGGTCTGGGCGACCTCCTTGGGCACGCGGGTCTGGATCCGTACGTGGTTGGGAGCGTCGTCGCGGGTGGCATTGCCGGAGAGGAAGACCGAGTCGAGCTTGTTGAAGGTGATCTCGTTGTCGGCTTTGACGTACATGTCGCCGGCCTTGCCGATCTCCATCACGTTCTCGGCGTCGTCCTCCTGCTTCCAGTGGCCGCCGGGGAAGTTGCCTTTGGTGACGGTCATCGCCGAGGCGAAGGCGCCACCGAGGAAGAAGCCTTTCGAGAACGGCTGGCGCATGTTGCGCGATTCCTTCAGATCCTTCTCGATCGCCGAGTTGTGGATCTTCTCGTCATAGGCCTCGAAGTTGACCGAGTCGGCGTCCTTCTTGAGGGTCTCGACGATCGTCTCCGCCGCGTACATGCCGGCGTGCATCGCGTAGTGGACGCCCTTCAGGGTCGGCACGTTGACCATGCTGGCAGCGTCGCCGGCGACCAGCATGCCGGGCACCGCGAGCCGCTTCGGCATCGCGAAGTAGCCGCCGGAGGGGATTGTCTTCGCCCCCCAGGCGACCCGCTTGCCGCCCTCGATCAGGTCCTTGATGAAGGGGTGGGTCTTGAGCAGCTGCAGGGCGTCGTGGACGCTGAAGGTCGCGTCGGTGTAGTCGAGGCCGGCGACGAGGCCGATGCAGATCTTGTCCTCGCCCATCGGGTAGATGAAGCTGCCGCCGAACTCGTTGAACCTGGCGCTTTTGCGCAGCGGCCAGCCCATCGTGTGGATGACCCGGTTGAGCGGCTTCTTGACCTCCCAGACCTCTTTGACGCCGAGCTCCCAGCGCATCGGGTCGGCTCCGTGCATGTCGAAGTAGTCATAGGCGGCGTAGGTGAGGTGGCCGACGGTGCCCTCGGCGAGCACGGTCGCCTTGGCGACGACGTCGGAGCCCGGCTCGAAGTTGCCGAGCTCTTCGCCGTCCTTGCCGCGGCCGCGGTCGCCCGAGCGCACGCCCCTGACCACGCGGTCCTCGACCAGGAGCTTGGTCGCGGCGGTCTCGGAGAGGATGTAGACACCGGCTTCCTCGGCTTTCTCGGCCAGGAAGCGGCCGAGCTTGGAGACCGAGGTGACGTAGTTGCCGTGATTTTTGAAGTTCGGCGGCATCGGCTTCAGCGGCAGGGCTTTCTTGGACGTCAGCATGTAGACGGCGTCCTTGGTCACCTCCTGGTAGACCGGCCACTCCGACTTGTCGAGGTCGGGGAACAGCTCTTCCATCGCCGAGGGCTTCATGTTCGCCCCGGAGAGCAGGTGTGCCCCGGCGACTTTGCCCTTCTCGATCACGGCGACCGGGACTTCGCCCAGCTTCTCGGTCAGCTCCGGCTCGTTCTCGAGCAGCTGCATGACCTTGTTGGCACAGGCGAGGCCGGCGGGGCCACCGCCGACGATCGCCACGCCAACCTCTATGCGCTCGTCCTCCGCGTCTGTCGGCGGACCGATGACGTCGGCGGAATCGAACGGCGGCGGGAACTCGCTGGGCGCTACTCCCGGCACTTTGCTCAGCTCCCCTTCTTGGCCTTGATCGCCTCGGTCAGCTTGGGGACGATCTTGTGCAGATCGCCGACCACGCCGAGGTCCGAGAACTCGAAGATCGGCGCGTTCGGGTCCTTGTTGATCGCGAGGATGTTCTCCGAGTTCTGCATCCCGACCTTGTGCTGGATCGCTCCGGACACGCCGGCCGCGAGGTACAGCTTCGGCGCAACCGTCTTGCCGGTCTGGCCGATCTGCGCCGCATAGGGGTACCAGCCGGCGTCGACGACCGCGCGGGTCGCGGCGACGGCGCCGCCCATCGACTCGGCGAGTTCCTCGGCGAGCTTGAAGCCCTCGGCAGCGCCGAGGCCGCGACCGCCGCCGACGAGGATGTCGGCGTCCTCGATGTTGACGTCGGCGCCACGCTGCTCGCCACGCTGGACCATCGTCGCCTTGGTCGACCAGGCCGAGAGCTCGACCTCGACGTCGACGACCTCGGCCGTGCCGCCGCTCTCCTTGGCGTCGAACGCGTTGAGGCGGCTGATGATGATGCCGGGCTCACTGACGTAACCGACGTCGGCGATCTCGGAGTCCTGCAGGATCGGGCGCTCGGCGACGAGCTTGCCGTCCTGCACCTTGACCTCGGTGACCTCCATGGTGACGCCGGCGTTGAGGCGGGCGGTGAGGCCGGCACCGATCTCAAAGCCGAGCAGGCCGCCGCCGAACAGGGCGTAGGAGATGCCGTTCTCGGTGATGACCTTGGCCATCGCGTCGACGATCGGCTGGGCCAGGCCCTCCGGGACGCTCTTGGCCCGGTAGACCTTGGCCGCGCCCCAGTTGCCGAGCGAGGCGCAGGCGTCGTCGGCGATATCGCCGACCACCAGCGCAGCGGCCTCGCCGCCGATCTCGCCGGCCAGCTTGGCCGCCTCGGAGATCGCCCCGAGTGAGTTTTTGTTGAAGTTGCCCTCGTCGTCGTGCAGGGCGTAAACCAGGATGCCTGCCATCTAGATCAATTTCCTCTCGTCGAGCCAGGCGACGATCTTTTCGACCGTCTCATTGGTGTCCTCGTCCTCAATGATCTCGCCGGCCACCTTGGGCGGAGGCGGGTTGAGCGCGAGGACCGCGGTCTTGGAACCGGCCGTGCCGACCATGCCGCCGTCGATTCCGACGTCGCCGGTCGCCTTGGTGTCGAGCGGTTTTTTCTTCGCCCCCATGATCGCCTTCAGGCTTGGGTAGCGAGGCTCGTTGATCGCGTCGCCGACGCTGATCACGGCGGGCAACTCGATCTCGACGGTGTCGTACCCGTACTCGGCCTGGCGCTCGCAGCGCAGCTTGCCGTCGCTGACGTCGATCTTGATCACCTGGGTCAGCGAAGGCATCTGCAGGTGGTCGGCGACGACAGCACCGATCGTGTAGCACTCGCCGTCATCGGACTGCTGGCCCAGCAGGACCAGGTCAGGGCTCTCGGACTCGAGAACCTTGGCCAGCGAGTAGCCGGTGGCGCAGACGTCGGAGCCCTGCAGGGCATCGTCGGAGAGATGCACGGAGCGGTCGGCGCCGAGGGCGACGGCCTTGTGCAGAGCGCGGACGGCGGAGCCGGGGCCCATGGTTACGGCCACCACCTCGTCGACCGGGATCGCTCCACCCTCCTTGATCTGCATCGCCGCCTCGAGGGCGTGCGTATCGAAGGGATTGAGGTTTTTCTCGCCGCCACGGTCCAGTCGCATCGTGTTGGGATCGATGCGCTTCTGAACTGCGGCGTCCGGAACCTCCTTGACCAGGACGCAGATCTTCAAGTGAAGCCTCCTTGGGGACGATTCTCAGGTCTTCGCGGGCTGCGAAATGCGCCTCGCTGGCCCTTTGCGGGCGGGCATGTTACCGGTTGCGCTCGACTGGTTGATTGACCAGTCAATCAGGACAATAATACCCGACCCGCGGGAAGTTATTCGCCGCGCTCGTGGCGCTCGGTGGCGCCGGCGCGAATGAAGTCGACGATCTCGTCGGTGCCGGCCCCGGGAGTGAAGACCTCGGCGACACCGAGCCGCTTCAGCTCGGGGATGTCGTCGGCGGGGATCGTGCCGCCGACGGTGACGAGGACGTCATCGACACCCTGGGCTTCGAGCAGCGCGACGACTTTCGGGACCAGGGTCATGTGGGCACCGGAGAGGATCGAGAGGCCGACCGCGTCGGCGTCCTCCTGGATCACCGTCTCGGCGATCTGCTCCGGCGTCTGATGCAGACCGGTGTAGATGACCTCCATGCCGGCGTCGCGCAGGGCGCGGGCGATGATCTTGGCGCCACGGTCGTGGCCGTCGAGGCCGGGCTTGGCGACGACGACGCGGATCTTGCGGGCGGTGGCGGTGGTCATCGGCGCGGGGAAGCGTAGCGGCTGCTTAGAAGACCGGCGACTCGGTGTAGGTCCCGAAGACCTCCTGCAACGCCGCGATCATCTCGCCCTCGGTGGCGCGGACCCGCGCCGCGGCGATGATCGGCTCCATCAGGTTGCCCTCGCCCGCGGCCGCCCGTTTGAGCTCGGCCAGAGCGCTCTGCACGGCGGTGCCGTCGCGGCGGGCGCGGGTCGCCGCGAGGCGGTCGGTCTGCTTGCGTTCGAGGGCCGGGTCGATCTTCAGGATCGCGGTCGGCACTTCATCGTCTTCGGTGTGCTCGTTGACGCCGACGACGATGCGGCGGCCTTCGTTCAACTCCTGCTGGTAGGTGAAGGAGGCATCGGCGATCTCGCGCTGAGGGTAGTTGCGCTTGATCGCCTCGACCATCCCCCCCAATTCATCGATGCGGGTGAAGTAGGCGTAGGCAGCGGCCTCCATCTCGTCGGTCAGCTTCTCGACGAACCAGGAGCCGCCGAGCGGGTCGGCGGTATCGACGACGCCGGACTCGGTGGCGATGATCTGCTGCGTGCGCAGGGCGACCCGGACCGCCTCCTCGGTCGGCAGCGCCAGCGCCTCGTCGTAGGAGTTGGTGTGCAGGGACTGGGTGCCGCCCAAGACGGCGGCGAGGGCCTCGAGCGAGGTGCGGACGATGTTGTTGAGCGGCTGCTGGGCGGTCAGGGAGACGCCGGCGGTCTGGGTGTGAAAGCGCAGGCGCATCGACTCCTCGCGCCTGGCCCCGTAGGTGTCGCGCATCTCCCTGGCCCAGATCCGGCGCGCCGCCCGGTACTTGGCGATCTCCTCGAAGAAGTCGACGTGGGCGTTGAAGAAGAAGGAGAGGCGGGGGGCGAAGTCGTCGACGTCGAGGCCCCTCTCTATGGCCCGCTCGACATAGGTGAAGCCGTCCTTGAGCGTGAAGGCGAGCTCCTGCTGGGCGGTCGATCCGGCCTCGCGGATGTGGTAGCCGGAGATCGAGACCGGGTGCCAGCGCGGCATCGTCTGCGAGCACCACTCGATCATGTCGGTGACCAGCCGCAGCGCCGGCTCGATCGGGAAGCACCACTCCTTCTGGGCGATGTACTCCTTGAGGATGTCGGTCTGGATCGTGCCGCCGAGCTGCTCCGGAGGGACGCCCTGGCTCTCGCCGACGAGGACGTAGAAGGCGAGCAGGATCGCCGCCGGGGCGTTGATCGTCATCGAGGTGGTGACCTCGCCGAGCGGGATGCCGGCGAAGAGAGCCTCCATGTCGTCGAGGGTGTCGACGGCCACGCCCTCGCGGCCGACCTCGCCGAGGCTGCGCTCGTGGTCGGAGTCGTAGCCCATCAGGGTCGGCATGTCGAAGGCGGTCGAGAGGCCCGTCTGGCCGTGGTTCAGGAGGTAGTGGAAGCGCTCGTTGGTCTCCTCGACGGTGCCGAAGCCGGCGAACTGACGCATCGTCCAGAGGCGGCCCCGGTACATCGAGGGGTAGGGGCCGCGGGTGAAGGGGTACTCGCCCGGGCGGCCGACCCGCTCCTCCAGCCCCGGCTCGAGGTCCTCCTCGGTGTACAGCGGCTCGATCTCCTGACCGGAGATGGTGGAGAACTCGGCGTCGCGCTCTTTGAACTCGGGCCGGACCCGAGGCTCGCTGGCCATCGCTGGAGTTTAGGTGCGCCGGGCCGCGTAACGGGAGGCGCCAAGGCCGGCGAGGGTCGCCAGCAGGGTGACGGCGACCGCGATCAGGCGGCGGCCGAGGCGCTCGAAGCGCATCGTCTGCCAGCCCTCCTGCTTGGCGAGCTCGGCCAGCGGCGGGTCGGGGTTGACGGCGACCGGGTTGCCGACCGCGCGCAGCATCGGCAGGTCCGAGAGCGAGTCGGAGTAGGCGTAGGAGGCGTCGAGGTCGATCTCGTGACGCTCGGCGAAGGCCTGCATCGCCTCGACCTTGCCGGGCCCGTAGACGAAGGGGCCGTCGAAGCGGCCGGTGAACCTGCCGTCGGCGTCGACCTCGTAACGGGTGCCGATGCCGCCCTCCATTCCCAGGACCCGGGCCAGCGACTCGACGATGCCGTTGCCGGCGGCGCTGACGATGAAGGCGGGCCGGCCGGCGTCCTGGTGGGCATGGACCTCGGCCAGCATCTCCGGGAAGACCCGTGGCAGGATCGCCGCCATCACCTCCGGCTCCATGCGGTCGACCGTCTTCGCCTCGACCCCGCGGATCAGCTCGCGGGCGGCCCGCAGCACCTCCCCGGTCCGCTCGTCGGTGGTCCCGCGCAGGCGGTAACGCAGATGCTCGACGCCCCAGCCGGCGAGCTGGCGGCGGCTGACGATGCCGTGCTGGCTGGCGACACGGGCGAACTGCATCCCGGATGACCCCGCCATCAGGGTCTTGTCCAGGTCGAAGAACGCCGCGCCGCGGCTCAAGCTAGGCCCCGGGTACTTCGATCACGATGGCGTCTCCCTGTCCGCCACCAGAGCAGATGGCCGCTACGCCCAGCCCGCCGCCGCGACGGCCGAGCTCGTGAACCAGGGCGCCGACGATACGGGAGCCGGAGGCGCCGATCGGGTGGCCAAGGGCGATCGCGCCGCCGTTGACGTTGACCTTCTCCTCGTCGATGCCGAGCATCCGCACCGAGTTGAGGGCGACCGAGGCGAAGGCCTCGTTGATCTCCCAGAGGTCGACGTCCTCGGGGCTCTTGCCGATCTTCTCCAGCGCCTGCTTGGCGGCGTTGGCGGGGGTCCTCGCCAGGTAGGCGAAGTCGTCGCCGACCATGCCGTAGGAGAGGACGCGGGCCAGCGGGGTGCGGCCTTCGCGCTCGGCCCAGTCCGAGGAGGCGACGACGATCGCGCCGGCGCCATCGTTGACGCCGGGAGCGTTGCCGGCGGTGTGGGTGGCGTCGTCGCTACCGATCGCCCGCAGCTTGGCGAGCGTCTCCAGGGTCGTGTCGGGGCGGATCGCCTCGTCGACCTCGACCGTGTTCTCGCCCTTGCGCGACTTCACGGTGATACCGACGATCTCGTCGGCGAGCCGGCCGGCGTCGGTCGCCTCGGCGGCGAGCCGGTGCGAGCGCTCGGCGAAGCGGTCCATGTCGACGCGGGTGATCTCGAGCTCGTTGGAGACCTCGCTGGCCTCGTTGATCATCTGCTTCTCGGTGAAGGGGTTGGTGAGGCCGTCGTGGGTCATCGCGTCGATCGCGGTGACGTCGCCCATGCGGAAACCGAAGCGGGCGCCCGGCAGCAGGTACGGCGCCTTGCTCATCGACTCCATGCCACCGGTGACCGCGACCTCGGCGTCGCCGGCGCGGATCCCCACGTCGGCGATGCCGAGCGAGCGCATACCCGAGGCGCAGACCTTGTTGATCGTCTCCGAGGGGACGTCCCTGGGGATGCCGCCCTTGATCTGGGCCTGGCGCGAGGGGATCTGGCCCTGGCCGGCCTGCAGGACCTGGCCGAAGACGACCTGCTCGACCTGCTCGGGGTCGACGCCGGAGCGCTCCAGCGCCGCCTCGATCACCTGGCCGCCGAGGTCGGTGGCGTCGAGAGAGGAGAGGGCCCCGCCCATCTTCCCGAAGGGGGTGCGCGCGGTTCCAAGGATGACTGAGCTGGGCATCTACTGCCTTTCTTCTGCGAGGTCGTTAGGTCCGGACGAATGGGGGCGAAGCCCGGCGGGTGACGATACCGACCGCCCTCCGTAGACTCGCGCTCGATGAAGATTGCGGTGCAACAGGGTGATCTGCTCGAGGCCGAAGCCGAACTGACGGTCATCGGTCTCTACGAGGATGGGTCGCTGCCGTCGGCGATCGGCGAGGTACCCGGCACCGCCGACGCCAAGGGCGCTTTCAAGAAGTCGATGCTGCTCCGCCCCGGCGGCAAGGCCCGTCTCCTGGTTGCCGGCCTGGGCAAGCGCGAGGAGGCCGACGCCGAGCGGCTGCGCGTCACGGCGGCGCTGGTGGCGAAGGAGGCGGAGCGGCTGGAGGCGAGCTCGATCGCCTGGGCGCTGCCGGAGAGCGGCGACGACGACGCTGCCGCCGAAGCGCTGGTCACCGGCACCATCCTTGGCTCCTACCGCTTCGACCGTTTCAAGAGCGCGGACGCCGACGAGCCGTCGCCGCCCCGAATCGAGTCTCTGACCCTGCTGGCGCCCCAGGGCGTCACCGCGGCGGCGGAGACGGCACGCGTCTACGCCGAGGCCCAGAACCGCGCCCGCGACCTGCAGAGCACCCCTGCCAACGTCGCCACTCCGAGCTTCCTGGCGGCGCGCGCCGAGGAGATCGCCACCGGCGCCGACGCCGTCACGGTCGAGGTCTTCGGCCGCGAGGAGATCGTTGCCAAGGGGATGGGCGGGCTCGCCGCGGTCAGCCAGGGCGGCGAGGAGGACCCGCGCCTGATCGTCCTGCGCTACTCCGGCGGTGGCTCCGGCCCGACCCTGGGCCTGGTCGGCAAGGGCGTCACCTTCGACACCGGCGGCATCTCGCTCAAGCCCGGGGCCGGGATGCAGGAGATGAAGTACGACATGTCCGGGGCGGCGGCGGTGCTGGAGGCCGTGGCGGCGATCGCCGAGCTGGGCCTGGCGGTCGAGCTCGTCGCGGTGGTCCCCTCGACCGAGAACATGCCCTCCGGGACGGCGATCAAGCCGGGCGACATCATCACTCAGTACAACGGCAGGACGGTCGAGGTCAACAACACCGACGCCGAGGGCCGGCTGATCCTCGCCGATGCGCTCGCCTACGCGGTCGAGCTGGGCGCGGAGCGGATCGTCGACCTCGCCACCCTGACCGGCGCCGTCGTGATCGCCCTGGGCTCGACTTACGCCGCCGTCATCTCCAACGACGACGAGCTCGCCACCGCGGTCGCCGCTGCCGGCGAGACCAGCGGCGAGCTGACCTGGCGGCTGCCACTGCACCCCGAGTTCAAGGCGATGATGAAGGGCACCTTCGCCGACCTCTCCAACCTCGCCTCCAAGCGCAAGGCCGGCACGATCACCGCCGCCTCCTTCCTCGAGGAGTTCGTCGACGAGACGCCCTGGGCGCACGTCGACATCGCCGGCACCGCCTGGGAAGTCGGCCGCGAGTACACCGGCAACGACGCCAGCGGCTTCGGCGTGCGGCTGCTGGTCGAGCTGGCGCGCCACCAGGCCTCCTAGGACCCGCCGAGGATCATGCAGGTGGCGACGCCGTGGGCGAGCAGCTTGCCGCTCTCGGCGGCGGTCAGCTTCGCCTCCGCAGTCGCCTGCTTGCGGCCGCGGTAGAGGACGCCCGCCTCGCACAGCACCCGGCCGGTGTCCCGGGTGATCGGCCGCACGAACTTGGCCTCGAGGCCGAGCGAGGTGTAGCCGACTCCGGCGGGCAGGGTGGTGTGCACGGCGCAGCCGAGGGCGGAGTCGAGCAGGGTCGCGGCGTAGCCGCCGTGGACGACCCCGATCGGGTTGTAGTGCTCCTCCCCGGGCTCGCCCTCGAAGACGACCCGCCCCTCCTCCAGCTCGACCGGGCGCAGGCGCATCGTCACCGCGATCGGCGGGGGCGGCAGCTCGCCGCCGACGATCGCGGTCATGTACTCCAGGCCGGTCATCGTCGCCCCGGCAGCCGCCGTCGCGACGGGGTCCTGCCAGACGAGGGTGCGGCTGCGCGAGGTCTCCGGGCTCGACGCCGCGAACGCCTCGGCGACCTCGGCCGCGGTCGCGTTGTCGGCAAGCACAACGTCGCCGGGACTCATCGGCCGCCACCCCGGCCCGCGGCGACGCGTGCCTGGCTCGACGGGCGCGAGCCCACCGGATAGTGGAGATCGGCGGTGATCTCCGCCTGGCTTATCGCGATGCGGGGCCGCTTGCCGCGATGGATCTGCCTATGTCTCGGGATCAACCTCATCTGGTCGCCTCCATTCGGCGGGTGCAGCTTGGTTTCGTCAAGCAACTGAGTGCCGAGCAACCCTACATCAGTGAGTTGCTTGATGCAACCAAGTGTGCGAGGATCACACCGTGCTGAATCACGACTATCCGGGCCAGACCTGCTCGATCGCCGAGTCGCTGGAGGTGATCGGCGAGCGCTGGTCACTGCTGATCGTCCGCGACGTGCTCAACGGCAACCGCCGCTTCGGCGAGATCCAGGGCTCGCTCGGCGTCGCCCGCAACGTGCTCTCGGCGCGGCTGCAGCGGCTGGTCGCCGAGGGGATCCTCGAGCGCCGCCCCTACCAGCAGAGCCCGGAGCGCTTCGAGTACTTCCTCACCGACAAGGGCCTCGACCTCTGGCCGGCCCTGATCGCCCTGCTCAACTGGGGCGACCGCTACTCCACCAACCCGGCCGGCCCGCCGAAAATCATCGTCCACAAGGAGTGCGGCGGCCGGGTCAGCGAGCGCGGCATCTGCGAGAGCTGCGGCCAGGTCCTCCACGCCCGCAACGCCCGCCAGATCCCGGGCCCCGGTTCACCGCTGGCGCTGGCGGACACTGCCGCCAGCGCTGCCTAACCCTCCCCGTCCTCCTCGGCGAGGCGGCGCTGCTCGTCGGCGATCACCAGGTACTCCTCGACCATCAGCTTGTCCTTCGGTCGATTCGCCGCTTTCTTCATCGCAATCAGGTGGTCGACTGACGCGACCCTAACCGGGAAGCCGGCAATGTCTTTCTCTTCAGCGGCGGCCGCGACCGCCTTGTAATCCTTCACGCCCGCGGCGTCGCCGAGCACGTCGAGATCCCCGTGCGAGGTGATGAAGGTGAAGTTGGCGCCGTTTTCGATCGTTCGCTCGTCGAGCACGAATGAAAGGTCCTCCGGCGCACCCCGCAGCCGAACTCCGAGCTCGGCGAGCGCCGCGACCAGCCGTCCGATATTGGCCCGATCGCGGGCATAGAGGACGTCGAGATCGAAGCTTGGATAGTTAGAGCCGTGCGCGATTCCGGCCATTCCCCCGATCAGGACGAAGTCCACGCCGTGCCGCACCAGTGGCCCCAGCAATTTGCCGAGGTCGGGGGCTCGCGGTGGAAGCGATTCGTTGCCGGTCACCGCGGTCCACCTTCGCGACGGACGTTGGGGCTGTTCGCGATCACCTGACCCGCGAACGCCAGGCCATAGTCGAGCCGCTCCGCGGGGGTGAGCCGGAGGCGCTCCCGGATCAGCGAGCTGTCGATGCCCCAGTCGCGCGCCTCGGTGCCGAGGGTCAGATCCTCCCCCAACAGACTCAAGAGATCCCGCAGCGTCTCGATCGAAGGCGAAACGCGGTCGCCCTCGATGCGGGAGATCGCCGACTGGGTCGTGCTGGCACGGGTTGCCAGGCTTTGCTGGCTGACGCCGTGACGCTTGCGCGCATCGCGTAGGAGCTCTCCCGGGGTCATGAGATCATCATAGCTTATTTGTACTTATTGCTTATTTGCTATTAACTTTCTTTCCCTCGCCGACAGCCCGGTCGCGCTAGCGTTGGCTGGACGGCCAATCGGGTGAACGAGCGTTGAGGAGGAGTGGGAATGGCGACTGCTGCGGAGCTTCAGGTTCGGGACAGGATCTTCATCGGCGGCGAGTGGGTCGAGCCGCGTGGCAACGAGCCGATCGAGGTGACCAACTCGACCACCGAGGAGACGATGGGCACGGTTCCCGCCTGCTCCCCCGAGGACGCCGACCGCGCCGTGCGGGCCGCCCGCGGTGCCTTCGACTCCTGGTCGCGGACGCCGCGCGAGGAGCGCGCCGCCTACATGTCGGCGATCGCCGCCGGGCTCGGCGAGCGCAGCGAGGAGATCGCGGCGACGATCACCCAGGAGCTGGGGATGCCGCTGAAGCTGAGCCAGATGATCCAGGTCGGCCTCCCCACCGCCCAGTTCGGGGCGATGCCGAAGCTGATGGAGGAAATCGCCTGGGAGGAGGAGATCGGCAACTCGCGGGTGCTGCGCGAGCCGGTCGGCGTGCTCGGCGCGATCACCCCCTGGAACTACCCGCTGAACCAGATCGCCTGCAAGGTCGCCCCCGCCCTCGCCGTCGGCTGCACCGTCGTCCTCAAGCCCAGCGAGGTGACCCCGCTGAACGCCTTCCTGCTCGCCGAGGTGATCGAGGCCGCCGGCCTACCCGCCGGCGTCTTCAACCTGGTCACCGGCACCGGGCCGGTCGTCGGCGAGGCGATCGCCGCCCATCCCGGTATCGACATGGTCTCCTTCACCGGCTCGACCCGGGCCGGCAAGCGGGTCAGCGAGCTTGCATCGGCGACCGTGAAGCCGGTGGCGATGGAGCTCGGCGGCAAGTCGCCGAACGTGATCCTCGACGACGCCGACCTCGCCCAGGCGGTTCCAGACGGCGTCGCCAAGTGCTTCCTCAACTCCGGCCAGACCTGCAGCGCCCTGACCCGGATGCTGGTCCCGCGCGAGAAGCTGGCCGAAGCGGAGGAGATCGCCGCCGCGACCGCCGCCGCCTTCACCCCCGGCGACCCCTTTGCGGAGACGACCCGCCTCGGCCCGCTCGTCTCCGACCTCCAGCGCGGCCGCGTCCGCGGCTACATCGAGAAGGGCCAGGCCGAGGGCGCCAAGCTCGTCACCGGCGGCGCCGAGGCGCCCGAGGGCCTCGACCGCGGCTACTTCGTCCAGCCCACCGTCTTCTCCGAGGTCACCCCGGAGATGACGATCGCCCAGGAGGAGATCTTCGGCCCGGTGCTGGCGATCCAGCCTTACGACGGCGAGGAGGACGCGGTCCGGATCGCCAACGACAGCGAGTACGGCCTGGCCGGCGGCGTCTGGTCAGCCGACAAGGAGCGCGCGATCGCCATCGCCCGCCGGATCCGCAGCGGCCAGATCGAGATCAACGGCGGCGCCTTCAACCCGCTCGCCCCGTTCGGCGGCTACGGGCAGTCCGGGCACGGACGGGAGAACGGGCGGTACGGCGTCGAGGAGATGCTGCAGGTGAAGAGTCTGCAGCTGTAGACGAGAGGTCCAGCAGGTGGTGATCTCGCGCGCCAGCTCGGCTGTTAGCCCAGCCGCCCGGCGCCTAATCGTGGGGCGTTTGGAGGGCGAAGAAGCACACCACCACGAGCAGGGTCACCAGGATCGAGACCATCAGGACGATCGAGACGAACCGGTAGAGGCGGCGAGAGTCCGGGCGTGTCTCGTCCGGGCGAGCCACGACCTAGGGACCCAGATTGCCGGCATCGCGAGCCTTTGCGGCCGGCTGGTCGTGGTAGATGATCGTGGTCGTGCCGCGGGTCATGTGGCCGATGTTGAGACCGATGGCAAAGCCGACGATGACCGCTGCCACGATCGCGATGGGGACCCAGATGATGCGCTCCATCCAAAAAAGTCTAGACGCGTTCAATTCACCGAGCGGCATCTTCTCTTCAGGCGCTCTTGAGCGTGAAGTGCACCCGCGTTCCGGGCGCGCCGTCTTCGAGCCAGATCTTCCCCCCATGCGCTTCGACGATCGCCCGGGAGATCGCCAGACCGAGGCCGGCCCCGTCCTCGCCGCGGGCGGCGTCGCCGCGGTAGAAGGCCTCGAAGACCCGCTCGCCGTCGGCGTCGGAGATTCCCTCGCCGCTGTCGGCGACCTCGACCTCCACCCCATGTCCGGCCGAGCGCGCGCGGACGGTGACGCTGCCGTCGGCCGGGGTGTGGCGGATCGCGTTCTGGATCAGGTTGAAGAGAACGCGCTGGACCTTCTCGGCATTGGCCCGGGCGATCACCTCGCCGGGGGGCAGCTCGGCGGCGATCGTCACGCCGCGCTCCGCGGCCGGTGCCCGCATCGCCGCGACGGTGTCGCCGATCAGGTCGCGCAGCTCGACCTGGCGCATCGTCCAGGAGATGTCGCCGGCCTCGATCCGCGAGAGCTCGAAGAGGTCGTCGATGAGGTCGCTGAGCACGGCGACGTGGGTGCGTATCTCCTTCAGGTAGCGGTCACGGGTCTCCCCCGTCGCCACCCCGTCGTCAATCGACTCGACCAGGAGGCGCAGCGAGGCCAGCGGCGTGCGCAGGTCGTGCGAGGCGGCGGCGACGAGCTGACGCCGCGCCTCCTCGATCTCGCGGCGGGAGCGCTCCTCCATCGCCAGGCGGACAGCGAGCGCGGTCGCCAGTGCCGCTGCGGCGGCGGCGAGCAGGGCCAGGAGGATCTGGGTTCCGCCCATGCGACTCGGGACGGCGACCGCCGCGGCGCCGGCGAGGAAGGCGGCGACAGCGATGACGACCGCGCGCTTCATGGCCGCAACCGGTAGCCGACGCCCCAGACCGTCTCGATGAAGCGGGGCTCGGCGGGATCGTCGCCGAGCTTGGCGCGGAGACGGCGGACGTGGACGGTGACGGTGCTGGTGTCGGTGAAGAACGGCTCCCCCCAGACGGCTTCCATCAGCTGGTCGCGCGAGTAGACACGGCCGGGGTGGGCGGCGAAGTAGGCGAGCAGGTCGAACTCGCGCATCGTCAGCGAGAGCTCCTCGCCGTCAAGGAACACGCGCCGCGTCGCCGGCTCCACCCGCAGCGGGCCGTGCTCGATCGGCGGCGCCCCCTCGTCCTCCTCGAGCGGCGGCGAGACCCGGCGCAGGACGGCGTCGACTCGGGCGACCAACTCGGCCGGGGAGAAGGGCTTGACGACGTAGTCGTCGGCGCCGTGGCGCAGGCCGACGAGGCGATCGGACTCCTCGCCGCGGGCGGTCAGCAGGATCACCGCGACCCGCGGCCCGGGTCGCTCGTGCAGCTGGCGCATCACCTCGAGGCCGTCGATGCCGGGGAGCATCAGGTCGAGCACGACGAGGTCGGGCGAGTGCAGCTGAGCAAGCCGCAGCGCCTCGGGGCCGTCGGCGGCGCCGTAGGTCTCGTAGCCGGCGCGCTCCATGTAGCGGCCGACGACCTCGACGATCGTCGGCTCGTCGTCGACGACCAGGACGCTGCCGTGCGAGGTCTCGGACACGACCGTGATTGTCGCGCCCGTGGCAGTGGTGGTGGGGCTAGCCGAAGGTGAAGGCATAGCCCATCACCCCTGCTTCCGGTTCCAGTGTGAGCACGTGGTGGGCGACCCGGGGCAGGTTGACGAGGTTGTAGAGGCGCTGCGGGGAGATCGTCACCGCGCCGTCGTGGACATCGGTGCCCGCATCCGCGCTCGAGATCGGCTTGCCGTCCAGCAGTACCCGCATCCGGCGGCTGTGGCCGGGCGAGCCGAGCACCAGGTAGACGCGGCGGGCGCCGAAGTTGAGGTCGAGGGAGGCGCCTGCCGCGGCGGTCGCCGAGTCGAGCGCGATCCTCCAGCTGCCGTGGTAGGCGAATTCGTTGGCCGGGACCTTGGCCGGGGCGGTGAACCTGTGCAGGCCCGGCGAGAGTTCGGAGTTGGTGAAGCGTTCGGCGCGGGCGGCGCCGAGGTAGGTCTCGGGGGTGCTGACAGTTTTCGACGGCGCGATCGCGTGGACCTTGGCCTCCTTGGCGGCAACCGGCCTGCCGGCTTCGGCCAGGAGCTCACGGATGACCTTTTCTTTCTCGCCGTATTCGCCCTCGCCGAAATGCACGTAGCGGACGTTGCCCTGAGCGTCGATGAAGTACTCGGCCGGCCAGTACTGGTTGCCGTAGGCGTTCCAGGTCGCCTGATCGTTGTCCTGGGCGACGGGATAGCGGATGCCGTTGGTGTCGATCGCCTCCTGGACGTTGCTCGCCTCCTTCTCGAAGGGGAACTCGGGCGTGTGGACGCCGACGATCGTCAGCCCGTCCTTGCGGTAGCGGGAGTCCCAGGCCTTCAGGTAGGGCAGGGTGCGGATGCAGTTGATGCAGCTGTAGGTCCAGAAGTCGACCAGCACCACTCTGCCGCGCAGCGATTTCAGGGTCAGCGGCCTGTCACCGGGGGTGTTGAACCACTGCTGGTTGTCGACGAATTCCGGTGCCCTGGCGAGCACCGGCAGGTCCAGGCTGCCGTTGGAGCTCGTTTCCGGCGCCGCTCCGGTCGCTTCCGAGCCGACCCCATGCGCCGGCCCGCGGATGTCGGCGAGCGCGTTTTTAGCCGAGGCCGTGTCCTCCAGGCCCTTGCTCGGGTCGACGAGGAAGCTCGGCAGGTCGCTGGCGATCGTGTTCTGGAAGCGGATGTCGTAGTTGCCGAGCATTGCCAGGGCGACGACGACCATCACCGCGCCCATCGCGATCTGCAGGCCGACGCCGCGGCGGGCCAGCGGGGAGATGACCTTGCGGCCGCCGATCATCAGGAAGTAGAGGACGACCGCGGAGCCGATCCCGTAGGCGAGGGCGACGGCGAGGCGGCCGGCGCTGAAGGCCGTCGAGGCGGAGACGACGATGACCCCGGCGAGGATCGGCCCGGCGCAGGGGGCGTAGACAAGGCCGAGGCTGGCGCCGACCGCGGTGCCCGACCAGAAGCCGTCGCCCTTGCCCTTGGCGACGCCGGCCCGGCTCGCGAACCGGCTGATCCAGGCCTCGAGCCGCGCGGCCAGCGGCGGGATCATCAGGGTGATCCCGAAACCGAGCAGGATCACGATCGCCAGCTTGCGGAGAAAGTCGTCCGGCAGGCCGAGGGCGGCGATCACGTAGACCGCCGCCACCGTGGCGAAGGTGAACGAGACCGCCAGCCCGGCGACGATGCCGAGTGGGCGGCGGCGACCGCCGGTGGCGCCCGCGGAGAGCGCGATCGGCAGCACCGGCAGCACGCAGGGCGAGAGCGCCGTGGCGGCGCCGGCGATGAATCCGAAGAGGATCAGCAGTGCCATCTCGTCAACCTTCCCAACTGGGCATTACGAGGAGATGACGGCCGCGGCTCAAAATCCGCGGCCACCGACACTGGAACCGGCTCAGCCGCCGGGCGGCTCGGCGGTGACCTCGCCCTCCGGACGCCCCGCCACCTCGGCGGCGCGCCCGACCCCCTCGCCGATCCCGAAGTGAGCGCAGATCGTCAGCTCATGCTCACGGCGCAGCGGGCGCGAGGGATCCACAACCGGGGCGGTGCGGAGCTTCTCGCCGTCCTCGGCGGCCCAGACCCCGAACGCCGCCCCGGCACAGTCGCGCAGAGGCACCGCCACCAGCCTGGTGCCGCGGCGGCGGCCGAGCCTGGCGATCAGCCAGGCCGGCTCGCGACTGGCGACGTCGACGAAGAAGCCCTCGACTTCGCCGACCGCGGTGCCGTCGGCCTCCGCGAACTCGGCGCCGACCCAGCTCACCACCTCGGCCAGCGACGGCATCGCCGCCGGCTCAGCCATCGGTGTGCCTCTCCAGCAGCTCGCCGGCCGCGGTCGCCGGGTCGAGCTCACGGCGGACGACGCGCTCCAGCAGGTCGGCGGTGTTGGGGTCCTCGGCGACGGTCGCTTCGAGCCGGCGGCGCATCCGCGAGGTGGCGATGCCGAGCACCTCGCTGCGCAGGTTGCGGGCGCGGCGCTCGCCCAGTGTCCCGGCCGCCTCGATGAAGGCGCGGTGCTCGTCGATCTGCGTCGCCAGCTCCTCGACGCCCTCGGCACGGGCGGCCTCGGTGCGCAGGATCGGCACCTTCCAGCCGGCCGGGTCGTGGGAGAGCGCGAGCACGCTGCGGACCTCGCGCACCATCGTGTCGGTCATCGGGTGGTCGGCCTTGTTGACGACGATCACGTCGGGGATCTCCATCACCCCCGCCTTCAGCGCCTGGATCGAGTCGCCGGAGCCGGGCATCAGCGCCAGCACGATCGTGTCGGCGTGGTCGACGATGTCGATCTCGGCCTGGCCGACGCCGACGGTCTCGATCAGGACATCGTCCTTGCCGGCCGCGTCCATCACCAGCGCCACCTGCAGCGCCGCCTCGGAAAGGCCGCCGAGGGCGCCGCGCGAGGCCATCGAGCGGATGAAGACGCCGGGGTCGAGGAAATGCTCGGAGAGGCGGATGCGATCGCCGAGCAGGGCACCGCGGGTGAAGGGGCTGGAGGGGTCGATCGAGAGCACCGCGACCTCGCGCTCGGCCCTGCGCAGCTCCGCGGTCAGCGCCCCGATCAGGGTGCTCTTCCCCACCCCGGGCGGCCCGGTGAAACCGACGATCCGCGCCTTGCCGGTGCGGGGGTAGACCTCGCGCACCAGCTCCCAGCCGGCCGGGTCGTCGGACTCGATCAGCGTTATCGCCCGCGCCAGGGCGCGCTTGTCGCCGGCGACGAGGCGCTCGGCGAGCGGGGCGGCTTTGGCTGCGTCGGGCATTGGCGGGCCAGTCTAAAGTCCCGGCCGCCGTGATCCGCTTCCTCTCCCGCAACGGAATGCTGAACCACCAGTACGGGCGCCTGCTGTGGCGCTACCTGCGGCGGCGGCTGCTGACCGTCGCCGGCTGGCGCTGGAAGACGAACGGACTGCTGTTCCTCGGCCGCGGCCTGGAAATCCAGATCGCCCGCGGCGCCGAGGTCCGCTTCGGCCGCTTCGTCTGGATCGGCGACGGCTCGAAGATCCGCTGCCACGAGGGCGTGGTCGAGATCGGCGAAAAGACGGTGATGGGACAGGAGTGCACGATCTCCGCCTACCGGCGGGTGCGGATCGGCGAGCAGTGTGTGATCGCCGACCGGGCGATGTTCATCGACTTCGACCACGGCGTCGTCGAGGTCGACCGGCCGATCCGCCGGCAGGGCATCTACATGCGCGACGTCGAGGTCGGCTCCAACGTCTGGATCGGCTACGGCGCCTGCATCCTGCGCGGCGTCCGGGTCGGTGACAACGCGATCGTCGGCACCAACGCGGTGGTGACCAAGGACGTGCCGGCGAATGCGGTCATCGCCGGCATCCCCGCCCGGGTGATCCGCATGCGCGAGGCGCCGACGACGCTGCGCTGGCCGCATCCGGTCGAGCCCGACCCGGCGGCCCACACCACACTCGATCCACCGAGCCGATCCACCTGAAACGGCGGCGGCGCGGCGCTCAGGCGGGGCCGAGCTTGGCGCCGACCAGGTCGGCGTAGACCGCCGCGGTCTGCTCGGCGACGTCGGCCCAGTCGAAGCGGCGCACGTGCTCGTAGGCTTCGGCGACAAGGCGGCGGCCGAGCTCGTCGTCGACGAGGACGCGGATCGCCACCTCGGCGAGGGCGTCGGGGTCGTGGGCGCGGAAGCGCAGACCGGCCTCCTCGTGGGGGACGACCTCACGCAGGCCGCCGGTGTCGGCGACGATGCAGGGGCAGCCCAAGGCCATCGCCTCCAGCGCCACCAGGCCGAACGGCTCGTAGATCGAGGGGACCACGGTGAGGTCGGCGATCCGGTAGAGCGAGTGCAGGACGTCGTCGCCGATCCAGCCAAGGAAGGTGCCGTGCTCCATCAGGCCCAGCTCCTCGGCCTGGCGGTGCAGCTCGGCCTCGTGGGTGCCGGAGCCGGCGACCAGGAAGCGCGTCCCGGGCGCCTCTTCGATCACCCGCGGCATCGCCTCCAGCGCCAGCTGGAAGCCCTTCTCGTAGACGAGGCGGCCGATCAGCAGGACCAGCTTCTCGTCCGGGGTCGCGAACTCCGCCCGCAGCCGCTTCAGCTCGGCCGCGTCGGGCGCCCCCAGGTCGTCGGGGTCGATCCCGTTGGGGATGACACTGACCCGCGCCTCGTCGACCCCGAAGATGTCGACGATCTGCTCGCGCATGTAGTGGGAGCAGGCGATCACCTGCCGCGAGCGGTTGGTGATCCAGCGCTCGACCCCGTGGATGTAGGTCTGCGGGTGCTTGTCGACCCAGCCCTGGTGACGGCCGTACTCGGTGGCGTGGATCGTCGTCACCAGCGGCGCTTCGAAGCGCTTGGCGAGGTGGTCGCAGGCGTTGGCGACCAGCCAGTCGTGGCCGTGGACCACGTCAAAGCTGTAGCGGTCGCCGAGCTCGACGCCGGCGGCGAGCATGTCAGAGTTCATGCGCTCGACCCAGGTGACGAACTCACCCAGGTCGGTGGGCCGTTTCGGCTCGCGGATGCGGTGGACGAAGACACCGCCGGCGCGCTCCTCCGCCGGCGACTCCTCGCCACCCCGGGTGAGCACATGGACCTCGAAGCCGCGCTCGACCAGCGCCTCGGAGAGCTTGCGCACGTGCCGGGCCAGCCCTCCCTCGATCAGCGGCGGGTACTCCCAGGAGAGGATCAGGACGCGTGTCATCGGGGCGGGCGCGGGTCGACCATCTACGGCTCCAGCAGCGGTGCGAGGCTCAAATCCGGGGCGAGGGAGCGCATTCGCGGGTCGGTGGCAGAGCCTGAGTCTATGGCCTCGACCATCGCCTCGGCGTGATCGGTGGCGCGCTGGAAGGCGTAGTCGCCCGCCTCGCCGCGGCGGTCGAGAAAGGCCCAGTCGCTCGCCTGGGCCGCCAGCAGCTCGCGGGCGGCGCGGCGCGCGGCGTCGCCGTCGAGGCCCTCCGAGAGCGCCCGCAGCAGCCGCAGCTCGAGGCGGCGGGCGCCCCAGGCGAGGTCGGCGACGGCGGGCGAGTCCCAGGTGCCGAAGCCCTTCTCCTCACCCCAGGTGGACGGCGCCAGCTCGCGCTCGACCGGCTCGTGCTCGGCGAGCGCCTCGGGGACGGTGAGCATGCGCACGCCCGCCGCCGCGGCGCCCTCGAGCACCGCCCGCAGCCAGATCGGGCCCTCCGACCACCAGTGGCCCAGCAGCTCGGTGTCGATCGCGAAGACGAGCAGCCCGCGATGACCGTGGGCGGCGGTGAATTCGCGCAGACGGGCGGCGATGGCGGCGAGGAACTCCCCCGCCTGGTGCCGTGCGGCGGCCTCGGCGGCGGCGGGGTCGTAGGCGCCGCCGCCGACCTTCCAGAGCCGGATCCCGCGCAGCGATTTGCCGGCGAACTGGGCGTGGGCAGGGTCGGAGGGGTAGCCGTCCATCGACCAGAGCCAGCCGATCGCCTCCCAATCGATCGGCAGCGCCACCGGCCCGGCCTCGGTCGCGATCGGCGTCAGGGCCTCCATTGGCTGCTCGTGGGCGCTCTGGTCGACGCAGAACCAGTCGACACCGGCCTCGGCCAGGCCCCACTCGAGGCCGGGCGCGTAGGCGCACTCGGGCAGCCAGAGACCGCCATCCCAGCCGAAGCGGCGGCGGTGGGAGCGGATGCCGGTGTCGAGCTGCAGGCGCAGCCCCGCCCGGGTCGCCAGCAGCGGCAGCACCGCGTGCGTCGCCGAGGAGGTGGCCAGGGCGACGCGTCCCTCCCGCTCGGCGCGCTGGAACGAGTGCAGCGGATCGCCCCCGTCGGCGTCGAGCAGCTCCAGGGCGCGCCGGTAGCGGACCAGCTCCGCCGCGCAGGCATCGCGGCACTCGGCCGGCACCTCGTCCATATCCGCTTCGGCGGCGCCGATCCGCCACTCGACCAGGAAGTCACGCAGCCGCTGCCGCGTGCCCTGGTCCTCGAGCTGGTCGGCCAGCACCGGGGTGACGGTCATCGTCAGCCGCTCGGCGACCTCGAGCACGGGCAGATAGGAGCGGATCACCGCGTCGAACAGCCACTCCTCGCCAAACGGGTAGGTCCCGAAGCCCTCGACGTAGGGCATGTGGGAATGCAACACGATCGCCAGATCGCCGACCGCGGGCTCAGACATGACAGACGGCGAGGAAGTCCAGCGCCGCGTCGAGGTTCCCTTTTCTGAGAGCGAAGTCGGAGGCGGCGATCGCCGGCGTGAAGCGGTCATAGAAGGGCCCGGTCAGGCCGAGGCGCTTGTGGACGCCGTCCCAGCCGAGCTTGAGGGCGAGCTCGTGGGCGCGCAGCTTGCGGGCGTGGAAGAGGCCGTGGAGCTCGACCCTGGCAAAGTGGTCCTCGCAGAGGCGGCGGAACTCCTCGGCGCGGTACTCGTGGACGTGCCAGGGGTTGTCGGACTTCTCCGCGCCGGGGGCCGCCAGCGTCAGCAGGTTGGGCGTCGAGACGTAGGCGACGCCGCCCGGCGCGAGCATCGATTTGAAGTGCTCGAGGATCGCGCCGGCGTCCTGGACGTGCTCGATCGTCTGCAGGAAGACGACGGCGTCGCAGGGCTCCGCGAAGCCCTCGACGAGGTCGCGCTCGAAGCGCAGATTGGGGCGCGTGTAGCGCAACCGCGCGTGCTCGTGGGCCTCCGGGTTGGCATCGACGCCGACGGCGCTGGCGGCGGCGCTGGCGAGCACGTTGGAGCCGTAGCCCTCGCCGCAGGCCATGTCGACCACTCGCAGGCCGCCGACCCGGGCCGCGATCCACTCGTAGACGACGAGGTGGCGCCGGTACCAGTAGTTCTCCTCCGGCACGTCGGGCAGCGTCCGCTCCCCGGTCAGCGGCAGTGGCGGCACCCCGTCGGGCTGGTTCAGCTGTAGGTACTCGCGCTCCACGCCCGCACCGTATTGGAGCGATCCCCGATAGCGTTCCGCGCCGATGCCGGCCTCCCCAACCGCCACCCCCGAGCACATCAAAGACGTCAACACGCGCTACCACGACGCGGCGGCCGACGAATACGACGCCAAGTGGGGGATCGACTTCGGCGACACCGGCCAGGAGCAGGTGCGGCTGAAGCTGGTCAAGGCGCTGGGCGGGCTCGAGGGGCGCTGCTTCGGCGACGCCCTCGAGATCGGCTCCGGCACCGGTTACTTCTCGCTCAACCTGGTCCAGCTCGGCGTGATCGAGCGGCTGACCGCGACCGACATCTCGCCGGGGATGCTGAAGCGGCTCGCCACCACCGCGGAGGCCCTTGAAGTGACCGGCGTCACCACCGTCTCCACCGAGGCCGAGGAGCTGCCCTTCGAGGACGAGAGCTTCGACCTCGTCTTCGGCCACGCCGTCCTCCACCACATCCCCGACCTCGACCGCGCCTTCGCCGAATTCCGCCGGGTCCTGCGGCCGGGCGGCATGATCGCCTTCGCCGGCGAGCCCTCCCGCTACGGCGACCGCCTGGCGGCGCTGCCGAAGCGGGCCGGGACGCTGGTCGCCCCGGTCTGGCGGCGCCTGACCGGGGCGACCCGGCGCGCCGTCGCCGAGGCCGACCTCTCCAACGGCCACTCGCTCGAGGGCGAGGTCGACGTCCACGCCTTCGCTCCCGCCGACCTGCGCCGGCTGCTGCGCGACAGTGGCTACGAGGAGCGCCACGTCGGCGGCGAGGAGCTGCTCTCCAACGCCTGGGGCTGGGGCCTGCGCACGGTCGAGTCCAGTGCCGAGCCGGACTCGGTCTCCTGGGCCTGGCGCAGCTTCGCCTTCCGCAGCTACATCGCCCTGCAGAAGGTCGACACCCGCCTGCTCGAGCCCCACCTGCCGGCCGAGCTCTTCTACAACCTGCTCGTCTCCGCCCGCAAGCCGGCTTAGCGTCGCCTACCCGGGCGGGCGGGCCCGGAAGAGCTTGACCTTGGAGTCGATGCCCTTCATGCGCCGCTCGCCGATGAAGGTGTAGGCGAAGCCCTCCCCCGCCGCCTCGCGCGTGGCCGCATCGAGCAGCACGCTGCCGGGGCGGGCGACGCCGGTGATGCGACTGGCGAGATTGACCGGGCGACCGTAGTAGTCGCCGGACTGGGGCAACACCGGCCCGCAGGCGAGGCCCGCGCGCAGCAGCGGGAACTCGTCGCCTTCCTCTTCGGCGGCGGCGATCAGGGCCAGGCTCGCCGCCAGCATCGGCTCAGGCTCGGCGGAGACGAACATCACCGCGTCGCCGATCGTCTTCACCAGGCGCACCGGCGGCTCGGCGACGGCCGTGGCCATCTCCTCCAGGCGGCCGGCGACCAGGCCCAGCTCCTCAGCCGGGATCTCCTCGCCGAGGCGGGTGAACTCGACCAGGTCGGCGAAGCAGGCCGTGAGGTTGACGGTGCCACCGATGCCGCCCGAGGCGAGGTCGGCGGTGGCGATCACGTCGCGGCGGATCTGCTCCAGCATGTTCGCCTGCAGGGCATGGACGACGGTCGGTCCGACCAGCGGCATCATGAACTCGGCCGCCGCCGCGAAGCGCAGGGCGAGGTCGTGCTCGGAGTCGCCCGGCTGGGCCAGCGTGCGGATGACCAGCTCGCGGTTGGCCTCGGCGATCCGGGCCGTGCCCATCCCGATCGTCCTCGCGACCTGCAGCATCCCCTCCTCGGGCAGGCCGGCGTCGCGAAACGCTTTCATCCGCCGCGCCGCATCGAGGTCGGCCTCGGTCCCGCGCGGTTCGTCCGGGTCCGTGTAGGGAACGCCGAGGGCGGCGCTGAAGCGCCGCAGCAGCTCGAGGTCGATGCCGGCGATCTCGGCCACTTCACGCGCCGTGTAGCGACGGCCGGGGCCGGCCAGGGCCCGCTCGACCGGCAGCAGCAATAGCCGGCCGGCGACGACCGCTTCGCGGAGTTCCTCCAGAGAGGCGCCGTCGGCGGCGAGTTCCCGCAGCAGTGTGAGGCGCGCCTGACGAGCGTCGGCGTCGAGGTCGTCGAGCAGCCCCTCCGCTGCGAAATCGATCTCGGGGGCGCCGGCCATCGGCGGCATTCTCCCGTCTCGGCCAATCCCGCGGTCAGGCGTAGGCAACCGCGCCGCCGCGCCGCGGGTCGCCGCCACCGCTGAGGGCGCCGGTCGCAGGGTCGCGGGCGACGGCCTGGACGCCGCCGAAGAAGAGGTTGATCGCGGGACGGCGGGCGATGGCGATGCCGCGGGCCTCGAGCCGGGCCAGCACCGCCGCGTCGATCCCGGGCTCGGCCTGCAGCAGGCCCGCCTCGAAGTGCAGCCGCGGCGCCTCGATCGCCGACGCCACCGGCAGATGCTGCTCGACCGTGCGCACCACCGTCTGCAGGATCGCCGAGCGGATCCGGTTGGAGCCGGCGCTGCCGAGGCCGAGCTCGATCTCGCCGTCGCGCAGGACCACGGTCGGCGCCATCATCGATGGCACCCGGCGGCCGGGCAGAATGCTGTGGAAACCGAGCGGGTTGAGGTCCTCCTCGCCGAGCATGTTGTTGAGGATCACGCCTGTGCCCGGCACCAGAACGCCGGAGCCGGAGCCGTTGGAGCAGGTGACATTGGCGCACATGCCCTCGCCGTCGAGCACTGAGATATGGGTGGTCGAGCCGAGCAGGTCGCCCGCCGCGAGGTCGAGCCTGACTGGGTCGAGGAAGCCGGTCTCCATGCCCTCTTCGTAGAGCGCCTCCGCGAAGACCTCACCACGCTGGCGGTTGGCAGCATCCATCGCCGCAACCAGCTGCTCGGGGCCACTGCGCTCGCCGAGGCGCTCCAGCAGACCGAGACAGAAGGCGATCAAGGTCCCACCCGAGGAGGGAGGCGGGTTGGTCAGCACTTCGGCGCCGCGGAACGGGGCCCGAATCGGCTTGCGCTCGATCGCCTCGTAGGCGGCGAGGTCGCCGCGGCCGAGGGTGCCGCCGTGTTTGACGACGAAGCCACTCAGCGCCGCCGCGACCTCGCCGCGGTAGAACGGCTCCGCCCCTTCGGCGCCGAACCGTTCCAGCGCCTCGGCCAGCTCCGGGAAACGGAAGAGGTCGCCCTCCCCCAGCGGCCGCCCACCCGGCGCGTACAGCTCCCGCGTCCCCGCCAGGCGCTCGTGGATCGGGATCAGGATGTCGAGGATGTAGGCCTGCTCGGCGTTGACGGGCGCGCCCTCGCGGGCGAGCTCGATACCAGGGCCGACCAGGGCCCCGAGCGGCATCGAGCCGAATCGCTCCAGCGCCCGGACCAGGCCGGCAGCGGTTCCCGGCACCCCGCAGGAGGCCGGGCCGACGTAGAACGTCTGCTCCGTCTCGGCGTCGAAGTGGACCGGCACCGGCGCCAACTCGGCGCGCCGCTCGACCCCGTCCAGGCCGGGGGCGGCGACGAAGAAGTCGATCAGGGTCGTCTCGCCCCCGCGGTGGACCATCATGTAGCCGCCGGCACCGAGCCCGGTTAGCGGGCTCTCGACGGCGAAAGAGGCGAGCACCGCGGCGACCGCGGCATCGACCGCGTTGCCACCCTCGCGCAGGACGCCGGCACCGGCCTCGGCGGTAAGTGGATGGCCGGCTGCGACTACCCCACTCATGGGGTGTCTCGGCTCAGCCGGGGAGAAACTCGGGGACGTCGATGCCGAGCTCGCCGCGCTGGGGCGGGCGGCCGCGACCGGACTCTTTGGTGCGGCGGATAGTCGGCTCGGCGGCGCGGCGCGGCGGATTCGGCCGGCCGTCGAAGCGGGTGGCGACGACGGTGACCCAAATCTGGTCGGAGAGCTCCTCGTCGACGTTGGCGCCGAAGATGATGTTGGCGTCCGGGTGGGCGGCCTCGCCGACCACCTTCGCCGCCTCGCTGACCTCGACCAGCGAGAGGTCGGAACCTCCGGTTATCGAGAGCAGGATCGAGCGGGCGCCCTCCATCGAGGTCTCCAGCAGCGGCGAGGAGATCGCTTTCTCGGCGGCTTCGATGGCGCGGCCGTCGCCGTGCGCCATGCCGATCCCGAGCAGCGCCCGGCCGGCCTCGGACATGATCGTCCGCACGTCGGCGAAGTCGAGGTTGATCACCGCGGGAAGGGTCACGAGGTCGGAGATGCCCTGGACGCCCTGGCGGAGGACGTCGTCGGCGACCTGGAAGGCCTCGACCATCGAGGTCTGCTGGTCGAGCACCTCGAGCAGGCGGTCGTTGGGGACGACGATCAGGGTGTCGACCTCGGCGGCCAGGGCCTCGATGCCCTTGTTGGCCTGTCCGCCGCGGCGGTTGCCCTCGAAGGTGAACGGCTTGGTGACGATGCCGACGGTGAGGGCGCCGACCTCGCGGGCGAGGCGGGCGACCACGGGGGCGGCGCCGCTGCCGGTGCCGCCCCCGGCTCCGGCGGCGACGAAGACCATGTCGGAGCCCTTGAGCAGGCGCTTGATCTTGTCCTGCTCCTCGAAGGCGGAGCGGTGGCCGACCTCCGGGTCGGCGCCGGCGCCGAGGCCGCGCGTCTGCTCGTCGCCGATGTGGACGGTGACGTCGGCGACGCAGAGCTGCAGGGACTGAAGGTCGGTGTTGACCGCCATGAACTCGACTCCCGGGATGCGGGCATCGACCATGCGGTTGACGGCGTTGACGCCGGCGCCGCCGACGCCGACGACTTTGATCACCGGCTGGTGCGGCTCGCCGCTGCCGGGGGGCTCGTAGGCCGGCTCCTCACGCCCGTAGCGCGGGTTGCTGACTGAAGGTTCATCGTGGCGCTCGTAGCGCGGCTTCGGTTCCTCGGAGAAGACGCGCTTGAGGCGCTCGGGGGGAGTCTCGGCGAGGGGCTCCTGGGAGACGAAGGGAGCGGGCTCCGGCTCTGGCTCGGACTCAGGCGCGGGCGGGACAGGCTGCTCGGCAACCGGTTCCTCTACGGGCAGCGCCTCCTGCTCAGCCTCGGCCTTCTTGGCCTCGGCCGGGTCCTGACGCCCGTAGCGGGGAGCCTCGGGCGGATCGGCCGGGGCGTCCTCGGAGGTCGAGCGGAAGAGATCGGCGAGAGGACCCTCTCGCATGCTTGCGCGCTTGTTACGACGAGCCATTCGCCAGAACCTCCTTCGCCAACTCCCGGTAGTAGTTCGCGGCGCTGCTGCCGGAATCGTACTTGAGGACGCTGGCTCCCTTGACGGGGGCCTCGGCGAATTTGACCGCCTTGCGGATCCGGGACTTGAAGACGAGGTCGCCGAAGTTCTCCTCGAGGATTTCCACAGCCTCTTTGGCGTGGACGGTCCGCGTGTCGAGCATCGTCGGCAGGATGCCCTCGATCTTGACGTCGGGGTTGAGGTTCTCTTGAATCATCTTCAGCGTGTTCTGAAGCTGGACCAGCCCGCGCATCGAGAGATACTCGCACTGGACGGGGACGATCACTTTGTTCGACACCGTGAGCGCGTTGATCGTCAGCAGGCCGAGGCTGGGCGGGGTGTCGATGCAGATGAAGTCGTAGTCGCCGTCAACCTCTTTCAGCGCCTTCTCGAGCGAGCGCTCGCGGCCGATCTTGGTGCTCATCGCGATCTCGGCGCCGGCCAGGTCGATCGAGGCGACGGCGATGTCGATCTCGCGCTTGACGATGATCTCGCTAATCGGCATATCGTTGACGAGCACGTCGTAGAGGCTCTTCTCGACCTTGTCGGGGTCGATCCCCTGGCTCATCGTCAGGTTGCCCTGCGGGTCGAGGTCGATGCAGAGGACCCGGTAGCCGGACTCGGCGAAGGCGACGGCCAGGTTCAGGGTCGTGGTGGTCTTGGCCACCCCACCCTTCTGGTTGGCGAAGGCGAAGACGTCCGCGTGCTTGACCGGCGGCCCCGGCTCGGCCGGCGCCTCGCGCGTCATATCCAGCCTGCTCGGCGCGATCAGGTCCCGCGGCATCATCCGGGCCGGCTCCTCGGGCTCGGGCCCGACAACCCGCGTCACCGCGGGAGACGGCGCCGGAGCGGGAGCCGGAGCGACTGCGACGGGCTCTGGGTCCGGCTCGGGCGTCGGCGTGGGCTCAGGCGCGGGAGGCTCGGATTCGGCGAGCGGGCGCTCGGGTACTGCTTCCTCCATGCGCTGAAGCTCTTCGACGATCGGATGCTGCTCGTCGAGCTGGACAGGAGCGGGCTTGGGCTTGCGGCTTAGAAATCCCATTGCGCGGATATTCGTATGGGGGACCGCTTTTCCTGCCGGGTCCCGAAATTGCTAGGAATTGCCCGATCCCCGAACTCCTCGACAAGCGGCTGGTCATCGTCACCGGCAAGGGTGGGGTCGGCAAGAGCACGGTCGCCGTGGCCCTGGGCCTGCGCGCCGCGGCGGAAGGAAAGCGGACGATCGTCTGCGAGGTCTCCTCGCAGGAGAACACCTCGCGGATGTTCGACCACACCGCCGTCGGCTTCCACGAGGTGGAGATGGAGGAGAACCTCTGGTCGATCTCGATCGACCCCGACGAGTCGATGCGCGAGTACGTGCTGCTACAGCTGAAGGTGCGGGCGATGCGGGACATGCTCTTCCGCAGCCGCATCTTCAACTACCTCGCCGCGGCGACGCCCGGCCTCAAGGAGCTGGTCACGATCGGCAAAATCTGGGAGCTGGCCCAGCTCGACCGCAAGGTCAAGAAGGGGCGCAAGTACGACCTGGTCATCGTCGACGCTCCCGCCACCGGGCATGGGGTCGGGTTCCTGCAGACGCCGCGCACCTTCGCCAACATCGCCCGGGTCGGCCCGATTCACTCCCAGGCGCTGCGGCTGGACAGCTTCCTGACCGACCACGAACAGACCGGGACGGCGATCGTCGCCCTGCCGGAGGAGATGCCGGTGAACGAGTCGGCGGCGCTGGAGCAGGACCTGCGCGACGAGGTCGGCGTCGCCGTCGACCGCGTCTACCTCAACGGCCTCTACCCCGAGCGCTTCTCCAAGCCCGAGGCCGAGCGCCTGGCCGAGCTGGCCGGCGGCGAGGAGGGAGCGGTCCGGGCGGCGGCGCGGGCGGCGCTCTCCGAGCAGGGCCGCGCCCGCTCCCAGCGCGCCCAGCTGGCCCGCCTGCGGCGCCGCGTCAAGGCGCCGGTCAAAACGCTGCCCTTCCTCTTCGAGCCGGACCTCGGCCCCGAGGCGGCGCGGCGGCTGGCGAAGAGGCTCTCCTGATGCCGCAGCTGGGCGACGTCCTCGAGGGCAAGGAGATCTGCATCTGCGCCGGTTCCGGCGGGGTCGGCAAGACGACCACCTCGGCGGCGATCGCGGCCGGGCTGGCGGCGCAGGGGCTGAAGGTCTGCGTGCTGACGATCGACCCGGCCAAGCGCCTCGCCGACTCGCTCGGCCTGCAGGAGCTCGGCAACGAGGCGCGCCGGGTCGACCCCGCCCTGTTCGAGAAACAGGGGGTCGAGATGAAGGGTGAGCTGTGGGCGATGATGCTCGACGCCAAGGCGACCTTCGACGAGCTGATCGCCCGCCAGGCGCCCGACGAGGAGTCCCGCGACCGCGTCCTCGAAAACCGCATCTACCAGCAGATCTCCAGCGCCCTCGCCGGCTCCCAGGAGTACATGGCGATGGAGAAGCTGTTCGAGCTGCACACCGAAGGCAAGTTCGACCTGCTGGTCCTGGACACGCCGCCGAGCCGCAACGCGCTCGACTTCCTCGAGGCGCCGAAACGGCTGACCCAGTTCATCGAAGGGCGCTCGCTGCGGATGTTCATGAAGCCGACCGGGCTGGCGGCGAAGGTCGCCGGCCGCGGCGCCTCGGTCGCGCTGGGCGTCTTCAAGCGGCTCGTCGGCTTCGACCTGCTGGCCGACCTGGCCGAGTTCTTCAACGCCTTCAGCGGCATGATCGACGGCTTCCAGGCCCGCGCCAAACGGGTCAACAAGCTGCTCGCCGATCCCGCCACCTGCTTCCTGGTCGTCTGCGGTCCCCAGGGTGAGCCGGTCGACGAGGCGGTCTACTTCCACCGCAAACTGGTCGAGGCGAAGCTGCCTTTCGGCGGCGTCATCGTCAACAAGGTCCACTACCCGGCCGAGAAGCTGCGCGGCGAGTCGAAGGACCTGACCGCGGCGCTGGGCGAGAAGCTCGGCGACGCAGGCCTGGCGGCCCGGGTGGCGGCCAACTTCTCTGACTACCAGGCACTGGCCGAGCGCGACGCCCGCAACATCGAGCGCCTGTCCAAGGAGCTCCGCACCAAGAGCGTCATCCGCGTCCCTTACTTAGACGAAGACGTCCACGACCTCGCCGGCCTGGCGCAGATCAACCGCTACCTGTTCGCCACCGGCGAGGAGCGGGTGGCGATGGCGGCGGGGCGGGTCTAGGACGCGTCGCGGCCGAAGTGCTCGTACTCGAGGTGGCTGACCTCCCAGTCGGCGTCCTCGGGGACCGGGAAGAGGTGGCGCACGCGGGGGGTGTCGATGCGCTCGCGGTGCTGAAGGTCGCGGTCGCCGGCGGCCGGCCACTCGAGCGAGTCGCCGCGGCGACTGTCGGAGACCTCCTCGAGCCACGGGGTGGCGGTGATCTTGATCTCGTCTTCGGCCGGGATCGGCTCCATGATGCGGGTCTCCTGCATTTGGGACTCCTCGGTTGGCTCGACGGGCTCGGGTGGTAGGACGGCGGGCGGAAGCTGTTCGACGCGGATCTCGGCGGGTGGCTCGGCGGGCACGATCGGAGCCGGCTCGGCGACAACCGGCTCAAAGACGACCGGCTCGGAAAGCGCGGCTTCGGAGGGGCCCTCGGTCTCCAGGACGGTGACGGCGATCTCGGCGTCGCCGGCGCCCAGGCCGGTCGCGATCAGGGTCTCGTCGGCGGTGGTGTTGAGGTCGTCGCCGAGCTCGCCGAGGGCGGCCTGCAGCAGCAGCCTGCGCACACCCTCCTCGGCCCAGCCGGCCAGCTCCACCGCGCCCTCCGTCGGGCGGCCGTTCATCAGCGAGCGCTCCAGCTCGAGGGTGTCCTCGACCTTCCCGCGGGCGTCGATCCGGTCCAGCGAGTCATCGGAGATCAGCGCCGCGGCGCGCAACGGCAGCGAGGCGCCGACGGGGCCGTGGCCCTCGAGCACGGCGCGCAGGGCAAGAAGGTGATCGCTGAGGCCGTCGAGAGCGCTCTCGCGCTCGCAGCCCATCTCGAAGCGACCGACCGCCCAGGTCAGGGCGCTGTCGGGGTCGGGGCGGGCCTCCAGCGTGCCCGCCAGCTCGACCAGCTCGCTCGCCTCGCTCTCGCTGAGGCGGTAGCCGCCGGCGCGGGTGGCGGGGGCGCCGGTGGCGATCCGCCGCCAGCAGCCCTCTCCGGTCGGAGCGAAGGCATAGGGACCGAGGCCGACGCCGCCGCTCTTGAAGAGTCGCATCACGCTGATCAGCTCCTGCAGTTGGCACAGCGCCGCGTCGGCGCCTTCGTTCTCGTGCTGGTCGGCGACGGCGAGGTACTGGGGCTCCCAGGAGGCGCGGCCCATGCCCTCGCTGCGCATAGCGTCGATCGGGGCCTCGATCGAGTCGGCCCGCACCACCCGCACGCCGTGCGGGAACTGCATCCGGCCGAGTGACATCCGCAGGCCGACGATCGGGACGATCACGACCTCGGCGTCGTCGGCGCCGAGAGCTTCGGCGTCGAGCATCGCCAGCGAGCTGTCGAGCCGGGCGCGGTCGAGCGAGAACTCGGTGCAGCCGTCCCAGAGGGAGGAGACGAAGATCGCCAGCATCCGTTCGGCCCGCTCGCCGGGGTCGGCGGCCACGGCCTCGCCGCGGGACTCCAGGTAGGAGGCGGCGACGCCGGCCTCGACCGCGGCCTCGCGGGCCGGGCTGAAGCTGGGCAGCGAACGCAGCTCATCGGAGCGCTCGGCCACGTAGCTGGCGGTCAGCGGCACGTAGCTGTAGAAGGCCGAATCCTCGCCGTCCTCGGCGGATACGTCGAAGGGAATCTGGTCGCCGGCGGCGACGAGGGCACTGAACCGCGTCGCTGCCTCGATGGCCAGGCGCTTCAGCGCTTCGTTGAGGAGGAAATCACGCACGGCTCAGGCTTCCGCCCCCCAGGCACGGCTCCTGCGTATGCACGTTGCCTTGCAGACGCGCGGATTTGGACGTTTGCCCTAGACGACGGCGGGCTCGGCGTCTTCCGCCAGCAGCCAGCGCGCCCCGTACTTGCGCATGTCGTCGATCAGCGGGACCAGAGCCTCGCCTTTCTCGGTCAAGGCGTACTCGACCCGCGGCGGCACCTCCGGATACGTGTGCCGCTCGACGATCCCCTCCTCCTCCAGCGCCCGCAGTCGCAGCGACAACGTGCGCGGGCTGATCCCCTCCAGAGAGCGCTCCAGCTCGCAAAAACGGCTGTTGCCATCGGCAAGATCGCGGATCAGCAGCAGCGTCCACTTGCCGCAGACGACCTCGGCCGTGCGGCAGACGGGACAGGTGGAGTTGCTCAGAGCGCTCATAAGAAGATCGAGGCGGGGATATCGAAATGCCTCGCTTCAACAAGTGTAGCCACATGGCTTCACTAACTGAAGCATTGGGCAAAGTCAGGCCCGCTAGCCTTTGGCCATCGGCGAGCTAAAGCCGCGGCCGGGCACAACCGATGGGGGCGCATGAGGCGAGGAGCCCGAACGACCCTGCGCTGCCGAGAGCGGCTTTGTCCTGATCGAGGTCGTGGTCAGCGCCTCTGATCCTCCAAGTGTCACGGGCGTGGTCTCGCCTTGCTCGGCGCAACCGGCAAGGCTCGCGGCAGAGGAGCGCCATCGCTCCCAAGCCTTCTCGATCGCCCAGGAAGACCAGGCGCGCCTGCGCTCGACTGCGCATCCCGACCTCGACACGGCTGATCCAGACCGAGACCGTAACCCTGAACGGAACCCCTTACACGGTCAATTCGTCGGCGACCTTCGTCAGCGACAAAACCGGCACGACCTGCTGCGGTAGCGAAACCTCCACGGCCGACTACGTGAAGCTCAGCTCGGAAGTCACCTGGCCCAGCATGAGGCGTCCACCGCCGGTGAAGATCGAAAGCATCGTCTCGCCGGTCAGCGGCTCGCTCGACCCCACCCACGGCAACCTGACGGTCACGTGTCAACGCGCATGGTGCCCCGATGTCGGGGGTCGGCCTCACCGGTACCGGGCCCGGCACCTTCAGCGGCTCCACCGACTCCGACGGCTGCGCGCTCTTCGGCGGCCAAGCCGGCCGGCAACTACACGCTGACCCCCACCCTCGGCGCCGGATACGTCGACTTCAGACGGCGAAAGTCCCTCGCCGAAGACCGTCAGCGTCACCGCCGGCACGACACCCCGGCTCGTCGCTGCGAATACGACAAAGCGGGGACGGTCCGATCAACTTCACGCTCCGTCAGCAGCAACCCGGCCGCTAGTCCGCCTCCTCAGCCGACGCGGTCACGGCGACGGCAACGGCGAGACCGGTCGACCGGCGGGCGAAGTCTTCGGAAACCCGGGGGCCCCTTTGAACGCTTGGTCAAAGCCACGCCGCTCTATTCCCGTTCACCTACACCTACAACTTCTACGCCGGCTCCTGCGCCAGCGCCAACAAGCCCGAAGTGGGAACCGAAGCGGCCCGCCAACGTCAAGGTTCCGGCCGGAGGAACCGCCGCCGCGACCATCCAGCTGCCCGCCCTGTACCTGACTGTCAAGAACAGCAGCGAGACCACAGCCGAAAAGAATGCGCTCCCTGGCGCAAACGTAACTGTCACCGACACCAGATGCTCGGTCGGGGGAAATTCCGTCAAGCGCACCTTACGCCAACGCGACGCACCTCCACCGGCAGGCCTGGCCGACCCGGGCCTGCCTGGAGCACGTACGACATCTGCGCGGCCAAGATTATCCGGGAAACCGGCGCCGGTCAGAAGCCCCGGGGTCGTCGTTCATAGTCTTAACGGGACCTCCGTAACTCAACCCTCCATGCACCGGGGGCTCGGTCCGAAGCCGGAGAATGCCCATGACGCGACTTCGAGCCGATCCGCGACGAGAGCGGCATGACCCTGGTCGAGCTGCTGGTCGCCACGCGCGCGGGGATGGTCGTGATGGCTGGCGTGATCCTAGCGATGATCGTGACGATGCGGGAGACCAACCGGGTCGCCAGTCACGTCGAAGCCAACCAGAACGCGCGCATAGCGATGACCAAGATCATCAACCAGCTTCACTCGGCCTGCGTCGCGCCCCAGATCGCGCCGGTGCGGGAAGACAGCACCAGCACCATGCTCAGCTTCCTGCACCAATCGGGCTCCGCGGTCGCGCCGGACCCGGTGCTCAGCAAAATCACGCCTCACCGGCACCACGCTCTCGCAGTCCGACTATCCGGTCACCGGCGGCGCAGCCCCGAATTGGACCTTCGCGAAACCGCGCCACCTCGACCGTCCAGCTGATGACCAATGTCAGCCCGATCTCCGCCGAGCGCGCCGATCTTCAGCTACTACGCCTACTCGAACGGCAAATCTCGACGACTCCTCTGGCCGCACCCCGCTGGGGGAAAATGACGCGAAAGCACCGTCCAGGTCGACATCGCCTTCAAGGCGGCGCCGCGGAAGACCGTCGCCGGCGATCACCAACGCCGCACGCGGACATCCAGGACACCGCCCTGCTGCGGCTCACGCCCCCCGGCTACAGCTCGACCACCGCGAATCTGCCATGCCAATAAGCCGAGATCACGCAGAGAGGACGGCTTCACGATGATCGCGACCGTGATCGCCATGTCGCTGATCGTGATGCTGCTCGCCGCCGTCGCCGTCGCGGCGGTCAACGGCGACACCCACCTGACCCGCCGCGACCTCGGCCAGCAAACAGGCCTTCGAGGCGGCCAAGGCCGGGATCGACGACTACGCCTTCCACCTGACCTCGAACAGCGGCTACTGGGCCGAATGCACCAACGTGCCCGACACCCAACGCCGTCAACCAGCAGGGGTCGACGACGAAGCGACGGCCCGTCCCCGGCAGCACCGGCGCGAAATACGCGATCGAACTGATCCCGGCCACCGGGCAGTCGACCTGCAACCCGGCGACGCATCGACGACGGCGACGACGAGCATGATCGAGACCGGCGAAACGCTGCCGGGCTCGTTCCGGATCCGCTCGACCGGCTTCTCCGGCAAGCGCAAGGCCTCGATCGTCGCCACCTTCAAACCGCCGAGCTTCCTCGACTACGTGTACTTCACCCAGCTCGAGACCCTGGACCCGGTCTCCTACGGATTCCCGAACCCGCTCGCCAGAACTCATCAGGCGCCTACTCGCAGTGCTGAACTGACCTGGCAGCAGGGGCGCTACGAAAACCCGATCAGGGAACATCACGAAGGCAAACAACGGATCAAGGAATACTGCTACAAGATCTCCTTCGCCACCGGCGACAAGATCAAAGGCCCGGTGCACACCAACGACGCGTTCGCGATCAGCGGCACGCCGACCCTCGGCCGCAACCAGCAAGGACATGATCGAAGTCGGCGCCGAAGCGCCCGGCTGGTATCCGACCTCAGCGGCAGGCAGCAAACCGACCTTCGTCGGCACCTTCGTCACGAATGCTCCGGTGCTGATCCCGCCGGCGAGCAACTCGCAGCTCGCCATCGATCGCCCAGCCCTCCTTCAGGTACACCGGCCAGGTGCGGATCTGCCTCAGCGGCACGTCGATGACGGTCGGCAACGGTGGGCACCTGCACCGGGCTCTACTCGGGGCCGATCCCCGTCCAACGGCGTCATCTACGTCTCCAACGGCAGCCTGCAACGACCACCCTACTCGCCGTTCAACGCCACCTATCCGGAAACGTCCGGCTGCGGCAACGTCTACGTCAAGGGCGAACTACTCCGGGCAGCTGACGATCGCCGCCCAGAACGACATCATCATCAACGGCAACCTGACCCGGGCCAGCGGCAGCGGCGGGATGCTCGGCCTGATCGCCAACAACTTCGTCCGCATCTACCACCCCTTCTGCAAAAAGGGCGTGACGACCTGCACGACGGAACTGGCGAGATGGAACGCGAAGACTGCAACGAAGGCCGAAACGGCACGGCTCGCTGTCGAACCTCGAAATCGACGCCGCGATCCTGGCGATCGAACACTCCTTCATCGTCGATCACTACGACTGCGGGAACCCGCTCGGAACCCTCAACGTCGAAGGCGCGCTCGCGCAGAAATTCCGCGGTCCGGTCGGCACCATCGGCGGCTCACACGGGCTACCTGAAGAACTACGTCTACGACGACCGGCTCCACTACCGGAGCCACCCAGCTTCATCGACCCGAAACCCTCCAACTGGGTGATCGGCAGGGAGACGGTCGGGTGACGCGAAGCCGCTGTCTCCACGATTCGTGCGCGCGTAGATCTCGCCAAGGCAAAGGTTTCGGGCGGTCCAGTCGATTTAGGACGAGAGCGGCTCCGCCCAGACTCGCGCCGAATCTGACGAGAACCAGATGCTTCAGCTCAGCAAGAAGAAGAAGGACTCCGTTGGTCGGCCTCGAGATCGAGGCCGGCAGCGTCGCCGCCGTCGAGGTGCGCATCAACGGCAGCCGCGCAGCTGGCCGCGACCGCGATCGCCCCGCTGCCGCCCGGGGCCTTCCACGACGGCGAGGTCGTCGACTCCGACGCGGTCGCCGAGGCGCTGCGCGCGCCTCTTCTCCGAGAACGACCTGCCGCAAGCGGGTGCGGCTCGGAATCGCCAACCAGCGCGTCGTCGTGCGGACGATGCGGCTGCCGGCGATCGACGATCCCGACGAGCTGGACGCGGCGGTCCGCTTCGAGGCCCAGGAGCAGATCCCGATGCCGCTCGACCAGGCGATCCTCGACCACCGCGTCGTCGGCGGCGTCGCCGCCGCCGAGGAGCGAGGCGCCGCAGATCGACGTCGTCGTCGTCGCCGCCCGCCGCGACATGATCGCGGCCTCGCTGAAGCCGCTGCGCGACGCCGGCCTGCGAACCGGTCGGGCGTCGACCTCTCCGCCTTCGGGCTGATCCGCGCCCTCGGCGACGCCACGCTACGGCGCGCGACGGCGAGCCGCCTCGAGCCGCCGCCAACGGCCATCCTCTACTGCAACGTCGGCGACGTCACCAACCTCGCCGTCGCCAAGGGCCGCTCCTGCCTCTTCACCCGCGTCTCGCCGGTCGGGCTCGAGGACATCGCCGCCGAGCCTCGCCGGCAGCACCGGGCCTGAGCCCGGAACACGCCCGGCATGTGGCTCGAACCATGTCGGCCTCGGCGCAGCCGGTCGAGGCAGATCGAGGGCGACCCGGCGACGATCGCCCAGGCGAGAGCGGCGCTGGAGACGCGGCGCCTCCTCGCTGCTCGACGAGCTGCGCCTCTCGCTCGACTTCTACGGCGCCCAGGAGGCGGCGCCGTCCCGGTCGAGCGGATCGTGCTCTGCGGCCCCGGCAGCGCGATCCCCGGCCTCGCCGAGCAGATGGACGCCGGTCCTCGGCCTGCCGATCGAGATCGGCCGCCCGCAGGCGCTCGCCGGCCTCGACCCCGCCACCGCCGCGCGCCTGACCCTCTCCTACGGCCTCGCCCTCGACGAGCTAGCGATGCGCCCGGTCAACCTGATCCCGCCCGAGGAGCGCCCCGGCGGCCGCAGGCCGATGCGCGGCGGCCCCCTCGCCTACATCGTCGTCGGCGCCCTGGTCGCGGTCGCTGATCGGGGTCACCCTGCTCGTCGTCACCGACAACCAGATCTCCGACCGCAAGGCCGAAGTCGTCCAGCTCGAACGCGGAAGACGCCGTCGCCAAAGGCCCGGCCGACCAGCTCGCCGCCTACACCCAGTTCCACAGCGTCCGCGAACAGCGCCTCGCGACCGTCACCAACCTCGCCGACAGCCGCTTCGACTGGGAGCGGGTGATGCGCGAACTCGCGCTGGTCCTGCCCAACGACGTCTGGCTGACCAACCTCACCGGCACCGTCGCCCGGAGTCGCCGCCGGCGGTGGCGCCAGCGTCGCGCTGCGCGCCTCGATCGCCGGCCCGGCGCTGGCGATTGATCGGCTGCGCCGCAGGCCAGGACGCGGTCGCCGGCTTCGTCACCGGCGCTCAAGGACATCGACGGCGTCACCCGGGTCGGCGTGCAGTCCTCGGCGCTCAGCACCGAATCCGGCGGCGGATCGGTCAGCGGCGGCTCCGCCTCCGAAGGAGGCGGCTCAAGCTGCCAGACGCGCGACTTCATCGCCCAGTTCCAGATCGTCGTCGCCTTCGACGCGGCGCCGGTCGTCTGCGACCGAAGCGACCGAAGTCGCGACCCGGAAGCCGCCGCCGGCGCCGGCGCCGGCAAGCGACGACCGAATCGGCAGAAGGCTGAGATGACCTCCGCCAACCGCCTGATCGTATCGATGCGTCGTCGTCGTGGCGCTGGCCGTTGCCTTCTGGATCCTCGCTCTCAGCCCCAAGCGCCAGGAAGCCAGCGAACTGGCGCGAACAGGCCAGCAGGCTGCGCCATCGCTGGCGGAACCCAGAGCGAAGTGACGGAAGCGATCGCGGCAAAGCGCGAATTCCCCACCGACTACCACCAGCTGGTGGTGCTCGGCAAGGCGGTGCCGGCGAGCGACGAAACCGCCTCGCTGCTGGTCGAGCTGAACCAGATCGCCCGCAACTCCAAGGTCAAGTTCAACAGCATCCAGCTCAACTCGGGGGGTGGCGAAAGCGAAGCGCGTCCGCGCCGACGACCACCCCGACGCCGGCGGTCGGCCCCCAGCGCGGTACCCGCCGCGGCGACGATCCCGCCGACCGAGGTCGCAGCCGCGCTGCTGCCGCTCGGCGCGACGATCGGCCCCGCCGGCCTCGCCGTGATGCCGTACAACCTCACCTTCAGCGGCAGCTTCTTCCACGTCGCCGACTTCATCAAGGGAATCGACTCGCTGGTCCATACCGGCAAGGAGGTCGCAGTCGACGGTCGCCTGGTGACGGTCAACGGCTTCTCGCTGAACGCCGATCCCAAGCTCGGCTTCCCCCACCTGAACGCGACCTTCTCGGTGACCACCTACCTGACCCCGCCCAGTCAGGGCGTCACGGCCGGCGCCACGCCGAGCGCACCCTCCGCGACCACCTCCAGCGAAACCTCAACCGCGGCGTCCACGCCCGTGTCGAGCGCCCGATGAACAGGTTCAAGAAAGGCCCAGAGATCAAGCTCCCCAAGCTCAAGGTCCCCGACTCGCTCCTCGACCTCTACTACGACCTGCGCGAACGCCACCTGCTGCCCCTCGTTGCCCTGCTGGTGGTCGCGATCATCGCCGTGCCGATCGCGCTGACCCAGTCGTCGGGGTCGGCAAGCTCCAGCGCCGTCGGTATCCCGACCCCGAGCGACGAAACCGGTCAGACAAGCGAGCTGGTCGTCGCCAAAGCCACCCCGGGTCTTCGGGCCTACCAGAGCAGGCTCAGCCACTTACACGCAAAGGACCCGTTCAAGCAGCAATATGCCGGCGCCGAATCGCCGCCCACCGCAAGCGCCTCCACGGCGTCCCCTGTGGGCGGAGCCGAATCAGGCGTCTCCGCACCTTCGTCTGAAACCACCGCCACCCCCGTCCCCGCCACGTCCCAGACGGAACCCGGACCGACGACAGTGAGGAGCCATCACCTGGTCTACTTCTCCTATGCGATCGATGCGCGGATCGCGTCGCTCGGGACTCAGAAAAATGCCAGCAAGAGCAAGCCGCAGGTGCACGACAACCTGCCTGAGCTGACCAAGCTGCCCAGCCGCAAGACCCCGGCGGCGATCTTCCTCGGGGTCAGCAAGGACGGCAACAAAGCCTTGCTGTTGCTCTCCTCCAACGTCGAGGCGATCGCTGGCGGCGGGGTCTGTGTGCTCGGCTCGAAGACCTGTCAGCTACTGGCGCTGGCGCCGGGGGTTCCAGAGACCTTCGTCTATGGCCCTCAGGGCCGCACCTTCAGGATCGAGCTGCTGAAAATCCACTTCATCGCCTCCAAGAAGCCGCATCGCGCCCCTCTCGGGAATAAGCCGAAGCCCAGCAGCCGCACAGCGCACAAGCTGGGTGCTCGCACCAAGCTTCCTATTTCTCAAAGCATGGATGTCGGTGCCCATTCCTCGCCTTGAGATGATGCCGAGTCTTCGAGTTTGAGGCAGGATATGATGTGAGTGCTGGTGCCGCGTCTGCCCCCGGGGAAGCAAACGGAGGGCTTCGTCGTCTCGACGAGGAACTGAAGGTACTCGTCGAGGAGATGTCCTCGCGGTGACGATCACCCGAAACTGCGGGATCCGAACACGACGTCGACGTCGTGGCCGAGGACAACTTCGAACGAATCAGTAGGAGCTCGACGATCACCGTTGCGCGGTGGATCGCGGGCAGGCAAGAGGAGACAGCGACGGCTTATCGCGATCAAGCAACTTGGCGTACAGATCGCAATCGACAACTTCGGCACCAGATACTCGTCCCTCGCTCATCTGCAACGGTTCCCGATCGACGCATTGAAGATCGGCCAGTCGTTCATCTCAGAGGCTGAGAGGCAACCAGCATGAGCTATCCCCCCCCTCAGAGCAAGCTTCGCAACACACCTAGGTCCACCCACGGTTCGACCGCGCGAAGCCGGCGTGAGAGGCTCTCAGCCTAGGTAGAGGTCGATCAGATGGTTGCCGATCAGCATCCCAACTACGCCGCCCAGAGCCAGGAAAGGGCCGAAAGGGATCGCCATTTTGCGGGCACTAGCGCCGTGGCGGGCGATCAACGCCAGACCAACTAGGCTGCCGGCCAGCAGAGCAACAAGAATCGCCGGCGCTACGGCGCGCCCGAGGAAGAGGCCCATCGTTGCCGCAAGCTTGACGTCGCCCAGGCCCATCCCGGCCGGATAGGCGAGCGCCACGAGAAAAAGGAGCCCACCGGCCCCCACGGCGGCGATCGCTCGTTCGGCCATGCCCCCCGGGTCGGTTAGAGCGGCGATCGCCACGCATAAGACTGCCCCGGCGAGCAGGATCTTATTTGGAATGATGCGCTGCTCGAAGTCGGTGAGGGTGATCGCGGCAAGCATCGTCACGAAGACCAGATCGATTGCGATCTCAGCGACTGAGTCGTGGCGATGGACGAGCACGGTGACAACGAACAGCGCCCCGACGCTCAACTCGGTCAACGGATAGAGCGGGGAGATGCGCGTCCCGCAGCAACGTGCCCTCCCGCGCAACAGCGCCCAGGAGAGCACCGGGATGTTGTCGTAGGCGGCAATCCTTGCTCCGCAGGAGGGACACTGCGAACGGGGCCCAGCCAACGAGATGCCTCGCGGCACGCGGTGGGCGACGGCAGTGACAAAGCTGCCGATGGCCAACCCCCCTATGAATGCGATCAGGATTACTGCTCCAGACATTGAGTCGAGAGTTGTACTCAAGCGAGCGGCCGTTACGCCATGCAGACGGCGCCCTGCGGGAACGGATCACTTAAATCGCCCCTTAGTTGCAAACAGCACAGTCGGTCAGCTTGCCCTGCGCTACTTTGACCTTGACTCGTCCCCAGGAACTAAGTCTGGGTAGGCAGACGCCGAGGGGCGGGCATACGGCCCGCCCCTCGGCCAACGGTCACACTTTTGCTGGATCAGGCTGGATTAGCCGTTTTTCCAGGATCCAGTGCCGCCGCCAGTGCCCGGACAACCACCGGTTCCTGCCGGAGTACATGGGTATTCAACTTCGCCGTTCGTTTTCCGAACGATCGAGAAAGTGTCATTCGTAGTTTCAGCAGTCACCTTGACGGTGTAGCCACCCGTTGCGGGGGTAGTCACTTCCAAGGTGGGAGTACCTTTTAGCGTGGGCTCGATACCTTCGAGCGTTCCAACGGCACAGGTCGTGTATCCACCGCTGTTTCCGGTGGAACAAGTCTCCATCGCAACCTGAGCGGTGTGGGCCTTCTCCTTCGCCTTAGCGTCGTTGGCCTTGCTCTTTTGGTTGAAGAACGCCGGCAGCGCGATGGCGGCCAGGATTCCGAGAATGAGCATCACGACGAGAAGCTCGATCAGCGTAAAGCCTGCCTCGCTGTCGCCGTTGAGTCGGGCACCAATCTTCGCCCGGATATTCTGGATTGACATCAGATACCTCCCTTCTTCAGGTGCATTCATCAGGCCGCCGGGTCCATGTGAATCGAGGGTCTGGACGAGACACGAGGGGCGGGCATACGGCCCGCCCCTCGGCCAACGGTCACACTTTTGCTGGATCAGGCTGGATTAGCCGTTTTTCCAGGATCCAGTGCCGCCGCCAGTGCCCGGACAACCACCGGTTCCTGCCGGAGTACATGGGTATTCAACTTCGCCGTTCGTTTTCCGAACGATCGAGAAAGTGTCATTCGTAGTTTCAGCAGTCACCTTGACGGTGTAGCCACCCGTTGCGGGGGTAGTCACTTCCAAGGTGGGAGTACCTTTTAGCGTGGGCTCGATACCTTCGAGCGTTCCAACGGCACAGGTCGTGTATCCACCGCTGTTTTCAGTGGAACAAGTCTCCATCGCAACCTGAGCCGTGTGGGCCTTCTCCTTGGCCTTAGCGTCGGTGGCCTTGCTCTTTTGGTTGAAGAACGCCGGCAGCGCGATCGCGGCCAGGATTCCGAGAATGAGCATGACGACGAGAAGCTCGATCAGCGTGAAGCCTGCCTCGCTGTCGCCGTTGAGTCGGGCTCCAATCTTCGCCCGGATATTCTGGAGCAACATAGGTACCTCCTAGTGGACCTATCGTTTGCGCCATTGCCCGGGCTTTGGGGTCCGAGACACTGGCAATTACCTCCTCCTCATCGACCTCTGGGCCATCACCTTTAGCGCTTGCACGGACAAATTCGGCAGGTTCGAATTTTCGCATCTGTGTCCCGAAAACTGGGGCTGCTCACCAAAAAGTACGATGTGAGCTACAGAACTACCGACCTCTTTACCGTACGAACGTCTAACCCGTTCTGTCACGCTATGCGTACCAGTGGTCAGCGAATCTTTTCGTAGACTTCGAACATCGGCAGATACATCGAGATCACGATGAAGCCGACGATGCCACCGACGAAAACGATCATCACCGGCTCGAGCAGGGCCGTGAGAGCCTTTACCTTAGCGTCGACCTCGGCCTCGTAGAAGTCGGCGATCTTGCTCAGCATGTGCTCGAGCTGGCCGGTTTCCTCACCGACTGCGATCATGTGGCCGACCATCGGCGGGAAGATAGGGTTTCCCTCGATTGGTGCCGCCAGAGAGCCGCCTCGCTTAACCGAGGCGTATACGTCTTCCATCGCCTGCTCGACCACGATGTTGCCTGCCGTTACGCCGGTCAGTTTGATCGCTTGCAGCATCGGCACGCCGGAGGAGACCGAGCCGGAGAAGGTACGCGACCAGCGGGCCAGCGCGACTTTTTGGATCACGTCGCCGATTTTGAAGGGGATCCGCAACTTGAAGCGATCCCAGAGCTCGTGCCCCCGATCGGTCTTCTTCCATTTGACGAACGCGACGATGGTGAACACCAAGGCAGGAATGATCACGAACCAGTAGCCCGTCATCGCATTGGAGGCGTCGACGCAGATCTGCGTCGGGAGCGGCAGGGCTGAGCTTTCTTCGGGATGTTCGTCGGCGAGTTCTTTGAAGATGTTGACGAATACCGGGATCACGAAGGCGACGATCGCGACCAGCACCACGACCGCGACGCTGAAAACCAGTGCCGGGTACATCAGCGCCGATTTGACCTGGCGACGGAGGATGTCGGCTTTCTCGACCTGGAAGGCGATCCGGTCGAGTGCGTCCTCCAGCCGTCCCGACTGCTCGCCGGAGCGAACCATGGCGCGGAAGAGGCGATCGAAGACCTTCGGATGACGCTCCATCCCCTGCTCGAGGGTGGAGCCGGCCTCGACGTCGGCGCGGATGCCGCCGCTATGGCCTCACGATCTGCTCTTCCTGCGTCTGCTCCTCAAGCGTGTGCAGCGTACGCAGCATCGGCATCCCCGAGGCGACCAGGGTCGCGAACTGACGCGAGAAGACCGACAGCGCCCGCATGTCGATGCCCTGCCAGCGCTTGAAGATGTCCTCGATGTTGAACGGCTCCTTCTTCTCGGTCACGTCGAGGACGATCAGGCCACGCTGGCGCAGCTGCTCGGAGACCTGCGCCTTGGACTCGGCGTCGAGCTCGCCGGTGGAAGGCGAGCCGGACAGGTCAAGGGCCTTGAAGGCGAAGGTGGTCGCGTCGACATGACCGCCTAGCCCCCCGTCGTGTATGCCGGCGGCGCCGGTGCCGCTTCGCTGGCCAAGCCGGCGCCGGGCATCGGGGCGCCGGTCCCCCAGCAGTCGCTTCAGCTCCTCGGGCACCGAGGCGCGCTGCTCGGCGAGCTTGGAGGGGATCTTGCCCGCTCGCACCAGCCGGGCGAGGTCGGCGTCCATCGTCTGCATCCCAACCGCACCGGAGGTCTGCACCGCGGCGTAGATCTGATGGGTCTTGCCCTCGCGGATCAGGTTGCGAATCGCCGGAGTCGGGATCAGCACCTCACAGGCGACGACGCGCCCCCGCCCGTCGGCGGTCGGCAGCAGCTGCTGGGTGACGATGCCCTGCAGAGCGATCGAGAGCTGCGTTCGCACCTGCGCCTGCTGCTCGGGCGGGAAGACGTCGATGATCCGGTCGACCGTCTGTGCGGTCGACTGGGTGTGCAGGGTGGCGAAGACGAGGTGGCCGGTCTCGGCGGCGGTCAGCGCGGTCGAGACCGTCTCCAGGTCGCGCATCTCGCCGACCAGGATCACATCGGGGTCCTGGCGCAATGCCGCCCGCAGCCCGAGGGCGAAGTCCGGTGCGTCGGAGCCGACCTCGCGCTGATTGACGATCGATTTCTTGTGCTGGTGCAGGAACTCGATCGGGTCCTCGATCGTGAGGATGTGGTCCTCGCGCTCGCTGTTGATCAGATCGATCATCGCCGCCAGGGTCGTGCTCTTGCCCGAGCCGGTCGGGCCGGTGACTAGGACGAAGCCGCGCGGTTTGTTGGTCAGCTCGCGCAGCACCGGCGGCACCTTCAGCGAGTCGAGGTCGGGGATCTCCTGCGGCACCAAGCGGAAGGCGGCGCTGACCGAGCCGCGCTGGAAGAAGCAGTTGACGCGGAAGCGGGCGACGCCCGGAATCGCGTAGGCGAAGTCGAGCTGCTGCTCGTTCTCGAAGCGCTTGCGCTGGTCGTCGTTGAGGATGCTGTAGACGACCTCGCGGGTCTGCTGGCCGGTCAGCTGCGGGAAGCCCTCCATCGGCAGGATCCGGCCCCTGTCGCGCATCGCCGGCGCGAACCCGGCGGTGAGGTGGACGTCGGAGGCGTTCGTCTCCACCATGCGGCGCAGGACCTCGGAGAAATCGAATTCATGCGGTGACACGGAGTACCTCCTCGAGGCTGGTTTGTCCGCCGCGGACCTTGGCAACGCCATCCTCGCGGAGGGTCAACATCCCCTCTTCGCGGGCGACGGCGGCGATTTCCGGCTCCGGCGCGTGGGCGACGGTCAGGTCCTTGAGCTTCTCGCTGAGGCTCATCACCGAGTAGACGCCGACGCGGCCGCGGTAGCCGGTGTGGCCGCAACGGCCGCAGCCGACAGGCTCATAGCCCTCGATGTCGGCGGAGACCGCGGTGACCCCCGCGTCGACAAGCGCCGCTGTCGGAATCACCGCGCGCCGCTTGCACTGCGAGCAGAGCTTGCGAGCGAGGCGCTGGGCGACCACGCAGTCGACCGCGGAGGCGGTGAGGAAGGTCTCGATGCCCATCTCGGTCAGGCGGGCGATCGCCCCGGGGGCATCGTTGGTGTGCAGCGTGCTCAGCATCATGTGGCCGGTCAGCGCCGCCTCGATCGCGATCCGCGCCGTCTCGGCGTCGCGGATCTCGCCGACCATGACGATGTCCGGGTCGGCGCGGAGGATCGAGCGCAGGCCGGTGGCGAAGTCGAGCCCCGCCTTGCGGTTGACGTTGAGCTGGTTGATGCCGCCGATCCGGTACTCGACCGGGTCCTCGATCGTGATGATCTTCTTCTCGATCTGGTTCAGCTCGGTCAGCGCCGCGTAGAGCGTCGTCGACTTGCCGGAGCCGGTCGGGCCGGTGACCAGAACGGCGCCGTAGGCGCGTCTGAAAGGAGTCCTCGAAACGGGCGCGCGCTGATCCGTCCATGCCGAGATCGTCGAGCGTGCGCTGCGAGTTGCCCTCGTCGAGGATGCGGATCGTCGCCCCCTCGCCGCGCTGGGTCGGCAGGGTGGTGACGCGCAGGTCGACCCGGCGGCCCTCGACGGCAGACACCGACGCGCCCGTCTTGGGGCACCCGCTTCTCGGCGATGTCGAGCTCGCTCATGATCTTCAGCCGCGAGATCACGGCGCTGATCATCCGCTTCGGCACATGTGCGGCCTCCTTGAGGACGCCGTCGATGCGGAAACGGATCCGCAGTTCATCCTCTTCGGGCTCGAGATGGACATCGGAGGCTCCCTCCCCCACGGCCTGTGCGAGGAGGCTGTAGACGAGCTTGATCACCGGCGCGTCCTCGGCGCTGACCTGCATCTCGCTGACCCCGGCGAGGGTCTGGTCGACCGCGTTGGAATCCTGTTCGCGGTCGTCCTCTTCGAGGATCGCGTCGGCGGCGGCGTTCTGGAGCGTACCCAGCCTGCTCAGCAGTGCTTCGACGTCTTCCTCGGCAGCAACCGCTATCCGGCAATCGAGGCCAGTCGCAATCTGGATGTCGTCGGCGGCAAGGACGTTGGCCGGGTCGGCCGCCGCGACCAGCAGGGTCTGCTGATTGATGTAGCCGACCGGTACTGCCATGTAACGGCGGGCCATCGTCACCGGGAACAGACCCGCGGCGCCGAAGTCGACGTGGTAGCTGGTCAGGTCGACGTGGTCGAGCCCATAGCGCTCGGCGATTGCACGCGAGAGCTGATCGCCGTTGATCGTTTCTTCCGAGAGCAGCAGGGACTCTGGCGTGCGGCCGGCGGCCCTGGCCGCCTCGATCGCCCTGGTCACGTCCTCCCGCGTCGCATAGCCGAGCTCGACGACGACGTCGGTGGTGAAACCGTGCGAGTGACCGCGCTGCAGCGGCGGCGTCACCCCGGGGATCTCGCCGGCGGGGGTGGGCAGTCAGGGCAGGGGCCGCGGAGCCGCCGGAGTCGGGGACCGGACGCAGATGGCTCGAGTGCTGGTCTGGGCTCATGACTGGTGGCTCAGTTCGGGTGGTACGTGGCTTCGGGGCCCTTGTAGGAAGCGTCGCGCACCGCCTGCTCGATGCTCTGCGCGGACTGGAAGCCGTAGAGGACGGAGGCCTGGGGCGTGCCGTCGCTGAGATCACGGGGTCGCATCACGACCAGCGCCGGGACCCGCTGGACGTCGACGCCGAGCGTGATCGCGCTGTAGCGGGCGATCTGCTTGACGGGGACGACGAAGAGGGCGACATCTTCGAACCCGGCCAGTCGCTTGGTCGAGTCGGCAACGAGTTTGTCGTCAATGCCACCGTCGTGGACGACGAACAGGACGACGGTCTTGCCGGAGTCATAAGCCTTCGTGACGGGGTGCGGCAGAGGCGGTGCCGGAACCGGGGCGGCCACGGCGCTGGCCGGGACTTCGCCGGCGGCCGTTTCAAGCGCACCTTCTACAGCGCCTTCCACCGCTTCGCCGGGCGTGGCCCCGGTCGCGGTCCCGACAGCACCAGTGCCCGCTACAGCGACCGTCGCTTCCGTCGGCGCTGCTTCTTCTTCGCTTTCGCCGCCGCCCATGCCCAACAGCATGTAGCCGGCGACAATCACGAGAATGGCGACAAGGCCGATCTGGTACTTCGGATCGCTGTTTATCTTGTCTCTCACTGCGCCACCGGTGCCTCTGCGAGCTGCTCGATGCCGCTGGCGCGCTGGCCACCAGCCGCGAGCATCAATTTGAAGTCGTGCGGGCTGGAGGCATAGTCCATCGCCGTCTCCTCGCTGATCCGGCCCTCCATCGCGTAGGTGAGGAGGGCCTGGTCGAAGGTCCGCATCCCGTAGTACTCGCCCTCGGAGATGACCTCAGTGATCTTGCCGGTTTCCTCGGGGTTGAGGATCAGGTCCTGGACGCGGCCGGTGACGACCAGCACCTCCGAGGCGGGGACGCGGCCCTCGCCGGTGATGTCCGGCACCAGGCGCTGGGCGATCGCGCCCCTCAGGGTCGAGGCCAGCATCACCCGCGCCTGCTGCTGCAGGTGGGGCGGGAAGAAGTCGATGATGCGGTTGATCGTCTCGGTCGCGTCGAGGGTGTGGACCGTGGAGAGGACGAGGTGGCCAGTCTCAGCCGCCGAGAGGGCGGTGCGGACGGTCTCCTCGTCGCGCATCTCGCCGACCAGGATCACGTCGGGGTCCTGGCGCAGGACGCGTTTCATCGCCCGGCCGAAGCCCTTGGTGTCGGAGCCGACTTCGCGCTGGTTGATGATTGAGCGTTTGTCGGGATGCAGGTACTCGATCGGGTCCTCGAGCGTGATGATGTGCCGCGCCCGGGTCTGGTTGATGTGGTCGATCATCGCCGCCAGGGTCGTGCTCTTGCCGGAGCCGGTGGTGCCCGTCACGAGGACGATGCCGCGCTGCTCTTCGGCCAGGGTGCGGACGACCTCGGGCAGGCCGAGATCGTCGATCGAGCGGATCGTGAAGGGAATCGCGCGGCAGACGATCGAGATCGCGCCACGCTGCTTGAAGCAGTTGACGCGGAAGCGGGAGACGCCCGGCAGCGCGTAGGCGAAGTCGGCCTCCCCGTCGGCCTCGAATTCAGCCAGCGAGCGGGGCTCGGCGATCGCCTTGAAGGCCCCCTCGGTGTCCTCGGCGCTCAACTCACCGAACCCCTCGAGGGGGATCAGTTCACCGTGCATGCGAGCGACAGGGGGCGAATCGACCTTCACGTGAAGGTCGGATCCCTCACGCTCGACGAGGGTACGCAGGGCTGAATCGATGTCGAACATCCCGACCACTATCGGCCGGGATGCCCGAGCACTTAACTACGCAACTATGCGACCTCGCGCAGTTTCTGGGCCTCGCCCAAGCTCTGCAGCTTTTTGAGGCTCTGGTTCTCGATCTGGCGGATCCGCTCGCGGGTGACGTTGAACGTGCGGCCGACCTCGTCCAGCGTGCGCGGATGCTCGCCGCCGAGGCCGTAACGCAGCTCCAGGACGCGGCGCTCACGGTAGGAGAGGTTCTCCAGCGCTTCCTTCAGCGCCTCTTTGGTCAGCAGGTCCGCGGCGCGGTCGAACGGGGACTCGGCCTTCTCGTCGGCGATGAACTGGCCGAACTCGGACTCCTCCTCGTCGCCGACCGGCTTCTCCAGCGAGACCGGGGCCTGCGCGGAGCGCTTGATCGAGTCGACCTCCTCAGGATCGATCCCCGTCACCTCGGCGATCTCCTCCGGGGTGGGCTCACGGCCCAGCTCGGTGACCAGCTTGCGCTCGGCGCGGCCGATCTTGTTCAGCTTCTCGACCACGTGGACCGGGATGCGGATCGTCCGGGCCTTGTCGGCCAGGGCACGGGCGATCGCCTGGCGGATCCACCAGGTCGCGTAGGTCGAGAACTTGAACCCCTTGCGGTAGTCGAACTTCTCCGCCGCGCGGACCAGGCCCAGCGTTCCCTCCTGGATCAGGTCGAGGAAGGGGAGGCCCTGGTTTCGGTAGTTTTTCGCGATCGAGACGACCAGGCGCAGGTTGGACTCGACCATTTTCTGCTTCGCGTCGAGGTCGCCCCGCTCGATGCGCTTGGCGAGTTCGACCTCCTCCGCGGCGGTCAGCAGGCGGACTTTGCCGATGTCCTTGAGGAACAGCTGCAGGGAATCCGTGGTCATGTCCGGTTTCAGGTCCAGCGCCGCTTTCGGGCGGCGGCGGCCTTTTTTGCCGGTGTCGGCGGGCATCGCGTCGGCGGCCGCTTTCTGGGCCGGGTCCATGTCCTCGACGAGCTCGATCCCCGACTTCTCGAGGTGGCCGTAGAGGTCCTCGACGTCGGACTCGTCAAGATCCACCTCGGATACCGCCGAGGCGATGTCGCCAAAGGTCAGCACGCCCAGCTGCTGACCGCGATTCATGAGGTTTTTAACCTCCTCCAACTCCTGAAGCTCTGCTACCAGCATCCTCTACTCATTTCCCTAGCGCTTCGTGTTTAGTCCTGGCAATGAAACGCCGTCGCGAGCATCAAGTCGCGCCGGACGATGAAAAAGCGGACCGGAGACATGGCCCGCGAAGTAAGCATGAACATCTCAACTGCGTCTAGCCCGTAGGGCGAGCGTCGAAACTTCGTCAAACGCTTGTTCGTATGGTAGTCGCTTCAGTTTGTGAAGTCAATGCCGAACTCCACGCGCCATCCCCGCCCCTGGCTGAGCGCCTTCTGGCAGCGCGCCTATGGCCAAAACGTCACCGGGCTCTCGGCGATGGTCGCCTACAACCTGATGCTGGCGGTCTTCCCGTTCGCCCTGCTGGTCCTCTTCGTCTTCGGCCAGGTGCTGAAGATCGGCGGCGTCGAGACCAGCGTCGTCCGCGACCTCCAGCGCCTCTTCCCCAACGTCGAGCAGCAGACGCTGACCGACGTCCTCAATCGCATCCAGGACAACTCGACGACGATCGGGATCGCCGCCTTCTTCGGCTCGCTCTGGATCGGCGCCTCCTTCTGGGGGGCGATGGACACCGCCTTCTGCCGCATCTACCACGTCCAGTGCCGCGGCTGGGTCGAGCAGAAGCGCTTCTCCTTCGCGATGCTGGGCGTCGTCCTCCTCTTCATCGCCGCCAGCATCTTTGTGCCGGCGCTGGAGAGCGGCGTCGTCAACAGCACCGACCGCCTGCCCTTCGGGCTCTCCGACATCAAGGCGATCGACACCGTCCTGCTGCTCGGCGCGGCGCTTCTGATCACCTTCGGGATCTGCTCGGTGATCTTCTGGGCGGTGCCCAAAGGGCACATGCCCTGGCGCGCCGTCTGGCCCGGGGCGGTCTTCGTCACCCTCGCCGCCGGCCTCGCCAACTGGCTCTTCCCGATCTACCTCTCCAACGTCTCCAGCCTCTCCCACTTCGGCTCGACCCTGGGCTTCATCCTGATCGCCCTGCTCTGGTTCTACGTGCTCAGTCTGGCGCTGCTGGCCGGCGCGGTGATCAACTCGCTGCGCTTCGAGGTCCACGACACCGGCGAACTGCCCTTCGGCAAGAAGAAGCCGCCCTGCGGCGAGCCTGCCGTGGCCCAGAGCAGGCGCGCGATGACCCCGCCACCTGAATAGGAAAGGTCATATTCCCGACATCGCCTGGCTAGAGCCCTACAGACTCTCGACCGCCGCCTTCAGCGCCTCGGGCAGCGGTGTGGTGACGATTCCGGGGAACAGCTCCATGCCCGAGGGATCGGTGACGACGGTCTCCACCGCGAGGCCCTCGATCAGCGGCCGGGCGACCCCGGCGTCGACCGGCGTGACCAGACCGATCCAGAGCGAGGAGAGGCCGGGGGTGAGAACTGGAACGGTGAGGCGGAGCGGCGGCCGGCGGCCGAGCGCCCGGGCCAGTTCGTCGATCATCCCACCGTAGGTGGTGACGTCGGCGCCGCCGATCTGGATCTCACGGTCGAGGTCGCGGTCGAGGTTCGAGGCGGCGGCGAGGAAAGCGACGGTGTCGTCGATCGCGATCGGCTGGGTGCGGGTGGTGACCCAGCGCGGCGTCACCATCAGCGGCAGCCGGCGGACCAGGTAGAAGACGGTGAGAAAGGACTCGCTGCCCGCGCCGATCACGGCGGCGGCGCGGAAGTAGGTGACCGGAACGTCGCCCGCCCGCAGGGTTTCCGCGGTGGCGTGGCGACTCGCCAGGTGGTCCGACTCCTCCCCCAGCCCACCCAGCCCACCGAGGTAGACGATCCGCCGCACCCCCGCCGCGGCGGCCGCCGCGGCGAAGTTCTCGGCGCCTTCCTTGTCGCGCCGGGCGAAGTCGCCGTCGGACCCCCGTCCCATCGAGTGGACCAGGTAATAGGCGACGTCGACGCCTTCCAGCGCCGGCCCCAGCGTGTCCGGCTCGAGCACGTCCGCCCTGCGGACCTCGCAACCCATCTCCTCCAGCTCCGGGCTGGCCTGCGGATGTCGCGCCAGCGCCCGCACGTCCTCGTCCTGCTCGCGCAGATGCGCGCAGAGCTTTCCGCCCACGTAGCCGGTCGCCCCGGCAACCGCGATCACCTTTCATGCTTACCCGAGTGGCTGCAAATCAAGCCGAGGACACCGCCAGGCGCCGGTTTGCAGGCCGCCTCAGCCGTAGCGCTCGCCGGTGACCGCGCGGAGCTTGGCGCGGTCGTGGCGGGCGTGGATGCGCCGCACGGTGCCGGAGCGCGAGCGCATCACCAGCGACTCGGTGGTGGCGCCGTTGCCGCGGTAGCGGACGCCCTGGAGGACGTCGCCGTCGGTGACGCCGGTGGCGGAGAAGAAGACGTCGTCTCCGGAGCAGAGGTCGTCGGCGGTGAGGATGCGGTCGAGGTCGTAGCCGGCGTCGATCGAGGCCTGGCGCTCACCGTCGTCGCGGGGCCAGAGGCGGCCGAGCAGCTGCCCGCCCATCGACTTCAGGGCAGCGGCCGAGAGCACGCCCTCGGGGGTGCCGCCGATTCCCCAGAGCAGGTCGACCGGAGAGCGTTCGCTGACCGCCAGCAGCGCGGCGGAGACGTCGCCGTCGCTGATCAGGCGGATGCGGGCGCCGGCCTCGCGGACTTCGCGCATCGCCTCCTCGTGGCGGGGGCGGTCGAGCATCACCACGATCACGTCGCCGACGCTCTCGCCCTTGCGCTCGGCGACCAGCTTCAACGTCTCCGGCAGCGGCCGGTCGAGGTCGAGCAGGTCGGCGATCTCCTCTCCTCCGGCCATCTTTTCCATGTAGACGCAGGGGCCGGGGTCGAACATCGAGCCGCGCTCGGCCAGGGCGATCACGGCCAGAGCGCTGGGCATGCCGCGGGCGCAGAGGGTCGTCCCCTCCAGCGGGTCGACGGCGATGTCGCAGACCGGCGGGCTGCCGTCGCCGATCTGCTCGCCGTTGAAGAGCATCGGGGCTTCGTCCTTCTCGCCCTCGCCGATCACGACGACGCCGTCCATCGCAACCGAGTCGAGCACGAAGCGCATCGCGTCGACCGCGGCGCCGTCGGCGGCGAGCTTGTCGCCGCGCCCGACCCAGCGGGCCGCGGCCAGCGCCCCCGCCTCGGTAACGCGCACCAGCTCCAGCGCGAGATTGCGGTCGGGCTTCGCCTGAGAGGTCTCGGCCATCGGCGCTGGAGGCTAGCCGAAAGCCGTACGTGCGGCGCTGGAGAAACATGCACTAATTGATGCAAACGTCCACGTTTTCCCATTCTTCCTTCAGCCTCGCCGGAGCGGAACCGATAGGCGCCAGCATGGGAGGACGGGTCAACTCGAGCACGACCGTGAACGGCGGCAGCCCGGTCGAGGGCCAGCTGCTTCGCCTCGGTGATGCGCTGAACGCCCGCACCCCCGACGTGGTCGAGCGGATGATGGGGCGCTCGCGGACCTCCGCGCGAACGCTCGACAAGGTCGTCGAAGAGAGCTTCGAAGACGTCGGCACCGTCTCCACGGTCGCCGTCGCTCGGTGGATGGCCGGCGAGGGCGAGGCGGTGGCGCGTGAGGTGGGCCAGGAGTCCTGGCGGATCTTCGCCCAGCTCGCCTCCCAGCGGGAGGCCCCACTGAACGAGGTGACCAAACGCTGCCTGCGCTGGCGCGACTGCACCGCGGAGGTCGTCAGCGAGAGCGCCGCCGAGCTGAAGCTCGACGACGCCGCCCTGGAGCTGGCACTGCGAATGCTGCAGCGCAGCCTCGACGTCACCCTGGTGCGGATGTGCCAGTCCTTCGAGGACGAGCGCCAGCGCTCCCACGAGGAACTGACCAACCGCCAGCAGGAACTGGTCTTCCTGGCGACGCACGACGCCCTCACCGGGCTGCCGAACCGGACGCTGATCCTCGACCGCATCGAGCAGACCCTGACCCGCACCCGGCTCAAACAGGAACCGGTGGCGGCGCTGTTCGTCGACCTCGACAACTTCAAGGCGATCAACGACTCGCTCGGCCACAGCGTCGGGGACGAGCTGCTCTGCGCCGTCGCCAACCGGCTCGACGGCGTGATCCGCGAGACCGATGCCCTCGGCAGGCTCGGCGGGGACGAGTTCGTCGTCATCGCCGACGGCCTCTCGCTCGCCGCCGGCCCGGAGCTGATCGCCGAGCGCCTGCTCGACGCCTTCAAGGAACCGTTCGTCCTCCCCGGCGCCGAGGACACGCGGGTCTTCGCCAAGGCGAGCATCGGCATCGCCACCGGCGGCAGGTCCTCTGCCGAAGAGCTGCTGCGCGACGCCGACATCGCCATGTACCGGGCCAAGTGGGGAGGCAAGAGCCGCTACCTCGTCTTCGAGTCCGGCATGGAGGACGAAGCCCAGTCCCGCCTGGAGATCGAGATGGACCTCCAGGGCGCCCTCGGAAACGAAGAGTTCTTCCTCGTCTACCAACCGACCTTCGATCTGCGGACGATGACCCCGACCGGGGTCGAGGCGCTGATCCGCTGGCGCCGGCCCGGCCGTGGGGTCGCCCAGCCGGAGGAATTCATCCCCCTGCTGGAGGAGTCCCGGCTGATCGTCGAGGTCGGCGCGTGGGTTCTCCAAGAGGCCTGCGCACAGGGTGCGAAGTGGCAGGAAGCCGGCTACCCGCTCAACCTGGCGGTCAACGTCTCCGCCCTCCAGCTCGACACCGACGATCTCCTCGGGCACGTCGAAGGAGCCCTGGATTCGAGCGGCCTCGACGCCAGCGCGCTGACGATCGAGATCACCGAGACGACGCTGATGAGCAACGCCGAGGAAACCGCCCGCAGGCTGACCGCCCTCAAAGACCTCGGCGTGCGGATCGCCGTCGACGACTTCGGCACCGGCTACTCCTCGCTGGCCCACCTGCGGCAGTTCCCGGTCGACGTGCTCAAGATCGACCGCTCTTTCATCTCTCAGCTGGCCGAGGGCTGCGAAGGCGAGATCCTCCTGCACACGCTCGTCCAGCTCGGCAAAGCGCTCTCGATCGAGACGACCGCGGAGGGCATCGAGCGGCCCCAGGACCTCTCGCTGATCCAGTCCAATGACTGCGACAACGGCCAGGGGTTCCTCTTCACCAAACCGCTCAGCGCCCAGGACGCGGACTCGTTCTTCCAGCAGTGGCCGCAGACCCGCCGTTTCGAGGTTCGCCACTGAGCGCAGGTAGGGTCTGGGCGATGGAGCGTTGGGGACTGACGTTGCCGCTGCCCGGGTTGGCTTTGGCCGACCACGAGGAGCACGTGAAGCGGGCCGAGGCGGCCGGCTACACGGACCTCTGGACCGGCGAGACCGCCGGGCCCGACGGCTTCACGCCGCTGTCGCTGAGCTCCGCCTGGACCGAGGAGATGCGGCTCGGGACCGGGATCGTCGGCGTCTTCCAGCGCGGCCCGGCGCTGCTGGCGCAGGAGACCGCCGCGCTCGCCAGCGCCTCGCGGGGGCGCTTCGTGCTCGGCATCGGCTCCTCCTCGGACCGCATCGTCGAAGGCTGGAACGGGATCCCCTTCGAGAAGCCGCTGAGCAAGGTCCGCGAGACGCTTGACTTCCTGCAGACGGCGCTTGCCGGCGAGCGCACCTCGACCGGCTTCAAGCTCGAATCGCCCCCGGCCGAGCGGGTCCCGATCGTGCTGGCGGCACTGCGCGGCAAGATGCTGGAGCTGGCGACGGAACGGGCCGACGGCGCCTTCACCAACTTCCTGCCGCTCGGCGGCCTGCCCAAGGTGACCGCCCAGCTCGAGGGCGCGCCGGCGGGCTTCGAGCTGCTCTGCCGCTTCTTCTGCATCCCCGGCGAGCGCGAGCAGGTCGAGCCGCTGGCCCGCTTCATGTTCTCCTCCTACATCACCGTTCCCGTCTACACCGCTTTCTACCGCTGGCTCGGCTACGGCGAGCAGATCGACCCGATGATCGCCGCCTGGGAGGCCGGCGACCGCCAGGCCGCCGCGGCGGCGGCGCCCTGGGAGGCGATCGAGGAGATGTTCATCTTCGGCACTCCCGAGCAGATGAAGGAGCGGCTCGCCGCCTTCGGCGAGGGCGGCATCACGCTGCCGATCCTGACCCCGATCGTGACGCCCGACAAGCTCGGCGAGACGATCGCGGCGCTCGCCCCCGCCTGAAAGCGGCGGGATCGTTCAGGCCGGTCGCGCCAGGCTCAGCGCGTAGTCGCCGGCCGCATCCGTGAACCAGCCGCTCATCTCCAGGCCGGCCCCGGCGTAGACGGACTCAAGCCGCTCGCGGGTGAACTTGGTCGAGATCTCGGTCCGCATCTCCTCGCCGGCGGCAAAGGAGACGTCGAGGTCGAGACCGTCGAGGCGGATGTCCTGGTCGGCGAGCGAGCGCAGGCGGATGTCCATCCGCTCCGCCTCGGTGTCGTAGCGGGCGACGTGCTCGAAGGCGTCGAGGTCGAAGTCGGCGCCGAGCTCGCGGTTCAAGACCTCGAGCACGTTCTTGTTGAATTCGGCCGTGACCCCGGCGTCGTCGTCGTAGGCGGCCTCGAGGCGGACCGTCTCCTTGATCAGGTCGGTGCCGAGCAGGAGCTGGTCACCGGGTCCGAGCAGCGCCGCGATCCGCTCCAGGAAGGCATGGCGCTGGCGCGGGTAGAAGTTGCCGACGGTGCCGCCGAGGAAAGCGATCAGCCTCTCCCCGTCGCCAGCGGGAATCCGCTCGAGGTGGTGCTCGAAGTCGCAGACGAGGCCGCGCACCGCCAGCCCCGGGTACTCGTCGACCAGGGAGGCCGCCGTCTGATGCGTGATCTCCTCGGAGATGTCGACCGGTACGTAGGTGTGGAGGCCGTCCGCGTCGCGCATGGCGCTGAGCAGATGGCGGGTCTTGGCGGCCGAGCCGGAGCCGAGCTCGACCAGCGTTCCCGGCCAGCCGGCGGCGGCGAGGATCTCGGGTGAGCGCTCACTGAGGATCTCCCGCTCGGCCCGGGTCGGGTAGTACTCGGGTAGCTCGGTGATCCGCTCGAACAGCAGCGAGCCGCGCTCGTCGTAGAAGTACTTCGGCGCCAGCTCCTTGGGGTAGGAGCAGAGGCCGGCGCGGACGTCGCGCATCATCGTCGCCGCGGCGTCGGCGTCGAGATGTACGTCGATCGCGATCACAGGTCCCTCGCGCAGCGGATCCCGGAGAAGATCTGCTGCCGCTGGGGCAGGTCCCAGTTGCGGAGGCTGGGCCTGACCACGTCGGAGTGGGTCGCCCACGAGCTTCCCCGCAAGACCTTGTGCTCGTCGCCGAAGAAGACCCCGGAGTACTCCGGGTACGGGAAGGCCTCGAAGCCGGGATAGGCGAGGAAGTCCGAGGAGGTCCACTCCCAGACCTGCCCGCGCAGCTGCAGGCCCGGGCACGCCGCCTCCCACTCCGGCTCGGTCGGCAGGCGCTTGCCGGCCCAGCGGGCAAGCGCGTCGGCCTGATGCCAGGAGACGTGGGCCACGGGATGGCTCGGCTCGATCGCGGCCCGGCGGCCCCTCGCGGTATCGAGCCAGCCGTCCTCGCCGTCGCGCTCCCAATACATCGGCGGCTCGGCGCCGGTGTCTTCCATGAACTCGGTGTACGCGGCGTTGGTGACCGGGGTTCGATCGATCTCGAAGGCGGCCAGCGCGGCGGTGTGGCGCGGGCGCTCGTTGTCGTAGGCGAAGCCACGCGGCGGAGCGCCGATCGTGTGCTCGCCCGCTTCGACCGTGAGCATCTCCAGGTCGGTTCGAGCCGGCGCAGCGGCGGGACGGGAATAAGCCGGCGGCAGCTCGTAGCCATCGACGAGCTGCAGCAGCTGCAGCATCGTCTCGTTGTGCTGGTGCTCGTGCGCGAGCAGCATCTCGTAGACGAAGGCGTCCCGCAGCAACCGGTCCTCGGCATCGGGGCCGATCTCGACCGAGTCGAGCACCTCGAGGGTGCGCTCGCGGACGTCGGCCATGTAGGCGCGCAGCTCGGCGTCGCGCAGGATCGGCAGCTCGCCGCGGGTCTTGCGCGGGTTCTCGATCGCGTCGTAGAAGCGGCCGAGGTCGCCGCGCATCGGCTCGCGCTCGCCAATCGTCTGCACCAGCCAGAGCTCCTCGAAGTTGGCGATGTGGCCGAGATCCCAGGCCAGCGGGCTGAGGATCGGCGAGTAGACCCGGTTGAGCTGCTCGTCGTCGAGCGGCTCGATCAGCTCGAAAGTGCGTTCACGCGCCTCGGAAAGACGCTCCGCGATCGCTGCCTTGGAGTTTGCCGTCACCTCGGTGGCGATCCGAAAACCCTACACAGCCCTGATTACCGGGATGTGAACTCGGCGAACACTGCATTGGTCTGCTGGCTGAATAACGCAGCGCTCGTCGATACGCTGCGCCCCTATGAAGGTCGATGGAGCGGGAGCATTGGTTGCGGGAGGGGCCTCTGGCCTTGGCGCCGCAACGTCACGGGCGCTGGCCGCGGCTGGGGCGAAGGTCGTCATCGCCGACCTCAACGCCGAGAAGGGCGAGGCGCTGGCGGCCGAGATCGGCGCCGAGTTCGTCGAGGCGAACGTCACCGACGCCGGGGCGGTCGCCGCGGCGGTCGAGCGAGCGGCCAGCGCCGGCGGCGGGCTGCGGGTCTCCGTCTGCTGCGCCGGGATCGGCTGGGCCGAGCGGGTCGCCCACAAGGGCGGGCCCCACAATCTCGAGTACTTCTCCAACGTCGTCTCGGTCAACCTGATCGGCAGCTTCAACGTGCTGCGCCTGGCGGCGGACTCGATGAGCGCCAACGAGCCCGACGCCGAGGGCGAGCGCGGCGTCTGCGTCAACACCGCCTCGATCGCCGCCTACGACGGCCAGATCGGCCAGATCGCCTACGCGGCCTCCAAGGGCGGCATCGTCGGCATGACCCTGCCGGCGGCGCGGGACATGGCCTCGCGCGGCGTGCGGGTGGTGACGATCGCCCCGGGTCTTTTCGACACCCCTCTGCTCGCCGCCCTGCCCGAGGAGGCGCGCACTGCCCTCGGTGCCGGCATCCCCTTCCCCTCCCGCCTCGGCCGCCCCGACGAGTACGCCCGCATCGTGCTGGAGATCGCCGCCAACCCGATGCTCAACGGCGAGACGATCCGCCTCGACGGCGCTCTGCGGATGCCGCCGAAGTAGTCAGTCGGTCCCCTCGGCCTCGGGGTCGCGCCAGACCTTCTTGCGCCAGGGCGGCCTGATCGCGAAGGTGGCGGCGCTGTCCGCGGCGATCGGCTCGAGCGGGATCAGATGGACGCGGCGGCCGGGGGTGAAGCGGTCGATGTGGGGAATGCCGATGGCGTTGCCGGCATGGCTGCCGCCGGAGACGAGCAGCAGGTGGGTCTCGGGCCCCCAGCCGTTCTCGGCCCGGGCGCCAACCGCCTCCGCACCGTCGCGCAACGGCTGCAGCCCGGCGTCGGAGCCCCAGTTGTCGATGCTGCGGGCGTAGTTGTAGCCCTCGTGGGAGGAGGCGCGCTCGTCGACGTGGCCGTCGGCCCCGATGCGAATTTGCACGCCCTCCCAGTCGTCCGCGTGATACCCCTCTTCGCCGACGACCGGAAGGTCGCGCAGGGTGGCGGAGTCGGCGTAGTAGGTCCAGTACTGGATGTAGAGATTGCCGGCGCGGGCGCCGGAGCAGTCGGCACCGCCGGCTTTGGAGTCCTCCACCTCCTCAGCCCGGCAGTCGACGACGTGGACGAACGCCGTCACCGGGAACCCCTCATCGGTCCGGTGCACCAGGCCGCGATCCGAACCGTCGCCACAGCTCGTGCTGCGGCAGTGCCGGAAGTCCACCGGCACCCCCCGCGACCCCTCCTCGAAGGCGATGATCGGCATGTGCCGCCGCACCAGCTCCCCGACTTCGGTCCCGTAGTCCGCGATCAGCCCCGGCTCGTCACCGCACCCATCCGCCAACGACGCCGCACAGAGAATCCGCGAGGCCACCGCCTGCGACAGAGCCGTCCCCGGCACCCGCACCCCGGCCGCCACCAACCCGACCAGCAGCAAGGCGACGACGCACAGCATCCCCGTCCACTCGACCGTCGACTGCCCCCGCTCGGACTCCATACGACGACGCTAGGGGCGCCGCTGTCAAATGTGTGGGTCTGGTGCGCCGCTTGGCGCACGACCGTGTAACGACTTAGAGGTTCTCGATCTCCGCGGCGATATCCGCCGCCGCCTTCTTGGCATCGTCGAACAGCATCGAGGTGTTCGGCTCGTAGAAGAGGTCGTTGTCGATGCCGGCGAAGCCGGGGCTGAGCGAGCGCTTGATGACGATGACCTGCTGGGCCTGGTCGACTTCGATGATCGGCATCCCGGCGATCGGGCTGTCAGGGTCGTTTTTGGCCGCCGGGTTGGTGACGTCGTTGGCCCCGACCACCACGGCGACGTCGGTGCGCGGCATTTCCGGGTTGATGTCCTCCATCTCCCGCAGCTGCTCGTAGGGCACGTCGGCCTCGGCGAGAAGGACGTTCATGTGGCCCGGCATGCGGCCCGCGACCGGATGGATCGCGTAGCTGACGGTGACGCCGCGCTTCTCCAGCTGGTCGGCGACCTCCTTGATCGCGTGCTGGGCCTGGGCGACGGCGAGACCGTAGCCGGGCACGATCACGACCGTGTCGGCGTAGGCGAGCTTGATCGCCGCGTCCTGGGCGCCGATCGAGACGTGCGGTCGTTCCTCGGTGCTGCCACCGCCTCCGCCCGAGGGCGCTCCGCCGAAGCCGGCGAAGAGGACGTTGGCGACGGAGCGGTTCATCGCCGTCGCCATCTCCATGGTCAGGATCGTGCCCGAGGAGCCGACCAGGGTGCCGGCGACGATCAGCGCCACGTTGTCGAGCGCGAAGCCGGCGGCCGCGGCGGAGAGGCCGGTGAAGGCGTTGAGCAGCGAGATCACGACCGGCATGTCGGCGCCACCGATCGGCAGCACGACGAAGTTGCCGAGCAGCGCCGCGGCGATCAGGATCGCGATGAAGAGCCCCTGCGAGGGATCGCCGTTGTTGACGGCGATGTCGACGCAGGCGGCGAGGATGCCGATCAGCAGGAGGCCGTTGATCACCTGCTGGCCGGGCACCGCCATCGGCCTGGTCGGGATCAGGTCCTGGAGCTTGGCGAAGGCGATGTTCGAGCCCCAGAAGGAGATCGAGCCGATCACCGCGGCGAGCAGGGTGGGGATCAGCTCTTCGAGCGGGATGTCGCCGCCCACGGAGATCCCGTGGCGAAGCTCCGACCAGGCAATCAGCGCCACGGCGCCGCCGCCGACGCCGTTGTAGAGGGCGACCATCTGCGGCATCTCGGTCATCTGCACGCGGATCGAGGCGATCACTCCGACCGCCGTGCCGATCCCGAGGCCGAGTGCGATCAGGCCCCAGTTGCCGATCCCGTCCAGCAGCAGCGTCGTCGCCACCGCGACGGCCATGCCGCCGGCGGCGATCAGGTTGCCCTGCTTGGCGGTGCTCGGGTGGGTGCCGCGTTTGATCCCGATGATGAACATCGAGAAGGCGACGATGTAGAGCGCCGTGGCGGCGTCGCCACCGGGCTTCAGGACCGCCTCGAAGATCACGAGCCAGCCTTCTTCTCGGCGTCAGCCTTCGGTTTCGGCTTTTTGGAGAACATCCCCAGCATGCGGTCGGTGACCATGAAGCCGCCGACGATGTTGATCGTGCCGAAGGCGACGGCGATCGTGCCGATCACGTACTCGAGCGGGTCGTTGGCGTAGCCGAGGACGATCAGGCCGCCCAGCATCACGATCCCGTGGATCGCGTTGGTCTGCGACATCAGCGGCGTGTGCAGCGTCGTCGGCACCTTCGAGATCACCTCGAAGCCGACGAAGGCGGCGAGGACGAGGATCGTGATCTCGGTGAAAAGCGTCATTTCGCCGCCCTCTCGTTTTTGATCTCGCCGCCCTGCGTGATGCAGGCGGCGGCGACGATGTCGTCCTCGAAGTCGACCTTGACGGCGCCCTCGTCGTCGATCAGCAGCCCGAGCAGGTTCTCGAGGTTCTTGGCGTAGAGCTGGGAGGCCGGGGCCGGCATCTCGCTGGCGAGGTTGCGCGGGCCGATCACTTTGACGCCGTTCTCGACCACGGTCTCCCCCGCCTCGGTCAGCTCGCAGTTGCCGCCGGTCTCGGCGGCGAGGTCGACGATCACCGAGCCGGGCGACATGCCGCGCACGGCGTCGGCGGTGATCAGGACCGGGGCGGCGCGGCCGGGAATCGCAGCGGTGGTGACGATGATGTCCTGTTTGGCGGCGTTCTGGCCGAGTGCGTCGCGCACCTGGGCGTTCTCCTCGTCGGTCAGCGGGCGGGCGTAGCCGCCCTCGCCCTCGGCGTCGGGGATGAAGTCGAGTTCCAGCGGCCGGCCGCCGAGCGAGGCGATCTGCTCCCAGGCGGCGCGGCGGATGTCGAAGCCGGTGACGATCGCGCCCAGGCGCTTGGCGGTGGCGACTGCCTGCAGACCGGCGACGCCGGCGCCGAGGACGAGGACCTTGGCCGGCGGCACGGTGCCGGCGGCGGTGGTCATCATCCCGAAGAAGCGGCCGGACTCGCGGGCGGCGATCAGCATCGCCGCGTAGCCGGCGGCGGCGGCCTGCGAGGAGAGCGCGTCCATCGCCTGGGCCCGGGTCGTGCGCGGGATCGCCTCCATCGCGAAGCTGGTTACGCCGGCGGCGGCCAGCGCCCTGTTGCTGTCGGCCGCGGTCCAGGGCGAAAGGTGGCCGATGAAGACCTGGCTGGAGTTGAGGCGGCCGATCTCCTCGGCGGAGGGGGCGGCGACGCTAAGGACCACGTCGGCGCCCCAGGTAACGTCGCCCTCGACGACCTCGGCCCCGGCCTCCGCGTACTGGGAGTCGGGATGGCCGGCGGCGTCGCCCGCGCCGGACTGGACGAGCACCTCGACGTGCTCGTTCTTCTTCAGGGACTTGACCACGTCAGGGACCAGCGCAACCCGGCGCTCCCCATTCGCGGACTCTTTCGGCACTCCGATCTTCACGCGGCGCGGAAGGTTATGCGATGAGTCAGGCTGGCGTCTGCACGCCGGAAATGGCGCCCAGGCGCTCGAGGGTGTGCAGTTGCTCGGCCCGGTCCATGTGAACCGGGGAGACGATCAGGCGGTCGATGCCGGCGCCGCGAAAGCGCTCGACTCGCGCGGCCACCTCGGCCTCGGTGCCGACCAGCGAGGTGGCCTCGACGATCTCGTCGGGCATGGCCTTGAAGGCGCCGTCGCGGTCGCCGTCCTGGAAGCGCCGCTGGACCTCGTCGGCGACGTCGCCGAAGCCGAAGCGGTGGGCGAGGTCGACGTAGAAGTTGGTCTTGCGGCTGCCCATGCCGCCGAAGTAGAGGACGAGGCCGGCCTTGACGACGCTCTTGGCGGCCTCGAGGTCGCCGTCGATCGCGACCTGCAGCGAGGGCGAGACCTCGAGGTCGGAACGCTGGCGGCCACCTTTGGCAAAGCCGGCCTCGAGGTGCTCCCCCCAGGTCGCCTCGAAGGCGTCGACGCTGAAGAAGATCGGGATCCAGCCGTCGCAGATCTCCGCCGCCATCTCCACCGATTTGCGGCCGATCGCGCCGACGAAGACGGGGATCTCGTTGCGCAGCGGGTGGAAGTTCAGCTTCAGCGGCTTGCCCTCGCCGCCGGGGACGGGCAGCTGATAGTGCTCGCCCTGGTGTTCGAGCGGCCCTTCGCGGGCGACGATCTCGCGCACGACTTCGATGTACTCGCGGGTCCGGCCCCAGGGCTTGGAATAGGGCACGCCATACCAGCCCTCGGAGACCTGCGGGCCGGAGGGGCCGAAGCCGAAGAGGAAGCGGCCGCCGGAGAGTTTGTCGATCGTCGCGCCGGCCATCGCGGCGGCGGCGGGCGGGCGGGCGGGCACCTGCAGGATCGCGGCGCCGAGGTTGATCGTCGTCGTCTGCGCGGCGAGCCAGGCGAGCACGCTGACCACGTCGGAGCCGTAGGACTCGGCCGCCCAGACCGACTCGTAGCCGAGCTTCTCGGCGGCGCTGACGACCTCGAGGGCGTCCTCGCCCGCCGGGCCGATGCCCCAGTAACCGAGGTTCAATCCGAGCTTCAAAGCCATCCGGGGCGCACCCTATTGAATGTCGACATGGAAGACGAACGCCCAGCCGCCGAGCAAGGGCTCTCCAGCGCCGAGGCGGCGAAGCGGCTGCGCAAGCTCGGGCCGCCGCCGGAGACCTCCTCACGGACGACCTCGAGCATCGTCGCCGGCAACGTCTTCACGCTCTTCAACGGCATCATCGGCATCTTCTTCGTCCTCGACCTCGCCCTGGGGCTCTACGCCGACTCGCTGTTCGGCCTGATCGCCGTCGTCAACTTCTACATCGGCATCCGCCAGGAGCTGAAGGCGAAGGCGACCCTCGACGAGCTGGCGATCCTGGTCGCACCGCAAGCCAAGGTCGCCCGCGAAGGCACCGTGACCGAGCTGCCCGCGGGTGAGGTCGTCCCCGGCGATGTCATCGCGGTCGGGCCCGGCGACCAGCTGGTCGCCGACGGCGAGATGGTCACCAGCCGCGGCCTGACCGTCGACGAGTCGATGCTGACCGGCGAGGCCGACGGGATCCGCAAGCTGGTCGGCGAGCGCGTGCTCTCCGGCTCCTTCTGCGTCTCCGGCTCCGGCCACTACGTGGTCGACGCGGTCCGCGAGGAGAGCTACGCCGGCCGCCTCGCCGGCGAGGCGCGGACCTTCCGCCACCCGCCCTCACCGCTGCAGGAGGAGGTCAACCGGGTGATCCTCGCCTCGACCTACGTGATGGTGCCGCTGGCGGCGATCCTGATCCTCAGCCTCAAAGTCCGCAGCGTCAGCCTCGACGAAGCCGCGCAGACGGCGACGGCCGGACTGGTGACGCTGATCCCCGAGGGCCTGGTGCTGCTGATGAGCGTCACCTTCGCGGTCGCGGCCGTGCGGCTGGCCAGACGCGACACCCTGGTCCAGCAGATGAGCGCCAGCGAGAGCCTGGCGGCGGTCGACACGATCTGCGTCGACAAGACCGGCACCCTGACCGCCGGCGAGCTGCGCCTGGCCGGGGTCGAGTTCGCCGAGGGGGTCGACGCGAGCGCCGCCCAGACGGCCCTGGCCCGCTTCGCGGCCAGCGCCGGCAACCGCAACAGCACCCTGGAGACGATCGCCGCGCGCTTCCCGGCCGAGGCCGGGCGGGTCAGCGCCGAGGTCCCGTTCTCCTCGGAGTGGAAGTGGAGCGGCGTGGCGCTGGCGGGCGGTAACGCCGGCGGCTCCACCTACGTGCTGGGGGCGCCCGACGTGCTCACCCAGACCGGGGCGCTGAGCCTCCCCCCCGGCCTCACCCGCACGCTCGAGCAGGAGACCGCCGCCGGACGCCGCGTCGTCGCCTTCGGCCAGTCGGCGGGGGCGCTGCCGGCCAATGCCAAAGCCGCCGGGCCGCCGCGGCTGACGCCGCTGGCGCTGGTCGTGCTGGAGGAGACGCTGCGGCCCGACGCCGCCGAGACGATCGCGTTCATGCGCGAGCAGGAAGTCGACCTGAAGCTGATCTCCGGCGACGCCCGCGCCACCGTCACCGCCGTCGCCTACGCGGTCGGGGTGCCGCGCGAGGCCGGGGTCGTCGAGGGACCGGACCTGCCGGAGGACGAGGCCGAGCTGGCCGAGGTGGCACTGGCCAACACGATCTTCTGCCGGATCAAGCCGGAGCAGAAGAAGGCGCTGATCGGCGCCCTGGTCGGGGCCGGGCGTTACGTGGCGATGATCGGCGACGGCGTCAACGACGTGCCGGCGCTGAAGCGGGCGCGGATGGCGGTGGCGATGGGCTCGGGGGCGCAGGTGACCAAGGGCGTCGCCGACGTGGTCCTGCTCAAAGACGAGTTCTCGCGGCTGCCGGAAGCGGTCGGCGAGGGCCGCCGGATCGCCCGCAACATCCACCGCCTCGGCCGCCTCTACCTGACCAAGACCGTCTACGCCGCAACCCTGATCCTGCTCGTCGGGGTGCCCGGATTCGCCTTCCCGTTCCTGCCGCGCCACCTCACCCTGGCGGCGTTCCTGACGATCGGCATCCCCTCCTTCGTGCTCGCCCTGGCGCCCTCGGACGGGCCGCTCTACCGCGGCCACCTGCTGCGCTCCCTGGCCGCCTTCGCGGTGCCGGCAGGGGTGGCTACGGCGCTCGGCTCGATCCTCTCCTTCTTCCTCGTCGACAGCGTCGCGGGGGCCAGTCTCGACGCGGGCCGCACCGCGGCGACGACGACCCTGATCGTGCTCGGCCTCGCCTTCGTGCTGCTGCTCGAGCGCGGCCCCGGCCGCGAGCACATCGCGATCCAGAGCTACATGCTGGCCCTGGTCGCCGGCCTCGGCGCCCTCTACGCCCTGATCCTCGCCGCCGCCCCGGTCCGCGACTTCTTCCAGATGGAGCTGCTCGACGCCACCCAGTGGTTCCTCTCGCTGCTTGCCGCCGCGATCGGCCTGACGATCGCCAGCGCCCTCTGGCGCCTGCCGGCGATCGAACGCTTAGAAGCACCCCTAGAAACAAAAGAAGCCGACTGACCAAGCAGTTCAAGGACGCAGGGAGCGTGGCGTGCTCCCACGCGAGCGACCGAGGACGCTATCGCAGGGAGCGTGGCGTGCTCCCACGCGAGCGACCGAGGACGCCGAAATGTGCCGGTCAGGCGTCGTCGGGCGGCAATACGAACTGAGTAACGATCAGATTTGCGGCGAGGCGGCTGTCGCCGGCGCGGATGCGCTCGATCCGGACCTCGATGACGACGGTGCTGCGGCCGACGTGGAGCGGCTCGGCGACGGCGACGATCTCGTCGCCCGGCAGGCCGGCAGCGAAGACGTTCAGCTTCAGCTCGATCGTCGTGAAGTCGCTGCCCGGCGGGATGTTGCGGAAGGTCGCCCAGGCGGCGACGGTGTCGCCGAGCGCGGTCCAGGCGCCGCCGTGGACGAAGCCGCCCGGGTGCAGGTGCCGCCGGTCGACGACGATCCTGCCCCGGGCGTGCGTGTCCTCGATCTCCAGCGGCTCGATCCCGAGATCACCGGGAAAGCTGTCGCCGATGAAAGCGCGAATGCTCTCCGGCGTCATCTTCGAGCGGTCGGTCATTGCTCCCTACCGTCGTTGAGGTCGTCTGGTCGAGCAGATCAAGGACGCAGGGAGCGCCGTGTGCTCCGCACACAAGCGACCGAGGACGCCGATATGCGCTGGCCAGCCGGCCTCAAACGCGCTCGACGATCATGGCCTCGCCCTGTCCTCCGGCGACGCACATCGTCTCGAGGCCGACCTGGTGGTCGTCGGTCTCCATTACGTTGAGCAGGGTGCCCATGATGCGGGCGCCGGTCATCCCGAAGGGGTGGCCGAGGGCAATCGCACCACCGTGGGTGTTGAGCTTGTCTTCGGCGATCCCGCATTCGTCCATGATCGGGATCACCTGGGCGGCGAAGGCCTCGTTGAGCTCGACCGCGCCGACGTCGTCGATCGTCATCCCGGCCCGGTCCAGCACCTTCTTGATCGCGCCGATCGGGGCCACGCCCATCAGCTCCGGCTCGTTGCCGTAGGTGGCGGCGGTGACGATGCGGGCGCGCGGGGTCAGGCCCAGCTCCTTGGCCTTGGTGTCGCTCATGATCAGCGCCACGGCGGCACCGTCGTTGAGCGGGCAGGAGTTGCCGGCGGTGACGCCGCCGCCGCCAAAGGCCTCAGGCAGCGAGGCGAGCTTCTCCAGCGTCGAAGAGGCGCGGGGGCCGTCGTCCTTGGCGACCACGGTGCCGTCGGGCAAGGTGACCGGGACGATCTCGCGGTCGAAGAAGCCGTCTTCCTGGGACTTTACGGCGAGTTCCTGGGAGCGCTGCGCGAACTTGTCCATGTCCTCGCGGCTGACGCCGTACTTGTTGGCGACGTTGACCGCGGTGATGCCCATGTCGATGTAGGCGTTGGGCTGGCCGTTCTCACCGATCAGGTTCTCGTTGCGGTCATCCACGCGGACCGGCTCAGCAGCTTCGTTGAAGCGGCTGACCCACTCGACTCCGGCGGCGAGGTAGACATCGCCCTCGCCGGCCTTGATCGCGTTGCCCGCGTGGCGGATCGCGTCGAGGCTGGAGGCGCAGTAGCGGGAGACGGTGACGCCGTTGACCGTCTGCGGCAGCTTCTCGGAAAGCAGGGAGATGATGCGGCCGATGTTGAAGGCCTCGAGGCCCTGCGGCATGCCGCAGCCGCAGATGACGTCCTCGATGAGCGCGGGGTCGACGTCGGGGTTGCGCTCGAGCAGCTGGTCGACGACGAAGGCGCCCATCTCCTCGGGGCGCAGCTGGGCGAGCGAGCCCTTGAAGGCACGGCCGATCGGCGTGCGGATGGTGTCGACGATGACTGCTTCAGGCATGCGTGGTCTCCTTGAGAGCGTGGTGGATCCTTGAAGTGCGGGGGGCAGGGTAGTTGACCCGGCGTCCCGGCCGTTTTGTGCGAAAAATCACGATACCCATGCGTCGTGTCCCCGACCTGCGTTACATTCGCCTCAATCCACCTCGCGTGGGAACGCGAGCTTTGCCGCGAAGCGGCAGCGAAAGGAGGGCCTTTTATGCCTGAGGGCTACTGCGTCAAAGAGCGCAAGAAGGTTGAGATCAAAGACGCCAAACAGGTGACCATGAAAAATGGCCGCCCGGCGATCCAGGGTTTCTGTCCCGATTGCGGGACGAAAATCTTCAAGATCGGAAAACTCTAAGCCGGTCCCCTGAAGCTGCCGCCTCCCGGTGCCGGCGAGTGCCGGTGCCGGGGGCGCCGTCCTCGCCGCGAGGCCCAGCGAGGCTGAACCCGCCGCTCTGCCTCTACGTAGTCCGTGCAGCCGTGATTCCTCGACTGCTTCAAGATCGGATGCGATGCCTGCCGGAGCGCTGAGCCGTGAGCGGGACGTGCGCGAGGCCTACGCCGCGCACTCCGGCGAGCTCTACGGCTTCGCGATGCGCTCGCTCGGCGACTCCGGCCTGGCCGAAGAGGCGGTGCAGGAGACCTTCGTGCGCGCCTGGCGCGCCGGCGAGCGCTTCGACCCGGAGATCGGCTCGCTGCGGACCTGGCTGTTCGCGATCCTGCGCAACGTCGTCATCGACCTCGGCCGCGCCCGCGCCGTCCGCCCCGGCGTCGCCCAGGGCGGCATCGAGCCTTCGGTCGAACCGCTCGAAGAGGCGCTGCTCTCCTGGCAGGTCGAGGAGGCGATGCGGCGAATCGGCGAGGACCATCGCCGTGTCCTCGTCGAGACCCATTACCGCGGCCGCCCCTACAACGAGGTCGCCGAGGAGCTCGGCGTGCCGGAGGGAACCGTGAAGAGCCGCGTCTACTACGGGCTGCGGGCACTGCGCGTCGTGCTGGAGGAGATGGGCTATGAAGACTGACAAATGCCGCGACTGGCGCCACTCGCTCGGCGCCTACGCGCTGGGCCAGCTGCCGGCGGACGAGCGGGCCGGGCTCGAGGCGCACATGGAGGGCTGCCCCGCATGCCGTGCCGAGGCCGACTCGCTGGCCCCGGTGGCGCGCCTGCTGCCGCTCGCCGACCCCGACCGCTTCAGCCGGCCGGCGCCGCAGCCCTCGGCGGAGCTGGGCGAGCGGATCGCGGCGACGATCGAGGACGAGCGCCGGGGGACACGCAAGCGGCAACAGCGACGGCGTTTCGCCTTCGGCCTCAGCGGCGCGACGGTGGCCGCGGCGGCGGCGGTGCTGGCGATCGCGGTCCTGCCCGGCGGCAGCGGCGGCAACCCCGAGCAGCACGTCGACTTCGCCTCGCTGCCGGCCGGGGTCAAGATCGACGCGACGCTGGAGCCGCACGCCTACGGCACCGAGATCCGCATGTACGTGAGCGGGATCCGCTCCGGCACCCTCTGCCGGGTCTTCCTGCGCGGGCCGCACGGCACCAGGGTCCCGGCGGGGACCTTCCGCTACCGCTGGGGAGACGACTCCGAGGCCGTGCTCAGCTCGGCGCTCGACCTCTCCCGGACCAGGGCGATCAGCGTCCGCGCCGGCAACCGAACCTTCACCGCCCCGGTCGACGTGACCGGGGCGACGGCAGACAATCAAACCCAGGAGGACGCCACGTGACCAGGACCACCTACGCATTCGCGCTGCTGGCAATCGCCGCGGCGCTGGCAATCGCCGGCTGCGGCAGCAGTAGCGACAGCACCGGCGGCGGCTCCGGCGGCGCTTACGGTGGAGGCGGCAGCACCAGCACCGCCGCCGAAAAGGCGCCCGCCGGCGCGGAAAGCGGCGTCGCCGTGCTGACCGTCGCCAATGCCCCCAAGGCCGGCCCGGTTCTGGTTGATGCCAAGGGCTTTACCGTCTACGACTTCCACAAGGACAAGGGCACCACCTCGTCCTGTTACGGCAACTGCGCCAAGGTCTGGCCGCCGGTGCTCACCGAAGGCGCCCCGACGGCCGGCGAAGGCGCGATGTCCTCCAAACTCGGCACGACCAAGCGCAGCGACGGCACCGTCCAGGCCACCTACGCCGGCCACCCGCTCTACACCTACGTGGCCGACAAAAAGCCGGGCGAAGCCAACGGCAACGACTTCTCCTCCTTCGGTGCCCAGTGGTACGCGCTGCACGCGAACGGCGAAGAGGCGGGCGACTAGCCCCGGGGGCATTCGTAGGAAAGGAGGCGACCCTATCTGGGAATTTCGTCGCCCCTGCGGGCCGGATGTTGGAGCGTGGCCTACGGCCACGCAAAATACAGATTGCATGTCGCGGCCTTCGGCCACATTCCCAGATAGGGGTCGACACCCCTCCCCAGACGTCCCGCGCACGCTCGAAGCAGAACGCGTCGCGGAGAAGTCGTCTGACCGTCCGGGTCCTCTCTCAGGGCTGTTCATCTCGCGCTGCGGAGGGCGTGTCGGGAGGGAGCCGGTCACCGCTCTGGCGATGTTGCGAAGCCGCGAAATGCAATCTGTCATTGCCCGCCATAGCGAGCATGTTCCGAGCTCGCGCTAGCGCCGCGACACGCCAGCCCCTTGCGGCCCCGACCTACGACCCAGCGCCCCGCTTGCGGTAGGAGATCGACGGCTCGACCAGCGCGCGGATCTCGGCGAGGAGGCGGGCCGAGAGCTCGCCGGGGTCCTCGTCCGGGTGGGGCTGGCCGCCGGCGGGGTTGAAGAAGCGCAGGCGGATGCTGGGGCGGCGGGGGAAGCCGGTGAGGTCCGAGGTGCCCTCGATCGCGACCAGGGTGATGTGGGCCTCCGGCACCTCCTGGGCGAGCCGGCCGACGCCGCTGCGGGCGCGCAGCACCTTGCCGCGCGAGCGGGTGCCTTCGGGGAAGACGCCGATGCAGACACCGGCCCGCAGCGCCTCTATCGCCCGCGCCAGGGCCTGCTTGTCGCCCTTGCCGCGCTCGATCGGGATCTGGCCCATGCCGTTGAGGATCGGGGCCAGGCCGCGCACCTTCCAGAGGTCGGATTTCGCCAGGGCGCGGATCTGCCGGCGCTTGCGGGCGGCAATCCCGACCATGATCGGGTCCCAGTGGCTGTCGTGGTTGCCGAGGATCAGCAGCGGCCCGCTCTCGGGCACCGCCTCGAGGCCCTCGACCCGCAGGCGCCCCCAGAGAGCAACCGGCCGGTTGAGAGCCATCGCGACTCCGTAAGTGCGGGTGCGCTCGCGCATCGGCACGGAGTTCTACTCGAAACCCTGCAACGTGTGATCAAACTCACTCATCTGGGTAGCCGTGGCGAAGAGGCTGCCCATTCAGCTTTCCGCAGGGCAATCCCGGCCAATGCCTAGCTACCTTCCTTTCACAAACTAAAGTGTCATTTGTGACGCAGAGGCCCCTCGAGCTGATCCTCGCTCGCAACCTGATGTCGGCGCTCTCGACCCCTGCCTTTCTGGTCGACGAGGGCGGCGTCCTCGCCTTCTACAACGAGGCCGCCGGGATGATGCTCGGCAAACGCTTCGAGGAACTGGGCACGGTCGGCCCCGACGAGTGGGGCTCGATGTTCGGCCCCTTCGACGAGAACGGCGAGCCGATCCCCTACGACAAGCTGCCCCTGGTGACCGCGGTCCGCAGCGGCCGCCCCGCCCACGCCGAGTACGTGATCCACTCGACCGACGGCAGCAGCCACTCGGTCGAGGTCTCGGCCTTCCCGATCCTCACCGCGCACGGCTCCCAGGGCGGCATCGCGATCTTCTGGCCGACCGAGATGGACGCCAACGGGTCGGCGCCGGCGTGAAGGTCAAGCTCTGGGGGACGCGCGGGTCGATCCCGGCCCCCGGGCCGGAGACGATCCGCTACGGCGGCAACACCTCCTGCGTCGGGGTCACCCTCTCCGACGGCTCGCTGCTGGCGCTCGATGCCGGCAGCGGCATCCGCAGCCTCGGCATCGACCTCGGCGAGGCGCCGACGCGGCTGCACATCCTCCTCACCCACCTCCACCTCGACCACATCCAGGGCCTCGTCTTCTTCGCCCCCGCCTTCCGGCCGCAAACCGAGATCGTGATCTGGGGCCCGGCCTCGCCCGACGCCTCGCTGCGCGACCGCATCGCCCGCTACATCTCCGCCCCGCTCTCGCCGGTCGAGGTGCGCGAGCTGCCCTGCGACGTCTCCTTCCGCCACTGCCCGGAGACCGAGTGGGAGATCGGCCCGGCGCGGATCCGCGCCGCCTCCGTCTCGCATCGCGGGCCGACGCTCGGCTACCGGATCGACGACGGCGACTCCTCGCTCACCTACATCCCCGATCACGAGCCGGCGCTCGGCGCCGACCTCGAGCGGCTCGAGGAGGACTGGATCTCCGGCTTCGCGCTCGCCGAGGACACCTCGCTGCTGATCCACGACGGCCAGTACACCGACGCCGAGTACCCCGGCCACATCGGCTGGGGGCACTCGGCGCTCTCGCACTCGCTCGCCTTCGCCCGCCGCACCGCCGCCGAGCGCACCGTGCTCTTCCACCACGACCCGATGCACTCCGACGAGTTCCTCGACGCGATGAGCGCCGAAGCGCGGGCGCGCTGGAGCGAGCTGGGCGGGCTCGACGGCGCCGTCGAGCTGGGCGCCGAGGGGACCGAGTACGAGCTGCCGGCGCGGGCGCCGAGTCCGGCCGTCACCGCGGCCTGAGCGCTACTCTCGGTCCAGTGCCGTCGACCACCCGGATCGATGCAGTCGCCGAGCGCTCGCAGCTGGTTCGCGAGGCGCTCGAGATGGCGCGCCAGGCCCACGCCGGTCAGCTCCGCAACGGCAGCGGCGGCATGCCCTACATCCAGCACCCGCTGACCGTCGCCGAGCTGCTCGCCGGCCAGGGCTGCTCCGAGACGGTGCTCGCGGCCGGGCTGCTGCACGACGTGGTCGAGGAGAGCGAGATCGAGGTCGAGGAGATTCGCCTGCGCTTCGGCGACGGCGTCGCCGAGCTGGTCGCGGCGCTGACCGATGCCGAAGAGATCGAGTCCTACCAGCGACGCAAGGACGTCCACCGCGCTGACGTCGAGGCGGCCGGGACGAGGCGCTGAAGATCTACGCCGCCGACAAGCTCGCCAACATCCGCGCCCTGCGACGCGTCTACGCCGACGAGGGCGAGGCGGTCGGAGCCGAACTGAAGGCGCCGCTGGACGTCAAGGTGGTGGTCTGGGAAGCGGACCTGGACCTGCTCGCGCGGCAAGCCCCGGAGCTTCCCTTCCTCGCCGAGCTGGAGACCGAGCTCAGGTTGATGCGGGCGGATCGTCGTGCGGCAGCCCCTGGGCGCGGTACTTGAACCGTTGCCGCAGCGGCAGCACGCCCCAGAGCAAGACGAACATCGTCAGTGCCAGCCCGGCCGTGACCGCGGTCGTGACCGTCCCGAAGAGGACGTCGGTGACCAGCATGATCGCCCCGGTCATCGCCAGGGCCAGGAAGCCGAGGCCGGCGATCGCGAAGCGGTTGGCGAGGAAGACCAGCTGGGACTTCTGCTGGTAGTGGAAGGTGAGTCGGTGGTACGCGGAGGGGGCGATGAACAGCGCCGCCGAGATCGCCGTGCAGAGCAGGGTCCCGAAGTAGACCTGCTCGTCGAAGCTGGTGATCTTGGTGAAGTTCTGCTTGAACGGCACCGCCAGCAGGAAGGCGAAGAGGACCTGGACGCCGGGCAGCGCCACCCGCAGCTCCTGCAGCAGCTCGCCGAGGTTGCGGTCGAGCCGCTCGTCCTCGGTCTCGTCCCTGCCTGACGGGCGGTCGGCCATGGGGTCACCATAAGCGAAGTGAAGACCGCCCTCGTCCTCTTCAACCGCGACCTCCGCGTCCACGACAACCCGGCCCTGGCGGCGGCGGCGCGGGCCGAGCGGACGCTGCCGCTGTTCGTCCTCGACGAGGCGCTGCTCGGCTCGCGCTTCGCGGCGCCGAACCGGGTCGCCTTCATGCGCGAGGCGCTCCTGGACCTCGACGAGTCGCTGCGCGGCGCCGGCGGGCGGCTCTTCCTGCGGCGCGGCGACCCGGTCGCCGAGGCGATCGCGGTGGCGCGCGAGTGCGGCGCCGCGGAGCTGCACGTCAGCGCCGACTACAGCGCCTACGCGGTGGCGCGCGAGCGGCGGCTGGCCGCGGCCTGCGCGACGGAGCGGATCGCCTTCCACACCCACCCCGGGGTGACGATCGTCCCGCCGGGCGCGGTGACCCCGGCCGGCGGCGACCACTTCAAGGTCTTCACCCCCTACCACCGGGCCTGGAGCGAGCTGCCGCTGCGGCGGCGGTTCGGGCCGCCGCGCGAACTCGCCGTCCCCACCAAGCTCCGCGCGGGACGCGTGCCGGCCCTCGACAAGATGACGACGGCACGCCCTCCCCCGGCGCGCGCCGGGCGGCGAGACCGAGGGACGGCGGCTGACCCGGGCCTTCCTCCGCGACGGCCTCGGCGACTACGACGAGCGCCACGACGACCTCGCCGGCGACGCCACCTCGCGGCTCAGCGCCCACCTGCGCTTCGGCTGCGTCTCGCCGCTGGCGCTGGCGCAGGAAGCGCGCGAGCGGCCCGGCGGCGCGCCCTTCGTGCGCCAGCTCTGCTGGCGCGACTTCCACCACCAGGTCCTGGCCGCCAACCCGTCCCTCCCCCGCCGCGACTACCGCCCGCGCGGCGACCGCTGGTCGCGCTCGCGGCGGGCGCTGGAGGCCTGGCAGCAGGGCCTGACCGGCTACCCGCTCGTCGACGCGGCGATGCGACAGCTCGCCGCGGAGGGCTTCATGCACAACCGGGCGCGGATGACCGTCGCCTCCTTCCTGACCAAGGACCTCTACGTCGACTGGCGGCAGGGCGCCCGGCACTTCTGGGACCTGCTCAGCGACGGCGAGATCGCCAACAACGCCGGCAACTGGCAGTGGGTGGCCGGGACCGGCAACGACACCCGCCCCAACCGCGTCCTCAACCCGGTGCGCCAGGCGGAGCGCTTCGACCCCGACGGCGAGTACGTGCGGCGCTACCTGCCGGAGCTGGAGTCGGTGCGCGGCAAGGCGATCTTCCGCCCCTGGCTGATGGAAGGCTTCGGCAGGCTCGACTACCCGGAGCCGATCGTCGACCACGACGAGGCGGCGGCGGCGTTCGGCCACGCGCGAGCGGCGACGTAGGATCGGCCGATGGGACGGCTGGCGGTGATCCTCGGCAGCAACGCGCTCGGGCCCGGCGGCGAGGAGATCGCCGCGGCGGCGGCCGAGCACGGGGCGGCGATCGTCCAGCGCCACGGCGGCCCCGACGCGCCCTACGTCCTCCCCCACCAGATCGACCACGCCGCCAACCTGCGGCCGCTGGCCGAGCAGGGCTGCGACCGGGTGCTGGCGATCGGCTCGGTCGGCTCGCTCAGCGCCGAGCTCCCGGTCGGCAGCCTGATCTGCCCCGACGACTTCATCGCCCTCCACCTGGCGCTCTCGATCTTCGCCGACGCCCGCGCCCACTCCGCGCCGGGCTTCGACCCGCGCTGGCGGCGCGAAGTGATCGAGGCCTGGGAGGCGGGCGGCCAGTCGCCGCGCGACGGCGGCGTCTACTGGCAGACGATCGGGCCGCGCTTCGAGACCCCGGCCGAGATCCGGCTGATCGCCGCCCACGCCGACGTGGTCGGGATGACGATCGCCTCCGAGTGCATCGTCGCCGGCGAGCTCGGCCTCGACTACGCGGCGCTCTGCGTCGTCGACAACCTCGCCAACGGGCTCGGCGACGGCGCGCTCAGCGTCGCCGAGCTCGAGGCCGACCGCGTCGCCAACGCGACGCGCCTGCGCGACGGCCTGGCGGCGGTGCTGCCGCGGCTCGGGGCGGTGGGCCGTGAGCGCGCTGCCGCTGCGCTGACCGTCACCGGCGCCGTGCTCGACGGCGAGACCGTCGGCGTGCGCTGCGAGGAGGGGCGGATCGCGGCGATCGGGCCCGAGGTCGTCGCCCAGCTCGGCGACGAGACGATCGACGCCGCCGGCGCCCCGCTGGTCCCGCCGCTGGTCAACGGCCACACCCACGCGGCGATGACGCTCTTCCGCGGCTCCGGCGGCGACCTGCCGCTGATGCCCTGGCTGCGAGGAGCGGATCTGGCCGGTCGAGGCGAAGCTCGAGGACGAGGACGTCTACTGGGGCGCGCGGCTCGCCTGCGCGGAGATGATCCGCACCGGCACGACCCGCTTCTGGGACATGTACTGGCACCCGGAGGCGACCGCGCGCGCCGTCGCCGACGCCGGCATCCGGGCGACGATCGGCGCGCCGCTGTTCGACGCCGACGGCGACGCCGACGGCATGCGCGAGACGGCGCTGCGCAGCCTCGAGCGGCTCGGCCGGCTGCGGGCCGGCGATCGCGCCGGCGCTCGCCCCGCACGCGATCTACACGGTCAGCGAGGACTCGCTGCGCTGGATCGCCGAGCTCGGCGCCGAGCGCGGCGTGCCGATCCAGATCCACCTCTCCGAGACCGAGCAGGAGGTCGAGGACTGCATCGCCGCGCACGGCGTGCGCCCCGCCGCCTACCTCGACCGGCTGGGGATGCTGAACGAGCGCACCGTGCTCGCCCACGGCGTCTGGCTCGACCCCGAGGAGCTGGCGCTGATCGCCGAGCGCGGCTGCACCGTCGTCACCAACCCGGTCGCCAACATGAAGCTCGCGGTCGGCGGCGTCTTCCCCCACCCGGCGGCGCGCGCGGCCGGGGTCGCGGTCGGGCTCGGCACCGACGGCGCCGGCTCCAACGACTCGCTCGACCTCTTCGCCGACCTGAAGACCTTCGCCCTGATCCAGAAGCACGCCGCCGCCGACCCGACCGCGATCGACGCCGCCGAGGCCTGGGCGGTCGCCACCGGCGCCCGGGCGCCGCTGCTCGGCGCCGGCGAGCCGCTCACGGCCGGCGCCGCCGCCGACTTCCTGCTGCTGCGGGCCGACTCGCCCGAGCTCGGCATCGGCGACCTCACCGCCGACCTCGTCTACGCCGCCTCGGGCTCCGTCGTCGACACCACCGTGGTCGCCGGTCGGGTGCTGATGCGCGGCGGCGAGGTCCCGGAGCGCGACGAGATCGTCGCCCGCGCCGCCGAGCGCGCCCGCCGCCTCGGCCTCTGATCCATATACCCCCTAGGGGTATCTGCTACGGTCTTCGCATGGTCGGATACCAAGCGGACAAGGACAAGCTGCTGAAGCGCCTCTCCCGGATCGAGGGGCAGGTGCGCGGGGTCTCGCGGATGGTCGAGGAGGAGCGCTACTGCATCGACGTGCTCACCCAGATCGGCGCGATCCAGGCGGCGCTGGACAAGGTCGCGCTCGGCCTGATCGACGACCACACGCGCCACTGCGTGGTCGAGGCCGAGGGCGGCGAGCGGGTCGAGAAGGTCGACGAGCTGATCGCCGCCCTGGGTCGCTTCGTCGCCCGATGAGCGCCGTCCTCGACAAGATCGGCGAGGGCTTCGAACAGTCCTTCCTGATGGCCTACGAGGTCTGGTGGGCGCTGGTGCTCGGCTTCGCGATCTCGGCGATCGTCCAGGCCTGGGTCCCGCGCGAGCGGATCGAAGGCGCCCTCTCCGGCGACGGCTTCGTCCCGGTGGCGAAGGCGACCGGGCTCGGCGCCGCCTCCTCCTCCTGCTCCTACGCGGCGATCGCGATCGCCAAGTCGCTGTTCCAGAAGGGCGCCTCGGCGGTCACCGCGCTCTCCTTCCAGTTCGCCTCGACCAACCTGGTCTGGGAGCTGGGGCTGGTCCTCTGGGTGCTGCTCGGCTGGCAGTTCACGCTCGCCGAGTTCGTCGGCGGCCTCGTCCTGATCGCCCTGATGGCGCTGCTGCTGCGCCGCTTCGTCTCGCCGCGGCTCGAGGAGCAGGCCCGGCGCCACGCCCAGGAGGCGCAGGCCGGCCACGAGCACCAGGGCGGCGGCGAGGAGGCGCTGGGCTGGCGGGCGCGCCTGCCCTCGGCCGACGCCTGGGCCGACGTCGGCGCCAACTTCCGCGGCGACTGGGGGATGCTCTGGAAGGAGATCGCGCTCGGCTTCCTGCTCGCCGGCTTCATCGGCCTGCTCGGCGACGACTTCTTCAACGTCCTCTTCATCACCGACGCGCCGCCGCTCGTGCAGACGATCGAGAACGTCCTCGTCGGGCCGCTGATCGCGGTCCTCAGCTTCGTCTGCTCGGTCGGCAACGTGCCGCTGGCGGCGGTGCTCTGGTCGGGCGGGATCAGCTTCGCCGGCGTGCTCGCCTTCATCTTCGCCGACCTGATCGTGATCCCGATCGTGCTCGCCTACCGCAAGTACTACGGCACCGCGTTCGCGCTGCGGATCACCGCCCTGATGTTCGTCACGATCGTGATCGCGGCGCTGATCGTCGACGGCGTCTTCGGCGTCGCCGGGCTGATCCCGAGCGGCCCCCGCCCCACCCGCGCCGACGTCTTCGGCTCGATCGAGCTCGACTACAAGCTCGTCCTCAACCTGGTCGGCACGGCGATCTTCGCCGCGCTGTTCTGGCTGGCCGCGGGCGCGAAAGCCCACATCACTGCGAGCACCATTCGGCGGCCCAGGGGCCTGAACCCGCCCGAGGGGTATAGGCTCGCCTCAAGTGTCCGCGGCGGAGGCCACTAGCGAAACCCAGTCCCAGCCCGGAGCCTCCTCCGTCAGCTACGAGGGCGCGACCAAGCGCTACGGCGGCTCCGGCGCCCCCGCGGTCGACCACCTCACCCTCGAGGTTCCCGCCGGTGAGATCTGCGTCCTGGTCGGCCCCTCCGGCTGCGGCAAGACGACGGCGATGCGGATGGTCAACCGCACCGTCGAGATGACCGAGGGCGACATCCTCGTCGGCGGCGAGTCGGTGCGCGACCGCGACGCCGGCCCGGCTGCGGCGGGAGATCGGCTACGTGATCCAGCAGATCGGCCTCTTCCCCCACCGCACGATCAGCCGAGAACATCGGCGCCGTGCCGCAGCTGCTGGGCTGGAAGAAGGACCGGATCGGGGCCCGCACCGCCGAGCTGCTGGAGCTGATCGGCCTCGACCCCGAGCTCGGCGACCGCTACCCGGCGCAGCTCTCCGGCGGCCAGCAGCAGCGCGTCGGCGTCGCCCGGGCGCTCGCCGCCGACCCGCTGGTGATGCTGATGGACGAGCCCTTCGGGGCGATCGACCCGATCAACCGCGAGCGCCTGCAGAACGAGTTCCTGCGCCTGCAGGCGCGAGGTCCGCAAGACCGTCCTCTTCGTCACCCACGACATCGACGAGGCGATCAAGATGGGCGACCGGATCGCGATCATGCACGAGGGCGGCAGGGTCGAGCAGTACGCGACCCCGGCCGAGATCCTGATGGCGCCGGCGACCGAGTTCGTCGAGGACTTCGTCGGCGCCGACCGGGCGCTGAAGCGGCTGGCGCTGATGCGGGTCTCCGACATCGACCTCTGGGAGGCGCCGCTCGCCTACGTCGGCCAGCCGACCGCCGAGGTGCGGGCGAAGCTGGCCGAGCCCGACGTCGAGGTCCCCTACCCGCTGCTGGTCGACAGCGAGCGCCGGCCGCTCGGCTGGCTCTCCGAGCGCGACCTGCCGCGCCGACACCGTGCCCGCCAGGCCCGACTCCCCGCTCGGCCCGCTGCTCGACCGCGACGACATCATGCGCGACGCGCTCGCCGACCTGCTCCAGGGCGAGGCCCAGTACGCGGCGGTGGCCGACGCCCAGGGCCGGATCGCCGGCGTGCTCTCGGTCGAGATCATCTCCGAGTTCCTCAACTCGCCGGCGGCGAAGACCGAGGAGCACAGCGCCGTGGAGCGCCCGCATGGCTAGCCCGGCGCTGCTGCGCTGCGGTCGGCGAAGTCGGCAAGGGGTTCATCCACGAACGGACCTCCGAAACCCTCCCCTGCCAGGCGACCAACAAGCTCTTCTGCTGGGACTGGGCGAAGGAAAACATCGACCGCTACGAGACGCCGACCATCCAGCACCTGGAACTGGTCGTGATCTCGGTCGCTGATCGGCTTCGTGATCGCCTTCGCCCTGGCCCTGCTGGCCCACCGCCGCCGCTGGCTGCAGCCGCCGCTGCTGGCCGGCACCGGCGTCCTCTTCACGATCCCCAGCGTCGCCTTCTTCTTCCTGCTGCTGCCGTTCACCGGCCGCGGCCGCGACACCGCGATCATCGCCCTCACCGCCTACACGCTGCAGATCATCTACCGCAACACGATCATCGGCCTCGCCAACGTCCCCGCGTCGGTCAAAGACGCGGCTCGCGGGATGGGCCTGACCGAACGCCAGATCCTCTGGAAGGTCGAGCTGCCACTGGCGATGCCGGAGATCTTCGCCGGCCTGCAGATCGCGACGGTCAGCACGGTGGCGATCGCGACCCTGGCCGCCTTCGTCGATGGCGGCGGTCTCGGCGAACCGATCCTCCGCGAAGGCATCAGCTTCAAGACCAACCTGATCATCGCCGGCGGCATCGCCTTCCTGATGGCGGTCTCGTTCGGCCTGCTGCTGTACGCGATCCAGCGCTTCCTGACGCCCTGGCGGCGGGCGGCGGCCGCATGATCGGGCTCCGTCCTCTCCCCACCCCGTGTTCGCCTCGATCCAGGGCGCGATCGAATTCATCTTCACCCCGCAGACCTCGAACGTGACCGGAGGCAAGACCGTCGGCGGCATCGACCAGGTGATCGAACTGACGCTCACCCAGCTCGAGCTGACGGCGCTTGCGATGGCGGCTGGCGCTGATCGTGGCGCTGCCGATCGGCCTCTACCTGGGCCACCGGGGAACCGGCGAGCTGTTCGCGATCGCGATCGGCAACCTCGGTCGCGCGATCCCCGAGCTGGCCCTGATCGCGTTCATGGCGGCCTTGATCGGCGTCGGGGTTCTCAACCTCACGATCGCCCTCGCCGTGCTCGGTGTGCCGCCGATCCTCGCCAACACCTTCGTCGGCATCCACCAGGTGGACCGCGCCAGCGTCGACGCCGCCCGCGGCATCGGCATGACCGAGTTCGAAATCCTGCGCAAGGTCGAGATCCCGCTGGCGATACCGACCATGTTTGCCGGCATCCGGGGAGCGGCGATCGCGATCGTCGCGACGGCGACGATCGCGCCGATCGCCGGCGTTCTGACCCTGGGCGACTTCATCATCAACCAGAACGTCTACGGCGACAACGGCGTGCTGGCCGGGGCGATCCTGGTCGCCCTGCTGGCTCTGGTGATCGAGTTTTCGCTCGCCGGGCTGCAGCGCCGGCTTACTTCCAAGGGCCTGAGACTGAAGGCCACGTGATCTGTCCGAAAACACACAAGGAGGCACCACAGTGAGGACCAACAAAACGAGGCTGCGCATGGCGTTCGCGATGCTGGCCGCGCTCGCACTGGCGATCGGCGTCAGCGCCTGCGGCAGCAGCAGCGACAGCAGCTCCAGCAGCTCGAGCGAAGGGGGAAGCGAAGGCGGCGGCACGATCGTCTCCAATCCCGACAACGGCAAGGTGAGCCTCACGATCGGCTCGAAGAACTTTCCCGAACAGGAAATCCTCGGGGAAATCTACGCCCAGGGCCTGACCGCGGCCGGCTACAAGGTCAAGAGCGACCTCAGCCTCGGCTCGGAAACCGTGGCCCACCAGGCGGTCAAGTCCGGTGCGGTTTCCGGCTATCCGGAGTACGCCAGCACGGCGCTGACCTCGTTCTTCGGGCTCGAACCCGAAGAAGTGCCCGCCGACGCCAACGAAGCATGGGAAAAAGCGAACGAAGAATTCGAAAAGGAAGGCCTGAGGCGTTCCCGCCGACCCCGTTCGCCAGCGCCAACGCGGTCGGGACTGCTGAAGAAGACCGCGGAAAAGTACGGGCTGAAGGACGTCTCCGACCTCAAGGGCGTCTCCGAAAAGCTCTCGCTCTACGGCTCGCCCGAGTGCCGCGAGCGGATCGACTGCCTGGCCGGGCTCGAAAAACTGTACGGGCTGAAGTTCAAGTCCTTCCACCCGGTCGACATCGGCCTCCGCTACACGGTCCTCGAAAAGGGACAGGCCGACCTCTCGATCCTCTTCACCACCGACCCGCAGCTGGCGGCGGAGAAGGACAAGTTCGTGATCCTCGAAGACGACAAGCACGTCTTCCCGGCCGGCAACGTCATCTTCGTGACCAAGTCCTCGACCGCGAAGGAAGCCGGTCCGGACTACGAAAAGACGATCGTCGAGGTCCAGAAGGGCCTGACGCTGCCGGTCATGCAGGAGCTCGACGCCCGGGTCGAACTCGAAAAGCAGACGCCGAAGGAAGCGGCGGCGGCCTACCTCAAGTCCGCCGGCTACACCGGCTAGCAGTCCTGGGAGGTCCGGCGAGGGGAACTCGGCGGACAACAGCGGGGAGTGTCCGGCGAGTCACCCTCGCCGGACCTCCTCGAAGCCCTCGAGGCGGCGCGGAGGCCGTCGGCGCGGGTTCGCCGTGCTCGGGTCGCCCGGGCCCGAGGCGGGCGAAGGAGACGTGGGCGGCCCAGGCGGCGGAGAGGCCGGTGATGCCGGCCAGCAGCAGGGCGACGCGGGGGTCGTAGGCCTCCGAGAGCCAGCCGACCAGGGGCCCGCCGATCGGCGTCGAGCCGAGGAAGACGACCGAGTAGAGGGCCATCACCCGGCCGCGCATCTTCGGCGCGACCGCCAGCTGCAGGGTCGAGTTGATCGTCGCCGCGAAGGTGACGGCGGCGGCGCCGAGCAGCGCCAGCACCGGGATCTCCAGCGCCAGCGAGGGCATCACCGCCGCGAGCAGCCCGGCGACGCCGAAGGCGAGGGCGCCGCCGGCGATCAGGCGCGGCCCGGTGCGGCCGTGGGCGCCGTTGACGAGGGCGCCGCCGATCGAGCCGACCGCCATCGCCGAGACCATCACCGCGTAGGTCGTGGCGCCGCCGCCGAAGCTGAATTTGGCCAGCAGCGGCAGCACCACCTGGAAGTTGAAGCCGAGCGTCCCGACCAGCGCCATCAGCGCCAGCGGCACCGCCAGCTCGGGGGTGGCGAGGACGTAGCGCAGGCCGGCGCGGATCGCGCCCGGCTCGCGCGGCGCGACCGGCTCCGTGTGCAGGCCGCGCGTGTCCATCCCCCAGAGGGCGACGATCATCGCCACGAAGGTGAGCGCGTTGAGGCCGAAGCAGGGGACGACGCCGAAGCCGGCGATCAACAGCCCCGCGACCGCCGGCCCGACGATCCGCGCCATCTGCACGATCACGCTGTTGAGGCTGACCGCGTTGACGACCCGGTCGGGCCCGACCATCTCGATCACGAAGCTCTGCCGGGCCGGGTTGTCGACCGCGTTGACGGTCCCCATCGCGAAGACCGCCAGGTAGACCATCCAGGGGGTGACGACGCCGGTGGCCGCGACCGCGAAGAGGCCGACGGCGGGGATCGCCATCAGCGCCTGGGTCGTGATCAGCAGCTTCCGTTTCGGGAAGCGGTCGGCGAGCAGGCCGCCCCAGGCGCCGACCAGGAGCATCGGCAGGAACTGCAGCGCCGTGGTCAGGCCGACGGCGAGGCCGCTGCCGGTGAGGCTGAGGATCAGCCAGATCGCCGCCACCGTCTGCATCCAGGTGCCGGAGAGCGAGATCAGCTGGCCGCTGAAGTAGCGCCGGTAGTTGGGTACTTCGAGCGAGTTGAACGAGCGGCGCAGGGCGGCGCTCACGGGCGGCCGCGCCGGGCCGGCGCATCTTCACTCTCCAGCATGCCCTCGAGGATCTCCGCGGCCCGCTCCAGCGTGGCGACGTCGGCCGCCGGCATCTCCCGCATCCGCTTCGCCAGATAGGCGTTCTTGCGCCCGCGCAGGCGCCGCAGGCGCTCGCGCCCGGCGGCGTTGACGCTGACCAGGGCGCTGCGGCCGTCGGCTCGGGTCCGGCGTGCGCTCGATCAGTCCCTCGCGGTCGAGGCAGCCGAGGGTGCGGGTCACGGTCGGCCGCTGCACCCGCTCCAGCTTCGCCAGCTCGCTCGGGGTGAGCGGGCCGTGGCGATCGATCGTCGCCAGCGCGGCGGTCGAGGTCGGGGTCAGCCCCGTCGCCTCGATCGCCGCCTCCTGGCGCAGCCGCCGCGCCGTGCGCACGATCCCCAGCCGCAGCGGCTGCGGCGTCGGTAGTGAGGTGTCCTCGGTGAGTGGGATGTCCTTGGCTCTCGGGCTCATTGATTAGCGTTGGTAATTAGTTTAGCAAACTATTTCGCCGAGGCCACGGCCGCGTCGCGGCAGGCAGGGGTTTCGACCCGCTCTGGCGGGTCTCGTCGCTTCCAGGCCTCGGCCCCCGGCCTAGGCTCAGGCGGCGAAGCGCTTTTCGGAGCGCGCCCGAGCCTTGGCGGCCTCGACCTCACGGTCCTTCGGCGACGCCGAAGTGACCAAGCGGTCGAGCAGGGTCGTCGTGATCTCGGCGACTGCGTCGACCGCTTCGTCGAACGCCTCCTGATTTGCCTGAGAGGGCTTGGTCGAGCCGCTGATCTTGCGCACGTACTGGAGCGCGGAGGCGTGGATCTCCTCCTCGGTCGCGGCGGGCTCGAAATTGTGAAGGGTGCGGATATTTCTACACATGGGCCGAGCATAGATCGCGCTGTGAAATCCTCCGCCGATGCAGAGAGGGCGCAGATGACCGGCGCCGGCGACGCCCGCGACAAGCGCTGGATCGCGCTGATCCTGCTCTGCGTGGCGCAGTTCGTGGTCGTCCTCGACGCCTCGATCGTCAACGTCGCCCTGCCGACGATCGGCGACGCGCTGGACTTCACCGAGAGCAACCTGCCCTGGGTCGTCAACGCCTACGTCCTCACCTTCGGCGGCTTCCTCCTGCTCGGCGGCCGGCTCGCCGACCTGCTCGGCCGCCGCCGCGTCTTCATGGCCGGCCTGATCCTCTTCGCGATCGCCTCGCTGGCGGGCGGCCTGGCGACCAGCTCCGGACAGCTGATCGTCGCCCGCGCCGTCCAGGGACTGGGCGCGGCGATCCTCTCCCCCGCGGCGCTCTCGATCGTCGCCACCACCTTCCGCGACGGCGCCGAGCGCAACAAAGCCCTCGGCATCTGGGGCGCGGTCGCCGGCTCCGGCGGCGCCGCCGGCGTCCTCCTCGGCGGCGTCCTCACCGAAGGCCTCGGCTGGGAATGGGTGCTCTGGGTCAACGTCCCGATCGGCCTGATCGCCGCCGCGATCGCGCCCAGCCTGATCGCCGAAAGCCGGGCCGAGAACGAGACCCGCCACTTCGACGTCGCCGGCGCGTTCACCGTCACCGCCGGCCTCTCGCTGCTCGTCTACGCGCTGGTCGACGCCGAAACCGCCGGCTGGGGCTCGACCCGGACGATCGGCCTGCTCGTCGTCGCCGTGGTGCTGCTGCTCGCCTTCGTCTTCGTCGAGCGTCGCTCGCGGGCTCCGCTGGTGCCCTTCTCGATCTTCCGCGTCCGCACGATCACCGGCGCCAACGTGGTCGGCATCCTCACCGGCGCCTCGCTCTTCTCGATGTTCTTCTTCATCTCGCTCTACATGCAGCAGGTGCTCGGCTACAGCCCGATCAGGGCCGGGCTCTCCTACCTGCCGCTGGCGGTCTCGATCATCATCTCCGCGGGCGTCGCCTCGCAGCTGGTGACGAAAGTCGGGTTCAAGCCGATCCTCGCCGCCGGCATGGGCCTGATCGCCGCCGGGCTGCTCTGGTTCTCGCAGATCTCCGTCGACGGCAGCTTCGCCTCCGACATCCTCGGCCCCTCGCTGCTCGCCGCCGTCGGGCTCGGCTTCGCCTTCGTCTCGGTGACGATCGCCGCGGTCTCGGGGATCGAAGACCGCGAGCAGGGGCTGGCCAGCGGCCTGATCAACACCTCGCAGCAGGTCGGCGGCGCGCTCGGCCTGGCGATCCTCTCGGCGGTCTCGATCTCGGTCACCGGCTCCTCGCACGACCCGACCGTGCTCACCGAAGGCTTCCAGTCGGCCTTCCTGGTCGGCGCCTGCTTCGCCGTCCTCGGCCTGGCCGCGACCCTGCTGCTGATCCGCAGCAGCGACAGCCGCGCCCACGTCGAGATCGGCAGCGGCGAAGTCGCCGCCGGCTGAGCGGCCTCAGGCGTCCTCGCGGCGGTGGACCTCGGTGGCCGTCGCCTGGTCGCGCGGCCTGATCACGATCTCGTCGACGTTGACGTGGGCCGGCTGGGCGACGGCCCAGCGGATCGACTCGGCGACGTCCTCGGCGCGCAGCGGCTCCATCCCGGCGTAGACCTTGGCGGCCGCCTCCTCGTCGCCCTCGAAGCGGACCACGGAGAACTCGGTCTCGACCATGCCCGGGGCGATCTCGGTGACGCTGACCGGCTCGCCCAGCAGCTCCAGCCGCAGGGTGCGGAGCGACCGCCTTCTGGGCGTGCTTGGCGGCGGTGTAGCCGGCGCCGCCGCGGTAGACCTCGAAGGCGGCGATGCTGGTCACGGCGACGACGTGGCCGTCGCCCGACTCGATCAGGCGCGGCAGCAGGGCCCGGGTCATCCGCATCGTCCCCAGCACGTTCGTCTCGTACATCGTCCGCCACAGCTCCTCGTCGGCCTCGCCGACCGGTTCCAGCCCGAGGGCGCCGCCGGCGTTGTTGACGAGCACGTCGCAGGCCGGCACCTGGGCGGCGAACTCAGCGACCGACTCCGGGTCGGTCACGTCGAGCGCGATCGCCTCGCCGCCGATCTCGGCCGCCAGCTCCTGCAGCCGCTCGAGCCGGCGGGCGCCGAGGACGACCCGGTAGCCGTCGCCGGCCAGCGCCCGGGCGGTGGCCGCGCCGATCCCGCTCGAGGCTCCGGTGACGACCGCGGTCCGCATCTGCCGGACCGCGACCGCAGCCGCTCTAGTAGCGGTAGTGGTCCGGCTTGTACGGGCCCTCGACCGGAATACCGAGGTAGGACGGCCTGATCGGCGCTGAGCTCGGTCAGGTTGACGCCGAGCGCCTCGAGGTGCAGGCGCGCCACCTTCTCGTCGAGGTGCTTGGGCAGCACGTAGACCTGCTTCGCTTCGTACTGGACGCTCTTGCCGAAGAGCTCGATCTGGGCGATCACCTGGTTGGTGAAGGAGTTCGACATCACGAAGCTCGGGTGCCCGGTCGCGTTGCCGAGGTTGAGCAGGCGGCCCTCGGAGAGCAGCACGATCGAGTGGCCGTCGGCGAAGCGCCACTCGTCGACCTGCGGCTTGATGTTGATCCGCTCGGCGGCGCCGCCTTCGAGCCCGGCGACGTCGATCTCGTTGTCGAAGTGGCCGATGTTGCCGACGATCGCGTTGTGCTTCATCCGCGCCATGTGGCCGGCGGTGATGATGTCCTTGTTGCCGGTGGCGGTGACGAAGATGTCAGCCGTCTCGACCACGTCGTCGAGGGTTTTCACCTCGTAGCCCTCCATCGCCGCCTGCAGCGCGCAGATCGGGTCGATCTCGGTGACGATCACACGGGCGCCCTGGCCGCGCAGCGAGGAGGCGCAGCCCTTGCCGACGTCGCCGTAGCCGCAGATGACCGCGACCTTGCCGCCGATCATCACGTCGGTGCCGCGGTTGATGCCGTCGACCAGCGAGTGGCGGCAGCCGTAGAGGTTGTCGAACTTCGACTTGGTGACCGAGTCGTTGACGTTGATCGCCGGGAACAGCAGCTCCCCGGCCTCGGCCAGCTGGTAGAGGCGGTGGACGCCGGTCGTCGTCTCCTCGGTGACGCCCTGGATCCCCTCCCCCACCTTGGTCCACCGTTGCGGGTCCTGCTCGAGCGAGCGCTGCAGCGTTTCGAGGATGATCTTGAACTCGCCCGAATCCGCCGTCTCGGGGTCCGGAACCGCGCCGGCCTGCTCGAACTCGGTGCCCTTGTGGACCAGCAGGGTCGCGTCGCCACCGTCGTCGAGGATCATGTTCGGGCCCTCGCCGTCGGGCCACAGCAGGGCCTGCTCGGTGCACCACCAGTACTCCTCCAGGGTCTCGCCTTTCCAGGCGTAGACCGGGATCCCGGTCTCCGCGATCGCCGCGGCGGCGTGGTCCTGGGTGGAGAAGATGTTGCAGCTGGCCCAGCGCACCTCGGCGCCGAGCGCGACCAGGGTCTCGATCAGAACCGCCGTCTGGATCGTCATGTGCAGCGAGCCGGTGATCCGCGCGCCTTTCAGCGGCTGCGCCGCGGCGAACTCCTCGCGGGTCTGCATCAGGCCGGGCATCTCGACCTCGGCGAGCGCGATCTCCTTGCGCCCGAAGTCGGCGAGGCCGATGTCGGCCACCTTGTAGTCCTGCGTGGCGGTGCTGACGGTCATCGAGTAGACATCTCCTGGGTTAGTTGATTGCCCGCTCATGGTACGCAAAGGGGGTCGCCCGGGCGGCGTCGAATCAGTCCCGGTGAGCGCTGAAGCCGCAGCCAAGCCCGTCCGCTACGGGCCGGGGATGGACGCCCGCAGCACCCGCGTGGCCGGATTCCTCAACACGCCGATGCTGATCGCGGCGGCGCTGACCCTGCCGACGGTGGCGATCTCCGAGTCGCACCCGGGCGGGGCGCTGGAGAAGGTCGCGATCGTCCTCAACTGGGTCACCTGGACCGCCTTCCTGATCGAGCTGGTGGTGATGCTCGCCGTCGTCCCCGACCGCCGGGCCTGGATCCGCCATCACCCGCTCGACGTGATCATCGTCGTGCTCACCCCGCCGGTGCTGCCGGCGGGCCTGCAGAGTCTGCGCGCCCTGCGCCTGCTGCGGCTGCTCCGCCTCCTGCGCCTGGCCCAGCTCTCGCGCGAGGTCTTCTCCTTGGAGGGACTGCGCTACGCGCTGCTGCTGGCGCTGTTGACCGTGGTCGGCGGCGGCGCCCTCTTCACCGCCTTCGAGAAGCATGACCAGCACCTCAGCTTCTGGGACGGGACCTACTGGGCGATCACGACGATGACCACGCTCGGCTCGAACATCTACCCCAGCACCACCGGCGGCGAGATCGTCTCGACGATCATCCTCGTCGTCGGCATCGGCTTCGTCGCCCTGCTCACCGGCGCCTTCGCCCAGCGCTTCCTCGCCCCCGAAATCGCCGCCGTCGAGGAAGAGCTGGAGGAAGAGAACCTGAGCGCCGAGGCCGTCGCCCTGCGCGAACTGCGCAGCGTCCAGGAACAGCTGCAGGCGCTCGAGATCGCCGTCGAGCGCATCGTCGACCAGCGCAGCTAGGCCTCTTTGCCCTGCTCCTCGGCGATCTTCGCCTCGAGTTCGCCCATCACGCCGGGGTCGCGCAGGGTGGTCACGTCGCCCAGCGCCCGGCCTTCGGCGATGTCGCGCAGCAGCCGCCGCATGATCTTGCCGGAGCGGGTCTTGGGCAGGTCGTCGGCCCAGATGATCCGCTTCGGGCGGGCGAATTTGCCGATCCGCTCGGCGACGACGGCGCGGATGCCCTCGACCAGCTCGTCAGTGCCCTCGATGTCGCCGTTGAGGGTGACGAAGGCGCAGATCGCCTGGCCGGTGTCCTCGTCGGCCTGGCCGATCACCGCCGCCTCGGCGACTTTCTCGTGGGCGACGATCGCCGACTCGACCTCGGCGGTGGAGAGCCGGTGGCCGGAGACGTTGACGACGTCGTCGATCCGCCCGATCACCCAGAAGTAGCCGTCGGAGTCGCGGCGGGCGGCGTCGCCGACCAGGTAGCGCTCCACCCCGAAGCGGGAAAAGTAAGTCTCGACGAAGCGGTCGTCCTCCTTGTAGAGGCCGCGCAGCATCGACGGCCACGGGCGCTCCAGGACCAGCAGCCCCTGGCCCTCGTCGATCGGCTCGCCCTCCGTCTCATCGACGACCTCGGCCCTCGACGCCGGGAAACGCCTGGGTCGCCGAGCCCGGCTTGGTCGCGGTGATCCCCGGCAGCGGCGTGATCATGATCGCGCCGGTCTCCGTCTGCCACCAGGTATCGACGATCGGACAGCGTTCGCCGCCGATCACCTTGCGGTACCAGAGCCAGGCCTTGGGATTGATCGGCTCGCCGACCGAGCCCAGCAGTCGCAGCGAGGAGAGGTCCGACTTCGCCGGGATCTCCGCTCCCCACTTCATGAAGGTGCGGATCGCGGTCGGCGCCGCGTAGAGGATCGTCGCCTTGTAGCGCTCGATCAGCTCCCACCAGATCCCTTTGCCCGGGTAGTCCGGCGCCCCCTCCCACATCACGCTGGTGGCGCCGTTGGAGAGCGGGCCGTAGACGATGTAGGAGTGGCCGGTGACCCAGCCGACGTCGGCGGCGCACCAGTAGACGTCCTCCTCCGGCTTGAGGTCGAAGACGTAGCGGTGGGTGGCGGTGACGCCGGTCATGTAGCCGCCGGTGGTGTGCAGGATCCCCTTCGGCTTCGCGGTCGAGCCGGAGGTGTAGAGGATGTAGAGCGGGTGCTCGGCCTCCATCGGCTCGGCCGGGCACTCCGGGTCGGCCGCCGCCACGACCTCGTCGTAGAAGACGTCGCGGCCCTCCCGCATCGGGCAGTCGATGCCGGTGTGGCGGACGACGACGATCGTCTGCAGGGAGTCGAGCTCCCCCATCTGCTCGTCGACGCCCGGCTTGATCGGCGCCGTCTTGCCCTTGCGGCGGGCGCCGTCGACGGTGACCAGCGCCTTCGCCTGGGAGAACTCCATCCGCTCCCGCACCGACTCCGGCGAGAAGCCGCCGAAGACGACGTTGTGGGGTGCCCCGATCCGGGCGCAGGCCAGCATCGCGACGACGACCTCGGGGATCATCGGCAGGTAGATCCCGACCACGTCGCCCTTCTCGACGCCGAGCTCCTTGAGCGCGTTGGCGAAGCGCTGGACGTCGCGGTGCAGGTCGGCGTAGGTGATGTCGCGCTCCTCGCCCTCCTCGCCGCGCCAGTGGTAGGCGACCCGCTCACCCCGGCCGGCCTCGACATGACGATCGAGGCAGTTGGCCGAGGCATTGAGGCGCCCGTCCTCGAACCACTTGTAAAAGGGCGGGTTGGAGTCGTCGAGGGACTTGGTCGGCTCGACGTCCCAGTCGAGCAGCTCGGTCGCCTGACCCAGCCACCAGGCCTCGGGGTCGGCGGCCGCCTGCTCGTAGATCTTCGGGTCGCTCCAACGGGCCTTCTCGCGGAACTCGGCCGGCGGCTCGAAGCTCTCGACCTTCAGCATTGACTCCAGCTCACGCTCCAGGTCCGACGATTTCCCCTCAGTTGCCATCCGCCCTCTCCCTCCTCAGCGACCCAGCGGCTTCACCGGCAGGACGGTGCGCCCGAAGGTCGAGTTGGTGACCGCCGCGAACGATGCATACCAGGCGGCAAGCGCCGTGGCCAGCCCGAACCAGCCGCCGGCTTCGACCATCCCGGTCGATTCGTTGGCGTTGCCGATGCCGAGCAGGATGAAGGTGATCGCCAGCAGGAAGAAGACCACGGCGATCGCGGCCGTGGTCCGTAGCGAGGCGACGAACATGTAGGTGGTGAAGATCGCCCAGGCGATCAGGTAGAGGCCAACCGCCGCGGCGACGTGTTCGGCCGGGATATCGCCGGCGAAGAAGGTGACGAAGGCCCAGAAGGAGAGCCAGAAGCCACCGAACGAGGTGAAGGCGACGGCGCCGAAGGTGTTGCCGGTGCGGAACTCCCACATCCCCGCCAGCAGCTGCGCGATGCCACCGTAGGCGAGCGCGACGCCGAGCACCACGGGCTCGCCGGCATTGCTGACCAGGCCTGAGTTGAACATGCTGAGGATGAAGGTGGTGAGGGCGAAGGCGGCCAGGCCCAGCGGCCCGGGGTCGGCGGGTTTCCAGCCTGCCCCCACGCTCGCGGCTCCGACTTCGGCCGCCGGTTCGCGCCGTGGCGGCTCTGGCCTCGGAACAGATGCTGCCTCCATGATCGACTCCCTTCCCTCGGGTGTCCCCTGCCTCAAGGGCCAGATACCCGCAACCGCGGCGGGCAATCAACGAGGGCTCAGAAGGCGAAGATCAGCGAACAGGTGATGCCGGCGACGATGCAGTAGATGCCGAACGGGGTGAGCCGGTTGGTCTCGAAGAAGCGCAGCAGGAACTTGACCGCGAGGTAGGTGGTGAAGGCGGCGGCGATGCCGCCGACCAGGGCCTGGCCGCGGACGCCGTCGCCGGCCGCGCCGAACAGCGCCGGCAGCTTCAGGAAGCCGGCGGCGGCGATGATCGGCGTCGCCAGCAGGAACGAGTAGCGGGCGGCGTCGTCGTTGGAGAGGCCGGAGAGGAGCCCACCGCCCATCGTGATCCCCGAGCGCGAGATGCCCGGGATCAGCGCCAGCGCCTGCGCGGTGCCGATCCCCAGCGCCTGTTTGAAGCCGATCTTGGCGACGCGGCTGTCGACGTCGCCCTCGTAGTCGCCGGCCCGCGGCGGGCGGCGCCGGTAGCGCTCGAAGACCAGCAGCAGGACGCCGTTGATCGCGAGGAAGATCGCCGCCGACTCCGGCGAGGCGAAGAGGTCGCGCAGCTTGTGCTCGAGGGCGAGGCCGAGGATGCCGGCGGGAATCGTGCCGGCGACGATCAGCCAGCCGAGCCGCGCGTCGGCGTCCCCAGGGTCGGAGCGGCCGCGAACCGAGCGGCCGAGCCCGCGGAAGATCCGCATCCAGTCCTTGAGAAAGAAGAAGAAGAGGACGATCGCGGTGGCGCAGTGGGTGGCGACCAGGAACGAGAGGAAGAATTCGTCGTTCTGGTGGATGTCCCAGCCGAACAGCGACGGGAAGATCACCGCGTGGCCGAGGCTGGAGATCGGGAACGGCTCGGCGATGCCCTGGAGGGCGCCGAGGATGATCGCCTGCAGGTAAGAGATCGGTTCCATTAGGCGGCGACCCTATTCAGATTTGCCTAAAGGCGAGATGAGAATCAGTAACCAGGGGGGTGACGCGCGATGAAGCCTTCGGGCGAATCGACCAGCGAGGGATGCCAGCGCGGGCCGGGGCCGCCGACGGTGTCGAAGGCGAGGCCGGCGATCGTCATCCAGGCGTGTTCGGCGTTGGCGTAGACGGTGATCCACTTGCCCGGGCCCGGTTCGCCCCAGGTCTCGAGGCCGGTCGAGTCGAGCGGGCTTTCGAGCCAGCCGCCGCCGTGCAGGGCGAAGCTGGTCGCGCCGGAGCAGTCGTAGCCGGAGTCTTCGAAGGAGCCGTGGCCGCCGCCCCAGATGTAGGGGGTGGTGGCGATGGAGTTCGCGGCCGAGATCGCCGCCTGCACCGCCGCCGGCGCCGAGGCGGGAGCGCTTGCCTCGCTTTCGCTGATGAAGCCGGCGGTCTCGCCGGCGGTCAGCGGTGCCGGCACTTCGCCGGTCGGGGCCGGGCCGCCTTCGGAGGCAATCTGGTTGGAGATCGAGGCGAGGTTGCTGCTCAGCGCCGATTCGCGGCTTTCCAGCGTTTCCATCGCTTCGCGCCGTTCGGCCTGGGCCGACTTCAGTTCGGCGAAGCGGGCCTCGGCTTCGGCGCTGGCGGCGGCGACTTCGCGCTCGTTGGCGGCGACGGCGTCACGGGCACTTTCGATCTTGGCCCGGGTCGCGGTCAGTTGGGCAACCGCGTCCTTGACCTGATTGCGCAGCGCCTTCACCCGGCCGACGACCGAGTCGTCGTAGCTCTGGATCCGGTTCAGGTATTCGGTCTGCGCCGCCATCTGCGAGAGGTTGTCCGATTCGAGGATCGCGTTGACGACGTCGGGCGAGCCGGACTCGTAGATCGCGACCAGGCGCTCGCGCAGCACGCCCATCGCCCGGTTGAGCTGGGCGCGGACCTGCTCGAGGTGCTGCTTTTCCTTTTCGAGGGCGGTGGTGGCGCTGTCGAGTTCGCGCTGCTTTTCGGCCAATTCGGCCTCGACCGCGGCCTGCTTGCGGCGCAGTTCGGAGACTTCGCCGATCATCGCGTTGATCGCCGTGTTCTGTTCGGCGATCGTGTCGGCGAGCGAGCTCTGGGTGGCGCGGACGTGGTCGAGCTTGCCCTGGGTCGCGTCGAGCTTTTCCCGCGGCGTCTGCGCCGGGGCGCTCGCCTCGGTCAGCGCCAAGGTGCAGAGGGCGGCCAGCAGCAGCGCCGCGAAGAGCAGCGCGCGGCGCTTGGTCGCGCCCGGATGTGTGTCGAGGAAGAAAGCCCGCATCGAATTCCACGCCGTCCCCGGGAAAGGGGTTCGGCACGGGTCGCGCAGGCTAGCGGAGAAGCCTGAAGATCATGAGGAGTTGCTAATAACTTGCAACTTCCCGTGCAAACCAGGCACTTCTGGAGGAGAAAAGCCCCCGATGTCGAGCGGGGCCCGACAGGCCGAAATCCCACGCGAGTCGTGGGAAATCGGCCCGTCGATCCGAGAGCTAGGCGAGCAGTTTGGCCTTCGCCTTATCGAACTCCTCGGCGGTGAGGGCGCCCTTTTCCTTCAGGTCGTTGAGTTTGTGCAGTTCGTCGGCCGGGGTGCTGTGGGCCTGCTTCTGCACGTACTGGTCGAAGTGCTGTTTCGCCTCGGCCTGGGCTTTGATCGTCCTGTCGCGCATGCCGTTGCCGCGGGCGATCAGGTAGATCAGCGCGGTCAGGAACGGGATGAAGACGAGGAACAGGACCCAGGCTGCCTTTGCCCAGCCCGAGAGCGCGTGGTCGCGGAAGAGATCGGAGAGGATCGTGATCAGGATCCAGATCCAGATGACGAAGAAGAAGATCTCCAGGGTGAGGAGAAGGAGTTCTCCGAGGTTGATGTTTGCCAGCAGCAAGGTGCTTCCTTTCGGTCAATTGAGCGTCGGCGGGACGGTGCCGCAGCCTCATCCTAGGCGCTGGCAGAAGAGCGCGACGGCGACCGAGGTCGCCAGGTTGAGGCTGGAGACGCCGGCGCGCATCGGGATCGCGACGCGGGCGTCGGCGCGCTCGAGCAGCTCGGCGCTGATGCCGTGGCGCTCGGTGCCGAAGGCGAGCACGGCCCGGGCCGGCAGCCGCTCGAGGTGCAGGTCCTCCCCCTCGGGGTCGATCGCCAGCAGCGGCCGGTCGCTTTCCGGCAGCACCGCGACCGCGGCGACCGGGAGCGCGAAGTGCAGCCCGGCGGCACCGCGGACGGCATCCGGGTACCAGGGGTCGTTCTCGCCGGTGGTCAGGACCGCGGCGGCATCGGCCGCGGCGGCGACGCGGATGCAGGCGCCGATATTGCCCATGTTCTTCGGCCGCTCGAGCAGGACCACCGGGGCCGGGCCGGGGTCGGCGAGCACCGCGGGCAGGTCCAGCGGCGGCCGGCGGGCGATCGCCGCCACCTGTGTGCGCGGCGGCCGCGGCAGCAGCTCGGCGAGGGTCTCGGCGTCGACCGCGTCGACCCGTCCGCTCAGCTGCCCGGCGAGGTCGGGGGCCAGTTCCAGTGCCAGCGCCTCCAGCCCGGCCGGGTCGACGGCGACCGCCTCCTCTATATCGGCGCCGAAACGCAGCGCGTGCTTGAGGGCGTGGAAGCCCTCGACGACGGTCAGCTCGGGGTCGCGCCGGGCTTTGCGGAAGCGCACCGTGAGGTCGTGGCCCATGGCGCCATCATGACTCGATCCGCGGAGCCTGGACGAGCTGGTCGCGCCCGGCGGCCTTGGCCCGGTAGAGGGCGCTGTCCGCGCGGCCGACCAGGTCCACCGTCAGCTCCCTGAAGTTCCAGCAGGCGAGCCCGGCGGAACAGGTCTGCCCGCCCGGCGTCGCCTCCCGCAGGCGTTCGACGATCTCCGCCGCCTGCTCGTACCTGCAGTCGGGAAGGACGACGAGGAACTCCTCGCCGCCGTAGCGCACGATCGTGTCCTCGCCGCGCAGCTCGGAATCCCAGGCGACCGCGCAATCGCGGAGCATCACGTCACCGGCGAGATGACCGTGTGTGTCGTTGTAGGCCTTGAAGTGGTCGAGGTCGAGGATCGCCAGGCAGAGTTCCGAGTCGGCGCGGCGGGCCCGCGCCATCTCGCGGGGGAGCTGCTCGTCGAGCACACGGCGGTTGGGCAGGCCGGTGAGGGCGTCGCTGCGAGCCAGCGCCGCGACCTCGGTCAGCAGGTTCTCGCGTTCGGACTCGACCCGCTTCAGCTCGGTCACGTCGCTGGCACGGGCGTAGACCAGCGACTCGTCCGCGGCCAGCGTCGCGCTCCAGTGCAGCCAGTGCCAGCTGCCGTCCTTGGCCAGGTAGCGATTCTCGAAGCCGGCGCCCTCGGCACCGGCGAAGAGGCTCTCGACGCCGCGCCGGTTGCGCTCGCGTTCGTCGGGATGGACGAGCGCGAACGGCGGCAGGGCGCGCAGCTCCGCGGCCGAGTAGCCGAGGTTGTCCTCCCAGGCCGAGTTGAGCTCGATCGCGTTGCCGGAGCGGTCGAAGGTGCAGAGCATGTCGTGCGAGAGCTCGAAGAAGCGCCGGCCCCTGAGACTGGCCTGCTCGCGGCGGGCAACCAGCACCGTGGTCAGTGCCATCACCACCGAGAGCGAGATCGCCGTGAACAGCCAGCGGGTCAGCGGCGAGTAGCCGGCCGTGCTTTCGACCGCCGCGAGGGTGACCGCGTAGACGGCGAGCAGCCAGACGAGGTGAGCGATCGCGGCGCGGCGCGGGAAGAAGTAGGCGGCGATCAGGGTGGCCCAGACGAAGACCGATCCGTACTGGCCGGCGGCGACGCCGCTCTCATAGATCAGCAGGCCGGTCGCGGCAGCGGTGGCGGCGAGCAGGAGGTGGGTCACGGCGAGCGGGACGCGGCGGGCGAGGAACCAGCTGAGCAGGCCGGCGGCGGACATCGCCGTCGCGGTCGCGACCAGCGCCGGGGTGTCGGCGCCGCTGGGGTGCGGCAGGGCGAGGGAGAGGGCGACCAGCCCGGCACCGCCCAGCAGCAGCGCTCCGGCGGCCCGCGCCTCGGAGCGCCCGGGTGCCCTCAGCGCCTCGTGACTTTTGGGCAGCGCGGCCATGCCTGAAACATCGGCAGCGGGCGCCGGTCCTTTAAGCGTGCACGACCTCGAACTGGGTCATCAGGCCGTGGTCCTCGTGGTCGAACATGTGGCAGTGGATCACGTATTTGCCGGTGTAGTCGGAGAAATGGCCGGCGACGAGGATCCTTTCGCCGGGGTAGACGAAGAAGGTCTCCTTGAGGCAATCTTCCCACGGCGGTGGCGGCCGGCCGTCGCGGGAGAGCAGGTACCAGTCGTTGTGGTGCAGGTGCATCATGTGGGCGACGCCGGTGCGGTTGAAGATCTCCCAGACCTCGGTGCTCCCCAGCTTCGGGAAGGCGTCGGCGCGGGCCGGGTTGAAGGTCCTGCCGTTGATCAGCCAGGTGGTCTTGAAGAGGCCGCCGACCGTGACCTCCCAGCTGTGGTCGGGCCTGCCGTCGGCCCGGCGCTTCGCCTTCGTCGCCCACTCCGGCAGCGGCCGCAGCCGGCGCGGGATGCGGGTCCGGTCCGGCACCCGCTCGGAGCCGACCCGGAACTGCATCAGCGCCCCGACGTAGGCGCGCGAGCCCTCCGGGTTGCGGCCGCCGTGGGCGCCACTGCGCAGCTCGACCGACTCGCCGCGGGCGGCGGCGAAGTCGACGACGACCTCGACCCGCTCGGCCGGCCCGATCAGGATCTCACGGCGGCTGACCGGCTTCGGCATCAGGCCGCTGTCGCTGCCGACCTGGACCATCGCGGCGCCGTTGGAGAGCTGCAGGTTGTAGGAGCGGAACTGCGAGACGTTGAGGATCCGCAGCCGGTAGCGGCGGGCACTGACCTCATGGTGGGGCATGAAGACGCCGTTGACGAGGATCGTCGGGGCCGAGATCCCGTCGGCCGGGGGGCGCTGCCCGCCGAACGGATCGGTCAGCTGGTTGTGGCGATCGAAGCCGCGGTCGGTGATCATCAGCGGGATGTCGTGGTCGCCCGCGGGCAGCGGCAGCGATTCCTCGACCTCGTCGTCGACGATCCACATCCCGGCCAGGCCGCGCCAGCTGTGCGGAGCGGTGCGGTCGAGACGGTGGTCGTGGTACCACTGGAACGCGCCCCGTTCGGGACGCCCGTCCTCCATCAGGTCGTAGACGTAGGTTTTGCTCTCGCCGGGGGCGAGCAGCAGATCGTTTCCCGACTGGCGCGGCGAGAGGCCGCGGGGGATGTGGCAGAAGTAGGAGACCGGCTGGCTCTTGGTCAGCCCACCCGGCTGGCCGTCGAACTGGGTGCGGTTGTGGCCGCCGTGCAGGTGGACCGAGAGCTCCCCCGCGACGGGCGGAAGTTCGTGGTGGAAGGTGACCTTGGTCCGCTGGCCGGCGCGGCGGCGCACGGTCGGGCCGGGGAAGGTGCCGCCGTAGGTCCAGAGCTTCGTCTTGCGGCCCGGCAGGATCTGGGCCTCGGCCTCGCGGATCGGGATGCGGATGTGGGAGCCGCTCAGCTCCCGCGGGATCGGCAGCCGCGCCCGGAAGGGCACCGCGGCGAGCGCCTGCGGCGGCTCGTCGCCGAACGGCAACAGGCCGCCGCCGTCCCTGAGCGGCAACAGCGCGGCGAGCGCGCCGCCGCCCAGGGCGCCGAGGAAAGCTCGGCGCCCCAGGCGAGGCGAGAGTGAGAACCGATCGGACGTGCTGCTAGCTGGCCGGCAGGACCGTGATCTGGCCGTGCATCCAGGGATGGATCGCGCACATGAAATACAGCGTCTGCGGCGCCGCGGTCACCTGCTGGTAGAACGAGGTCCCCTTCTTTTCGCCGGTGAACCAGGAGTCGCCCTTCTTCGTGGTGCTGCCGGGCGTGCTCCAGCCTTCGGGGCCGGCTTCGGCCGGGTTGATACTGATCTTTTCCGTTTTCGGGTTGAACCCGTGCCAGATCGAGATCGAGAGGCAGATGTGCTTCGGGGTGAAGCAGTTCTTACGGGCGCTGGGCGTCTTCGGAATCGAGCCTTTGGTGACCAGCGAGAAGGTGTGCGGGCCCACCTTTTTCGGGTCGGTTTCGTTGACGATTTCCAGCTGGTCGCCCTGCGTGACCGTCGCCGGGGCGACGAACTTCAGGGCGCCTTTGACTTCCTCGATGTGGACGACGGCGGTGGTGCCGGTTGCCGGCGTTTCCGCGCCCGCGACGGCGGGGGCGAAGACTGCGAGCAGGGAGGCGGCGGCGGCAACCGCCAGGACGAGGTGCTTTCTCAAGGAGATTCCTTTCTGCGCAAGAGCGCAAAAGATTGCGGAGATGTTGCGGAAAGTTAGTGCGCCGCCCCGCGCAGTTCAAGGGCTTCCGGAACGTTTTCCCGCCCTATAGGCTGGACGGCGAGCCGTGGCCGCCTTTCTCCACACCTGCTACCGGATCGGCGAGATCGATCGCTCCGTCGCCTTCTACGCCAAGCTCGGCTTCGAGGAGGTGGCGCGGATGCCGATCGGCGACGAGGCGATCAACGTCTTCATGGGCCTGCCGGGCGAGGACCCGCGCCTGGAGCTGACCTACAACCACGGCGTCGACTCCTACGAGCTCGGCAGCGGCTACAACCACATCGCCCTCGCCGTCGACGACCTCGACGGCACCCTCGCGCAGCTCGCCACCGAAGGCGTCGAGCCCGAGAAGCCGCCCTACCGCCCCGGCGGCCGCATCGAGGGCCATCGCATCTGCTTCGTCCGCGACCCGGACGGCTACCGGATCGAGCTGATCGGCGAGTAGCGCGCCGTCCCTAGCCGGGGCTGATGCCGCCGCCGACGGCCGGCGGCGGGCCGCTCGGGGTCGGCGCAGGCGTGGGAGCTGGAGTCGGCGCAGGCGTCGGTTCGGCGGGTTCCCCTTCGGATTCGGATTCCGATTCGCCTTCTTCTTCCTTCGGCTTCTTGGTGCTTTCGAAGCTTTCTTCTTCTTCGCCTTCGCCGCTCGAGGAATAAGAGGACGAGGAGGTGTGATCGCCGCTGAGGCCGGAGAGTTCGGGCAGGCTCGAGGGCACTTCGAATTCAGGGCATTCGCCTTCCTGCGCCGCTTCCATGAAGTTGCGCCAGATCGGGCCGGCGGTGGGACCGCCGAAGCCGGTCGATTCGCGCGACTGCGGGTGGCCGACCCAGACCGCGGTCGAGTACATCGGCGTGTAGCCGACGAACCAGGCGTCGGACTCGTCCTCGGAGGTGCCCGTCTTGCCGGCCTCGCCGGCGCAGCCGATCGAGGTGTAGCCGGCGCCGGTGCCCTGGGTGATCACCCCTTTGAGGATCTGGGTCACGTCGTAGGCCTGACCCGGGGTCAGAACCCGGTCGCCGGCTTCGTTGTCGGCTTCGTCGACCTTGCCGTCGGGGAATTCGACCCGTTTGATCGCGGTCGGGTCGTGGTGGACGCCGCCGTTGGCCAGGGTCGCGTAGCCGTCGGCCATTTCCAGCGGCGTGACGCCGACGGCGAGCCCCCCGATCGCCTCCGCCGGCACCGATTCCAGCGGCGCTTCGATCCCCATCTGGTGCGCCGTCTGGGTGACGTTTTCGGACCCGACGTCGAGGTCGAGCTGGGCGAAGACGACGTTGATCGAGTTCCAGGTGGCGCTTTCGAGCGACATCACGCCGCCGCCGGGCTCGTCGTTGTTGACGGTCCAGGAGCCGCCGCCCGGCAGCGCCAGGGTCATCGGCGAGGTGCCGCTGTAGTAGGTCGTGGCGGGGTCGATGCCCTGCTTGATCGCGGTCGTCAGCACGTAGGTCTTGAACGAGGACCCGGGCTGGCGGTGCGCCTGCCAGGCGTAGTTGAACTGTTCTTCGCTGGCGTAGCCCTTGGTCGAGGCGAGGGCGACGATTTCGCCGCTGTCCGGGTTGACCGAGGCGAGGCCGGCGGCGGGGCCGCCTTCGGGGTAGCAGAAGCCGCTTTCGCTGCAGCTGGCGACCGCGGCTTCGGCCTTCGCCTGCAGGTCGGGGTCGATCGTCGTGTAGGCCTTTAGGCCGCCGTTGCGGACGGTGTTGATCCCGTACTTGTCGATCAGTTCCTGCTGAACCAGGTCGAAGAGGAAGGGGTCGCGGATGACCTGGTACTTGTGGCCCGGTTCCAGCCCGAGCCCGGCGTGGATCGCGTCGTGGTATTCGGACTGGGTGATGTAGTCCTGTTCGACCATCGTCCCCAGCACCTCGTCACGGCGCTGCAGGGCCGCTTTGGGATCGAGGAAGGGGTTGTATTCGGAGGGCGCCTGGGGCAGGCCGGCGATCAGCGCCGCCTCGGTCAGGTTGAGCTCCTTGGCCGGTTTGCCGAAGTAGGTCTGCGCCGCCGCCTCGGCCCCCACCGCGGTCTGCCCTTCGACCGTCCCGTAGGGGGCGGTGTTCAGGTAGGAGGTGAGGATCCACTGCTTCGAGTGGGCTTCGGCCAGGTCGACGGCGAGATGGGCTTCCTTGAGCTTGCGCTTGAGGGTGTCCTGGGGGTTCTGGATGTAGAGGTTGCGGACCAGCTGCTGGGTGATCGTCGAGGCGCCCTGAACCGGCTTGCCGCCGGCGAGGATGTCCTTCCAGGCGGCCCGGGCGATCCCGGCCGGGTCGAGGGCGCCGTGGTGGAAGAAGTTCTTGTCCTCGATCGCGACCGTGGCGTCCTTGAGCTTCTGCGGCAGCGCCTTCGAGGAAACCGGCTGGCGGATGTTGTCGGAGCGGATGAACCCGATCAGGGTGCCGTCGGCGGCGTAGATCGCCGAGGAGCGCCCCTTCTGCACCGGCTTCAGGCTCGAGAGCGGCGGCGCCGAGTTGTAGATGTTCAGCGCCCAGGCGGCCGCGATCCCGCCCGCCACGCCGGCGACCGCGAGGACGACGACGATCGGGATGGCGATCTTGTGCCAGCGAGACTTTGGCGGCTTGCGCCGCCTCCTACGGATGCGAGTGGCCATCGACCAACGATTGTAATAAGCGCAAGTTGCGGGCCTGGACGCCTCGACGGCGCCGCAACGCGGCTTGCCGAGCTACGCGCGCAGCTTGTAGCCCTGCGCGAAGAGGCGTAGGTTGAAAAGGAAGAGGGCCGCGGTCGCCCCGGTCAATGCCAGCAGCGAGAGCGGGATGCTGATTTCGGTGTAGCCGACAAAGCCGTAGCGGACCAGGGAGATCATGTAATAGATCGGGTTGAAGTGGATCAGGGTCTGGAACGGCTGCGGCAACAGCGCCGCCGAGTAGAAGACGCCGCCGAGGAAGATCAGCGGCTGCAGGACGAAGGTCTGGGCGAAGGCGACGTCATCGAACTGCTCGGCGCGAACGCCGATCAGCACCCCGAGCTGGGAGAAGAAGAAGCCGACCAGGAACAGCGAGGGGATCAGGACCGCGACGTGGTCGACCGGCAGGTCGACGAGGACCGCGGAGGCGGCGAAGGTGATCACGGCGACCAGCAGCCCGCGCACAAAGCCGCCGAGCGAGAAGGCCAGCAGCAGCTCCAGCGGCGAGGCGGGCGAGGAGAGCTGGTCGTGGATCGCCCCCTGGAACTTCTGCTGCAGGATCGAGGAGGAGTTGTTGGTGAAGGCGTTGGTCGCCCAGGCCATCATGATCAGGCCGGGGATCACGAAGAGGATGTATTCGATCCCGTGCAGCTGCTTGATCCGCGAGCCGAGGGCGGCGCCGAAGACGGTGATGTAGAGGAAGGTTTCCAGCAGCGGCCCGCCCAGCGTCTGTTTCTTGATCTTCATGAAGCGGCTGACCTCGCGCCGCCAGAGCGTCGCGAAGCGGATCTGCGCGGTGCTCACAGGGCCAGGCCCTCGACCTTGGAGCGCGAGAGCTCTTTGCGTCCGACCAGGGCCAGATAGGCGTCCTCGAGGTTGGGCACGCCGTAGCGCTCGGCCAGCTCACGGCTGCTGCCCTGGGCGGCGATCTGACCGTCGGCGATGAAGGCGATCCTGGTGCAGAGCTCCTCCGCCTCCTCGAGGTAATGCGTGGTCAGCAGGATCGTCGTCCCTTCCTGGTTGATTTTCTGGACGTAGTGCCAGAGCTCGAGCCGCAGCTCGATGTCGACCCCGGCGGTCGGCTCGTCGAGGATCAGCAGCCGCGGCCGGTGCATCAGCGCCCGGGCCAGGATCACCCGGCGCTTCATCCCGCCGGAGAGGGTGCGGGTGCGCTCGTCGGCCTTCTCGGTGAGGGAGAAGGCCTCGAGCAGCTCCCGGCTGCGCTCGCGGCGCTCGCGCTTTGGCATGCCGAAGTAGCCAGCGTGGAAGTCGAGCGTCTCCTCGACGGTGAGGAACCAGTCGAGGTTGATCTCCTGCGGCGCCAGCCCGACCGCCTGGCGCGCCTCCGCATAGCCGCCGATCGCGTCGTGGCCGAAGATCTCAATCGTGCCGCCGGTCGGCTGCGCCAGCCCGGTCGCGCAGTGGATCAGGGTCGACTTGCCGGCGCCGTTGGGGCCGAGCAGCCCGTAGACCGCGCCCGGCTCGATATCGATCGAGACGCCGCGCAGCGCTTCCACCCCAGTCGGGTAGCGCTTTGCCAGGTCCACGATGTGCAGGGCTTTCTCGCTCACGCCGTCAATCTAGCCATAGGCTGGCCTCGTGCCGCAGCCCCTGCTTGCCGTCGACACCCCCTCGATGCTGTTCCGCGCCTTCTACGCGCTGCCCAGCAAGATCGTCGGCAGCGACGGCAGGCCGGTCAACGCGCTGCTCGGCTCGGCGAACCTGATCCTGCGTGAGGTCGAAACCCACCGGCCGCGCGCGGTCGCGCTCTGCTTCGGACCCGACGCGGCCAGCTACCGGACCGAGCTCTACCCTGCCTACCACGCCAAACGCGAGGAGGAAATGCCCGCGGAGCTGGCGCCGCAGTTCGAGCAGTCCCGGGACTTCTTCGAGGCCTTCGGCTGGACCGTCGCGACCAGTGACTCGCTCGAGGCCGACGACCTGCTCGGCACCTACGCCGAACGCGAGGCCGCGGCCGGCGGCCACGCGATGCTGCTGACCGGCGACCGCGACATGTACCAGTGCGCGGCCGAGCGGGTGACCGTCCTCTACGTACGCACCGGCGGCAAAGGTGCCGAAGAGGTCGGGCCGGACGAGGTGCGCGAGCGCTACGGGATCGGCCCGGAGCTGGTCCCCGACTTCATTGCCCTGCGCGGCGACCCCTCCGACGGGCTCCCGGGCGCCAAGGGCGTCGGCCCGAAGACGGCGGCGGAGCTGCTGCGCAAGCACGGCTCCCTGGAGGCCGTGCTCGACAACGCGATCCGCGAGCAGCGGCCGAAACTGCGCGCCGCCCTGATCGAAGCCCGCGACGACCTGCTCGCCTTCAAGGACATCGCCACCCTGCGCGACGCCGGCGTCGACCCGCCGGCCGATCGTGCAACCGACTGGACCTCAGCCGCAACTGCCGCCCGCGGGCACGGCATGAACCGCCTCGCCGATCGCCTCGAAGCCTCTGCCGGCTAGCGAGCCGGGGACCGCAAAGCGACCGCAAGGCCCCAACCCGAGACGATTGCCCAGACGCCCTCGAGGAGGACGAAGCCCCACTGCGATCCGCGTAGGGCGAGGACGGCGAGGATTGCCGAGCCGAGCAGGTTGAGCGCGAGGTAGAGGCGGGAGCTAGGCGCCATGCGGCCGAACTGGACCGCGGCGAAGGCGACCAGGATGAGGATGGCGCCGGCGACTTGGATGACCTGCTCCATGTCCCGAGACTAGAGGCGCCCATCTGATGGCCTCGCCGAGACGAGTACGGTGGAGCGGATGAGCTCGGCGCAGATCCCGTGGCGTGGGCCAGGGCCCGATCGCCCTGACCTGCCACTCCCGCCGGGCCCGATGCCGCTGCGCCGCGACGGCCAGACTCGCAAGCGCTGGCGCTACGTCGGCGTCTTCGCCGAGGAGCTGATGCTCTGCGTGGCCCGCGCCGAGGTCGGCCCGCTCGGGCAGTCGTTCTGGGTGATCTGGGATCGCCAGGGCCACCGCCACGACGCCCGCACGACGCTGCGGCCGGGAAGCCGCGAGGTGACGATGGACGGGCCCGGCCTCGAGATCGACTCACCCGGCCTGCGCGCCAGCCTCCGCCTCGGCGAGATCGCGCCGATCGAAGCGATCTGCCCCAGCGGCTCCGGCTGGGGCTGGACCCGCAAGCGCGCCGGGGTGCCGATCGAGGGCACCGTCGAGGTTCCGGGCAAACGCTGGGAGGTCTCGGCCCACGGGGTCGACGACGAGTCCGCCGGCTACCACCAGCGCCACACCAGCTGGCACTGGTCCGCCGGCGTCGGCCGCGCCACCGACGGCCGCTCCCTCGCCTGGAACCTGGTCGAGGGCGTCAACGACCCGGCCGAGAACAGCGAGCGGGCGATCTGGGTCGACGGCGAGCCCGGCGAGCCTCCCCCGGTCTCCTTCCACGGCATGGACGCGATCGACCTCGGTGGCGCCGAGCGTCTCGACTTCGCCACCGAGTCCCGCCACGCTCGCGACGAGAACTTCCTCCTCTTCGGCTCCCGCTACCGCCACCGCTTCGGCAGCTTCTCCGGCTCCCTCGGGAACCTTACGCTCGCCGAGGGCTTCGGCGTGATGGAGCAACACGACGCCGTCTGGTGAATGCCGCAGGGCGCAGCTAGCGGTACTCCGGGTTCGGGAAGTCGAGGCTGCAGCCGGCGTCCCAGGCGGTGCGCTGGTTGCCGTGGACGGGGATGCCGCCGGCGTCCTTCAGCATCCGCGCCAGGTGCAGCATGTTCCAGGCGGCGAAGGTGGTGTTGCGGTTGGTGAAGTCGTTCTCGGGGCCGCCTGAGCCCTCGTCGAGGTAGGACGGGCCGGGGCCGGCCTCGCCGATCCAGCCCGAGTCCGCCTGCGGGGGGATCGTGTAGCCGAGGTGCTGCAGCGAGTAGAGGGTGTTCATCGCGCAGTGCTTGACCCCGTCCTCGTTGCCGGTGACGAGGCAGCCACCGACGCGGCCGTAGTAGGCGTACTGGCCGTCCTCGTTGAGCAGGTGGGAGTTGCCGTAGAGGCGCTCGACGATCCGGGTCGCGACCGAGGACTTCTCGCCTAGCCAGATCGACATGCCGAGGACGAGGATGTCGGCGGCCATCACCCGCTCGAAGATCGCCGGCCACTCGTCCGCCTCCCAGCCGTGCTCGGTCATGTCCGGCCAGACGCCGGTGGCGATCTCGTGGTCGACGGCGCGGATGCAGTCGACCGCGACCCCGTTGCGGCGCATGATCTCCATCGTGATGTCCATCAGGCCCTGGGTGTTGGAGGTCTCCGGGCTGCGCTTCAGGGTGCAGTTGATGAAGAAGGCGCTGAGGTCCGAGTAGTCGGTCGTACTGCTCTCACAGAGCTCGGTCTGCATCTGGTTCAAATCGGTCACTTCATCCCCCTCGATCGTGGTCGTCGAATCATCGGAACCGCCAAGTCACCAGGTGTCCACGAAGCGCCGGCCCACCACCGGCTCGGCCGGCCCCGCCGCCGCCAGAGTCGCGGCGATCAGCGCGCGGGTCTCGGCCGGATCGATCACGTCGTCGAGCTCGAACAGCGCCGCCGCGTTGAGCGCCTTGGCGTTCTCTTCGGCGGCGGCGGTGAGGTCGCGGACGCGCTGCTCGCGCTCGGCCTCCTCGGCGATCGCCTCCAGCTCCTTGCGCAGCGCCAGCCGCACCGCGCCCTCCAGGCCCATCGGGCCGAGGTGTGCACCGGGCCAGGCGACGGTCAGCAGCGGCTCGTGCAGGCTGCCACCGGTCATCGCCTGGGCGCCGAGGCCGTAGCCGCGGCGCAGGATCACCGCGATCAGGGGAACGTGCAGAGCCGCGCCGGAGACCAGCAGCCGCGAGGCGTGCCGGACCAGCCCGGTCGCCTCGGCATCCGGCCCGACCATGAAGCCGGGCGTATCGACCAGCGAGACGACCGGCAGGCCGAAGCTGTCGCAGAGCTGCAGAAAGCGGGCCGCCTTGTCGGAGGCGTCGCTGGTGATCGCCCCGGCCACGTGGCGGCTGTCGTTGGCAATGAAGCCGAGCGGGCGGCCCTCGATCCGCGCCAGGGCGGTGACCAGCTCCGGAGCGAAGCGCTCGCGCAGAAAGGTGACCGAGCCTGAGTCGGCCAACGTCTCGACGATCGGGCGCACGTCGTAGGCGCGCCGCGCGCGCTCGGGGATCGCCTCGCGCAGGCGCGTCTGGTCCGGCGCGGCGCCCGGCGGCGTCGCCCCCTGGAAGTAACCGAGCAGGCGCTTGGTGACGGCGGTCGCCTCCGCCTCGTCGGCGGCGACCGCGTCGACGACGCCGTTGCCCGCCTGCATCGCGATCGGCCCGACCTCGCCGGGATCGACCTGGCCGAGGCCGCCGCCCTCGATCATCGCCGGGCCCCCCATCCCCAGCGAGACGTTCTCGGTGGCGACGATCAGGTCCGAGCAGCCGGCGAGCACGGCGTTGCCGGCGAAGCAGCGGCCGGCGACGACGGCGATCCGCGGCACCAGGCCGGAGAGCCTCGCCCAGAGTGCGAAGGCGCGGGTATCGAGGGCGGAGACGACCGGGTAGTCGGTGTCCCCCGGGCGGCCACCGCCGCCCTCGGCGTAGAAGACGGCGGGAAGGCGCATCCGCTCGATCAGCTCGAAGAGGCGGTCCTTCTTGCGATGGCCGAGCGCGCCCTGGGTCCCGGCCAGCACCGTGTAGTCGTAGGAGAGCACCGCGCAGGCGCCGCGCTCGCCGAAGAGCTCGCCGTTGACGCGGGCGGTGCCGCCGATCAGCCCGTCGGCGGGGGTCTTCTCGATCAGGTCCCGCAGCTCGCGCCGCCCGCGCTGGGCGGCAATCGCGAAGCGTCCGTACTCGACGAAGGAGCCCGGATCGATGAGGTCGGCGATGTTCTCCCGCGCCGTCCGGGCGCCGCTCGCGTGGCGGCGCTCGACGGCCTCCCCGCGCGCCCCGTCCCCGGTCAGCGCCCGGCGCGCGAGCAGCTCGGCCAGGTCGTCGCGCTCGGCACCGCCGTCCGGCATCTGGGTCTAGCCGCCGAGGCCGCCGAAGATCGCGAACGGGTTGGCGGGACGCTCGGCGTAGGCGACCCGGCCGCTGCCCTCGACCGTCACCTTGCTGCCGGCCGGAGCCTCGCCTTCGATCCGCGTGGCCAGAGCCCTGGCGGCGTCCTCGTCGGCGGCGCCGACGACCAGGTACTTCCAGCGCCGCACGGCCGGCAGGCCCTCGCCCTCGAGCAGCTCGGCGAAGCGCCGCGCCTCAGCGTGCGAGGGCAGGTCGACGCGGACCTCGAATTCGGGCGCGCCACTCTCCTCCAGCTGCTTGCGCTCGGCGGCGATCAGCTCGCCGTGCTCGGCGACCCTGGCCGCGTCGCTCTCGGGCAGCGGCAGCTCCGGGTCCTCCCACTCCTCCGCCGCCGGGTGCCAGTGCCGCAGGTCGGTGTCGACGGCCCAACCGTGCTCCCCGGCCAGCTTGCCGATCAGGTCGCGGGCGCTCTCGGCCTGTTTGCGGGCTTCCGTGTAGACGAAGATCCGCGAGCCGTCGCGGGAGACGATCGCGAGATCGTGGAAGGCATCGCTGAGCTCGTGCTCGAGCTCCCGCGGGTCGAGCTTCTCGACGAGCGACCCTGCCTGGCTCTCGTCGCGGGCGTCTATCTGCAACCGCCATTCGTCGTTCATGGGCTCAACATAGAGTCTCCTGAAGATGAGCGTCGCAATCGTCACCGACAGCACCACCTACCTGCCCGAGGATCTGATCGAGCGCCGGGGCATCGAGGTGGTCAGCCTCTACGTCGGCTGGGCCGGCGACCACCGCCCCGAGCGCGACTACGACCTCGACGACTTCTACCGGCGCCTGCGCGAGGAACCGGAGCTGCCGTCCACCTCCCAGCCCTCGGTCGGGGACTTCCTCGCCTGTTACGAACCGCTCGCCGCGGCCGGCCGCGACATCGTCTCGATCCACATCGCCGGTGGCCTCTCCGGCACCTGCGAGAGCGCCCGCGAGGCGGCCCGGGTCGTCGCCGAGAAGAAGCTGCCGGGCCGGGTCGAGGTCGTCGACGGGCAGACCGGCTCCGGCGCCCTCGGCTGCCTGGTTCTGGCCGCGGCCGACGCGGCCGAGCAGGGGCAGGGCCTGGAGCAGGTTGTCGAGGTGGTCCGCCGCACCCGCGATGGATTGGAGATGTGGTTCTGCCTCGACACCCTCGAGTACCTGCGCAAGGGCGGGCGCATCGGGGCCGCCCAGGCCCTGGTCGGCTCGGCGCTGAAGATCAAGCCGATCCTCACCTTCGGCACCGAGATCTCGCCGGTCGGCAAAGTCCGCACCAGGAAACGGGCGATGGAGCGGATGATCTCCTACCTGCGCGAGCTGCACGAGCGCGGGGCCGACGGCTGGATCGTCCAGCACGCCCAGTCCCCTGCCGACGCCGCGACCCTGGTCGCCGAAGGCGAAGCGATCTTCGGCACCGAGCCGCTCTTCTGCACCGAGGTCGGCCCCGTCCTCGGCGCCCACCTCGGCTCGGGGATGCTGGTCGGAGGCATCGGCTGCGCCCCCGCCGCGAGCTAGGCGGGCGCGCCGGGGCTCAGCCCTGGTCGAGCTGCTTGGCGAGGCGGCGCATCGCTTTGCCGTTGGCGCGGCGGATGAAGGTGCGAGCCAGCGGCGGCGCCAGCCGTTCGGATTTCGGCGCCTCGATCCAGGCCAGCTCGAAGGAGATCCTCGTGCCGCCCTCGGGCAGGCTCTCGAAGCGATAGGTGCCGCGGGTCCGGCGCTTGCCGTTGGAGCTGATCGCCTCCTCAACGATCCGCTCCGGGACCTCGGCCTCGAGCACCTCGAACTGGGCGAATTCGCGCGAGCCGGGGGCGTTGACGCGAGCCCGTGCCTTGGCGCCGGCTCCGCGCGCCGGCCCGGAGAAGCTCCAGTTGGTGAAGAGGTGGTCCATGAACCCCTCGTGGTTGGCGAGCACGTCGAGGAACTCGAAGACCTCCTCGCGGGGCTTCGAGACCGTGGTCGAGACGGTGACGGGCTTCATGGCCGCAACCCTAGTGCGGAAGCCAATCGCCCGCCGGGCGAGCGTGCACCTGCCGGCGGCAGTTCTGGGACTCTCTTGAGTAGTGGCAAACCGGTCTCCGCGTAAGCAGCACGCGCTCGAGCTGTTCGAGGAGCTGCCGGCGCGCTATGACGAGCTGGCCGCGGCGCTGAGCTTCTTCCAGGATCCCCGCTGGCGGCGGGCGATGGTCGCGGCGGTCGGGGCGGGGGCCGAGCAGCGGCTGCTCGACGTCGCCGCCGGGACCGGGCTCGTCTCCGGGGCTCTGGTCGAGCGCTACGGCTGCCGGGTGGTGGCGCTGGACCAGAGCGCACCGATGCTGGCCCGCGCCGGCGCCAAGCTCGCCGCCGACCCGGCGCTGGCCGAGCGAATCGAGCTGGTCGAGGGCCAGGCGGAGGCGCTGCCCTTCGGCGACGCCGAGTTCGACCACCTCACTTTCACCTACCTGCTGCGCTACGTCGACGACCCGGCGGCGACGCTGCGCGAGCTGGCCCGGGTCGTGCGGCCCGGCGGCCGGGTCGCATGCCTGGAGTTCTGCCTGCCGCGCGGCGTCTGGCTCTGGCCCTGGCGCCTCTACACGCGGGTCGGGCTGCCGGCGCTGGGCCGGCTCGCCTCGCGGCAGTGGTTCGAGGCCGGCCGCTTCCTCGGCCCCAGCATCGAAGGCCTCTACCGCGACTACCCGCTGCAGCGCCAGCTGCGGATGTGGGAGGAGGCCGGGATCGGCGGAGTGACGGCGCGGCGCATGAGCCTCGGCGGTGGCGTCGTCATCTGGGGCACCGTTGGCGACTGAGCCCAACCTCCGCCCCGCCTTCTACGCACTGCGCCCGGGCGGCTGGCGCGACCTGGTCACCGTGCTGCACCCGCCCTACACGCTCTGGCACGTCAGCAACGTGGCGATCGGGGCGGCGATGGCACCGCACATCTACGCCGGTCGCCTGGCGGCGGCGATTGCCGCCTTCTTCCTCGCGGTCGGGGTCGGGGCGCACGCCCTCGATGAGCTCCACGGCCGGCCGCTGGGTACACAGCTCTCGCGGCGCACGCTGCTGGCCCTGGCGATCGGCGGCCTCGGCGGCGCCCTGGCGATCGGCATCGCGGGGATCGTCTTCGTCTCCCCCACCCTGGCGCCGCTGGTGCTGGCCGGCGGCTTCATCGCCCCTGCCTACAACCTCGAGCTCTTCGGCGGCCGCTTCCACACCGACTTCTGGCTGGCGGCGTCCTGGGGCGGCTTCTCGGCGTTCACCGGCTGGTGGGTGAACTCGCTCGGCCTGCACTCGGTCCGCGAAGCGATCGCGGTCGCCGCCGCGGTGCTCGCATGCTTCTTCCTCACCCTCGTCCAGCGGCGGCTCTCGACGCCGGTCCGGGAGCTGCGGCGCCGGACCCTCGCGGTCGAGGGCGAGCAGCGCCTCAGCGACGGCACGGTCCGCCGGCTCGACCGGGCGAGCCTGGCCGCGCCGCTCGACGGCGCCCTGCGGGGTCTCTCAATCGCGGTGCCGCTGCTCGCCGTCGCCCTCGTCGCGCTGCGGGTCTAGGTGTAGTTCCTGACCACGTTGTTCATCCCCCCTGACAGGCTGGCGGGTCGAAGCCCCAACAACGAGAAGTCGGATGAGATGGAGCCGGATCGGCCCGCACGAGGCAGGTCACCGCATCGAGAGTCGCCTTTTGAGATCGAGGAGTGTATTTCCCTGCCTATGGAAGGGAAATACACTCCTCGGCGCTGACGGACCTGATGCAGCTACTGGCGCGGGACCGCACGGCTCCCTCGCTCATAGGCCGCCCGGGCTCGGCTTGTCGAGGTGAACACGTTGCTGGGTCTTACATCTAGGCGCCGTTGCCGGGGCCAGGCGCGGCTAGGCTTTCGCCGGTGCTCGTCTCCGATCGCCGCAAGCCGTGATCCGGCGCCTCGCCGACGCGGTCACCGGGCCCCGCGGGCGCTGGGTGACGATCGCGGTCTGGCTCGCACTCGGCATCGGCGGCTTCCTCGGCCGCTCGCAGATCGACAACGTCACCGCCGCCGGCCAGGCCAGCTTCCTGCCCAAGAACGCCGAATCGACCCGCGCCCTCGACGTCCTCGAGCACAGTCGCAAGAGTGGCGAAGAGGTGCCGGTGGTGCTCGTCTTCGAGCGCAACGACGGCCTGACCAAAGCCGACCTCAACGCGATCGGCCGCATCGGCGACGGCCTCAACCGTCTGAAGATCACCGGCGCGACGCCGATCATCGACCCTTTCTCGGGGGACTCGGCCGCCCCGCTGGGGGACGTGGCAAAGGTCGCCAAGGGCATCGGCCCGATCTCCCGCGACGGCGAAGCGGCACTGGTGGTGCTGGCGATCGACGCCGCCGACCGCGGCGCGATCGTCAGCGGCGTCCACACGATCCGCCACTACCTCGCCGAACATGCGCGGCCGGGCCTGAACGCCTACGTGACCGGGCCCGGCGGGATCGCCGCCGATCTCGAGCAGGTCGCCGACGAAGCCGGCAAGACGCTGCTGATCGCGACCCTCAGCCTGGTCCTGATCCTGCTGCTGGTCGTCTACCGGGCACCGCTGCTGGCGGTGCTGCCACTGCTCGCCGTCGGCGCCGCCTACATGGTCGCGATCGGCATCGCCTACCTGCTGATCCAGGCTGGGGCGATCACGGTCAACACCGAGGGCACCTTCTTATTGCTGGTGCTGGTGTTCGGCGCCGGCACCGACTACTCGCTGCTGCTGGTCCACCGCTACCGCGAGGAGCTGCAGGGCGGCAAGGCGCCGGCGGCCGCACTCCCCACCGCGCTGGCCGAGAGCGTGCCGGCGATCGCCGCCTCGGGCGGGACCGTGATCGCGGCAATGCTGGTGCTGCTGGTCGCCGACCTGCAGTCGACCCACTGGCTCGGCCCGATCCTCGCGATCGGCATCGCGGTGATGCTCGTCGCGGCTTTCACGCTGCTGCCGGCGCTGCTCTCGCTACTCGGCGAGCGCGCCTTCTGGCCCGCCGAGGGCGCGGCCAAGCGCGCCGGCCACAGCCGCTGGACCAGGGTCGCCGGGCTGGTGCGGCGACGCTCGCGCCTGATCGTCCTCGCCGTCTTCGCCGGCCTGATCGTGCTCGCGCTCGGCAACTTCACCCACCACGGCACGATCGGGTTCGGCCAGGGCGAGACCCGCCCGACCAACTCCAGCCGCGGCACCGCGGTCCTGAACGAACACTTCCCGCCCGGGATCGGCTCGCCGCTGACCGCCGTCGTCGAAGCCAAGGACGTCGGCCCGGTGGTGGAGGGGATGAAGAAGCTCGGCTCGGTCAAGCTCGCCGTGCCGGTGCCACCGACCGGCGGCACCAACGAGACCGTGGTCGTGGTGATCCTCCGCGGCAACCCCTACTCGGGCCAGGCCGCCACCGCGGTCGAGGGCATCCGCGAACGGCTCCACGCGATCGCCCCCAGCGCCCTGCTCGGTGGCATCCCGGCCGAGAATTACGACATCGAGCAGACCAACGCCCACGACACCAAGCTGATCGTCCCGCTGGTCCTGCTCGTCGTCGGCCTGATCCTGGCCCTGGTCCTGCGCGCCCTGGTCGCCCCCGCCTATCTGATCCTCACTGTCGTCGCCTCCTTCGCAGCGACCCTCGGCCTCTGCACATTCGCCTTCTCGGAGCTCGGCAGCGAAGGCATCGCCTTCAACCTCGTCCTGCTCTCCTTCTTATTCCTGGTCGCCCTCGGGGTCGACTACAACATCTTCCTGATGGCGCGGGCGCGCGAGGAGTCCGCCAGCCGGGGCACCAGGGAGGGGACGATGGTCGCCCTCGTCAACACCGGCGGCGTCGTCACCGGGGCCGGGCTGATCCTCGCCGGGACCTTCGCGACCCTGACCCTGCTGCCGCTCGAGGAGCTGGTCCAGATCGGCGCGACGGTCGCGATCGGCGTCCTCCTCGACACCTTCATCGTCCGCGCCCTGCTGATCCCGGCGATCACCTACCGACTCGGCGAGCGCATCTGGTGGCCGTCCCGGGCTCAGTAGCCGGGGCTGCGCTTCATCTGCTTGCGCTCGGAGGCGTGGGCGCCGCCCTTCTTCTCCAGCGTCGCGCAGGCCTGCTGGATGTCCTCGGCGAGGCGGTCGATCTGCTCGCGGCTGAGCGTCTGCTTGACCAGCGCCCGCAGCACCCTCACGTCTTCGGCGTTGGGGGGCATCGTGTAGGCGGGGAGCATCCAGCCGCGCTCGGCCGAGAGCTGCCAGGAGAGGTCGAACTCGTCGTAGCTCTTTTCGCCGGCGAGCTTGAAGGCGACCAGCGGCAGCTGCTCCTCGCCGTCGCCGATCAGCTCGAAGTCCCCGGTCGCCTTGAGCTTCTCGGCCAGGGTCCGCGCGTTCTGCTCCATCGCTTTCATGATGTACGTGTAGCCCTCGCGCCCGTAGCGGACGAAGTTGTAGTACTGGGCGAGCACCATCGAGGCACCGGTCGAGAAGTTGAGGGTGAAGGTCGCGTCGGTCTTGCCCAGATAGTTCTCGTAGAAGACGAGGTCCTCCGCGAGGTCCGATTTCTCGCGGAAGACGAGCCAGCCGACCCCCGGGTAGACGAGCCCGAACTTGTGCCCGGAGACGTTGATCGAGCGCACCTGCTCGAGCCGGAAGTCCCACTCCGAGTCGGGGTAGAGGAAGGGCCAGACGAAGCCGCCGCTGGCACCGTCGATGTGCAGCGGGATGTCGATTTCCCGCTCCTTCTTGAGATCGACGAGGAGCTTGTTGATGCCGACGATGTCATCGGCGTGGCCGGTAAAGGTGGTGCCGAGCACGGCGGCGACTCCGATCGTGTTCTCGTCGATCAGCGGCTCGACGTCGTCGGGCCCGATCACGTACTTGCCTTCCTGCAGCGGCACGATCCGCGGCTCGACGTCGAAGTAACGGCAGAACTTCTCCCAGACCACGTGCACGTCGCCGCCGAAGATCAGGTTCGGCTTGTCGACCGGCAGCGAGGCGGCTTCGCGGCGCTGCTTCCACTTCCACTTCAGGGAGAGGGCGCCGAGCATGATCGCCTCCGAGGACCCCTGCGTGCGCGCGCCGGTCGTCTCGCCGGGAGCGTGATAGAGGTCGGCGAGCATGCGGATGCAGCGCTGCTCGACCTCGGCCGAGATCGGGTACTCGGCGTGGTCGATGAAGTTCCGGTAGAGGTTCTCGGCGATTATCTTCTGCGCCTCGGGCTCCATCCAGGTGGTCACGAAGGTCGCCAGGTTGCGCTGTGGGTCCCCCTCCAGCGCCAATTCCTCGTCGACGAGGCGCATCGCGTCGAGGGAGGACATGCCGCCGGCCGGGAAGTCGCCGTCGGGAGCGTCTTCGGTGAGGAAGCGGTTGCCGTAGAGCATCGCGGCCTCGTGGGCACTGCGGGGCTTGTTGTTCATGGGGCTCCGATCGTGTCTTTGGGATTCGCCGCGCAGCGGCTGGAGACGCGGTACTTGACGTGGGTGACACCGGGCGCTTCGATCGCCCGCATGGGCTCGAGCTCGAGCCCGGCGCCGTCGAGGTTGTCGAACAGGCGGGTGCCGCCGCCTAGCAGCACCGGCACGACGTTCAGCTGCAGCTCATCGAGCAGGCCGGCGGCCAGGTACCGCCGAACCGCGTCGGCGCCGCCGCCGAGCGAGACGTCCTTGCCGCCGGCTGCCCGCCTGGCCTGGTCCAGCGCGGACTCGATCCCGTCGCTGACGAAGGCGAAGGTGGTGCCCCCCTGCATCTGCAGCGGCTCGCGCCGGTAATGGGTGAGGACGAAGACCGGCGTGTGGAAGGGCGGTTCCTCGCCCCACCAGCCGCTCCAGGCCGGCTCGCCCCAGGGCCCGGGGCCGCCGCCGAACATGTTGCGGCCCATGATGCTGGCGCCGACGTTGGCGACCACCTCTTCGACGACCTGGCTGCTGGGGTTGGTCTCGCCGCCCTCTTTGCCATGCGACTGGCGCCAGGCGTCGAGCTTGAAGACCCACTCGTGCAGTCCCATGCCGCCCTCGCCGAGCGGGTTCTGCTCGCTCTGGTTGGGACCGGCGGTGAAGCCGTCCAGCGAGATCGAGATCTGGCAACGCAGCTTTGACATACGTCCCCGGAACTACTCGGCGCGGCTGGGATCCTGCTCGGCGACGGTCAGCTCGGCGGTCGGGTTGGCCTCGAGGCGCTCGTCGGGGATCGGCTCGCCGCTCCGCGTCGAGAGCCCGTAGGTGCCGGCGGCGAGGCGCTCTTCAGCGCGCTCGACCGCGGCCAGGCGGTCTTTCAGGGTCTGACTGCGGCCGGCGTCGAACTCGTCCTGGTAGAGGCCCTCGGAGTCGACGTCGCCGGGCTCCTTGCGAGCGTCGCCCTCTTCCGTGCCTTCACCCGCGAGGGCGGCCATCTCCCCCTCGATCCGCTGCCGCTCATCTGCCAATAGCTGTTTGCCTCGCTCTGAGTCCATGGCGACAACCGTAGCGGTCGCGCCGGTTCAAGCCCGCATCTTCACTGCGCTATCCTGATTTCAGACTAACTACAGAAAGTGGACTTGGTCATGGCCTATCTCCTGATCCCGCTCGACGAGGCAATCGTCTTCCCCACCGTCACCGCCACGCTGCCGATCGACGTCGGCGGCGAGGATCGCGTCTTCCTGCTTCCCCGCAGCGACGGCGAGTTCGCCCGCGTCGGCGTCGTCGCCGAGGTGATCGAGAGCGGCCTCTCGCGCCGCGGCAACCCGGTCGCGACCGTGCTCGGCCTACACCGCGGCCTCGCTGGTGCCGCCGTCGCCGGCGAGGACGACCCCGACTCGCTGCGGATCGACGTCCAGGAGCTCCACGACGGCCACCCCGACGACGAGCCCACCCGCGAGCTGGCCCGCGAGTACCGCGCCGTGGTCGAGGAGATCCTCGAGCTGCGCGGCGACGACGGCAGCATCTCCGCCTTCCTGCGCTCGGTCCAGGAGCCGGGCGCGCTCGCCGACACGGCCGGGCTCAGCCCGGAATTCTCCGCCGAGCAGAAGCTGCGCCTGCTCGACACCCTCGACGTCAGCGAGCGCCTCCGCGTCGCCGTCGAGCTGCAGCGCGAGCGCCTCGCCGAGCTGCAGGTCCGCAGCCGCATCCGCGATGACGTCGAGTCCGGCGCCCAGAGGCAGCAGCGCGACTACTTCCTGCGCAAACAGATGGAGTCGATCCGCAAAGAGCTGGGCGAGGACGAGGGCAGCCTGATCGAGGAGTACGAGCGCAAGATCGCCGAGGCCGGGATGCCGGCGGAGGTCGCCGAGCAGGCCGAGAAGGAGCTGCGCCGGCTCGAGCGCCAGGGCGAGCAGTCGCCCGAGTCCTCGATGATCCGCACCTACCTCGACTGGCTGATCGCGGTGCCGTGGGCGAAACGCTCCGAGGAGCGGCTCGACCCGGTGCACACGCGCGAGGTGCTCGACGCCGACCACGCCGGCCTCGACGACGTCAAGCGGCGGATAACCGAGTTCATCGCCGTCCGCAAGCTGCGCGAGGAGCGCGGCGTCGACGAGGACAGCCGCGCCAACGGCGCGATCCTGACCCTGGTCGGCCCTCCCGGCACCGGCAAGACCTCGATCGGCGAGTCGATCGCCCGAGCCCTCGGGCGCGAGTTCGTCCGCATCTCCCTCGGCGGCCTGCACGACGAGGCCGAGATCCGCGGCCACCGCCGCACCTACATCGGCGCCCTGCCGGGCCGGATCGTCCGCGCCCTGCGCGACGCCAAGACGATGAACCCGGTGATCCTGCTCGACGAGGTCGACAAGGTCGGCTCCGACTGGCGCGGCGACCCCTCGGCGGCCTTGCTGGAGGTGCTCGACCCGGCTCAGAACCACTCGTTCCGGGACCACTACCTCGACGTCGAGGTCGACCTCTCCGAGGTCGTCTTCCTCGCCACCGCCAACCTCACTGACACGATCCCGGCGCCGCTGCTGGACCGCATGGAGATCATCGCCTTCGACGGCTACACAACCGCCGAGAAGAGTGCGATCGCCCGCGGCTACCTGCTGCCCCGGCAGCTGAAGCGCAACGGGCTCGAGGCCGGCGAGGTCGAGGTCAGCGACGCGATCCTGCACAGCGTCATCGCCGAGTACACCCGCGAGGCCGGCGTCCGCCAGCTCGAGCGTGAGCTCGGCAAGCTGCTGCGCGGCGCGGCGACCAAGATCGCCTCCGGCGAGAGCGAGCGGCCGATCGCGATCGACGCCGGCGCGGTCCACGACGCCCTCGGGCGCCAGCGCTTCTTCCAGGAGTCGGTCGAGCGCACGGCGATCCCCGGCGTCTCCACCGGCCTGGCCGTAACCGGCGCGGGTGGTGACGTCCTCTTCATCGAGGCGACGGCGATGGAGGGCGACAAGGGCCTGGTCCTGACCGGGCAGCTGGGCGACGTGATGAAGGAGTCGGCGCGGATCGCCCTCTCCTACGTGCGCTCCCACAGCGAGGAGCTGGGGCTGGACCCGAGCGGGTTCCAGCGCGAGTTCCACCTCCACGTCCCGGCCGGAGCGATCCCCAAGGACGGCCCCAGCGCCGGCACGGCGATGACGACCGCCCTGGTCTCGCTGCTCTCCGGGCGGCCGGTCAAGCACACGGTCGGGATGACCGGCGAGGTAACCCTGCAGGGCCGGGTGCTGCCGATCGGCGGGCTCAAGCAGAAGGTGCTCGCCGCCCACGCGGCCGGGCTGACCGAGGTGATCCTGCCCGAGCGCAACCGCGGCGACCTCGACGAGGTTCCGGAGGAGGTGCGTGAGCAGATGACCTTCCACCCGGTGATGAGCATCGGCGAGGTGCTCGAGCGGGCCCTCGAGCCCGCCGAGAAAGGCTCGAGTGTCACCGCGATGTCGTAGCTGCACGCCGGTCCCGGCCGAGCTGCGGGCGGCGGCCGGCCTGCTCGAGCGTCGCTGGACGATGGCGACGATCTACGCCTGCTCCAGCGGCGCCGTCCGCTTCAACGAGTTCCGCCAGTCCCTCCCCGGCGTCTCACCGACGACGCTCTCGGAGCGCCTCGAGCAGCTCGAGGCGGCCGGGATCGTCGAGCGGCAGCTGGTCTCCGGCCGCCCGCCCCACGCCGAGTACACGCTGACCCGCCGCGGCGAGCGCCTCGCCCTGGCGGTCGCCGGCCTGCTCGAGCACCGCTAGGTGCCGGTCTATACGGCGGGCGGTGCCGGCGGCGCAGGAGGAGGTGGCGGTGGCGTCGCGGCGGCCGGCCCGGCGGGTGCCGGCTCCCCCGGCCCCTCGATCGCCCGCAGGCGGAAGTAGAGGACGGCGGCGACGAGGGCGCTGACCGGCGCCGTGATCGTCGAGGCCAGAGCTCTGAAGACGACCCGGACCAGGACCCCGTCGGCGATGCTGGCGCCGATCGCGCCGAAGACGATGCTGGCGACGATGACGATCACGTAGGCGATCAGGATCGCCCCGAAGACCGGCCAGCCGTTGCCGCGCACGAGCTGGCGGGAGCGGCCGAAGGCGTTCATCACACCAGAGCCCTCGAGCACGATGACCGGCGCGATCACGGCCCAGATCGTCGCCAGGATCAGGCCGGGGACGATGATCAGGATCAGGCCGATGCCGATGCCGATGCCGGCCAGGAGGCCCGCCCCGAAGAGCGGCAGCACGAAGGGCATGGCCGAGCGGACCAGGTCCCCCGCGGAGGAGTCGCGCCGCCCGTCCTGGACGTCGCGGGCCAGGTTCACGACCACGCCCTGATAGAGGGTGCCGGCGACTATCCCGACCACCGATGCAACCAGGAGCAGGAGCAGGCTGGAGCCGGACAGCGCGTTGACGATCGCCACGACCAGGAAGAGCCAGAAGGCGATCGGCAGCAGCACACCCGCCTGAGCGCGGTAGATGGAGAAGACCTCACTGATGGTGGCGCCGACGTCGAGCTTTCTGTTCATGCGCCCTGCTTCGACCCGCCGAGGCGGGTCCCTGCCATACTGAACGGCGTTGGACGCTTTAACGGGCGATTTCGTCCGTGCTGAAGACAAGGGACTGCGCGGACGCGTGGTCCCACTCGCGTTTCAGGGGCTGTTTCGCGCGCCGCCGCTCCCACCGGCCCCAGGCCGCCATCGTCGCGCCGGCGTAGAGCCAGCCGAGCAGCACGTCGAAGAAGTAGTGCTCGCCGGTCGCCATCAGCGTCAGCCCCATCGCCAGCGGGTAGAACGCCAGCAACGGCCGCAGGTGGGGGCGGACGCGGCCCCAGAGGAACATCGCCACCAGTGCCGCGAAGGCCGAGTGCAGCGAGGGGACGGCGGCGACCAGGTTGACACCCGCCTGGCCCTCGGAGAAGAGCCCGGCGGTACCGACCCCCAGCACCCCCCAGCCCTCCGAGGTGGTGCGGTGGACGCCGTGGAGAAAGCCCATTTCCCCCGCCATCCAGGGCGGCGCCGCCGGGAAGAGGATGTAGGTGGCGAGGCCGGCGAGCGCGAGCGAGACCAGGCGCCTGGTGAAGCGCAGGAAGGCAAGCCGGTCGCGGATCCAGAGCACGCCGGCGACCGCGAAGGGGACGATGAAGTAGGAGGTGTAGACGAGCGTGAAGGCGACGTCCCACCAGTTGACGACGCCGGGGTCGTAGAGCCGCGCCTGCAGCCACTCGGTCGGCGTCTCGCCGAAGAAGAGGAAGCGATCGAAGTCGATCATCGGGTGCGCATGGACCCCGATCCCCAGCGTGTCCGCCGCGCCGCGGGTGAAGTCGTAGGCGCCGAGCACCAGCACGATCGGCAGCCAGTCGACGACGAGCTGGAAGACCTCCCGCGGGTGCCGGCCGATCGAGTTGCAGGCCAGCGCCCCGCAGACCCAGGCGATCACCAGCTCGCGCTGGACCGGGACTCCGTAGGCGGCGCTCCAGGCGATCAGGGCGACGAAGTACAGCGCCAGCGCCCCGCGCCGCACCTGCGGCCAGTAGGCAAAACGAAAATCGCCGCCCGGTTCGGCCGCCACCTGCGCGAAGTCAGTCGTACTCACGACACAAATCTATGTTTTGTAACAGCGGCGTGAATCTCGGCCGGCTCCGGTCGGCGCGGGCTGAGCCGGACCCTTGAGAGGCGGCTGCCCGCCGCCTCCCCGATGAACACGGTCAGCCGTTGACGGCCTTCTTCAGTTCCGCTCCGGGGCTAAACTTTGCCGCCGTTTTCGCGGCGATCCCTTGAGTAGCCCAAACGACCGGCAACGCGAGCGCGCCTTCACCGGGAGGGGCACGGTACTGAAGGAACCTCAGTCGGGCGCCTCATTCGGGTAGCGCTGGCGCATCGTCGCCCAACGCGGCCGGCAGCTCAGTACGCCGCGCGATGTCGAGCTTCTGGAAGGCGTGGCGCAAATGGGTCTCCACCGTCTTGGCGCTGACCACGAGAATCTGGGCGATCTCGCGGTTCGTCTTGTCAGCGGCGGCCATTCGGGCAACCCTCAGCTCGCTGGGGGTAAGTGCCTCGATGCCAGAGCGCACCACGCTGCGGGGCCGTGCCCCCGCTGCGGCGAGCTCGGTCCTGACACGTTCCTCCAGAGGCGCCGCGCCGCAACCGTGGGCAATCTCGAGTCCCTCCGCCAGCGGTCCACGAGCCTCCTTGCGACAGTTGGCGCGCCGCAGGGCGGCCCCGAGCTCGACCAGAGACTCAGCATGCTGAAGCCGCGCCCGGGTGTCGGCGAGCAGCTCGACTGAGCGGCGCAGAGCCTCGACGCCCTCCTCCCCACCGGCGATCAGGCCTTTGACGCGGAGAGCGATTCCGACACCTCGCTGCCCCCCCGCCTTCTCGGCAAGCCCTACGCACTCGGCCGCCAGCCGCCCGGCCTCCTCGTCCTCGCCGAGCGCCGCCAGCGAGAGGGCCAACCCGGGACGCCAGCCGATGCCCTCAGGGTTAGCCCAGGGGATCCAATCGAGACGGGCTGCGGCCGCCCGAAAGTCCTCGCATGCCTCGGCATGGAGCGACAGCGCCTGTCGAGCCCGCCCGCGACCGATCAGCGCCACCGCGCCGGGAATCCCCGGGGGCACGCCCATCTCGGCGCTGTGGCGATCGACCAGTGCGATCGCGGCCTCGGCCTCACCTCGATCCGTCATCGCCAGTGCCGCCGCCCCCAGCCAGCTCATCAGCGGCGTTTTGAAGCCGGACTCGATCGAGACGCGGATCGCGGTTTCCGCGTCGACCTGTGCCTCGGAGAGCTCCCCATCCAGATAGTGGCAGTAGGCGCGGGAGCCGTGCACACCGGTGACGCCCGAGAGCGTTCCCCGCATTTCGGCACCCGCCAGCAGATTCGGAAAGCGATCGAGCACCTCGTCGCCACGGTCGGCGAGGGCAAGGGCGAGGAAATGAGTGGTCCCCGGGTAGCCAGCCCGTGCGTCCGCCTTCTCACGGGCGGCATCGACGCCGAGCCGCTCGATCAGGGTTGGAACAGCTGCCATCGGCCCCGCGCCCAACGCGAACAGAAGGGCGGCCTGGCTCAGGATCGCGCGCCCCTCGACCAGGTCGATTGGAACCTCGTCGTCGGGGCCCGGCAGGTAGCGCGCCGGCAGCTGCTCGAACCCGCCAATGGTCGCAAGCAGGAGATGGAGGTGGAGGTTGACGCCGAGCAGATCGGTGCGGCCGGGGTTCTCATCGAGGGCGCCGTGGAGAATCGCTTCCGCCTCCGCGTGCCGGGCGCGGAACATCAGCGAGTTGGAGAGGACCGCAGCCACCGCCGCCCGTTCCTTGCTCGTCCTCGCCTGCGCGTGGACCTCGCGCAGGACCTCGATCCCCTCCTCATCGTCGCGACGGAGGAGTGCGAGGCCGAGATCTCGCTTGACGACTACGCGCTCGGCCGGCGCCGGGGGCTCCTCGAGCGCTCGCCGCAGATAACCGATCGCGGTATCGGGCGCCCCTCGGCCGATCGCCGACGCGGCGGCCTCGCGCAGCCTGCCGAGAACCCACTCGTCCCCCATCGGCTCGGCCAGTAGAAGGTGAGCGGCGATCGTGTCGAGGTCGGCTCCGTCGGCGTCGAGGAGCCGGGCCGCCTGCACGTGGGCCGCCCTGCGCGTCCGCTCACCCATGTCAGTCAGCACCGCCTCGCGGACGAGCGGATGGGCAAACGCCAGCAGTGGCCCGTCGGAGAACAGCGAAGCCGTGGCCAGATTCGCCCCCGCCTCGGCGACCCGACCGGCCGCGTGACCGCTGATCTGCGCAACGAGGCGCGCCTCCGCCCTCGGCTCGAGAATGGCCACTGCCCTGGCCACCTCCGTCTCGGTCTCGCCGAGACGGGCGAGGCGACCCAGGATCGCGGTCGAGGCCCCCCGGGCCGCGAGATGCGCCAGGCGCTCGGGGCTCTCCTCCTCGAAGTTGACCTTCTCGTCCGCCAGCGCCCTGAACAGCTCCGCGAGCAGAAACGGGTTGCCACCGGTGGCCTCGCGACAGGCCTCGGCGAAGCCGTTACTCGGGGTTCGCCCTGCCTCCTCCGTGGCGAGCGCCGTAACCGCGGGAACGCTGAGTGGCGTCGGCCTCACCAACCGGGCATCGGGCTCGCTCCGCAATCCACCGATCGCCCCCAGCGACTCCTCGGCCGCGCCGGTTCTCACGGTCAGAGCCAAGCCGGCCCGCAAGTCATCCAGCCGCCGGCCGAGGTAGAGGAGCGCCTGCAGCGAAGCGGCGTCTGCCCACTGGGCGTCGTCGACGGCGATCAAGAGCGGCTCTGCCTCGGCCATTCCCGACACCAGCCAGTAGAGGCCGTGCTGGACGCTGAAGGCATCCTCGGCACCGACCCCCTCAAAGGCGGGAGCAGCCATCGCGGCGCTCCCGGTCAGCCGGACGCGGCCTTCGTCGCGGTCGAGCGCGGGCTCGAAGAGCTGGCGCACAACCCCGTAGGGGAACTCGCGCTCATACTCTCCACCGCGGGCCCTGAGCACCTTGATGCCGAGCCCCTCGGCTCGACCGAGCCCCTCCTCGAGGAGGGCCGTCTTACCCACCCCAGCTTCGCCTTCGATGAGCAGCAGCCCCCCTTCGCCCGCGACGGCGGCGCGCAAGGTGGAGTCGATCGCGGCCAGCTCCGCATCTCGCTCCAGCAGTCCAGTCGTCGGCGCACTCACCGTGGTGCCGATCCTACGCGCCGCTGCGAGGACCTAGGAAACCAACACCTCTCGCCTCACCCCGGGAGTCATCGCCATCGTCAGAGCGAGGACGATCGCGCGAATTGCCTCCGGGGAGGGACGGCGCGCTTCCTCGATCAACTCGACGACCAAGGGCGAGCTGCTGGCGCCGCTCGAATCGTCGGTCACGGCAAGCAGCGCCAGCTCCAGCAACTGCGTCGGGTCCCCACCACCGAACATGCAGCCACCGGCCCCGGAGAGGAGCGAGACGAGCCTGCTCTGGCCGGGAGAGAGCGCGGTCGCAGGCGCGCCTGGCGCGGGGCCGGCGTCGATCGGCTCCTCTCCGGCGAGCAGCATCGCGAGCTGCCCTCCCATGACTAGGGCAACGGCGTCCTCGGCGAGGCCGGAATAGCGGGCGCAGCGCAGCGTGATCGCCAGCAGCAGCTCGACGTCCATATAAGGAGCGTCGCTGCCGTAGAGAATCCGCCCCGGCGGCACCAGCGCGAACAACGCCAGCAGATCGGCTGGGACGATCCACGCGGTGTCGAAGAAGAGGTTGGGATGCTCGGGCACAACCGGGGCGAGCCAGGCGAGATCGGAGATGCCGGCGTGCGCGAGCACGATCGGGCACTCGCGATGGCGCTCGGCCAGCTCGACGAGCATGCCGCCGAACGAACCGACCCCAGAGCCAGCATGGATCAATACCGGTGCCCGCATCTGGGCAGCAACGCCGAAGATCGCCTCGACGTTGGGATGGTCGAGGCGGAAGTCCTCGGCCCGCGGGTGCAGCTTGATGCCGCGGGCGCCGGACCCGAGCGCCGCGGCCGCCGCGGGCGCCCCGCTCAGCTTCGGGTCGAGGCGGGCGAAGGGGACGAGTCGCTCGGGATGGCGGCGGCACTCCTCGATGACGCGCCGGTTCTCGGCGCCATAGCCGGTGTTCACGCAAAGCGGGAAGATCACCGAGCGTCCGCCGATTCGCTCCAGCTCGCGTACGTGCTCCTCGGCCGAGCGGGCGCTGCCGTCAACGTCGACCCCGGTGTGGGAATGAACGTCGAACGGGCTGACGTCGGCGGCGTCGAGCGCGTCCAGCTCGGCCCGGATGGCGTCCGCAACGCTCACCGCCGCCGCCCGGGCCTGGGCCGGTTGCAATCGGAATCGTCGAGTTCCCGCCGCATCCAGACGTCCATGCCATGCGGGCAGAGCAAAGCCATCTGTGAGACGGCCGCCATCGTTTCCGCGAGCTGAAAGGCAATCTGACCGGGGCGGGAGTGGCGCTGCTTGGCAGTTGCATTCTTCATGCACCGATCGTCGCCACCCGACGACCCCTTCGCATCAGGGCATCACCCTGAACTTTGCTCCCGGCCAATCTCAGGGTGGCCCCATGATGCAAGGAGGAGTGGCGGATCCAGGCTCGGGGCACCATGACCGTCCAGCCTCGAGCCTGGCGAATGTAGGCACTCCAACCCTTGCGCAAGCTGCCTTGATCGGAAACCATGTGGTCGGGTCAACCAGCGAGGGGAGATTTCAGTGAAGCCAGTGAACACCGCGAGCCCTGCAGCGAGCACTGGGCCGAAGGCGCTTTCCGCCGCGACGTTGTGCGAGGCGTTCCAGGCGACCGCCGCGGAGTGGGCGGAGACGCCGGCGCTGCGGATGAAGGACAGCGACTTCGAGGCGAGCTTCGCGGAGTACGCGGCGACCGTGCGGCGACGCGCCGCTGGGCTCGCGGCCCTGGGGGTGCAGCGGGGGGACACGGTCGGCTTCATGCTGGTCAACCGCCCCGGGTTCTTCCTCACCGACTGCGCCGCGATGCATCTCGGCGCGACCTGCTTCTCCGTCTACAACACCTCCTCGCCGGAGCAGATCGAGTATGTCGTCGCCGACGCGGCCAATCGGGTCATCGTCACCGAGCCGCAGTTCTTGGACCGGGTGCTGGAAGCGCGCGAGCGGGTCGACACCCTCGAGCACGTCGTCGTGATCGGCGGCGAGGCGCCGGCGGGCACGATCTCGATCGAGGAGCTGGAGGGGATGGGCGAGCCCGGCTTCGACTTCGAGGCCGTCTGGCGGGCGGTCGAGCCCGACGACGTTCTCTGCCTGATCTACACCTCGGGAACGACCGGTGCGCCGAAGGGCGTGCAGCTCACCCACGACAACATCATGAGTGGCTGGCGGGCGACGAACGAGGTCTTTACGCCGACGCCGGAGCTGCGCCAGATCTCCTACCTGCCGAGCGCCCACGTCGCCGACCGCTACTCCTGCCTGTACGCACAGATGGTCTACGGCGGCTGCTCCTACTGCTGTCCCGACGTCCGCCAGATGATCGCCTACTCGATCGAGGTGAGGCCGACCGTGTGGGCCGGAGTGCCGCGCGTCTTCGAAAAACTGAAGGCGGCGCTGGAGATCGGGATGACCGTCGAGACGGACGCGGAGAAACGCGCGGCCACCGAGTGGGCGATGGAGATCGGCCGGCGCCGGGTAGACGCCTACGTGGAGGGCGAGGTTCCCGCCGGGCTTCAGGCCGAATGGGAAGAGGCCGACGAGCGCGTCTTCGCGAAGATCCGCGCCATGCTCGGCCTCGACGAGGTCGAGTTCTTTGCCGTCAGCGCCGCCCCCACCCCGCCCGAGGTGATCGAGTTTTTCCTCGCGATCGGGATTGAGATCTGCGAGCTGTGGGGGATGTCGGAGTTGACCGCGACCGCGACGCTGAACCCACCCGGCCGCATCCGAGTGGGGACGGTAGGGCCACCGCTGCCCGGCGTCGAGGTGAAGCTGGCCGAGGACGGCGAGGTGATGGTGAGGGGACCGATCGTGATGAAGGGCTACCGCAACATGCCCGAGCGCACGGCGGAGGCGCTGACCGAGGACGGCTGGCTGCTGAGCGGCGACATCGGCGAGTTCGACGAGGAGGGCTACCTGAAGATCGTCGACCGCAAGAAGGAGCTGATCATCAACGCGGCGGGCAAGAACATGTCGCCGGCGAACATCGAGGCGAAGCTGAAGACGGCGACGCCGCTGATCGCCCAGGCGGTCGCGATCGGCGACCGCCGCCCCTACAACGTGGCGCTGGTCGCACTCGACCACGAAACACTGGCGGCGCGGGGGCTCGCTCCCGGCGACTCGCAGGTCGCGGCCGAGATCGAGCAGGCGGTGGCGGCCGCCAACGAGCGCCTCTCACGGGTCGAGCAGATCAAGCGCCACAAGCTGGTGGAGGAGGAGTGGACCCCCGGCGGCGAGGAGCTGACCCCGACGATGAAGCTGAAACGGCGGCCGATCGCCGAGAAGTACGCGGTGGAGATCGAGGCGTTGTACACCTAGCTCACAGTCTCTGCAGATCGTTGGTCGCCAAATCGATGCAGGTGATGGGGGCTCACCGTGTCAGGGTCACCGCGACCGTGTTGCCTGCCGCCTCACCGGCCTCGCCGGTCGCACTGCCGTCGATCGTCAGCCTTACCGTGGATAGGCGCCGAAGCGCCTGGCGCCCCTCACGCGACAGGACGAGCGTGACCTCCCTCTGGCCCGGCCCGGCGAAGGTCACCGTCTTCCTGGCGAACACCGCGACGAGCTTCGTCTGCACGTCGCGGCGGACGCGCACCCTGAGCTTCGCCCTGCCGACCAGGGCCACGTTCGTCGCCTCGCTGGCCCTCGTCGCGACGAGGAGCTTCCCGGTCCGAAGCAGATCGAGCAGCGAGTTCTCGTCGACGCTGAGCGAGAGCTCGACCTTGCGAGGCGGTTTGCCAGGGGGCTCGGGCGGCTTTTTGGGGGGTTCCTCCGGCTGCTTGGGCTCCTCGGGCGGTTTTTGGGGTTCTTCTTCGGGCGGTTTCGGCGCCGGTTCGACCGTGTACTCGATCGAATCGACGTGCGTCAGGCCGTCGCTCGAGACCGCGGTCACCGTGTAGGTGTGGTTCCCCTCCGTCGAGGTATCGATGTGGCCGGTGCCGCCGCTGGCCGTTTTCTTGCCGTTCGAGTCATCGCAGGAATCCAGGCCGGTCCCACCTTCCCCCTCGGTGCAGGCGAAGGTCGTCGGCACCGATTTCCCGACCACATATGAGCCGCCGGTTGCCGGGGCCGAGATCGACGCCGAAGGCGGGGCGGCGATCTCGATGTAAGCGCGGCCGATCGCGTAGTTGCCGGTGGGGTCCGCCACCTTGAAGTCGAAGAAGGCGCCGCCGAGGTGGCCGGGCGGGGGCATGTAGGTGAACGAGCCGTCGCTCGCCAACTCGACCGAACCGAAGAACGGCTGGGCGACCAGGCTGAGTTTGAGCGGCAGGCCCTCGGGCCCCGAGGCTCCCGACAGCGCGCCCTCGACGGCGGGCACGACCAACGCCTGGCCGGGCGGCGTTGTGTAATTGCGTTCGGTCGCGGTGACCGGGCTCGTGTAGGCGATCTTTACCCGGCCGAAACCGCGCCGGAATCCCGGCGTAAAGGTGGCCGAGATCCCGTTCGCGGCAAAGCTGGAGCCACCACCACCGCCTCCGGCGCCCGCCTCGCCCCCGCACAGGTCGAAGGCCCCACCGCCGCCCTGGCCGCCGCCGAGGTAGCCGCCTCCTCCACCGCCACCCGCGCCCAGGGCGCCTCCGCCGCCCGTGAGGCTGCTGCCCGCCGCGCCGGAAGCGCCGCTGGTGATGGTCTCCGGACAGGCGCTGGTTCCGGTCACCGTGCCGCCGGTGCCTCCCGACCCGCCGCCGCCTCCGCCTCCGCCCAAGGTCGCTTCCTGTGAGAGCGTGGCGACGCCAGGCGAACCGGAATCGCCCTCCCCGCCGCTGCCGCCGCTTCCCCCGCCGGGGTCCTCCCCGGTGGCGGCGTTGAATCCGGCCAGACCGGCGCCACCACCGCCTCCGGCGAGCAGCGTCAAAGTCGGGCCGCGGCTCACCGAGCTGTAGCCGCCGCCCGCCCGCGCCCAAAGTCCCGGCCCCTCCCCCGCCGAAGCCACCGGCGCCGCCGGAGCCTCCCGCGCCCTCGGTCATGCCGGCCCCGCCGACAATCAAAGCGAACTGCTCCCCGGGACTCAGCGAGGGGAGCGTCGCCACCGCCCGACCCCCCTGGGAACGAGCGGCGGGGATCTCACCACCGCCCTCGGCACCTTCGACGGTGAATTTGGCTTTGACGACGCCGGGTGGCACGATCCACGTGGACGGGGCGCCCGTGTGCCAGAAGCTGACCGTGCAGGTGCCGCTTTCGCAGTAAGGGCCCTCCCTCGGCGCGAGCGTTGCGGTCGCGGGCTCGGAGGCATCGCCTTTGTTCCCCGCCCGGTCTTCGGCGTAGACGAGGTAGGTGTGCTCTCCGGCGGCGGGGGCAGAGTCGAGGAATTCGTTATGCGTGGTGGACGCGATCTCGGAGCCATCGCGGAAGACGACGTAGCGTTCGACGGCGAAGTCGTCGGTGCTCGCTTTCCATTCGAGCCAAACCCCGTCCACTTCCGGGGTCGCGGTGAGGTCGGTCGGCGCGGTCGGCGGCTCTTCGTCGCGCTCGACGGTCGCCGTCGCGGGCCCCGAGGGCGCGCTGCGGTTGCCGACTTCGTCCTCGGCGATGACGCGGTAGGTGTGGGTGCCGACGGTGGCGTCGGAGTCGCTGAATTGCGTGCCCGTGGGGTACCCGATCTCGCTGCCGTCGCGCAGGACGACGTAGCGGTCGACCCCGAAGTTGTCGGCGCTCGCATGCCATTGCAGGTTCACCACACCGGAGGCGGCGGTCGCGGTCAGGGCGGTGGGTGCGGTGGGCGGCGCTTCGTCGAGCGTGACCGAAACCGTCGCGTTCCCTCCACCCGCCGACTGAGTCGTGACGCGCACCGGCCCACCCTCGAAGGTCTGCCCCACCCCGAGCGGCGCGTCCTGGAAAGTGGCGGTCGCGGGATTGGCGTCGATCAGCAGGGTCTCCGGTGTGTAGGACTCTCCCGTGACCCGGATCGAGACGCCGCTGGTGGTGGCGTCGCTGACGTTCTCGAAGATGCCGCCGCTCTGCCTGACCTCAAGGTAGTAGTAGGAGGTCTCCCCGAGGAAGGTCGTCTTGCGGCGGATCCGCAGCACGGTCGGCTCGCTCGTCGGGTGCAGCGCCGAGTGCAGCTGGTAGACGCCTGAGGTATCGATCGTCCTGACGTTCTCGGGGGCGAGGAAGCCGAGCTTCTCCAGTCCCTCGCCGTTGCTGTGCCGGACGGCGATGTTGCCCATGATGTCGAAGGGGTCTCCGTACTGGGTCATCGTGCACTCGTCGCTGATCTGGACCCGGACGCCGCCTTCCGTGCAGGTCCAGCTGCCGGCGTGCTGGAGGCCGAGGCTGTGCCCCAACTCGTGGGCGATCACCTGCACGCTTTGGTTTCCGTTGAGCATCACCCCGTTGGCGGCGACCCCCTCGACGCCCTCCCATGTGCAGCTGTTCTGGCGCGGAAACATGTAGATCAGGTGGTCGTAGCCACTGAGGTCGATCCCGGCCTGCGCCGCGGCGTCGTCGGCAGCCTGTCTCCATTGACCGTATGGACAGCCGGCGGTGGGAGCGTTGATGTGGAGCCAGCCGAAAACGTCTCCGTTCGAGTTCAGCTTTCCGGTCAGGGAGACGTCGCCGTAGGACTCCTCGTCATAGAAGGCGCTGGCGGAGTTGGCGCCGGTGAACACCTTTGAGCGAGTTTCTTCCGCGGACCAGGGCGTGGCGGGATCGCCCGGGAGGGTGAAAAGGACGACGGCGGTCTTGCGCGGGCCAGGCGCGACGGCCGCCTGGGGGCTCGGGGAGACCGCCTCGACCGTGCCCACAAGCCGGTCGTCACGCACCGCTCCCGTGACCGCGACCCGGTCCCCCGACTGCGCCTCCACCTCGGTCGGCCGCACTACGGTCGTCTCTCCCCCGGACTGCAAGGTGTACCGCGTCGTGGACTGGCCGGTACTCAGGTTCTCGGCCACGGTCGCATGGAGGGTGCCCGTGCGCATGACGGCCGCCTGGGCGGGCAGGCAGTAGCCGAGAACGGCCCAGCAGCAGGCCACACACACCGCAGCGGCGCGCGCCCCGGCAGAACCCCACAACTGAAACGCTCTCTCGTTCCGGTGCATCGAGGCTAAGTCCCCCCTTCCCAGCCGACGATCGACGCTCGATATGCAGCAGACGAAATTGTAGACGCCTGCCGACAGTCGATCTCTCAATGAGTCCCGAAATGTCGAATCCGCGCGTCCCCGTTCGTCACATGGGTAGTGGGGCCCAGAGGAAGCTCCCGCAACCGAAGGAGATGATGGAGATGGGAAGGCTGATCGCGACGACGCAGGCCACCGTCGACGGTGTCATAGACCCGGTCGGCGAGTGGGTGCAGGCGGACGGAGACCACGGCGACTATTCGTTCGAGCGCCAGGCGAAATCCAGCGGGCTGGTGCTGGGCCGCAAGACCTACGAGGGGTTGGCGGGATATTGGCCGAGCCAGTCGGGCGAATGGGCGGACATGGTCAACCCGATGCCGAAGCACGTCGGGTCCAAGACCCTGTCCGGCGATCTCGGGTGGAACGCGACCCTGCTCGAGGGAGACCTCGAGGACTCGATCCCGAAGCTGAAGGACAAGGTCGACGGTGACCTGTTCATGCACGGGAGCGGCGAGTTCGCGTACGCCCTCGCCGAGAAGGGCCTGATCGACGAATACGAGGTCTACCTGAACCCGCTCGTCTGGGGCGAGGGGAACGTCCACGTGCTCGGCGACAGGGGAACCGTCCGGATGAAGCTCGACGACGTGAAGCGGTTCAATTCCGGAGTGGTCCTCCTCACCTACCTTCCGGCCTCTTGACCGTGGCGGGGACGATGATGCCGGCCTCAGCGGCCGGCGCAGCATAGGCGGCGGCGAGCGTCGCGACGGTCTCGTGGGCGTTGAGCCCGCTCGGGTTGGGGACCACCCAGAGTGCCGCATCGGACCAGCGGATCGCGCTGTCAAGCGTGTCCGGCTGCCGACCCAAAGCCGCGCCGCGCTCGCCAAACGCATCGCGGTAGGCGGAGATACCGGCGATCGCGACGGCTGTGGGGCGGTGAGCGGCAACGAACCGCAACAGCCGCTCGCCACCCTCGCGCAGCTCCTCGCGCGAGAGCTCGGAGGCGCGCGCGGTCGCGCGCCGCACGAGGTTGGTGATCCCGATGCCCCGCGTTACGAGATGCCCACGATCGGCATCGGTCATCCCGGCGACCCGATCGACCTCGTAGTCGGTGATGCCGGCCGCGGCAAGCGCCGGGTAGAAGCGATTGGTGGGATGCGCGAAGTGGGTCTTGACCGCAGCCGTCCACAGGCCCGGGTTGATGCCGACGAACAGCAGCCTGAGTCCCGCCCCCACGAGATCATCGACCTCGCGGCCGCGGAAGGCCTCCAACTCCGCACGCGTGAACCCCATGCCCGCGATACTGCCCGAGCAACGCCGCGCCCGTCGCGCGGGCGAGACCAGCCGGCGGCGCTCGAACCCCAACGCGGCCGGCGCGTGCTGCGGCTAGTTGACCCTCTAGCCCCGCCGGCGGTAGTGCAAGTGCACGGTCGCGCCGAACGTGCGGGTCTCGACCAGCTCGAGGTCGATGTGCACGTCCGGCGGGAAGTACGGCATGCCGCCACCGACCACGATCGGGACGACGAACAGCTCGAACTCGTCGATCAGCCCGAGCCGCATGCATTCCGCCGCAAGGCCGGCGCCGCCGACCGCGATCCTCCGGTCCCCGAGCGCGGCGATCTCCTCCTCGAGCGTTCCGGTGGCCAGGCGGTTGCTGCCCTCGACGCTCGTCACCGTGGTCGAGAACACGATCTTCTCGAGCGGGCGCCAGATCTCGGCGAACTCCGCCATCACGGGGTCGGAGAACTCCTCGGTGTCCCACACGAGCATCGTCTCGTAGAGGCGCCGGCCGAGCAGTTGGGCGTCGGTCGCGGCGGCCCGTTCGTTGTGGAACCGGTGCAACTCCTGACTGGGCACCGCCCAGTCGAAGCTTCCGTCGGGTCCGGCGATGTAGCCGTCGGCCGACAGGCTCATGGAATAGGAGATCACGAGGACGTAGTAAACCGCGTCGAGCTGACGGCCTTCTCGGCGACCTCGCCGCAATTGACCGCGGGCGGGAAGTTCTGCGCCGGCTTAGTACCCGCCAGGGATTTGCCACGAGCGCCTAGACACGAAAAAGGCCCCATTTCCGGGGCCTTCTCCTATAGCGGGGGCGGGATTCGAACCCGCGACCTTCGGGTTATGAGCCGCTTCTTGCGTGGAAGGCCCCCTGCGGATTTGGCTTTCCAGAGCGGTTTGAGGTGTCCCCAGTTGGCCAAGTTTCGCTCAGAATAGAACCTTGAATAGAACCTCAGGCGGCAGTCAGCTCCGCGCCCAGCAGCCTTTTCTTGATGTGGAGGGCGGTGGGAGTTACCTCCCAATGGCCAGGGCGGAACTCCTCGACGTACCCCCGAATCCAGAGTCTGTCGAGGATCTCCTCGACCTCATCGTACGTGTGCTCTCTGCCCTGGGTCAGACGGATTCGGAGGTCTTCGATCGTGTCCTCGATCGATTCTTCGACCAGGAACCAGAGGACCTGTCGTTCGGATCCGTCGAGCTGGGTCGGCGTGAGTAACGAGGCACCCTCCGGGTCGGCATCGAGGGCCGCCTGCAGCCGCTCGCCCGACAGCTTCGCGACGACGTCGGCGAGGGTGCGGGGCTCTTCGTCTCGGAGAGTCGCGGCCTGGTAAGAAAGCAGGACCCAATGGCCGTCGCCCCGATGTTCGTAGAACTGCTCGACGCCTTGGCCGAGGGTGAATCGGATCCGGGCGCGCTCGGTCAGGGTCTCGAGGCGTCGGGCCGGCTCGTCGGGCAGGCGCAGACCGATTCGCGAGAAGTGTCCGTTCGCGTGATGCAGCGTGATCCAATCGCTCGTGACCGTGACCAATCGAGGGAGCCGGGACCACGCGAGCAGTCCCTCGAGGACCGTCCGACCAAGGCTCTGCTTCGCCGCCGCGACCTGCGGCGGAAGGGTGTCGTCGTGACAGGCCAGGGCCGTCCCGGTGACCCGGACTTCGGTCCGCTCGCGCGAGCCTCGGTCGGTTCCGAGCTCGTAGCACCACGAGCGAAAGCCGCCGGATTTGGACCCATCGGAGCTGTCGATGATCTGCCTGGCCATGGGAGGAGTGTGAGGGGCGGAACGGACGCATCCGGCCGTTGGCTCGGGAGCCGAGCGATGCGGCTGTTGAGAGTCTTTGTTTTTCCTCCCTTTCGTGTTTACGCAAATCGTAAAGTTGCTGAAACAGGAAAATTAACTTGATAAGCTGGACTTCTCGATGAGCGTAAATACTTTAAAAGAAGAAACTCTGATCCTGGAACAGGCAATTGCCTGGCTGCGCGAGCGACTGCCGAACGGCTGGGACATCGAGGCCCCGGCGCGGGAGACCCTCGACCTGAGCATTGCGACCGACGACGCGAAAATCACCCTCAAAGGGCCAAGTGGCACGTTCACCGCGATCGTCGTCGAGGTGAGACGGAAACTGGAGCCGCGCACCGTCCTCAGCCTGCTCTCCCCCCAGATCCGCAGGGCACGCAGCATGGGCGGCTACACGCCGCTCCTGGTCGTCGCCCCGTGGCTCAGCAAGCGCACGCAGGAGCTACTCGCCAACGAGGATCTGAGCTACATCGACCTGACCGGCAACGCGCTGGTGCGGATCGACAATCCTCCCTTCTACCTGCAGACCGCGGGAGCCGAGCGCGACCCGACGCCGCGCGATCAACAGCGCGCCCAGTTGCGAGGCCCAAAAGCCGGCCGGCTGATCCGGTTCCTAGTCGACGTTCGCGGTCCCTACGGGGTCAGCGAATTGGCCCGGGCGACGAACTTGACGCCGGGCTACGTCTCGCGACTGCTGGAGACGCTCGATCGCGAGGCCTTGATCGAGCGGGCCCCCCGCGGGCCGGTCGAGTCGGTGGACATCGCCGGACTGCTGCGCCGTTGGGCCAGCTCCTACGACGTCTTCCGCTCCAACCAGGCCCTCAGCCTGATCGCCCCCTCGGGTGTCGAAGCCCTGCTCGAGGGAGTCCTGAGGCCCGACCCGGCCGACCCAGAGATCGTGATAACCGGCTCCTTCGCGGCGGCGGCGATGATGGCGCCGATCGCGGCACCGGCGCTGCTCCTCGCCTACTGCGAGCGGCCGGCGGCGCTCGCCGCCGAACATGGCCTGCTTTCCAGCGAGGAGGGCGCGAACGTCGTCCTCCTCTCGCCCTTCGATCCGGTCGCCGTCGAGCGCACCTCCTTTCACGACCACCTCACCTATGCCGCCCCCTCGCAGGTCGTCGTCGACTGCCTGACCGGCAACGGCCGGATGCCGGCCGAGGGCGAGGCGCTGCTCGAATGGATGGTCGAAAACGAAGCGGCCTGGCGGCTCGCCGGGATCGACCAGATGCCACTCGACGAACCTCGTGGCTGAGTCCATCCCAGATCCCGAGTACGTCGCCGCCCGGCGTGTCCTACTCGACGCCTTGGAGGCGCTCGGTGAGCACAGCGGGGCGGTCGTGGTCGCGGGCGCGCAGGCGATCTACCTAAGGGCAGGTGCCGGCGTCCTGCCGGTCGCCGACCTGACGACCGACGCCGACCTCGCGCTCGATCCGGCGCTCCTCTCCCCTGCCCCCGATCTCGAAGCGATGCTGAAAGCAGGAGGCTTCGACCACGTCGAACACGGCGGGGCGCCGGAACCGGGCTCGTGGGAGACCGACGCGGTCCTGCGCGGCAAAGCGGTGAAGATCCCGCTCGATCTGATCGTCCCGGCCGGTGCCAGCCCGGGCGGTCGCGGGGCGCGACTCGGACCACACGGCAAACGGGCAGCCAGGCGGAGCCCGGGCCTCGAGGCGGCACTAATCGAAAACAGGCTGATGCGGATCACTGCGCTCGACCCCGCAGACGACCGGAGCGCCGAGGCTCGGGTCGCGGGACTGCCCGCCCTCCTGATCGCGAAGTCCTACAAGATCCACGACCGGATCGAGGCGGGCGTAGAGGACCGGACCTACGACAAGGATGCCTCTGACGTCGTGCGGATCATGCAATCGGTGCCGGGGGGTCAGATGGCGGCGGCGCTCGGCGAGCTGCGGGCGAACCCGGCTGCGGGCGCCTCGACCGAGCTCGGCATCACCTACTTCGAGGAACTCTTCGGCGTCCGAAACGGCGAGGGGATCGCGATGGCGATCCGGGCGCTGCGAGTGGCGATGCCCGAGGAGCGGGTACGGGCGATCTGCCTGGCCTACTCGGCGGAGCTGCGCGCCGCGACCTAGGGGCGAGCGTTCATCTCTCCGAGCGTGGGTCCGAGGCATCCATGCCCCGACCATCTTCATCAGCATCATCGTGAGCAGGCGCACGATCAGCAGCATCAGCATCACGACCATCGCCCTCGTCGGATTCGGGCGGCGCGAAAGCGCGTTCGACCATCTCCTTCTCGTGCGAGCTGGGGGCGTAGTCGGCATAGATTTCGGTCGTCTGCAGCTGGGCGTGGCCCATCCACTCCTGCAGTGTTCGCATCGGCACACCGGCCGCGGCGCAATGGGTGCCGAAGGTGTGGCGGAGGTCATGGAAGCGAACCTCGCGCAGACCGGCGGCCTCGAGGGCGGCCTTGTAGCGGATGCGGAGCGCCGAGGCGTCGAGCGGATGCCCCGAGTGCGGGTGGGCGAAGACGAGGTCTCGGTCCTGCTGGTAGGCCGAGGTGCCGAAATGGCGCTCGAGGGCGGCGGCGACCCGGTGGCGGCTCGCGGATCGAGAGGGTCGCGACGTAGGTCGCGGCATCGGCGTCGATCACACCGTCGACCCTGAAGGGCCCCGCCGCGAGGTACTCGGAGACGTGGTCGTGGAGAGCCTTCAGGTGACGCTCGGCGTGGGCTGCCTTCGCCCAACATGGAGCCAGGAAGTGGTCCTCGGTCATCGATCACATCATGGCGTCCGATCCGGTGGCCGTCGTCATCGATGTAACGCGCTCGGCATATCCGGACATCCGTCGGTTTCTCGTCATCACACGCCCTGCAGGAATTCGAGACAATCGGGGAGCCTGGTCGATTGCAGCGGGGGGAGTCAGAGATCATGAACACAGGGCACAGTTGCGCCTCGTATGGGAAGAGGGCCGCTTGAGCGTCCCGATCGTCGGGGGCCGCTTCGTCCTGGACCCAGGCCCTCCGCGAGCCGGCGGGACTGCGCACGTGCACCTCGCGACCGATTACGACAACGATGGCGCGAAGGTCGCGGTCAAGCTCTACGACGGCACAGCGATCGACGATGCATTACGTCAGGAGTGCTACCGGAGGGAGAGCGCGGCGCTCTCGGCCTTCGCTCATCCGAATGTCGTGAGGCTGGTAGGAACCGGCTTCGACGAGAAACGACAGCAGCACTACCTCGCGCTTGAGTGGCTCGACTCGAGCGTCAAGGCGCATCTCCAACTTGAAGCTGAAGACGCGTTCACCTGGTCGAGGCTGTCGAGACACGTTCTTCTGCCGCTGCTGAAAGGGCTAGGAGCGGCCCACGCCCGCCGCCTCATCCATCGAGACATCAAGCCCGCGAACATAATGGTCGACGCCGGCGGCGCTGTGAAACTGACGGATTTCGGAATCTCCAAGCTGCTCGACTCGTTCCGGCAGGGGATGACGGTGCATGAGTTGCATTCGCCGCCCTACGCTCCGCCCGAGCACGCCGCCGGACGTACCGACGGCCGGAGTGATCTCTATTCGCTCGGCGTGACGATGATCGAGCTACTGGAAGGTCCGGGGTCGAGTCTGACGTCGAACTCGGACCCGATGAAGCTCCTTGGAGACCTCTCGATACCTGACGATGCCACCCATTACCTGAGGTCGCTGGTCAGTAAGGACCCGGAGGGACGACCCCGCACCGCAAGGCTTGCGCTGGTGGAGCTGGAACGTCTCCTGGTCTGGCACCCGGAGGAGGCGTCCGCGCGTAGGCCCGACCTCCGCGTCGTCCTGACCCGTCGCCTGGTCGAACAGGCGCAGGGGCTCCTCGGGGCGTCTGACGCAACCGCGGCACGACGGGCGCTGGTCGATGACCTGAGCGACAAACGCGAACTTCCGACCCTGGCGCCGAACCGGCGCTGGCGAGGTGACTGGAAGGACGAGTCAGCGATCCAACTCGATCTCTGTGGACGAGAGCTTCAGTTCCGGGGGCATTTCGACAAGGAGGGAACCGGCGCGCTGGTGCTGCTCGGAGTTCATTACCTACCTTCGACGGTTCTCGAACGCCGCCGAGAGGAAAGCCTCGAGCTGAATCACAAGATCGTCTTCGACGGACGGGCCCCGCACCAGCGTGACGATGCCGACGCGGTCATCGAAATGCTCGCCGACAGGGCAGCTGCCAAGGCCGCTGCCGACTACGAACAGACCGAGAACGCGCTCTTTGAACGATGGCGATCCGTATTGGACGCCAAGACCGAGCTGGAGGCGCTGCGGGAGGAACCACTGGCCTTCGACAGTTGGACCGAGGACCACGGGGTCGTGACGTTCGCCGTGCACCACGAGGTCGACGAGCGCTATCTCGACCAGGTTCGCCGCGCTCCACTTCCAGGCAGCCACGCGGTCGTCGGGACCGTGGTGGAGATCGGAGACGAAGAGATCGGGCTCGTCCTCGAAAGCGGGAGCCTTGAGAATCTTCCAAACAACGGCCAGCTTCTGATCGATCGTGTCGCGTCCCGACGCGCGATCGACCGGCAGCGGCAGGCCCTGAACACGATCAGGGAAAAGGACGGGGCACGCGAAGACCTGGGGGAGCTCTTGGTGCATCCCGATCGCGCAGGGCCGACCGCTGCCCGGACGGTCACGGGGTTCTTCCAGGAGCTCGACGCGCCGAAGCGCAAGGCGATCGAAGTCGCCCTTTCCTCGCCTGACTTCGCGCTGGTACAAGGACCGCCCGGGACCGGCAAGACGACCTTCATCACCGAGCTGATCGCACAGGTGATCGCCGGAACCCCGGACGCCAGGGTGCTGCTCTCCTCACAGACCCATGTGGCAGTCGACAACGCGGCGGTGAAGCTTGGAGACCTCTCCGACATCCGCGTGGTCCGGGTCGGAAAGGAGGACAAAGTCGACCCCTCCGCGTCACACCTGACCGTGGGCCGCCGCCTTCGTGCCTGGCACTCGGAGGCGACCGAGAAATCCGCGGTCTGGCTGGAGCAATGGGGACAAGGTCGGGGCGTATCCACCGAGTCCCTCAAGGCCTACGGGGCCATGGCGGAACTATCGGTGGCGAATCAGAACATCGCGCGGATTGAAGGCCGGCTGGCCGAGTTGGGCGAGGAAGAACTCCGTCTCCTTGACGTCCTCACGGATCCGGATCGCCCGGTGGCGAGTTCGGCCAACACCGGTGGCCTCGTGGTCGACGGGGAAGATGAGTTGGCCGCGCTCCAGGACGACATGCAGGCTCGCGAGAGGGAGTTGGAGAATCTCGAAGAGGACCGAGCCCGGCAGACGAGGTCGCTACTCGGGCTTCTCGACCTCGAAAATTTACCGAGCGAGCAGAAGGAGATCGAGAGGCTCGTCGACGAGCGATTCGCCGTCGGCGACATCGACCTCGAGCAGTATCAGGGTCTCGCCCGCCTGCGCGACGAGTGGCTGGTCCGCTTTGGACAGGGAGAGGATTTCACCGAGGCACTCCTCTCCAACGCACAGGTCGTCGCCGGCACCTGCGTCGGCCTCGCCGGCGCGCTCGACGAACAGTCGCCTTTTGACCTGGTGATCGTCGACGAGGTATCCAAGGCGGCACCCACCGAGGCCCTCGTGCCGATGGCGGTGGGTAGACGGTGGGTCCTGGTCGGCGATGAGCAGCAGCTTCCGCCCTACGCCGATTCGGGATTGGTCGACGAGGGCTTACTCGAAAGCCACGGCCTCGAGCGGAAGGACCTCGAAGAGACGTTGTTCAGTCAACTCGACCCAGGCCTGCCCGAGGATCGGCGACTCGTGCTGTCAGAACAGCATCGGATGCTGCCCGCGATCGGCGAGTTGGTGAGTCATTGCTTCTACGACGACAAGTTGGCGAGCGCTCGTTCCGGTGCCTCGTCGTTCAAGAGCCTCGACAAGGTCTTCCCTGCTGCCGTCACCTGGTATTCGACGGCGCGTCTTTCGGGGAGGCGCGAGAGCCGTTCGGGGACGACGTTCTGGAATGAGGCGGAGCTGAGGGTGATCCGAGAGCTGCTCAACAAGCTTCAGTCGGTGGCCTCGAAGGAGGACGAGAGGCTCGAAGTAGCTGTCATATCCGGCTACGGCGAGCAGGCGCGACGACTGCAACGAGACCTGCGGCCCAACGATTCGAAGTGGTCTCATCTAGACCTCCATGTCCACCCGGTCGACTCCTTCCAGGGGCAAGAACGGGACGTCGTCATCTATTCGGTCACGCGGTCCAACCGGGAGGGCCGGCTCGGCTTCCTTCGATCCGAGCGGCGCATCAACGTCGCCCTGAGCCGGGCCAAGGATGCATTGATCATCGTCGGGGACGACAGATTCTGTGCGCGTGCGGATGCAGGACAAAGTGCGCTCGCTCGGGTGATCAGGCATATTCGAGATCGGCCCGAGTGCGAACTGAGCTCGCCGAAGTGACCACCTCCGAGGAGAATGTCGAGCGAATCGCACGACAGCGTTCGGACTTGGAGCTCGTCTCTTATCGTGAGGTCGCGTTGCCGGTATTCAAGGTCGAGCTCGATCTGCTCGTACTTGAGAGCAAGGCGCTACCGCCGATCCAGGAGTATGTCCTTCGAGCAGCTGATCTCGGCCTCGGTTCGGTCGAGCAGATAGCCGGCCTGCTTGGCATAAGCGAGCAGATCGTTCAGGAGGCTGCGGCCGAATTGGTCTTCTCAGACAACCTCGTCCTGATCGGTGGGTTTCAGCCCGGCGAAAGTCGTGGACTCAAGCTGACCGAGAAGGGTGCCCGGACGGCCGCAGAGGCCTCCCAGGTCCAGGCTGTAGAAGTCAGCTTGCCGGTATTCGTCGATGGCTTGACCAGAAAAGTCCTGGCGGTCACCGACAGGCGACGCCGTTGGTTCCCCATGGGAGAGGCGGCCAGACGGGGCCTGGTGGAAATTCCACCCTATCCTCGACGCCGACCCGGTCTCGAGGAGGTACCGCTCGAGGCGGTACGGGAGAAAATCGAAGCCGAGACCGCCGGGAGACGAGGTCGGCGCGAAGTGATCGGCATCACCGGCATGGGCAAGGCCCGGCGTTTTGCAGAGGAGGCGATTGCGCTCGCGTTCCGTGCGTCTGGTGAGGAACTTCAGGTGACCTTCGCGATGGACGGCGAGACGAGCGAGGATCACGATGCGGCGTTCTCGCAGTCCTTGAGTCGCTCGGCGAGAAAGCTGACGACGGGTAAGTGGCAGGACGTCGGGACATTGCTGCGCACCGAGGTGAAGACGGAGGTACTGGCGCAGAAGGTAGAGAAAGCGGAGACGGACCGGCTCTTCGATGAACGCGCGGAGCTCGAGGAGGAGAGCGAGCGTCTTCAGGCGAACGTGGCCCGGGCACAGGCAGAGGAGCTGGCAGACCTACGAGCACAGGTCGAAAAGCACGGCTTGCGAGAACAGGAGCTCGAAGCAGCTCTTCGGAACATCTCGGTCAGGCAGGTCGAGGTCTACGAGCATCGGGGTCTGCTCGATCGAGCGCTCGCAGAGGCAAAGGAGCGGGTTCTGATCATCTCCCCCTGGATCAACCACGAGGTCGTCGACGATCGCCTGATCGGGCGGTTCAGAGAGCTGATGGACCGAGAGGTCGAACTCTGGATCGGCTACGGCATCAACGAGGCCGGCGAGGGACAGGGGAACAAGAGGAAGAGGGAGCTGGATCGAGAGGCAACCGAGAAGTTGGCCCGGCTTTCGGTCGACTATCCCGAGTCGTTTCGGCTCAAGCTGCTCGGCGACACCCATGCGAAGGTGCTCGTGTGCGACTCACGGTTCGCCGTGATCACGTCCTTCAACTGGTTGTCGTTCCGAGGAGACGAAGCGCTCGACTTTCGCGATGAGCGCGGTTGCTATGTGGGGATATCGGCAGAGGTCGAGCGAATCTGTACGAGCTATTCAAAACGTATTACTTCTGGAAGCTGATCGTGATCGCAGGCGCGCCGACGAGGTGCTGTCGGGTATTTCTCAACCGAGTCGGGACTCGGCTGAGAAAGTCGGGACACTAGACGCCCCGCGGAAGAAATGGCTAAGCATCGACATGCCGGGCGGACCGTCTGAACCGACGCAGTCGAGCTCTGAATGCGGGGTGCTCGCGGAAACCCACTTGCTCGGACCGGCCTGAAGAGGTTTGACCGGTTGCACCTCAGCCTCAGCCTCGCATATGCTCGACTCCGGATGGCGATCAGTAACTACACGGCCGTCGGCCAGCAGAGCCGACCATTCCGGGTCGGGAACCGCACCGATTCGACGGCCCTTCTGGCCTGGTTTTTGACGGTCGTGTGGCGGATGGACGAATCCGATGTCGACTTCGCCATCTGCGACGGCGGCGGCGACAAGGGGATCGACGCCCTCGTCGTTGAAGATGACCTCCGCGAGGTAACCATCCTTCAATGCAAGTTCCGGAAAAAAGCAAGCGCTGAGCAGGGTGATAGTGAACTCAAGAACCTCGTCGGCGCGGGCCAGTACTTTGAGACCGAGGCAACCGTAGACGGCTTGCTCAAATCCAAACCGAATCCCGAGCTTCGGGAGCTGGTCGAGCGTACGGAACTCCGGAGGAAGGTCGGTGAAGGAGCACACGTCAATCGACTCGTCTTCGTCACCAACGGGACGCTTGACAAATCTGGCCGAGACTACGTAGCGGCGGTCAACGCCGGCAGCGGACCGCCCCTTGAAGTCTGGGATCAGAGGAAACTCGGTCCGATCGCACGGCGGACGAAGCGACCCGAGCTTCGCCGTGACGAGGTAAAACTCGTTGGCAATGGTCCTGCGATCTCCACGAAGCTCGGGACGAATGCCGAAATGGCCGTCACTCTCGTTCCCGCTAAACAGCTCGTCAAGCTGAAGGGAATCGATGATCTTTCACTCTTCGATCCCAACGTGCGACTTGGTCTAGGAAAGACGCGGATCAACAAGGAGCTGGACGCAACGGTAACCGATCGCACTCAACACGCGCTCTTTCCGGCCTATCACAACGGACTCACGGTGCTCACACATAAACTGTCGGTACGTGGCAAGACGGTTCGGTTGAAGGGGGTCGCCGTCGTCAACGGGTGTCAGTCACTCCTCTCGCTGTACCACAACCGAGCGGCTTTGACGAATGATCTCGCCGTTCTGGTGCGCGTGGTGCAGGTGGACACCCACAGCGACCTTCCAGAAAAGATCACCTACCGGACCAACAATCAAAACAGCGTCGACATACGCGACCAGCGCTCCCGCGACAGCGTCCAGCGAGACCTTCAATCACAGGTTCACGAAGCCTTCGGCAAGAGCTTCGGATACGCGATCCGACGTGGCGAGAAGGTAACCACCGACCGGACGCTTACCAACGAAAGGGCCGCACAGCTGATCATGGCGGTTTACCTGGACGAATCCTGGAACGCGGTTCGCAAGGTCGTCCTTTTTGATGACGGCTACCAGCGAATCTTCTCTCGGAAGATCGACGCCCACAAGCTCTATCTGCTTTCCCAGCTCGACGATGCCATCGAGGGCATGCGAAACGACCTGCGTCCCGAACTGATCTCGAGTTTTGCTTCCGTGCGGTTCACGCTCGTTGGGCTGCTCGCCGACGTCTTGCGACTCAATAAACGCGGACGGGAGCTACTCGACGAACCGGAGAGGTGGCTCCCCGGGGCTGGCGCCCAGGTGGCCGCAAAGCTCGCTGATCTCGCCACGGAGGTAACCGAGTCGTTCAATTTCTTTGTCGAGGAGGAACAGAATCAAGCTCTGGAGAGCGGGGGTCGATTTGATCCAAAGACCGTGTTTAAGAGCCGCAAAGGCGTGACTCGGGCGCAGCAGGAAGTCAAAAAGGCAGCCAATCGCCAGCAACGACGTGAGAAGGACTTCCTTTTCGACGTCCCGGCGAATTGATCAGCCATTGCGGAGGAACCTTCCGGTTCCTCTAGAAGCTGAAACCTGTGGCCAAAGAAGATCGGATGTCTGCCGCCTACTCCGTGATTCCAGAGGTGCTTTCCTCGCCGTGGAATCAAAAGGGCCACTTCGAGGTTGACCAGGATCTGCTGCTCAGTCTGATCGCGGTGCAAGACGATGGCGGCTACAGCGACGCCAATACCGGTGCCCTTGCCCGAGCGGTCGATATCTGGATCGCCTCTGAGTTGCGCCGTGCCCGCATTGCTGCCGACGTCATCTGGCCGCGACCGACCATGCCGCGCGTGCTTCCCCAGTCACTCGTCTCGGCAACCGAGCGCTTCAAATTTGCCCGAAAGAAAGAGACGCGGGAAATTCAGGAGGCGACGATCGCCAAGCTCGACAGTTTGGCGGGCTCCAGCTCGACCAAGATCCTTGGCGGTTTCTTTGCCAAGGAGATCGACGTCGTTATCGCCGAGTATGACCGTGGGCTCGAGCTCGGTGTATCGACGAAGACGATGACCAAAGCGTTTGGGAAAAACATCACGAATCGCTTCGAGGAGGCCTCGGGCGATCTGCTCAATATCCGCCGGCGATTTCCGTTGGCGACCTTCGGTTACGTCTTCTTGGTCACCTCGAACGTTCTTGCCGAGGAGAGCAACTGGGAGCGAATCAAGGACATGTGCCAGAAGCTCGTGGCGTTGACTCCCGGCGACCAACGCGGCAGCTACGACGCCACTTGCCTACTACTGCTCGACAGGACTGGCCCCAAGCCACGTCTGCTCCTCGACGAAGTTCCCATCGAGCTGCATCCCGACCTCTTCCTGGATCGAATGATCAACGAGCTGTTCTCCCGTTCTCCGGTCTCGGAGCACAAAGAGGCCCGCGAGCACCATGAAGAGCGCTGGTCCAGCCGGCCGCTACCTGGCGGCTCGTGAGCGACGGACTCGGCGAGATCGCAACAAATCGCGGCCGTCTCGTAGCGCGGCAATTTCTCCATCGCTGAGGCCGAGAGGCTTCAGGGTGAGCTCATCGATCTGCGCCAGTGCCGAGTCGATGTCGCGGCTTCGGATGGCCTTATCGACTAACGACAGCTCATCTCCTCCCTGGGGTAGCGGGGGAACCAGGAGCCGCTCGGCCTCGGTCGGCTCAAGCTTCAGGACTCCGCCGCCGTAGGAGCGACCGACAATCTCGGCCGAGAGCAGCGTAAGGCTGTTGTAGAAGCCAGCAGCGAGTCGAGGCGCAATCGATGGATCCACCAGTCGAACTCCATGCAGCGTGTTCGTGTTGATGACTCCGGCCTCGTTCAAGGCCAAGCGGGGGTGGTCGTTGGAGCAATAGGTGAGCAGGAGGTCGGGCGGCCCGCCGCGCGGCAACGGTAGCTCCCACCATGGGTCGCGGATCCGGCATTTGTAGCGCTCATGAAATCCCTCTTCCTCGCCGCGAGAGATGTGGCGGTCGGCAGTACGAAGGACCCGGTCCGGCCACTCTCGACTCGCGGCGAACATGAGTGCGGGCCGGCCAGCGGCGAGGAGATTCTGGTGATCGGCCGCTGCGAACCTCGCTCCGGCCAGCTGGACTGCCTTCCCGATCGCCGGCTGGAGAAGGCGATCGTCCAGCTCGGCGGCTTCAGTCTGGGTGAGAAGGAAGAACTTGTTGGCGCCGGTGACGATCCCGATGTCGACGGAGGCGAAGCTTCCTAGGCTCTGCACGTCACCGTGACGTTCAAGTTGGTGGTACAGAGCGAGGGTGTCCGGCGGGAGCAACTGGCCGAGGAGGCCGCCGTGATCCTCCACCGGCTCGCCGGACAGCAAATGCTCGTCATCAGGCGCCCCGAGGCTCGCGGCTAGGTCAGCTACCGTCGCGCAGGAGGTCACTCGCAACTCGCCAACGCCCGGAGTGCCCCGCCCGTCGGCGAAGACAAGGACAATCTCCTCCGAGGCGCCAGGAAAAACCCGCTCGTCGAACACAACCAAGGTGATCTCGGCGAACTCGCGGCGAAGAAAGTCGATCACAGGCCGTGCGTATTGAGCGTGAATGAGCTCCGCGGGAAGCACCTGGGCGAGTCGGCCACCTGGTGCGAGGAACGAGGTAGCGTGAATCAAGAACGGCGCCCAGGAGGATGCGAGCTTGCTCAACTTGACGCCCGAGGTGAGCGAGAGCTGCCGCGCCCGAGCCGCTGAACCATTGAACGACTGGTAACGGATGTAGGGCGGATTCCCGACCACGGCGTCCATCGATGGCAGCTCACCGGGGCCGACCGAAAAGAAGTCGCGACTGAGAAAATTCTCCGCCGCGAGGTTCAACCATGCATCAGCCGCCGCACGTTCGCTCGCCGATGCATCGACGTCGATTCCGAAGATCTGGCGGGCGGCGGCGGGCGAGGTGCTTCCAAGTTCTTTCAAGCGGGCCTGCGACGCCTCCATGAACACGAGGCCACCGAAGCTGGGGTCGAGCACTCGGTCCCCCTGTTCTCGAATGGCCCAGTCCACCAAGATCTGAGCCATGGCCGGTGGCGTATAGAAGGCTCCTAGCTCCTTCTGGCGATTAGGAGCAGGGGCAAACGCGAGATCGGTCACCGCGCCGAATCTAGAGCGCTGGTCGGACAGGGGGAGGCTCATCTGAAGGTCTCGATCGTCGACCTGGCGAGGATCGGAATCGTGGGAGGGCATCCTCTCGGTTCGTCTGGAATGGCATCTGCTCACTCCTCGTTTAAGACGCCAGAGGTCAAGATTCGCCCCCCCTGTGGTGCACCCGGCCGCATACGAAGGAGACAGTCGCGAGTCCATGACCAGCTTGGAAAGCCACGCCTCACCGATCGCGCGATCGGCCGTCCAACACCGGTCCCGACCCGAAAATAGAACCTCATTAGAACCTTGAGAAACCGGCCCGACGCCTTTAGGGCACAAAAAAGGGCCTGCTTTGCAGGCCCTTTTTCAATAGCGGGGGCAGGATTCGAACCTGCGACCTTCGGGTTATGAGCCCGACGAGCTACCTGACTGCTCCACCCCGCGACGAACTGCGGATGGTAGCAACGGGGCGACAGCCGCGGGGACAGGCGGGGTTATGCGCAGGGTGCTTCCCGGTTGGCCTCTCTTTAGAGTCCCGGCCGCATGGCAGAGAACTCAAAGCGGGTGGCGGTAGTCGACATCGGCACGAACTCGGCGCGGCTGCTGGTCGCCGATGTCGAGGGGGGCGGCGTCTCCCCGGTCGAGCGGCGCAGCCGGGTGACGCGGCTCGGGCGCGGCGTCGACCTCTCGGGACGGCTTTCGGCGGAAGCGATCGAGGATGCCTGCGAGGCGATCGGCGACTACGTCGTCGCCATCGACGAGTTGGACGCCGAGACCACCGACGCGATCGCGACCAGCGCCGTCCGCGACTCGGCCAACGGCAGTGCCTTCGTCGCCGAGCTGCGCGAGCGGTTCGCGCTCTCGGCCCGGGTCCTCGACGGCGAGGAGGAGGCGCGCCTGACCTACCTCGGCGCCACTTCGGAGCAGGTGCCCACCGAGCCGACGCTGGTGATCGACATCGGCGGCGGCTCGACCGAGATGATCGTCGGCACCGGCGAGGAGATCGCCTTCCACACTTCGCTGCAGGCCGGCGTCGTCCGCCACACCGAGCGCCACATCTCCTCCGACCCCCCCACGATGGTGGAGCTCGAATCGCTCGCCGCCGACGTGCGCGGGCTGATCGAGGCCGCCGTCGGTCCGGGCATCGAAGCCAGGGCGGGGATCGCCGTCGCCGGCACGCCGACCTCGCTCGCCGCGGTCGAACTGCAGCTCGAGCCCTACGACCCCGCAAGGGTTCACGGCCACGTCCTTCACCTACCAGCGATCCAGCGGATGCTGTCGCAGCTCGCCTCCGCCCCCCTCTCAGAGCGCATCGAGATTCCGGGCATGCACCCCGACCGGGCGCCGACGATTGTCGCCGGCGTGGTGATCCTGGTCGAGGCGATGCGCGCCTTCGGCCTCGAGCGGATCACCGTCTCCGAGCACGACATCCTCTACGGGGCGGCGCTCTCGGCGGCCTTGAAGAGCTAATCAGGTCCCGAATTCGCTCGGAGCCTTCGCGGTACTCGCTGGACAGGCTGCCGTGTTCCGGCAGGACAGATGGGTTAGGCCTCCCAGCGAACCACGAAAACTGGGTAGCTTCTGGCTACCCGATTATCGGTACCGGGGTGTTAGCCGACTAGACGCTTCGGACAGTGGGGCGCATACTCGGCTGACCGGGGATGAGGGGTGGAAATCCGCGCCTCTGAACTGGCTACAGGGCTTAGACGATTGCGCATCATGGCGCCTCCCGCCGTCTGAGCCCATCGAATACACATGGTCCCTGAAGACGTACCCCTGCCCGTCCTGAGGGATCAGCTTGAATCGGTCACCAGCGATGGTGGCCGATTCTCGTTTGGCTAAGCCAAATTTGACTTGCGCGGGTAGACGACCTCAGGATCCGTGAGGACATTGACCAGGGTCGGCCGGCCGGACTCGAAGGCGCGCTCCAGGGCCGGCCGCAGCTCGTCCGGGTGGCGTACGAGCACGCCGTCGCAGCCCAGCGATTCGACCATCTGGTCGTAACGGGTCTCCGGCCGCAGCTCTGCCGCAATGGAGTAGCCGTAGAGGAACTTCATCGGGTGGTGCTCGAGCGCCCAGATCCCGTTGTTGCCCATTACCCCGACCACGCCGAGGCCGTGGCGCGCCATCGTGTCGAACTCCATCCCGGCGAACCCGAAGGCGCCGTCGCCGAGCAGCAGGCAGACCTGGCGATCGGGATGGGCGACCTTGGCGCCGATCGCCTGGCCGGGACCGGCGCCCAGACAGCCGAATGGGCCGGGGTCCATCCAGCAGCCGGGCTGGTAGGTCTCTATATAACGACCGGCGTAGGAGACGAAGTCGCCGCCGTCGCCGACGACGATCGCGTCGCGGTCGAGCACCTGCGCCAGCTCGCGATATATGCGGACCGGATGCAGCGGCGAGCGTGAGTCGTTCAACTCCTCTTGCTCAGCCGCCCGCTTCTCCGACTCGACTGTCCGCAGCTCCGCCAGCCAACGTCCGCTGCGCGGCTCGCCGCCGCCGGCCTGCTCGCGGATCGCCGCCAGGCTCGCCCTGACGTCGCCGACCAGGTCGACCTGGGGTGCCCGGTTGGCGACCAATGCGTTCGGGGCGACGTCGAGCCGAACGATCTTCGTCTCCTCGCCGAAGCTGCCGCCGAAGCCGAGCCTGAAGTCCATCGGCACACCGACCACCAGGGCGACGTCGGCCCCCTTCAGCGCGGTGCCGCGAGCGCGGCTGAAGGCCAGCTCGTGGTCGGCCCGGACGCAGCCGCGGCCAAGCCCGTTGAGGAAGACGGGGATGCCCAGTGCTTCGGCGAGCGCCAGCAGCTCCTCCTCGCCATGTCCCCAGTAGAGGCCGGTGCCGGCCATGATCGCCGGCCGCTCGGCGCCGACCAGCAGCGCCGCCGCCTCCTCGACGCCCGCCGCCGGCCCGCCTGCCGCCGCTGCGGGAACCGGCGGGATCTCGAACTCAGCCTCGGTGAAGACGACGTCGAGCGGATAGTCGAGAAAGGTCGGCCCGCTCGGAGCCGCCATCGCCAGGTCCAGCGTCGCCGCGGTCATCGCCGCGATCCGGCCCGGCTCCTTGACGGTCTCGGCGGACTTGACCAGCGGCAACACGAACGGCAGGTGATCGATCTCCTGCAGCGAGCCCGAGCCCCAGCGCATCTCCGGCGCTCGCCCGCCCAGGACCGCGACCGGCGAGTTGTTCGCCTGGGCGCCGGCGATCGCACTCAGCCCGTTGGTCACCCCGGGCCCTGCGGTCAGCGCCGCGACGCCCAGTCCCCGCGTCGCCTTCGCCAGTCCCTCGGCGGCGAACACCGCGGTCTGCTCATGCCGCACGTCGACGATCCCGATCCCCTCTTCCTTGCAGCCGTCATAGATCGAGAACAGGTGTCCTCCCGACAGCGTGAAGAGGTGATCCACGCCCCTCGACTTCAGGGCCTTCGCGACTATCCGCCCGCCGTGCTCCTCCATCGAATCAGCCTATCTGGCAACCGCCGAAGAGTGCCCGGGGCGGGACTCGAACCCGCAAGCCCCAAAAGGGGCAGCGCCTTTTAAGGGCGCCGCTTTTGCCAGTTTCGCCACCCGGGCACCGGCGATGGTATCCGGCCTGCACCAGCGTAAAACCGCGATAAATGTTCGCCATGCGCAACTACACCGCTGTTACGGTGTCTTTAGGTACAGGAAACGTCGCCTTCCCTGGAGGAGAGCTTGGAGGCATCAGCACTAACGCACGCCAGTCGCCGCGGGATGTTGGCCCGGCGTTCGCCGCTGCTCAAGCTGCAGGGCGACGCCAAGCTGATCGCGATGGCACGCAGCGGCAACCCCGGCGCCTTCGAGGCGATCGTCGACCGCTATCAGGGCCGCCTGCTCGGCTTCTGCCGGCAGATGCTCGGCTCGACCGAGGACGCCGAAGACGTGCTGCAGGAGGTCTTCGTCAACGCCTACAGGGCGATGCTCGCCGACGAACGCGAGATCAACCTGCGCCCCTGGCTGTACCGGATTGCCCGCAACCGCTCGCTCAACCACCTGCGCAAGCCGACCGCCGACGCACAGGAATCGATGGACATGATCCCCGCCGTCGAGGCCTCCTCCACCGCCGAGAAGGTCCACAACCGCGAGGAGTTCCGCCAGCTCCTCACCGACGTCAAGAAACTTCCCGAGACCCAGCGCTCGGCTCTGCTCCTGCGCGAGATGGACGCCCTCTCCTACGAGGAGATCGCGGCGGCGATGGACACCACGGTGCCGTCGGTCAAGTCGCTGCTGGTGCGGGCGCGGATCTCGCTGGCCGAGGCCAGCCAGGCGCGGCTGCTCACCTGCGGCGAGGTCCGGGTCGAGCTCTCCGAAGCGGCCGAGGGCCTGCGCAAGGTCTCCGGCCCGATTCGCCGCCATGTCCGCGAGTGCGACGAGTGCGCCGACTTCCGCTCGCAGGTCCGCTCCAACGGGAAGGTCCTCGCGGCCCTCTCCCCCGTCGGTCCGCTGATCGCCCTCAAGGGCTTCATCGCCTCCAAGCTCGGGCTCAGCGGCGGCGCGGGTGCCGGGGCGGGTGGCGCGGCCGCCACCGCCGGAGCCGGAGCCGCGGGTGCCGGGGCGGGTGCCGTCGGCGGCGTCAGTGCCGCACTCGGCGGCGGCGGCGCGGCCAGCGGGCTGGGCGCGATCGGCGGTGCGATCGGGACCAAGGCGGTCGCCGGCGTGGTCACCGCCGCGGTCCTGACCGCCGGTGCCGCGGTCGAGGTGAAGCAGAACACGGCGCCCGTCGATCACGGCGCCAAGGTCTCCAACGCCCATTCCTACGCGCCCTCACTGGCCGCCGCCCAGCCGAGCCTACCCGCGGTAGCCGTCCACAAAGCCGAGATCCCGACCCTTCCGGCCGAAGCGGTCGTCGAGTCGGCTCCGCCCGCCGCCGAAGCGCCGGTCGAAGCCGCCCCCACCACCCCGCCTGAAATCGCCGACGACGAAAGCGCCGGGCAATCCAATGCCGGCGGCGAGACCGCGAGCGGCGGCGATCCCAACCTCGAAAGCATCACCGGCGCCACCCCGTCGACCGGCTCCGCGGCCAGCGCCGGTGCCCACGGCGGCGGCAGCACGGTGGTCGTCACCGTCGGCGGCGACTCCACTCCCCCGCCCGCTCCGGCCAACCCACCGGCCGCCGAAGTGGCCCCCGCACCCACGCCGCCGGCCGAATCGGCTCCGGCCGCGGGCAGCTCCTCCGCCGCGGAAGAATCTCCCGCGGCGGAACCGGCACCGACTGCCTAGACAGCCAGCGGACCGCGGTGCGACCTGGCGGTCGGCGCCGCTAACCCAGGCCGATGACTTTGAGGCGCCGCATCAGACAGGTGCCGGCAAACTGCCGGGTTTCGTCCAGCGAGTAGCCGAACAGCTCGAAGTCCTCTCCATCGGCCCAGGGCGGTGAGAGGACGCCGTCGGCGACCGGCAGCGACTCCTCCAAGGTGCGCTTGATCGCCTGCTTGTAGCGCTCGTCCTCGCGCGCCTTCTCACGCAGGAAGACGGAGCCGAAGGCGACGTGGCGGTGCTCGTCGCGGGCGACCTTGCCGAAGCCCTCGACAAAGCCCGGCAGCGTCCCTTCGCGCTCGTTGAAGTCCATGATGAAGTGCTGCCCGGTCAGGGCCAGCATCCCCTCGATGACCATGTGGTAGAGCGTCACCGCCTCGACCAGCGCCTCGGTGTCCTCCGGTTCGGCCGAGAGCCGGTCGGTGCGCTGCTTCAGCATCCCGTCGAAGAGCCGGCTGAAGTTGTCGTTGAGGTGCTCGGAGGTCTCGGTCAGCATCTCGCTCAGCCCGTCGGCCTCGAGCACGCCGACCTCGCGGTAGAAGCGCTCGAAGAAGCGGACGTGGCGGGCCTCGTCGGCGATCTGAGTGCAGAGGAAGATTTTCTGATCCTCGGTAGGAGCGGCGCGCATGATCGGCCCCAGCTCCTCGGCCACCTTCTGCTCGCCGATGAAGAAGGAGGAGAGCCCATACATGCGCTGGAAGCGCTCCTCCGCGCTGATCCGCTCGTGCCAGTCCTCGCGGTCGCGGCTGAAGTCGAGCTCCTGGGTCTGCCACTGCTGGCGCTCCCAGAGCAGGTACAGCTCCCCATAGGTGAGCAGCTTGATGTCGGCGGTGCGATCGGCCGCCTCGTTCAGGGCCGGGTCGGCGGTCTCCTGGTAATCGGCTCGCTCGGTCCTGGACTGGGTCCCGGCTGCCTCTCCTGCCTCCATCTTCAGCTCTCTCCTCGGGTCGGCTGCGGCGGTTTGAGCGAGGTTACCAGCCGACTGGCCAGCCAGCCAGTCCTTTACGCCGTGTGCGACTCGCCCGGTTTCAGCACCACGACCTGCGCCGAAGATCCAGCCTCGACGTCGGTCTTGAAGGCCCCGGCGTCAGTCTCGATCGGCGGGAAGGTGTCGTAGTGCATCGGGATCACGGTGCCGGCGCCGGTGAACCCGGCGGCGACCACGGCGTCGTGGCGATCCATCGTGTAGTGGCCGCCGATCGGCAGCAGGGCGATGTCGATCGGGTCGCGTTCGGCGATCAGCTTGATGTCGCCGAAGAGGCAGGTGTCACCGGCGTGGTAGATCGTCTTGCCGCCGATCTTGATCACCAGGCCCGCCGCCGGGCCCATCACGACTCCGTGCTCGGCGCTGTAGGGCGCCTCTTCGGATCCCGGGGTGGTGTTCGTGTGCCAGGCGGGGACCAGCTTGATCGAGCCCCAGTCGAAGCTGACGGTGCCCCCGAAGTTGGGGTCGCTGACGTTCTCCACTCCCTGGCCTTCGAGCCAGTTCGCCAGCTCGACCATCGCCACGCAGTGGGCGCCGGTGCGCTTGGCGACCGGGACCGCGTCGGCGATGTGATCGGCGTGGCCATGACTGAGCGCGATGTGGGTCGGCTCGACCTCCTCGCCGCTGGTCACCGCGACGGGGTTGTTCGGCTTCAGGAACGGGTCGATCAGCAGCGTCGCCTCGCCATCGCTCAGCTCGAAGCAGGACTGGCCGTGAAATTTGATCTCCATCGTCAGCGCTCTCCCTTGGGGTCTACCGGCTCGGTCATCTCTTCGTTCAGTGCCCAGCCGACGGCAACTCCAACCATCATTCCCATCCGCGCCTCCTCGGCGAGCAGGGCGCGGACGGCGACGATGCGCTCGTCCGGGTCGGGAACGGTGGCGGCCCGGAGGGCCTCGGCCTCGTGCGGCTCGCCGAACCAGCCGCCCGCGGCCATAGCCGCGGCGAGGACCTTCTGCAGCTGCGGTGCCGCCTGGGCGACGATGCGCTCCGCCTCGGAGAACCGCTCCGGGGCCAGCAGCCGCTCGATCGCGGCTTCGAACTCGCTCTCGTCGGGCACCCGCTCAGCCTAAATGGTTCGCGAGCCCGTCTATTCGGCGGAGTGGAACGCCGAGGTGGCCAGCCCGGCGAGGCCGCCGACCGCACCGCCGACCAGGCAGGCGACGAAGTCCGCCGTCGGGGCGAAGAGCGGCAGCGCGATCAGGACCACGGCGGCGATGGCGACCCCGATCAGGTCGTACTCCTCGTCGATCGCGCCCTGCGCTTCGGCGCGGCGGATCGCAAACCAGGCGGCCACCGCTCCCAGCGCCATCCCGTTGCCGCCGGCGATCACGGTGATTTCCCCCTGGGCGCTGGCGACGCCGCCTGCCGCGAGCATCCCCAGCGCCCCGCAGGCGAGGAGGAGGAGTGCGGTGGGGCCGCTGCCGAGCCGGCGCTCGACGCCGATCCCAAAGACCGCCAGACCGACCGCGACCACGAAGAGATAGCCAACGTCGACGTAGGCGAAGGGTGCGGTGAGGTAGCGCCACCACTCGCCTTCGAGCGGGACCAGCAGGCCGCCGAAGGTCGACAGCGCATCGCCCGTCGCCTTCTGGATCAGCAGCAGCACGGCCGAGCCGAGGATCACCGCCAGGGTCGCGTAGGGCCGGGGCGGGGCGGTCGGCTCGGCGCGGCGGCGGCGCGGCAGCCGCGGCCGGCGGCGCGGGCGCTGGGCCTCGAGGGCGTCGCCGCGGCGCTCCAGCTTCGGGGCCCGCTTGCGCAGGCGGGCGCCGCAGTACGGGCACTCGGTTACGTAAGGACTGACCTCGGAGCCGCAGTTCTTGCATATGACGCTGAGCTCAGTCTCGCTCATGGTTATCGAGAATAACCCCCCTCGTCCCCAGGCCGGCAACGGTTTGCGATGGCATACTGCCGGGACACCCGTCTTCGAGGAGGAATTTACGTGGAGCTGAAGAGTCTGACCGAGCAGAAATCGCTGTTGGCGACCCTGCCGCCAGGCAAACGTGCCCGCCTGCACCGGCTGCTTTTCGAGTTCGGTCCCGGCAACGGAACCCTGATGCTGCTGCCGATCGACCAGGGGATCGAGCACGGCCCCCGCGACTTCTTCCCCAACCCGGCTTCGAAGGACCCCGACTACCAGTTCCGGCTTGCCGCCGAGGCCGGTTACTCGGCCCTCGCCTGCCAGATCGGGATGGCCGAGAAGTATTACCCGGACTACGCCGGGCGGGTGCCGCTGATCCTCAAGGTCAACGGCAAGACCGACATCCCCTCCTCCGCCAAGTCGTTCTCCTCCTGCAACTCGACCGTCGAGGACGGCGTGCGGCTCGGCGCCGACGCGATCGGCTACACGCTCTATGTCGGCTCGCCGCGCCAGGACGAGGACCTCGCCCAGCTGCGCCAGGTCCGCCAGGACTGTGACCGCTTCGGGATGCCGCTGGTCATCTGGTCCTACCCGCGCGGCGAAAACGTCGACGGCAAGGGCGGCCCCAACTCCTTCTACGCGATCGACTACGCGGCGCGGATGGCGATGGAGATGGGCGCCGACATCGTCAAGCTCAACATGCCGAAGATCGACGCCAAGAAGGACAAGGACGCACCGGCTCCTTACAACGAGATGGAAGTCGACCAGGCGGAGGCGATCCGCCAGTGCGTCGAATCGGCCGGCCGCGCCCTCGTCGTCCTCTCCGGCGGCTCCAAGACCGACGACGAGACCGTCCTCCTGCACACCCGCGAGGTGATGGAGGCCGGCGGCTCCGGCGTCATCTTCGGCCGCAACGTCTGGCAGCGCGAGTGGAGTGAGGCGCTGGCGATCGTCGACCAGATCAAGGCGACGCTGCTCGCCAACGTGCGCCGAACCCCCTAGTCAAGGGGGGAGAGCTTTGCCCCGCCGCCGCCTTTGAGCGGTGGTGGGAACCGGTGCGAACCGCGGTGGCTGGATCGGCAGCGTCGTCCTGCTGGCAGTCGTTGCCGCGGTCCTGCTGCGTCCCTGGGAAGAGATCGGCTCGACTGGGGCGGAAGCGGCCAGCGCCCGCGCCTACGTGGTCCGGACGGTTGACGGCGACACGGTCGAAGCGCGGATCGACGGGCATCTCGAGGACGTCCGCTACATCGGCATCGACACGCCGGAGACGGTCAAGCCGGGCACGCCGGTGCAGTGCTTCGGCCACCGCGCCTCGGACTTCGACCGCCGCCTAGTCGAGCACCAACGGGTGCGGCTCGTCTTCGGCGTCGAACCCCGCGACATCTACGGCAGGCTGCTCGCCTACGTGTACATCGGTCACAGATTCGTCAACCCGATCTTCGTCCGCCGCGGCCTCGCCCGAACCCTGACGATCCCGCCCAACGACCGCTACGCGCCGCTCTTCGCGCGCCTGCAGACGCGGGCGGCGCGGGCCGGGCGGGGCCTCTGGGGCGCCTGCCGGCCCTGAGCCGTCTCTTGCAGCTTTGCTACGGTGCCCCGCGGCCCCCGGGCCATCTTCCTTTATGCGAATGCGACAAAGCATCTCCCAGTTCGAGAACGCCTTCGAGCAGGAGACCTCACTGGAGCGCCGCCGGCGTGAGCAGCTGCGCCGCCGCGCCGCGAACCGCTCGCGGGCGCGCAAAATCAACCGTTCCGAGCAGGAGGGCAAGGTCCGCTTCAGCGTTCTTGCCGTCTGCCTGACGGTGACCGTGGTCCTGGTCGTCGTCATCATGTTCGAGGCGCTCGCCTTCCTGATGTCGTAGCGCTCCGCGAACGAATGCCCACCTTGAATAGACTCGCGCGCCGATGCCTCGACGTTCGCTGAAGCCGCAGCTCAACCAGATCCGCGCCTGGGTTCACCAGGGGCGAACCGACGCCTGGATCGCCCACCAGCTGGAGATCAGCGCCACCGAGCTGCGCGAGTTCCGCAAGCAGTACGACCTTTCCGCCGACGACGAGAACGCCGGCTCCAGCGAAATCGACCTGCGCGACGAGATCGAAGCGGAGATCGAGGCCGCCGCGGCCGAGCAGGAGGACGTCGAGGAGGACGAGAGCGAGGACGGTGAGGAGGGGTCCGACGAGGATTCCGAGTCCGAGTCCGGCTCCCGGCCCAAACGCCGCCGCCGCCGCGGTCGTCGGGGCGGGCGCGGCCGGCGCAAAGAGCTCGAGGCGACCTTCGACCACGGCGAAGACGACGGCTACGGGCTCTGGCTCGACGCCGCGATCAAGGACAACCCGGTCTACGCCGAGCACTGGGCCGGCAAGCGCGACGTCACGGTCCGCATCGAGGCCGACCAGATTGTCATCCGGCGGGCCGGCTCCCCGGCCCCCGCGTCCGAGTCAGACGACTCGGACTCAGACTCAGACGAGTAGCTGACGGCCGCCGGCGAAATCGCCGGCGCCGCGCAGGTAGAGCCAGAAGGCCGCGTCCGCCAGCGACTGCGCGTCGGCCTCCGCCGCCGGGCCGATGTCGATCGCAACCTGCAGGCACCAGTCGGTGCCGCGCCCGTAGAGATCGGCCAACTCCGCCGCGGTGAAGGTCGGTCCGATCCGCCGCCGCAGCTCTTCCCTCACCGTGTCGACAACGCGATCGGCGAGCCTCCGGGCGCGGGGGTCGGAGATGGCCTGCAGCTCGCGCCATCCCTCCTCCCACTGGAACAGCGCGTTGGCGAGTGGATACCCCACCGCGCCGAGATTACCCAGTGTCGGTATCGGGGATTTCACGCAGCGGCGCGTTGCGAGGGCCGCAGGCGCTCGGGCTCAGCTTTCCGTCGACCCTCCAGACGGTGACGGGGCCGCTGTGGAGCAGCGGAGAGACGGCGGGCTCACCGCGCAGCCAGCGGGCCTCGGGCGAGGGGATCGGGCTGCCGGGGTGGATGAAGTTGAGGAAGGGCGAGGTGACCAGATAGTCGAGGTCGGCGGCGTTGACGGCGGCGCGGAAGCCGGCGCAGGTGGGAATCGCGTTGAAGGCGCCGTGCGGTCCCTCGACGCCGAGCACGCGGACTTCGTTGGAGAGGTCGGCTCCGAAGAAGCCGTACTGGGCGAAGTCGGCGGTGGTCCCGGCCAGGCCGATGCGGGCCTCGTCGACCTTGCCCACCCAGCGGTAGGTGGAGTCGAGGTTCATCCCGGGGATGCTTTCGGAGGCGACGTCGTTGCGGAAGCGTTCCTGCAGGTAGTGGCGCTGCACCGGGTAGCCGATCGCGACCACGGCCAGGGCCAAGGCGACGAAGCCACCGGCGACCACACCCCGGCTGGCGCCCCTCCCCCGGGCCAGCATCAGCACCGCCGGCACCAGCACCGCGAGCACGATGACGAGCAGGGCGAAGGGACGGCCCGGATCGCGGACGACGGCGTCGGCGCGGTCGGTGACGACGAGGACGACGAGCAGGGCCCCCAGCAGCAGCCAGCGGCGGCGTCCGGAGTCGAAGAAGCGCGGCAGCGGCACCAGCACCAGGCCGGCGAGCACGGCGCCGTAGACGTAGCGGACGTTGATCCCGAAGGCCTCCGGGGCGCCGTCGGCACCGGCGGCGCTGAGCGGGGTGAAGAAATAGGCGACGAAGCCGACGAGGACCACGGCGCCGGCCCAGCGCACGATCCGGTCCCGCCCCTTCAGCAGCGCCAGCAGCGCCGCCACGATGGCTGCGGCCAGGACGAGGGGCCAGAGAGCTCCGAAGGCGCTGTGCAGGCCCGGGGCGAAGTATTCGCGCCAGACGCCGGTGTCGGTCGCGTAGTGGGAGATGGCGAAGTCGGGCCGCCCGATCTGCAGCCGCTCGGGGTGCGGCAGCGAGATCGGCCCCAGACCTTCAATCGCCGGCTCCGGGTTGCCGGCGACGATGAGGTTGCGCAGATACCAGAAGCAACCGCCGAGCAGGGCTGGGACGAACCACCACCCGGCCGCCGCCCAGCGCCTGCCCGTCGGCGCCAGCACGACCACGGCGAGGCTGAGCGCCGCGGCCATCGCCAGCGCCGTCACCTTGGTCCCGGCGGCGAGGCCGGCGGCGAGGCCGGCGGCGGCGAGCGGCCAGCCCACCGGCAGCCGATGGGCCAATTTCCCGCCATATAGGCTGGTTTTCGGCCCATCGGCAGGCTGCTCCTCTGGTTTGCCGGGCTCGTCCGGGCTTTCGGCTCGGCGCGCGGCCCAGGCGTTGACGAGGATCGCGATCGCGGCGAGCAGCAGCGCGGCGGCCATCAGGTCGTTCTTCGCCGCTCCCGGCTCGCGGACGACGAGGATGTGGCTCTCGAGCAGCAGCGCGGCGGCGACAACGCTCAGTGAGCCACGCCCATAGGGCCTGCCGACACACCACGCCGCCAGGAACGCCACCACGAGCCAGCCGTAGTTGATGAACAGCGACAGGGTGTCCCGTCCCGTCAGCAGCATCCCGACGCCATGGAGCAGCTCCGAGTTCTGCGGGTAGAACCAGTTCGTGAAGACCGTGTCGACGTGATGCATCCCGGTCAGCGAATGGCTCTGCACCATGTCCGCAGCGAACGGCAGGTGGTACCAGAGCGAATCGAAGTTGAAGATCCCGTGATCCAGCGCGTGCTTCGTCGTCAACGCCCAGTGACCGAACACGAGAGCGATGACCCCGACCATGATCAGCAGCTGCCGGCCGTCCTGGCCGGCGGGTCCTGTCGGTGCGGCATCCCCCGCACCGCCACCCGCCGGAAGGAGCGCCATGGCCAGCGCGAGCAAGAAGCAGGCGCCGACGAGAACGCCGGCGTAAAAGAGCGTGAAGGTGCCGAGGATCTCGGAGATCCAGGTGAGCAGGGCGACCCCGACGATGATCTCGACCAGGCGGGCCGGAGCGCCCTCCCAGGCGGGAAGAAGCCTCCGGCGCAAGCGGAAGGCGCTGAAGCCCAGCGAGAGGGTCACCACGGCCAGCTCAGCGGCTCCCAGGAGGTAGGAGCCGGGGCTAAGCACCATCGGCCCCTGGAACGCGGGTCAGCCGCTCAGGCCGCGGATGACGACCGGGGTCTCGCCTTCGGCGACCATTCCCTGGCCGCGGGCCTCGCGGTTGACGACGATCGGGTCGTCGGCGGACTGGACCCGGTGGTGAAGCCTGGTGCTTTCGTGCTGGAGCTCGTGCAGCTGGGCTTTGGCGGCGGTCGTCGCCGTGTACGTCTTGACGAAGTCGATCGCCGGGTTCAGATACGAGTAGAGGACCGCGGCAAGGACGAGGGTCAGCGCGATCCGCCCGACCCGATCCCAGTTGACGCGGCTGGCGCCACGGCGCGCGGCCGGTTTCCTGCGGGCGGCGGGGCGACGGCGCGCACGAGTGGCGGTTCCGTTTCGCCCGGCGGCTGCGCGTGCTGCCATGCCCGGTGCTTTGCGGCCGGGCCCCGCATTCCTTCATTTAGCCGCGGCGCTGGACGAATGCCTGCAGGCCCGGAAACTCAGCAGAAGCACCAAGCTGTTCCTCGATCCGCAGGAGGCGGTTGTACTTGGCGACGCGGTCCGAGCGCGAGGGGGCGCCGGTCTTGATCTGGCCGGCGCCGGTGGCGACGGCGAGGTCGGCGATCGTCGTGTCCTCAGTCTCACCCGAGCGGTGGGAGATCACGACGGTGTAGCCGGCCTCGCGGGCGATCCGGATCGCCTCCAGGGTCTCGGTCAGGGTGCCGATCTGGTTGACCTTGACCAGGATCGAGTTGCCGACGCCAAGGTCGATGCCGCGGCGCAGGCGCTCGGGGTTGGTGACGAAGAGGTCGTCGCCGACCAGCTGGACGCGGTCGCCAAGCTTCCCGGTGAGCAGCTTCCAGCCGTCCCAGTCCTCCTCGTCCATGCCGTCCTCGATCGAGACGATCGGGTAGCGCGAGCAGGCGTCCTCCCAGTAGACGGCCATCTCCTCGGGGGAGAGGCTGCGGCCCTCGTGCTCGAGCACGTAGGCGCCGTTCTCGAAGATCTCGCTGGTCGCCGGGTCGAGGGCGATGAAGACGTCGGAGCCGGGCTCATAGCCGGCCGCCTCGACGCCCCCCAGGACCGCCTGCAGGGCCGCCTCGTTGGAGTCGAGGTCGGGGGCGAAGCCGCCCTCGTCGCCTCCCGCCGTCGAGAGGCCCTGTGCGGAGAGCGACTTCTTCAGGGCGTGGTAGACCTCGGCGCCGATCCGCAGGCACTCGGAGAAGCTCGAGGCGCCGGCCGGGACCACCATGAACTCCTGAAAGTCGACCGAGTTGTCAGCGTGGGCACCACCGTTGAGGACGTTCATCATCGGCACCGGCAGCAGCGTCGGCTCGCCGCCGCCGTAGAGCTCGGCCAGGTAGCGGTAGAGCGGCTGGCCAGAGTCCTCGGCAGCCGCCTTGGCTGCCGCCAGCGAGACGCCGAGCAGCGCGTTGGCGCCGAGGCGGCCCTTGTTAGGGGTCCCATCGAGCTCGATCATCGTCTCGTCGAGGGCGCCCTGCTCGGCGGCGCGGGCGCCGGTCAGCGCCGCGGCGATCTCACCGTTGACGTGCTCGACCGCGCGCGAGACGCCCTTGCCGGCCCAGGCGTCGCCGCCGTCGCGCAGCTCAACCGCCTCGAACTCGCCGGTCGACGCCCCCGAGGGCACCGCGGCGAGGCCGCGGGCGCCGGACTCGAGCGCGACTTCGACCTCAACCGTCGGGTTGCCCCGCGAGTCGAGGATCTGGCGGGCGTGGATGGAGGCGATGGCGCTCACGGGCGCGCCAGTCTATTGACCCCGACGGCCGAAGCGACGCGCTCTGGAGGGGGTGCTTATTCGCCGGTCGGCGGGGTGGCGCCGGCGGCGGCTTCCGGAGTGACGCCTGCGGGCAGTGTCACGCCTTCTTCGCCCGCTTCTTTGAGGCCTTCGGGCTGCGGGCGCTGCGGAAGCTGTTCGCCTTTGGGTTTGAGCAGCGTGACGCTGCCGGGAATCGCGGGGGCCACCTGGGCGACCGGGGCGGGGCATTCTTTGGGCGTCCCGCCTTTCGGATTCGCTTCGTAGCAGGCCGCCGGGGCGGTGCTCGGGTGGCCTGAGCCGACGTAGTTGGCGCACCTTTCGATCACGAAGCCGGAGGCGCAATAGGTGCGCGACTGCCACTTGCTCTGGTAGTTGCTGACGAATTCGGAGAAGACTTCCTGGGCGAGCGTCTGCGTCAGCTGGCTTTTGATCTGGGCTTTGACTTCAGTGAGGGGCTGAACTTTCTCCGGGTTCAGTTTCTCGACCTCGACCACGAAGAAGTTTTTTTCGAAGTCGACCGGGCCGACGACTTCGCCGGTCGAGCTTTTGAAGATCGCGGCCGTGAGCGGTTCTTTACCCTGCAGGAGTTCTTCGGAGAGCCCGGCCTGGAGCCCGCCTTTGGTTTTCGTGGTCGGGTCTTCCGAGTATTTCGTCGCGACTTTTTTCCAGCTCGCCGCCGAGTCGTCCTTTTCGAGCAGCTTCTGGGCCGCTTCGGCTTTCGCCTTGTCTTTGTTGACGACGATGCGGACGTCGCGGGACTCTTTGGTCGTGTACTGGGTGGCCTTGGAAGTGTCGTAGTACTCGGAGATTTCGGCTTCCGAGGGGACCGGCGCCTTTTTGGCGATGACTTCCTGGATTTTGGTGCTCAGCACCTGCAGCTTCACGCGCTTGTCGACGTCGGCCTGGGTGAAGTGCGAGGTCTTGAGGAATTCCTGGTAGGCGGCCGCGGTTTTGAAGTTCTGTTTCTTGATCTGGGCGAGTTCGGTGGCGATCTGTTTGTTCGTCGCCGTGATGCCAAGTTCTTCGGCCTCTCCCTGGATCCAGATCGAGTCGAGTAGTTCGCCGAGCGCCGCCGTCTTCAGTTCTTCGTATTTTTTCCCGCCGGCCTCCGGGGCTTTTTTCAATTTGCCCGAAGCGACCTGCTGAAGCAGCGCCCGTTTGAATTCCGCTTCGCTGATCGTGCCGTCGTCCGCGGGAATGTGCTTGACGATCGCGACGGCGCCGGAAGGGACGCTCGGCTGGCCGATCCCCTCGGCGATCGCGAAGCCGGCGAAGAGGACCACGAAAATGGCACCGAAGACAACCAGCGCCAAGCGCTGCTGTCCCGACTTCCTGCTCTGCCCCGGTTTCGCTCCCACGAAGCGGGCAGCATAGTCAAATTGCTTCGCGGGGGGAAGATCGTGCGGTTCAGGCCGCCGCGCCCTGCACCGGGCGGCGCGCCTCGCGCAGGCCTTCGGCCATCGCCAGCACCGCCGCCAGCCGTTCCTCCGGGTCTCCGGCGACCCGGATCGCCGCCGTCTGCTCGCGCCATTCATAGAGCGCACCTTCGACCTGCTCGGCCAGCACCCCGGCCTGCTCGGAGTCCAGCTCGATCCCGGTGACGCTGAGGCGGCCGCCGCGGAACTCGACGCTGCGGACTCCGGCGAGGCCCAGCTCGATCCTTGCCTTCTGCAGCTTCAGCAGGTTCTCGGCCGCGTCCGGCAGCGGCCCGAAGCGGTCGCTGAGCTCGTCGCGGATCGCCCGCAGCTGGCCGGTCTCCCGCGCCGCGACGATGCGCCGGTGGATGTCGATCTTGGCCGCCTCGAAGGGCACGAAGGTGGCCGGCAGGTAGGCGTCGACGGGGACGTCGAGGCGGACCGGCTCCGGCACCTCCTCGCGCTCGCCGTCCTCCCCGCCGGCCTCGACCTCGGCGACCGCCTCGTCAATCATCTGGCAATAGAGCTCGAAGCCGACCGCGGCGACGTGCCCGGACTGCTCGTCACCGAGCAGGTTGCCGGCGCCGCGGATGTCGAGGTCGCGCATCGCGATCCGGAAGCCGGAGCCGAGCTCGGTGTGGTCGGCGAGGGCCGAGAGCCGCGTCGCCGCGTCCTCGCTGAGGGCCTCGGCCGAGGGATAGAGCATGTAGGCAAAGGCGCGCTCGCGAGAGCGGCCGACCCGGCCGCGGATCTGGTAGGCCTGGGAGAGGCCGAGCTGGTCGGCGCGCTCGACGATCAGGGTGTTGGCGGTGGGGATGTCGAGGCCGGACTCGATGATCGTCGTCGTCACCAGGCAGTCGGCGTCGCCGCGCAGGAAGCCGAGCATCGTCTCCTCGAGGGCGTGCTCGTCCATCTGCCCGTGGGCTTCGGCGAAGCGCGCCTTCGGCACCAGCGCCCGCAGCCGCTCGGCGGTCTCGTAGAGCGAGTCGATCCGGTTGTGGAGGACGAAGGCCTGGCCACCGCGCTCCACCTCGCGCTCGATCGCCTTGCGGACCAGGTCCTCGTCGTAAGGGCCGACGTAGGTGCGGACCGGGCGCCGGCCCTCCGGGGGCGTCTCGATGACGGAGATGTCGCGCAGGCCGGCCAGGCTCATCTGCAGGGTGCGCGGGATCGGCGTCGCCGAGAGCGCCAGCACGTCCACCTTCAGCTTCAGCTGGCGCAGCAGCTCCTTCTGCTTGACCCCGAAGCGCTGCTCCTCGTCGACCACGACCAGGCCCAGCTCCTTGGCACGGACGTCGCGCGAGAGCAGCCGGTGGGTGCCGATCAGGACGTCGACCTTGCCGGCCTCGAAGTCCTTCAGCACCGCCTTGGTCTCGGCCGCCGGGCGCAGGCGCGAGACGCCCTCGACCCGGAAGGGGAGGTCGGCGAGGCGCTCGCGGAAGGTGCCGTAGTGCTGCTGGGCGAGGATCGTCGTCGGCACCAGGATTATCACCTGCTTGCCGTCGGAGGCGGCCTTGACCGCGGCCCGCAGCGCCACCTCGGTCTTGCCGAAGCCGACGTCGCCGCAGACCAGCCGGTCCATCGGCCGCTCCGCTTCCATGTCGCCCTTGACCGCCTCGATCGCCTCCAGCTGGTCGGCGGTCTCGCGGTAGGGGAAGGACGTCTCCATCGCGATCTGCCACTCGCCATCGGGCGGGAAGGGGTGGCCGCGGCGGGTGCGGCGCTCGGCGTAGAGGTTGAGGAGCTCTCCCGCGATGGCCCCGGCCGCCTTGCGCGCCCGCGCCTTCATGTTCTGCCAGCGTTTGCCGCCCAGCGCCGAGAGGCTGGGGTCGCCGCCGGCGCCGACATAGCGGCTCAGCTTCTCGAGCTGGTCGGTGGGGACGTAGACGCGGTCCTCGCCTTTGTATTCGAGGTAGAGGTAGTCGCGGGTGACGCCGCCGACCTCGCGGGTCTCGAAGCCGGCGAAGCGGGCCACGCCGTGGTCCTCGTGGACTACGTAGTCGCCGACCCGCAGTTCGCTGAAGGCGAGGCGGCCGCGGCCGCCACCGGGGGCGGGCTCCTCGGCGCGGCGGCGATGGACGAGGCGGCGGAAGGGGTAGACGGCGAGTTTCAGCTCGGGGCTGACGAAGCCCTCGCGCAGCCGCGCCTCGGCGAAGGAGAGCCCCGGTTCCGGCGAGAGGCGGCCGCCTTCCAGCACCTTGGCGTCGAGCCGGTCGAGGCCGTAGCGGGCGCGCTCGGACTCGCCGCGGTTGTCGAAGGCGACGACGGTGCGGTAGCCGGAGCGGACCAGTTTCTCCAGCTCGCCCTCGGCCTCTTTGACGCTGCGGGCGGGCGACTCGGCGCGGGCGGCGCGGAAGGCGTCCTCGTCGTCCTCGCCGGCTCCGGTCAGTGAGAGCGCGGCGCGCTGCGCCAGCGGCTCGGCGACGTCGACGTAGAGGTGTTTCGCGTCATCGGCGTGCATCGAGGTCGTCGCGTCCTCCCAGTGGTCGCGCAGCGCCGGCTCGATCTCCTCGGCGGCGGCGAGCACCACCGCGGCTGCCTCCGGGACCAGGTCGAGCGGCGCCCGGAAGCGGTCGAGCGGCAGCAGCTCGGCCAGGCTGGAGAGCTGCTCGCCCTCCTCGGCAGCTTCCATCGCGGCCATCTCGGCCAGTTCACGGTGCTCGGCGTCGAGCTCCGCCGCCGGCGCCAGCTCGACCCGCTCGGACTCGCCCAGGGAGCGCTGGGTGAAGGTCGAGAACCAGCGCATCGACTCGACCTCGTCGCCGAAGAGCTCGATCCGCACCGCGCGCTCCTCGGTCGCCGGGTAGACGTCGAGGATGCCGCCGCGGACCGCGAACTGGCCGCGCTCCTCGACCTGCTCGACCCGTTCGTAGCCGGCGGCGGCGAGGTCGTCGGCGACGGCGCCGAGCTCGATCTCCTCGCCCTTGACGATCGCGAAGCCGGCTGGGCGCAGCGAGGCGTCGGGGACGGCCTCGGCGAGTGCCGTGGCGCTGGCGACGACGACCGCGTCCTGCTCGGAGACCAGCGCGTCGAGGGCGTCGATCCGCAGCCCGACCAAGTGCGGCGGCGGCGTCACGTGCGAGGCGTATCCCGTGCCCCGCGAGGGGTAGAAGCGGACCCTGCGCGGGGCCAGGTAGGCGCGCAGGTCGGCGGCGAGGTCGCGGGCGGAACGGTCGTCGGCGCTGACCAGCAGCGCCGGGCGGCCGGCGAGACCGCGATCGTCCTCGATCAGCGCTGCCAGCAGCAGCGGCCGCAGGATCGTCGTCGCCCGCGCCACCACCGCCTCCCCGCCGTCCGCCGCTTCGCGCACGCGACCAGCGAGCGCATGCACGCGCTCATTCTCGCTGGCTATCTCTATTAGAGGTCGAAGACTCATGGGGCAGCAAAAACGCCCGGATCCGCGGATCCGGCACCGGGAGCGATTCTAAGCTGCGGTCAATCCGGGGGCGGGAGACCAAGGACCCGTGCGGGCCCAGTCGACCTGGCCGACGCCCTCGATCTTGGAGCGGCCCTCGATGTCGTCCCACTGGTGCAGCAGGCGCTTGAGTTGGGCGACTGCCTCTGGAGGGTGTGCAGCCGTGGTGGCGGCGAGCTCCAGGGCCGAGGTCTCGGTGGCCGCGGCCGGGGCGACGCGGTTGACCAGGCCGATCCGCAGTGCCTCGTCGGCGCCGACGGTGCGCGAGGAAAGCAGCAGGTATTTGGCGGCGCCGAGGCCGCAGAGGGTGACCAGGCGGGCGGGGCCGACGGGCACGCCCAGGGCGGCGCCCGGGAAGCGCATCCGCAGGTTGGCGCCGCCGACCCGCATGTCGCAGGCGACAGCGATCTCGGCGCCACCGCCGACGACGTCGCCGTGGCAGGCGGCGATCGTCGGCTTGGGGAAGCCGACGATGCCGTCGTAGAGATCGGCGAAGAGCTGCATGCGGCGGACCTTGCCCTCGTCGTCGAGCTCCTCGCGGACGTCGGCGCCGGCGGAGAGACCAAGCTGGTCGGCGGAGCTGATCACGAGGACGCGGACGGCGTCGTCGGCCTGTGCCAGCGCCAGGTGCTCGAGCATCTCGACCAGCATCTGGGTGTTGATCGCGTTGCGGGCCTTGGGGCGTTCGAGCCGGATCAGGGCGACGCCGTTCTCGTCGACCAGGTAGCTCGTCAGGGGGCTCGTCTCACTCATGCGGCGGAACCTAACTGCTCGACCAGGCGCTCGGTCTCGTCGGCGGCGCGGCCGAAGAGCGCCTCGACCTCGGCGCGCGGCTCGCGGAAGCCGCCGAGCACGTAGGCGGCGACGATCTCGGGGTCGGTCGAGTCGGGCCGCCCCACTCCCACCCGGATCCGCCAGAACCCGGGGTCGCCGAAGCCCTTCTTGAGGCTCTTGAGGCCGTTGTGCCCGGCCAGGCCGCCACCGAGCCGGACCTGGATCTCGCCGAATCGGAGGTCGATCTCGTCGTGGAGGACGATCACCCGGTCCAGCGGCACCTTCAGCGAGCCGCGCGCCGGCCCGGCCGCGTCGCCGGAGTCGTTCATGAAGGTCTGCGGCAGCAGCAGGGCGACCCTGGGGCCGCCGGCCCCGGCCCTGCCCTCGAGGAGCTTGCCGCCGAACTTCTGTCGCGGCCGCGACAGGTCCCAGCGCCGGGCCAGCTCCTCGGCGACATCGAAGCCGACGTTGTGGCGATCGCCGGCATACTCGGGGCCGGGGTTGCCCAGCCCGACGATGAGGATGCGGTCGCCATGCTCGCCGCGCTCAGCGCGACGGCGGAACAGCGACAGGGCTACTCGCCCTCGGAGTCGCCCGAGTCGCCGTCGCCGGACTCGCCCTCGCCCTCGGCGGACTCGCCGACCAGCTCGGTCTCCTCTTCGACCTCGGGCTCGGGCTCTTCCTCGACCCGCGGCGGCGAGAGGGTGACGATCGTGACCTCCTCGGGGTCATCGGCCATGAACGAGACACCGCTCGGGGCCGCGACCGCGGAAAGCTGAAGGGTGTCGTTGATCTCCATTGCCGAGACATCGAGGACGATCCGGTCGGGGATGTCGGTCGGCAGCGCTTCGACGGTGATCTCGCGGGTGACGTGCTCGAGCACACCGCCGCCTTTGACGCCGGGAGAGGTCTCGGCCCCCTCGAGCTCGATCGCGACCTCGGCCTGGATCGCCTCGTCGAGCTTGACCGCCTGCAGGTCGATGTGCTGGAGGCTGCCGCGGACCGGGTGCAGCTGCTGCTCCTTGACGACGACCGGGATCGCTTTGCCGCCGTCGATCTCGAGGTCGAAGAGCGCGGCGCCCTCGCTGATCACCGAGCGCACCTCGCGTTCGGAGACCTGGAAGGCGGTCGCCTCCGAGCCGCCGGAGTAGACGACGCCGGGCACCAGGCCCTCGCCACGCAGGCGGCGGGCGGTGCGGGAGCCGAACTCCGCGCGGGGAGCGACCTTCAGGGTTGAGCGTGCGCTGGCCATCGGACGGGAGAGAATAGAGAACCGGGGCAAAACAGAACCTGTGGCACTCTTCCGACGTGGCCGACGACTCCAAGATCCCCAAGGGCAGGGTTCGCCGCTCGGCCAAGCTGGGCTCGATCGTCGGCGTCCAGGGAGCCCGCTATGCCGGGACCAAAGCGGCCAACGTCGGCCGCTCCGAGGAGGGCGGCAAGGAGCACCTCGAGCAGCGCCACCTGGAAACGGCGATGAAGATGGTCGGGGCGCTGGGGCAGATGAAGGGCGCGGCGATGAAGCTCGGTCAGTTCGCCTCCTTCATCGACACCGAGTTCATCCCCGAGGAGTACCGCGAGATCTACCAGGAGCAGCTGGCGAAACTGCGCACCGACGCCCCGGCGATGCCCTGGGAGAAGGTCGAGAAGCTGGTCGAGGAAGAGTACGACGGCGAACCGCTGTCGGAGCTCTTCGCCGAGTTCGAGACCGAGGCCTTCGCCGCCGCCTCGATCGGCCAGGTGCACCGGGCCGAGCTGCTCGACGGCCGCCGGGTCGCGGTGAAGATCCAGTACCCGGGGATCGCCGAGGCGCTCGAGGCCGACCTCCGCAACGCCGGCACCCTGGTGCGGCTGGGGAAGGCGCTCGCCCCCGGTCTCGACGCCAAGGCGATCGCCGACGAGCTGCGCGAGCGGGTCATGGAGGAGCTCGACTACGAGTACGAGGCGCAGAACCAGCGCTCGTTCGCCCGCGCCTACCGCGACCACCCCTTCATCTACGTCCCGGAAGTGATCACCAGGCTCTCACGGCGACGGATCCTCGTCACCGAGCTGGTCGAGGGCATGGACTTCGAGGAAATCAAGCAGCTGCCGCACGAGCAACGCAGCCGCTTCGGCGAGATCATCTTCCGCGGCAGCTTCGGCTCGATCTACCACCTGCAGCACTTCAACGCCGACCCCCACCCCGGCAACTACATCCTCATGGCGGACGGCCGCGTCGCCTTCCTCGACTTCGGGATGACCAAGAAGCTCGACCGCGAGCAGATCCTGCTCGAGCAGCAGGCCTTCGACGCCGCCTCCCGCAACGACCCGGAGGCCTTCCGCCAGTCCCTGCACGACCTCGGCTTCATCAAGAAGCCCTCCAAGCTCGACGCCGAGCGCCTGATGGCCCACATGCTCTCGGTCGGCGGCTGGTACGTCGAAGACCGCGAGATCGAGATCACCGCGCGCCGGGTGATGAAGATCATCGAGTCGACCAACGATCCGCGCTCGGAGTACTACGACCTGATGCGGCGCGAGTCGATCCCGGCCGACGAGCTGATGGGGCGGCGAATGGAGATCGGCGTCGTCGCCGTGCTCGGTCAGCTCAGGGCGAAGCGCAACTGGCACCGGATCATGCGCGAGTGGGTCTACGCTGACGCGCCGGCGACCGAGCTCGGCGAGCAGGAGTGGGAGTACTTCGAGGAACGCGGGGTCAAGCGGACCCCGGGCCTTGCCGAAACCACCTGAGACGATTGGCCGAAACACCAGAGGAGGAACGATGAGCAGGATCAAACGCGGTTGGGCATTGACGAAGAAGAGCTGGGAGCTGCTGAACGAGCACCGCGAACTGGTCCGCTTCCCGCTCTACGGCGCCGTCGCCACCACCGTGCTGGCGATCGTCTTCCTCGGCCCCGGCCTCTACCTGCTCGACAAGGACTCGCTGGGCGGCGCGATCCCGCTGCTGGTGATCGGCGTCTACGTGCTCAGCGTCGTCGGCTTCTACTTCAGCGTCGGCCTCGCCGCCGCCGCCGACATGATCTTCCGCGGCCAGGAGGCGACGGTCTCCGACGGCCTCGAGGTCGCCCGCGAACGCTTCAGCCAGATCTGCGGCTGGGCGGCGATCTCGACCGCGATCAGCGTCTTGATGGGCCTGCTCGAGAACCAGGGTGGGATCTTCGGCGAGATCGCCGCCCGCCTGGTCGGCCTCGCCTGGTCCCTGGTCACCTTCCTGGCGGTGCCGGTGATCGCGATCGAGGGGACCGGCCCAGTCGAGACCCTGAAACGCTCGGCCTCGATCTTCCGCCAGCGCTGGGGCCAGCAGATCACCGGCAACATCGCGATCGGCGCCGCCGTCTTCCTGATCGGCGTGCTGCCCGCCGCGATCCTGATCCTCGCCGGGGTGGCCCTGTGGTCCTCGGCGAGCTTTCTCGGCGCCCTGCTGGTCGTGATCGGCGTCCTGATCCTGGCGGTGGCGATGCTGATCTCACGGGCCCTGAGCGGCATCTTCGGCGTCGCCCTCTACCGCTACGCGGTCGACGGCCAAGCCGTCGGGGGCTTCACCACCGAGGAGCTGGAGTCGGCGGTGAAGCTGAAGAAGGGCAAGCGCGGCACCCCGCCGACGGCGACGCCGGGGACCGTCTAGAGACGCGCGAAGAGGCGCGGGTCGTTCGAGCAGAGGCCGTCGACGCCGGCGGCGACCAGCCTGCGCATCCGCGCCCCGTCGTCGACCGTCCAGGCGATCAGCTCGACGCCGGCGAGCTTGCAGATGCGAGCAAGGCGGGCGCTGACCAGCGGGTGATAGACCCACATCGCCTCGACGCCGAGCTTCGGCAGCTGCTGGGCGGCCAGGCCGGGCAGGCGGTAGCGCATCGTCATCAGCGCCGCCGGCAGCAGCGGCTTCGCCCAGGGGGTCGAGTTCCAGTCCTTGGTGACTTTCGGATAGGTCCAGCCGCGGCGCAGCTCGGGTGCCAGCTGGAGGATGCGGCCGAGCGAGTAGAGCTCCATCGTCGAGACCATCGCCCGCCTGGTCAGGCCGCGCTCGCGCAGCGCGTCGACCAGCTCCTCCTCGCGGCCGGGCAACTTGATGTCGAGGTCGATCTCGACCTTGTCCAGCGGCGGCTCGAGGAAGGCGTCGAGCGCCTCGGTCAGGGCCAGCGGCGTGCGGCGCTCGGCGTCGGCCCAGTCGTGGGCGACGACCAGCGGCGCCCGCTCCTCCACAGGCAGGTGCGCGTCCCGCAGCCAGAGCACGTCGAACTCGATCGTGTCGACGCCGGCCGTGACCGCCGCCGCGAAGCTCTCCAGCGTGTTCCCGGGCGCGATCAGGTCGGCGCCCTTGTGGCCGACCAGGCGCAACCCGCTTGCTGCCTCGGTGGCCAGGGCGCTAGAAGAGCTGATTCTCGCCGGCGAAGATCTCGGAGACCGAATCGTCGGTGAAGATGCGCCGGATCGAGTCGGCGAAGGTGCCGGCGGTGGTCAGCACTGTGATGTTGTCGGGAGCGCCGGGGCGCAGCGGCAGGGTGTCGGAGACGACGATCTGCTCGATCCCGGAGTTCTCGTAGGCGAGGCGCTCGTAGGCGGGGCCGGAGAAGACGCCGTGGGTGGCGCAGGCGATGACCTTGGCGGCGCCCTCGTCGAGGACCGTCTGGGCGGCCGCGCAGAGAGTGCCGGCGGTGTCGATCATGTCGTCGACCAGGACCGCGGTGCGGCCCTTGACGTCACCGACCACGTAGCCGATCTCGGCCACCTGCTGGGCGGGGCGCTCCTTCTCCATCACCGCCCAGTGGGTGCCGACGCGGCGGGCGAAGTTGCGCGCGGTCTTGACCCGGCCGGCGTCCGGGGAGACGATCACCAGCTCGTCGGTGATCTTCTGGTCGACGAACCACTGGGTCAGCATCGGCATCGCCGTCATGTGGTCGACCGGGACGTGGAAGAAGCCCTGGACCTGGCCGGCGTGGAGGTCCATGGTGAGGACGCGGTCGACGCCGACCCCCTCCAGGCATTTGGCGACGATGCGGGCCGTGATCGGCTCACGCGGCGCCGACTTCTTGTCCTGGCGGGCGTAGCCGTACCAGGGCATGACGGCGATGATCCGGTGCGCGGAGGCTCCCTGGGCGGCGTCGATCATCGTCAGCAGCTCGATCAGCGAGTCGTTCGGGGTCATGTCGCTCTGCTCGTTGGCGCAGGTTGACTGGACGATGAAGACGTCGGCGCCGCGGATCGACTCCTCGTAACGGCAGTAGACCTCGCCGTTGGCGAAGGTCTTCAGGGTCACCTGGCCAAGGTCGATGTCGAGCTTGCCGGCGACTTTGGCGGCCAGGTCCATCGAGCTGCGGCCGCCGAAGACCATCATTCGCTTCGAGTAGTCGTGTTGGATCGCGGTAGCCACCTGCGGACGCTCTTCGATCGTGCTCACGGGCTCTGTTCCTCTCGCATCTTGGCGGCCTTCTCGGCCGCGTATCCGTCGATGTTGCGTTGGGCGTTCTCGCTCACGGCAAGTGCCCCCTCCGGGACGTCGTCCTTGATCACCGCGCCTGCGGCAGTGTAGGCGGAGTCCCCGACTTCTACCGGCGCGATCAGCATCGTGTCAACGCCGACCCGCACATCGCGGCCGATCACGGTGCGGCTCTTGCGGAATCCGTCGTAGTTGGCGGTGATCGTGCCGGCGCCGAGGTTGCTGCCCGGACCGATGTCGGCGTCCCCCACGTAGGACAGGTGGGGAATCTTGGCGCCCTTGCCGATGTGGGAGTTCTTGACCTCGACGAAGGTGCCCGCCTTGGCCCCCGCGTCGAGGACCGCGCCGGGCCGCAGGTAGGCGAAGGGGCCAACCGAGCAGCCGTCGCGCACCTCGCAGTCGGTCAGGTAGGAGTGGATGACGCTGGACTCGACGCCGACGCTGCTGTCGACCAGCGTGGTCAGCGGGCCGACTACGGCGTGGGCGCCGACCGCGGTCTCGCCGCGCAGCGTCGTGCCGGGCTCGATGCGGGCGTCGGCCCCGATCTCGACGCCGGCGTCGATCCAGGTCGAGCCCGGGTCGACGACGGTGACGCCGGCCAGCATGTGCGCCTCGAGCAGGCGGCGGCGGGCCTCGGTCTCGACCGCGGCGAGGTCGACCCGGTTGTTGATCCCCATCGTCACCGCGAGGTCGTCGGCGAGGTGGGCGGCGACGGTGTGTCCTGCCTCGCGCAGCGCCGGGAAGACGTCGGGCAGGTAGTACTCGCCCTGGGCGTTGTCGTTGGAGAGGCCGGCGAGCGCGGCGGCCAGTGGCGCCGCGTCGAAGGCGTAGGTGCCGGCGTTGATCTCGCGGATCGCCAGCTGCCCGGGATCGGCGTCACCGGCGGCTTTGGCCTCGACCACGCGCTCGACCTCGCCGGAGGCGGCGCGGACGACGCGGCCGTAGGAGCCGGGGTCGTCGAGCTCGATCGTCAGCATCGTCGCCGCGGCCGGGGAGGCGGCATGGGCCCCGAGCAGGCCGGCGATCGTCTCGGTCGAGATCAGCGGCACGTCACCGGAGAGCACCAGCACCGTCTCGCTCGCCTCGATCAGCGAAAGGGCGGCCCGGATCGCGCCGCCGGTGCCGTCGGCCTCGGGTTGCTCCACGGTCTCGACGTCCTCGGGAAGCCCGGCGGAGAGGTCGCGGCCAGGCGAGACGATCGCGGCGACCCTGCCCGCGCCCGCCTCACGCGCGGCCAGAATCGGCCACGCGACCATCGCCCGCCCGCAGACGGGATGCAGCATCTTCGGCGTCGAGGACCGCATGCGCGTGCCCTGCCCGGCCGCCATGACAAGAACCAGGGGCGAACTCACCCCGGGATCGTATTGGGAACGGGGCCAGGTGACCTCCTCCGGGGGCCTTTGCGCAGCAGATTGCGGGAGGCGATTTGGATCGTCGGCCCGAGAGCCTCTGGAGGAGGGTCACCTGGCCCCTCCGAATAGGCCCCGGCTAGTTCTGGGTTAGCTCTTTGGCCAGGTCTTTGCCGACAAGGGCGACGCTGGTCAGGGTCCAGCCGGCGAAGATCAGGTCGATGCCGACGAGGAGGCCGATCGCCCAGTCCGCGGAGCTGGGGAACTTGGCGAGGACGAGGATGCCGATCAGCAGGCCGCAGACGCCACTGAGGCCGACCAGGCCGGCGTTCTGCTGGCCGCGGGCGGCGAAGGCGACGGCGACACGGGTCAGGCCCATGAAGAGGAAGTAGATGCCGAGGACCAGGGTCAGGGTGAGGGTGCCGTTGTGCGGTTCGAAGATCAGCCAGAGGCCGACGATCACGGTCACCAGCGCCCAGAGCAGGCGCAGGACGACGGTCCCGATCGAGTGCGCCGAGAAGGCGGCGGCGACCAGGAAGGCTCCGGCGACGAGCAGGATCCAGCCGATGAAGATCGCGGTGCCGACCGCGGCCACCTCGGGCACGACGATCGCCACGCAGCCGATGAGGATCGCCAGCACCCCGACGGTCATCAGAGCCTTCCAGCTCCTTGCCAGGCCGGCGCGAACCTCCGGGTCCATCGACGCTCCTCCGATCTCCACGAAAGAAACCCTAAGCACCCCTGCGGACGCACTCCGGGGAGCCGAACTGGGGAGCCCGGACTCGAACCGGGACGGCTGGCACCAAAAGCCAGTGGCCTACCATTAGCCGACTCCCCAAGGAAGCCGGGACAAAGCTTAAGCGCCCTTCTAGTCGTCGGAGTTGCGAGTGACCTTGCCGCCCTTGGCGCCGGGCTCGAGGGCCGGGCCGCGGGGGGAGGCGATGCCGAGGACGCGCATCGCCTTGAGGCCGAGGCCGAGCTTCTCGCGGCCCTCGGTGGCGGAGACGTCGTGGCCGCAGAGCTCGCGCACGCGCTCGAGCCGGTAGCGGACCGTGTGGCGGTGGGTGAAGAGCTGTTTGGCGGTCGCGGCGACGTTGCCGTCGTTGTCGAGGTAGGCCTCGACGGTCGCGACCAGCTCGGTCTCGTACTGATCGTCGTAGCTGGACAGGGGCTCGATCGTCTCTGCGTAGAAGCGTTCGAGCTCGCCGGGGTCCTCGCTCATCGCCGGCAGCAGCAGGCGGTAGGCGCCGGTGTCCTCGAAGGCCAGCAGCGGGTGGCCCTCGGCCTCGCCGACGTTGACCGCCAGGCGCGCCTCGCTGCCGGCCCGGTAGAGGTCGACGGGGTCAGCGCTGCGGCGGCTGCGGCCGGTGGTCATGTGGAAGCCGGCGAGGCTGTCGTCGAGCTCGCGGGCCAGGCCGGCGGCGGCGCGGGCCAGGCGCTCGTCGTCCTCGGCCGGGACGATCACGGAGATTTCCGCCGCGACCTCGCCCGCCTCGATTGTCGCCAGCGAGCCCGGGGCGAGCGAGCGCAGCGCCCGCATCGCCAGGGTCAGCACCCGTTCGCGCCACTCGCCCGTCTGGGCGGCGCGCGGGGCGGCACGGAGGACGAGGACGCCGGCGCCGCGGTCGAGGTCGGCGCCTAGCTCGCCGGCGCGGGCGACGATGTCGGCGCGGTCGGTGACTCGGCGGCCGAGCACGTCGGCGACGAAGGCGCTCGCCACCTCCTCGCTCTCCCACTCCGGCGAGCGCGAGCGCTCCAGCTCCAGCGCCAGCAGGGTGGTCACCATCCGGGCGATCGCCGGGTCGGGCGGCGCTTTGGCCCGGTAGCGAAGCTCGCCGACGGCGGAATCGGCGACCCGCAGCTCGACCGTGGTCACCCCCTCGGCCCCGGAGAGCAGCTTCTTCTCCTGGTCCGGCGAGGCGCCGGCGACCGCCAGGACGGCGCTGGAGCGGTCGATCAGGGCGACGCTGGCGCCCAGCAGCCGGGCCGCCGCGCGCGCCACCGCGGGCAGGCCGGCACCCGACTCAACCGCTTCGGAGAGCGCGTCGAGCAGCCCTGGATCCTCCATTTTTGCAGGGCTTTCAGGCCCCTTCGAGGTTGCCGGCATCCGTCCATTATCCCGGCTTGGTCGCCGTTAGTTGCCGTTGACGAAATTGGCGATGTCGGTGTAGTAGTAGACGATCATCAGCCCGATCACGACGCCGACCACCAGCAGCGCGGCGAGGACGAAGATCGAGAGGAAGCCTGCGGTGGCCTTCTCCCAGATCCGGCCGTGGGCGCTGAGCGCCGGGCTGAGGATCAGGGTCACGAAGGCGATCAGGCAGATCAGCGCGGCACCGCCGAAGAGGAAGTACTGGTGGCCGATTTTGGTCAGGGCGAAGGGGATCACTGGCGGGGATTCTGGCGCAACTGGGAGATGACAAGCGCGACCGCGGCACAGAGGGAGAACGAGGCGACCCCCAGGGCCCAGCCGCTGCTGACGTCACTGAGGTAGTGGACGTTGAGGTAGACGCGGGAGAGTCCGACCAGAATCGTCAGCACGACCCCCGCGGCGACCACCCCCGCCCCACGCGCCATCCCGGGGCGCAGGCGCAGCACGATCGTCACCGCCAGCCAGACGTAGATGACCGAGTGGGCGGCATGGCCGCTCGGGAACGAGGAGCCCGAGTAGTGGTGGAGGGGTTCCACTGGGCGCGGCCTGTCGACGGCGTCCTTGAGCTCGAGGATGCCGAACGAGACGATCGCCATCCCGGCGAAGAGGACGCCGAACTCGGCCCAGCGGCGGTGGGTGACGAGAAAGGCGCCGCAGACGACGGCCAGGCCCCAGGTGAAGACGCCGGAGCCGAGCTCCGTGAAGACCTTGGTGAAGCTGGTGAACCAGCCGGCCCGCAGGTGTCCGGCAAGTTCCATCGCGGTGACGTCGCCCGGCGTCGGCCCCGGTTCGCCGCCGATGACGCCGATGTAGGCGACGAGGACGAAGAGGGAGACGGCGAGGGCCGCCATCAGCGAGGTGAACTCAAGGCCGAAGCTGCCGCCGGGGGTGACCCGGTCCCAGAGGAAGCGCAGCTGCGGCCGGTAGCGGCGGGCGAGGAGGACGAGCCGACAGGCGACGGCGTGGCCCTCCATCCAGCGCACCGCGGCGCGGCGATTTTCGGCATCCCGGAAGTGACGGAAGAGGGCGACCGCGCCGACCACGATCACGATCAGCGTCGCCAGCAGGAAGGCGCCTTTGCCGGCGTACTTGGCGGCGGTGTCGATGCTGCGCGAGAAGAAGTAGCCGACGAGGATGTGGGCGCTGGCCCAGAGCCCGGTGCCGAGGATGCTGTACGGGACGAAGTTGCGGTAGCGCATGCCGGAGCTGCCGGCGACGAAGGGGGCAAAGGCCCGGACCAGGCTGATGAAGCGGCCGATGAAGATCGTCTTGCCGCCGTGGCGGGAGAAGTAGTCCTCGACCCGTTCGAAGCGCTCATGGCTGATCCCGAACCTGGGCCCGTGGGTGATCACGAACTCGCGCCCAAGCCGGCGGCCGATGAAGAAGCTGGTCGTGTCCCCCAGCCAGGCGGCGAACCAGGCGATCGCGATCAGCAGGTAGATGTCGATCGCGCCCTGGCCGGCGACGGCGCCGCCGAGCAGCATCACCGTCTCGCCGGGGACGACGAGGCCGACGAAGGCGCCGGTCTCGGCGAAGGCGAAGGCGCCGACCAGCAGGTAGGTCCAGGCGCCTAGCGCGTCGGAGATCGTTTCCAGCAGGTGCTGGAGGTTGAGGTGGCCGAGCTTCTGGCTCAGCAGGTAGTAGCCAAAGGCGACCGCGGCGGCGGCGACCGCCAGCAGCAGGCGTTTACGACTGCCGCCTCCCCTGCTCTCGCCCTTGCCCTCGCCTGCCAGCTTCACGGTGCCGCCCCGGCCTGGCAGACGATCGCGTCGTCGCGGTCGATCGTCTCGGCCGCGGCGCGGGCGGCGGCAAGGTCGGCGAAGAGCCCGACCGCGGTCGGGCCGGAGCCGCTCAGCAACGCCACCGGGGCGCCGGCTTCGCGCAGCTCGTCGAGGGCGTCGCCGATCCCCGGCCGCAGCGAGCGGGCGGGCGCCTCGAGGTCGTTGGCGAGCAGGCCGGCATAGGCGAGCGGCGAGGCGCCGGAACCGGCCGCGGCCCGCAGGCGCACCGCCAGGGCGTCGAGCTCCTCGGGGTCGCGTCCCAGCCCGAGCCGGTCGGCCGCGGCGAAGACGTCGGCGGTGCTGAGCCCGCCCCCGTCCGGCAGCAGCACGGCGGCGTGCGGCGCCGGTCGCGGCAGCGGCTCGACCCGCTCGCCGGCGCCGCGCACCAGGGCCAGCGAGGGGTCCAGCTGCGAGGGCACGTCGGCACCGAGCTCGGCGGCGAGCCCCTGGATGTCCTCGACCTCGCCGGCGGCGAGGCGGAGGACCGCCGCCGCGTCGCCGCTGCCGCCGCCGAGCCCGGCCGCCACCGGCACCCGCTTCTCGATCGCGATCCGCAGCGGCGGCCGCTCCCAGCCGCGCCGGCGCAATGCCGCCAGCGCCCTGCCGGCCAGGTTCTCGCCCTTGACCCCGGGGCAGACGACCTCGTCGCGCTCGGCCTCGGAGACCTCGATCAGGTCGGCCAGGGCCAGTGGCTCGAACAGTGAGCAGAGCTCGTGCAGGCCGTCGGCGCGGCGGGCGCCAAGGTAGAGGCAGAGGTTGAGCTTGGCGGGGGCGTGGACGAGCATCGCGATTGGAACGGCGTCAGCCGTTCGCCTGGAGCTTCGCGGACAGGGCGGCAAACTGCTCGGGGGAGAGCGCCTCGGCCCGGGCGTCTTCGGCCAGCCCCAGCTCGGCGAGCGCCGCTCGCGCCGGCGCAAGCGAGCCCTCGCGACCGTGCTCGAGCGAGCGGGCGAGGGACTTGCGGCGGTGGGCGAAGGCAGCGCGGATCAGCGCGTGGGTCGCGGGGTCGGCGGCGGGTCCGGTCCGGCGCAACCGCAGGATCGCGGAGTCGACCCGGGGGCGCGGGCGGAAGACCGCAGGGTCGACCTTGCGGACCAGCTCAACCTCGCAGGCGAGCTGGGCGACGACGCTGGGCGAACCGTAGGTGCGGCTGCCGGGCGCCGCCCGCAGGCGGTCGGCGATCTCCTTCTGGACCATCACCGTCCAGCTCGCCAGCGAGGGCAGCCGCTCGATCGTGCGCAGGATCAGCGGCGTCGCCACCGAGTAGGGCAGATTGGCGACCATCGCCGTCGGCGCCGGCGCCAGCTCGGTCAGGTCGAGCTTCATCGCGTCGCCCCAGTGCAGGCCGACGTTCGGCAGCACGGCGATCGCCGCCAGCGCCGGCTCCAGGCCGCGGTCGATCTCGACGCTGTGGACGTGCGCCGCGGCGGCGGCCAGGCGCCCGGTCAGCACTCCCTCTCCCGCCCCGACCTCGAGCACCACGGCGTCCGGGGAGAGGCCGGCATCGCGGACGATCGCGTCGAGCAGGTTGGGATCGGCGAGGAAGTTCTGGCCGAGCCGGACCAAGGCGGCTACCAGCCGAAGAGGGCGCGGGCGTTGGCCTCGACCGTGCGCTCCAGTTGCTCGTAGGAGACACCGCGGGCCTCGGCAACGACCCGAGCGGTGGCGACGACGTTGGCCGGCTCGTTGCGGCTGCCGCGCTTGGCCTGCGGGCTCAGGTAGGGAGCGTCGGTCTCGACCAGGATCCGGTCCTCCGGCACGGCAGCGGCGGCGACCCGCAGCGCCTCTGACTTGGGATAGGTGACGTTGCCGGCGAAGGAGCAGTGCCAGCCGCGCTCGGCCGCGTCGGCGGCCCGCAGCGGCGCCGAGAAGCAGTGGAGGATGACCGGGTGGCCCGGCGCCCGGGCGTCGAGGGTGGCGAAGATCTCGTCGACCGCTTCGGTGCCGCCCTCGGGGTCGCGGGCGTGGATCACGATCGGCAGATCGAGCTCGCGGGCGATCTCGATCTGGGCCATGAAGGCGCGGCGCTGATCCGCCGGCGCGGCACTGTCGCGGTAGTAGTCGAGCCCGGTCTCGCCGATCGCCCGCACCTTCTCGTGGGCGCCGAGACGGGTGATTTCCGCCACCGTCGTGTCGTCGAAGCCGGTCGCCTCGTTCGGGTGCCGTCCGACTGCGGCAAAGACCTCCTCGTGCCGCTCGGCGGCGGCGATCGCGGCCGGGTTGGTCTCAGCATCCATGCCGACGGTGAGCATCCGCCCCACCCCCGCCTCATGCGCCGCCAGGACCACCTCGGCCTCGGGCCCATCGCAGAGGACGAGGTGGGTGTGGGAGTCGATCACCCGTGGGAGTCTAGGAACGGAGCGACCCGCACGCTGCGCAAGCCGTGCGGGTCGCGATCCTGCCGGGAGTGCCTTGCCGCTAGCTCGGGCAGGTGTAGGCGGTCACCGGGGTGAGGCTGGGAACGGACAGGGACAGCAGCGCCGGGATGGTCCCGCCGAGCGAGAGACCGCTGAGGGCGGCGCCGAGGGAATTGTTGAACTGAGTGGGGATGCTGCTTGCCTGAGTGCAGAGGGAACTGACCACGGGCAGCTGTTTCACCGTTGCGGTCAGGTCATTGTTGGTGACTCCGCTCAGAATGCCTTCGAGGCCTTCCACCTTCAGCGTCAGGCCGGCGACTTTCGCCTGTAGTGCCGCTTCGTTGGTGGAGCCCTGGGCGCCGTTGGAACCGTTGGTGCCATCGGCGCCGGCGGCCCCGTTCTGCCCAGCCGGTCCGGCGGGACCGGCGACGCTCCAGGCGAGCTTCTTTTCTCCCCGCCTGCACTTCTTGTTGACGGGCACGACCCGCATCGCGCCCTTCGCCTTGCCCTTGACCCGGTAGCAGGCGTGCACCTGCCCACCCTTGGTGATGGGGGCGGCGACGGCGCTGCCGGCGAGGACGACGGACATCAGCCCGACGACCGCCAGTGCGAGGCACAAACCGAACTTACCTTTGAGACCTGCCTGAGGTACCGCTTTGGGATTCATGCCGCATATGTCGTCTGACAAATGCTTATAGATCAAGAACTAAACATTTGATCGAGCTTTGTTTGAGTAACCCTACGAAACCCCCGTCTCCTGGGCTTTTTGTTGCGATTGGCGGCTCGAATAGCCTTCCCCCCATGGCCGACCCCGCCGACTACTACCGCGAGATCTACCTGCGCGGGCTCAGCGGCGAAACCCCGGCCGTGCCGGTCTCGATCGCGGAGCTGGAGCGGGCGGCGACCGTGGCGATGGAGCCGCGGGCGGCCAACTACGTCGGTGCTGGGGCCGGCAGCGAGGACACGGTCCGGGCCAACTCCGCCGCGTTCGGGGCTCACCGGATCGTGCCGCGGATGCTGCGCGATGTCTCCGAGCGCGACCTCTCGACGACGCTGCTCGGCACGGCGATGCCGGCACCGCTGATGCTGGCCCCGATCGGCGTCCAGAAGGTCGTCCACGAGGACGGGGAGCTGGCGACCGCGCGCGCCGCCGCCGCGGTGGGGGCGCCGATGATCGCCAGCACCGCCTCGCACTTCACGCTCGAGGAGATCGCCGCGGCCGGCGGCGAGGGCGCGGCGCGCTGGTTCCAGCTCTACTGGGCGAACGACCGCGAGCTGGTCAAGAGCTTCGTCGGCCGCGCCGAGCAAGCCGGCTACGGGGCGATCGTCGTCACCGTCGACACCTTCCTGCCGGGCTGGAAGCCCCGTGACCTGCAGCAGGCCTGGCTGCCCTTCCTCGAAGGCTCCGGCAACGCCAACTACTTTCAGGACCCGGTCTTCCGCGCCGGGCTGGCGCAAACGCCGGAGGAGGACCAGGGCGCCGCCACCGGCCACTACCTCGGCGTGCTCTCCAATCCCGCCCTCACCTGGGACGACCTCGTCTGGCTGCGTGAGCAGACCTCGCTGCCGATCGTGCTCAAGGGCATCCAGCACGTCGATGACGCCCGCGAGGCCGCCGAGCGCGGCATCGACGGCATCGTTGTCTCCAACCACGGCGGCCGCCAGGTCGACGGCGCAATCGCCTCGCTCGACGCCCTCCCTCCGACCGCCGCGGCGGTCGGCGAGCAGATGACGATCCTCTTCGACAGCGGCGTCCGCGGCGGCGCCGACGTCCTCAAGGCACTGTGCTTGGGTGCCGACGCGGTCTGCCTCGGCCGCCCTTATATCTGGGGACTGGCGCTCGACGGCCAGGCGGGAGTCGAAGCGGTGCTGAAGACGATCCTCGGCGAGCTCGACCTGACGATGGCCCTCTGCGGCCTCACCCGCCCCGACCAGCTCGGCCCGGACTGCCTCGCCGCGGCGTAGCTCAGAGGTCGCGGCGCGAGAAGGCAACCGCAGCGATCGCCAGGACGCCGAGCATGTAGACGAAGGCCCAGGCGATCAGCTGCGGGCCGGCCGCCTCGGAGCCGCCGAAGGGGCCAAGCTGGAGGACGACGCCGGTTAATCCGGAGGTGCCCGAGATCAGAGCGTGCAGGCCGGCCGCATAGAGCCCCTCGAAGGGCAGCGCCCAGCTCGCCACGCGGCCGATCGTGTGCAGGGAGTCGGAGTTGATTGCGTGCCCGATCTGGGCCAGCAGCCCGGCCGTCAGCCCGGCGCCGAAGACCATGAAGACGACGATCCCCTGAGCGGTAACCGGCAGCAGAACCGAGAGCAGCAGGGAGATCGCGGCAATGATCGCTACCGCCAGAGCCAGGCCCAGAGCCGGCCCGACAAGGTGATCCGGGGACCAACCGCCGGTCGCCCGGGTGATCACCCAAGCGGCCAGATAGACGAGCACGACGTAAGCGGCGGAGAGTCCCGCGGCGCCGGCAAAGCGGGCCATCAGCATCGTGGTGCGGCCGATCGGCCGCACCACCAGCGGCTGCAGCAGGCCGCTCTCGGCATCGCCGCGGACGGCACCGAGGGTGAGGAAGACGGCGAGCACGGCACCGAGAAAGAGGGTCGCGAACATCGCCAGGCCGAAGATGGTGGCGCCGGCGAACGCCTTCGGGTCAAGGATCCCCTGTTCGCCGCCGGCGAAGTTCTTGACATCACGGAAGACAAAGTGGGCACCCACCGCGTAGAGCATCAGGAAGGCGACGGTGAGGATCAGCACCGCGAGGAAGACGCGGCGGCGGACGCCTTCGCGGACCGAGTGGGCAATCACGGTCAGGGCGGAGCGCAGCGGCGAGGGGGTCATCCCGTCTGCCCCCCGACCGCCTCGAGGTACACGTCTTCGAGCGAGCTGTGGCGGACCTCGACCCGGTAGACCCGCTCACCGGCGGCGACCAGCTCGGCGACGATACCCGGGGCGTCGTCGCGGCGCGCGCCCTCGAAGACCCGCACACCGGCCCCGGTCTCGACCTCGACCCCGCTGGCACCGGCGAGCTCCTCCGGCGTGCCGGCCTTGATCAGCCGGCCGCGGGCGATGATCGCGACCCGGTCGCAGACCAGCTCGACCTCGCTCAGCAGGTGCGAGTTGAGCAGGACGGCGACGCCGCGGCGGCGCAGCTCCTCCAGCAGCTGGCGGACGATGCGGCGGCCGACCGGGTCGAGGGCGCTGGTCGGCTCGTCGAGCAGCAGCAGCTTCGGCGCGCCGACCAACGCCTGGGCGATCCCGAGCCGCTGCTGCATCCCCTTCGACATCGCCTCGATGCGCTTGTCCCGAGCGTCGCTCAGCTCGACCATGTCAAGCAGTTCGGCCCGCTCGGCGCCACCGCCGGTCGAGCCAAAGAGCCGCTGGTGCAGGGCCAGAAGCTCGTCGGCAGAGCACCAGCCGGGAAAACGGAACAGCTCCGCCAGATAGCCCAGCGCTGCCCGCGCCGGCGGCGAGCCGGCCGAGCGGCCGAGCACCTCCACGCTGCCCCGGCTCGGCCGCACCAGGCCACAGGCGATCTTCGTCAGCGTCGACTTGCCGGCGCCGTTGGGGCCCAACAGCCCAACCAGCTCGCCGGCGCGGATCTCGAGGTCGATCCCCGCCAGTGCCTCCTGCCCCCGGTAGCTCTTGCGCAGCCCGGAGACCGCGAGGACCGGGGCGTCCATCAGCTGGGCGGCTCGATCTTCGGGAAGAGCGCCGGGATCCGCTCGACGCTCTGACCGCCGGGACGCGAGCCCAGGCCGGCCAGCTCGCGCGCCGGTTCGTCGAGAGCGGTCAGCAGCCTCTCGCTGCTACGCGGCAGGTAGGGGACGAGCAGCAGCGTCGCCACCCGCAGCCCCTCGACGAGGTTGTAGAGGACTTCGTCGAGCCGCTCGGGGTCGGCCTCGTCCTTGGCCAGCACCCACGGCTGCGTCTCCTCGACGAAGCGGTTGAGGCGGCGGATCAGCTTCCAGGCCAGCTCCAGCGCCTGGCTCAGCTCGGCCCGGTCGAGCAGCTCGCGGAAGCGCTCCACCACACCTTCGAAGTCCTCGGCCAGCACCGCGTCGACCGCGGCGACGGGGACCGTGCAGTCGCGGTAGCGCTCGACCATCGCCAGCACCCGGCTGGCCAGGTTGCCGTAGTCGTTGGCGAGCTCGGTCTCGTAGCGCGACTCGAAGCCGGCGGTCGAGATCGAGCCGTCCTGGCCGAAGCTGACCTCGCGGAAGAGGTAGAAGCGCAGCGCGTCGGCGCCGAAGCGGTCGATCACCTCGAAGGGGTCGAGCACGTTGCCGAGCGACTTCGACATCTTCTTCTCGCCCATCAGCAGGTAGCCGTGGATCGTCATCCGCTGCGGCGGCTCGAGGTCGGCAGCCATGCAGAGGGCGGGCCAGATCACCGCGTGGAACTTGAGGATGTCCTTGGCCAGCACGTGCAGGCTGGCCGGCCAGTAGCGCTCGCTCAGGTCCTCTCCCTCGCGGGCAAAGGTAAGCGCCGTGACGTAGTTGAGCAGGGCGTCGAACCAGACGTACATCCGCTGCTCGGGGTCCCAGGGGAGCGGCAGCCCCCACTTCAGGGTCGGCCGCGAGAGCGAGACGTCTTCGAGGCCGCCCTTGATGAAGGCGACCGCCTCGTTGCGACGGAAGTCGGGGACGACGAAGTCGGGCCGCTCCTCATAAAGCGTTTCGAGCCGCTCCTGGAAGGCGGAGAGCCGGAAGAACCAGTTCTCCTCGCGGACCTTCTCGAGCGGGATCTCATGGATCGGGCAGGTGTTGCCCGGGCCGAGCTCGCGCTCGGTTTTGAAGTCGGCGCAGCGCGGGCAGTACCAGCCTTCGTAGACGCCCTTGCTGACCCAACCGTTGTCGTAGACCCGCTGGATGATCTCGGCGACCTTCGCTTCGTGGCGCGGGTCGGAGGTGCGGATGAAGAAGTCGTTGCTGGCGTCGATGATCGGCCCCAGCGCCTCGAACTTGGCGGCGTTGCGGTCGGCCAGCTCCTGCGGCGGGATCCCCTCGCGCTCGGCCGCGGTCTCAATCGGCTCGCCGTGCTCGTCGGTGCCGGTGAGGAAGAAGACGTCCTCCCCGCGCTGGCGCATATGCCGGGCCAGGACGTCGGCGGCCATCGTCGAGTACGCGTGCCCGAGGTGGGGCTCGGCGTTGACGTAGTAGATCGGGGTGGTGACGAAGTAGCCCATGCCTGACGACCTACGTTAGGGAGGCGGGCACTAGCGCCGCGCCTCGCGCCCGGTCAGCGCTTTGTAGAGATCGTTGGCGCGGGTCCCGGTCAGGGCGGCGACGACGCTGGCGGCGGCGCGCGGGCGGGCGCCGGACTGGACCAGATGGCGCAGGGCGTCGACGGCGAAGCCGACGTCTTTGTCGTGGGAGTCGGTCGCGGCCGGCCCGATCACGAGGACGATCTCGCCCTTGACGTCGCCGCGAAAGTGCCGGGCCAGCTCGCCGAGCGTGCCACGGGCGACCTCCTCGTGCATCTTCGAGAGCTCGCGGCAGACGGCGGCCTGGCGGTCGGGCGCCAGCGAGGCCAGCGCCGCCAGCGACTCGCCGACGCGGCGCGGGGACTCGAAGGCGACCACGGTCTCGGTCGAGCGCAGCACCCGCTCCATCTCGCCCGCCCGCCTCGGCAGGAAGCCCTCGAAGCGCCAGCGGTCGGTCGGCAGCCCGGAGGCGACCAGGGCCACCGGCACAACCGAGGGCCCGGGCAGGACCGTCACCTCGAGGTCGCGTTCGATGCAGCGGTGGATCAGCTTGAAGCCGGGGTCGGAGATCGCCGGCATGCCGGCGTCGGAGACGAGCGCAACCATCTCGCCGCGCTCGATCCGCTGCGCCAGCTCGGTCGCCCGCGCCGTTTCGTTGCCCTCGTGATTGGAGACCAGCCGCGGATGCGGCCGGATGCCGAGCTTGTCGAGCAGCGAGCCGGTGCGGCGGGTGTCCTCGCAGGCGATGAAGTCGGCGCTGACCAGCGCCTCGCGGACGCGGACGGTGACGTCGTCGAGGTTGCCGATCGGGGTCGGACAGACGGTCAGCCTCCCCGGCATCAGCCCTCGCCCCGCTCGAGTTCGATCCGGGCCAGCGCCGCGGCGCCGATCATCCCGGCGTCGTTGCCGAGCGTCGCCGCCAGGATCGGCGTCGTGTTCATCGGCGTCAGGGCGCGCTGGCGGACTTCGCGGCGGGCCGGCTCCAGCAGCAGCTCGCCGGCCGCGATGACGCCGCCGCCGACCACGATCGCGTCCGGCTGGAAGATGTTCGCAAAGCTCGCGCAAGCCACGCCGAGGCGGCTCCCGATCAACTCGAAGACGCCGACCGCGGTCTCGTCTCCGGCGATCGCCGCCTTGGTCACCGCCGTACCGTCGATCTTCTCCCCGGCGCCCAGCAGCTTTCCGAGCGCGGACTCCGGCGAGCTTTCCGCCACCGCCAGCCCCTCGCGCCCCAGCGCCGTGCCGGATGCGAGCGACTCGACGCAGCCATGGTTGGGGCAGTTGCCCTGACAGGGAGGGCCGTCGGCCTGGATCACCATGTGGCCGAGCTCGGCGCCGGCGCCGGTCGCCCCCCGGTAAACCTCGCCGCCGAGGATCAGGCCGCCGCCGATGCCGGTGCCGACGGTCAGCATCACCGTGTTCGGCTTTCCCTGCGCGGCACCGTGGAGGTACTCGGCGAGGGCGGCGACGTTGGCGTCGTTGTCGACGAAGACCGGCAGGCCGACGCGCTCGCTGACCAGGTCGCGGATCGGCAGGTCGGCCAGGGGCAGGTTGACCGCCGAGACGGCGACCCCCTTGTCGTGGTCGATCGTCGCCGGGATCCCGAGCCCGACCGCGACCGCGCCGGGACGGGCATCGCGTGCTCTGCCCACCTCGCGCACCAACAGCTCGACCAGCTCGTCCTCGCCCTGCCCGGTCGAAGCCTCGCGGCTCTCCCAGAGCACATCGGTGCCCGAAAGCGCCCCGACGAGCATCTTCGTCCCCCCCAGATCGACCCCGATCGTCTCGGTTGCGCTCACGGGCGTTTGGGGGCGGGAAGGCGGTCGACCGAAGACATCGCCATGATTTCTAGCCCTTTATGACCGACAGTGGTGAGCAGCGGCCCTCGGGACCGCCCGACTACAAGGTCTACCGGTCCCGCAGGAGCCTTCTCTCCAGGCTGCGATCGGCTGACCTCTCCCGCCTGCGGGAGCGCGCAAAGCTGCCTGGGAAGCGGCCTGGCCGGGGGGAGCGCCCAGACCGCGAGCGGCGGCCGCGGGGCTCACGCCCGCGCGCCAGGCGCGTCCTCAAATGGGTCGGAATCGCCGTTCTGGGATGGATCTTGCTGAGCTTCCTCGCCTTCGCGGTCTCGGCCCAACTGCAGTCGTTCAAGCTCTCCGGCGAAGCGAAGTCGGCCCTGCACGGCAACCCGCTGCTGCTGCCCAGCGCCCAGACGATCCTCGTGCTCGGCACCGACGCCCGGCCGCCCAACACCAAGGAGCCCAACGCTCCGCACAAGAAGAAGTGCTTCGAACAGCAGTCGCACGGCGACGCCCCCCACGACGGCTGCGAAGCCGGCGAATACCGAGCCGACACCCTGATGCTGATCCGGGCCGGCGGCGGCAGCTTCCGCAAACTCTCGATCCCCCGTGACAGCTATGCCGAAATCCCCGGCGAGGCGCCGCAGAAAATCAACGGCGCCTACGCCTACGGCGGCGCCGCCCTGCAGATCAAGGCGATCGAAAAGTTCCTCGACGTCCAGATCGACCACGTCGCGATCGTCGACTTCACCGGCTTCGAAGACCTGATCAACGCCGTCGGCGGGGTCGAAGTCGACCTCCCCCACAAGCTCTGCGCCGAAATCTCCGGCGGCTCCGGCGGCGGCCAGGGCGGCATCACCCTGCACCTGAAGAAGGGCGAGAACACCCTCGACGGCGAAAAAGCGCTCGCCTACTCGCGCATCCGCGAGCCCAGCGAATGCCCCGGCCCCGGCAAGAGCGCCTACACCTTCGGCTACAACGACCTCGACCGCGAGAAGGCTCAGCAGTCGGTCATCAACGGGATCAAGGGCCGCCTCACCGACCCCCTCCGCGCCCCCTACAACTTCATCCGCGGCCCGATCATCGGCTGGGACGCGCCGAAGGCCTTCGTCAGCGACATGGGCTTCCTGACGATGCCGCAGCTGATCCTCTCCGCCGCGATCGGCGGCAGCGCCCCCGCCGACGTCCTCTGCGGCTCGGCGAACTCAGGCTGCAGCCTCGACGGCCCCGGCGGCAGCATCGAAGTTCCGGAGTCGGTCAGGCGCAAGGCGGCGAATCGGTTGCTCAACGGCTGAGCTGCTCGCGTTGGCAGGTGCCAGGGCCACAGACCTCTCCCAAGCTTCCCTGGGGGTGTCGTAGCTCCCGGACTTCTTGAAGAGATACTCAGGCGTGAACTGAGGTCGCTTGGGAAGGCTGCCCTGCGCATCCGGACTCAGAGCAGGGTCAGTCGCCAGCCGTCGAAGCCGCGGCCTTCGACTCGCCCGAGCTCGACTTCGAGTCGGATGACTTCGAGTCCGAGGAGCCTGAGTCGGAGCTGGAGCCCGAGTCGGAGGACTTCTCCTTCGACCCCTCGCCCGAGCCGCCCGCGGGGCCGCCCTTCTTTTTTCCGTAGTCGGTGTTGTAGAAGCCGGAGCCCTTGAAGTGGACGGCCGGCGAGTGGAGGACGCGGACCGCGGGGGCGCCGCACTCCTGGCACTCGGTCAGCGGCTCATCGGCCATCCTCTGCATCACGTCGAAGAGGTGGCCGTTCTCGCATTTGTACTCATAGATAGGCACGGGGTGCGGGATTATCGCAGCCGCTACGGTTCCGGCCATGGCTGACACGGACCAGGAGACGCGCCCGACCGAGGTCTCGATGGACGAGATCGTCGCGCTCTGCAAGCGGCGCGGCTTCGTCTTCCCCTCCTCAGAGATCTATGGCGGCCTCGGCTCGACCTACGACTACGGCCACTACGGCGTCCTGCTCAAGGGCAACGTCAAAGCCGAGTGGTGGCGGGCGATGTTGCAGGAGCGCGACGACATCGTCGCGCTCGACTCGGCGATCCTCCAGCACCCGCGGGTCTGGGAGGCATCGGGCCACCTCGAGGGCTTCGCCGACCCGCTGGTCCAGTGCCTCGGCAAGTGCAAGCGGCGCTGGCGCGAGGACCACCTGCGCGAGGCGGTCGAAGCCGAGGGCGGCGATCCCGGCGCCGAGCTGAAGTGCCCGGAGTGCGGCGGCGACCTCTCCGAGCCGCGCCAGTTCAACCTGATGTTCCAGACCCACGTCGGCCCGGTTGCCGGCGAGGGCTCCGAGGTCTACCTGCGGCCGGAGACGGCGCAGGGGATCTTCATCAACTTCAAGAACGTGCTCGGCTTCGCCCGCAAGAAGCCGCCCTTCGGGATCGCCCAGATCGGCAAGTCCTTCCGCAACGAGATCACCCCCGGCAACTTCATCTTCCGCACCCGCGAGTTCGAACAGATGGAGATGGAGTTCTTCGTCCCGCCCGACCAGGCGGAGCAGTGGTACCGGACCTGGATCGAGGAGCGCGAACGCTGGTACACCGACCTCGGCCTGCGCCCCGACCACCTGCGGGTCCGCCCCCACGACGCCGACGAGCTCTCCCACTACTCGTCGGCAACCAGCGACGTCGAGTACCTCTTCCCGATCGGCTGGTCGGAGCTGGAGGGGATCGCCAACCGCGGCGACTTCGACCTCAAACAGCACGCCGAGTTCAGCGGCGAGAAGCTCGAGTACTTCGACCAGCAGACCAAGGACCGCTACGTCCCCCACGTGATCGAGCCCGCCGCCGGCGCCGACCGCGCGACCCTCGCCTTCCTCGTCGACTCCTACGAGGTCGAGGAGGTCGAGGGCCGCCAGCGCACCGTCCTCCACCTCCACCCCCGCCTGGCCCCGGTCAAGGTCGCCGTCCTGCCGCTCGTCTCCAAGGAGGGCATGCCGGAGAAAGCCCGCGCCGTCTTCCAGGACCTGCGCCGCAAGCTCCCCGCCGAGTTCGACCAGGGGGGCACGATCGGCAAGCGCTACCGCCGCCAGGACGAGATCGGCACCCCCTGGGGCGTCACCGTCGACCACCAGACGATGGACGACGACACCGTCACCCTGCGCGACCGCGACTCGCTCGAGCAGGTGCGGGTACCGATCGCCGGCCTCGGCGACGAGCTCGCCGGCCGGCTCGAGCAGCCCTGGCGCAGCCCCAAGCTGGGCTGAGCCCGCCTCGCTGAAACTGCCCCGGTCACCGCCTTTTAAAGGGAAACGACCCCGCGGTCGAATAGGTTCGCAATCGTCCCTTGACCGAGCGTGAATGGAGAACATGGCCTACGAGATGAAGATCCGCGGAACCGAGAGCGAGGTGAAGGTCCGCAGCCCGTGGGCGGTCGCCCTGCTGCCCTTCATCACCTTCGGCATCTACCACCTGGTCTGGTGGTACAAGATCAACAAGGAGCTGAAAGCCTACGGCGAGGCCAAAGGCTACGACCTCGGTCAGAACCCGACCAACTCCCTGCTGGCCCTGTTCCCGGGCGGGATCATCCTCATCCCGGCGCTGATCACCTACTGGCGCGGCACCAAGCGCGTCATGGGCGCTTCGAAACTCGGCGGCAAGGAGCCTGTCAACGGCTGGATCGCGCTGCTGCTCTACCTCTTCATCTCACCCGGCATGTTCGCCTACCTGCAGGTCTCGCTGAATCACCTCTGGGAGGCGGAGGCCGACCCGCTACCGGGCCATGAGGCGCCTCCGGCGGCCGACCCGCTGCCGCCGCGCCTGCCGGACGAGCAGCCGCCGGCTGCCGACGTTCCCCCGGCCTCCTGACGAGCAGATAGCGAGCTGGCGGGCCTACGGGCCCGTCAGAAAGCGCTCGACCTCGGTCGCGTCGGCCTCCAGGGCCGCCGCGACCTTCCTGGTCACCTTGCCGAGGTGCTCGATCGTCACTCTGCCGGCATTGAAGCGCCAGGTCGCAACGGCGCGTCCGTCAACGAGGGCGAAGGGCCGGAAGATGCCGTTGTTCGTCACCAGCATCCTGTGCGGCCCGACGACTTCCTCGCGGGAGACCCAGCCGAGCAGGAGCGGGTCGAAGGCACCGAGCAGGCGCGGTGGCGGAAGCTCGGCAACGGGCAGGCGCTTGGCGAGGTCGACGAGGCCGTCGTCGCGCTCGAGCAGCTCGGAGCCGATCGCCGCAAGGCCAGCGCGCGAGTCGCGCAACGGCAGGCCCGCCCAGCGGGCGAGGTCGCGGTCGTCGGCCGGCCCATGCCCGGCCAGGTAGCGACGGGCCAGCTCGGCCAGCGCCGCGTCGCGGTCGACCGGCTTCTGCGGGCCGAGCCAGTCGCGGGTGAGGACGTAGGCATGCTCCTTGCCGACCATCGGCCCGCGGACCGCGATCCCGCACAGGGTGGCGCGAAAGAGCAGGTGGACCAGCGCCTGGCCCTCGGTCCGCACTCCCGCCGAGTCGAGCCGCTCACGCAGCTGCGGCCTGGTCAGCGGGCCCTCCTCGACCAGGGAGCGCTCGATCGTCTCCACCCCACGCTCGGCGGCCCTCGGTGTCACGCCCTCCTGCGACAGACGCGTCGCGCTCGAGGTCAGCAGCGGCGGTGTGGTCAGGGCGTGCAGCCACGGGTAGTCCTCACTGCGGACCAGGTGCAGGGTGCCACGGTTGAGCCAGGTGATCAGCAGCGAGCGGTCCTCGGTCAGCGCCCGGTCGACGTCGGCGGCACTGAGCCCACTCGTGCGAGCGCGGACAGCCAGACGGGCACCGCGCGGGTCCTGTCCCTGCACCGCCAGCAAGCGCTCGGCGACGTCCACCGGCCGCTTCAGCGGTAGGCCGGAAAGGGCCTGGGCAGTCAGTCGTTCGGCGATCGGCGAGCGCATCGAGAAGCGATGATCGCCGAAAGGGTCAGATGCCGTGCAGGAGTGCGGCCGCGACGACACTGGCCATGATGCCGCCGCCAACCCTCAGCATCAACACGCGCAGTGCGTTGATCTCGCCTCGAAGATCGGCGAAGCCGGCGTTCATCTCACCGCGCAGGTCGCGGATATCGCAATCGACGCGGTCAAAGCCGGCATCCATCCGTCCGGACAGATCGTCCAAGCGCTCGTCGCTCCAAGCCACTCTCTCCATGTAGCGAGGATAGCCGAGCCCGACGCGCCACATGCTCGCATTCTGTGAAACTTTCTGTCTACTCGCGCGAGACTGTGTTCACGCGAAACTGCGGAGGGGCGCTACTTGACCGCGAGCAGGTCGATCACGAAGATCAACGTTTCGTTCGGCCCAATCGCCGGCGGTGAGCCGGCGGGGCCGTAGGCGAGTTCCGCGGGGATGATCAGCTCGCGGCGTCCGCCGACCTTCATGCCGGCGACGCCCTGGTCCCAGCCGGGGATGACTTCGCCGGCGCCAAGGGTGAAGCTGAAGGGTTCGTTGCGGCTCCAGGAGGAATCGAATTCTTCTTCCGATTCGTAGCCGACGCCGACGTACTGGACGGTCACTTCGTCGCCGGACTTGGCTTCGGCGCCGGTGCCCTTGACGATTTCCTTCTCGGTCAGCTTCTTCGGCGCCGGTTCGCTGGGAACGGTGACCTTGGGCTTGACCTTGGTATCGGTCTGGGAAGCGGTGGACGCTGCGGACTTCGCCGCGGTCGACGTTTCGCCGCTCGAAGTCGAGGACGAAGAGTCGCTGCTGCTGCCGCAGCCGGCAATTGCCAGCACCGCGCACACCGCGACGATCGAGATCGGCCCCCTGCTCACGGCCGGCATCCTACCCACCTCGGCGAAAGCGAGGCCGAGCGGTTCAGCCCTTGCCGGAGAGGCGGTCCCAGACGCGCCCGAGAGCGCCGCGCTTGGACCCGGCGAGATCCGCCGGATCGACCGAGACCGCCCCGGGATTCTTCCCAGGCGTCGGCAGCTTCGCCGCCTCGGCGGCATCGATCTTCAGCACCACCCCACCCTCGTAGATGTCGCCGACCTCCGGCGCATCGACGAAGCGGTGACCGCCCGGCCCGGCGGCCGTGTCGAAGACGATGCCGTCGAACATGTCGATGTTGGGTGCCGAGAGCACGTTGACGACGCGGCCGAGCTTCTCCCCGTCGCTCGAGAACACCGGCACGCCTTTGCTGACCGTGAGGTAGGAGCTGGGCGCTCCGAGATCGTCCATGGCGCCGAGCCTAGCGAACGCCCCCTGGCCCATAAACTCCGCCCCGGGAGAGTTATGGGACTGAACCTCGCATCGATCCTCACCGAGAGCACCGCGCGGGTGCCCGACAGTCCTGCCGTGCGGCTCGGCGACACCCAGCTCACCTACGCCGAGCTCGACGAGCGCAGCGCCCGCATGGCGGCCCTGCTGCTCGAGAAGGGCCTGCGACCCGGCGACCGCGTCGGCGTGATGCTCCCCAACGTTCCCGAGTTCCCCGTCGCCTACTACGGGGTGCTGCGGGCCGGCTGCGTCGTGGTGCCGATGAACGTGCTGCTGAAGAAGCGCGAGATCGCCTTCTACCTCGACGACTCCGGGGCGAAGCTGCTGCTCGCCTGGCACGGGTTCGGCGAAGACGCCCGCGGCGGGGCCGAGCAGGCCGGCGCCGAGCTGATCGAGGTCGAGCCGGCGAGCTTCGCGGCGCTGCTGGCGGAGCACGAGCCGGCAGCGGGACTCGCCGACACCGCCGCGGAGGACACCGCGGTGATCCTCTACACCTCCGGCACCACCGGCAAGCCGAAGGGCGCCGAGCTGACCCACGCCAACCTCTTCCGCAACGCCGACGTCTCCTCGCGCACGACCAGCGAGATCGCCGCCGGCGACGTCGTCTTCGGCGGCCTGCCGCTCTTCCACTCCTTCGGGCAGACGGTGAGCATGAACGCCTCGCTGATGGTCGGCGCCTGCCTCACCCTGGTGCCCAGATTCGACCCGGGCCAGGCGCTGGAGACGATCCAGCGCGACCGCGTCACCCATTTCTACGGCGTGCCGACGATGTACGGGGCACTGCTGCACCACCCCGAGCGCGAGAGCTTCGACACCTCCTCGCTGCGCACCTGCATCACCGGCGGCGCCTCGATGCCGGTCGAGGTGCTGCACGGCTTCGAGGCGGCCTTCGGGGCGATCGTGCTGGAGGGATACGGGCTCTCGGAGACCTCGCCCGTCTCGAGCTCCAACCACCCCGACCGCGAGCGCAAGCCGGGCTCGATCGGGACCCCGCTCGAGGGTGTGGAGATGAAGGTCTTCGACGAGGACGACAACGAGGTCCCCCAGGGCGAGGTCGGCGAGATCGTGATCCGCGGCCACAACATCATGAAGGGCTACTGGCAGCGCCCCGACGCCACCGCGGAGGCGATGCGCGGCGGCTGGTTCCACTCCGGCGACATGGCCCGCGTCGATGAAGACGGCTACTTCTTCATCGTCGACCGCAAGAAGGACCTGATCATCCGCGGCGGCTACAACGTCTACCCGCGCGAGGTCGAGGAGGTGCTCTACGAGCACCCGAAGATCCGCGAAGCCGCCGTCGTCGGCGTCCCCCATGACCAGTGGGGCGAGGAGATCGGCGCCGCGGTCGTCCTCCACGAGGGCGAGGAGCTGGCGCCCGAGCAGGTCAGCGCTTATGTCAAGGAGCGCATCGCCGCCTACAAGTACCCGCGCCTCGTCTGGTTCCTCGACGAGCTGCCGAAAGGCCCCACCGGGAAGATCCTCAAGCGCGAGATCGAGCGCCCCGAGCCCGCCTGAGCGGCCTCACGCGTCCCCCTTGGCCAGCCAGCCAGGAATCGCGCTAGGCTCAGCCGACCGGGGACCGCAACACCAAAAGGAGAAGAGATGAGCGTCGCCTCCCAGAGCCTGATGGACAACGTCACCTACGAGGATCTCTACCGTCGCTGGGAGGGAGGCAACTGGAGCGCCTACGACATCGACTTCTCCGAGGACCGCAAGGGCTGGGATGCCCTCAGCGAGATGCAGCGCCGCTCGGCGATGTGGATCTACTCGATGTTCTTCTACGGCGAGGACCGCGTCGCCGACACCCTCGCCCCCTACATCACCGCCGCCCCGAGCGAGGAGCAGGCCTACTTCCTCGCCACCCAGCAGGTCGACGAGGTCCGCCACTCGGTCTTCTTCCACCGCTTCTTCAAGGACGTGATCGGGGTCGGCGGCGAGTCGATCCAGTCGACCCTCGCCTCGACGCTCCCCCAGCTCAACTGGGGTTACCGCGGCATCTTCGACCGCCTCGACCTGATGGCCGAGGAGCTGCGCAAGGACCGCTCGCTGCCCAAGTACGCGCAGGCGATAACGCTCTATCACCTGATCGTCGAGGGCAGCCTGGCCCAGCCGGGCCAGCACTTCATCGAGGACTTCTTCGCCTCCGAGGACTCGATGCCCGGGTTCAGCTCGGGGATGGCCAACGTCTCCCGTGACGAGCAGCGCCACATCGGCTTCGGCGTCAAGGTCCTCTCCGAGCTGCTGGGCGAGGGAAGCCCCGGCTGGGAGGAGAACCGGGCAGCGGTGGTCGAGCTGCTGCGCGAAACCCTCCCCTACGGCCCCGCCGTCTTCTCGCCCCCGAACCTCGACCGCTCCTACACCGAGTGCTACGGCTTCAGCCTCGAGGACATCTACGCCTTCGGCCTCAAACTGATCCGCCAGCGCTGGCGCACGATCGGCTATCCGACCGAGGAGATGCCGCCCGGCGTCTTCCCCTTCGACCCCGACAAGTCCGAGACCGAGATCGCCGAGAACCAGGTCAAGCTGATGATGGCCGGCATCCTCGGCCCGCCGGGAGGCCCAAAGCCCGAATCGACCCCGGAGCTGCAGGGCCTTTACTTCGACGTGATCAGCCGCGTCGCCAACCCGGGCGCCGCGAACGGCTCGCCGCTGGTCTACCAGTGGCGGTTCAGCGACGCCGACCCCTGGCACCTGACGATCGACAACGGCTCGACCCGGGCCGAGCCGGGCGAGGCGCCATCCCCCAACCTGGTCTTCGAGTCCAGTTGGGCGGACATGGTCGCCTCGGGCAAACCCGACGCGAACCAATTGAAGATGGTGCTGCAGCGCCGCATCCGCCCGCGCGGCTCGATCCGCGAGCTGGCGCGGGCGCGCAAGGTCTTCGGCTGAGCGGGTTGGTGGGGGAGGGGTCCCTGGCGTCTCCCGGTCAGGCTTCGAGCTCTGCTCAGGAGATCGGCGGGCGCTTGTCCGCCCAGGGCCGCTCGCCCTCGAGCTGAGCGGCGAGCGAGAGCAGGGTCGCCTCGTCACCGGGGCGGCCGATGATCTGGACCGAGAGCGGCATGCCATCGGCGCCGAACCCCGCCGGCACCGCCATCGACGGATTGCCGAGGTGGTTCCAGGGGATGCAGTACGGATAGAAGCGGCTCATCCCGAGCAGGGTCCACAGCGCCCCTCTCCCCTCCCAGCGGCGCACCGGCGGCGCCGTGCCACCCATCACCGGCGTCATCAGCACGTCATGGGAGTCGAAGATCGCGTCGACGCGGGCGGCATCGGCGTCGCGGTCGCGGCGCGCCTGCTCGAAGACTCTGTCGGGGATCGTCCGGCCGAGCTTCGCCATCGCCCGGGTACGGCGTTCGATCCGGCCCTGCTCCGGCACCCGGTCGAAGTCTTCAGCGATGCCGCGCAGGTAGCGCGGGACCGAGTTGTTGCCAATGTTCCCCCACGCGGGATCCTGCTGTGCGGTCTCGTGTCCGAGCGAGCGCAGCAGGCCCGCGGTCTCGGCGACGACCGCCTTCGCCTCGGCCGAGACCGTCGGCGGCGCCAGCGCCCGCGGCGCCGCGGTCGAGTAGGCGACGCGCAGCTTTCCGGGCGAGGCCTTCGCGGACTCGACGAACGGGCGGGCGGGCGGAGCCGGGGCACCCACCTCCGCGGAGCCGCCGCTGACGACGTCGAGCCACAGCGCAGTGTCGAGCACCGTGCGACTGACGCAGCCGTTGACGGAGAGCCCGTTCCACAGCTCGAGATCCGGCGCCAGCGAGACCCGGCCGCGCTGCGGCTTCAGCCCGAACAACCCACAGCAGGCGGCGGGTATGCGGATCGAGCCGGCGCCGTCAGAGGCCGAGGCGATCGGGACCAGCCCGGCCGCCACCGCCGCGGCGCTGCCGCCGCTGGAGCCGCCGGGGGTGCGCTGCGGATCCCACGGGTTCCGGCTCACCCCCCAGGTGGCCGACTCGGTGAAGCCACAGATCGCCAGCTCCGGCAGCAGCGTCTTGCCGACCACGATCGCCCCGGCCTCGCGCAGCCGCCGCACCATCTCGGAGTCGGCCGGAGCCGGGTCGGGGAAGCCGTCGGTGCCGTGGGTGGTCTGCTCGCCAGCCAGGTCGACCGAGTCCTTGAGCGCGATCGGGACGCCCAGCAGCGGCCGCTCGTCGTCGCCCTTCAACCGCGCCTCGGCCTGCTCCGCTTCCAGCATCGCCCGCTCGGCGAGGACAACCCTGAACGAGTTCAGCCGTGGATCGAGCCGCTCGATCCGCTCAAGGTGAAGCCGCACCAACTCAGTCGGCGAAACCTCCCCCGCCCGCACCATCTCCGCCTGCCGCATCGCCCCCGCAAACGCAATCTCATCTATGCCGGCCACCCGGCCACCCTAAGCCTCGGCGGGATCTGGCTCGCCGCCCTCGAAGCTGAGGTCGGGCAGGGCGCGGTCGAGCCAGGACGGCATCCACCAGTTCCAGTTGCCCATCAGCTTCATCGCCGCCGGGACCAGGATCAGGCGCACGAGGGTCGCGTCGAGGGCGATCGCCACCGCGCAGCCCAGTCCCAGCTCCTTGATCGACGGCACCCCGGTAAGGACGAAGACCGCGAAGACGCAGGTCATGATCAGCGCCGCCGAGGAGATCGTGCGGGCGCTCGAGGAGAGTCCCTCGGCGACGGCCCGTTCGTTGTCGCCGTGGCGCAGGTAGCGCTCGCGGATCCGCGACATCAGGAAGACCTCGTAGTCCATCGAGAGGCCGAAGACGACGGCGAATATCAACGGCACGTTGATCGTGTCCAATGCCCCCTGGCTTTCGAAGCCGAGGAAGCCGTCGAGCCAGCCCCACTGGAAGACCACGACGAGGACACCGAATGCAGCGCCGATCGAGAGCAGGTTCATCAGCACCGCCTTCAGCGGCAAGATCAGCGAGCGCAGCATCACCATCAGGACGATGAAGCTGAGTGCCAGCACGAAGAGGACAATCTTCCACATCGAGCCGGTGATCTGAGCGCGGACGTCGTGGCTGCGAGCCGTTTCGCCACCGACGCTGACGGAGGCGACCCGGGTCAGCGACGACCGGGGGATCACCGTGTCGCGAAGGCGCTCGACCAGCGCCATCGCTCCGTCGGACTCGCTCCCCGCGCTCGGGGTGGCCTGGATCAGGGCGCTGCCGCCGGCAAATGCCGGGGGCGCGACCGAGCCAACTCCAGGCGTCGCCTCGAGTTCGTCGGCGAACGTCGCAACGGCCGCGCGGTCGCCGCTCCCACCGTTGCCAGAAGCGTCGAACGCCGCCACGACCAGCACCGGATCGGTGCCGCCGCCGAGCTGCTTCGCCGCCAGTTCGTTGCCGACCCGCACATCGCTGCCCTTGGGGAACTGGGTCAGTGCCTGGGTGCCGGTCTGCAGTGAGAGGACCGGGATCGCGAGGGTCAGCAGCACCGCTGAGACCGCGATGATCGCGGTCCACGGGTGCGCCATCACACGCCTCGTCCAGCCTTCCCAGAAGCGGCTGACGCCAGCCCCGCTCGCCTGGGCGGCCGGCGCGACCGGGCGACGGAAGACGCGGTGCTTGAAGAAGCGCTCGACCCGACCGACGACACCACCGGGCAGGACGCGATCGCCGAGCATCGCAATCAGCGCCGGCAACAGCGTCGTCGCGGTCAGGATCGAGACCGCCACCACCGTCATCGCCCCCAGCGCCATCGAGCGCAGCGCCTGGTTGTCGACCATCCAGAGCCCGGCCAGGGAGATGATCACGGCAAGGCCGGAGAAGCTGACGGCGAGACCGGAGGTGGCGAGCGCTTCGGCTCGCGCCTCATCGGGTCTGCGTCCGGCTTCGCGCTCCTCCCGGTAACGGGCGAGGATGAACAGCGAATAGTCGATCGCCACGCCGATGCCGATCATCGAGGCCATGTTGGTGACGAAGACAGAGGTGGTGATCTGCAGCGAGATGAAGTAGATGAGGGCACCGGTGACCAGCACGCTGACGAACCCGAGCGCCAGTGGCAGCGCCGCGGCGGCCAGCGAGCCGAAGACGATCAACAGGATCAGGGCGACGATCGGGAAGCCGCTTGCCTCGGCCTGTGAGAGGTCCTTCTTGGAGATCTCCTGCATCCCCGCCCAGATCGTCGGCTGGCCGACCAGGTAGGGAGTTACACCCCCCTCTGCGGTGCCCGGGGCGAGGTCTTCACGCAGGGTCGAGGCCGAGTCAATCAGCTGGTCGGGAGAGCGGTCGCTGCTCAGCGGCAATAAGGCGAACCCGGTGCGCCGGAGCTGGCGCCGGGCCTGGCGGGCTGCCACGGGGGACAGCGTCACCCCGTCGAGCCCCGCCACCTCGCGGCGGACACGACCAATCGCCGCGGCGCTTTCGGCAGCGCCGGTACCGGGAACCGCCTTGAGAGCCACCGAGATCCCGTTCGACTGGGAGCCGAACTCGTTCTGAAGCGCTTCGCTGACCACCATCGACTGGCTGCCCGGCACGTCGAAGCCGCCGCCGGTGAGGTGATCGGTCTGTTTCGCGGCGAAAGGCAGCGCGCAGAGCACGATCGCGACCCACGCGCCGACTACCCAGCGCCGGCGCCGGCCGAGAAATCCTGCAAGTCGATTCATTCCTTCGCGCATTGGCTGGTTGGCCAGCCTGTCGCACCGGCGACGCTCAGTCTGTGAGTACCGTCACTCGGGCGGCGGCGCGCTACTCGGCGACGAGCAGATACCGGGCCGAGGCGGCACCGGCGGCGAGCGCGGAGGCGTTGTCGCGCTCGGGATCGGAGAGAGCCTGCAGAGCGAAGCCGTCGCCGACCGCGAACAGGTAAGAGACGATCGCCTCCGCGTCGAAGCGCAGTTTGAGCACGCCCTCGCGCTGCTTGGCGTCGAGGACCGCGGCGACGTGGGAGCGGGTGCGCTCGAAGAGCTGGCCGACCTCGCGCTGGATGTCGGGGTTGCGGCGGCCGGCGCTGAACAGCTCGTAGAGGAGCAGGAAGAAGCCCGGTTCGTTCTCGATCATGTCGGTGAGGCTGGCGACCAGGACCTCGAGGACGTCGTCCACCGAGGTCGCCTTGGCGAGCCGCTCGTCGAGGCGGGTGATGCGGAGCTCGGCATCGCGCCGGACGACCTCGACCAGCAGCCGCTCCTTGGTCCCGAAGTAGTAGTGGAGGAGGCCGCGGCTGACGCCCGCCTCGCGGGCGACGTGCTCGAAGGTCGAGCCGGCGGCGCCCCGCTGAGCGACGCTGTCGCGCATCGCATCGATGATGCGCTGCGCCTTATCGCCGCTCAGCTCCCGCTCTTTGGTTGCCGCCTCCATGCCACGCAGTCTAAGGAGAGAGGCGGGCGGCAGGGCCGCCCAGACTCTCGACTAGGAGCCGTTGATGCTCGTGCTGCTGGTGTACTCGAACTCCTCTTCGGCACCGAACAGGGTGTCGAGCACGGTCTTGCGCGCGTCCTCGCTGAGGACCAGCGCGATCGCCGCGGCGACCAGGGCAAAGAGGACGAAGCGGCCGAGGTGGCTCTTGTGCTTCTTCGGCTCGCGCAGGCGCTCGGATGCCTCGCGCAGGCTCTCGGCGGCCGAGCGCAGGTCCTTCTGGACCTTCTTGTCGCTGGTCACGGCCTGGACCGGGCCCTTGCTGTTGCCGGTCGCGCGGCCGTAGGCCCCCTTTGCGGCGTCGAAGGCGTCGCGAAGACTGTCGCGCAGCTCATCGTCCTCGATCAGGCGCTGAACATAAGGGTTCTCGCGGGCGGTCTCATAGATGTCGCTGGCGCGAGCCGTAGTCGTCTTGCTCATACCTTCTCCTCGCTGGATTCCGTGGCGTACGCAGGATAACCCTCTACCCAATCCGGTGGGAGACGAGTCAGCCGGGTCCGACTCCATCCAATAAAACGCCATTGGTGCGGAAGTTGAGCTGGGCGCTGCGCAGCCGGCGCAGCGGCAGCGGCACCAGACCCGGGCCAGCCTGCCGGAAGCGCCTGATGAAGAGGCGCCCGGTGTCTTCGCTGGCCGTTTCGCGGAAGCCGGGGCCGAGCAAGCGCGTCGGCGGCGGCACCTTGCCGTCGGAGACGAAGTCGACTTCGTGGACCAGCCAGTCATAGCCGTCGGCCGGGGTGACCTGGATCGCGCCGGTCGAGAGGTAGAAGCGCAGCGGCGCCTCGCCGAGCGCCCAGGTCACGGTCGCCCGCGGCGCCCGCGGTTCGCCGAGCCTGGTGGCGACGGCGCTCCAGTCCGGCCGCTGCAGGTCCGGCGAGACGCTGGCCCAGACGCAGAAGCCGAACGAGTAGGCGATCAGGGCGGCAGCGAGGATTGCCCCGGCGCGCCGGGCCGCCGGCAGGGTGACGGCGATCGCGACCACAATCAGCAACGGGATCAGCGCCGGCATCACGTTGCGGGCGAGCACGTAGTCCTTGCTCGGCGAGGACAGCGCCAGCAGGACCGGGATGCCGACCGCAGCGAGGGCCACGGTGAGCGGCAGCGCCACCGAGCGCCGCTCCTCCCGGTCCGAGCGGAAGGCGAGCAGCGCCGTCGCCGCCAGCACCAGGGCGATCGGCACGAGGGACAGCGCCGGCCGCTCCGGCCGGGCGATGATGTCGCTGGTCTCGCCGGTGACGAAGGTCGCCGCGGTTTCCCAGAGCCGGTGGCCGAGCGAGAAGTTGCCGATCCACTCGGCGTGGCCGATCGACATCTGGTGGACCGCCAGCGGCGCCAGCGCCAGGCCGAAGAGGCCGACGATCCCGAGGCCCGGCAGGCTGCCCCGCCCACGGCGCCGCAGCAGCCAGAGCGCCTCGGCGGCGATCGGGAAGATGGCGAAGTAGTGGGTGGCCAGCGCCAGGCCCGAGGCGACTCCCCAGAGGACGACGTCGCGGCGGCGCCCGCGCCGCAGAGCGCGCACGCAATAGAGCAGCGAGACGGCGCAGAGCAGGGCGAAGAGCGAGTAGGCCCGGGCCTCCTGGGAGTACCAGAGCAGCATTGGGTTGACCGCGACCAGCGCCGTCGCCATCAGCCCGGCGCGGCGCCCGCGCAGCTCCAGCGCCGCCAGGTAGGCGACCGGCACCGTCGCCACCCCGGCCAGGGCCGAGATCGAGCGCAGCCCGAACTCCCCCGTCCCGGTCACCTGGGTCCAGGCCCAGGCGATGGCGTAGTAGAGCGGCGGCGCCGACTCGCTGAAGCCAACCGCGTCCATCGCGTGGCCGAAGCCGCCGCGGAGGATGCGGCTGGCGGTGACGATCTCGTCGTGGTGGTAGCTCTGGACGCCGAGCGTCGCGAAGCGCAGGGCGGCGGCGAGGAGGGTCAGGCCGGCGACGATCCAGAAGGTGCGGGAGCGGGCCCTGGCGGCATCGCGGATCGTCTGCGCGTACGACGCGAGGCCACCTCTGCCGCCGAGAGTCGCCGCCTCCATCGCGCCTACGAGAGGGCTACGTCGAGCGCCTTGGAGACCTCGTCGACGAAGACGAACTCCAGGCCGCCGAGCTCGTGCTCGGGTATCTCAGCGACGTCTCCCTCGTTGCGCTCCGGCACGATCACGCGCTTGATCCCGGCCCTCTGCGCCGCAAGCGACTTCTCCTTGAGGCCGCCGATCGGCAGCACCTGTCCCGTCAGCGTCACCTCTCCGGTCATCGCGACATCGTTGCGAACCGGGCGGCCGCTGACCAGCGAGGAGAGGGCAACGGTCATCGCCACGCCCGCCGAGGGCCCGTCCTTGGGAACCGCTCCGGCCGGGACGTGGATGTGGATGTCGTGCTCGGCGAACCAGCCCTCCCCCAGCTTCGGGTTGATCTCGACCCAGTGGCCGCGGACCCAGGAGAGCGCCGCCTGCGCCGACTCCTTCATCACCTCGCCTAGCTGGCCGGTGATCGTCAGCTTGCCCGAGCCGGGCATTGCCGTCGCCTCGATGAAGAGGACGTCGCCGCCGGTCGGCGTCCAGGCGAGGCCGGTGGCGACGCCGGGGTCCTTGGTGCGGCGGCGCTGCTCGGCGAAGACCCGGCGGCGGCCGAGCAACTCGCGCGCTTTCTTGCCGGAGACCCTGACCTTGACCTTGGTCTTGCCTTCGGCGACGTCGCGGGCGACTTTGCGGCAGATCGTGCCGAGCTGGCGCTCGAGGCCGCGGACGCCGGCCTCGCGGGTGTACTCCTCGATCACCGCGGTCAGGGCGGCGTCGGCGAACTCGATCTGGGAGGGCTTGAGGCCATTGGCCTCGATCTGCCGCGGGACCAGGTAGCGGCGGGCGATGTGGCGCTTCTCTTCAACCGTGTAGCCAGCCAGTTCGATCGTCTCCATGCGGTCGAGGAGCGGGCCGGGGATGGTGTCGAGGACGTTGGCGGTCGCGATGAAGACGACGTCGGAGAGGTCGAACTCGAGGTCGAGGTAGTGGTCGCGGAAGGAATCGTTCTGGGCCGGGTCGAGCACCTCCAGCATCGCCGAGGCGGGGTCGCCGCGGAAATCGGCGCCCATCTTGTCGATCTCGTCGATCATGAAGACGGGGTTGCGCGAGCCGGCGTCGCGCAGAGCGCGGACGATCGTCCCGGGCAGCGCCCCTATATAGGTGCGGCGGTGACCGCGGATCTCGGCCTCGTCGCGGACGCCGCCGACCGAGATCCGCTCGAACTCGCGGCCGAGCGCCTTCGCGATCGAGCGGCCGAGGCTGGTCTTGCCGACGCCGGGGGGCCCGACGAAGCAGAGGATCGGCCCCGGTGAGTCCGGGTTCAGCTTGCGCACCGCCAGGTACTCGAGGATGCGGTCCTTGACTTTTTCGAGGTCGTAGTGGTCGGCGTCGAGCACCCTGCGGGCGTGCTTGATGTCGAGGTTGTCCTCGGTCTCACTCGCCCAGGGCAGCTCGACCAGCCACTCCAGGTAGGTGCGGATGACGCCGTGCTCAGCCGCGGCGGGTGGCAGTTTCTCCAGCCGCGAGAGCTCGCGGTCGGCGGCTTTGGCGGCGTGCTCGGGCAGCTCGGCGGCGTCGATCCGCTCGCGCAGTTCGTTCACTTCCGCCTGCTGCTCGTCCTCTTCGCCCAGCTCCTCCTGGATTGCTTTCAGCTGCTGGCGCAGGAAGAACTCGCGCTGGCCTTTGTCGATCTCCGACTGGACCTGGCTCTGGATCTGGGTGCCGAGCTGCACCACCTCGAGCTCGCGGGCGAGGATCCGCGAGAGGTGGCGGAGGCGCTTGGCGACGTCGATCTCCTCGAGCAGCTTCTGCTTCTCCTCGGTGCCGACCCGCAGGGCGCCGGCGATCAGGTGGCCGAGCGCCGCCGGGTCATCGATGTTGGCGACCGCCATCTGCAGCTCCTCGGGCAGGTAGGGGATCTGCTCGACGATCTCCGAGAAGGTGCGCTGGACGTTGCGGGTAAGCGCCTCCAGCTCGGCGCTCGGGGTGATCACGTCGGGAAGCTCGGTGACCTTCGCCACCAGGTAGGGCTGGTCGGCGACGTAGGCACCGAGCCGCACCCGCCGGGTGCCCTGGACGAGGATGCGGAGCGAGCCGTCGGGGACCTTGATCATCCGTGCGACGACGCCGACCACGCCGACGTCGTAGAGGTCCTCGGGCCCGGGAACGTCATTCTCGGGGTCGCGCGAGGCGACCATGACCAGCATCCGGTTGGCGCCGAGCACGTCGTTGACCAGCTGGATCGAGCGCTCCTGGCCGACCGCAAGCGGGGTCAGCGTCTCCGGGAAGGTGACGGTGTCGCGCAGCGGCAGGACCGGCAGCGCCTGGGGGAGCGGCTGGTCGACCCGGATCTCGTCATCGGCGTCGAGCGGCGCGTCGACCACTTCGAGGACGGGTGCGCCCTCCATCACTTGCGCCCGATCGGTACCCGGCGGGTGGTCTCGGTGGGATCGCGCAGGGGAAGCTCGATCCGCAGCACGCCGTCTTCATAGGTGGCGCTGGCCCGCTCGGCGTCGACCTCGACCTGCAGCTCGACGACGCGGCGGAAGGGTCCGGAGGGGATCTCGACCTGCTGGTAGACACGCCCCTCGGTCTCCTGCACCGGCCGTTCGCCGACGATCGCCAGGTGGCGGCCGCTGACCTCGATCCCGACCTCGCTCAGCTCAACCCCGGCCAGGTCCACCTTGACCACGGCCCGCTGGGGGTCGCCGCAGTAGTAGACGTCGATGTTGGGAGAGAAGCCGCTGGTGCGCCTGGCCACGTAGCGGGTGCGGCCCCAGGAATCGCCCAGCATCTGATCCATCTCCCGCCTCATGCGGGCGAAATCGGCAAAGAGGTCGCGTTGGGGCACCGCGAAAACATAGCCGCCCGGCTACGCAGGGCGGGATGCCCAGCGGGGCGCACGCATGAGCAGAACTGGCTGCCTGGGGGGTACGAGGCCCTCGGGGCGGTTGGGGCGGAAGGTCGCACAGGGCTCGCTCAACTCGAGGGCGCAGAGCATGTTCTTGTGGAAGTAGCAGTCCTCGCAGGTCGGCGGCTTTGGCTTGCGTGGCATGCGAAGCGCATCGTGGCAGCGCAGCGACACTTCCGTGAGGGGCAATTCCGCAAATCGCTACCTCTTTGACACAGAGTCGTCACAGGTTCCCCGCGTCTTGCGGAGCCACGGGGTGCCGCCGCTACTATTCGCCCCTGATGGAGGCTCACAACCGCAACGAGAAGCTCTCGGCCTCTCCGCCGCTATTCAAGAGCGAGTTCCTCAATTTCTTCTCCCGCGTGCACCCCGCGGTGCCGGCGGTCGTCTTCGTGCCGGTCGTCGTCGCGATGGAGTGGCTGGGGGCTGCGCGCGGCTACGGCGTCGGCCACCTGCTGGCGCTCTCGCTGGCCGGGATCGGGATCTGGACGCTGACCGAGTACTGGTTGCACCGGCTCGTCTTCCACTGGGAGCCCGACAACGCCTTCGGCCGGCGGATGCACTTCATCATCCACGGCATCCACCACGATCACCCCAACGACAAGCTGCGGCTGGTCATGCCTCCCTCGGTATCGATCCCCCTGGCGGCACTCTTCTTCCTCGGCTTCTGGGCACTGCTCGGCAGCCCGGCCGCATTCCCTCTCTTCGGCGGCTTCATCTTCGGCTACCTCGCCTATGACTACACGCACTATTACGTACACCATTTCGTGCCGAAGTCGAACCTCGGCAAACAGTTGCGCGAGCAGCACATGCGCCATCACTTTCAAGATCACCGCTTCGGCTACGGTGTCTCCTCACCGCTTTGGGATGCGGTCTTCCGCACCCTACCGCGCAAACGCAACCGCTAGACAAAGATCTCGCGGTCAGCGAAATCTAAGAGTCACAGTGACTAACACTGTGCCACACTCCGGCCAAGCAAAAACTGCGTTATTGGATGGAAAGGAAACCAATGCCCAGCACCACGAACGTACTCGACGAGGCTCGCGACCTTGTCCAGAAGCGCCTCGCGGACCTCGACGATGAGCGTCGGCGTCTGGAGCGTGCCCTGGCCGAGCTCGGCGGGAAATCGACCCGCCGCTCTCCGGGCCGCCCGCGCGGAAGCAAATCCACCGCAAAGGCCTCGGCTCCCTCGACCCGCCCGAGCGCGTCCCCGCGCAAACGCCGCAAACGCCGCGGTGGCACCCGTGCCGACCAGGCCGTGAACCTGATCACGAGCCAGCCCGGCATCAGCGCCTCGGACGTCGCCAAGACGATGAAGATCAAGCCGAACTACCTCTACCGAGTCCTCGGCGATCTCGAGAAAGAGGGACGGGTCAAAAAGGACGGCCGCCAGTACTACCCGGCCGGCTGAGCCCGCTCCACCGTTACTTCGAAGAGGCCGGCCGGTTGGCCGGCCTCTTTTCGTTTGGCCGGCTTAGATCAGGCCCAGCTGGCTGACCGCGTCGCGCTCCTCCTGGAGCTCGATCACGCTGGCGTCGATCCGCTGACGCGAGAAGTCGGGCACGTCGAGCCCCTGGACGACCGACCACTCGCCGCCGCTGCAGGTGCAGGGAACTCCGCAGATGATTCCCTCGCCGATGCCGTAGGAGCCGTCGGCCGGCACCGCCATCGAGACCCAGTCACCCTCCGGGGTGCCGAGCACCCAGTCGTGGACGTGGTCGATTGCGGCGTTCGCGGCGGAGGCGGCGCTGGAGGCGCCACGGGCGGAGATGATCTCAGCGCCGCGTTTGGCGACCCGCGGGATGAACTCGTCGGCGACCCAGGTCTCGTCATCGACGGCCTCCCAGGCGTTGGCGCCGTCGACCTTGGCATTGACGATGTCGGGGTACTGGGTGACCGAGTGGTTGCCCCAGGTGGTCATGTTGGTGACCGACGAAACCGGCTTGCCGAGCTTGTTGGAGAGCTGAGTGATCGCCCGGTTGTGATCGAGGCGCATCATCGCCGTGAAGCGCTCGCGCGGCACGTCAGGCGCGTTCGACATCGCGATCAGGCAGTTGGTGTTGGCCGGGTTGCCGACCACCAGCACCTTGATGTCGCCGGCCGCGCCGGAGTTGATCGCCTCACCCTGGGGCTTGAAGATGCCGCCATTGGCCTCGAGCAGGTCCGAGCGCTCCATGCCGGGCCCGCGGGGCCGGGCGCCGACCAGCAGCGCCACATTGGTCCCATCGAACGCCTGCTTGGGATCATCGCTGATCTCGATCCGGCTCAGCAGTGGGAAGGCGCAGTCGTCAAGCTCCATCGCGGTGCCCTCGGCCGCCTTGATTGCGTCGGGGATCTCCAGCAGGCTCAGCTCGACGGGGGTGTCGGGGCCGAGCATCTGACCGCTGGCGATCCGGAACAGCAGCGCGTAGCCGATCTGGCCGGCGGCGCCGGTGACGGTGACCTTGACGGGAGTGCTCACGAAATCGTCTCCTCAGAGTTGGGGGGTATTGGGACCGCTATGCCATCGCCTGCTGAAGGTTTTCGTCGATCGAGGCCAGGAACTCCTGCGTGGTCTGGAACTCCTGCCCTGCGCCGACGAGCAGCGCGAGGTCTTTGGTCATCTTGCCGCCCTCGACCGTCTCGATGCACACCCGCTCGAGCGTCTCGGCGAACGCCGACACCTCCGGCGTCTCGTCCATACGACCGCGGGCCGCAAGGCCACGGGTCCAGGCGAAGATCGATGCGATCGGGTTGGTCGAAGTCGGTTTGCCCTGCTGGTGCTGGCGGAAGTGGCGAGTGACGGTGCCGTGCGCGGCCTCCGCCTCCACGGTCCTGCCGTCGGCGCTCATCAACACGCTGGTCATCAACCCGAGTGAGCCGAAACCCTGGGCGACGGTGTCGGACTGGACGTCGCCGTCGTAGTTCTTGCAGGCCCAGACGTAACCGCCTTCCCACTTCAGCGCCGCCGCAACCATGTCGTCGATCAAACGGTGTTCGTAGGTTATGCCGGCAGCCTCGAAGTCAGCTTTGAACTCGGCCTCGTAGACCTCGGCGAAGAGGTCCTTGAAGCGACCGTCGTAGCGCTTGAGGATGGTGTTCTTGGTCGACAGGTAGACCGGGTAGCCGCGGTTGAGGCCGTAGCGCATCGAGGCTCGGGCGAAGTCACGGATCGAGTCGTCGAGGTTGTACATCGCCAGGGCGATGCCGCCGCTGGGAAAGTCGTAGACGTCGAGCTCGACCGGCGCGGAACCGTCCTTGGGGGTGTAGGTGAGGGTCAGCGTGCCCTCGCCGGGGACGACCATGTCGGTCGCCCGGTACTGATCGCCGAAGGCGTGGCGGCCGATCACGATCGGCTTCGTCCACCCCGGCACCAGGCGCGGCACGTTGGAGATCACGATCGGCTCGCGGAAGATGACACCGCCGAGGATGTTGCGGATCGTCCCGTTCGGTGATCGGTACATCTCCTTCAGGCCGAACTCCTCCACCCGCGCCTCATCCGGGGTGATCGTCGCGCACTTGACGCCGACCCCGTGCTTCTTGATCGCGTTGGCCGCGTCGACCGTGATCTGGTCCTCGCTGGCGTCGCGGCTCTCGATCCCGAGGTCGAAGTACTCGAGGTCGACGTCGAGGTAGGGCAGGATCAGCTGCTCCTTGATGAACGACCAGATGATGCGGGTCATCTCGTCGCCGTCGAGCTCGACGACCGGGTTCTTGACCTTGATCTTCGTCACCGGCGGGCGATGCTATCTACCTCGCCACCCCGGTCGCATAGCCGGCTCGGAAAGTCCCGGAACTGCCACAATCGATACGGAATGGCAACGGTGGAGCAAACGAAGGTCGGCAATCACGAGGTGGCGAACCAGCCGCCGCCGCTGGTCGACTACAACCTCTTCACGGCCGACCGGCCGCTGCTCGAGGCGGTCCGGCGCGAGGGTGCCGAGTGGGCCGAGCCACGGATCGCCGCGGTCGGAGCCCTGGCCGGCAGCGAGCACGCCCAGACCCTCGGAGCCCTCGCCAACGAGAACGGGCCGAAGCTGCGCACCCACGACCGCTACGGCCACCGCGTCGACGAGGTCGAGTTCCACCCCGCTTGGCACGAGCTGCTGGGAATGGCGGTCGAGCACGAGCTGCACTCCTCTCCCTGGAAAGACCCGCGGCCGGGCGCCCACGTCGCCCGCGGCGCCGCCTTCATGTGCATGTCCCAGGCCGAGGCCGGGATCGGCTGCCCGATCTCGATGACCTACTCGGTGATCCCCGCCCTGCGCACCCAGCCCGAGCTGGCCGCCGAGTGGGAGCCGCACCTGCTCTCCGCCGAGTACGACCCGCGCAACGCGCCGGCACCCGGCAAGACCGGCGCCCTGGCGGGGATGGGGATGACCGAGAAGCAGGGCGGCACCGACGTCCGCGCCAATACCACGGTCGCCCGGCCGGTCAACGGTGGTGGGCCCGGTGCCGAGTACGAGCTGACCGGCCACAAGTGGTTCATGTCGGCGCCGATGTGCGACGCCTTCCTCGTCCTCGCCCAGGCGGACGGCGGCATCTCCTGCTTCCTCTTCCCGCGCTGGACACCGGATGGCGAGCGCAACCGCTTCCGCCTGCAGCGCCTCAAGGACAAGCTCGGCAACCGCTCCAACGCCTCCAGCGAGATCGAGTTCGACGCCGCCTCCGCCTGGCTGGTCGGTGAGGAGGGAGCCGGGGTGCGGACGATCATCGAGATGGTCAACCACACCCGCCTCGACTGCGTGATGGGCGGCGCCACCGGAATGCGGGCCGGGGTCGCCCAGGCGATCCACCACGCCTCCCACCGCTCCGTCTTCGGCCGCGTGCTGACCGAGCAGCCGCTGATGCGGAACGTCCTCGCCGACCTCTGCGTCGAGTCCGAGGCGGCGACGGTCTCGACGATGCGCCTGGCCCGGGCTTACGACGAAGCGATCGCCGGCGACGAGGAGGCGGCGAACCTGAAGCGAGTCGCCAACGCCGTCCTCAAGTACTGGATCTGCAAGCGCGCGCCGATGCACGCCGGCGAGTCCCTCGAGTGCCTCGGCGGCAACGGCTACGTCGAGGAGTCGGGCATGCCCCGCCTCTTCCGCGAGAGCCCTCTCAACTCGATCTGGGAGGGCTCCGGCAACGTCCAGTGCCTCGACGTCCTCAGGGCGATGATCAAGAGCCCGGCGTCCCTCGACGCATTCTTCGCTGAGGTTCAAGAGGGCGCCGTGAGCGAGCCAAGGCTGGATGCCTACGCCAGGTCCCTCCGCGACGAAGTCCCCGGCGACGTTGCCACCATCGAGACCCGAGCCCGCCGAGTGGTGGAGCGCATGGCCCTGGCCCTCCAGGCATCCCTCCTCGTCCGCTACGGAGACGAAGCAGTAGCCGATGCTTTCTGCACCTCTCGTCTCTCCGGCGACTGGGGCCAGGCTTTCGGCACCCTCTCCCCCGATACGAACTTCACCCGCATCATCGACCGCCACCGCGCGGTCGCCTGAGCCGAACGCATTGTTTTCCGCATACCGGGAAGAAGTGCGTTCTCGCTTCAGCTAGGGGTCCGGGCAGGGGTGAAGCGTCTTGTACTACCTAGATCCCGTAGTCGCGTCACGCAGGGCACGACCGACCTGCTCCACGGTGATTACCCCCGAAAGCCTTCCATCGGCATCGACGGCCATCAGCGCTCCCAGTTTCCGCAGGTTCTGGTTGCTGAGCAGAGAGTCCAGCGGAGTGTCGTCCCTTATGAAGAGCCCCCGGTCCGGATCGATCAGGTCCGAGACATTCGAGCTGGCGCGGGAGATCTCGGGGATTTCGTCGGCGCGGTCGCGTTTGAGCAGGCCGAGGAAGCGGTGGGCGGCATCGACGACCGGGAACCAGGGCCACTGGTAGCGGAGGAAGTACTCGTCGAGGGCCCGCTCGATGCTGAGGTCGCCGGGGATCGCGACCGGTTCGCGGTCCATCACGTCGGCCACCGAGATGCCGCCGACGCGGCTGGTGATCGCGGTCTGCATCGCCGCCCCGCGGGCTGAGCCGTTGATCACCATCCCGATCAGGGCCAGCCAGACTCCGCCGAAGAGGCCGAGGATCGAGTTGGTCACCGCCATGAAGATGCCGGCGGCGATGAACAGGTAGCCGAAGCCGCGCCCGAGGTTGGCCGCGAAGCGGGTCGCGGCGGTCCGGTCGCCGGTGCGCCACCAGACGATCGCCCGGGCCGCCCGGCCGCCGTCCATCGGCAACGCCGGCAGCATGTTGAAGACCAGCACCAGCAGGTTGATCGAGGCCAGCCAGGCGACCATCGCCAGCACTCCGGAGACACCCGAGTCGGCTTCGAGGATCACCGCCTGCTTGAAGTCGTGCAGGCCCGCGGCGGCGATGCCGCCACCGGCGAGGAGGACGACGATCGCGAGCGTGACCAGCGGCCCGGCCAGGGCCACCTTCAGTTCGGCGCCGGGGCTGTCGGCTTCGCGATCCATCCGCGCCATGCCGCCGAAGATCCAGAGCTGGATGCTGGATATCCCGATGCCGTTGCGGGTGGCCGCGACCGCGTGGCCGAACTCGTGCAGGAGGATCGAGCCGAAGAAGCCGAGGGCGCTAACCACGGCGAGGATGAATGGGGTCGTGGCGGAGCCGGATTCGCCGAGCAGGTTCCCGTAGGTGTGTGACATCCAGAGGATGACCAGGAAGAGGACGAGGAACCAGGACCAGTCGACCGCGACCCTGATGCCGCGCACGTGAAAGAGGGTGAAAGAGCCGCCGCCGAGCATTCCTCCATGGTAAGTCGTCCACGAGCCGGCCCCCGCCCCCACCGAGCGCTGACCTGAGGTCGATGGGCCGATTTCCCTCGACCAGCGTGGGTTTTCGGCCCGTCGGCAGGCAGTTTGAATCCCGACTGCGGAGTCGGATTTCGCATCGATAGCATCCGCGCTCGTGCCATCCCATGACGTTCTCGTAATCGGTGCCGGCCTCGCTGGCCAGCGCGCCGCTCTCGCCGCCGCAGAGGAAGGCGTATCGGTAGGGATCATCAGCAAGGTCCACCCGGTCCGCTCTCACTCCAACGCCGCCCAGGGCGGGATCAACGCCGCGCTCAACCCCGGCGACTCCTGGGAGTCGCACGCCTTCGACACGATCAAGGGCTCCGACTACCTCGGTGACCAGGACGCGATCGAAATCATGACCCGCGAGGCGCCGGAGGAGATCCTCCATCTCGAGCACCTCGGCGTCACCTTCCACCGCAACGAGGAAGGCAAGCTCGGCACCCGCGCCTTCGGCGGCGCCTCCGCCGCCCGCACCTACTACGTCGCCGACATCACCGGCCAGGCGATCATGCACGTCCTCTACGAGCAGCTGATGAAGTACTCCGACCAGATCTCGCGCTACGAGGAGTGGTTCTCGACGGCGCTGGCGATCGACGAGAACGGCGAGTGCTGCGGCGTCGTCACCCGCAACGTCGCCGACGGCTCGATGGAGCTCTTCCAGGCGAAGTCGGTGATCCTCGCCTGCGGCGGCAACGGCCAGGTCTGGAAGCCGACCACCAACGCCCTGATCTGCACCGGCGACGGCATCGCCATGGCCTACCGGGTCGGCGCCAAGCTGATGGACATGGAGATGATCCAGTACCACCCGACGACGCTGGCGGGCAAGGGCTTCCTGATCACCGAGGGCGCCCGCGGCGAGGGCGCCCACCTGCTCAACGCCAAGGGCGAGCGCTTCATGGAGACCTACGCGCCGAACAAGATGGAGCTGGCCTCCCGCGACGTCGTCTCCCGCGCCGAGCAGACCGAGATCAACGAGGGCCGCGGCTTCCCCGACGGCACCGTCGCCCTCGACATCACCGTGGTCCCGAAAAAGCGCGTCCACGAGGCGCTGCGCGAGATCGTCTTGGTCGGCCGCGACTTCGCCGGCGTCGACATCACCCGCGAACCGATCCACATCAAGCCCGGCAACCACTACACGATGGGCGGGGTCAAGACCGACGTCGACGGCCGTACCGACATCCCCGGCCTCTACTCGGCCGGCGAGACCGCCTGTGTCTCCGTCCACGGCGGCAACCGGCTCGGCGCCAACTCTCTGCTCGACACGCTGATCTTCGGCCGCCGCTCCGGCGCCGACGCCGCCGCCCGGGCCAAGCGGATCGAGGGCTCCCGCCCCTCCCCCAAGGTGCTCGAGTCCGAGGACGCGATGATCGCCGACATCAACTCGCGCGCCAAGGGCTCCGGCCGCCGCGTCTCCGAGATCAAGCTCGAGCTGGGCCAGACGATGGACGCCAAGGTCGCCGTCTTTCGCGACGAGGCCGGGATCCAGGAAGCGCTGGAGATCGTCGGCCGCCTCAAGGAGGAGGCCAAGACGGCCTACATCGACGACCACGGCACCGTCTTCAACCAGGACCTGCTCGGCGCGATCGAGCTCGGGTACATGCTCGACAACGCCGAGTGCACCTGCATCGCCGCGCTCGAGCGCAAGGAGAGCCGCGGCGCCCAGTACAGGACCGACTTCCCCGACCGCAACGACGATGAGTGGCTCAAACACATCGACCTCGAGCAGACCGACGACGGGCCCGAGATCTCATACTCCGAGGTGACCATCACCCAGTGGGAACCGGAAGCGAGGACTTACTGATGGCCGAGTACACGATCAAAGTCCGCAGATTCCAGCCCGAGAACGGCCAGGGGCCGTACTGGGAGGAGTTCAACGTCGACCTCGAGCCCTCGCTGTCCGTGCTCGACGGCCTGCTGCAGGTGAAGGACCGCGACGACGGCTCGCTCTCGGTCCGCTGCTCCTGCCGTGCCGCGATCTGCGGCTCCTGCGGGATGAAGATCAACGGCCAGTCCGGGCTCGGCTGCAAGACCCAGATCGGCGAGGCTCAAGAAAGGGCCGACAAGGTGGCGAGCGCGGTCGGCGGCGAGACCAGGGACAACACGATCGTGATCGAGCCGATGGGCAACATGCCCGTGATCAAGGACCTGATCACCGACATGGAGTCGACCCACTGGACCAAGATCCGCCGCGTCACCCCCTGGCTCCTCCCCCACGGCGAGGCGCCCGAGCGCGAGTACATCGTCGAGCCGGAATCGATGCTCGACATCACCCAGTCGATGGCCTGCATCCAGTGCGGCGCCTGCGTCTCCTCCTGCCTCTCGATGGAAGCCGACCCCGACTTCATCGGCCCGGCGGCATTGGCCAAGGCCTACCGCTTCGTCGGCGACCCGCGCGACGCCGAGGCCAAGGAGCGCCTGCACGACCTCGCCGAGGATCCGCACGGCATCTACGACTGCACCCACTGCTTCAGCTGCGTCGACGCCTGCCCCAAGGACGTGGCGCCGATGGACCAGATCATGCGGCTGCGCCGCAAGGCCGGCGAAGAGGGGATCGAGGACCCAAACAGCGGCCACAGCCACGAGATGGCTTTCGTCAAGATCATCGAGAAGAAGGGCACCCTCGACGAGTCGCTGCTCCTGCAGGAGTCCTTTGCGCCCGGCCTCAAAGGCAAGCTGAAACCGAGCAAACGGGCGATCAAGGAAATGCTCGCCTCGATCCCGACGGCGATCCGCGGCATCAAAACCGGCAAGATGCGCTCGCTGCCGAAGCTGATCCCGGGCGTCCACCACAAGCTTCCCGGCGACGCTCAGGACGACGTCAAGGCGATCTACAAACACGCCGAGGAGCACAACGAGGAATTCAACCTGTACATCAAGGGCGACGAGGGCGAGCTGGCCGAGATCGAGGCCGAGGACACCTTCAAGGAGAAAGCCACCGCCCCGGCCAGCGAGGAGGCTTCACAGTGAGCGATCAGATCAAAGTCGCCTACTGGCCCGGCTGCGTCTCACGCGGCTTCACGCCGGAGCTGCACGGCTCGATGGCGCTGGTCGCCGAGAAGCTCGGCATCGAGCTGGTAACCCTGGATCGCGCCAACTGCTGCGGCGCCGGCGTCATCGCCGAGCACAACCAGGAGCTGGCCGACACGCTCAACGCCCGCACCTTCGCGCTCGCCCAAGAGACCGGGCTCTCGATGATGAACATCTGCTCGACCTGCCAGGGCGCGCAGTCGGAGTGCCAGCAGCGACTCGACGCCGACTCGTCCTACCGTGCCCACGTCAACGAGGCACTCTCGGGCCAGGGCCTCTCTTACGAGAAGGACAAGAACGGCTTCACCAACAAGAACTTCCTCTGGCTGCTGGTCGAGGACTACGGTCTCGACAGGCTCGCCGCCCAGGTCAAGCGGCCGCTCTCCGGGCTCCGCGTCGGCCCCTTCTACGGCTGCTACATCGTGCGGCCGAAGGAGCGCCTCGGCTACGCCGAGTTCCCTGATCGCGACATCTACCTGGAGAAGGTCATCGTCGCCCTCGGCGGCGAGGTCGTCGAGTACGACGGCGCTCGCAAATGCTGCGGCTTCCCGGTCATTGCGATGAACCGCGAGACCTCGCTGAAGCAGGCCGGGACCCACGTAGGCGACGCAATCGACGCCGGCGCCGACTGCCTGGTCACCCCCTGCCCGCTCTGCCATCTCAACCTCGACATGCAGCAGCCGGAGGCGGCCAAGGTCGTCAACCGCGACCTCGGCCTCGCCGTCCTGCACCTCCCCCAGCTGGTTGGCCTGGCGCTCGGCGCCGACCCGAAGCAGCTCGGCATGAGCAAGCACATCGCCTCGACCGGTTGGGTCGAGGAGCGCCTCGCCGCGGTTCCCGCCTAGCGCATAGCCTGAGTCGATCCTGGGCTTTCCTCTCCCACTTGCCACCAGCGATGCGGCTGGGGTTCTGACTGATCTTTTTGTCGTGCTGCTGGCCGCCAAGCTGGGGGATGAGGTTTTCAAGCGGATCGGGCAGCCGGCGATCGTGGGGGAGATTCTCGGCGGGGTGCTGGTCGGGCCGTCGGTGCTGGGGCTGGTCGAAGTCACCGAGGTGCTGCGGGTCTTCTCCGAGCTGGGGGTCGTCTTCCTGCTCTTCTGGGTCGGGCTGGAGACGCGTCTTTCGGAGATGCGGGCGGTGGGGCGGATCGCGATTACGGTCGGGAGCGCCGGGGTGGTTCTGCCCTTCCTGGCTGGGATCGGGCTCGGGCTGGCGCTGGGGGAAAGCACCGAAACGAGCGTCTTTCTCGGTGCCGCGCTGGCGGCGACCAGCGCCGGGATCACCTCGGCGACCTTTCTCGATCTTGGGATCGCCCGCAGCAGGGCCGCCCGCACCGTGCTCGGGGCGGCGGTGGTCGATGACATCCTCGCCCTGATCCTGCTCTCGGTCGCGGTCGGCATGGCCGCCGACGGGGGCGTCGACGCGGGCAAGATCGCCCTCGCCCTGGGCGTCGCGGTGGCCTTCGTCGCCTTCGTCGCGCTGGGTGGGACGCGGCTGCTGCAGAGCCGGCCGCGGTTGCTGCACGCGCCCCGCTTCGCCGACTCCCCCCTCCTTCCCGCGGTGATTCTCTGCCTCGGGCTCGCCGCCTTCTCGGCCCAGATCGGGTTGGCGGCGCTGATCGGCGCCTTCCTGGCCGGGATGATCGTCGCCGAGACCAAGGACCAGAGCTCGATCGAGGAGGAAGTGCGGCCGCTCTACGCCTTCTTCCCGCCCTTCTTCTTCGCCTTCATCGGCATCGAGCTCGACCTCGGCTCCCTCTTCAGCGCCGACGCCCTGCTGCTGCTGGCGGCGATCACGGCGTTGGCGGCCGTGACCAAGCTGATCCCCGGCTATCTCGGCGCGCGTGGCCTCGGGCGCGACGAAGCGGCGATCGTCGGGGTCGGCATGATCCCGCGCGGTGAGGTGGGGATCGTCGTCGCCTCGATCGGCGCCGCCGAGGGGGTCGTCGACGCCGAGCTCTTCGCTGTCGTGGTCGGGATGTCGATCCTGACCACGCTGGTCGCGCCCTTCGCGCTGAGGCGGCTCAGTCGCGACAGCGTGGAGCCCGAGCTCGGCTGATCAGGAGCGGCCGAGCAGGCCACGTTCGACAAGCAACTCGGCAACCTGGACGGCATTCGTGGCCGCGCCCTTGCGCAGGTTGTCGGCGACGACCCAGATGTCGAGGGCGCGCTCGTTGCCGGGGTCGCGGCGGATGCGGCCGACGAAGACGCCGTCCTTGCCGGCGGCCTCAATCGCCATCGGGTAGCGGCCGGCGGCCGGGTCGTCGACGACGGTCACGCCCGGCGCGGCGGCCAGCAGCTCGCGGGCCCGCTCGGGGCTGAGCTCCCGCTTGGTCTCGACGTTGACGGCCTCCGAGTGGCCGGTCACGACCGGGACCCGGATGCAGGTGGCGGAAACCTTGATCTCGTGGTCGCCGAGGATCTTGCGGGTCTCGTTGATCAGCTTGCGCTCCTCGTCGGTGTGGTCGTCACCGAGAGCGAAGCTGCCGGCCTGGGCCAGCGCGTTGAAGGCGATCGGGTGCGAGTAGATGCTCGCCAGCGGCTGCTCGCCGTCGAGCACAGCCCGCGATTGGGCACGGAGCTCGTCGATCGCCGCCTTGCCGGTGCCGGAGACGGCCTGGTAGGTGGAGATCACCAGACGCTCGATCCCGGCCTCGTCGTAGAGCGGCTTCAAGGCGACGACCATCTGCATGGTCGAGCAGTTGGGGTTGGCGACGATGCCACTGTGGCCCTCCAGCGCCTCGGGATTGACCTCGGCGACGACCAGGGGCACGTCGTCGTGCATGCGCCAGTAGCTGGTGTTGTCAACCACGGTCGCGCCGGCGGCGACGAGCCTGGGGGTCCACTCGGCGCTGATCGAGCCGCCGGCCGAAGAAAGGACGAGGTCGAGGCCCTGGATCGAGTCCTCGCTCAGCTCGCGGCAGACCAGCCTCGAGCCGTTCCACTCCAGCTCCTTGCCGGCGGAGCGCTCGGAGGCAAACGGGACGACCTCGGCAGTGGGGAAATCGCGCTCGGCGAGCAGCTCGAGGATCGTCGATCCGACCAGGCCGGTCGCGCCCAGAACTCCCACCTTGTAGCCGACGGCCGCCATCGCAAAAGTATGACCGGCGCTCAGTTGGCTACGGTCGGCCGGTGCTCGGGACCGGTCGGGTCCTCGGGCCTGATCGCGTCGTCGCCGAGCTCGAAGACCTGGTGCAGCGCCCTCACCGCGTCGGGGACGCGGTCGGCGGGGATGACACAGGAGATCTTGATCGGCGAGGTGGAGATCATCTCGATGTTGATCCGTTCGGCGCCGAGGACCTCGAAGACCTTCGCCGCCACACCCGGGTGCGAGCGCATGCCGGCGCCGACGATCGAGACCTTGCCGATCTGCTCGTCGGTGCGGACCTTGAGCGAGACGTCGCCGAGGGCGGCGATCGTGTCCGTGGCCGTGGTCAGGTCGGAGCGATCGACGGTGAAGGAGAGGTCGGCCAGCTGGTCGCCGCCCACCGGCTCGTTCTGGATGATCACGTCGACGTTGACGTTGGCCTCGGCGAGGGCGGTGAAGATGCGGCCGGCGACGCCGGGCTCGTCGCGGACGCCGTTCAGCGTCACGCGGGCCTCCGCGTCGGAGTGGGTCACTGCGGTTACGAAAGGTTGCTCCATGGTCTCCTCCTCGGCGATTACGAGAGTACCGGGGCCGTCCTCGAAGCTGCTGCGGCAGTGGATCCGGACCCCGTGGTTGCGCGCGTACTCGACCGAGCGCAGCTGCAGGACCTTCGCCCCCGAAGCCGACATCTCCAGCATCTCCTCGAAGGAGACGCGCTCGAGCTTGCGGGCGTCGGGGACGAGCCGCGGGTCGGCGCTGAAGACGCCGGAGACGTCGGTGTAGATCTCGCAGACGCTGGCGGCGAGGGCGGCGGCGAGGGCGACCGCGGTGGTGTCGGAGCCGCCGCGGCCGAGCGTGGTGACGTCGCGGCTCTCGGTCGAGACCCCCTGGAAGCCGGCGACGAGGACGATCCGGTCCTCCCCCAGCGCCTCCTTGATGCGGTCGGCGCGGACGTCGATGATGCGCGCCTTGGTGTGGGAGGAGTCGGTGACGATCCCGGCCTGGGACCCGGTCAGCGAGATCGCCTCGTGGCCCATGTCGTGGATCGCCATCGCGCAGAGCGCACAGGAGATCCGCTCCCCGGTGGAGAGCAGCATGTCCATCTCGCGGGCGACCGGCCGCTCGGAGATCTCCTGCGCCTGGGCGACCAGTTCGTCGGTGGTCTTGCCCCGCGCCGAGAGCACGGCGACGACCCGGTGGCCGGCCTCGCGGGCGGCGACGATCCGCGCGGCGGCGCGCTTGATCTGCTCGGCGCCGGCGACCGAGCTGCCGCCGAACTTCATCACCACGATGTCCGATTCGGGCCCACTCATGGGGGTCTGAGGATAGTCGGCGCCTGAGGCAGGGTCAGCTGCCGCCGCCGAGGTTGCCGAGCATCGCCTGTTCGGCCATGCGCAGCAGGCCGAGGCCGCTGTGGGGACGCATGTCGCTGCTGCGCACGCGGACGTGGGAGCCGTGCGGGCCGACGACCTCGACGATCGTGCAGACGTCGCCGATTTCGCAGTCGTCACCGTAGTCGCCTTCGATCGCCTCCATCTGCTCGGCCACCACCTGGCCGATCTTGCTCTGGTCAAGCGCCATCTGACTGATTCCTTTCTGAGGGATTGCCCGGCAGCATCGCAAGCGGGACCGTGTGATGTCGATCACACTTGTAGATATATCGGGCCGATATATTGCGGTCGATGGACGAGCTGAGCCCGACCGCCTACGTGATCCTCGGGATGGTCCGCAAGGAGGCCCGGTCCGGTTATGAGATCAAGTCCGTGGTCGACCACACCACCCGCTTCTTCTGGGCGGCGAGCTATGGGCAGATCTATCCGGAGCTGAAGCGCCTCGCCAAGGCCGGGCTGATCGCCGGCGTCGACTCCCCCACCGGGGGGCGGCGGCGGACGGTCTACGAGATCACCGCCGCCGGCAAAGAGGCGCTGGGGGCCTGGCTGCGAAAGCCGCCGGCGACCTTCGAGATGCGCGAGGAGGGGCTGCTGAAGCTGTTCTTCGCCGACGCGCTGCCGCGCCCGGAGGCGGTCGAGACGCTGCGCGCGATGCGGGCCCACCGGCTCGCCGTCTCGGCGCAGCTGCGCGGGATGGAACCAAAGGCCCTTGAGCAGGACGACCCGTTTCCGCTGATGGTTCTGCGGGGCGGCATCGAGTTCACCGAGTGGTTCGCCGACTGGTGCGAGCGGATGGAGCAGCAGCTCCTCAAGCCCGCTCCCGAGAAAAGGAGCAGCTGATGTTCGACACCCTCGCCCGCCTCGCCGATGGCAACGCCCGCCGGGTCGGCCTGATCGCGATCGTCTTCTTCTTCGTTGCCGCCGCCGTCGGCGGCTCGGTCGCCAACCGCCTCAACCCCTATGGCGCCGACGACCCGGCGACCGAGACCGTGAAGGCGAGGGAACAGCTGCAGGACGCCGGGCTGAGATTCCCGTCGGTCGTCACCGTAGTCGAAGGCGCCCCCGTCGCCAGCGCCTCGAGCCGGGCGCGGGTCGAGGCGCTTGAGCGAGGCGTGCGGCGCCGTGCCGACGTCGCCTCGGTAAGCGGCTTCTACGACACCCATTCCCCCACCTTCGTCTCCCACGACGGGGACTCCAGCTACTTCGTCGTCTCCCTGAAGGCGACCGACGACAAGCAGGTGCAGGAAACCGGTGCCGACATCGCCGACGAACTGTCCTCCCACGCGGGAGTCGTCGTCGGCGGCTTCGCGGTCGCCCAGGAGCAGGTCAATAAGCAGGTCGAGAACGACCTGCGGATGGCCGAGATCATCGCCTTCCCGCTGCTCTTCCTGCTCTCGCTGCTGTTCTTCCGCAGCCTCGTCGCCTCGGTCCTGCCGCTGATGATCGGCGGCCTGGCGATCGTCGGCACCTTCCTGATCCTCCGTGTCGCCAGCGAATTCGGCGCGATCTCGATCTTCGCCCTCAACCTCACCACCGCCCTGGGGCTGGGGCTGGCGATCGACTACAGCCTCTTCATCGTCTCCCGCTACCGCGAGGAGATAGCCAAGGACGGACCGGGCCTGCCGGCGATGCGGCGGGTGCTCGCCACCTCCGGGCGCACCGTCTTCTTCTCCTCGCTGACCGTCTCGGCGGCGCTGGCTTCGCTGCTCGTGTTCCCCCAGTCCTTTCTCTACTCGATGGGCCTTGGCGGGGCGCTGGTGGCGTTGCTCGCGGCGCTGATCTCGCTGACCGTGCTGCCGGCGGTGCTGACCCTGCTGGGGACGCGGATCAACGCCGGCGCGCCGCGCTTCCTGCGGCATCGGGCGGAGGTCGACGCGCGACCCGACGAGAGCGGCTTCTGGTACCGCCTCTCGCGCTTCGTGATGCGCCGGCCGGTCCCGGTTGCGACGCTCAGCGCCCTACTGCTGATCGTGCTCGGGCTGCCCTTCTTCGGGATCAAGTTCAACACCGTGGACCCGACCGTGCTGCCGAAGTCGGCGAGCGCGCGACAGACCTACGAAACGGTCAGCGATCGCTTCCCGCCCTTCCACGAAACACCGATCTGGGTCGACCTGGAAGGCGGAGGCCCAAAGGCGGCTGCAGCGATGGCCGCCGGGGTGCGCGGGGTCCCGGGAGTCGCCGATGTGCTGCCGCCACAACCGCTGGGCGGTGATGTCACCGCGATCCAGGCGACCTCGGCAAACCCGTTCAACTCCGAGGCCAGCCAGGAGACGGTGAAGCAGATCCGCGCGCTCACGGCGCCGCCGGGGACGACCGCGCTGGTCACCGGCGGCACCGCCGACTTCGTCGACCTCCAGTCCAGCATCGCCACCCACCTGCCGATCGCGCTGGCGATCGTGATCGTCGCCACCCTGGTCATCCTCTTCCTGATGACCGGCTCGGTGATCCTGCCGATCAAGTCGCTGATCATGAACTTCCTCAACCTCAGCGCCGTCTTTGGCCTGCTTGTGCTGATCTTCCAGGACGGCCGCCTGGAAGGGTTCCTCGACTACACCAGCCCGGGGGCGATCGAGCAGACGATGCCGATCCTGCTCTTCGCGGTCGCCTTCGGCCTCTCCACCGACTACGCCGTCTTCCTGCTCTCGCGGATCAAGGAGGCGCGCGACAACGGCGCCTCGGACTCCGAGTGCGTGGCGATCGGCCTGGAGCGGACCGGGCGGATCGTCACCGCGGCGGCGCTGCTGTTCGCGGTCGCGATGGGCGCCTTCGCCACCTCGCAGATCATCTTCATCAAGGAGAACGGGGTCGGCACGGCGCTGGCGGTGCTGATCGACGCCAGCATCGTCAGGGCGCTGCTGGTGCCTTCGCTGATGGAGCTGCTCGGCAAGTGGAACTGGTGGGCGCCGGCGCCGCTGCGGCGCCTCCACGACCGCTTCGGGATCGGCGAGCACCCGGCGCCGGCCTCTCAGCCCGAGCCGGAGGGCGTGTGAGCGAGGGCTCCGGCGCCGCGGCGCTGCCCGGGTTCGACGCCGACACAGCGGTCGAGGACCTCGGCGGCGGCCGCTTCGCCGCCACGATGAGCGAGCGCTGGTGGGTCGGCAAAGGGCCCAACGGCGGCTACGTCGCGGCGGTGATCCTGCGGGCGATCCAGGCGAGCGCGAGGGCCGAGCGGGCGCCACGGTCGCTCACCGTCCATTTCCTGCGGGCGCCGCGTCCCGGTCCGGTGGAGGTCGCCGTCACGGTCGAGCGCGAGGGAGGCAGGGCGACCTTCCTCTCGGCACGGATGGAGCAGGACGGGAAGGCGCAGGCGACCGCGCAGGCGGTGCTCTCGGAGAACTGGAGCGACGACGAGGGCTTCTCCGAGCTGACGATGCCCGATGCGGGTGAGCCCGGTGAGCTGCACACAATCGATCCCGAGACCCGGGCGAGCCGGCCGAACATGCTGCAGAACTACCGCCTGCGCCCCGCCCTCGGCGAGCCGGCCTTCTCCGGCGGCGCCCCCTACACCGGCGCCTGGATCCGCAGCCGCGAGCCGCGCCTGCTCGACGCGCCGCTGGCGGCGGCCCTCCTCGACACCTGGTTCCCGGCTCCCTTCGTCCGGCTCGAGCGGCCCTTCGGGGCGCCGACGATCGACTACACGGTCCACTTCCGCTCGCCGCTGCCGCCGCCCGGCGCCGCTCCGGAGGACGCCTACCTGGTCGCCTTCAGGTCGAACCTGGCCCGCCACGGCTTCTTCGAGGAAGACGGCGAGCTCTGGTCAGCCGACGGCACCCTGCTGGCGCAGTCGCGGCAGCTGGCGCTGCTGCTCGACCCGGTGGGCTGAGCGACCGCGTTGTAGACAGTGCTGTCGAACGGAGAGAGCACCGGTTCGGCCGCGTAGCCGAGCGGTTCCAGTCCGAACAGTTCCTCGATGCTGAGCAGCAGCGAGAAGTGGTTGTAGTAGCCGCTTTCGTTGCTGGTGCCGGGGGCGACGAAGGGCGAGATCAGGAGCAGCCCGACCCTGCCGCCGCCGCCCGTCGGTTTGACCGGCCCGGTGGCGGGTTCGGTCGTCGCCGGGACGGGGAGGTTCGGATAGGCGGGGCTGGCGCAGCAGGCGCTGGTGTCCACTTTCGGCCCGCCCTGTGGCGCCTGAGCGGAGGTGATCGCGATCAGGCCGCCTTCTTTGTAGGCGGGCGAGGCCTCGATCTCCGGCACCACCGTCCGCAGGAAGGCTTCGGCTGCGAGGGGCCCGGCGGGCTGGCCCGGTTCGCAGGGCAGTTCGCCACCGTCGTGGCAGGCGTTGGGGACGATGTAGGAGAGCGCCGGAGTCTTCTTCTCCGACTTGAGGTCGGCGGCGAGGCGGTCGAGGCCGACGTCGTCTTCGGCGCATTCGGGGCTATCGAGCAGCGAGTGGAAGTAGACGGCCGGATTGCGCCAGGTCACGTAGGCGTCGCCCGGCAGCGGCGCCGTGCTGCTGTCGGGACCGCCGAGCGCAGGGTGGCGGCAGGTGGCGGGCGCTCCGGCGGCGGCACCGTTGCCGATGTCCTCGACGTAGGCCTTCCATTTCAGTTCCTTTTCGAGCAGCTGACCCGGCAGCGTCGGCGTCGCCGCGGGGTAGACGCAGCCGCTTCCTTCGACCTGGCCGCCGATCGCAACCGCGCCCGGGACGATGTCCGTGTAGGTGGGGCAATCCGCCGCGGTTTCAACGGTCGGGCCCTGGCCGCTGAGCAGGGCGATCTGGTTCGCCAGGTCGCCCTTGGTCACCGCGTAGTAGTTGGAGAGAAGCTCGCCCCGTTCGCGCAGGGTCTGCGCCAGGTAGGGCGCCGGCGAGGCCGGGCCGAACGCTTCTTCGTAGCCGTTCTCGCCAAGCACGATCAGGAACACATGCTTGACCGCGGGGAGGGTTTCGGGTTCGGGGAGTTCCGGCGGGGGAGTTGGTTCGGGCGCGGGTTCTTCGACAGCCGGTTCTTCAACCGGAGCCGGCGCGAACGGCATGCTCGAGGTCGTCGCCGGTAGCGGCAGCGGCCCGGCTTCGGCCCCCGCCGCCGGAGCCGCGGCGACGGCTTCGACCGGGCTTTCTTCCGGCGGCGGCGAGGACGCCACTTCGAGCACCACGGATGTGAGGCCGGCGCTCTGGGCGAGCTGGCTCGTGCCGGAGCCGAGGACGACTCCGAAGGCGAGCATGCACATGACCAGGACCGCGGCGACCCGCGGGCTCGGTGGGGACCAGCCCGACGCGGGCTTCCACGATCCGGGCTTCGGGGGCGCCGCCTCGGCGCGACCCCGGCTCAGCATCGCGGCCAGGCGCGCGGCTATCGCCGGCGGCAGGGGCCCCCGCCGCGCACCGCAGCCGAGGCAGTACCGCTGGTCGCCCGAGAACGCCGCGCCGCAGCCGGCGCAACGCCCGGTGCGCCCGGCGCCATTGCTGTCGTCTTTCGGGGTGGCCACGCTGGACGGCGAGTATCGCCCCGCCCCGGCGCCTCGATGTGAAGATCTTGAGTCCGGCCCACTTGTCTTCACAACTCTTAAACACCGGCGACGGGGAGTCGGCCTGAAGATGCGTTCGTGTCCGACCAGTGCCCCTCCTGCGCGGCCCACATGGCCGCCGATCAGCGTTACTGCCTGGCCTGCGGGCACCGGCGCGGCGACCCGCGGCTGCCGTTCATGGACGCCGTCGTGTTCATGGACGCCGTCAAGCAGCCGCGTGACCCGGCGCCTCCTCCACCCCCAGGCGAGAAGCGACCGCGGATGCCCGCCAACGCCTCGTTGATCGCGGGGGTCGGGACGCTTGTGCTGGCAATCGGCGTCGGCGTGCTGATCGGCCGCTCGGGCGACAGCGGGGCGGCGCCGGTCGCCAGTGCGACCCCGCAGATCATCAAGGTGGGCGGCAGCGAAGGCGCTGAAACAGCGACCGCCGCGACTCCAAAAAACTCGGCGAAGGCCAAGGGGGCCGCGGCCAAGAGCAAGGCCAAGAACCCCGAAAAGGCAATCGACAGCAGCGGCACCTCGGAAGCCGCCGCCGAAGTCCTCAAGCCCGCCGGAGACGTGAAGCTGCCGCCGCCGACCGTGCAGCCGGGCGGAAAGTGCGAAAGCGGTGCCGCCGGGTGCAAGGGCGGCGAATTCACCGGCGAATTCTTCGGGGAATGACGATGAAGCTGCCGCTGAGAAAAGCCTCCGCCCCGGTGCCGCCGCCGTCCCCCGAGCCGAGCCGGGCCCTCAGCGATGCCTACGGGCAGGAGTTCGTCGTCGACCTGCAGCGGCGCCGCGACCAGCTCGTCGCCAAGGTCGCGGAGCTGCAGTGGGACCTCGGCGGCCTGGTCTACGAGATGGCGGTCCGCAACCGGATCAGCATCGAGGTGCTGGTCAAGCGCGCGGTCGAGCTGCAGGACGCCGACGCCGAACTGAACGAGGTCGAACGCATCGTCCGCATGGAGGAGACCGGCACGGCCGGCTCCTGCGGCTCCTGCGGAGCGCCCCACAGCAGCGGCGCCACCTTCTGCTGGCAGTGCGGGAACTCGCTGCTGCAGCAGGTCTCGGGCGAGTCGATCGTCCGCAGCTGAGCGCGCCGCGCCGGGCGATCGCTCAGCCGAAGCGCCCGGTCACGTAGTCCCGGGTGCGCGGGTCCCGGGGCTGGCCGAAGATCGTCTCGGTGTCGTCGAACTCGATCAGGGTCCCAACCGACTGGGCATCGTTGGACTCGAGGCTGAAGAAGGCGGTGCGATCGGCGACCCGCGCCGCCTGCTGCATGTTGTGGGTGACGATGACGATCGTGAAGCGGCCTTTGAGGCTGTGCATCAAGTCCTCGATCGCTCCCGTCGCGATCGGGTCCAGCGCCGAGGCCGGCTCGTCGAGCAGCAGCACGTCGGGCTCGATCGCGATCGCCCGGGCGATGCAGAGGCGCTGCTGCTGCCCGCCCGACAGTCCCAGGGCCGAGTCCTTGAGCCGGTCTTTGACCTCGTCCCAGAGCGCCGCCCCGCGCAGCGCGTTCTCGACCCGCTCGTCGAGCCCCGACCGCAGGCCGAGATTGCGGGGAGCCCAGGCGACGTTGTCGTAGATCGACTTCGGGAACGGGTTCGGTTTCTGGAAGACCATCCCGATCCGTCGCCGCACCTCGACCCGGTCGACGTTGCCGCCGTAGATGTCATGGCCGTGGTAGAGGATCTGCCCCTCGATCCTGAAGCTGGGGACCGAGTCGTTCATGCGGTTGAGGCTGCGCAGGAAGGTCGTCTTGCCGCACCCGGACGGCCCGATCAGGGCGGTGATCTGGCCGCGGCGGATGCGCAGCGAGACGTCGGTGAGCGCCTTTTTGCTGCCATAGAAGACGGAGACCGCCGCGGCGTCGAAGACCACCTCCGGCGCCGGCCTGATCTGGCCGTTGCCGCCGTCCGCCGCGACCCCGGTCTGGGGCTGGGGACCGCTGCGGATCCGCAGCCGCGACGGCGGCGCTCCCGGATCGAGGCCAGGGGTCTGGTCAAAGTTGGTCATGCGCTCAACTTCCGTTTGCTGCGAGCCAACAGCGCCCGGGCTCCGAGGCTGGCGAAGAGGATGAAGGCGACCAGGACCAGCCCGGCGCCCCAGGCGCGGGCGAAGCCTTCCGGGTTCCCTTCTTCGGAGAGCTGGAAGATCATCACCGGAATGTTCGGCACCGCTTCGCCGATATGGCCGCTGAAGCTGCGCGGGTCGAAGACCGAGCAGAGCAGGATCAGCGGCGCGGTCTCGCCGGCGGCGCGGGCCACCGCCAGCACGGTCGAGGTCATGATCCCGCCGAGGGCGCTGGGCAGGATCACTTTCAGCACCGTGCGCCAGCGGCTGATTCCCAGCGCGTCGGCCGCTTCGCGCATGCTGCCGGGAACGAGCAGAAGGACCTCCTGGCTGCCCCTGGCAATCATCGGCAGCTCGATGATCGCCAGCGCCACCGAGGCCGCGTAGGCCGACTGCTGTTTGTGGTCGACGAGCAGGCCGAAGACGAAGAGCCCGATGATGATCGAGGGCAGGCCGTTGAGCAGGTCGAGGGTGAGGCGGATCTGGGTGGTCGCGCGGCGGCCGGCGAACTCGGTCAGGTAGAGGGCGACGAGAATCCCGATCGGCATCGCGATCGCGGTGGCGGCCGCGACGATCAGGCCGGTGCCGAGGATCGCCGGCCCGATCCCGATCGGCGCGCCCTCGGTGAGGAAATCGAGGCTGAGCGCGCTGGCACCGTTCTTGACCACTGCGAAGATGACGATCGCCAGCACGCCGACGGCGACCACCGCGGCCAGGGTCGCCCCGGACTCGGCGATGCGGCTGAAGACCTGGCGCCGGCGCAGGTTGCCGGAGGGCGTCAGCGGCGCGGTCGGGTCGAGCACGGAGCCGCTCATCGCGCCGCCACCCCGTGGTAGCCGAAGCGCCTGCCGATCCACTGCGCGAAGAGGTTCGAGAGCAGCCCGATCACGAGCAGGATCACCCCCAGGTAGAAGAGCGAGGCTTTGTGCAGTTCGGTGAGGGCACCCGGAAACTGGTTGGCGATCCGCGAGGCAAGCGTGTCGCCGGTTTCGAACAGCGAGGCCTTGATCGTCGAGCCGGCGCCGATCACCTGCGTCACCGCAATCGCCTCGCCCAGAGCCCGCCCCAGACCCAGCAAAGAGGCGGCGACCACTCCAGAGGCCGTCGAGGGCAGGACGACCCCGCGCACGACCTCCCAGCGCGTGGCGCCGAGGGCGCTGGCTCCGTCCTGGACATCGCGTGGGACCGCGAGGAAGAGGTCGCGTGAGATCGAGGCGATGATCGGGATCACCATGATCGTCAGGATCAGGCCGGCCGTGAACATGCTGGAGCCAGTCGTCTGAGGAGGCCCGAAGAGCGGGATGAAGCCCAAGGTGCTGTGCAGCCAGGGCTCGATGTGTTCATGGACGAAGGGGGCGAGAACGAGGATGCCCCAGAAGCCGAGGATGACGCTGGGGATCGCCGCCAGCAACTCGACCAGCGGCGCCACCAATCCCCGCACCCCGGCCGGCGCCAGCAGGCTCAGATAGAGGCCGATCGAGATCGCGATCGGAGCGCCGAGCAGCAGCGCCATAAAGGAGCTGACCGCGGTTCCGAATAGCAGCGAGCCGGCGCCGAATTCACCGAAGTTCGGCTGCCAGGTGGTGTTGACGAGGAAGCCGAGCCCGAACTTCGAGATCGCCGGCATCGCGTGGCTGACCACCTGGTAGCCGACGACGAAGATCACCGCGACCGTGAGCAGCGCCGCCAGCAGGCAGACACCGTAGAGCAGACGATCGCCGATCCGGTCGGCCTGCTTGCGGCGCTTGCCGGAGCGGGACTTCGGGGCGCGGGCGCCCTCGAGAACTCCCGGGCTGGCCGTGGCGCTCATCGTCGCAGCGTAGTGGAGTCCACACACCGATTTGTTACATAAATTAACACCTTACTGTTACATCTTTGAAACATCGGCTTTCACGAGATTGACACAAATAGTTGGCGCGCTGTCGCAAACCTACCGTCCGAATCGACAACGAGCTGAAAGGATTACCTTGATTCGCAACAGGTTGCTAGGTCTCTTCATCGCGGCAGCGGCAACGGTTGGAGGTATGGCAACCGTGTCAACCGCCGGCGCCTCCGCCGCCGGCCTCACCGGCGCCGGCTCCACGCTGGTCGCCCCACTGATGGCCAACTGGATCAGCGGTTTCGAAATCAAAGAAGGCATTCCCGTCAAATACGGTGCCGTCGGCTCCGGTGCGGGCATCGCCCAGATCACCGCACGAACCGTGGACTTCGGTGCCTCCGACGCACCGCTGACGCCGGAACAGGCAGCCGCGTGCAACGGCTGCGTGCAGATCCCCTGGGCGCTCTCGGCAACCGGGCTCGGCTTCAACGTCCCGGGCGTCAAGAAACTGAACCTGACGGGCTCGATCCTCGCCGGCATCTACTTCGGCAAGGTCACCAACTGGAACGACCCGAAGATCAAACAGTCCAATCCGGGCGCGAAACTGCCGAACCTGGCGATCACCCCGGTCTTCCGCAGCGACGGCTCCGGTGACACCTACGCGTTCACCAACTATCTCTCCAAGGTCAGCAAGTCGTGGAAGAACGAAGTCGGCTACGCGACCACGGTCGGCTTCTCCCACGGAGTCGGCGCCAAAGGCAACTCCGGCGTCACCGCGACCGTTGTCAAAACGCCCGGCGCAATCGGATACATCTCGGCCTCCTACCTGATCGCCGCCGGCCTCGGTGCCGTCGCGGTCAAAAACGAAGCGGGGAACTACGAGCTCCCCAACCTGAAGAACATCGAAAACGCGGCGTCGGTCGTCAAGAGCCTGCCCGCCAGCAACGCCAAGAGCATCACCAACCCGCCGAAGAAGGCAACGACCGCGTACCCGATCTCCACCTTCACCTACGCGATCGTCCCCCACGACGCCCCCCAGAAGGGCTTCCTCCAGCAGTTCCTCAACTACGACGTGACGAAAGGACAGGCATACGGAGCGGCACTTGACTTCGCCCCGCTGCCCAAGGTCGTGCTGACGGCCGCCAAAGCGGCAATCGGCTCGCTCTAGCGAGAAGTGGCTGCCCGCCGCCTAGGCGAAAGCCTGGGCGGCGCGGCGGCGCAGGTCCGTGTTCAGCATGTTCGTGACCTGGCTGGGCAGCTCCCCGGCGGAGGGCACGGCGGCGCCGATCAGGCCGGTGGCGCGGAAGCCGTAGAGCGGGGCGACGAAGCCCAGCTCGCGGATCTTGCGGACCAGGCTCACGGCGTCCTTGGTATCGGCGCCGGGGCCACAGAGGACGATCGCGGTCGGGTCGAGGGCGCCGAGGGCGCGCTCGAGCCGCTCGTCGCCAAGCTCGTTGGAGAGCACGAGGACGCGGAAGCCGGCACGGCGAAGGGCGAGGTCGAGGGCCTGGGCGTGGACCTCCTCGGCGTCCTGGCCGCGGCTGGAGTCGAGCAGCAGGATCCCGGCCGGGCGCGAGGCGGCGGCGGCCAGACGGCGGGCGCCGTGCAGCCAGCCGGTCGCCCAGCGAGCGGCGAACTCGAGCTCGGCCTCGCGGTCGGGGTCGGCGGCGAGCTGATCGATCGCCGGCAGCAGCAGCTCCTCGACGGTGCGCTCGAGCGGCCGCAGCGCCATGCTCTCCTCGACCGCGCGATCGGCGGCCGCCTCGTCGAAGCTTTCGAAGGCAGCGATCATGCTGCCGCCGCTGGCCGGCGCGGCCTGGCGCTGGCGGGCCAGCTCGATCGCCGAAGAGATGTTGCCGGTGTCGGCGAGCGCGTCGCGCAGCGTCTGCAGCTCCATCAGCTCGTAGTTGCGGTGGTTGCCGACGGTCCGCTTCGGGACCGGGTAGCCGTAGCGGCGCTCCCAACTGCGCAGCGTGTTGGGGCTGACGCCGAGCACTTCGGCTGCTGCGTTGGTCCGGATCCCTGGCATCTGCGCAGCATTCTGGCACCGCTCCCGCGGGTTTACACCAGTTATGGACAAATTTCCGGAATCTGTCAGCGATCTTGCAGAGCGCCGACGCCCACCGGCTGTCCCACGGCGCGCGCCCGCCACATCGCCGCGTCGGCTTTGTGCAGTAGCTGCTCGACGTCGGCGCCGTGGTCCGGGCAGGCGACGACCCCGGCCGAGACGACAATCCGCAACCCCCCCGCTTTCTCCAATTCGTCGAGCTGGCCCAGCAGCCGCTCGGCCATCTGCATCGCTTCGACCGTGTGCAGGTTGGGGGCGAGGACGCAGATCGCGTCCTCCTCGAGCCGGAAGGCTTCATCGACGATGCGGATGCTGTCGCGCAGCGCCGCGCCGACTATCGCCAGCGCCGTCTCCTGGCCGCCGGCGGCGTCGCCGTTGCGCGCTCCCGGGCCGGAGGCGTCGAAGACGGCGAGCGCGAAGGGGTGCCCGTAACGCCGGTTGGTCTCGGCCATCTGGTCGAGGCGGCGGCGCATGTGACCGGGCTGGAAGAGGCTGGCCAGCTCGCGGTGCTCATCTCCGTGCACCGGCTCGGCCTGGGCCGGTGCACGCTCGGGTTCCCGCGCCGGGCCCGAGGGCGATGGCCGCGCGTGCACTGGCGCCGAGGCGGCATCCACCGCGGTTGCGGTGACCGAGCCGAAGTCCACCGCCAGACGGCGGGCGGTCTCGGCGAACTGGCGCGAGTCCTGCCCCTCCAGCTCGTCACCCAGACTGTCCAGCAACGAGGCCTGCAACGAGGAGACCTCGCGAGCCATCCGCCCCGCAGGCGAGCCGCCCGTCGAACCCTCATTGGACCGCGACTCTGCCACTCCGTGACCATCCCGTAAGCAGCGGACGTAGGCGCCGCGGAAAACCGCTATTTGCGAGCCGACGGTCGTCCAGGACGAATGTCCAATTTGCGGACTAATCGAGGCTGCGGCGGCCGGCCAGGGCCTTGCCCAGGGTGACCTCGTCGGCGTGCTCGAGATCGGCGCCGACCGGCAGGCCGCTGGCCAGGCGGGTAACCGAGACCTGGCCCCGCAGCCGTTCGGCGATGTGCAGCGCGGTCGCCTCGCCGGTCGTGGTCGGGTTGGTGGCGAGGACGACCTCGCCGATGCCGCCACCCTCGACCCGACGCAGCAGCTCGGCGATCTTCAGATCCTCGGCGTCGACGCCGTCGATCGGCGAGAGCGCGCCGCCGAGCACGTGGTAAAGGCCGCGGTATTCGTGGGTGCGCTCGACCGGGATCACGTCGGCCGGCTCCTCGACCACGCAGATCGTCGCCCGGTCGCGGTTGGAATCCGAGCAGATCCGGCAGAGCGGGCCCTCGGCGAGATTGAAGCACTCCTCGCAGAGGCCGACCTTCTCCTTCATTTCGCGGATCGCGTCGCCGAGCGCGAATGCCTCTTCGTCGGGCGCCCGCAGCAGGTGGAAGGCGAGCCGCTGGGCGGTCCGCTGCCCGATCCCCGGCAGGCGCGACAGCTCGGCGACAAGGCGCGCGAGCGGAGCCGGCCCCTCGGTGCTCAACCCCCCAGGGCCCCCAGGCCGCCACCGAGGCCGCCGGTGATCCCACCCATTTTCGAGCTGGCCAGCTCCTGCGCCGCGCGCAGGCCCTCATTGATGGCGGCCTGAACCATGTCGGTCAGCATCTCGGCCTCCTCGGGATCGATCGCTTCGGGGTCGATCGTGATCTCGCGCAGGGTCAGGTCGCCACCCATCTTGACCTTGACCATGCCGCCGCCGGCGCTGGCCTCGACCACCTCGTCCTTGAGCTTCTCCTGCGCCTGCAGCATCTCGTCCTGCATCTGCTGCGCCTGCTTCATCAGGGCGTTCATGTCGAAGCCCCCCGGGCCGCCTCCTCGAGTCACCTAACTGACCTCCTCTGCGTCGAACTCACTCTTCAGCCGCTCCAGCAGCTCTTTCTCGTCAAACCCCTGGTCCTCGTTGCCGGCGGCGGGCGGCGCCTCGGGCGCCGGCCCATCGCCGTCGAGCAGGACGTATGAAGGCTTCAGGCCCTGGCCGGTCACCGTCTTCAGCGCCTCCGCGACCCGCTCGCGCTGCTCGGGGACCTCAGCCTTGCGTTTGTTGAAGGTGGCGCCGGCGGGGAAGCTGATCTCGACGACCGCATCGCCGGCGTCGAACCCGACCGGGCGCGCGTCCTCGAAGAACGCGGCGAGAGCCGGTGCGGCCTTCGCCAGCTGATCGAGGACGGCGGGCCAGGCCTGCATCAAGCTCTCCAGAGTCAGATCTGCGGGGTCCAGGCCGGCGGGTCCTGTCGGTGCGGCATCCCCCGCCTCGCCGCCACCCGCCGGAGGGGACTCCTCTTCTGAAGATGGAGTGGGCTCACTTGGCTCGACGGGCTCTGGCTCGGAGGCTTCCGGCGCTGGTGGGGGTCCCTGGTCGGCTGGCTCAACAGCTTCAACCGGGGCGGGGTCTCCCGCGGGTGGCGAGACAGGCCCCGCGGGCCGACCGCTCCCCGTCAACTGGTTCTCCAGCCGCTCGATCCTGCGCAGCAGTCCCTCGGTCGAGGGATCGAGGTCGGGGCGAGCCGCCTTGAGCAGGGCGATCTCGACGGCCATGCGGGCATCGTCGCCCTCGCGGACGGCCGTCAAAGCTGTTGCCAGTTCGTCGATGGTGCGAATCAGGGCCGCCGCGCCGACCGTGGCCGCCTGGGCCTGCAGGCGAGCCGAGTCGGTGGCGGTCACCACAAAGGACGTCGGCACCTCGCCGGTCGTCTGGGTGACCAGGAGGAAGCGCAGGTGGGCGAGCAGGTCGCGGGCGAACTGCGAGGGGTCGCGGCCGGAGCGGGCCATCCTCTCGACCCCGAGCAGAACCGCCTTCGGGTCCTCGGCGACGACGGCGTCGACCGCCTCGAAGAGCAGCTCCGCGTCGGCGGCGCCGAGCATCTCCAGGACGCTGCTGAGCTCGACGGGGCTACCGCCGAAGGCGACCAGCTGGTCGAGGGTGCCGAGCGCGTCGCGGAAGCTGCCGGAGGCGGAGCGGGCGACCATCGCCACGGCGCCCTCGTCGACCTCGATCGACTCGCTGGCGGCGACCCGGTTCAGCACCTCGGAGATCTGCTCCAGCGAGGGCCGCTGGAAGTCGAAGCGCTGGCAGCGGTCGGCGATCGTCGCCATCACCTTGTGCGACTCGGTGGTGGCGAGCACGAAGACGGTTTTCGGCGGCGGCTCCTCGAGCGTCTTGAGGAAGGCGTTCCAGGCCTCTTTGGTGAGCATGTGCGCCTCGTCGAGGATGTAGACCTTCCAGTGGCCGCCGGCCGGGGCGTAGGCGACCCGCTCGCGCAGATCGCGGACGTCATCGACGGAGCGGTTGGAGGCGGCGTCCATCTCGATCACGTCGATCGAGGTGCCGGCGGCGATCGTCACGCAGGACTCGCATTCGCCGCAGGGGGTGACGGTCGGGCCGCCGCGCTCGCAGTTGAGCGAGCGGGCGAGGATCTTCGCCATCGAGGTCTTGCCGGTGCCACGCGAGCCGACGAAGAGGTAGGCGTGGTGGACCTTGTCCTGCTCGACCGCGTTGCGCAGGGTGCGGACCACGTGCTGCTGGCCGACGACCTCGTCGAAGGAGCCGGGGCGGTGGCGTCTATATAGGGAAGTCGACTCGGTCATCGGGACTGAGGCCAGTGTATCCACGGCCCGGCGGCGCCCCGGGCAGCAGCACCGGTACCGTGCGCCGGTGCCATCGAGGCTCTCCAGCTGGCTGACGCCGGCCGCCTGGGTCGCCGCGGTGAGCGCGGTGCTGCTGCTCGTCTTCCCGGTCGGCTTCCCCAACTACGACACGATCTACGCTCTGGTCTGGGGGCGCGAACTGGCGCACGGGGTCAGCCCCGACTACGGCGCCGCCCTGCCCCCCACCCCGCACCCGCTGGCTGACCTGCTCGGCCTGGTGACGACGCCGATCGGCGATGGCGCGATCACGGTGACGATGATCGTCGCCTACGCCTCGCTGGGCCTGATCGGCTACCTCGTCTACCGCCTCGGCAGCCTCTGGTTCGATCGCTGGATCGGCGCCGTCGCCGCCGCGATCGTCCTCACCCGGGCGCCCTTCCTCTCCAACGGCCTGCGCGCCTACATCGACCTCCCCTTCATCGCCCTCTGCCTCGGCGCCCTGACCCTGGAGACGCGCAGGGCCCGCGCCGGCTGGCCCGTCCTCGCCCTGCTCGTCCCGGCGGGACTGCTCCGCCCCGAGGCCTGGCTCTTCGCCGGCGTCTACTGGCTCTACCTGACGTTGAACCTGCGATCGATGGGCCGCAATGTTGACCCTGGCTCAACTTTCAGGCCCATCGGCGGGCTGTTTGGGTGGGAGCTGGGCTGGCGGGGGGAGCGTGGAAGGCGGGAGTTGGCGGCGCTCGCCGCGCTCGGGCTGGCCGGGCCGATTCTCTGGGTGCTGTTCGACGGGATCACCACCGGCAACTTCCTCTACTCGCTGACCGGCACCCAGGAAACGGTGGAAACGCTGAAACGGCAGACCGGGCCGGTCGACCTCGTCCTCTACGGGCCGCGCCGGCTGGGGGAAATCCTCCAGTGGCCGGGGATGGTCGGTGCTGCCGGAGGCGTCGTCCTCGGCTTCGCCTTCCTGCGCCGCCGCTCCGCCCTCGGCATCGCCGCCGCGATCCTCGCGCTCGGCGCCTTCGCGCTGCTGGCCTGCGCCGGCCTGGCGATCATCGCCAGGTACACGATGCTCGCCGGAGCGATCCTGGCGATTTTCGTCGCTCTCGCCCTGCTCGGCTGGCGGCTGCTCGAGGCGGGTGACCCGTGGCGCCGCCGCTGGCAGCTCTTCGCCGGCCTCGTCGCGCTGATGTTCGCCGCCTGGCTCCCCAACCAATGGGATCTCGACTCCCAGGTCCATACCGACCTGACCAACCAGGGCACGATCGAGCGCGACCTCACCGACCTGGTCGACGCCGGCGCCTTCCAGCCGCTCTGCGGCCCGGTCGCCGTCCCCAATCACCGTGCCGTTCCCCGTCTCGCCTTCGGCCTCGAAGTAAAGCCGACCCGGATCCTCAGCGCCAGTGAGGAACGAATCCCGCCGCGCGGCTACCTCGTCGCCCCGGCCAGCCCCTTCGTGATCCACAACTTCATCCTCGACCCCAACGACCCGACCCGCTTCTCCCCCAAGATCATCCCCCCGGGCTACCGCCAGGTCGCCCACAACGAGTCCTGGAAGGTCTACCGGCGCTGCTAACCGCCCTCGGCGCGGATGAGCGCGGCATGGGTCTCGGCGGCGAGGCCGGGATCGGCGAGGTCGATCCACGGGGGGAGCTCGACGTGGAGGTCGTCGGAGGGATCGAGGCGCGCCCGCAGGCCATTCGAGTTGGAGTCGAGGACGTGGCCGCCGCGGGCGCGGTCGTCGCTGATGAAGTGCAGGTGGTAGCCACTGACCTCGATTCCCTCGGCGTAGGCGGGAAAGCGGAAGCCGAGCATCGTCCCGGCGACGTCGGTCAGCTCGAAGACGTGCTGGTCGGCGACGACCTCGGTCAGCGGCCGGTAGGGCGGGCTCTGTCGCGGGACCGAGCGGGCGCGGACGAGGTCGAAGCGGCCGTCGAGGCGGACCGCGCAGGAGGAGGCGCCGGCAGGAATGAGTGAGTCCAGCCGGGAGAGCATCTGCTCGTGCGAGAGCGCCCCCTCGATCCGCTCGTCGATCTCCGCTTCGAACCGCGTCACCACCGCGAACGGCGTCTTCGCCCCGGGTGGGACCGGGTGGATCGCGCCGTCGACGTCGGCGCGGAAGAACTCACCGTTGAGCGCGATCATCTCGCCGTCGAGCCCGTTCAGCGTCCCCAGCCCGAGATCGCCGTGCCGGGCCAGCTCGGCGAAGCTGAGATCGCCGTCGAAGGCGCCGTCGAGCAGGGCGCCGATCGTCGAGGCCTGGAAGAGGACGTGCGGGTCGCGCTCGGCGTGCAGGTCCGCCCGCCGCATCGACTCGACGTGCAGCGAGCGGATCCAGCGCTCATCGAGCACCGCGGCCGCCGATCAGCTCAGCGGACCACGGTTCATTTTGAAGTCGATGAAGCCATGGCAGTCCTCGAAGCTTTCCGGGCCCGCCGGAGCGACGACCGAGACCGACCCGTAGACGCCGCGGTTGCGGGTGAAGGTGACTTCGGCAAGGCCGCTGCCTTCGCGGCCACCGTCGACCTGGGTGTAGTTCTGTTTCCAGACACCTTCGCGGCTGGCGCGACCGCCACTGATTTCGTGGCCGGTGAAATCGCGCACGTAGTCTTCGCCGGTTTCCGAGTTGTGGCACTGCATGTCCATGTTGAAGAAGAAGTCGGTGACTTTGCGGTCGCGGACGGTGAAGCCGATCAGCTCGTGGCCTTCGACCTTGCCATAGCGGCCGTCGGGCGCAGGCGCCGGGCGCACGTAGCGGGGCCTGGCGGTCGCGGTGCTGCCGAGCGCGAGCACGGCCAGGGCGATGAGGGCGAGCGGGACGAGTTGGAGGAGACGCGCGCGTTTGGGCATACGTGCCTATCGGCAACCCATCTCCCCGCCTTGAAAGCCGGACACAACCCGGCGGCGGTCCGAGCGTTCGTTGCCGGAGCACCCCGGCGCGGCCGACCCGGCCGGCATGAAAGCATCGGCGCGTGGCGGCGATCGAACTCAGTGGGGTTGTCAAGCGCTTCGGACCGATCACGGCCGTCGACGGGCTCGACCTCGACGTGCCAGAGGGCATCTGCCTCGGCCTGCTCGGCCCCAACGGCGCCGGCAAGTCGACGACGATGCGGCTGCTGACCGGCCAGGCGATCGCCGACGCCGGCGAGCTGCGGGTGCTGGACTACGAGCTGCCCGGCGACTCGAAGCCTGCCCGGGCCGAGATGGGCGTCGTCCCCCAGCTCGACAACCTCGACGTCGACGTCACCGTCGAGGACAACCTGGCCGTGTACGCACGGCTCTACCGGGTCAAGGACGTCGGCGCCGCGGTCGACCGCTGCCTCGACCTGGCCCGCCTGCGCGACCGCCGCAAGGACGCGGTCGACGAGCTCTCCGGTGGGATGCGCCGCCGCCTGCTGCTCGCCCGTGGCCTCGTCCACGAGCCGAAGCTGGTCCTGCTCGACGAGCCCACCGTCGGCCTCGACCCTCAGATCCGCACCGAGCTCTGGACCCTGATCGGCGACCTCAAAGCCCGCGGCACGACGATCCTGATGTCGACCCATTACATAGAGGAGGCCGAGCGCCTCTCCGACGAGGTCGCGGTGATGCACAAGGGCAGGGTGATCAGCCGCGGCCGCCCGGCCGACCTGATCGCCGAGCACGCCGGCCGCGAGACCGCCGAGGTCTACGCGCCGCCGCAGCGCCTCGCCGAGCTCCGGGCCAGCGCCGAGAAGACCGGACTGCGGGTGCGCCCGGCCGGCCCGGCGATCGCGATCGTCGGCTCCGAGCGGGCCGGGCCCGGCGTCGTCCCCGACGATGCCGTCGTCCGCGCCGCCACGCTCGAGGACGTCTTCGTGCTGCTGACCGGCGAGGAGGCGGAGTGAGCGCGGCGCCGCGCAGGAAGATGCGGCGGCTGGAACCGGCGGCGATCGCCGGCGTGATGAGCCGCGAGATCGCCAACTTCGGCACCTATTGGAAGGGCACGACCTTCTCCAGCCTGCTCGAACCGCTCGTCTACCTGCTCGCCTTCGGGCTCGGCCTCGGCGCGACGCTGGTCAACGAAGTCGAAGGCGTCCCCTACATCCAGTTCGTCGGCACCGGCATGGTCGCCACCGCGGTGATCTTCTCCAGCGCCCTGCCGGCGATGTTCGGCACCTTCGTCAAGCACCGCTTCCAGAACACCTACGAAGCGATCCTGGCAGCGCCGGTCGACGTCGAAGAGCTGGTCAGCGCGGAGATGCTCTGGATCGGCACGCGCTCCGCCGTCTACGGCTGTTTCCCGCTGCTGGTCACCTTCGCCTTCGGCCTCGACCCGGCCTGGGGCATGCTGCTGGTGCCGTTCTTCTGCTTCTTCACGGCGCTCGGCTTCGCCGGCTTCGGCGTCGCGATGGCGGCCACGGTCGCCAAGATCGACCAGTTCAACTACGTGACCGCGCTCTGCATCACGCCGCTCTTCCTCATCGCCGGCACCTTCTTCCCGATCTCCGGCCTGCCCCAGGGAGTGCAGCTGGTGGCGGAGATCAATCCGCTGCACCAGCTGGTCGAACTGGTCCGCGGCGGCGCCTTCGGCTACGAGCTCGTCGACATCGCCCGCTTCGCCTTCCTGGTCGGCTTCGCTCTGCTGACCTGGCGAATCGCGATCAGCCGCATGCGCTCCCGTCTGATCGACTGAGCGCGATGCGGGTGAAATATGGACCGTGCACCGCCTTCGAAACATGGTTACCGGGCGTGTCCGTCGTTTTTGGCTCCTGCCGGGCTCACCTGCGGCACCCGCGGCATCCGCTTAAGGCTGCTTCCTTCCGGACCTGACCTGATTCGCGTGCCCACGTCGCGCAGGACCCGGCCGTCAACGCCGCCGCGACGCACTGACCCCGACGGCCAGCCCCTCGGAACGGAATTCGGCCCCGCTAGAGCGGATTGCGGGTTACAAGGCACCGCTAATTCCCCGCCTAGCACGGTCCGTCGTCGATCCTACCCTGCCGACGTAGGATGAGCGTCACTTGAGTGCCCTGCCGACAGTCGCGGTCCAGGTCGACACCGGCTCCTTCTTCGCCGTGGTGATGGTCGCCGCGCTCGCCGCGATCACGGTCGCGATCGTGCCCAAGCGCTTCGCACCGCCCGTCGTCGTGCTCGAGCTGATGATGGGAATCCTGATCGGCCCGCACGTGCTCGGCCTCGCCCACGTCGACGAGTTCACCGAATTCTTCTCCAACCTCGGCCTGGGGATGCTCTTCTTCTTCGCCGGCTACGAGATCGACTTCGAACGGATAAAGGGAACGCCGCTCGAGCTCGGCGGCTGGGGCTGGGTGCTCTCGGTCGGGCTGGCCTTCGCGATCGGCGGCGCCCTCGCCGGGCTCGGGATCGTCGTCTCCTTCCTCTACACCGGCGCGGCGATGGCGACTACGGCGATCGGCACGCTGATCCCGATCCTGCGCGACAACGGCGAGCTGAAGACCCGCTTCGGCACCTACCTGCTTGCGGCCGGCGGCGCCGGCGAGTTCGGGCCGATCCTGCTCGTCACCCTCTTCTTCTCGACCGAGAGCCCGCTGCGCGAGGGGGCGATCCTGATCGCCTTCGTGCTGCTGGCGATCGCCGTCGCCATCGCCTCGGTCCGCCTCGCCTTCAAGGGCTGGCCGGCGCTGGAGCGCACCTTCGAGGCGAGCAGCCAGCTGGCCGTGCGGGTCACCGTGGTGCTCGTCTTCGGCCTGGTGCTGCTGGCCAGCCAGCTCGGCCTCGACGTCCTGCTCGGCGGCTTCGTCGCCGGCCTGATCACCCGCACGGCGCTGAAGGGCCACGAGCTGACGATCTTCGAGTCGAAGCTGACCGCTGTCGGGTTCGGCTTCTTCGTCCCCTTCTTCTTCGTCACCAGCGGGATCAGCTTCGACCTGGCGGCGCTGGGCTCGGCGGAAGCGCTGGGCAAGCTGGCGCTCTTCTTCGTCCTCTTCCTAGTTGTCCGCGGCGCCCCGGCGATGCTGCTCTACCGCCACACGCTCAGTTTCCGCGACCGCGCCGCGCTCGCCTTCTACTCGGCGACGGCACTGCCGCTGGTGGTCGCGATCACGGCGATCGCGATCGACGCCGGCAAGATGCGGCCCTCGACCGCCGCCGGCCTGGTCGGCGCGGCGATGCTCTCGACCCTGATCTACCCCTTCGTCGGGCTCGCCCTGCGGACGCGCTCCGAGGAGCAGGCTGACGAGGATGCGGCTGGGCCACCGGACGAGGGTCCCTCCCCGCTTGGAGAGGGGCCCGTCGCCCAGCCGGGCCTGGCCGGTTAGCGGCGGATCAGCTTCAGCCGCTTGTAGATGGTCGCCTTGGCGCTGCCGGCGTGCACCGTCTCCCTGAAGAGGAGGCGGCTGCTTGTCGCCAGCTTCATCGCCGCTTTCGGCTTCACCTTCAGCACCAGCGTCTTGCTCTTGCCCTTGGCGACTTTGCTGGTGCGCCTGGCGGTCGCGTTCTTCTTCTTCGAGACGAGGCCCTGCAGGGAGATCCGGCAGCTGCGGCCGATCCTCGCCGGGCACTTGGCCTTGACGAAGACGCGCTTACCCTTGACCACCGCCGCCACCGCCACATCATGATTTGACTGCAGCAGTGCCAGCAGCTGGGCATCGGAGAGCCCACCGGCGCCGTTGCCGCCGGCGCCACCGTTGCCACCTTTGCCATTGCCGTTCCCACCGCCGTTGCCGTCACCCGGTGCCCCTTCGGTGAGCGAGACGTTGTCGAAACGGGCACTGGTGTCACCGGCAAGGATCCCGGTCCCGACCGTGCTTGAGCTGGTTTCCGCGATGATCGAGATCGCGTAGGTGTGGCCCGCCGTGACCGAGGCCACGCCGGCTTCGCCGACAAACCCGGGGGCGCCGCTGAACGTCTCCTTGATCGGCTGTGATTCGGTGCCGGCGGTTTTGTCGTTCAAGGCGACCGTGTACGTGAGCTGCGGCGCCAGGTCGACCAGGCTGGTGCTCGGCACGAACTGGCGGTCCAGCTGCACCGTGCTCGGCCCGGAGCCGGCGACCTTGAAGTCGGGCGACTGCAGCGTCACCGTCGATTTGAACAGCGACGCCAAGTTGACCGCGATGTTGGTGTTGGCAGCGAGCGAGCCGGGTGGGCTGCCGCCGGTGCCGTCGTAGCCACCATTTGCCGTGCAGAGGATCGGCACGTTGCAGCTCGCGCTTTTCACCTGCCAGCCTTCGGCGTCACCGCTGAAGCTGCTGCCGCCGGCCGGATAGACGCTCGCGCTCGCGCGGGCCTCGCCGGCGCCGAGCAGCAGGAGCAGACCCGCCATCGCCATCCCGCAGATCCCGAGCGTGCGCCGAATCTGAGTTCCAAACAAACGAGTCACGATGGTTCCTTTCGTAAGGCCTTGCCCATGCAAGATCCTTCGCCACTGGAACCCACTACGTAAAATTCTCAATCTCTATACCTATTTTTGTGGACAACTGTTCGACTGCGAGGCACGCCGTTCGTCCTCCCCACGCCCGAGCAGGCCGGCTCCGAAATCCGCGTAAGATGGTTCTCTCCGGGCGCGTAGCTCAGTGGGAGAGCGCTCGCTTCACACGCGAGAGGTCGCTGGTTCGAAACCAGCCGTGCCCATCACTTGAAAGGCGTGGCCTACCGCTCCTGCAGCACCGACAGCGTGTTCCCGGCCGGGTCCTTGAACCAGGCGATGCAGGGGCCGCCCTCGCGCATCACGCCCTTCTCGTCCTGGGGCATGCTCGTCGTAGCGCTCGAAGCTGACGCCGCGGGCGGCCAGGTCGTCGACCGCCTGGTCGATGTCGTCGACCGGGAAGTTGAGGATCGTGTAGCTGGCGGGGGTGAAGCCGGGGCTGAGGTAGATCAGGGTCGTCGCGGTCGCCGGCGAGGTGGAGGGTCAGCAGGCCGTTCTCCTCGTCGAGCAGCTCGGTCTTCAGGCCGAGGGTCTCGCCGTAGAACTCGCTGGGCCTTGTCCAGGTCGTCAACCGCGAAGCCGCTGTATGCCTTTGAGTCGGCGAGCATGTGGTTCCTTTCGTCGCTTTCGGTTTCGTCCCACCCATTAGACCGCGCCGCGAGCGCAAACTCATCGACGCGGCGCCCTACTCCCCTTCCCCACCCGGGCGGCGGCGCCCGCGCTTGCGCTCGCCGGTGCGGCGCTTCTGCTCGAGGCGGCGCCGCCGCGAGGCCTTGGTCGGCCGGGTCGGCCGGCGGCTGCGCGGCACCGTCAGGGCGGCGGCGATCTTCCCCGCCAGGCGCTGCAGGGCGAGCTCGCGGTTGCGGGACTGGCCGCGGGCGTCCTGGGCGACGGCGGTGACGGTGGCCCCGGCGCGCTCCAGCAGGCGGGAGCGCTGGAGCGTCGTCGAGCGTGCGCGAAGCCTCGACGTCGAAGACGGCTTCGACCCGCGAGGCGGTGACGTTGGCATGCTGGCCGCCCGGCCCCGAGGAGCGGCTGGTGCGCAGCTCGATCTCCGCCAGCGGGATCGAGAGGCGGTCGTCTATTCGCAGCTCGTCGGCCACGGGCCACGCTAGCGCCCGCCGCCGCTACCCGGCCAGCTCGGGGATGTGGCGCTCGACGTGGTCGGCGATCGTCTGGCGGACCCAGCGCTGGGTCTCGGCGTCGGCCATCCGGTAGCGGCCGAGCAGCATCTTCTGCTCGGTCAGCGGCAGCCCGGCGATCTCCCAGCTGACCGCGAGGCGCTCGAACAGCGCCTCCGAGCGCCGCTGCCAGGCGTCCTCCAGCGAGGCGGCGTCGCTCGCCGGCGGCTCGCCGATCTTGGCGATCGTGCCGGCGCTGAGCGACTGCCGCAGGGTCAGGACGTTGCCCTCCGGGTCGGTGTAGTCGACCGTCGGCGCCTTCTGCCGCTGGCGGCGCTGCTTCTTCCGCTTCGCCATCTCGACCCGCTAGGCCAGCGCGTCGATCTTCGCGGCCAGCTCGAAGTCGGCCGCGGTCAGGCCACCCTCGGAGTGGGTGGAGATCGTCACCGTCACCGTGTCCCAGGAGATCTCCAGGTCCGGGTGGTGGTTCATCGCCTCGGCCGGCTCGACCAGGCTGGAGACGAACTTCACCGAGCCGACGAAGTCGCCGCGCTCGAACCTCTTCGCGATCGCCTCGCCCGCGCGCTCCCAGCCGGAGAGCTCGGCGAGCCTCGCCTCGACCTCGGAATCGTTCAGCAGCGCCATCGCGCCTATGCTGCCAGGCGGACCAGGCGCCGCATTGAGCCCCCGAACCCACCCTCTGGCAGATCGAGATCTCGCACTTCAGCGAGAAGGCGCGCTGGGCGCTCGACTACAAGCAGGTCCCGCACGTGCGCCGCTCGCCGCTGCCGGGGACGCACATCCCGATCGCCCTCTGGCTGACCCGCGGCGAGCAGAAGACCTCCCGGTGCTGCAGCTGGACGGCAGGGCGATCGGCGACTCGACCGCGGTGATCGCCGCCATCGAGGAGCGCTACCCGGAGCCGCCGCTCTACCCCGCCGACCCCGAGCAGCGCCGCCGCGCGCTCGAGCTGGAGGACTTCTTCGACGAGGAGCTGGGGCCGCACATGCGCCTGCTCGCCTTCTACGAGCTGATCAACGAGCCGCAGATGTTCGCCGAGATCGCCTCGGCCTCGGTGCCCGGCCCGCTCGGCAAGGCCAAAGGCTTCGTCGGCGCCTACGCCCGCACCTACGCCAGCCTTCGCTTCGGGCCACCGCGTCGAAGCGGCGGTGCGGCGCGGCCAAGATCGTCGCCGCGATGGACCGCCTCACGCCGAGCTGGCCGCAACCGCGGCGAGTACCTGGTCGGCGACTTCAGCGTCGCCGACCTCACCGCCGCGTCGCTCTTCTACCCGTGGTCGCCCGGCCGAGGGACCGGTCTCCCCGGACGCGCCGACCCCCCCCGCCATCGAGCGCTTCCGCGACGGCCTCCGCGACCGCCCCGGCTACCTCTGGGTCGAAGAGACGTTCCGCCGCCACCGCCAGCCGGCTCTGACCGGCGCGGCGGCGCCGCTGAGCCTCAGCCACCGATCGGCGCTCGCGGGTTCGCGCCCCAGAAGACGACGGTCCCGAGCATGCCGATGATGTGGACGAGGATGATGTTGACGACCATCGACTGGGCCGTCGCCGTGCCGACGCCGACCGGGCCCCCCGAGGCGGTGTAGCCGTAGTAGCAGCCGACCAGGATGATCGCCGTCGCCATCACCATCCCCTTGATCATGCTGAAGATCAGGTCGGGCGGGCTCTGGTACATCCAGAAGATCAGCAGATAGCCGCCGGACGAGACGTCGCCGACCTGGTTGACCACCGCCAGGTAGCTGGCGAAGTACACGACCACGATCCCGACCAGATAGAGAAACGGGATCGCGATCCAGGCGCCGAGCAGCCGGGTCGCGCAGAGGAACGTCACCGGCTGGATCCCCATCACCTCGAGCGCGTCGATCTCGTCGGAGATCCGCATCGCCCCGATCTCGGCGACGATCCCGGTCCCGACCTTGGCCGAGAGGATGTAGCCGAAGGCGTAGGGCAGCCCCTCGCGCAGATCGCAGTAGGCCGAGAAGAGGCCGGCCAGGACGGGGCGCCGATCGAGCGGTTGAAGTAGGCGCCCTGGAGCCCGCACTGCAGGCCGAGGATGAAGACGAAGGCCCAGATGATCAGCGCCGAGCCGAAGATCAGGATGCCGGCCTGGCGCAGGCTCTCGCCGAAGAATTTGAACACCCGGCCCGAGTAGACCTGTCCGGCGACCTGGCCCCCAAAGCGGACGATCTCCCCGAAGGAGTCGAGCCAGCCGACGCGGGGCGTCGAGCCAGCCGATCACCGGATCGCCTGCAGTTCGGGGTTGGTGGCGAGCAGGATCGAGCTGACGACGAACTGGAAGAAGAAGACCGAGACGAGGGAGATGACCACCGCCTGGTTGACGGCGCGCCCCACCCCCGCCGCCCGCCGGACGCCGTCATCCCCTTGTAGGAGCAGACGACCGCGACGATCGCGCCGAACATCGTGCACATCAGGACCGAGGACCAGAGGTCCGTGACCGTGGCGTTGGAGAAGAGCGTCGCGAAGAAGCCGCCGAGCGACTGGTGGTACAGGAGCTCGGCGGCGATGCCGGCGCTGAGGCCGAAGACGATCGCGAAGATGTCGAGCAGGCCGGTGACGACCATCAGCGCCAGGAAGCGCGGCACGACCAGGTTCTTGACCGGGTCGACGCCGAGCACCTGCAGGGCGTCGAGCTCCTCGCGGATCTTGCGGGCGCCGAGGTCGGCGGTGATCGCGGTGCCGGCCACCCCGCCACCACCACCGCGGTAACCAGCGGCCCGATCCAGCGGATCGCGACCACGACGAAGAAGCCGCCGAGCCGGTCGAGCGCGCCGAACAGCGAAAGCACTCCGCCGCCTGCAGCCCGGGGGCGCCGAGGTTGAGGGCGAAAGTGGAGATCAGGAGCGGGAACCAGGAGAGCTTCAGCACGAAGAGGAACTGCCAGACCAGCTCCTCGCCGTAGGGATAAGGGGGTCTCACGGCGGAGACGATCGTCTTCACGGTGAGGATCACCATCACCCCCACCTCCACGAACATCCGTTGACGGGGGCGAACCCGCGCTAGGGCTTCGCTCGCCACCAGCTCATCGCCCTGCCGAGTGGCCCGCCTCCCGGCGCCCCCCCATGCTCCGACTCCCCGCCCTCCCGGGCCCGCTGCCTGCGCGCACGCGTCTGCGCTTCCTGCCGCGCCCGCTGCTCGGCCGCTTTCTGCGCCTCGGAGAGCTGGGCGATCAGCGTGTCGCGGGTCTGCTCCAGCTCCTGGACGCCGGCGACGTGGGCGACGGCGCGGCGCGGCGCCGTCGGCAGCTCGGCGTTGAGGTCGCGCGTGTAGCTGCCCAGCTCGGCCTCGAGCCGGCCGATCTGGCGGCGCAGCTCCTGCCGCACCTCGATCGCCTCGCTCTCCTCCTCGAGATCGGGGAGGCCCGGCGGCAGGGCCGGCGGCTCCTCCCCGACACTGCCGGGAATGCTTGCGCAGGCCATCGCGACGATCGCCAGCTCACGCGAGCCGAGGCCGGCGTCGTTGGCACGGCGCAGCGCCTCGGCGGCGATCTCCTCCAGCTCGGGAGCCGACTCGACGCCGTCGGCGACGAAGGTACCCTGGCCCTGGCGACTGACCACCAGGCCGTCCTCCTCGAGGCCCTCGTAGACGGCTCGGACCGTGTTCAGGTTGACCCCGGCCCACTCCGCGAGGCGACGGAAGCTCGGCAGCCGCTCGCCGCTCGCCAGCTGGCCGGTGGAGATCAGCGCCCGCAGCCGCCAGGTCAGCTGCAGCCCGACCGGCAGCTCGTCGCTGGGATCGGTCGCGAAGGGGTTGGGCTCTGCCCGTGCGGCGACGTCGTGCTGTGCCATCAGAGAGCACAGTAGCCCCCATAACTGTTCTAGTCAACTAGCACAGCTAATCGAGCCCAGATTCGGCCGCCGGCTAGGGCGTGAGGACGATCTTCAGCGCTTCGCGGCGGTCGTAGATCGCGTAGGCCTCGCTCGCTTCGTCGAGCGACATGTGGTGGGTGACCAGCGGCGCCGGGTCGAGCTTGCCGGCCTCGAGCAGAGCCAGGACGCGGTCGACGTGGGCGATCACGTTGGCCAGGCCGAGGCGCAGCTGCAGCCCCTTCAGCCAGGCCAGCCCCAGCGGCACCTCGCCCTTGCCGGCGTAGGCGCCGATCCCGGAGACGGTGCCGGCGTCGCGGGCGAGGCTGATCGCCAGCGCCAGCGGGCCGGGGTCGCCGACCGCGTCGACGACGACGTCGACGCCGAGCCCTTCGGTCGCCGCGCGGATCGCCCGCTTCGGCTCCTGCTCCTCGAGGTGAAGCGACGTGGCGCCGAAGGACGCGGCCATGTCCAATCTTTCTCGTACCGAGTCGATCGCGAAGACCTCGACGGCGCCGCCGGCGAGCGCCGCCTGCACCGCGCAGAGCCCGACCGGGCCCAGCCCGAGGACCGCGACCGTGTCGCCCGAGCGCATCCCGGCGTGGGCGACGGCGTGGTAGCCGGTCCCCATCACGTCGCCGGCGAAGAGGGCGACGTCGGCCGACATCCCCTCCGGCACCCGCCGCAGGGTCAGGTTGGCGCGCGGCACCAGCAGCTGCTCGGCCTGGGCGCCCTGCAGGTCGCCGAGGTTGGCGCCGTGGCCGAAGGTCTGGCCCTTGCGGCAGCGGTGGTAGTCGCCGCGCAGGCAGGAGGCGCAGGTCGCGCAGGCGGTGTGGAAGGTGCCGAGCACGCGATCGCCGACCGCGACCCGCTCGACCTCGTCGCCGGCGGCCAGCACCGTGCCGACGAACTCGTGGCCGATCGTGAAGCCCGGCTCGACCGGGACCCGCCCGTGGTAGATGTGGAGGTCGGAGCCACAGATCCCGCTCGCCTCGACCCGGATCACCGCATCGTCACCCGCGACGACCTCCGGATCGGGCTTCTCCTCGATCCGAACCTGCTCCGGTGCCTGAAAGGTGACGGCGCGCATTCGGGCGAACCGTATCGACGCGAGCGCTTTAGACGCTGACGCCGGCGACCTGGAAGCGGTTGGCCTCGCCATCGGGGCTGGCCGTCTCGGCGATCCGCGATTCCAGCGCCAGCTCTTTCTCGAAGTCGGCCGCCTCGCCGTGCTGGAAGGAGACGTCTTTGCCGTCGAGCAGCTCGACGAAGACCTCGACGAAGCGGGCGTCGAGCTGTTTGCCGGCGACGCGGCGCAGCTCGACGATCGCGTCGTGGCTCGACATCGGCGTCCGGTAGGAGTCGCGGGCGGTCATCACGTCGTAGGTGTCGGCGACGGAGATGATCCGCGACAGCTCCGGAATCGCTCGCCTTCGAGTCCGCGCGGATAGCCTTTGCCGTCGATCCGCTCGTGGTGGGCGAGGATGATCTCGGCGACCGGGCCGTAGCCGTCCAGCGAGGAGACGACGCGCGCGCCCTGCTGCGGGTGGCGCTTGATCAGCATCCAGTCCTCGTCGGTGAGCGGCACGTTGGCCTTGAGGATGCGGTCGGGAAGGATGAACTTGCCGATGTCGTGCAGCAGCGCGGCGATGTGGACCAGCTCCTCCTCGCGGCGCGAGTAGCCGGCGCGCTGGGCGATCGCCCGCGAGTAGCGCGCCACCGCGGCGCTGTGGCGGGCGGTCATCTGGTCGCGCAGGTCGAGCGTGCGCAGCATCGCGCTCAACATCCCGACCTGGAAGCTGGCCAGCTGCTTGCTGCGCAGCTCCAGCTCCTCGGCCCGCTGCTGGGAGAGCAGGAGCTGCCCGAGCAGGTACTGGAAGGTGACCAAGACGACGCCGAAGAAGGCGATCGCGGTGATCCCGACCTGGTGGTAGATGAAGGTGACCCCGACCGCGAGCATCGCGCTGGCGAACTCCGAGGGCAGCACCGGCGGCAGCAGCCGCAATTTGTCCGAGAACGGTGTCCGCTCGACGTAGCACCCGTACGAGGCGACCATCAGGAAGTTGATCGCCAGGGCGAACTGGAAGAGCGCGAAGATCAGCAGGTAGAAGACCGGGTCGTTGCTGGTCAGGCCGAGCTGGTCCGCCGCGTGGAAGGCGATGCCGCCGACGAGGGAGAAGATGGCGAAGGTGAGGACGTTGTTGAGCAGGTAGTCCCAGCTCTCGCGCCAGCGCAGCCAGCCGGCGAGCATCGTGACGACGCCGATCAGCGCGGCGGGCGTGCCGCCGAGCAGGACCATTGCCACGACCAGCGCCAGGAAGCTGCCGGAGATCAGGACCCGCGACGGCGTCTCGACCGCGGTCAGGTCGCTGAACACGCAGAACGCCAGCAGCACCGCGAGTAGCAGCGGGTTCCAATTGGCATCCGGCGCCTACCAGACGGCCGCCGCCACCACCACGACGAGCCCGGCGACCATGCCGACGATGACGAGTGTGGAAGGGCGATTACGAGCCATAGAGTTATGCCGGCGGAAGATCAGACGAGAGCGAGTACAAGTTCCTGCATATATCGGCATTCCCTGCCTGCGTTGAGCCTACCCTGCGACGAACGATGCCGGCGGAAAATGGACTTTTGGCTATTCGCGCCCATCTGGGTCGGCACGAGAGTGGGGAAGCGGCGCCGACCCAGAAAAAAAAAGGGCGCCCGCAGGCGCCCCTTCACTGGGACACGATGATGTCGCGTCCCGCCTAAGTCTTTGAGTGCTAACCAGCCGCCACGGAAACCCATGTTGAAGCCCTTTCGTCGGTGACCCTCGATCGCGGGCGACCTGTGAATAGCTGTCAACTTTGTAGCACAACTTTGGCAAAACTTGTGCACATGCAAGAAAAGTTGTGCAGAAATGCAATGCCCCGCGAAGCCAGCAATGCTTGATCGCAGCCTGCGCGAGCCACTTCGCCGGCCTCTCTTCCGCCGTCTCGCGGCGACCTACGCGGTCAATGAGCTGGGCGACTGGATGGGCATGATCGCCCTCTCGGTGCTGGTCTTCGACCAAACCGGCAGCGCCCTTGCGACGGCGGCCCTCTTCATCGGCACCCATTTCCTGCCGGCTCTGCTGGTGCCGCTGCTCGTCGCCCGGGCGGAGCAGCCGCCGCCCCGGATCGCGCTCCCGCTCATCTACTGCGGCGAGGCGGCGGCCTTCGGTGGCCTGGCACTGCTCGCGACGAACTTCTCGCTGGCCGGCGTGATCGTCCTCGCCGCCTCGACGGGACCCTGGCCGTCGGCAGCCGGGCCCTGACCCGGTCCGTCGTCGTCGCCTTCCTCGAGCCCTAGGGCGAGCTTCGGGCCGGCAACGCGATCCTCAACGTCGCCTTCACCGGCGGGGCCGCGGTCGGCCCCGCGCTCGCCGGCCTCGTCGTCGCCCACTTCAGCGTCCAGACCGCCCTGCTGCTCGACGCCGTCTCCTTCTGCGCGATCGCCTGGATCCTGGCTTCCTGCAAGGGCCTGCCCCATCCCGAGACCGAAGAGGGCAAGCTGCGCGACCGCGTCCGCGCCGGGATCGCCTACATCAAGAGCAGAGCGACGCTGCGCCGTCTGCTCCTTGCCCAGGCGGCGGCTTTCGTCTTCTTCTCGGCGGTGATTCCGGTCGAGGTGATCTACGCGAAGGAAACGCTCGGGGTCGGCGACACCGGCTACGGGATCATGCTGGCGAGCTGGGGCGCGGGGATGGTGCCGGGGGCTTCGTCTTCGCCGCGCTGCGCAAGGCTCCGCTGCCCCCGCTGCTCTTCTTCAGCACGCTGGCGGTCGGCGTCGGCTACCTCGGCCTCGCCGTCGCACCGAGCCTGCTCGCCGCCTGCCTGGCGTCGGTCGTCGGCGGGCCGGTAACGGCGTGCAGTGGGTGTCGAGATCAGCGCCGTGCAGGAGCTGACGGTGCAGCGGATGCAGGCCCGGGTGATGAGCGTGCTGGAGTCGATCGGCGCCGCGATGCCGGGGGTCGGCTTCGCCCTCGGCGGCCTGATCGCCGCCATCGCCAGCCCGCGCACCACCTTCCTCGTCGCGGGCGTCGGGGTCCTCGCGATCGTCGCCGTCGCGGCCCCGATACTTGGCGCCAATTGGCCTGAACGCCTTGCCACGTCTAGTTCAAACGAGCTTGACGGGGGCAACGACATTGTGCTGGAGTTGATCCCAGGGAGCAGGTCGCCGATCCAGTCCGACCCGGAGGTTTCATCTTGAAGAAGCAGTGCGTGGTCGCCGGTGCTCGGACTTGCAGCGGTCGCCATGGTTGGACTGGTCTCATGCGGCGGCAGTGGCTCCGGCGGCGGAAAGAGGGCGGCACCCTCGACGGCACCTACTCCGCCTTCCCCGACTCCCTCGACCCGGCGCTCTCCTACACCCAGGAAGGCTGGACGGCGATGTACGGCACCTACATCCCGCTGCTGACCTACGCTCGCGCCAACGGCGCCGCAGGCGGCAAGGTGATCCCCGGGCTGGCCAAGAGCCTGCCGAAGATCAGCGACGGCGGCAAGACCTACACGCTGTTCCTGCGCCCCGGCCTCAAATACTCCGACGGTACGCCGGTCAAGGCCTCGGACTTCACCTACGCGGTCGAACGCACCTTCAAGCTCAACTCCGGCGGCTCGCCGTTCTACACCGACATCGTCGGCGCCGAAAAGTTCGCCGAAACCAAGAGCGGCGGCATCCCCGGGATCGAGACCAACGACAAGACCGGCGAAATCGTCATCCACCTTGTCAAACCGCGCGGCACCTTCACCAACGAGCTGGGGATGATGTTCGTCGCCCTGGTGCCGCCCGGCACGCCCGCGAAGACCTCGCGGCGAACCCGCCCCCGGGCACCGGCCCTTACACGATCATCAAGTCCGAGCCGGGTCGTGGCTGGGAATACGAACGCAATCCCGAGTGGGCGAAGCCAACGCGAAGGCGATGCCCGACCTGCCCAGCGGCCACGTCGACAAGATCGACATCAGCGTGGTCGCGAACCCCTCGACCCAGGTCAACGAAGTCGAACAGGGCAAGTTCGACTGGATGCAGACGCCGCCCCCGCCCGATCTCTACGCCGAAGTCAAGGAAAAGTACGAAGGCACCCAGTTCCGGGTCGAGCCGACGATCAGCAACTACTACTTCTGGATGAACACGACGAAGCCGCCGTTCAACGACCTCAAGGTGCGCCAGGCGGTCAACTACGCGGTCGACCCCGAAGCGCTGGAAAGGATCTACGCCGGGCAGCTGAACGCCGCGCAGCAGATCCTGCCGCCGGGGATGCCGGGCTACAAGAAATTCGAGCTCTACCCCTACGACATGGCCAAGGCGAAGGAGATGATCGAGGAAGCGAACCCGTCGGACCGCGACATCACGGTCTGGGCGAACACCGAACCCGAAAACAAGGAAGCCACCGAATACTACGAGGACGTGCTCAGGAAACTCGGCTTCAACACGAAGCTGAAAGTGGTCAACGCCGCCAACTACTTCACCGTGATCGGCAACCAGTCGACGCCCGATCTCGACACCGGCTGGCTGGACTGGTTCGAGGACTACCCGAACCCGAACGACTTCTTCCAGCCGCTGCTGTCCGGCGGAAAGCATCCCCCCGAACAACAACAGCAACCTCGCCGAGATCGACGTCCCGGAGCTGAACGAAAAGATCGCGAAGCTCGGCGAAGAACCGCTCGGGCCGAAGCAGGAAGCCGAATACGCCGAACTCGACAAGAGCTACATGGAACAGGCGCCGTGGGCCCCCTACGGGACGCGGACGGTCTCGACCTTCGTCTCCAGCGCGATCGACCTCGACAAGGTGATCTTCAACCCGACCTTCGGCCAGGATCTGACCAGCTTCCAGTTCAAGTAGCGCCCGGCGCCGAGCTCACGATAGGCCCGTAGTGACCGCCGTCGACCCTCCCGCCGCCCGCGGGCGGGGGCCCTGGGCCCTGGCCTGTGGCGGCTTCGGCGCAACCGGGTCGCCCTCGCCTTCCTGGCCTCTTCGTCCTGATCGTCGTCTTCGTGCTCGCGGCGCCGCTCTGGGCGAACCACGTCGCCGACACCGGCCCGAACACGACCCACACGCTGGAAAAGGTCGCGGTCGACGGCGAAAAGCGCGACGTCGTCGACCTCGAAGGCAAGCCGATCGGGCCGGTCTGGTTCGGCGCCGGCGGCAAGTTCTTCCTCGGCGCCGACAGCCGCCTCGGCCGCGACGAGATGGTGCGGCTGATGTACGGCGGGCGGACCTCGCTCTTGATCGCCGTGACCGCGGCGCTGATCACCACCCTCCTGGCGACCTTCCTCGGCCTGCTCGCCGGCTACTACCGCGGCTGGACCGACGCGGTGATCGCCCGCGGGCTGGACGTGCTCTGGTCGTTCCCGGTCCTCCTGCTCGCGATCGCGCTCGGGATCGCGCTCGCGGTCGGCGGGCTGAAGATCGGGCCGCTCGAGCTCTCCGGCGGCTCGATCTGGATCCCGATCCTGATCATCGGCTTCGTCTCGATGCCCTACATGGCGCGCCCGGTGCGCGGCGAGGTCCTGGCGCTGCGCGAGAAGGAGTTCGTCGAGGCCGCGGTCGCCCAGGGGGCCGGGCCGCTGCGGGTGATGTTCGGCGAGCTGCTGCCCAACCTCTGCTCGACGATCATCGTCTTCTTCGCCCTCAACATCGCCAACGACATGCTGCTCGAGTCGGCGCTCTCCTTCCTCGGCGCCGGCGTGCAGCCGCCCAACTCCTCCTGGGGGACGATGATCGCCGCCGGCGTCGAACTGCTCAACACGGCGCCGCTGCTGGCGATCGTCCCCGGCACGATGATCCTGCTGACGGTGCTCTCGCTGAACATCGTCGGCGACGGGCTCCGCGACGCGCTCGACCCGCGAGCGAAGGTGCGGCTCGAGGCGCGCACCGGCCTGGTCGAGCCGGAGGGGACGGCGGTCTGATGGCTCGCTTCATCGTCCGGCGCCTGGTCGGGATGGTCGTCGTCCTCTTCGCGGTCTCGGTGATCGTCTTCGCGATCTTCAACGTGATCCCCAACTCCGCCCCGGCGCAGCGCCTGGCCGGCAAGAACGCCACCCCGGCGCTGGTCGACAGCATCGAAGAAGAATGGGGCTTCGACGACTCGCTGCCCCAGCAGTACCTGACGATGATGAAGAAGATCTTCACCGGCGAACTGACCTCCTACGAGCCGCGCGTCCCGGTCGACGAACAGATCGTCGAAGGGATCCCCGCGACCGTCTCGCTCTGCGTCGGCGCCGCGGCGCATCTGGCTCTTCTTCGGGATCCTCTTCGGCTACCTCTCGGCGGTGCGGGCCGGTGGCTGGCTCGACAAGCTGCTGACCGGCGTCGCCGTCGTCGGCATCTCGATCCCGGTCTTCCTGCTCGCCCCCATCCTCCTCTACTTCCTCACCTACAAGACCGAACTGTTCCCGGACGGGGGCTACGTACCGCTGACCGAAGACCCGGCTCGAGTGGGCCTACCACCTGATCCTGCCCTGGTTCACGCGTGGCGGTCGCTCTCGATCGGCTTCTACAGCCGCGTCCTGCGCTCCAACATGCTCGACGCGATGAACGAGGACTACGTGCGCACCGCGCGCGCCAAGGGTCTCGGCGAGCGCCGGGTGATGACCCGGCACGTGCTGCGCAACTCGCTGATCCCGATCGTCACCCTGTTCGGACTCGACGTCGGGGCGCTGATCGGCGGCACCGCGATCATCACCGAAAAGCTCTTCAGCCTCGACGGGGTCGGCGCCTACGCGGCCGAAGCCGTCGCCAACCTCGAACTGCCGCCGATCATGGCGGTGACGCTCTACGGGGCCTTCTTCGTCGTCTTCTTCAATGCCCTGGCCGACATCGCCTACGCCTACCTCGACCCCCGGGTGCGGCTGGGGGCGGCGGCGCGGTGAGCGGCGCCGCTCCTCGCGGTGCGCGACCTCGGGTCGGCTTCGCCACCGAAGGCGGGCTGCTGCAGGCGGTCGACGGGGTCAGCTTCGACCTCGACGCCGGCGAAGTGCTGGCGATCGTCGGCGAGTCGGGCTCGGGCAAGAGCGTCACCGCGCAGACGATCATGGGGCTGACCCGCTCGAGCAACGCGCGGATCGAGGGCTCGGTGCGGCTGCGGCGGCGAGGAGCTGACCGACGCGCCGCGACGCGACGCTGCGCAAGCTGCGAGGGGAGCGGCTGGCGATGGTCTTCCAGGACCCGATGACCTCCTTCAACCCGGTCTACCGCATCGGCGCCCAGATCGTCGAGGCGATCCGCGCCCACCGCGATGACGTCTCCAAGGCGCGATGCGCGGGCGCGGACGGTCGAGCTGCTCGACTCGGTCGGCATCCCGGACGCCGAGCGGCGGGTCGACGACTATCCGCACGAGTTCTCCGGCGGCATGCGCCAGCGGGCGATGATCGCGATGGCGCTGGCGCTGGAACCGGAAGTGCTGATCGCCGACGAGCCGACCACCGCCCTCGACGTCACGATCCAGGCCCAGATCCTGCGCCTGCTCGAGGACCTCAACCGCGAGCGCGACCTGGCGACGATCCTGATCACCCACGACCTCGGCGTCGTCGCCGAGGTCGCCGACCGGGTGCTGGTGATGTACGCCGGCCGGGTGGTCGAGGAGGGGACGCTGGACGAGATCTTCTACGACCCTCAGCATCCCTATACCTGGGGCCTGCTCGGGTCGCTGACCCGGCTGGATCGACCGCGGCCGGTGCGGCTGCCGCAGATCGGCGGCGCGCCGCCCTCGCTGCTGGACGCTGCCGGAGGGCTGCTCGTTCCGGCCTCGCTGCCCGCACGAGTTCGACCGCTGCGCCGAGATGCCGCCGCTCGAGGCGCGCCTCGCCGAGGCGACCGCCCACTGCGATCGCTGCTGGCTCGATCCCGAGCAGAAGCGTGAGAAGCGTCAGGTCGAAGGCCAGATCGGCCTGGAGGCACCGGCATGATGACCGGCGGCGAGCCACTGCTCGAGGTCACCGACCTCGTCAAGCACTTCCCGATCAAGCGCGGCATCCTGATCGACCGCGAGGTTGACCAGGTGCGCGCCGTCGACGGGATCAGCTTCGCGATCCCGCGCGGCCAGACGCTCGGCCTGGTCGGCGAGTCCGGCAGCGGCAAGTCGACGGCCTGCCGCACGGTGCTGCAGCTGACCGCGCCGACCTCGGGCTCGGTCCGCTTCGAGGGCGAGGAGATCGCCGGGCTCTCGCGGCGGCAGATGCGGCCGCTGCGGCGCGAGATGCAGATGATCTTCCAGGACCCCTACGCCTCGCTCAACCCGCGCAAGCGGATCGGGCAGATCGTCGGCGACCCGCTGAGGCGTCAGAAGGTCGCCTCCGGCAAGGAGCTGCGAAAGCGGGTTCGAGGAGCTGCTGGAGCGGGTCGGCCTCTCGCCCGAGCACTACGACCGTTACCCGCACGAGTTCTCCGGCGGGCAGCGGCAGCGGATCGGGATCGCCCGGGCGCTCGCGCTGAAGCCGAAGCTGATCGTCGCCGACGAGCCGGTCTCGGCACTCGACGTCTCGATCCAGGCCCAGATCGTCAACCTGCTCGACGACCTCCAGGACGAGTTCGGCCTCACCTACCTCTTCGTCGCCCACGACATCGGCGTCGTCCGCCACATCTCCGACCGGATCGCCGTCATGCACAACGGCAAGATCGTCGAGGAGGGGACGGCGGACCAGGTCTGCGAGCACCCCGAGGACGCCTACACGAAGAAACTGCTCGCGGCGGTGCCGATTCCCGATCCGCGCGAGAGCCGGCGCGGCGCGACGGCCGGCCCCGCCCGCTGAGCCTACCCTCCGGCAGCGTGACCCTCCCCCTCGCACCACCGATCAAGCCGCAGCTGGCGCTGACCCGCAAACAGCTGCCGACCGGCGAGGAGTGGGCGTACGAGCCGAAGCTCGACGGCTTCCGGGCGATCGTCTTCGTCGACGGCGAGGAGGCCTACATCCAGTCCCGCGGCGGCAAGGAACTGGCCCGCTACTTTCCGGAGCTGAGCTTCGCGCCGGGGCGCTGGGTGCTGGACGGCGAGCTGGTCATCCGCGACGCCGACGGCAACCTCGAATTCGACGCCCTGCAGGAACGGATCCACCCCGCCCAGTCGCGGATCGAGCTGCTCTCGAAGGAGATCCCGGCCGGCTACATCGTCTTCGACCTGCTGGCCGAGGGCGACGAGTCGCTGCTGGAGGCGCCGCTGTCTGAGCGGCGGGCGCGCCTGGAGGCGATCGCCGAGAAGGCCGGCCTGGAGCTGACGCCGCTGACCCCCGACACCGCCCAGGCCGAGAAATGGCTGGGCAGCATCGAGGGCGTGATGGCGAAGCAGCTCGACGCCCCCTACGTCCCCGGCAAACGCAAGGGGATGGCGAAGGTCAAGCGTGAGCGGACGATCGACTGCGTGGTGATGGGCTGGCGGCCGGGCAAGGAGGAGGGCACGGTCGGCTCGCTGATCCTCGGCCTCTACGACGGCGAGGAGCTGCGCTCGGTCGGCCACATCTCCGGCTTCTCAGCCGCCGCGAAACGGAGCATGCGGGCGATGCTGGCGCCGCTGGAGAGCGGCGAGAGCGGCACGGCCGAGCCGAGCCGGTGGACAGGCGGGCGCGACCTGGAGTGGGTGTCGCTGCGGCCGGAGCTGGTGATCGAGGTCGGGTATGACCATGCGGCCAGCGGGCGGATTCGGCACGGGGCCCGGTTCCACAGGTTTCGGGACGACAAAGCGCCGGCGGAGTGCCGGTTCGAGCAGTTGGACGAGGGCGGCTAGAAGAGAGGCTGCTGGGCCGGCGGGTCCGGGGGAGGGCGCCTGCGGGCGAGGTGTACGTTCTCGGCACCTCCCCCGGGACCACCCGCCGCAGAAGCGCCTCTTCGCAGTTCGGCGCAGCGGCCCCAGCCTTTGAGGGCTCGCGTGGTTTGCTTGCGCTGCTCGGGGCGCATGTAGGCGCGACCTTTGTAGAGCTGTTCGTATTGGGGGAGAAGGTCGGGGCGTTTTTCCTCCAGCCAGGCGAAGAAGACGTCTTTGACCTCGCCGCGGAGGTGCAGGGCGACGCCGCCGAGGAAGGTGGCGCCGGCCGCTTTGGCTCGCTCGACGATCGGGCGGACCTGGTCGGGGTGGTCGTTGATGCCGGGCATCAGCGGGGCGATCAGGACGCCGGAATCGATGCCACGGCGGCGCAGCTCGGCGACGGCGTCGAGGCGGGCGCTGGGGCTGGGGGTGTGCGGCTCGGTCGCCCGCCAGGCGTCCTCGTCGAGGGTCGGGACCGAGAGGTTGACCGAGACCGGCAGCATCTTCGCCATCCGCTCGAAGATCTCGACGTCGCGCATCGCCAGCGGCGACTTGGTCAGCACCGAGACCGGGGTCCGCGCCGCCTCCAGCGCCTCGAGGATCTCCGGCATCATCCGGTAGCGGCTCTCGACCCACTGGTAGGGATCGGTGTTCGTCCCCAGGGCCACCAGCTCGCGCTTCCAGCTCGGTCGCGCCAGCTCCGCCCGCAGCAGCTCTGGCACGTTGACCTTGACGACGATCTCACGCTCGAAGTCCCGACCGGCATTGAAGCCTAGGTAGATGTGAGTTTTTCGAGCAAAGCAAAAATTGCAGGCATGGGTGCATCCCCTGTAGGGGTTGATCGTGTAGTCGAACCCGTAGCTGCCGCCGGCCACGTGATTCAGCGCCGAGCGGGCGCGGACCTCATGGAAGTTGATGCCCATGGCCTCCGGGGCGTCGAAGGTGCGGACGACGCTGCCGTCGCCGACTCCCGGCAATCGCAGATCGTTCTCGACTCGCTGTTCGTCCCAACGCACGAACATACGTTCGCATACGAAGCGGCGGCGCGAGAGTCGAATTTCCCCCTTATAGGGGAAACAATTCGACACTCGGAGCTAGCTAGATGCTGGAGCCGGTCTCGTCGCGCTTGAAGGCGGCGAGCTGCTCGAGCGCTTTGGCACGCGCTTTCGAGCGCAGTGGCGGCAGCACAGCGACGAGATTGCCCATCGGGCCGAGGGCCTGCTTGGCCCACTTGCGAAAGTCGAAGTCGTCGACGTGGTCGGCGATCTTGCCGTCCTCGGCGAAGCGGAACTTCGCCTGGATGTCGTTGACCACGGGGCGACCGGTGGAGAAGGTGTAGCGGGCGATCCAGTGGGCCGAGCCCGTGTCATCGCCGGCCTCGTGCTCGTGCAGCTCGATCTTCAGATCGGTGGCACGGCCGGTCAGCATCCGCCACATCGAGCCGATCTCGTCGCCCTCGAGGTCGCCGAAGGCGGGATCGCGGAAATGGGCATCGGGGGCGTAGCAGGCGGTCATCGCGGCGCCGTTGCACTTGCCGAAGGCCTCGTAGAAGCGCTCGATCGTGGCGCGGTTGGCGTCGGCGGACATGCTCCCACCCTAACGCGACTGCCGGGCAGTCGCGTAGCCCTCAGCGGCTGGGCAACTCGCCGGCGATGACGTAGCGGAGCACGTCGACGACCTGCTGGGCGTTGCGGGCAGTCGCCTGAGCGGCCCGGTCGACCTCCTTCAGGGCGTGGTCCAGCTCGGGCTCGTGGAGGGTGATCACCGGCTTGCCGAGGGCGGCCGCGAAGCCGGCGTCGAAAGCGGCGTTCCACTGGCGGTACTTGTCGCCGAAGCGGACCACGGTCAGGTCGGCGTTGCGGATCAGCGTCTGGGTGCGGATCGCGTTGACGCCGGCACCCTTGTGGTCGCGCCAAAAGGAGTCGCTCTCGTCCCCGAGCGTGCCGCTGCCCGCGTCGTCGGAGGCGGCGTGGTCGGTGACCGGCGCCGAGAAAGAGATGGGCAGACCCGCCTCGCGAGTCCCGGCCTCGATCTGCTCACGCCAGTCGGAGTGGATCTCCCCAGAGAGATAGACGTGCCAGGTGCGCTCGGCCATGGCCGGATTCGACGCCGCGCTACAATATCTAACGTGAACGTAAGAAAAAGATTTGCTGGGACCGCGGGAGTCGACGCCGACCACGAGCACTACAAGTGGTGGGCCCTCTCCTGCACCAGCCTCGGGATGCTGCTGGTGGCGACCAACTCGGGGACGCTGATCATCGCCCTGCCGGACCTCGAGCGCTCGCTCGGCACCAGCCTGCTGACCCTGGTCTGGGTGATCCTCGCCTACATGATCTCCTCGACCGTGCTGGTCCTCACCGCCGGCCGGCTCTCGGACCTCTTCGGCCGCAAGTCGGCCTTCGTCGGCGCCTTCCTGATCTTCGCCGCCGCCTCGCTCGGCGCCGGCTTCGCGGCCGATGGCACCCAGCTGATCCTCTGGCGGATCCTGCAGGGAGTCGGTGGGGCCTTCATCTTCGCCAACGGCCCCGCCCTGGTCACCGACGCCTTCCCACGCGAGGAGCTGGGGCTGGCGATGGGGACAAACACGATGGTCGCGGCGACCGGCCTGGTGCTGGGGCCGGTGCTGGGCGGCGCCCTGGTCGCGATCTCCTGGCACTGGGTCTTCTGGTTCAACGTCCCGCTCGCCCTCGCCGGCGCCGCCTGGGCCGGCCTGATCCTGCGCGAGCTGTCCGTCCGCGACAAGGTGCGGGGGCTGGACATCGGCGGCACCCTCACCTTCGTGGTCGGGCTGACCGCCCTCGTCTATGGCCTCTCGCGCGGCGGCATCTCCGGCTGGGACGACTCGCTGGTAGTCGGCAGCCTGATCGTCTCGGCGATCCTGCTGCCGCTCTTCGTCCTCATCGAGCACCGTGGCAAGGCGCCGATGCTGGACCTCGCGATCTTCCGCAACCGCCTCTTCGCGGCGGCCAGCGGCGCCGCCTTCATCAACGGCCTCTCGCGCTTCGCGCTGCTCTTCATCTTCGTCTTCTACTACCAGGGAGCCCAGGGAGACGACCCGATAATCGCCGGCGTCAAGCTGGCGCCGATGGCGATCGGGATGCTGGTCGCCTCGCCGCTGGCGGGGATCTGGGCCGACCGCCACGGGTCCCGGACGCTGGCCGCGCTGGGGATGCTGGTCAGCGCCGCCGGGCTCGCCCTGATGACGACGCTGCAGGCCGGCACCCCCTACTGGCAGGGCATGGTCTGGCTGGCCCTGGTCGGGATCGGCTCGGGGATGTTCAACTCGCCCAACACCGCGGCGATGATGGGCACGGTGCCGACCGAGCGCCGCGGGATCGCCGCCGGGGCACGGACGATGCTGCAGAACACCGGCGCCGTGATCTCGATTGCCTTCGTGCTCGGGGTGATCACCGCGGCGGTTCCGCAGCCGGTCCTCTTCAAGATCTTCTCCGGCCTCGCGTCGGGCCTCTCCAGCGCCCAACTCGACCCCTTCATCCACAACATGCACACGGCGCTCTGGGTGCTGGCGGCTACCTCGGTGGTCGGCGCCGGAGTCTCGCTGCTGCGGCCCAGCGACGAGAGCGCCCCGGAGGAGGCCGGCAAGCGCCGCGCCTCTCCCGCCTTCTCGATCGAGGAGGCGATCTCCGAGGAGATCGAGGCGATGCCGTGAGCGCGCCGCCCCGGGCCGAGCTGCGAATCGGCGACGTCGCCAAGCTGGCCGCTACCACGCCGCGGACGATCCGCTACTACGAGGAGATCGGCCTGCTGCCGGTTGCCGGAGGACGTGAGCCCGGTGCCCACCGCACCTACGCCGAGGCCGACGTCGAGCGGCTGACCGAGCTGCTGCGGCTGAAGGACCTGCTCGGGCTCTCGCTCGAGGAGCTGAAGGCGCTGGTCGAGGCCGAGGGCGCCCGGGCCGAGCTGCGCCGCGAGTGGCACGGCGGCGTCGAGGACCCGGTCCGCCGCCACGAGATCCTCGAGGAGTCGCTCGGCCACATCGCCCACCAGCTGGACCTGGTGCGCCGCCGCCGCGACGAGATCGCCAAGCTCGAGACCGAGCTGGTGGCCCGGCGCAAGCGGGTGCGGGGACTGCTGCGGGAGCTAAGCGCCGCCTGAGGGGGAGCCGGCGGTCTGCTCCTCGAAGTGCTTGCTCAGCATCGTCACCTGGCCCTGGTAATTGGAGCCGAGACTGGCGCCGTAGAGGCGCTCGGCCGGGGCCTCCATCCACTCCAGGCCGAGCTTGCAGACCGGCTGGCGGTGCTCGACCATGAAGGAGACGTCGCGGGCCCGGACCTCCAGCGCCGCGCGGCTGCCGTGGCGGCCGCCAGCCGGGTCGTAGCCGAAGCCCGGGTCGAAGAAGCCGGCGTAGTGGGTGCGCAGCTCGCCAGCGGTCGGGTCGTAGGCCATCATCTCGGCGGCGATCTTGGGCGGGATGCAGACGCCCTCGGCGGAGAGCAGCAGGTAGAAGATCTCCGGCTCCAGCACCACCCGCCCGCCGGGCTCGGGGAAGACCGGGTCCCAGAAGTCGGTCCAGCGATAGGCGCGGATGCGTGAGAGGTCGACCGGGAGGCTGTTCTTCTTCGCCCGGTAGCCGACCGTGCGATCGCTCGGCCCGGAGAGGTCGAGGCTGAGGAAGAGGCCGTCGGAGAGCGCCAGCTCGGACTCGGGCACGGGGTCGGCGTCGAGGTAGAGGAGCGGGGCCTGCTTCTGCAGGCCGCGGATCTCCTCGTCGTCGAGGCGGACGTCGCCGCGGGCCAGCCGCAGCTGGTTGAGCGAGAGGCCGGTCTTGACCTGGATCGCGAAGGAGCGGGGAACGATCTCCAGGTAGAGCTTGCCGCGATAGCCGGCGCGGATGTCGTCGAAGCGGTGGTGGCGGTCGGTGATGACCCGGGTGAAGACGTCGAGCCGGCCGGTCGAGCTCTTCGGGTTTGCCTTCGCCCGCACGTCGTCGGGCAGCGCCAGCTCCTCGATCAGCGGCACCAGGTAGGGACGGTCGCGCTCGAGCACGGCCCCGTCGCGGAGGTCGACTTTCTGGAAGGCGAGCCCCTCGGTCTTCTCCTCGACCGTGGAGTCGACGTCCGGCAGGAAGGAGCAGCGCAGCGCCCAGGCGAAGTCGCCGAGCCGCAGGTCGATGCTGGCCGGCTGGACCGCCTCGGGGCGGATCCGATAATCGCCGGAGCTGACCCACTCGCGCTCGATCGCCTGGTTCAGCGCCTGCGAGGGAAACACGCCCCTCGCCGCGCCAAGCCGCGGTTCCTCGAGGGCTGCCCCGCCCGCGCTTTGCGGCTCGCTCATCCAGCAGAGATTATTCGCCGCGCCTCGGCGGTGCTGGCCTTATCGTCATGCCATCGCCAGCCCAGCGAATGAAATAGGCGAGCCGCGAGCCGCGATGAGGTCGCCGAAGAGCGCCCGGGTCGCGCTCGGCTACCTCTTCGTCTCCGCGCTCGTGATCGGGCTGACCGCGGCGGTGATGCCGCGGACCTTCTACGACGACTTCCCCTTCGTCGCCCACTGGGTCGAGCTGCTGCCGCCCTACAACGAGCACCTGGTCACCGACGTCGGCGGCCTCTACCTCGGCTTCGCGGTCCTCTTCGCCTGGGCCGCCTGGACGCTGGACCGCACGCTGGTGCGGGCGGTCTGCGTCGCCTGGCTGCTGAGCGCCGGGATCCACCTGCTCTACCACGCCGGTCACCTCGCCGGCTTCGGAACCACCGACGCGATCGCCGAGCTCGTCACCCTGGCGCTGCTGCTCGTGCCGCCGCCGATCGCCGTCTGGGCGACCGCGACGGCCAGGCAAGGCGCGCCGGGGGCTCCAGGCGCCGACCCCGGCTAGGATTCGTTCCTCCCCGGAGGGGTGCCGGAGCGGTTGAACGGGGCAGTCTCGAAAACTGTTGGCGTCGCAAGGCGCTCGTGGGTTCGAATCCCACCCCCTCCGCTCGGCTGGTCGAGACGCAGCGCGCCTAAAGAACGGCGCCGGGATGCCGATCAACCAGTGTGGACGGTGACCAGCAGACCCGGGCCGGGCGATTCTTCGATCGCCATCCCCGCGTGCTGCGGGCGCTGGCGCTGGTCGCGCTGGTCTGGGGGGTCGGCTACCTGACCTGGCGGGTCGGCTGGAGCGGCCAGGGCGCCAGCCCGGTCGTCTACGGGATGCTGATCGTGACCGAGTTCTACGGGCTCTACGCGTTGGCGATCCTGACCTGGTTCTCGTGGTCGCGGCCGCCGGCGGTGCGGCCGGAGGCGACGCCGGACCGGGCGGTCGACGTCTACGTCTGCACCTACGACGAGCCGGTCGAGGTCGTGATGGCGACGCTGGCCGGCTGCCGGGCGCTCACCTATCCGCACACCACCTGGCTGCTCGACGACGGCCGCCGCCCGGAGATGGAGGAGATCGCCGGGCTCGCCGGCGCCCGCTACCTGACCCGTGCCGACAACTCCCACGCCAAGGCCGGCAACCTCAACGCGGCGCTGCCGCGGACCGAGGGCGACCTGGTGCTGGTGCTCGACGCCGACCACGTGCCGATGCCGGACACGCTCGACGCACTCGTCGGCTACTTCGACGACGAGCGGATGGCGGTGGTCCAGACCCCGCACGACTTCTTCAACCACGACTCGGCCCAGCACTATGCGGTCGGCCGTCACGAGCAGTCGCTCTTCTACCGCGTCGTCTGCCCCGGCAAGGACCGCCACGGCGCCGCCTACTGGTGCGGCTCGGCGGCGCTGATCAACCGCCACGCGCTGCTGGAGATCGGCGGCGTCGCCACCGAGACGATCGCCGAGGACTTCCACACGACGATCCGCCTGCTGCGCCACGGCTGGCGCAGCCGCTACCACGACGAGGTCCTGGTCCAGGGACTGGCCCCGCACGACCTCGACGGCTACCTGCTGCAGCGCGACCGCTGGGCGCGCGGCAACCTCGCCGTCTTCACCCTGCCGGAGTCGCCGCTGCGCGCCCGCACGCTGAGCGCCAAGCAGCGACTCTCCTACCTGGCCAGCCTGCTCGCCTACCTGGCGCCGCCGATGCGGCTGCTGCTCCTGCTGACCCTGGGGCTGGTGATGTGGACGGGTGAGCTGCCGATGAAGATCAGCATCGCGGCCCTGGCGGCGCTCTGGCTGCCCTCGGTCCTGCTCAACCTCAGCGCCGGCGCGGCGCTGGCGCGTGGCTACATGCGGATCCCCGAGACCGCCCACTACGAGCTGCTGACGATGGAGATCTACACGCGGGCGCTGCGCTGCATCGTGCGCCCGGGGCGGACCGCTTTCAAGGTGACGCCGAAGCAGGGCCGCGACGGCGGCGGGCTCGACGCGGTGCGCAAGCTCCACCTGGTGCTGCTCTGCACGATCGTGCTGGCCGGCGGCACCGCGATGCGACTGCTCGACCTGGCCGGGGTCGGGCCGCTGCCGGACATGCCCGGGATCGCCGCCGTGATCGTGCCGGCGCTGGGCCTGATCGAGCTGCGGCGCCTGCTGAAGACCCTGTTCGCGGTCGGGCGCCGCCGCCAGCGCCGGCTCGTCTACCGCTTCGAGGGCGACGCCGCGGCGCACTGCTTCTCCGACGACGGCCACGTGCCGGCGCGGCTGGTGGACGCCAGTGCCTCCGGAGTCGGCCTGGTCGCCGAGGCACCGCTGACCATCGGCGAGCGCCCGGTGGTCCTGCTCGAGCTGGAGGATGCGACCGGCGCCGGGCACGAGGTGGCGGCCCAGGTCGAGATCCGCAGCGTCCGCGAGGCCGAGGGCAGCTTTCTGGTCGGCGCCACGATCGTCGAGATCGACCCCGACTCCCGCCTGCGGCTGATGGAGTGGTGCTACGTCGTCTGCAGCCACGAGCGCCTGCGCGGCCACCGGCCCTTCGCGCCGCCGCTGCCCGAGGCCGAGGCGATCGTCGTCTCCCTCGACGACTACCGCGAGGACGAACCGGTCCGGCCGCCAATCCCGGCGCTGCGCCAGGCCTGATCGCTCCCTTCCGAGACGCCTAGCTAGGCTTTCGCGAGCACCCCGGAGAGGTGTCCGAGTGGCTTAAGGAGCGCGATTGGAAATCGCGTGGGCGGGGTTAACCCGTCTCGAGGGTTCGAATCCCTCCCTCTCCGTTGCCGTGGAGGGTCCGGAGAGGGGTTGGCCCGGCCGGGAGGCGCCCGGTAGGGGTACCGCTTAACTCCCCTCGCTGGACCCGGAACCACGTCGCGTCGCGAAGAAGTCCCGCAGCAGCGCCGCGCACTCCTCCTGACGGACTTCCGTGATCACCTCGGGTCGGTGGTTCAGCGCCGGCTCGGCCAGCACATCCAGCACGCTTCCTGCCGCGCCCGCCTTGGGATCGGGGGTGCCGATGACCACGGTCGGGATGCGGGCCAGGACGATGGCGCCGGCGCACATCGCGCAGGGCTCGAGGGTGACGTAGAGGGTCGCGCCGGGGAGGCGCCAGCCGCCGAGGGCCTCGGCGGCGGCGCGGATCGCGAGGATCTCGGCGTGGGCGGTGGGGTCGCGGCGCAGCTCGCGCTCGTTGCCGGCGAGGGCGAGCGGCTCGCCGTCGCGGAGGACGGCGGCGCCGATCGGAACGTCGCCGTGGGCCTCGGCAAGGCGCGCCTGCTCGATCGCCAGGCCCATCGCTTGCTCGTGCATGGCGGTGGTGGCTGCGCTCATCGATCCGGGAGTATGTCTATGTCCTTCGACAACTTCACCAGCCTGCCGGTGTTAGCTCTAGGGCTCGCTCGAATGCAGGCACTCCGAGCTCGCCAACCCATGAAACGACAGCTCCCGACACTCGCCGGCGCGACCCTACTCGCGGTGCTCGCGATGGGCGCCGGGAGCGCGCGGGCTTCGATCGCCATCTCCCCGGCGCACGGGTTCGCGCCACGGCAGGTCGTCGTCAAGTTCGAGGGCGAGCGCGTCGGGCGGGGGGTGACGTTGGCGCCGGGAGCAAACGTGGCGGCAGCCACGGCGGCGCTGCGGCGCAACCCGAACGTCGAGTACGCCGAGCCGAACTACGTGGCCACCGCCTCCGCGCTCGACCCCGAACCGACCCCCGTCCTTCCCAACGATCCCGGCACCCTGGAAGGGCCCGCCGAAGCTTCGGAGTTGGCCGGCGACTGGTCCTTCAAGCAGTGGGACTTCCTCCCCTGGGAAGACGAATCGACCAGCCGCCTGCCGGTCTCCCTCGGTGGCATCGACGCGGTTGGCGCCTGGCAGAACCTCGACGAAGCCGGCCGGCCCGGCGCCGAAGGCGTCACCGTCGCCGTGCTCGACACCGGCATCGCCTATCGCAACCTCGGCGACAGCTTCCTCCGCAGCCCGGACTTCAACCCAGGGCAGTTCGTCAAGGGCTACGACTTCGTCGGCAAGGACAGCCTGCCGCTTGACGAAAACGGCCACGGCACCCATGTTGCCGGGACGATCGCCGAGAAGACCGACAACGGGATCGGCTTGACCGGCCTTGCCTACCGGGCGAAGCTGATGCCCGTCCGGGTACTGGGCAGGCATGGGCTCGGTTACGAGACCGCGATCGCCAAGGGCATTCGCTTCGCGGTTGCCCACCACGCTCAGGTGATCAACATGAGCCTCAACTTCGATTGCGGAGAGCGGGTGCCGGTCGTCGACGAAGCGCTGCGCGAAGCCTACGCGCAGGGCGTGGTCACCATCGCCTCTGTCGGCAACCTGGCCGAAGTCACCTCGACCCACCCGAAGAACTGCGTCTCGGAGCCGGCGACCGGCCCACGGGTGATCGGTGTCGGCGGCACCACCGCGGGCGGCTGCCTCGGCAGCTACTCGCTGACCGGCAAGGGGGTCGATCTGCTTGCCCCCGGTGGAGGGAAACCCGTGTCCGGGTGCGCCTCGATCCTGGCGCGACCGATCTATCAGGTGACACTGAAGCGGCATATCACTGACGAGTTCGCGATCCCCGGCAACTACGTCGGCACCTCGATGGCCGCCGCCCACGTCAGCGGCGTGGCGGCGATGGTGATCGCCGCCGACACCTACGGCGGTCCGCGCTTCTACCCGGAAACGGAGGCCGGCGCGAAAGCCCGCGTCAACGCGGTCTCCAGGCAGCTGCGCAGCACCGCCCGCAGCCTGGCCCTGCCGGCGACCGAGCAGGGCGCCGGCCTGATCGACGCGGCCGCGGCAACCGAACCGCGCGCCCCCATCACGGCCAGTCGCTAGCGCACCGCCCAGCGGCGCATCCGAACCGAGAAACCGCGCCGGTCAGACGCCCTCAGGTGGTGCGGACGATGATGACGCTGCATGGCGCGTGGTGGGAGATGTTGTTGGGGACGCTGCTGAGCAGGAAGCGGCGGGCGCCGGTCATCCCCTTGTTGCCGACCACGATCAGGTCGGCCTTGGTCTCTTCGGCGACGTTGAGGATCGCCTCGACCGGGTCGCCCTCGAGCGGGTGGGTCTGCACCTCGATCCCCTCTTTGCGGGCGTCGGCGGCGGCGGCGTCGAGGACCAGGTTGACGTCCTCGCGCGGGCCGATCTCGTACTGGACGTCCGCCGGGGCGTCACGCTGCTGGTCCTTGACTTTGCGCTCGGGTATCGGCGCGTAGGCGCTGACGATGCTGAGCTGCGCGCCCGCCAGCTTGGCGAGGTCGACGGCCTGCCGGAATGCCTCGGCGGCGGTCTCAGACCCGTCGGTTCCAACCACGATGCGAGTGAACACGCCCCGTCTCCTCTGCTCGGTCGCTGACCCGCCCGATACTAACGCCGGGGGCGGGTTACGCCAGTCCCTCCTAACGGTGGTGCCGGGCGGGAAGGCCGTGGAAGCCGGCGCCGAGGATTTCCGTTGGCGTCGTCGCCAGGCGCACGATCGCGATCGCCATCGAGGCGACCAGGCAGACGACCAGCACCACCATCCCCGCTTTCCAGATCCAAGGCACGGGCGGAACCCTACTGGCGGACGACGGGCCGAAAACCCACGTACGTCGTGGGAATCGGCCCACCAGCGGCTAGGGTGGGGACATGGGGCTGGAGAAGGTGGTCGACGGGGTCTGGCTGCTGCGGGGGGATTTCCGCGGGGCGATGAACATCTACTTCCTCGAGGACGGCGACGGGGTCGTCCAGTTCGACGCCGGGACCAAGGGGATGCGCAAGAAGGCGAAGGCGGCCGGTGAGGAGCTCGGCGGGATCAAGCGGGTCGTGCTCGGGCACGCCCACGCCGACCATCGCGGCACCGCTCCGTATATGGATGTGCCGGTCTTCTGCCATCCCGACGAAGTCGCCGACGCTGAAGGCGACGCGGCGATCGCTCCCTATATGGACCTGGCGCAGCTGCCGGTGGCGCCGGTGCGCTGGATCTACCCGCCCCTGCTGCGCCACTGGGACGGCGGCGCGGTGCAGATCGCCGGCACGGTGATCGAGGGTGACGAGGTCGCGGGCTTCAAAGTCATCCATTTCCCCGGGCACGCACCGGGGCTGATCGGCCTCTGGCGCGAGAGCGACCGGGTGGCGATCGTCAGCGACGTCGTCTACTTCGTCGACTCGGCGCGGCTGAAACCGCTGCCCGAGGGCGAGGCCAGCGTCCCCCATCCGGCCTGGGCGTGGGACCACCAGAAGGCGAAGGCGTCGGTGCGGCGGCTGGCGGCGCTGGACCCGCGGGTCGTCGCGGCCGGGCACGATCAACCGCTGCGCGGCGAGAGCCTGCGGGCGACACTGGAGCGGGCGGCCGACAAGTACTGAGGCGCCCGGGGGCGCCGCTGGGGCGGCATCGTACGGCCGGCTGCCATAAGTTGCCCTCCTGATGATCGGGACCTACGCCTCGGCGGCGTTGATCTGCGCCGTCTCGCTGCTGGTGGGTCGCGCCCTGCTCTCGCTGGCGGGCCGTCGCGAGTGGTCCTGGCTGGAGCCCGCGGCGGGCCTGGCCGCCGTCCTCACCGTGACCGGCGCGCTGGCGCGGGCACCGGGCCACGGGACCAGCGCCACGATCGGCGTCGTCCTCCTGATCGTGGTCGCAGCGCTGGTCGCCTGGCGGCTGCCCTACCGGGCGCCGGGGGTGTGGCGCACGGGGCTGCCGGTGGCGATCGTCATCCTCCTGGCGCTGGCGATCCCGTTCGCGGTCAGCGGCCGCTGGGGCCTGCTCGGCGTCGGCTTCAACAACGACCTCGGGCTGCACCTGGCCTGGGCCGAGTGGCTGCGCAGCGGCTTCGGTCCCGCGCCGGACCCCGGCTACCCGCTGGGGCCGCACGGGCTCGCGGTGGCGACCGCGGCGGTGCCGGGGATCGGGCTGGGGCAGGCGTTCGTCGGCGAGATCGTCGCGATCGGCGCCCTCACCGGACTGACGGCGCTGGGGGCGCTGCGCGAGCTGGCACCGGGGCGGCGGGTGCTCGCCGCGGCGATGGTCGCCCTCCCCTACCTCGCCGCCTCCTACTTCGCCCAGGCCGCCTTCAAGGAGACCGCCGAGGCGCTCTTCGTGCTCGCCTTCGCGATCTTCCTCTGCGAGCCGGGGCGCCCCGACGGCGGCGCCTGGGCGCGGCTGCGCTTCGCCCTGCCACCGCTCGCCCTCCTCGGCGGCATCTTCTTCTCCTACAGCTTCGCCGGCATCGCCTGGCCGGTCGCGATCGCGGCGCTCTGGAGCCTGAGCCAGCCGCCGGTGCGGCGGGCGCTGCGGCCGCGCGCCCTGCTGCGCTTCCTGACCCGCCCGGCGACGCTGCTGACGATCGCCGTGCTGGCCGGGCTCGCCGTGCTGGCCACCGTCGGGCCGCTCGGATTCGCCAGCAGCTTCAACAAAGTCGCCGGCAGCAACACCTACGGCCCGGTCTCCCCGGTCGAGGTGCTGGGGATCTGGCCGACCTCGAACTACCGCCTTGACGCGGTCGGCGGCGCCCACCTGACCGGCCTCGCCGGGGCGATCGCAGTGCTGGCGCTGCTGGTCGGCGTCGCCTGGTGGGTGCGCCGCAACGAGCTGACGATCCCGATCGCGCTCGGCGCCTGCGCCGTCCTCTATCTCGTCTCCCTCCCCTTCAGCGGCGACTACTCCCAGGCCAAGGCCCTGATGATCGCCGCCCCCCTGGCGATGCTCGTCGCGATCCGCCCGTTGCTCTCGGAGCTGCTGCCAAACCGCGGCCGGCGGCTTGGGGTGGCGGCTCGGGTCGGGTGGGCTGTGCTGGCGGTGGCGTTTATCGGAGGGAGCGTTTACTCGAGCTTCTTGGCGTTGCGGGATGCGCCGGTGGGACCCGGTGGGCACGGGGCGGAGCTGGAGGCGTTCCTGCAGGTCGTCCACGGCAAATCGGTGCTCTACGCGGGGCAGGACCGCTACGCGGCCTACGACCTGCTCGGCGCCGACACCCACGTGCCGCTGGTCGAGTTCCCCGACCCCGGAGTCTCGCCCAACCCGGAGAAGCCGTTCGACACCGGCGACGCCTACAGCCCGATCGACTTCGACTCCTTCACCAGAGGGACGCTCGACCGCTTCAAGTACGTGATCACCGGCCGCGCCGCCTGGAACAGCCAGGCGCCACCCAACTTCAGGCGGATCGCCGCGACCCCCTCCTACCTGCTCTGGGAACGGACCGGGCCGACCCCCGAAAACCGCCATGTCCTGCTCGAGGGAACCGAGGCCGCGGCGCTCGCCTCCTGCACCTCGCCGGAGATCCGCATCCTGCTCGCCAACCGCGGCCGCGCCTCGCTCTTCCCCGGCGCCGTGATCGGCCCCAAAGCCGGCTGGGAGGAGGGCAGCGTGCTCGGCACCGGCGCCCGGACCGCGCAGACGCTGAACCTGCCGGCGGGCCGCTGGAACCTCTCGTTGCAGTACTTCTCGCCCTTCGACCTGACCCTCTCGGCGCCGGGCTTCAGCGAACCTCTGAAGGCAGCGCTCGACGGGCAGCGGCCGAACACGATCAGCCTCGGCAACAACGGCCAGTTCTGGCCCGCCGGGCGCTACGACAGCAAGGGTGGCAGGGTCCGGTTCACGCTCACGAGCGCCGGCGCCAGCACCCTGCAGAGCCTCAGCGGCTACGACGGCCAGGCCTACGTCGGCGAGCTCGTCGCCGTCCCGACCAGGCCCCACCGCATCGTGCCGCTCTCCCAGGCCTGCAATGGCTGGATCGACTGGTACGAATCTTCAGAAGTGCCCTGACCGAGGTCAGGTGGCCTTGGCGGCCATGCGCTCCGGAGACACGCGTACTACGTCCCAGACCAGGCCCATCTTCTCCAGCCCGTCGATGACCAGGGCCGAGAGGTCGAGCTGGTAGCGGCCGAGGCCGTGCGTTGCCGAGGTCGGGAAGGCGTGGTGATTGTTGTGCCAGGCCTCGCCGAAGGTCGGGATCGCGATCAGGGCGAGGTTGCGCGACTCGTCGCCGGTCTCGAAGTCACGGTTGCCGAAGACGTGGCAGAGCGAGTTGATGCTGTAGGTGAAGTGGTGGAGGACGAAGACGCGGACGAGGCCGCCCCAGAGCAGCCCGGTGACGGCGGCGAAGAGGGTGCCGCCGATCAGCCAGCCGAGGAAGAAGGGAAGCAGCAGGCCGCCGATCGCCCACCAGATGAAGGTGCGGTCGACCCAGCTGATGATCGGGTCCTTGAGCAGGTCGGGCGCGAAGCGCTCCTTGTTGCCGCGCTGGGTGTGGATGAAGAGCCAGCCCATGTGGGCGTGGAAGAGGCCCTTCAGCGCACCACTCCAGCCGTGGCCGTGGTCGACGTGGGGGCTGTGCGGGTCGCCCTCGACGTCGGCGAAGGCATGGTGCTTGCGGTGGTCGGCGACCCAGGAGATCACCGGGCCCTCGATCGCGACCGAGCCGAGGATCGCCAGCAGCGCGTGCAGCCACGGCTTCGCTTTGAAGGCGCGGTGGGTGAGGTGGCGGTGGAAGCCGACGGTGATCCCCAGCCCGCTGAAGACGTAGAGGCCGAGGAAGAGGAAGACGTCGCTCCAGTGCAGGGCGCTGCCCCAGACCTGCCAGGCGGCGAAGCCGATCGCGACGAAGGGGATCAGCGTCACCAGGCCGGTGATGATGCGGTCGCGCGTCTCGTTGGCGACGGGCTGGATATCCGAGGGAAGCGGGCCTGCGGTCGTAGACATCTGCGGGCGATCATACGGACCGAAGATGAGCCGAGCAGGGGTCTGAGCCCCGACGCCGTGTTGTTAGGGTGCGCGACGATGCCCTTCGCCAACACGGCCCGCCTGCGGCGCGAGATCGAAGCCCGCCTGCCCGAGCGCCCCTTCGTCGTCGAGTTCTGGGACGGGACGAAGCTCCCCTCCACCTCCGGCGACGGCCCCACCTTCTCGGTGCGCTCGCCGCGCGCCGCCGCCCACGTGCTGCGGGCGCCGGGCCAGCTCGGCCTCGGCCGCGCCTACGTAAGCGGCGAGATCGAGGTCGACGACATCGACGCCGTGATCGCCCTGCTCGACAGCTGGCAGCCGCCGTCGCTGGAAGGTGCCGACAAGCGGGCGCTGCTGCTCGCCGCCGTCCGTGCAACCGGGTTGACCAAGCCGCCGCCGCGCCCGCGGTCGGAGCTGCGCCCGAGCGGCCGCCGCCACAGCAAAGAGCGCGACGCCCGCGCCGTGCGCCACCACTACGACGTCTCCAATGAGTTCTTCGAGCTCTTCCTCGGCGAGACGATGGTCTACAGCTGCGCGATCTTCTCGCGCGGGGCGACGACGCTGAAAGAGGCGCAGGAAGAGAAGCTGGAGACGGTCGCCCGCAAGCTCGAGCTGAAGGACGGCGACCGGGTCCTGGACGTCGGCTGCGGCTGGGGCGGCTTCCCACTCTGGGCGGCGACCAGGCACGGCGCCAGCGTCGTCGGCATCACCCTCTCCGCTCCGCAGGCCGAAAAGGCGCGGCAGCGGGCCGAGGAGGCCGGCGTCGCCGACCGGGTCGAGATCCGCGTCATGGACTACCGCGACCTCGCCGGCGAGCGCTTCGACGCGATCGCCAGCATCGGCATGGTCGAGCACGTCGGCGCCTCCCAGATCGACGTTTACGCGCAAACGCTGGCCCGCATGCTCAAACCGGGCGGGCGCCTGCTCAACCACGGCATCACCCGCCTGCGTCACACCGACGCCGAGGCGGGCGCATTCTCAGAGCGCTTCGTCTTCCCGGACGCCGCGCCGCTGCACCTCTCGCGCAACCTGCTGGCGCTCGAACGGGCCGGCTTCGTCACCCACCACGTCGAGGACTTCGCCGCCGACTACGCAGAGACGCTGCGCCACTGGGCCAAGAACCTCGATGACAACCTCGACGAGGCGATCCGCCTGGCCGGCGAGGAACGGGTGCGCGTCTGGCGGCTCTACCTGCGGGCCGCCCGCAACGGCTTCGAGAGCGGCTTCACCTCGATTTACCAGGCTCGCTGCAGCCTCGGCTAGCTCCTTCCGGCCCGATGGAAACGCTCTTCGCGATCGCCGACCCGCACGTCGAGCACCGCCGCGACTGGGCGAAGCGGGGGCCGAGGGCGATCCTCCTTGGAGGGGGAACAGCGTGATCGAAACGATCCTGCCCGCGGCTGCAAGCACGGCCGAGACTCGCGACGACGGGGTCGAGGAAGACCTCTTCGCGGAGGAAGAGGCGATGATCGCGAGGGCGGTCGAGAAGCGCCGCCGTGAGTTCACCAGCGCGCGCAGCTGCGCGCACCGCGCGCTCGAACGGCTCGGCGTCGCACCGGCACCGATCCTCGGCGGCAAGCGCGGTGAGCCGATCTGGCCGCCTGGCGTCATCGGCAGCATCACCCACTGCGACGGCTACCGCGGCTGTGCGGTCGCCCGCAGAACCGACCTGGTTGCGATCGGGATCGACGCTGAGCCCCACGCCCCCCTGCCCGAGGGCCTGCTCGCCGACGTCGCCCAGCCGGAGGAGCTCGGCCCGCTGGCCGAGCTCGCTCGCGCCGAGCCCGGCGTCCACTGGGATCGGCTGCTCTTCAGCGCCAAGGAGGCGGTCTACAAGGCCTGGTATCCGCTGGCCGAACGCTGGCTCGGCTTCGAGGACGCGGTGCTCAGCTTCGATCCGGACCGGCGCAGCTTCGCGGCACGGCTGCTCGTGCCGGGACCAGTCGTCGATGGAGCCGAGATCAGTGGCTTTGCCGGGCGCTGGGCAGTGGGTCAGTTTGAATTTGGCTTCGTAAGCCGCGTTCCGACCCGTTAGGTTCGTCTGATTACAGACGAAATGGCGCCCGCGACGGTGGAACGTCCGGGCGCCTGGCACCGAAAGGCGGAACCTTCCGATGCAGGCGAATCGTATTCGGCGCAGCCTGAGCAAAGATGAGAGGACGCAGCGGGCGATCCTCGCCCTTGTCCTGGCCACCCACCCGCACTACCGGACGATGGCCGAAGTGGGCCGGGAGATCGGGTCCAAGGAAGCCGTTGAACGCGGCGTCCGGAGGCTGAGCGATTACGGCCTCGTCAGGCTTCACGGCCACACCCTGCTCGTGACGGAAGCCGCCTTCCGCTGCCACCGACTGGATGCCTGGTGAGCATCGCGGAGCGCTTCGGGGCGAACCTCGTGCGTGAGCGCAAGAGGTCTGGCCTCTCGCAAGAAGAGATCAGCAAGCGGGCGGGCCTTCATCGAACTGAGATTGGGTATCTGGAGCGCGGAATCAGACTCCCTCGCCTCGACACGATCCTCAAGCTGGCGGGCGGCCTTGAAATCCAGCCGTGCGACCTTCTGGACGGGATGGTCTGGAAGTCGGCTGCGCCGACCTCGGGCCACTTCGACTTCCCCGACCCGAACGCTAGCCTCTAGCTATGGCCAAGCAGTCCAAGAAGCCTGCGGATCTCAATCGGCTCGCCGCCGCCATCGTCGGTGATGCGACCACCCAAGACCCCGCCCCATCAGGCGGAGGCAAGGACCCCGCCGCGGTAGCCCTCGGTCGCAAGGGCGGCAAACGGGGCGGAAAAGCCAGGGCCGAACGTATGAGTGCCGCTGAACGCAGCGCAGCCGCCAAGAAGGCCGCTGATGCTCGCTGGCAGAAGTAAGAGTAGGTCTCTACTCCTACTCTCGTCTACTCTGCCATCCGATGGGTTGTAGTAGGGTTGTCCAACCAAAGGAGAGTTGGAATGCCCAAAGTAGATATCCCCCGCGTAATTAAGGCTCTAGAAGAGAGTCAAAACGACCCTGATGCCGCGATTCGTAAATTGGCCATCGAGGCCGAAGAGCGCGAAGCGGAAGCGGAAGCCCTAAGGGGCGTTGCGGGCGCCATCCGGCTTATCACCGAAGGCGTGGCGAGCACGCCATTGGCAGCGCCAGCGCCGGCAGCGGACCCCGACCCGGCCCCCGACATCCCCGCCGGGATGGAGGCGGTTCGTCGGGTGATGAAGGGCGGCGGCGTCTGGACGGCGCGGACCATGCTCGAAGAGCTTCAGCGTCGCGGCTGGGACCCCAAGATGGCAAAACACCCGCAGGCCACCGTGGAGGCCGCAATGGACCGACTCTTCAGGGTCAAGGAGGAGACCGAGCGAGTCGGCCGAGGCGAGTACGTCTACAAAGGTTTTCCGGCCTCTCCAAGCCTTGAGAGTCTGGCTAGGGAATCGTGATCACCGTGATACACGCATAGTCGCGCCCCATGAGAGGCGGTCCTGGAAGGGACCACGGCTGAGCCGGCAACGCGACTAAAAACAAAGCGCCCACCCCTCGCTGGAAGTTTGACGGCTAACCGCGAGGGGTGGGCGTCACGGCCAATTAAGGCAAGACGCACTCTAACAGGCGATTCGGACTTCCGAAACGCCTGCAATAGCCCCTGCGGAGAGGTTCCCGACTCTTCCTAGAGCTTTCTACTCTTCCTCTTGACAATGCGTATACGCTCAGGCATAATGGTCATTATGAACAGGCTCAGTACCGAGAGGCGCGCCCAGATCATCGGCTCCCTCGTGGAGGGCAACAGCATTCGCGCCACGGTGCGGATGACCGGAGCCGCTAAGAACACGATCACCAAACTGCTTGCCGATCTAGGCGAAGCCTGCGCCGAGTATCAAGACGGCGTCTTTGTCGATCTCCCCTGCGAGGTTGTTGAGGCCGACGAGATTTGGGCCTTCTGTTACTCAAAGCAAAAGAACGTCCCGGAGCAGTTCAAAGGCACGCCCGGCTACGGCGATGTCTGGACCTTCACCGCCATCTGCGCCGACACGAAGCTGGTTCCTTCCTGGCTGGTCGGGGAGCGGACCTCAGACGACGCCTATGTCTTCCTCTGCGACCTCGCCGGCCGGATGGGGAATCGCATCCAACTCAGCACTGATGGACACCGGATGTATGAAGGCACGGTGGGGCCGGCGTTCAGCCAGAACGTCGATTGGGCGCAGATCCACAAGACCTACGCCACGGCTCGGGAGCCGGGCAAATACAGCCCTGCGGTCTGCATGGGGACGAAGAAGCTGACGCGGAAGGGCGACCCCGATCCCGACCGGATCTCAACCAGCTACGTCGAGCGGCAGAACCTGACGATGCGGATGGGGATGCGGCGGTTTACCCGGCTGACCAACGGGTTCAGCCGCAAGGTCGAGAACCTGGCCGACGCCGTTTCTCTGCACTTCATGCACTACAACTTCGCCCGGCCTCACGCGACGCTGAAGGAGCGCTACCCGCGCACCCCGGCGATGGCGGCCGGCGTGACCGATCACGTCTGGTCTCTGGAAGAGATCGCGGCGCTACTGGACTAAGCCAGTAGTTGCGTGTGGCTGATCTCCTCAGGGGTTCGCTGCTCCTCTAGAACCCACGAGAGGAAGCCAAGGCTCTGAACCAACTCTGGCCGGTCCTCCATCGGTACCTGGCGGTAGGGCTCCAGGCCCTTTGCCAATGCCTCGACGTAGGCGCTCGGGTCGTGGCCGTTTCCGCCAAACCGGGTGTTCAACCCCCCGAATTGGGAAACCTCTGCGAGGACATCGATGATCTCTGGGTTCCGCTGGATGGCGTCGGACTCCTCCGCGGCTTCAGCTGCAACTCGGCCGATGAAATCGGCCTTGGCGGCTAGTGCCTCCTCCGTCATGACAGCTCCTTGCATTGGGGGTTCATGGATTGCTTAAGGCGCGTCAATCTAGTCCGCCCAGCAGGGCCTCAACGTCAGCCCGTCGAGCTTTTGCGGCATCTTCCGTAACTTCCTCAAGCCGCTTGGTCGGCAAGTGAAGGACTTTGACCGCTGAGACCGTTCCGGCTCCATAGGTTTCCTCTACCCGATCCACGGCGGGCAAAGCGATGATCTCGGCCGCTTCCTTGTTCAGCCCAAGCTCGTCCCACAGGAGCACTCGGATCTCGTATTCACCGGTGCCATCTTCCGCGAGAATCACGTCGGGGCGAGACCGAATTACGTGATCGCCATACGCAATGTGCGCGCCCTTGGAAGGGGTCTCAGTCGCGGGAGCGGCTCGACCATCCCAATCGATGTAGGTCTCGACGCAATCCTGGTATCTGCGCGCCGTAAGAGCCGCGTTCCCGCCCATCAGGAACCACCGGCGTAGTTTGCCGGCGAGCACGGATAGGGCTTGCTCGGGCGATTCGTTATGCACCCGTCGTATCGCGGCGTGCGAGGTAGAGGCGATCCCAAGCACCAATTTCTCAGAGGGGAGCGGGGCGTCGGACGAGATCGCTCCCCCTCTGGCGAGTCTCGTGAACTCGGCCTGCGCGAGATCCGCCATTCGCGAATTCTTAGTGGCCCGCTCAGACGGAACTAAACAATCGGACGACGCGCCGGGCTAGTCCGGGCAACCGCCGACGTACCTGATTCGATATCAGTGCCGCCCTGGCGACGGGGTAGCCGTCGTCAAATCTATGGCGGCGGAAGGGGGTGAAGGCAATAGCCACCAACCCACCGAAAGGACCGGGACGGATTGGAGCGGTCAGAGATCGCTCCCAATTCCTGGCGCCGAACGGCAACTGGGCCAAGAGAGACGCGAACACGGGTCTCATCATGGATCAGAAGCTCGGAGGCGAGCCCTTCAAGGGCGTCCGTAAAGAGAAGTAAGGCCTAACGGCCTGATGTGCGGGGCGAGAGTTCTGGCTCTCGTCCCGCCTATTTGACTACCCGCTGGGTTCTCCTGCCAAGCGGGATTCAAACTGACCCACTGCCGGGCGCTGGCTGGTCGAGGACGGACTGGTGCTCGCCGCGATCGGGGTCGAGGCACAGCGGCAATCGAGCCCAATGGCGCGGCCGTGAAAACTCAGACCGGGAAGTCGCCCTCGACCGTGGGCAGGGCCCAGTCCGCCCCGGCCTCGCGCTGCTGCTCGACCGTGTAGCTGCCGGTCGCGACGCCGACGACGCGGATCCCGGCCCCGTGGCCGGCAATGACGTCGCGCGGGGTGTCGCCGACGGCGATCGTCGTGGCTTTGTCGAGCGGGTGGCCGGCGACCTCTCCCCCGCGCTCGATCGCGCGCTTGGTCAGCTCGGTGCGGTCGCGGGAGTCGGAGCCGTAGCCGCCGAAGGCGAAGAAGCGGTTGAGGTCGGCGCGGGCGAGCTTGACGTGGGCGGCCGATTCGATGTTGCCGGTGACGATGCCGAGCAGGATGCCCTGCGCGGCCAGCCGCGGCAGCAGCCCCTCGATGCCGGGCATCACCCGGTAGCCATCCGACTCCCTGACGGCATCGGTGAGGTGGCTGAGGTAGCCGCCGATCGCCTCGGCCCGCTCGGCGTCGCTGCCGTCGCGACCGATCACCTCGCGGAAGACGATCTCGGCGATTTCGGGGTCGGTCATGCCGGCGTGGGTGTGCTCCTCGATGTCGGCGTCGACGCCGTGCAGCTCACGAAAGGCGCGCTGCCAGGCGACCGCGCCGGCACCGCCGGTGACCAGCAGCGTTCCGTCGATGTCGAAGAGGACGGCCGCGATCACCGGGCGAAACTAGCGCGGAACGGTGCTGTTGCGCACGTCGAGGCGGCGCAGCCGCCGGCCCTTGGCCGCGGTCACCGCATCCCCGTGGGCGAAGAGGCGGTGGTGGTGGCCGCGCCAGCGGCGCGGGGGCGGCGGGCTGCCGGGCGCGGTCTGCACCCGGCCGGCCTGGACCTGACCGGGGCTGCCGCTGTCGGTGCCGAGGCCCCTGAGCGGGGCTGTGAAGGCACCGGAGTCGCTGCCGACGCGGAGCCTTGCGGCCTTGGCGCCGGCGCCATCGGGCGCGAAGCGGACCCGGACCAGGCATTCGCCACCGGGGGCGAGCGTGGCGCCGGTGCATTCGTCGCCGGCGAGCGGGAACTGATCGAGGTCGGTACCGACGATCGTCACCGAGCCGAGGTCGAGGGGCGTGCTGCCTTCGTTGCGGACAGCGAAGGCGTGGTCGGCTCCCTTGGTGCCGCTCGCCTGGGCGCCGAAGTCGTAGCTGGAGGGGGCCAGCGTCACCGCGGGGGCGACGCCTTCGCCGCTCAGCGCCACCATCGCGCCGCCTTCGCCTTCACCGAAGAAGGCGAGGTGGGCGGTCTTCGGACCTGGGCTCTGCGGCCGGAAGCGGATGTGCGCAGTGCAGCTGCCGGCGGGCATCAGCGGCACGAAAGTGCAGTTCTCGTCGAGCAGCTGGAAGCTGCCGGCATCGCCGCCGGCGACGATGCCGATGAAGAAGCCGGTCGGGACGTTGCCGCTGTTGCTGATCACGATCGTCTGGGTGGCGCTGGTCGAGCCGACCGTCGTGGCGCCGAAGTCAGCCGGGTTCGGGGTCGCTTCGACGATCGCCCGGCCGCCCTCGCCGCTGATCTCAGCGCTGAAGAACTGGCCGTTGGAGCCGGCCTGCAGCTGCAGGATGCGGGCACCGGCTTCGCTGGGGCCGAAGTTGACTTCGACCGAGCAGCTCTGGCCGGGTTCCAGCCAAGTGCCGTAGCAGCTGGTGTTGCCGATCCAGAAGCCGTTGGTGTTGCCGCCGGTGATGTTCAGTGAGTTGACCTGGGCTCCCGCTTCGCCGGCGTTTTCGAGCTGGAAGGTGGTCCGCACGCTTTCGTTGTGGATCGGCTGCAGGCCGAAGTCGTAGCTGCCCGGGTTGAAGGTGAAATCGGGGAGGGCGCCGATGGCCGAGATTTCGGCCGTCTGGTCGGGCACACCCATCAGCTGGAAGTCGACGGCGGCGTGCCTTTCGCCGGCGTTGCCGGGCATAAAGCTGATCCAGACCGAGCACTGCTGGCTCGGCTGCAGGTAGGCGCCATTGCAACTGTTGGCGACGAGATTGAATTCACCCGCGTCGGGGCCGGCGAGGGAGGCCTTTTCGACGTAGCCATCCGCTTCGCCGTTGTTGGTGACGACGAATTCCCGCGCCTGCGACTGGTTGCCGACGGTCGTCGTCGGCAGGGTGGCCGGCGAGGGCAAGAGCATCAGCTGCGGGGTCGCCCCTGCGGCCGGGGCCGCAAGGCTGGAGGCCGGAAGGACGGCCGCGGCGAGCACGATCGCGAGAAGGGAAAGGACGGTGGCGCCGACAGGCCTCGGCAGGGCGATGGTCTTGGTCATGCCGCGTCATCGGGAAATGGCGATCCCCACTTGAATGTTGAATATGGCGAATCCTCCTGGCCGGTGGACGGCGAAGCTCGCTCAGTGCTCGGCCTCGAGCAGATCGCGCTGGCTGAGCGCGTAGAGCAGGCCCAGCGAGGGCAGCACCAGCACCGCGGCGACGATGAAGACGATGAAGACGATGTCGAGGGTCGGGTCCGGCGCCGCCGCCTGATCGATCCGCAGCGAGGTCGGCAGCAGATAGGGAAACTGAGCCACTCCCCAACCCCAAATCACGGCCACGACAGCCCCAGCCGCCAACGGCCGCAAAAGGACGCGGCCGACGGGCCGGTTGGTCGAGCCGGAGTCGACATTCCGGCCCGTTGAGCCCGTCTTGAGGAGGATCGCGAGCAGGCCGAGGCCGCAGAGGACCGAGAGGACGACCAGGGGAAGGCCCTGGTCGGTGAGACGGTCGAAGATGTAGCGGGCTTCGGCGTGCAGCTCGACCAGGCCGGCCGCGGCGGCGAGACCGGCGACCGCGCCCGCGGCGAGCGCCCGTCGCACGAAGTAGCGCTCGAGGTCGGCCTCGCCGGCGCGGCGGGCGTCGCCGACCAGGAAGACCGCCGAGAGATAGGCGCCGGTGGCGACGAACATCGCCCCGGTCAGCAGCGGCAGCGGCTCCAACCAGCTCGAGAAGGGGGCGCCGTTGCCGCCGGCGGGGACGTTGCCGGAGGCGATCGCGCCGACCACGGCGCCCATGAAGAACGGCGTGAGGACGGAGGAGAGGGCGAAGGTCGCGCCGGCCGCCCGCCGCTCGCGCAGGCCGACGATCGACTTGCGGAAGGCGAAGCCACAGCCACGCAGGACGATCCCCACCGCGGCCAGCGCGATCGGCACGTAGAGCGTCGACATCACGGCGCTGAAGGCGGGAGGGAAGGCGGTCCAGAGGACGACGAGGATGAAGATCAGCCAGACGTGGTTGGCCTCCCAGACGGGGGTCAGCGAGCGCTGGATCAGCGCCCGCGGCCGCTCCCCCTTCTCGGCATCCCCCGCAATCAGATCCCAGAACCCACCCCCGAAGTCCGCCCCCCCGAAGAGCGCATAGAACGTCGCCCCGACCCAGAGAATCGCCGCCGCCACATCGGCCCGGCTCATGCGCCCGCCTCCCCGGTCGGCGGCGCGTAGGGAGTCCCCTCCGGTTCGGCGGCGCCCTCGCGCCAGCGGCGGGACATGCCGCGCAGCACTTTGATCGCGATCGTGCCGATTGCGATGTAGAGGAGCAGGACGAAGGCGAAGCTGAACCAGATTCCCTTGGCGCTGGTCACCGCTTCGGTGGTGCGCATGTAGCCCTGGACGATCCAGGGCTGGCGGCCGACCTCGGTGACGATCCAGCCGCACCACAGCGCCAGCACCGCGCCGGCGCCGGAGATAGCCACCGCGCGCAGGAACCAGGGGGTCTGCGGAATGTCGCGCTTTTTCCACCAGAAGAAGAGCAGCCAGAGACCAAGCCCGAGCAGGGCGGTGCCGATCCCGACCATCGCGTCGAAGGCGAGGTGCAGCAGGGTGTTGGCGGGCGGCTGTTCGTCCTTGGGGATGCTGTTCAGGCCGGTCACCCTGGTGTCGGCGTGGAAACCGACCAGGAAGGAGTCGAGGTCGGGAATCGGGATCGCGGCCTTGACGCCGCTTTCGGTGCAGATGCCGCCGAGGTACTCGGTCTGGTGCCCGCCGGTCTTCTGGATGCACTCCATGCCGGCGAACTTGGCCGGCTGGTGGTCGGCGACGGCGCGGGCGGCGGTGTCGCCGACGAAGAGCTGGATCGGGGTCGCGATGAGGCCGATCGTCAGGGGGATCAGCAACCCCAGCCGGTGCAGGCGGTCACGCCGCCCCTTCAGCATCCCGACCGCGTAGATCGAGGCGACCAGGAAGCCGACGACCATGTAGGCGGCGAGGATCATGTGCGGCACCTCGTAGCCGGTCGCCGGGTTAATCAGCACCTTCAGCGGTTCGGTGTCGACGACCTTGCCGGCAGCGTTCAGCGTGAAGCCCTGGGGCTGATTCATCCAGGAGTTGGCGGCGACGACGGCGAAGGCGCCGCCGATCCCGGTCACGAACATCGGCACCCCGGCCCAGAAGTGGGCCCAGCCACTGAGCCGCTTCCAGCCGTAGATGTAGATCGCCAGGAAGATCGCCTCGAGGAAGAAGAAGATCCCCTCGATCCCGAAGGCGATCCCGAAGGCCGCCCCGAAGCGGTCCATGAAGCGCGGCCAGAGCAGCCCGAACTCGAAGGTGAGCACGGTGCCGGTGACGGCGCCGACCGCGAAGGTGACCGCCATCGCTTTCGACCAGCGCCGCGCCAGCTCCATCGCGTCCTTGTCGCCGCGCTTCAGCCCCAGGTAGTTGGCGACCAGGATCGTCGCCGGCAGCGCCACCCCGAGGCAGGAGAGGACGATGTGGAAGCCGAGCGTGAAGGCCATCTGCTCGCGGGCGGCGAGCAGGTTGGATGCCGACGCGGCCAGTGGGAGCGCGTCGGACGGGAACATCGGCGGAGCCTATTCCCCGCGCCGGGCGTGCCGGTAGCGCTTGATCAGCGCGTTGGTGGAGCTGTCGTGGTGGAGCTTCGGCTCCTCGCCGGACTCCAGCTCGGGGATGATCGCCACGGCCAGGACCTTGCCCAGCTCGACCCCCCACTGGTCGAAGGAGTCGATCCCCCAGATCGCCCCCTGGGTGAAGACGCTGTGCTCGTAGAGGGCGACCAGGGCGCCCAGGGTCTCCGGGTCGAGGCGCTCGGCGAGGATCGTGTTCGAGGGGCGGTTGCCCTCCATGACCCGGTGCGGCACGACCGCCTCCGCCGTCCCCTCCTCACGCACCTGCTCAGCCGTTTTGCCGAAGGCGAGCGCCTCGCCCTGGGCGAAGACGTTGGACATCAGCAGGTCGTGGTGGCGACCGAGCGGGTTGTTGGAGTTGAAGAAGCCGATGAAGTCGCAGGGAATCAGGCGCGTGCCCTGGTGGATCAGCTGGTAGAAGGAGTGCTGGCCGTTGGTCCCCGGCTCGCCCCAGTAGATCGCCCCGGTCTCGTAGTCAACATGGGCGCCGTCAACGGTGACGTGCTTGCCGTTGGACTCCATCGTCAGCTGCTGCAGGTAGGCCGGGAAGCGGTGCAGGTACTGGTCGTAGGGGAAGACGCCGCTGGTCTGGGCGCCGAAGAAGTCGGAGTACCAGACCGAGAGCAGGCCCATCAGCATCGGCAGGTTGGCGCCGGCCGGTGTCTCGCGGAAGTGCTCGTCCATGGCGTGGAAGCCGCTCAGCATCTCGGCGAAGCGGGCCGGGCCGATCGCCAGCATGGTCGAGAGGCCGATCGCCGAGTCCATCGAGTAGCGGCCGCCCACCCAATTCCAGAAGCCGAACATGTTGTCGGTGTCGATGCCGAACTTGGCGACCTCGCCGGCGTTGGTGGAGACGGCGACGAAGTGCTTGGCGACAGCGGCGTCGTCACCGCCGAGCCCGGCCAGCGAGGACAGGAGCCACTCGCGGGCGCTAACAGCGTTGGTCATCGTCTCCAGCGTCGTGAAGGTCTTCGAGGAGATCACGAAGAGCGTCTGCTCGGGGTCGAGGTCACGGGTCTTCTCGGCGAAGTCGGTGCCGTCGACGTTGGAGACGAAGCGGAAGGTCATCTCGCGGCGGCTGTAGTGGCGCAGAGCCTCGTAGGCCATCACCGGGCCGAGGTCGGAGCCGCCGATGCCGATGTTGACGACGTTGCGGATCGGCTTGCCGGTGTGGCCCTTCCACTCCCCGGAGCGGACCCGCTCGCAGAAGTCGCCCATGCGGTCGAGCGTCTCGTGGACCTCCTTGACCACGTCCACCCCGTCGACGACCAGCGAGCGGTTGCGCGGCATCCGCAGCGCCACGTGGAGGACGGCGCGGTCCTCGGAGACGTTGATGTGCTCGCCTTCGAACATCGCTTCCCGGCGCGCCTCCACCCCGCGCTCGCGGGCCAGCTCACCGAGCAGCAGCAGCGTCTCGTCGGTGACCCGGTTCTTCGAGAAGTCGAGGAAGAGGCCGGCGCCGTCAGCGACCAGGCGCTCGCCGCGCTCGCCGTCGGCGGCGAACAGCTCGCGCAGATGGGTGCCGCGGATCTTCTCGTAGTGCGCCTGGAGGTCGCCCCAGGCGGGTGCGCTCCGCAGCGTCGGCTCGCTCACTCCGAGCCGCTCCCGCGCTGGTCCTGGATCGACTTCAGCAGCTCTTCCCAGGACTTGTTGAAGCTCTCTTTGCCCTCGGTCTGCAGCCGGGCCGCCAGCGCGCCGACGTCGATGCCGGCGTCCCCGAACTCCCTCAGCACCTGCTCGGAGTTGCCGCCGTCGGCCGGCATCAGGTCGCCGACCTCGCCGTGGTCGGCGAAGGCCTTGAGGGTCGGCTCCGGCATCGTGTTGACGGTGAAGGGGGAGGCGAAGGCCTCGATGTAGAGCGTGTCGGAGGCGTCGGGGTCCTTGGTCCCGGTGCTGGCCCAGAGCAGCCGCTGTGGGCGGGCGCCCTCGTTCATCAGCCGCAGCCAACGGTCGGATTGCAGCAGCTCGCGGTAGGCGACGTAGGCGCGGCCGCCGACGGCGATCCCGAGCCGATTCTTCAGCCCCTCCGGCACCTCTTCGGCGACGGCGACGTCCCAGCGGCTCATGAAGATCGAGGCGACGGAGGCGACGGCGGGGTCCAGCCCGGCCTCGATCCGCCGCTCGACACCGCGCATGTAGGCCTCGGCGGCGGCCAGGTACTGCTTGTCGTCGAAGAGCAGGGTGACGTTGATCGGGATCCCGGCGAAGATCGACTCCTCGATCGCCTCGCAGCCGGCCTCGGTGCCGGGAATCTTGATGAAGAGGTTGGAGCGCTCGGCCTTGGCGTGGAGCGCGGCGGCCTGGGCGATCGTCGCCGCGGCGTCGTCGGCGAGCAGCGGCGAGACCTCGAGCGAGACGAAGCCGTCGATCCCGTCGGTGCGCTCGTGCACGCCGGCGAAGAGGTCGGCGGCGTCGCGCAGGTCGGCCAGCGCCAGCTCGAAGAAGACGTCCTCGTCGGCGTTGGCGCCAGGGCCCTCACCGAGGCCGGCGGAGGAGCTGAGCTCGGCGATCTGCTCGTCGTAGGCGTCGCCGCCGGAGATCGCCTTGTCGAAGATCGTCGGGTTCGAGGTCAGACCGGTGACCGAGAGCTCGTCGACGTAGCCCTGCAGGGTGCCGTCGCCGAGGATCGTGCGGGTGATGTTGTCGAGCCAGAGGCTCTGGCCCACCTCGTGCAGTCGTGCGGTTGCCTTCACGAGGGACCTCCTCAGGTCGTCGATGATTTTTTGGCCGCGCCTCCCGCGACCTCGCGCGCCACCTCGGCGACCTTGTCCGGGGTGAACCCGAACTCCGCCTCGACGTCCGCGAACGGGGCCGACTGGCCGAAGGTGGTCATGCCGATGATCTTCCCGGCGATGCCGACGTAGCGCTCCCAGCCCAGCGTCGCGGCCTCCTCGATCGCGACCCGGGCGGTCACCGCGGGCGGCAGCACCCCGTCGCGGTACTGCTGATCCTGGCGGTCGAAGATCTCCCAGCAGGGCAGGCTGACGACGCGCGAGCGGATGCCCTCGCCGATCAGCGTCTCGTGGGCGCCGAGCGCGAGCTGGACCTCGCTGCCGGTTGCGATCAGGATCAGCTCCGGCTCGCCCTCGCAGTCGGCGAGCACGTAGCCGCCACGCTGCAGGCCCTCCGCCGAGGCGTAGCGGGAGCGGTCGAAGATCGGCACGGTCTGGCGGGTCAGCACGAGCGCGACCGGGTTGTGGGTGCGGTTGACGGCGACCCGCCAGGCCTCGGCGGCCTCGTTGGCGTCGGCGGGCCGGATCACGTCGAGGTGCGGCATCGCCCGCAGCGAGGCGAGCTGCTCGATCGGCTGGTGGGTCGGACCGTCCTCGCCGAGCCCGATCGAGTCGTGGGTGAAGAGGTGGATGACCGGCAGCTCCATCAGCGCCGAGAGCCGGATCGAGCCGCGGCCGTAGTCGGAGAAGGTGAGGTAGGTCGACCAGAGCGGCTTCAGCTTCGAGAGCGAGAGGCCGTTGCAGCAGGCGGCGGCGGCGTGTTCGCGGATCCCGTAATGGATCTGGCGGCCGTTGAAGCTGCCCGGCTCGAAGTTGACCGCGCCGTCGAAGGTGAGGCGGACCGAGGTCGAGTCGGTCAGGTCGGCGGAGCCGGCGATCATCCACGGCACCCGCTCGGAGATCGCGTTCTGGACCTTGTTCGAGGCCTTGCGGGTGGCCAGGCCCTTCTCTTCGTCGGCCTCGAAGGAGGGGATCGCGTCGTCCCAGCCGTCGGGCAGCTCGCGGTGCTGCATCTGCTCGATCTCGGTCGCCAGCGCCGCGTTGGTCCCCTTATAAGTGGAGAGCGTCTGCTCCCAGGCGGCCCGCAGCTCGGCGCCACGCTTGCCGACGCCGTCGGCGAAGCGCTCCATGACGCCGTCGGGGACGAGGAACTGGGCGTCCTCGGGCCAGCCGTAGGCGCGCTTGGTGAGCCTGACCTCCTCCTCCCCGAGCGGTTCGCCGTGGGCGGACTCAGTGTCCTGCTTGTTCGGAGAGCCCCAGCCGATGTGGCTGTCGATGACGATCAGCGTGGGACGCCCGGTCTCGGCCTTGAACTCGTCGAAGGCGCGCGAGAGCAGCGCCGCGTCGTTGGCGTCGCCGACCCGCAGCACGTTCCAGCCGTAGCCCTCGAAGCGGCTCAGCACGTCGTCGTCGTAGGCGAGGTTGGTGGCGCCATCGATCGTGATGTGGTTGTTGTCGTAAAGCCAGCAGAGGTTGTCGAGCTTGAGGTGGCCCGCAAGCGAGGCCGACTCGTGGGAGACGCCCTCCATCAGGCAGCCATCGCCCGCAATCGCGTAGACGTCGAAGTCGAAGAGAGTCGCCTCCGGCGTGTTGAAGTGCTCGGCCTGCCACTTGGAGGCCAGCGCCATCCCGACCGAGGTCGCGATCCCCTGGCCGAGCGGGCCGGTGGTCGTCTCGACCCCGGAGGTCCAGCGGTACTCGGGGTGACCGGGGGTGCGCGAGTGCAGCTGGCGGAACTCTTCGATCTCGTGCAGGCTGACCGCCGGCTCGTCGAGCACCTCGTAGTCGGCGTCGACGCGGCGGACCCCGGCCAGGTGGAGCACCGAGTAGAGCAGCATCGAGGCATGGCCGGCCGAGAGCACGAAGCGGTCGCGGTTGGGCCAGACCGGGTCGGCGGGGTCGTAGCGCAGGTGGTTCTGCCAGAGCTCGTAGGCGACCGGCGCCAGCGACATCGGCGTCCCCGGATGCCCCGAATTTGCCTTCTCGACCGCGTCGATCGAGAGCGTGCGAATCGTGTTGATGGCGAGCTGGTCGATGTCCTGGGCCATAGCGCGTGTCCGATCCTAACCACAACCGGCCGGTGGGCCGATTTCGGGACATATGGCCCGTTTCAGGTCCGTCGGCGTCAGGGTTCGATGCGGGTGACGGCGCCTTCGCCGTTGTCGGCGACCCAGACCGCGGTGGCGCCGACGGCCACGGCTCCCGGTTCGCTGCCGACGCCGATCGGCGAGCCGATCGGCTCGCCGCTCTCGAGGTCGAGCCGGGTGACGGTGTCCTCGTCGCCGCTGGCAACCCAGACCGCTTCGGTGCCGGCGTCGATGCCGCCGGGACTGCCACCGACCTCGATCGGGTCGCCGACAATGGAATGGATCGAAGGGTCGACCCGGGTGACGGTGTCGCCGCGGCTGTTGGCGACCCAGACCAGGCCCCGGGCGACGGTGACGCCGGCGGGGCCGCGGCCGACCGGGATCGGGGCGCCGTGGTCGAGGCTGCCAAGGTCGATGCGGCGCACGGCTCCGGTCGAGTTGCTGCTCGCCCAGAGCCCACCGGCACCCACCGCCAGCCGCAGTGGCGCCGCGTGTGGGACCAGGCCACGGCGGTAGACCTCCCCACCCCTGGCGTCGATCGCGGAGATCCCGGCGCCCGCTTCGTCGGCGACCCAGACGCGGCCGGCGCCAAAGGCGATCGGGCCGGGCTTGCCGCCGACGTCGATCGTGTCGATGAGCTTGGCGGTGGCCGGATCGACCCGCAGCACGGTGCCGCGCGGCGGGTCGGTGACCCAGACCGAGCCGGCGCCGACGGCGACGGCGGAGATCCCGGCGCCGAGCCCCAGCGGCCTGCCGACCGGGTCGCCGCTCGCCGGGTCGAGGCGGGTCAGGGTGCCGTCGGGTTCACTCGTCACCCAGATCGCTTCGGTGGAGGCGGCGAGGCGCAACGGCGCGGCGCCGACCGGGATCGGCGCGGAGACGTCGACGCCGCTGCCCCCGCCGAGCAAGGCGACCGCGAGCACGACGATGGCGACGGCCACCACCACCCCGGCACCCGCCCACTGCAGTCGCCCGCCGCGCAAGGGGCCGAAGCCGGGGACGCCGCGAATCGGGTCGGTCGGGCGCTCCGCCGACTCCGAGAGCACCTGCGTCGCCGCCAGCTCGCCGCTCTGCCGCTCGCGGGCGGCGGCGATCAGCGCTCCGGCGCTCGGGTAGCGATCGGCGGGATCCTTGGCGACGGCGCGCTCGATCACCGCCTCCAGCCCCGCCGGGATCTCCGGCTCGGTGTCGGCGTCCTTGCGCGCGAAGGGCGCGATCCCGGTCAGCGCCTCGTAGAGGACGCAGCCGAGCGAGTAGATGTCGGCGGCCGGTCCCGCCGCCCCTCCACGCCACTGCTCGGGCGACATGTACTGGGCGGTGCCGACCACCGAGTTGCCGCTGGCGGCACCGCTGTCCCCCAGCGCCTTGGCGAGACCGAAGTCGGAGAGGAAGGCGCGCTCTCCCTCTATAAGGACGTTGTGCGGCTTGACGTCGCGGTGGACGATGCCGGCGGCGTGGGCGGCGTCGAGCGCTTCTCCGACCTGGCCGAGCAGGGCGATCGCCCGTCGCGGCTGCAGCGGCCCGTCGCGGTCGATCAGCTTGCGCAGGTCACCGCCCGCGACCAGGCGCATCGCCACGATCAGCTCGCCATCGACCTCGCGTGAGTCGTAGACCGGCACCACAGCCGGGTGGTCGAGGCTGGCGGCGAGGCGGGACTCGCGCAGGAAGCGCTCGCGGAAGCCGTCGCGATCGGCCAGCTCGCGGGAGATCACCTTCAGCGCCACCGGCCGTTCCAGGCCGAGGTGCGTCGCCCGGTAGACGACGCCCATTCCGCCCCGCGCGATCAGCGCCTCGATCCGGTATCCCGCGAGCGTCGATCCGATGGACGGTTCCCCCACACGGCGGTTATATCGCCGTGTGGGGGACGGAGCGCGTCAGTAGGCGCCGTGGGCGACCGGCTGCCAGGCGAATCCGTCGCCGATCTCGGCCGACGGGCCTTCGCCCTCTTCGGCCTGGGCGAGTTCGCCGAGTTCGAAGCCGCGGCGAACGTCGAGCGTGTAGAGGCGCTGCGCGGAGTCCGAGGAGCTGTCGTAGCTCTCGGTGCGGACCGCGACCTGGCGGCCGCTGGGCGAGAACCGCGCCTGCGTCTCGACGCCGGTCGGGAGCGGGCCGATCTTGTGCGGCGCGCCGCCGGCGATCGCCTTCTCGCAGAGGCTCTCGTAGCGGCTGAACAGCATCGTCCGGCCGTCGGCGGAGACGTCCTCCAGGTAGACGGAGCTGGCGCCGCCGACCAGCTTGTGCGGCGCGGCCCCATCGGCCGCCATCGCGTAGATGTCGGAGAAGCCGCTCGGCCCCTCGCTGCTCTCGCCACGGTCGAAGACGATCCCGCCGGCGAAGTAGTGCGGGGCGAAGGCGTCATCCGTGCCCCTGCTGAGACGGGTCAGGCCGGCGCCGTTGAGGCGGACCGAGAAGATCGCGTCGCGGCTGCCGCCGCGGGCATCCGCCGTGCTGCGGACGAAAGCGACCGTCTTGCCGTTGCGCGAGAGCGAGGCTTCGTGCTCGTCCGCAGCCGAGGGCGCGAGGGCGTGCAGGCCGCCACCGCGGGCTCCGATCGCATAGAGGTCGCGCGGGGCGCCCGGCCCGGCGCCGCGCTCGAAGACGATCGTGCGGCCGTCGACGGAGAACTGCGGCCGTGAGTCGAGCTCGGCGCCGCTGGTCAGCGCCCGCTCGCCGGTGCCGTCGGGCCGCGTCGTGTAGAGGTCGCCGTCGCGGACGAAGGCGATCGTGTCGCCGTCTGGGGAGAAGGCTGGTTCGGCGTCGGCGGGATTGTCGGTCAACTGGCTGACGTGCTGCCCCCGCGCCGCGTAGAGGCCGCCGTCCTGGAGAGTTTCGGAGCCGTGCCGCTGCGTCGTCACCTTGGAGAAGACAAGTGCCGGGGTGGCGGCCGAGGCGGCGGTCGGGATGGCGAGTGCGGCGATTGCCGCGAACAGTGAGATGAGGATGCGTCGAAAGCTCATGGCTCCCTTTCGGTCGGTTTGAACGTGCCAACCGATCCTGCGCGCCGCGACCGCACGCGCCAACGCCACCCTCGCCCCCCACCGGGCCACCCCTGTCCCGCACCGAGCCACCCGATGGGGCCGACGGGCCTCAAACACCCTTATATGGAGGGAAATAGGCCCATCGGCGCGCAGGTCAGCGATCGAGGCCGAGCTCGATGACTCGGGCGGCGATCTGGCGGGGGCGGTCGCGGCCGGCATCGCCGGGAACGTCGAGCTTGGCGGCGAGGGAGTCGAGGCGGCGCTGGGCGGTGCGCTCGCTGACGTTCAGGGCCTCCGCGATCTCGGCGCGGGTGGCGGGACGGCCGGCGAAGGCGCCCTCGCTGCGGTAGGGGGCGACCAGGGCGCGCGCCGTGGCGCGCTCCTCCTCGCTGAGGCCGATCGACGGCGCACTGCTCGGCACCGTCGCCCCGATCGGCGTCGCCGGCCCGGTCGAGACTTCGAGCCGGTGGCCGCCGACGATCAGCGTGTCGCCGTCGCGCAGCCGCCGGGGCCGGTCCAGCGGCTCGCCGTTCAGCGCGGTGCCGTTGCGGCTGTCGAGGTCGGTCGCCATCAGGACGTCGCCGCGCCGCTCGATCTCCAGGTGGTTCCAGGACACCGCCTCGTCCTCGAGCTGCACGTCCGCCTCCGGCGAGCGCCCGACGACCGTCAGCTCCCCACTCAGCGCCACCGACCGCGGCGCGCCGCCATCACCCGTCAACCACAGCCGTGCATCCATTGCAAGCGAGGATAAAGTCCAGCCCGTGCCCGGGGCTGACGACGAGAAGCGGCTGGCGGCCGAGGCCGCCGCGAAGCTGGTCGAAGACGGGATGACCGTGGGCCTGGGGACGGGCTCGACGGTCGCGCACCTGCTGCCGGCGATCGCCGCCCGCGGCGTCACCGGGATCCGCTGCGTCGCCACTTCGGTGGCGACCGAAGAGCAGGCACGCGAGCTGGGAATCCCGATCGAGCAGTTCAACTCCCTGCGGCGCCTCGACATCGCCATCGACGGCACCGACGAGGTCACCCCCGACGGTTGGCTGATCAAGGGCGGCGGCGCCGCCCACCTGCGCGAGAAGATCGTCGCCGCCGCGGCCGAGCGCTTCGTCGTCATCGCCGACTCCAGCAAGCCGGTCGACGCCCTGCGCGGCCCGGTGCCGCTGGAGCTCTTCGCTTTCGGCATCGCCTCGACCCTGGCCCGGCTCGGCCCCGAGGTCGAGCTGCGCGACGTCCCCCCTAGCCCCGACGCCGGCACGATCGCCGACTACCGCGGGGCGATCGGCGACCCCGCCGAGCTCGCCGCCCGGCTCGAGGCCGACCCCGGCGTCGCCGCCCACGGCCTCTTCCCGCCGGCGATGGTGAGCGAGCTGTTCATCGGCCGCGGCGACTCGGTCGAACGCCCAAACCTTCGCGCCGACTGAAAGATATGAACGCAACCACGAAGACGAAAGGGTGCCGCCAATGACTGACCTCACGGGACTGAAGATCGACGGCCACGTCGCCGTACCGACCGACTCCGGCTGGGACGAGGCGCGCGCCGCCTGGAACCTGGCAGCCGACCAGCGCCCGAGCGCGGTTGCCTTCGTCGAGAGTGCCAAGGATGTCGCCAGGACGGTCCGCTTCGCCGCCGCGCACGACCTCAGGGTCGCCGCGCAGGGGACTGGCCACGGCGCGGTTGCTCTCGGCCCTCTCGATGAAACGATCCTGCTCAAGACCGAGCGGATGCGCGGAATCGAGGTCGACCCCAGCGCCCAGACCGCCCGGGTCGAGGCGGGCGTGCTGGTTCTGGAGCTGAGCGAAGCCGCACAGGCACACGGCCTCAGCTCGCTTCCCGGCTCCTCCCCGGACGTGGGCGTGATCGGCTACACACTCGGCGGCGGGCTCAGCTGGCTGGGGCGCCGCTACGGCTTCGCCTGCAACCGCGTCCGCGCGATCGAGCTGGTCAGTGCCGACGGCGAGGCGCGGACGGTCGACGGCGAGAACGAGCCTGACCTCTTCTGGGCGCTCCGCGGCGGTGGCGGTGGCTACGCGATCGTCACCGCACTGCACCTCGACCTGGTCCCGATCGCCGACATCTACGCCGGCGCCCTCCTCTACCCCGCGGCGCTGGGCGCCGAGGGGGTGCGCGTCTACCGCGACTGGGCGGCGAGCGTCAGCGAGGACGTCACCTCGGTGGTCCGCTTCATCCGCCCGCCCGACGTGCCCGACGTCCCCGAGCCTCTGCGCAACACCCCGCTGCTGACCATCGACGGCGCCTTCATCGGCAGCCAGTCGGAGGGCGAGGCAGCGATCGCGCCGTTGCGGGCGAGCCTCGGCGAGCCGATGATCGACACCTTCGGGCAGATCCCCGCCGAAGGCCTCTGCAGGATCCACATGGATCCCGAGCAGCCGGTGCCGGGGCTCGGGCACCACAAGGCGATCCGCGAGCTCCCCGACGAGGCGGTGGACGTCTTCACCGAACTGGGCGACCCGCAGGACTCGCCGCTGCTGCTGGCCGAGCTGCGCCAGCTGGGCGGGGCCCTGGGACGGCCGGACCCCGACGGCGGCGCCCTCTCCCATCTCGACGCCGCCTTCGTGATGCTCGGCATCGGCCTACCGATGACACCGGAGCTGGGCCAGGCGATCGAGGGCCATCTCGACCGCTTCGACGAGGAGATGGCCCCGTGGCTGGCCGACGGCGGCTACTTCAACTTCGCCGAGCGTCCCTGCGACACCGACGCGATCCTGCCCGCCGAGACCTGCGCCCGCCTGGCCGAGGTGAAGCGGCAGTGGGACCCCGAGGGCACGATCGTCGCCAACCACGCCGTCTCGCTCGACGCCGCCGCCTGAGCGCGGCAGAGTTCAGGCGGGATTGGTGGAGCGGATCGCGTCCAGTCGCTTGTAGGACGCGTCCTCCTCGCCGACCAGAGCCGCAAGCGTACGGGCCGCGCTCTTAATGTCCTCCGGAGTAGCCAATGCCACCGCCTCGATGTCACCCCAGTCCTTGGTCCGATCGAAGAAGGACTTGAAGAGAACCAGCGAGGCGCAATCGAGCACCGGTGCCTTCCGACCCTCCAGCGTCACCCAGACGACCGCCATTGCAACATCCTCATGGAGCGGGAGGTTGTTGAGGAAGACATCGATCGGAACACCGTCCCAGAAGAGACGCGCCTGACCGTCGCGCTTGACCCGCCGCACATCATCTGCACCGACCCTCACTCCTTCTGGCAAAGCCTTCAACACCCGCTCCGCAGCGGCGGCATCGCAGAAGATGTTCACGTCGAGATCCCGCGTGCCTCGCGGCTCTTCGACGCAGTAGGCAAGGGCTATCGCGCCGCCAAAAGCATGCGGCAGGGACTCCGCTTTGAGCGCGTCGTGCACGGCGAAAAGCTTGTCCACGAGCTCACTCACGCTGTCACGGGCTTCCTGGCAAGACGTTCCGCCAGCGGCGGAAACTCCATCTCCTCACGCGGACGAAACGGCAGGGCCTCCGCCAGCTCGAGCACCTGCACGAGAATGCGGCTTGCGCGATCGGGGTCGACCGGCGGCCTGCGGCGGTCGACCCGAAGATTCAGGCCCGCTGCCGCGGCGATTCGCAGCAGAGTGTCCGACCCCGGCTCCCGCCCCCCGCGCAGGTACGCATTGAGAACCGACCGTGGGACGCCGGCCCGCCGCGCCAGCTCTGCCTGGCTGAGGCCACTGCGGCGCTGGATCTCGCCAATCAGCGAAATCGTCGAGGTTGGCACCGGCGAATACTCCGGATCGGTCATGCATAAATGTTAGCGTATTCGCTAACAATCGCTACTGGGATGCCTCCTCGCCGGCCGCCGCCTCGTCAGCGACGACGATCATCTCGTCGTTCTGGACCCGGCCCGCGGGGATCGAGTCGTCGCCGGCGAGGAGCTTCGCCAGCGGCTTGCGCTTTTCGGCGCCGGTGACCAGCCAGAGGATCTGGCGGGCGGAGTCGATCGCCGGGTAGGCGAGGGTCATCCGCGAGTGGCCCTGGTACTCGCCGCCGGTCAGAGCGACGCGGCGGTCCGTGACCTCGAGGACGGAGTCGCCGGGGACCAGCGAGGCGGTGTGGCCGTCGGGGCCGAGGCCGAGGTGGACGAGGTCGAGACGCTCGGGCAGTGAGCTTTCGTATTCGCGGGCGGCGGCCTCGAGGTCGCGCTGGGTGACCGGCATCGGGCGCAGCGCCGGCTGGTGGTCCATCGAGAGGCCGAGCACCATGTGGGTGAGGTTGCGGTCCTCGCTGCCGGGCGAGGCGATCCGCTCGTCGACCTGGAACAGCTCGGTCGCCTCCCACGGCATCTCGTCGAGTTCGCCGAGGATCGCCAGCATCGCCCAGGGCGAGCGGCCGCCGCTCATCGCCATTGCGAAGGGGCCGCGCGCGGCCGCCGCGGCAGCGCCGGCCGCGGCGATCAGCTCGGCGGCTCGCCTCGCCGCCGCCCTCTCATCGGCGACGACCTCGAGCTTCGCGGTCATCGCCGGGACCCCTAGCTCGTCTTCTCGTCGTGGCCACCGAACTGTTTGCGCATGGCGGAGAGCACTTTGTCGGCGAAGTCGTCGTTGCCGCGCGAGGAGAAGCGCTCGTACAGGGCCGAGGTCAGGACCGGCGCCGGCACGCCCTCGTCGATCGCCGCGATCGAGGTCCAGCGCCCCTCGCCGGAGTCGGAGACGCGGCCGGCGAAGTCGGCCAGGTCGGGCGATTCCTGCATCGAGGCGGCGGTCAGGTCGAGCAGCCAGGAGCCGATCACGCTGCCCCGCCGCCAGACCTCGGCGACCTCGGGCAGGTCGAGGTCGTACTGGTAGTACTCGGGCTCCTCCATCGGCGCCGTCTCGGCGTCGGCCTCGCGCTGGACCTTGCCGGCGTTGGCGTTCTTGAGGATGTTGAAGCCCTCGGCGTAGGCGGCCATCACCCCGTACTCGATCCCGTTGTGGACCATCTTCACGAAGTGGCCGGCGCCGTTGGGGCCGCAGTGCAGATAGCCGTTCTCGGACTCGGAGACCTCGCCGGAGCGGCCCGGGGTGCGCTCGGCCGACTCCACCCCCGGGGCCAGGGTGGCAAAGATCGGGTCGAGCCGCTCGACGGCGCCGTCAGGGCCGCCGATCATCAGGCAGTAGCCGCGCTCGAGCCCAAAGACGCCGCCGCTGGTGCCGCAGTCGACGTAGTCGATCCCCTGCTCGCCGACCTTGGCGGCGCGGCGGATGTCGTCACGGTAATAGGAGTTGCCGCCGTCGACGATCGCGTCGCCGGCGTCGAGCACCGCGGCGACCGCGTCCACGGTCGACTCGGTGATCTCGCCGGCCGGCACCATTACCCAGACCGAGCGCGGCGCGCTCAGCTTCGAAGCCAGGTCCTCCAGTGAGGAGGCGCCCTCCGCTCCCTCTCCGGCCAACGTCGCGACCGCGTCGGGGTTGACGTCGTAGGCGACGATCTTGTGGCCGTCCTTCATCAGGCGGCGGGCCATGTTGGCGCCCATGCGTCCGAGGCCGACGATTCCGAGTTCCATCACAACCTCCACTGGTAGACGCTGCAGGTGACCGGTCGAGCGGGCGAGCCCGCTGAGCCATCCTAGGCACTACGACCGCTCCTCGCCGGGGCACGCGAGCGATAGCCTCCCGCACCGATGGCCAAGGTCGCACCCACCCACACCGATACCGCCGCCGACGTGCTGGCGATCTTCGGCATCAGTGGTGACCTGGCGAAGAAAATGACCTTCCGGGCGCTCTACCGGCTCGAGGCCCGCGGCAAGCTCGACTGCCCGATCGTCGGCGTCGCGATCGACGAGTGGGACGACGAGCAGCTGCGCCGGCACGCCCACGACTCGATCCAGGCGACCGTCTCCAAGCCCGACGAGGAGGTCTTCAAGCGCCTCGCCGCCCGCCTCTCCTACGTACAGGGCGACTACGCGGACGCCGCCACCTTCGAGCGCGTCGGCAAGGCGCTCGGCGATGCCAAGAGCCCCGTCTTCTACCTGGAGGTCCCTCCTTCGCTGTTCGGCACCGTGGTCGACGGCCTCGGCAGGGCCGGCCTCACGGAGAACGCCCACGTCGTCATCGAGAAGCCCTTCGGCCACGATCTCGAGTCGGCCCGGGCGCTCAACGCCGAGCTCTGCGCGGTCCTGACCGAGGACCAGATCCTGCGTATCGACCATTACCTCGGCAAGGAGCCGGTGATGGACATCACCTACCTGCGCTTCGTCAACTCGATCCTGGAGCCGGTCTGGAACCGCTCCCACGTCTCCCACGTGCAGATGACGATCGCCGAGAACTTCGGGGTCGACGACCGCGGCCGCTTCTACGACGAAGTCGGGGCGATGCGCGACGTGATCCAGAACCATGCCCTGCAGGTGCTGGCCCTGGTCGGGATGGGGCCGCCAACCGGCAACCACCACGACTCGATCCGCGACAAGAAGCTCGAATTCTTCAAGGCGATGCGGGCGGCCAACCCGAAGCGCTACGTGCGCGGCCAGTACGAAGGCTTCCTCGACGTCAAGGACGTAGCGCCGGGCTCGCAGACCGAGACCTTCGCCGCGGTCGAGCTCGAGGTCGACAACTGGCGCTGGAGCGGCGTCCCCTTCTTCATCCGCGCCGGCAAGTGCATGCCGGCCAAGTCGAGTGAGGTGACGATCGTCTTCAAGCGGCCGCCCAGCCTCGGGATCGGCCACGGCAGGACACCGGAACCGAACAAGATGACGATCCGGATCGAGCCCGTGCCGGGCTCGCGGATGCGGCTCTATGCAAAGCAGGCCGGCGAAGAGGCGTTCGAGCCGGCCGACCTCGAGGTGCTCTTCGAGAAAGAGCCGGGCGAGGACCCCGAGCCCTACGAGCGCCTGCTCGGCGACGCGCTCGACGGCATCCACACCCTCTTCACCCGCCAGGACGCCGTCGAAGAGACCTGGCGCGTGGTCCAGCCGCTGCTCGACGAACCGGGCCCGGTCCTCCCCTACGCCCCCGGCACCTGGGGGCCCAAGCAGGCGAGCGATCTGACCCGCGGCATCGCCCACTGGTCCGAGCCCTGGCTGCCCTGAGACTCATTGCCTAGCGTCGTGCTAGGTTTTGGGCCGCCTAATTAGGGCTGCCTAACCATGATCCCCACTTTCGTCATCACTCTGCGAGAGGGCGTCGAGGCCTCTCTCATCGTCGGCATCATCGCCGCCTTCCTGGTCAAGGAGGGCCGCTCCGACGCGATGCGGCAGATGTGGATCGGGGTCGGAGTCGCGATCGTCCTCTGCACCGGTGTCGCCGTCCTGCTCGAAGTAATCGGGCAGCAACTGCCGCAGCAGCAGCAGGAGGGCTTGGAGACGATCGTCGGGTTGATCGCCGTCTCGACGATCTCCTACATGATTATCTGGATGCGCCGCCACGCCCGCGGCATCAAAGCCACGCTCGAAGGCGACGCCGCCTCGGCACTCGCCGCCGGCTCGACCATGGCGCTGGTCGGGATGGCCTTTCTCGCCGTCCTCCGCGAGGGCTTCGAGACCTCGGTCTTCCTGCTCGCCGCCTTCCAGGACGCGACCGACACCACGGCCGCCGGCGCCGGGGCCGTGCTCGGGCTGGTCGCCGCGGTCGCGATCGGGCTCGGCCTCTACCGCGGCGGCATCCGCATCAACTTGACCAAGTTCTTCCGCGTCACCGGCCTGGTCCTCGTCTTCGTCGCCGCCGGGCTGCTGGCGACCGCCGCCCACACCGCCCACGAGGCGGGCTGGATCAACGGCCTGCAGGGCCAGGCGCTCGACCTCTCCTGGCTGGTCCAGCCGGGGACGGTCTCCGGCTCGCTGCTGACCGGGATGCTGGGCCTGCAGCCGAGCCCGACCGTGATCGAGGTGCTGGTCTACGGCCTCTACGCGGTGCCGATGGCGCTCTACGTCCTCTGGCCGGACCGCCTCCGCGGGCGCCGCCGCCCAAGCCGCGCCGTCGGCCGCCAGGGCGCGCCCGCCGGCAACCCGGCTTGACCCTCTCACCAAGCTGCCGATGACGCCGATATCCCGCCGCCGCCTACTGGCGTCCGCCGGCATCGGCGCCGCCGGCATCGGCATCGGTGGCATCGGCTACGTGGTCGGGCAGGACTCGGCCGAAGCAAGTGGCGAGGGCTCCGGCAGCGTCCCTTTCTACGGCGAGCACCAGGCGGGGGTCGAAACCCCGGCCCAGGACCGCCTCCACTTCGCCTCCTTCGACCTGCTGACCGATGACCGCGCGGAGCTGCGGGAGATGCTGCGCGAGTGGAGCGTGGCGGCGGCCGAAATGACCGCCGGCAAGATGATCGGCGACGTTAACGGCGAGCTGCTGGCACCGCCCGACGACACCGGCGAGGCGGTCGGCCTGCCGGCCTCCAACCTGACCATCACCTTCGGCTTCGGCCCAAGCCTGTTCGAACGCAGGGGACTGGGCCTGGCCGCCGAGCGCCCGACGGCGCTGCGCGAGATCCCGCCGCTTCCGGGCGACGAGCTGGTCGCGCTCGAAAGCGGCGGCGACATCTGCGTCCAGGCCTGCGCCGACGACCCCCAGGTCGTCTTCCACGCCGTCCGCAACCTGGCCCGGATCGGCCGCGGAACGGTGGCGATGCGCTGGTCCCAGCTCGGCTTCGGGCGGACCTCCAGCACGGCCCGCGGCCAGACCACCCCCCGCAACCTGATGGGCTTCAAGGACGGCACGGCCAACATCCGCGCCGAGGACACCGCGGCGATGGACCGCTTCGTCTGGCTCGGCGGCGGCACCGACCCGGCCTGGATGCGCGGCGGCAGCTACATGGTCACGCGCCGGATCCGCATGCTGCTCGAGGTATGGGATCGCTCCTCGCTCGAAGACCAGGAGCGGACGATCGGCCGCAGCAAGTACCACGGCGCACCCCTGGGCGGCCAGGAGGAGTTCGAACCGCTCGACCTCGAGGCCGAGAAGGGGGGGCAGCCACTGATCCCGGTCGACGCCCACGTGCGCCTGGCCTCTTCGACCGCCAACGACGGCGAGCGCATCCTGCGCCGCGGCTACTCGTTTACCGACGGAGTCGACGAGCGGCTCGGCGAGCTTGAGGCCGGCCTCTTCTTCATCTGCTTCCAGCGCGATCCCGAAAAGCAGTTCGTCGCGATCCAGCGCCAGCTCGGCTCCCAAGACGCGCTCGGCGAGTACATCAGCCACGTCGGCAGCGCCGTCTTCGCGGTGCCGCCGGGGGCCAAGCCGGGCGGCTATGTCGGCGAAACGCTGCTCGGCTGAGCTATTCCGACTTTTTCTGTCGGTTTTTGTTAGGTTGCCCTAACTCTCGTCCCACGCAACCTCTCCAAGGAGCCCGCTACTGATGAACCGCCTTCCCGTCCGCGCCGCGCTGACCGCCCTCGCCGTCGGCCTGCTCGCCCTCTTCGCCAGCGCCTGCGGCTCCAGCGAAGACACCCCGACCGGCGCCAAGAAGATGTCCTTCAAGCTGACCGACGCCGGCTGCGATCCCCACGACGCCAAGGCGCCGGCCGGGCCGATCAACTTCGAAGTCGAAAACGGCGGCAGCTCCAAGGTGACCGAGATGGAGGTCCTCGATGGGGAAACGATCCTCGGCGAGAAGGAGAATCTCTCCGAAGGCCTCTCCGGCAGCTTCTCGCTGACCCTGGAGGAAGGCGAATACACGCTGCGCTGCAACGGCGGCGACGAAGAAGACGGGACGCTGACGGTCAGCGGCAAGCTGAACTCGAAGAGCACCCCGCAGGTCGAAAAGGCGATCGCCCAGTACCGCGGATACCTGGAGGAAAACACCGATGAGCTGGTCGCGAAGACGCAGCCGTTCGTCGCCGCCGTGGTCGCCGGCGACGTCGCCAGGGCGAAGTCCCTGTACCCCGCCGCCCGCATTCCCTACGAGCGGATCGAGCCGGTGGCCGAGTCCTTCGGCGACCTCGACCCCCGCATCGACGCCCGCGCGAATGACGTGCCGGCCAGCGAATTCGGCGGCTTCCACCGGATCGAGAAAGCGCTCTGGGAAGAAGGCAGCGCCAAGGGCATGGCGCCGGTCGCCAAGCAGCTCGAAGCCGACGTCGAGGAACTGCGGTCGAAAGTGAAGAGCGTGGGCCTGCAGGCGGTGCAGATCGCCAACGGCGCCAACGAGCTGCTGGGCGAGGTCTCGGCCTCGAAGATCACCGGCGAGGAGGAGCGCTACTCGCACATCGACCTGGTCGACTTCGAGGCCAACGTCGAAGGCGCACAGGTCGCCTTCGAATCGGTCGAGCCGCTGCTCAGTGCCAAGGACCCGCAGCTGGCCAAGGAAATCGAAGCGGACTTCGCCAAGGTCTACGCGGCGCTGAAGCCGTACAGGCGGGGAGATGGGTTCGTCAGCTACACGGAGCTGACCGCGGCCGACACGCGCAAATTGGCGATCGTGATCGACACCCTGGCCGAAAAGCTCTCGCAGGTTCCAGCCCAGATCGTCGGGTAGAGGATCGAGCGGCCTTCCCTCGCACCATCGGCTCTGTATTCCGTCGACTGGCGGAAAGAGCGTTGTCGGGGGGAGAGCCCGTCCTTGGCTTGGCTTAGCCTGGAGGGATGACTGTCGCGACTGGCGAACGAGCGGACGAGTTGCTGGGCAAGCTGGGCTTTGAGCACTGGCGGCCTGGGCAGAAGGAGGCGGTGGAAGCCGCGCTGGAGGGACGGGATTCGCTGATCGTGATGCCCACGGGGGGTGGCAAGAGCCTCTGTTACCAGCTGCCGGGGCTCGCCACCGAGGACCTGACGATCGTGGTCAGCCCGCTGATCGCGCTGATGCGGGACCAGTGGCAGCGGTTGACGGCCGCCGGGCACCCGGTGGCGATGATCTCCTCGAACATGGATGCCGAAGCGACCCGGGGGGCACTCGAGCAGGTCCGCAGCGGCGAGGCGCGGATCGTCTACTGCGCCCCGGAGCGCTTCGCCTCGAACTTCTTCCTCGAGGCGCTGGCGCAGCGGCGGATCGACCTGATCGCCGTCGACGAGGCGCACTGCGTCTCCGAGTGGGGGCACGACTTCCGGCCCGATTACCTGCGCCTGCCCCAGATCGCCGACCGGCTCGGGCGGCCGACGGTGATGGCCTGCACAGCGACGGCGACGAAGCCGGTCGCGGTGGAGATCGCCCAGCGCTTCGGGATGCGGGCGCCGCTGCAGGTGCGTTCCGGCTTCGACCGCCCCAACCTCTCCTTCGACGTGGTGCCGCTGGAAGGCACCGGCTCCAAGGCGCGCCGCCAGGCGCTGCTCGAGGCCGGGCTCGCCGACCCCGCGAACCGCCCGGCGATCGTCTACTGCGGCACCCGCAAGGACACCGACGAGGTGGCGGCAACCCTGCGCGAAGCCGGCCTCGACGCCCTGCCCTACCACGCCGGGATGGAAGCCGAGCAGCGCACCTCGGTCCAGAACCGCTTCATGACCGGCGACGCCGAGGTGATCGTCGCCACCAACGCCTTCGGGATGGGGGTCGACAAATCCAACGTGCGCTCGGTCTGGCACATGGCGATTCCGACCAGCGTCGAGGCCTATTACCAGGAGGCCGGGCGCGCCGGGCGCGACGGCCTGCCGGCCCGCGCGGTGCTGCTGGCGATGAAGATGGACCTGGGCCGCCTGGTCCGCTTCAACGAACAGCGCGCCGGCGACCCAGAGCTGGCGATCGCCCACGAGCGCGGCTGGCTTGCCTACCACGCGATCAAAGCCTTCATCTACTCGGGGACCTGCCGGCGGCGCTCGCTGCTCGACCACTTCGGCGACCGCGCCGCGGGGGCGCCGCTGGAGCGCTGCTGCGACGTCTGCGAACCGCAGAGCTGGCTGCCGGACCCGGAGACGATCGCGATCCGCAAGCCCAAGCGCACCGGCGGCTCCTCCGCCCCGGCCCCAGATCTCTCCGCCGCCGACGAGCCGCTCTTCGAGGCGCTCAAGGCCTGGCGCCTGACGGCCGCCGCCGGCAAGCCCGCCTACACCGTCGCCAACAACCGCACCCTCGGCGCGATCGCCGCGGTCCGCCCCGGCGACGACGCCGCCCTGGTCGAGATCAGTGGCGTCGGCCCCGCCTTCATCGCCAAGTTCGCCCCCGAAGTCCTCGCTCTGGTTGCCGAGTATCCGGCGGCCCTCGCCTCCGCCGCTTAACCGCGGCGGCGCAGGGCGATGCCGGTGAGGATCTCGCGGACGACGCGCTCGGCAGTGAGGCAGGTGATGTCGGCGGAGCCGACGGCGGTCGGGATCACCTCGACGATCTCGGCGCCGACGACGTCAAGGCGAGCGGCGAGCAGGCGGCAGGCACGGAGCAGGTCGGCGCTGGTCATCCCGCCCGGCTCGGGGGTCCCGGTGCCGGGCGCGAAGGCGGGGTCGAGCACGTCGATGTCGACGGAGAGGAAGACCGGACCCTCGCCGACCACGGCGGCGGTGCCCTCGACGGCGACGTCGATCCCCCGGGCATGGACTTCGTGCATGAAGACGCTGAGAATCCCCCGCTCGGCCTGCCAGCCGAACTCCTCCTCCCCGGGCCAGTAGCCGCGCAGGCCGATCTGGGCGTAGCGGGCCGGGTCGACGTGGCCGGATTCGACCAGGCGGAACATCGGCGTGCCGTGGGAGACCTCGACCCCGAAGACCTCGCGGCCGGTGTCGGTGTGGGTGTCGAAGTGGACCAGGCCGAGCGGGCCGTGGCGCTTGGCGCAGGCGCGCATGTCCGGCTCGGCGATGCCGTGGTCGCCGCCGAGCACGATCGGGATCGCGCCGGCATCGAGCACCTCGCCGACGGTGCGCTCGATCGCCGCGTGGGTGCGGGCCGGGTCGGCGGGCAGGACCGGCGCGTCGCCGTAGTCGAGCACCCGCAGCTCGGCGAAGGCGTCGACGCCGGCCTCGAGGTGCGGCCCGGGGGGACAGCTGGCGGCGCGGATGCCGCGCGGCCCGAAGCGGGCGCCGGGGCGGTCGGAGACGAGGTCGTCGGTGGGGGCGCCGACGATGGCCACGTCGGCCCCCGCCAGCTCCACCGCATCCTCGGTGTAGGGAGCACCGCCGAAGGTCAGCAGCCCCGCGTAGTCGGGCTTCTCCCCGTACTCGCGCCAGCGCTCGAGCGGATCGATCACGTGCCAAGTCTCACAGACCGGCCCCCGCCCCCCACATCGACGGGCCGATCTCCTCCATGTAGGGGTGCCTGAAGCCCATCGGCGGCTTTGCCGTCTTGGGGAGGGCATGGGCTTGGCCGGTCGAAGGGGGGTCGGATGAACTTTGGACACAAGGTCCGGGCGGCCGCATGCGCGTTTTCCGTCCTGGCCCTGCTGGGGCTCGCCGGCGCCGGCGCCGCCGGCGCCGGCCTGCTCGAACCGCCCGGCAAGAAGGTCTGGTTCGGTGTTTCCGACACCGGCGACCCGGCCTCGTTCGGCGAATTCTCGACCGCGGTCAGCAAGCACCCGGCGCTGATCGAGTCCTTCCGCACCTGGGGCGCCGAATTCCCGGACTCGATCCGGCGCTGGCAGACCGCGCGGGCGCGGCCGATGATCCACATCACCACCGCCGACAACAACGACGGCCACGAGATCATCACCCCGCGCGCGATCGCTCATGGCGACGGCGACGAATACCTGATCCGCCTCAACCGGCTCTTCTTCGAGAAGAAGATGCGCGCCTACGTGCGCCCGCTCGGCGAGCCCAACCGCTGCCTCAACGTCTACGCCTCCTACGACTGCGGCGGGCAACCACGCGACGCTGCCCACAAACCGCGCTGGTACAAGCTCGCCTTCCGCCGCATCTACGTGATCGTCCACGGCGGCGGCAAGGCGGAGAAGATCAACGAACGCCTGGGCGAAGCCGGGCTGCCGCCGCTGACCGTGGACGTCCGCGGCCTCCCCGCGGCGCCGGTGGCGATCGTCTGGAGCCCGCTGCCCGCCGGCTCGCCGACCGTGCCCCAGAACCGGCCGCGCCACTACTACCCGGGCTCGCCCTGGGTCGACTGGGTGGGCACCGACTTCTACGCCTCCTATCCCGAATGGGGCGCCCTCAGCGGCCTCTACAACCGCTACGCCGGCAGCAAGCCGTTTGCGCTGACCGAGTGGGGGGTCGAAAACGGCGACGACCCGGAATTCGTCAGCCGCCTCTTCGCCTGGGTGCAACGGCACCCGCGCTGCAAGATGCTCGTCTACTACCAGGACTTCGGCGCCACCAGCAGCTACCGGATCCAAGGCCACCCGGCCAGCCTGGCGGTGCTCAAGGCCCGCCTCCACTCGCCCTTTTTCCCACCTTTCGCGCCGGATGCGCCGCACCTACCGCCGCCACCCCCCGGTGGGGTTCCAGCGCGGTGACGCTCGAGTAGCCGGTCAGGTAGATCCGCCGGCCGTCGGAGATCACCGGCGTGTAGGTGCCCTTCGGGTAGGTGAAGACGCGGCGGCCGCTCTTCATCATGAAGCCGCTGGTCGTTTTGTTGGTGAACTCGGAGACGTAGACGATGTCGCCGACGGCGGAGAGCGAGCCGACCACCTGGCCGCCGGCCGAGTGGCTCCAGCGGACGCTGCCGTCCTTGGCGTCGAGGGCATAGACGTTGCCGTCGAAGGAGCCGATGAAGACGGTCGGCGGGCTGTGCGAGGTGTTGGCAACGGTCGGGCCGGAGTAGACGTAGCCGCCGGTCGAGTAGGACCAGGCGAGGGTGCCGTCGTTGGTGTCGAAGCTGTAGACGCGGCCGTCGTTGTTGCCGGCGTAGACGCGGCCGTAGGCGACCGCGGGGGTCGAGTAGAACTCGCCGGAGGCGCCGAACCCGGGACCGAGCGAGCCGCTCTGCCAGACGAGCTTGCCGCTCCCGGCATCGACCGCGTTCATGTAGCCGCCGTAGTCGCCGACGTAGAGCCGGCCGCCGTAGTAGGCGGGCGCCGACTTGATCGGGCCGCCGAGGGTGGTCGCCCAGCGCACGTTGCCACTTATCGTGCTGAGCGAGAACAGCTGCCCGTTCTCGCAGCCGAAGTAGACACTGCGGCCGACCACGACCGGCGAAGACTCGGCCCGCCCCGGCAGCGGCTTTTTCCAGATGATCCTGCCGGTCTTGGCGTCGAGCTTGACGATGTGACCGGGGACGAGGTTGACGATGTAGAGGCGGTGGCGGGAATAGGTCGGCGAGGAGGCGTTGAGGCGGCCGATCCGCCGTTCCCAGAGGACCTTGCCGGTGTCGGCGTCGAGGGCGAAGGCGAAGCCGCTGTTGTTGACCGCGTAGAGCTTGCCGCCGACGTAGATCGGCGGGAACTCGAGCAGCGGCCGCTCGGTGTAGCGCCAGAGTTTGGTGAACGGCGGCTTGATGCCCCTGGCCGGCAGGTAGCGGGTGCGGGCCGGGTTAAGCCCGTACATCGGCCAGTTGACCGTCTTTGCTTCCTTCGGCGGCTGCGGCGGCTTCTGCGGCTTGAAGACGGCGTTGGAGTTGTGGACGTCGGCGGGCCGCTTCAGCAACTGGTAGCCGACGACGCCGGCGCTGAAGACGATCGCGGCGAGGAGGATGCCGATCGCCAGGCCGCGGTTGCGGTGGAGGAGCCGCTCGGCGTCGCGGATCAGCGGAGCGTCGGGCAAGCGGCGGGCCTGAGGCCCGCCGTCAGCCATTCGCCGCGCGCCGCTCGGACTCTTTCGCGACGCCGCCGAACAGCTGCTGGACCCCGATCTTGAGGACGGCGATCACGGCGCCCCCCACCAGTGGCAGGGTCGGGGTGGTGCGCACCGCGTAGACGACCGTGGTGGCGCTGCCGTTCGCGGTCAGCTCGACCGTGCCGACGTGGTCGCGGACGGGCAGTCCGGAGAGCAACTTGTAGGAGAACCGCTTGCCCGGCTCGTAGGCGAGGACTTCCTCGCGCAGCGGCGGACCGACCGCGGTCAGCCTCCGGATCGCCCCGACCCCGTTCGGCGCCGGCTCCCCTTCGCGCTCCAGGGTCGCCTTGCGCAGGTTCGTGATCTCCGCGTAGCGGCGGTGGTCGGTGAGCACCTCGAAGACGATCTCCGGCGGTGCCGCCACCTCTCGCGTGTAAGTGAAGCTGGCCATCGGGCGAAGGCTATAGGCCGCCGGGGCGTGGCCCTATGCCAGCCGCCACTTCTGCGGATCGCTTCCCTCGACCGCGCTCACCTCGCCGGCGATCGCCATGTGGTCGAGGCAGGAGAGGACGATCTGCAGCACCCAGGCGCTGGCCGGGTTGTCGAGGTTCTCCGGACCGAGGATCTCGGCGACGACTTCGAAGGCCATCCGCTCGCCCCCGGCGAGCGCCTCGCGGACCTTGCCGAGCAGCTCGTCGACCTGGCGCCGCGCCTCGGCGATCTTCGCCTCGGGGTCGCGGAAGGGACGGCCGTGGCCGGGCAGGCAGAGTTCGGTCTGCAGCGGCTCGACCTCGGTCAGGCTGGAGAGGAATTCGCCGACCGGGTCGGGCGTGTGGCCGTAGTCGAAGAAGAGCACGGTGCGGCCGAGCAGGTGGTCGCCGGAGATCATCAGCTTGCGCTCGGGCTGGTGCAGGACGACGTGCGAGGGAGCGTGGCCGGGGGTCTCGTAGACCTGCCAGGCACCGAGGCCGGTCTCGACCTCGACGCCGGGGACGAGCTCGCGGTCGGGCGCCTGGATCGCGTCGATCCCGGTCTCTTCGTCGCTCTCGCGGGACTCGCGGTAGCGCTCCAGCGCCGCCGCCGGGACGCCGCTCTGGCGGGCCACCTCGAGCCGGTGCTCGAGCGCCGCCGCCGGGTCGTCGGCGAGCAGCCGCACGTGCTCCCAGGCGGGGTGCATCCAGAGCTCGCAGCCGGCTGCCTCGACGATCGAGGAAGCGAGGCCGTAGTGGTCGATGTGGGAGTGGGTGCAGACGAGCAGGCGGATGTCCTCGACCCCGAAGCCGGCCTGGGCCAGCGCCAGGTCGAGCTGGCGCAGGCGGCCCTTGCCGCCCATGCCGGTGTCGAAGAGGACGATCCCGTCGCCGCTCTCGACTGCCCAGGCGTTCCCGTGCGGCACTCCGGGCCAGGGCAGGGGCAGCCGCAGCCGCCAAATCCCCGGCAGCACCTTCTCGGTGCGCGCCGCGTTAGCTCGTGCGTCCGCTGCCATGGGCGCATCCTCTCAGGCGGGGTGCTCGAACTCCTGGAAGATGCCAGCGACGGCGAAGCAGAGGGCGCCGGTCAGGGTGCCCCAGTTGGCGACGCCGATCGCGATCATGTCGCCGTCGGCGCGAACCAGGATGGCGACAGCGGAGATCATGAAGAGGGCCGAGCCGAGCTGGTTGACGGCGACGATCCGCCAGCCGAGGTCGCCGGGTCGCCAGCAGGGCATCCAGCTGCCGGAGATCTCGACCATCGCCAGGTGGCCGGAGACGAGGAAGAGGGCGCAGCCGATCATGTCCGGCGACCAAACCAGGCGGTCGAACTGGGCGGGACTGAGGTCGCCGATGAACGAGTCCAGCAGGTTGATCGCGAAGACCAGGGTGCCGGCGAAGAGGACGAGGGCGCTGAGCCACTCCAGCCAGCCCGATTCGACCCCCCACCAGCGCCAGCGCTTGGCGAGCAGCTCCCCGCCCGGGCCCTCGCGGGGCCCGTTGACGACCTGTAGGAGCGAGGTGTAGCCACCGGTGCTGAAGAAGACGCCGCCGACCAGGAAGACGCCGGCCGCGAGGCGCGGGCCGCCGACGTCGCACTGCGCCAGCGCCGCCCCGATCGCGAACAGCGAGCCGCCGATGACGAAGGCCGTCGCCGCCACCGCGTTGACGCGACGCAGCCGCCGCATCGTGTTGGCGTCGGCGAAAGCCCGGGCGGCCGAGAGCTCCTCCCCCAGCGCCCGCAGGACACCGCGCTTGCGTATCGCCCGGCGGTCGAGGCGCGCTTGCCGCCGGTCGACGGGCCGATTCCCCTCCATATGGGGGGATTATCGGCCCATCGGCCGAGCGGGGGCTACGGGGCTACGAAGCGGGCCGGGTCGGGGCCGGTGCGGTCGCCGGCGTCGAGGCGGGCGATCGCGGCCATGTCGTCTTCGCTGAGCTCGAAGTCAAAGACCTCGATGTTCTCGCGGATCCGCTCCGGGGTGACCGACTTGGGGATGACGACGTTGCCGAGCTGCAGGTGCCAGCGCAGGATCGCCTGGGCCGGGGTCTTCTCGTGGTGGGCGGCGATCGTCACGATCGTGTCGTCATCGAGCACGGCGCCCTGGGCGAGCGGGCTCCAGGCCTCGGTGGCGACTTCGTGCGCGGCGTGCCAGGCACGCAGCTCGGCCTGCTGGAGGCCCGGGTGCAGCTCGATCTGGTTCACCGTCGGCGGTTTGTCCGCCTCGCTGCGCAGTCGCTCGAGATCCTCGATACGGAAGTTTGGAGACGCCGATCGAGCGCGCGCGCCCTTCCGTGTGAATCTGTTCGAAGGCGCGCCAGGTGTCGAGGTAGCGGTCCTCGGTCGGCATCGGCCAGTGGATCAGGTAGAGGTCGACGTGGTCGGTGCCGAGCCGCTCGAGGCTCTTCTCGAAGGCGGCCAGGGTCGAGTCGAAGCCCTGCTCGGAGTTCCAGAGCTTGGTGGTGAGGAAGACCTCGTCGCGGGCCAGTGCGGCGGCGGCGATCGCCTCGCCGACGCCGCGCTCGTTGCGGTAGGCGCCGGCGGTGTCGATGTGGCGGTAGCCGGTGGCAAGGGCCGCTTCGACGACCTCCTGGGTGTCCTCGGGCGGCACCTGGAAGACGCCGAAGCCGAGTTGGGGGATCTCCACGCCGTCATGCAGGGCGACGGTCGGGGTGGACGTCAAGCTGGCCATGTTCGCTGCTCCGTTCCGGTGGGGGTCTCGAACTCTCCGAGTACCCGGCAGCGGGCCGATTATTCCGGCGGCGCGGGTGGCTAGCTGGTCGCCAGGCCGATGGCCAACAGCGGGAAGCCGAGCATGAAGCCCAGGTAGGCGCCCATCGCGGCGCCACTGGAGAGGCTGGCCGTGTTCGAGCGCGCGCCGGAGATGGCGCCGACGAGAAACACGAAGCCGGAGATTCCAAGGCCGATCCAGAAGACGGGAGGCATGCGGCCGCGAGATTATCGGAACACCGGGCACTCAGAAACTCCTCTCCTCACCGGCGTGCAGTGGATCATCAACGGCTACCTGCTCTCGCTCTCGGCCCTGTTCGCCTTTGGCGGCCGCCTCGCCGACATCGCCGGCCACCGCCGCATGGTCGTGATCGGCGTCGTCGTCTTCGCCCCGCCTCCGCCCTCTGCGGCGCCACCCCGACCGGCAGCTCTCGCCGAGCCGTGGATGATCGTCTTCCGATCGTCCAGGAGCCGGCGCGGCGCTGATGTTCCCGGCCGCCCTGGCGATCGTCCTCAACGCCTTCCCGCTGCGCGAGCGCGGCCGGGCGCTGGCGATCTTCTTCGCCGTCGCCGGCGGCCTCACCTCGATCGGCCCGATCGCCGGCGGCTACCTGACCGAGTGGACCTGGCGGCGATCTTCTGGTCAACATCCCGGTCGCGATCATCGCCCTGATCCTGACCGCGAAAGCAAAGCCCGACGACACCAGGCACCCGGCCCCGCTCGACTACCGCGGCACCGTGCTGATCTCCGCGGCATGGGCCTGGCGTGCTGGATGCAGCAGTCGAGCGTCTGGGCTGGGCGCGCCGCCACCTGGTGTGCATCGCCGCCGGCCTGATCCTGATCGCGCCTTCGTGCTCTTCGAGCTGCGCGTGCAACCCGCTGCTGCAGATCCGATCTTCAGAACCGCGCCTTCGCGGTCGACAACATCGTCCTCTTCCTGCTGATGATCCCGTTCGTGCCGCTGTTCTTCTTCGCCAGCGATGTACGCCAGATCTCGCTCGGCGAAAGCGCCTCGAAAACCGGCCTCTACCTGCTGATCTTCTTCGCCGGCTTCGCCACCGCCTCGCAGTGCGGAAAATCTCGACAGTCGCCGCCTCGTCGTATCGCTGCGCGTGCCGCGTCGCTTCTCTCTGCAAGCTCCGACTCTCTCACTCAGTGGTCTCTCGCTCCTCGACCAGCCCGAGCCGCTGGCCGAAGTCGGCTGACGCTGGTACGTTCGCGCGGGTGACGACCCGGTTAGCCCGCCTCGCCGCAGCGCTTGCAGCGCTCTTCCTGCTTTACCTGCCGGCCACGGCCAGTGCGACTCCGAGCGAAAGCGCCGCCCGGCGGCTGGCCGACATCTACGCGCCGATCACGATGCTGCGCGAACAGCGGAACCCGCCCTGCGAAACCAGCGCCGAGCAGTACCAACCGACCAGCGTGGGCACCGTGCTCGGCAACCCCACCGTCACCCTCACCCACGACGACCTCGCGACCGGGCGTCTGGAGAAGGTGAAGAAAGCGCCGACGGCCGATGACATCGCCGGCCTCCCCGACGGCTACTACCTCGACCTCGAAGGGCAGGCGCTCGGCGACACCTGCGTATACGCGCGGGCCTTCGAAAAGCTGGTCGAGGAAGGCAGGGCACCGGCGGTCGTCTACGCCCACATCGCCCGCGAACCGAACCACTCCGGCTTCGCTCTCCAGTACTGGTTCTTCTGGTACTTCAACCAGTTCAACGACCTCCACGAGGGCGACTGGGAGGGCATGCAGCTCAGCTTCGAAGCGGACACGACGACCGCGGCCCTGGACGAAGAACCGCACGAAATCATCGTCTTTCAGCATGCCGGCGGCGAGCGCGCGAGCTGGGGCGACTCGAAGGTGCAGAAGGAAGGCACCCACCCGATCGTCTACCCGGCGGCCGGATCGCACGCGACCTTCTATGACTCCGCCGTCTACATCCAGAACGGCCAGCACGGCTCCGGCGTCGGCTGCGACACCACCACCGAACCGCTGCGCGAACTGAGGCCGAGACCGGTTCTGATGCCGGAAACGGCGCCGGAAAGTGGTCCCTTCGAGTGGCTGACCTACGACGGGCGCTGGGGCGAAAAGGAAAAGGGCTTCAACAACGGCCCGACCGGGCCGCAGACGAAGACGGTCTGGAGGGAACCGTTCGCCTGGATGGCCGAGCAGCGCACGAGCAGCCCACGGCTGCCGGGCGGCTCGATCGCCGGCCCGCAGATCACCGGCGCCTTCTGCGGCGCGGTCGCACAGGTCTCGGACTTCATCAACCTCGAGGCCAAGTCGCGGACTCTGGCGATCGTCACGCTGGCCGTCCTCGGCCTCCTGATCGCCCTCTTCGTCGGCCTCACCCGCTGGGGCCCGGTTGACCTCACCGAGCTGCGGGCCAAGCGCGCCTTCGGCCAGCTGGTCCGCACCGCCCGCCAGCTCTACGGTCGCCACTGGAAGGTCCTGGTCACGATCGCCCTGGCGGGGCTGGTGATCGTCGCCGGGACCAATCTTCTCGCCACCCTGCTCGCCGGCGGCCACTCGGCCAACGACGCAGCCGGGCGCTCGGGCGTCAACCTCGCGCTTGCCGACCTGGTCGAAGGGATCGCGCGGCCGATCGCGCTGGCCGTGGTCGCGGCGATCGTGATCATCTTCATGCGGCTGCTGGTGGAATCTCGGCCGACCGGGTTCCGCGCCTGCTGGAACGGTATGAGGGAGCGCTTCTGGCGGGTCGTGGCGGCCCTGCTGCTCGCCACCTTGGGGATCCTCCTGATGACGATCACGATCGTCGGCATCCCCTTCGCGATCTGGAAGCTGGTCGGCTGGTCCTTCGTCGGGCAGGAGGTGCTGTTCACCGACAAGTCCCTGCGGGAGTCCTTCCGCGGCAGCTCCGAGTTGGTCCGCGGCCGCTGGTGGCACGCGGTCCGGGTCGTCGTCTTCCTCGTCGCGCTCCTCTTCGTCACCGGCCCGGTCTTCACCCTGGCGCTGATTTTCACCCCGCTGCCGTTCCTCGTGATCAACCTGCTCGGGGCGCTGATCTTCTCGCTGCTGATCCCATACGTGGCAATCGGCCAGACGCTGCTCTACTTCGACCTGCAGGCGCGGGCCGGAGCCGAGCCGGCGAAGCCGCGGCGCTTCCAGCGGATAGATTCTCCTTCGTGAAGCTGCTCGCCTTCAGCGACCTGCACCGCGACCTCGAGCAGGGCGCGAGGCTGGTCGAGATGTCGGCCGGCGCGGACGTCGTGATCGGGGCCGGCGACTTCGCCTCGGTCCACGAGGGCCTGGAGGAGACGATCGCGGCGCTGGCCGCGATCGAGACGCCGACGGTGCTGGTCCCCGGCAACAACGAGACCGTCGACGCGCTGCGCGACGCCACCCGCAGCTGGGAGGCGGCCACGGTCCTGCACGGCGAAGGGATGGCGATTGCCGGCACCGAGTTCTTCGGCCTCGGCGCCGGGATCCCGGTCACGCCCTGGGACTGGAGCTTCGACCTCGACGACGAGGAGGCGGGCGGCATGCTTGCGCCCTGCCCGGAGGGAGCGGTGCTGGTCCTGCACTCGCCCCCCAAGGGGCACTGCGACAGTGCCGGAGACGACACCCACTTCGGCAGCCCGGCGCTGCTGCGCGCGATCGAAGAGAAGCGGCCGCGACTGGCGGTCTGCGGCCACATCCACGAGTCCTGGGGCTGTGAGGGGGAGATCGGCTCGACGCCGATTCGCAACCTCGGCCCGACCGGCACCTGGATCGAGCTCTAGGGCGCATGGGAGCGGGCGGCCCCAAGCGCGCTCGGGCTCCTGGTGCCTGGCGGCGATCGTCGGCGTCGGCGTCTCGCTGGCCGTCCTGGGGCTTCCTCGAGCTGATCCACCAGCTCCAGATCGTGGCTCTGCACGCGATCTGCCCGCCGCCTCGGCTACGACCTCGGCGCCGTCGGACCGTAGGCCGCTAGTCGATCCTCGTGCTCGGCCTCGATCCGGGCTGTCGCCGCCGGCGGCGATCGCGCGGCCTGCCCGGCGACGGCGGCGCACTCCCGGCGGAGGGCCTCGACGATCGGCGGCGACCCGGTCTGGTCGAGCGAACGGCCAGGCGATCCTCCTCGCGCCTTCGCGCTCGGCGGCGGCGCTCGTGCTTGGCCCGGTGGCGCCGGTGATCCCGCTGGGCGCGGGGCTCGGGTCTTCCTGATCAGGCGCGCTGCGCGGCGATCGCCCTGGTCGCCGTCTGGCGCCTGATCGCGGCGTCACGAGACCATCGCCCCGGTCGACCACTGCAGTTCGGCTCCCCTCATCGCCGCGGTGCTGGTGCTCGAGGCGATCGGCCTCGACCGGAAGAAACTGCCGGTGATCCTCCTACCCGGGCTGCTCGCCGTCGGTCGGATCGCTGATCTCGTCGGTGGGCTCGCCACCGGGATCAACATTACCCCCTACGACCTCGGGATCGCCGCCCGCCGCACCTTCTCGGTCGCCGACCGTCATCGTCTTCGCCTGGACGATCCCTCGGCCAGCTGTTCGTCCAGATCGTCTCGCTACTCGCCCTGATGCCGGCTGGCGATCCTCCCGGCCCGTCGGGATGATCCGCGCGCCCCCCGTTCCTGCTGCTCCCCGCCGGCCCGCGTCATCCTCGCCCTGCTCGCCGCTCGCCTTCGCGGTGATGCCGGTGCTCGGGGACGAGAACGTCCTCTTCTCGTCAGGCCTCGGCTACCCGGCCTGGTCGCCGGATGGCGGCAGCTGGTCGGAACTCGGTCGCGCTCGCTCCGGCTCGTTGCCTTCAAGGGCATGGCCTCGGGCATCTCCGACTCAGCGGCCTCGGCGGCGGCCCGACCTTCGGCGCTGTTCATCGGCGCCGCCGCCAGCTTCGCTCGCATCGCCACCTGCCGGGCTTCGAAACTGTCCGGAACGGTCGCCGTCCGGCTCCAGCGCCGCACGCCCGTACCCCGTCCTCGCGCCGCCGCTGCCGGCGGTCGTTCCTCGCGGCGTGCGACCGGCCTACGCGGCCGGACTGATCGCGATCGTCCTCGGCATGGCGATCGTCTTCTTCCTCTTCCCCAAGCACGATCGAGAGCAGCGCCTGCTTGCCGAGTACCACTCCGAAGACACCGGCGCCGCAGCCACCCCTGGATAATCCGCCGATGGCGCACCGCCTACTCAGGGCCACCGACGCGTTCTGGCGGCCGTCGAACCAGATGAAAGTCGAGAACACCGACCTCGGCAAGCAGCTCGTGGCCGGCTCGCTCGGCGCCCGGCTCTGGCGGCTGGCACCGGGCCAGGCCTCGACCAGGCACCGCCACCGCGGCCAGGAGGAGCTCTACCTCCTGCTCGAGGGAAGCGGGCGGGTGCGCGTCGACGGCGAATTGCTGACGCTGGCGCCGCTGGACTCCCTGCTGGTCGAGCCGGGATCGGTGCGCCAACTCTTCAACGACACCGATGCCGATCAGCTCTGGCTCGTCGCCGGCGCCCCGCCGGAAGAGGCCAGCACGCTGGAGATGAGCGAGGAGCTGCTGCGCGACCTGTACCCCGACGGGCCGAGGGCGCTGCCTCCCGAGCTGGGCGGCTGAGGCCGTGACGGACGGTCGCTAGCCTCGACGCGTGGCCCGGACCGTCGCCATCGTCGGAGTGCCGACCAGCGCCGGCGCCTTCGCGCCCGGCCAGGAGCAGGCGCCGGCGGCGCTGCGGGCGGCGGGCCTGGTCGAGAGCCTGCGCAAGGCCGGCGCCGAGGTCGAGGACCACGGCGACCGCGGGGTCTGGCGCTGGCGCCCCGACCGTGAGCAACGACGGGCGCAGAACCTCGGCACGGTGGTGGAGATCGTCGCCGAAACGGGCGCGCGGGTCGAGGAGGCAGGCGCGGCCGGGGCGATCACGCTCGTGCTCGGCGGCGACTGCACGGTCGGGATCGGCACCGTCGCCGGCCACGTCGCCGGCGGCGAGCGGGTCGGCCTCCTCTACTTCGACACCCACGCCGACCTCAACGTGCCCGAGAGCGTGCGCGAGGAAACGCTGGACTGGATGGGCATGGCCCACATGCTCGGCGAGCCGGGCGCGCGGCCGGAGCTGGTCGAGGCCGGCGGCCGGGCGCCGCTGCTCAACCCGAGCAGGTCCTGCTCTTCGGCTGGGGGCCGGAGCAGGCGACCGAGTTGCGAGCTCGAGGCGATCCCCCGGCGTGGGATCGCGACGATCGCGGTCGACGAGGTCGCCGCCGACCCCGAGGCGCGCGGCGGCTCGAGCGCTGGCGCTGCTCGAACCCGCTGCGATCGCCTGATCGTCCACTTCGACGTCGACGTCGTCGACTTCACCGACACCCCGTTGTCGGAGAACTGGGGACGCAACGAGGGCCTCCCGTTCGATGCCGCCCTGCGCGCTCTTGCGCCGCTGCTCGCCTCCCCCTGGCTCGCCGCCCTGACGCTCACCGAGCTCAACCCGGACCACACCGAGGATGGCTCCGACGCGATCGAGCACCTCGCAGCCGACATCGCCGCCGGGCTCGGCCACTAGGTTTAGGCGGTGCAAGCCGAGCCGACCCCCGGCATCGCCTTCGAGAGCGCCGCCGGGCGATGGGTGCTCGGCGTCGCCGTCGCCGGCTCGGGCATCGCCTTCCTCGACGGCACCGTCGTCAACGTCGCGCTGCCCGACATCGGCCGCGACTTCGACGCCACCACCAGCGCCCTGCAGTGGGTCGTCAACGGCTACCTGCTCACCCTCGCCTCGCTGATCCTGCTCGGCGGCTCGCTCGGCGACCGCTACGGCCGCCGCCGGGTCTTCGTCGCTCGGCGTCGTCGTGCTTCGCCGTCTGCTCGCTGCTGTGCGCGATCGCGCCGAGCGTCGCAGGTGCTGATCGCCGCGCGGCCGCTGCAGGGCGTCGGCGGCGCGCTGCTCACCCCCGGCAGCCTGGCGATCATCGAGGCGAGCTTCCGACCCGAGCGACCGCGCCGCGGCGATCGGCGCCTGGTCCGGCCTCGGCGGCGTCGCCACGGCGCTCGGCCCGATCCTCGGCGGCTGGCTGGTCGGGGCGATCTCCTGGCGGGCGATCTTCCTGATCAACCTGCCGCTGGCGATCATCGTCGTCCTGGTCGCGACCCGGCACGTCCCCGAGACCCGCGACCCGACCGCGACCGGTCGGCTCGACCTGCCGCGGCGCGGCCCTGGCCGCGCTCGGCCTGGCCGGCACCACCTACGCCCTGATCGAGGCGCCCGGGCAAGGGCGCTCGGCGGCGGTCCTGATCGCCGGCATCGGCGGCGTCCTCGCCGCTCGTCGCCTTCTTCGCCGGTCGAGCGGCGCAGCCGCCAACCCGATGCTGCCGCTGGAGCTCTTCCGCTCGCGCCAGTTCAGCGCCGCCAACATCGTCACCTTCGTCGTCTACGCCGCGCTCGGCGGCTTCTTCTTCCTGCTCGTCTCCTTCCTGCAGATCTCGCTGGGCTACTCGCCGATCGAGGCCGGCGCCGCCTCGCTGCCGGTGACCCTCCTGATGCTGCTGTTCTCGGCCCGCGCCGGGGCGCTGGCGCAGCGGATCGGTGCCCGGGTCCCGCTCACCGTCGGCCCGCTGGTGATCGCCGCGCGGCCTGCTGCTGATGATCCGGATCGACCCGGCGACAGCTACCTGACCGACGTCCTGCCGGCGGTGGTCGTCTTCGGCGCCGGGCTGACGCTGGTCGTCGCCCCGGTGACCGCGACCGTCCTGGCCGCCGTCGACACCCGCCACTCCGGGATCGCCTCCGGCGTCAACAACGCCGTCGCCCGCATCGGCGGCCTGCTCGCCGTCGCCGTGCTGCCGATGCTCGTCGGCCTCACCGGCGACGGCTTCTACGACCCGGCGAAGATGACCGACGGCTTCCACATCGGCGATGGTCATCTGCGCCGTGCTCGCCGCCGCCGGCGGCGTCCTCGCCTGGTTGACGATCGAGGCGACCGTCCTGCACGCCGAGGCCGAGCCCGGCGGCGACACGCCCGAGCGCCTCGGCGAGGACTTCTCCTGCGGCATCGCGGCCCGCCGCTGCGGCCCGGGCGCGAGGCGGACTGCCCGCGGTCTGACGCAGGCTTAGACCCCCGCGGCCGCGAATAACGCCTGCGAGAGCCTCAGTCCCGGCCCGCGAGCGAAAGGCAGCACCCGATGAGCAGAGCGACCCGTCCCGTCCTGGCCGCATTCGCGCTGGCGCTTCTGGCCCTGGCCGGAACCGCCTCCAGCGCGATGGCGACGATCCGGCGCGACGAGGGCCTCCTGCTGACGTTCGCTGCCCGCAGCTGCCCCTCCTACACCGACATCACCGCCAACCAGGCGCGCAACAACATCATGGAGAGCCTGCGGGACCTCGGCCCCGACACGCCTACAAGGCCGGGCGAAGCGATCGACCCCGCGTCGAGGAGAGCTGCCCAGCCGGATGCAGGCCGCTGCCCGACTGGCGCTTCACGCTCGGCAACGGCTACCGGTCCCGGCGGTCCCCGGGCCCTGGGGAGCCTGTCGATCGTCAACAACCCCTGCGAGACCGAGCGACGACCAAAGACGAGTCGCCGCTGCTCGACCGCACGGGCGCCCGACCGGCAAGACGATCGACGGCGCGACGACGATCCGGACTCAGCCCGGCCGGAAGCGCAACTCGCGGCGCGACGCTCGCTCTGGATCCAGGGCGGCACGCCGGCCGACCCGATCCTCGACGAGGTCTTCCCCGGCCGCAGTACGGCTTCGGCGCGCTGCGCTGCGCCATCGACAACCTCAACGGCGACAACGTCGAGTAGATCGCCTACCCGCCGGCGTCACCCACGTCTTCTGCTTCGCCTACTACGTGAAGCCGCCGCCGACCAGCGGCACGATCGTCATCCGCAAGGAGGTCGGTGCCGGCGCGCCCGCCGAAACCTTCCACTTCGACGGCAACCTCTCCTACAACCCGGGCGGCCACTTCAACCTCGCGGCCGGCGGGCAGCCGCGGAGGAAACCTTCTTCCGCGGCGCGACGGCCGGCGGCGCACCCGCCCTGGAGGGTGACCGAGGAGCACACGCTCGACTGGCGCCTGGCCGATCTCACCTGCGCCTCCCGCGACGGCACCAGCACCTCGCCACCTCGATCGCCGACGCCGAGGCGTCGATCGACCTCGGCCCCGACGACCTCGTCACCTGCACCTACACCAACGAATACGCGCCGCCGCCGCAGGGCCTGACCCTGCGCAAGGTCAGCCACGGCGGCACCGGCCACTTCGCCTACAGCGTCGCCCCGCTGGGGGGTGGCGACGCGGCCCAGGCGGCGGTGACGACGACGGAGGAAGACATCGCCGCCGAGGCCGACCCCTCGCCGCTCGACCTCGCCGCCGGGCGCTACGAGGTGACCGAGCAGATGCCCGAGTCCGACAGCGGCCACTGGGTCCTGAAAGCGGTCGAGTGCGACGGCACCGCGGAGCCGGTCAAAGAGCCGATCGAGGTGACCGTCTCCGCCCGCTCGGTCCGCGCCTGCACCTTCACCAACGACTTCATCCCCAACGGCGCGATCTCGATCTCGAAGATCACCCGGGCGGGGTCGGCACCACCGGCTTCGTGGTCAGCCCGCTGCAGCGGGAACCGGCTGCGTACGAGAAGTCGGCGACGACGGTCAAAGAGGGCAAGCCGGTGCTGGCCAACGGCGACGCACCGGCAGCCTCGAGCTCGGCGACTACGTGATCACCGATCTGCCGCCGGCGCCGAAAGGCGGCCTTGGTCGCTGACCTACGTCGAATGCGACGGCCGGGCGATGCCCTCGACCCAGGGCCGGATCGAAGTCGCGCTGACCGTCGCCAACCCGCGCCTGCACTGCGTCTTCACCAACAGCTTCGATCCGACGCCGCCGCCGGCTCCGCCGCAGCCGCAGCCCCCCTCGCCCGTCGCGAACCTGGTCCTGACCAAGCGGGCCGATGTCGCGGCCACGACCGTCGGCAAGGTCATCACCTACGCGCTGACCGTGGCCAACCACGGCTCGGACCCCGCCGGCGAAGTCACCCTGATCGACGAACCGCAGGGCGCGGCGACCCTGGTCTCCGCCACCACCGACGCCGGCAGCTGCGGCGAGCACCTGCCGCTGGTCTGCCCGCTCGGGTCGCTGCAACCCGGCGCGACGGCGTCGCTGACGGTGCGGATGAAGGCCCGCAGCCCGGGGCTCTTCGTCAACCGCGCCGTGGTCGGGACCGAGACGGCGGAGGCATCGGTCCGCAACAGCGAAGCCGATTCCAAGGTCCACGTGAAGGCGGTCCAGCGCCACTCGCCGTTCCCCACCGGCCTCGGCTAGTCGCCGGGGGCCGGCTCAGTCGTCGGACCGTTCAGTCGCCGGCGCTGACGTCCGCGTAGACCATCGCCCCGAGCGGCAGGCCCAGCGCCAGGTTGCGAGCGCCGACCCTGACCAGGGTCTGGGAGATCACTTCGTTGGCGATCGCGGCGACCAGCGTTTCCTCGCGCTCGGCGATCGCGTCCGCCTGCGGCAGGTGCTTGGGCTTGGCATCGAGCACCGGGCCGCTGGAGCCGGTCGCCGCGCCGCCGCTGCCGCCACCCTCCCCCAGGCAGCCCAGCACGCCCTGGGCGATCAGCCGCGCCCGTGCCTGCGCCCCGGCTTCGATCGGGTGCAGGTTGTCGGCCTGCATCAGCTCCGGGTGCGCGGCGACGAAACCGGCCCATTCGGGCACTTCGGTCCCCGGCCGCGAGGCGGCGAATTCGGCCACGACCCGGTTCTTGCCGGCGTCGCTGACGCCGCCGGGGTGGAGGCCGTGGATCGTCGGCACGACCATGCAGCGGTTGCCGACCGTGGCCGCGACCTTGCTGAGGTTTTCGGCGAGGATCTGGGGATAGCTGGGGTTGTCGTTGGTGCCGGCGTCGAAGACGATCACCGACTGCGAGGGGTCGTAGCTTTCTTCGAACAGTTCGAGTATCTCGTAGCTGTTGTAGCCGCCTTTGGCGTTGACCGTGAGCGGCACGCCGGGCAGGTACCTGGCCAGGTAGGGAGAGGTCAGTTCCTCGAGGCTGTCGCCGACGACGAGCACCCCGCCGGATCCTTCCGAGGCGGCGGCGGTGGGCACCAGCGCCACCAGCGAGAGGATCGCCGCCGCGATCGCCGTCACCGCCAGCCTTCCGATCCCCGCCATCGGCCAGATTTCTACACTACGAGCCGATGATGCCCGCATCGCCTGTCGCCCGCCGGCTTCCGATGCTCGGATTGGCGTCGCTGTGCGCGGCGGCGCTGGCACTCTCGGCCTGCGGCGGCGGTGGGGGGAGCACCACGACGGCGACGACCGCCACCGTCAAGCAGCAGGCGCGGGCCAAGCCGGCCAGCGATCCCTGTCGGCGCCAGGTCGGCGGCTTCCTCAGGTCGATGACGGCGCTGCGCGGCAGCCTCGCCGTCGGCCTCAGCTACGAACAGTACGCGGCGACAATGCGCGGGGTCAGGGCCGCCTACGACAAGGTCCCGGTCGAGCGGCTGACGCTCGGCTGCCTTTCGACGACCGGCGCTCCCGCCGAGCGAGCGCTGAACAAATACACCGACGCCGCCAACGCCTGGGGCGAATGCCTGGCCGAAGCCGGCTGCACCACGGCTTCGATCGAACACGCCCTGCAGCGCCGGTGGCGGGTCGCCGCGCACTACCTCTCCGAAGCCGAGTAGGCGGCGGCTACCGGGCGACGCGAAAGCGCAGCTGCGTCGTCTGCCCGCGCTCGGCGACGTCGATCTTTCTCCAGCTTCACCGGCGCGCCCGCGGGCCGGTCGAACAGCCGCACCCGTCGCCGAGCAGGACCGGCGCCAGGTGGATCGGGATCTCGTCGACGAGCCCGGCCTCGAGGCACTGCGTCTTGCCTTTCCCGATCCTGAACGAGCTAGGGCCGCCCGGAGGCGGCCCTAGCGCTGGTGCATGGGACGAACGCGGGAACGGCGGCCGGGTGGGACTACGCCCGGTCTCCCTTTGCTCGCCGGTGCCCGGGGTGGATTCCGCCGGGCGCCCAAACCAGTGCGGCGCCTAGCGGCCCTGCACCTCCAGAGTCCCCTCAAGCATGTGACTCGAAATTAGGACCACCTCCTTTCTCTGGTCCGGGAATTGAAGCAGACCGCCCAGTCGCGCTCTGCAGTGCATATCGTGCGGACCCTCAACGGGCAGCGACCCCGACCGGAGGCCCCAAGGTGGACGTAGTACTCGTCCTAGTCGCGGCGCTCCTCTTCGCGCTCGGCACCGTCCAGCAGCCGGCAGTGGCTCTCTGGGCGCCGCCTTAAGGCCGACGACGAGCCGACAATGTCCAGATACTCAACGGCGGATAAGGGACTACTGACTGAGTAGACGCGCCTTCTGTGCTGCAAACTCCTCATCGGTTAGCAACCCCTGGGTCCGGAGCTCGCCGAGCTTCTTGATCTCGTCCGCCATGCTCACTAACTGGGCGCTGAGCGCAGGCGTGGCCACCACTCGGTTACCGAACTTGGGATGGGACCGAAACCAGCTTTCGATTTTTTCAGAGGTGCCGTGGTTGACTTCGACCGACGCCAAGAGAGTCCCGTTGCCTAGAACGTTGAAGGTCCGTTGAAGCATCTTTCCGCCCTTGGTCACCGAGAATCCAGTGACGTCTGCAATCTGCACTCTGAATGCCTGCGTTAGGGACTGGGTCGGGATATACCCGACAGATCCATCCTCATATTCCATGATGCGTCCGCTTCCATAGCCGAGCGCGTACTTCTTTGGCATCGTGCTCGCCTCCCACTAGACAGAACGATTTGCGCAGCATTTCATAAGCTCCCGGTGCCGACGATCACGCAAACCTCCCCAGACCCGATCACCGAAAGAATTCCCCAGTTTCCAGATATGAGTACCAGCACCACGCCGCACCTAAGCGCCCAATCTAGGCGTTAGGTGGCCACCTACAGGCCGCAGGTGCACCCGCGCCCTACTCAGACACGTAGAAGCGAATGAACTTGCTGCCGCTACGGCAGGAGCCGTGATGGACATACCGCTGTTCGGTGTTGAGCGTGCATGGCCAACTGCCCGAATGCCGCTTGGCGCAACTCGCATCGGTGCAGTGAATGTTGTTGAAGATCGCGCGCGCCTTTCCGCAGGACACGCCGTGGGCCGTAAGTTCACCCGAGAAGCCTGGCGGGTTGCCGCAGTGCAGGAGCGTGGGCCTCGCGATAGCGGTCACCGTAGCGGCGGCGCCAGTGCCTCCGGCTACCAGCACAGCCGCGACCGACGCAACGATGAAGATTCCCGTCAGCTTCCTCACGGCCGCGCAGCGTACACCTCAGCGTTTAGGGTCCACCCATGCGGATCGCCCTGGCAGGGGTTCTAATCGTCGTGGTCGCCGTCGCGGCAGGCTGCGGCAGCTCTGGCTCCTCAACGATGGTCACGGCGGCCGGCCATTCCGAGCCAAAGGTCGTGCTGCCCGAAGAAACGGATATCGGCCAAATCTGCAAACCCGCGAAGGCGCACCCGACGCGCTTCGGCCTGGACTGCCAGAGGGGATTCCAGCTCACTGGACTCAAGTGGCACCACTGGGGCGAGCCAGTCGCCTACGCAGACGGCAGAACGATACTCAGCGACTGCGAACCAAATTGCGAGCAGGGAACCATGACCGCCCACCCCATCCAGATCATCGTGTCCCAGATCGAGACCTGCGCGGACAACCAGCGCCGCTACACCTACCTGACGTGGAGCTTCCCGGCTGGCAACGGCCCAGGCGCGTCATCAGCGGGTTCGCATCTTTCCATCCCCTGTCCCGAGCCTTAAGCCGCCAGCCGATACAGATGCTTACGCGCGCGCCCACCTGGCGGTGGCTGTTCTCTGCCAGCGCGCCCTTTTTGTAGAGAGTGCGGACGTGCACGCAAGGTCGTTGAGTTTGATCTCGCCTCCCAGCACAAGCGCCAGCGTCTTTGGCGACGTAACGCTCTACCAACTCTGCTGTCTAGAGTTGTTCAACAAACGTCGTTCCATGCCGGGCAGGAGCCGGGCGGGACAGTAAACACCTACAACCGCCTCTATGCGAACCCCGCATCTGCGGGTTTTAGCGAGTGCGCCCGACTGGATTCGAACCAGTGACCTTCGGTTTCGTAGACCGACGCTCTATCCAGCTGAGCTACGGGCGCAAGGAGCGGAGATTCTAGGGCTAGATCCTTTTCCTCAGCGCCTCGGCCTCCCTGGCCACGTCCTTCTCCGCCAGGGCCAGGTCGCGGCTCGCCCGGTCCATCTCCTTGCTGCGCTGGTGGAAGAAGGCGCCGAAGGAGCCGGCCAGGGTGGCGACGACGGTAATCGCGTAGATGTCGAAGAAGAGCTCGAGGACCTTGCCCAGCTGGGTGGTCGGGCTGGCGACCGAGGAGGCGGTCAGCAGCTGCGAGGTCGAGAAGAGGAAGGCGTCGAAGACGCTGTGGATCTGGGTGCCGTGGGCGTGGCGCTCGGAGACGTAGACGATCACCGTGAAGATCGCCGCGAAGAAGACGGTGACGAGGACGATCGTCGAGAGCCGCCGGCGCAGGTGCGCGTGGGTCGAGGTCGAGCCGCGGGCGACGGCGATCGCCTCCCGGCTGGCGTGGTTGATGTGCTCCCGGCGGCTCAATCAGGCTGGGCCGGCTGGTTGAGCCGGACGTGCCAGCCGACGGTGGCGGTGGCCACCCGGGTGCCGGCGGCGTCGGTGAGGACGACGGTGCAGGGGAACTCGACCTTGCCCTCGCGGTCGAGAGTGGCGAGCGCCTCGTCCTTGGCCATGCCGAGCTCGGCGGTGGCGGTGATCGGCCCCCTGGCGATCTTTTCGTAGGCGATCTCGGCGCTGCGGGCGAGCGGGGTGACGTCGCCCATGCGCTCGGCAAAGGCGCCGACGAAGGCGGCCCCCGAGGCGTTCTCGGCGAGGGTGAAGAGGGCGCCGGCGTGCTGGGAGCCGACGTGGTTCTTGAGTTCGTCGCGCTCGGGGAGCACCGCGGTCGCCTCGCCCTCGGCCATCTCGGTGATCTCCAGTCCGAGGTAGCCGGCGAAGGGCACTGCCTGGGTCATGCCAGCCGCGATCGCGTCGAAATCCGTCATCGCCGAACCCTATCCGGCGGCGGCTGGTTCGGCGACCTCAGGCTCAGCGGCCCTCGAACGTGGCATGGCCGGGGCCGCCGTGCTCGAGGAAGGTCTTGACGGCGTTCTGCAGGTCCTCGCTGGCGAAGAGGTCGGCGGCTTCGGTGCGGACGGCCTCGTCGGCGGCGGGCATCCCGCCCTCGCGGAAGCGGCGCAGGATGTGCTTGGTCATCGCGTGCGCCTTGGTCGGACCGGCGGCCAGCTCGGCGGCGAGGGCGCGCGAGCGCCCCTCGAACTCGTCCTCGGGGTAGATCAGGTTGACGACTCCCCAGCGCTCGAGCTCCTCGGCGCCGTAGACGTCGCCGCTCATCACGAACTGGCGGGCGCGGCCGCTGCCGGCGCGCTCGGCGAAGCGCTGGGTGCCGCCCATCGACGGCGTCAGCCCGACCACTTTCTCGACCAGGCCGAACTTCGCCCTGGGCGAGGCGACGAGCAGGTCGCAGGCGAGCGAGATCTCGAAGGCCGCGGTCAAGGTCAGCGCGTGGGCGGCGAAGACGATCGGCGCCGGCAGCGCCTCCAGCAGATCGATCGTGTCCAGGAGTTCGTCCCAGAGCCGGCAGCCCTGCTCCGGGGTCAGGCCCTCGAAGACGTGGACGTCGACGCCGCCGGAGACGGCGCGGCCCTCGGCCCGGATCAGCAGCGCCCGCGGCGGCTCGACCGCCAGCGCGGCGACCGCGGCCTGGAAGTCGTCGATCATCCGCTGGTCGAAGAGGTTCAACGGAGGGCTGTCGAGGGTCAGCACCGCCAGCTCGCCCACCTCGCGCTCCAGCCGCGCCGCCGCGGCCCCTCAGGGGACACGGTGCACCTCGAACAGGTTGGTGCCGAGTTCCTGGCCGTCGAGCCCAGCGGTGATCGCGACCAGCTCGCCGGGCCGGGCGATCCCGTGCTTGGCGGCGAGCCCGGCGCAGTGGTCGAGCAGGCTGCGCAGCTCAGTCCCGAAGTCGCTGAGGACGGCGGTGACGCCGAAGAGCAGGTTCAGCCGCCGCACCGTCTCGATGTGCGGCGAGACCGCCAGCACCGGCACGTCGGGCCGGTGGGCGGAGACGAGGCGGGCGGTGCGACCACTGTTGGTCGGCACCACCAGCGCCTTCAGGCCGAGCCGGTAGACCGCGCCGACGGCGCTCTGGGCGACCGAGTCGGCGACGTCCTGGGTGGCCTGGTCGGTGCGAGTGAAGAGCCACTCGCCATAGCGCAGGTCGGGCTCGGTGGCGCGAGCGATCCGGTCCATCACCCGCACCGCCTCGACCGGGTTCTGGCCGACCGCGGTCTCCTCGGAGAGCATCACCGCGTCGGTGCCGTCGTAGATCGCGTTGGCGACGTCGGTCACCTCGGCCCGGGTCGGGCGCCTCGCCGTGACCATCGAGGCCAGCATCTGCGTCGCCGTGATCGCCGGCTTCGAGACCAGGCCGGCGGCGCGAATCAGCCGCTTCTGCTCGACCGGCACCTGCTCCAGCGGCACTTCGATGCCGAGGTCGCCGCGGGCGACCATGATCCCGCCGGTCGCGACGCGGACGATCTCCTCCGCGTTCGCCGCCGCCTCCTGCTTCTCGATCTTGGCGATCAGGGGGATGGTGGAGCCGAGCTCCTTGAGCCGCTCGGCAACCGGCTCCAGGTCGGCGGCGGTGGAGACGAAGGAGACGGCCAGCAGGTCGACGCCGTTCTCGACCGCGAACTCGACCCAGCTGAGGTCGACGCCGGTGGTCGCCGGCAGCGCCGCACCGCCGGGGATGTTCATCCCCTTATGAGAGGAGAGCGTCCCCCCCACCTCGATCTCGCAGTCGACCCCGTCGGGCTCGGGGTCGGCGACCCGCAAGCGGATCGCCCCGTCGGCGAGGTAGACGAGCTGGTTCTCGCGCAGGTCGGTGACGCCGGGCCAGGAGACCGGGATCGTCTTGCCGTCGCCCTCGACCTCGCGCGGGGTCAGGGTCACGTGCATCCCCGTCTCCAGCTCGGCGTAGTCGTCGCGCAGCGTGCCGATCCGCAGCTTCGGCCCGGGCAGGTCGCCGAGCACCGCGACCTCGCGGCCGACCGCTGCGGCGGCGGCGCGGATGTCGTCAATCGTCTGCGCCTGGCGCTCGGGCCCGGCGTGGGAGAAGTTGAGGCGGAAGACGTCAGCCCCGGCCGAGACCAGCTGCTCTAGCGTGCTCGCGTCCCAGCTCGCCGGCCCGACCGTGGCGATGATCTTCGTCCGCCGCTCGACGTGGACGCCGGAGCCGCCTATGGGATTGGCCTGCATCGCCTGACTGTAGAGGGCGCACTACTCGTTGATGAAGACCGGCGTGCCCAGGGGGACCTCGCGGAAGAGCCTGCGCATGGTCGCGTCGGTGGCGCGGATGCAGCCGTGGGATTCGGCGGCGCCGACCGGCCCGGGCGTGCCGTGGATCGCCAGCCGGTCGCCGCCGATCCAGCCTTCCGGCAGGTGCGTCTGGCGGCCGCTGATCGCCAGCGCGCAGCAGCCGTAGAAGGGGCTTTCGTCGAAGCTGAGCGCGTCGGTGATGCCGTAGCGCCCGGTCGGCGTTTCCGAGCCAGGGGCGCCGACGGTGACGGTGAAGCGCGAGATCTTTGCCCTCCCGTAGCGCAGGGTCAGGCGCAGGGCGGAGAGGTTGGCGTGCAGCGAGTACTCGGTCCAATAGATCTCGACCTTGCGCGGTTCACGGCGGATCCAGCCGAGCTGCCCGTTCGGCATGTCGGCGGTGGTGACGCCGAGCCAGCGGGGCGTGGTCTTGACGATCGAGAGGACGACCGGGGATCCGAACTCGGTCCGCGGGCCGAGGTTCTCGACGAAGCCGTTGCCGGGCGAGCTCCACATCGCCGTGCGGGCGCCGGGGCGCAGGTGGGCGATCGCGTAGGCGGGCTCGTGCGGTGGGCGCTGCGCGAGCGCCGGGATGCGCGGTTGCGCGGCGGCGGCCGGGAGAGGCGCCGGCTTCGCGGCGGGCTTGACCGGGGTCGGCTTCTGGACGGGCACCCGCACCTGCTCGGTGGCGACGTCCGCGGCGGGGTCGTCGGAGTGGACCGTCGCCAGCGCCAGCGCCGCCAGCGAGATGAGCGCCACGGCGACCGCCACCACGCCCAGTGCCGTCAGGATCCTGCTGCTCATCCCGCCATAATCCCGACTCGGGGCCCTGCGCGCCGGCAGGAAGCGCCGTGTCCTCTGGCACGCAAGTAACCGAGGACGCCGCCATGCGCCACCCGGGAACGGAGAACGGAGAGGGAGGGATTCGAACCCTCGAGAGAGCTTGCGCCCCCTACTCGCTTAGCAGGCGAGTGCCTTCAGCCACTCGGCCACCTCTCCGGGCACTCCGGCTCCGATTGTAGGAAGTAACGGGGCACGGCGCGGCTAGTCTCGTGCCAGTGTCCGTCCCGCCCAGCCAGTCGCACGAGCGATACGAGCAGATCTTCGCCGAGGTCGAGGCGCCCTTTGCCTTCGTCGACCTCGACGCGATGTGGTCCAACGCGGACGAGATCCTGGGCCGCGCCGGGGCCAAACCGGTGCGCGTCGCGACCAAGTCGGTGCGCTGCCGGGCGCTGCTGGAGGCGATCCTGCGCCGCGACGAGCGCTTCGCCGGGCTGATGACCTACACCCTGCCCGAGACCCTCTGGCTCGCCGAGCAGGGGTTCGAGGACCTGCTGCTTGCCTACCCGACCGCCGACTCCGTCGCGCTCGGCGAGCTGGCGCTGCGCTCGGTCGCCAACCCGGGAGACGCGCCGGTGGTGATGGTCGACTGCGTCGAGCACCTGCAGACGATCGAGTCGGTGCTGGGCGCCGACGCGGCGCCGGTCCGGGCCTGCATCGACATCGACGCCGGCTGGTGGGCGCTGAGCGGGCGGGTCAAGGTCGGCGCCAAGCGCTCGCCGGTGCACAGCGCCGAGCAGGCGGTCGCGCTGGCCCAGGAGATCGAGAAGCGCCCCCAGATCGAGCTGGTCGGGCTGATGGCCTACGAGGGCCAGATAGCCGGCGTCGGCGATCGGCCGCCCGGGCAGCGCCTGCGCGGCGGCGCGATCCGCTGGCTGCAGCGCCGCTCCGCCGCCGAGCTGGCCGGGCGCCGGGCGGCGATCGCCACCGCGGTGGGCGAGCTCACCGAGCTCGAGTTCGTCAACGGCGGCGGCACCGGCAGCCTCGAGTTGACCGCCGTCGAGGACGCCGTCACCGAGGTCACCGCCGGCTCCGGCTTCTACGCCCCCACCCTCTTCGACCACTACAGCCGCTTCAGCACTCACTCCCGCCGCCGGCTTCGCCCTGCCGATCGCCCGCAAGCCCTCGCCGCAAGTCGCGACCGCGCTCGGCGGCGGCTACCTCGCCTCCGGCAGCGGCGACAGGGCGCGCCTGCCGTCCCCCTGGCTGCCCCCGGGCCTCGACCTCGACCCCGGCGAGGGCGCCGGCGAGGTCCAGACTCCCCTGCTCGGTGACGCCGCCGAGAGCCTGCGGATCGGTGATCGCGCCTACCTCCGTCACGCCAAGGCCGGCGAGCTCTGCGAGCACTTCAACACCCTCCACCTGGTCGAAGGCGAAGAAATCGTCGACGTCGTCCCCACCTATCGCGGCGACGGCCAGGCGTTCCTCTAGGGCCCGAGGACCCGCGCCGCGTACTCGTTGGTGAAGGTGCGGCTGGGGTCGAGCTCGTCGCGGGCGGCCTGGAACTCGGCCCACTGCGGGTAGAGCGGTGCCAGCGTCGCCGCCGTCTGGAAATGGCGCTTGCCCCAGTGGGGGCGGCCGCCGTAGGAGCTCATGATCTCCTCGACGGCTTCGAAGTAGGGACGCCACTCCATGCCGCGGTACTGGTGGACGGCGATGTAGGCGGTGTCGCGCTCGTGCGAGGGGCTGAGCAGGGCGTCATCGCCGGCGGCGACGCGCATCTCGATCGGGAAGAAGACCGGATAGCGGTTGGCGCGCACCCAATCGATCACCCGCCGCGCCGCCTCCGGCCCGTGCTCGCGCGGCACGCCGTACTCCATCTCGGTGAAGCGGACGCGGCGGTCGTTGGCGAAGACGCGATCGCTGCGATCGACCGCACGGCTGCCCGAGGCGAGGCGCCCGGCGAGGCGCGAGAGCGATGGGATCGCTGCCGGGAGTCGCCTGCCGGTCGCCGAGAGCGCCTCCAGTGCCCAGTTCTCCAGCACCACATCGTTGAGGTAGGCCGCCGCCCGCCGGCGCGGGCGCGCCGGCCCCTCGGTGCGGTTGCGCTCGAGGACCAGGGCGCTGTCGGCGTAGGGGAAGGTGAACAGCTCGAGGTGGTCGTTGGCGTCGGCGCTGGCCTGAAAGCCGTCGAGGACCTCCTCGCGCGGCCGCGGCGTGTCCACCCGCTCGAGCGTGAAGGCGGGCACGCAGCGCAGGGTCACCGCCGAGATCGCGCCGAGCGCGCCGAGCCCGACCCGGGCCGCCCGCAGCAGCTCCGGGTGGGTGGCGGCGCTGAGCGCCCGCACGCTGCCGTCGGCAAGGACCAGCTCCAGCCCCTCGACCTGAGCGGAGATGTTGCGCAGCTTCGCCCCGGTGCCGTGGGTGCCGGTCGAGATCGCCCCGGCGATCGTCTGGCGGTCGATGTCGCCGAGATTCTCCATCGCCAGCCCGAGCCGGGCCAGCTCCTCGTTGAGGTCGGCCAGCACCGTGCCGGCGCCGACCCGGACCAGGGCCGAGCCGGGGTCGGCATCGAGCACGCCGCTCAGCGCCTCGACCCGCACCATCGTCCCGTCCGTCATCGCCGTCTCCGTGAAGGAGTGCCCGGAGCCGGCGACACTGACCCCGCGGCCCGCGGCCGACGCGGCGGCGATCGCCTCGCTCAGCTCGTCACGGCTGGCCGGGCGGACGACCTCGGCCGGCCGGCAGGACTGGTCGCCGGCCCAGTTGACCCAGCTCCGTGAGCCTCCGTGCGCCTGCCCCGCCGCCATCGATCCAGCCTAGCCCTCGGCCGGCTGGGGGATCTCACCCGGGGCGAGCGCACGAAACGCATAGAAGACCGTGGCCAGAAGCAGGGCGGCGATCGCGATGCTGGGGAGCGCGTTGCCGGTGACGCTGGCGACGACACCGCCGCCGATCCCCCCGACCACCTGCCCCGCCGCCCAGGCCATGTTCGAGAGGCCGGCGGCGAAGCCCTGATGCAGGCTGCTGGACTCGGCGACGTCGGAGAGCAGGGTCAGCGCCGGCGCGAAGCAGAGGCCGGCACCGAGCGAGGTCGCGATCAGCGCCGCCAGCACCGTTCCGAGTGCCTGTGCCAGGGCGATCGCGACCATCGCCGCGGCGCAGATCGAGAGGCCGGTCACATAGGGGGCCCGCCGCCCGACCCGGTCGGAGAAGCGACCGGACAGCGGCGCCAGGCCCGCCTCCAGCGCCGCGCCGGCGATGAAGCCACCGGCGATCACCCCGTGACCGCCGCCGAGGGCGTCGATCCGCAGCGGCACCAGCACCTCGATCGCCCCGAACATCACCGAGGGGGCGGCGACGAAGGCGGTCGCGTCGAGGATCGGCCGGCTCAGCATCGTCGCCCCCACTTCGCGCAGGCTCTGGCGCTCGGGCGAGCGCACCTCGGGCAGCCGCGAGGCGGCATAGGCCAGCAGGAGGGTGATGATCAGGACCGAGCCGAAAACGAGCCCAGTGCCGATCGAGGCCGCCAGCGCTCCCAGCGCCGGCCCGAGCAGGGCACCCGCGACCGCGGTCCCCAGCGCCGTCCCGATCACCGAACCGCGGCTCTCGTCCGGCGCCGCTGTGATCAGCCAGGTCAGGGCGCCGGACCAGATCAGCGCTCCCGCCACGCCCTGGATGAACCGGGCGGAATCGAGCATGCCGATCGTGTCGACCTGGCCGAAGACGAGGCTGGCCATCCCGAGCAGCAGCAACCCGCTGATGACCGTGCGCCGGGGGCCGACCCGGCTGGCGACGAATCCGGCCGGCAGTGAGGCCAGCAGCGTCCCGGCAGCGTAGGAGGCGGAGAGGATCCCGGCCTGCGCCTTGCTCAAGCCGAGTTCGTCGACATACCCGGGCAGAAGCGGCGCGATGGCGGCAAAGAAGGCGACGTCGAAGAAGATCATCGCCGACGCAAGCAGTAGCAACCTGCGCATTCCCCAATCCAATCAGTACAAGCGACGCTGAGCGGGCCTCGCTGCCTTTAGCATTCGCCATGTCCGCACTCCGGAGGGGTGGCAGAGCGGTTGAATGCGGCGGCCTTGAAAGCCGTTGGGCGTCTTTGGGCGTCTCGTGGGTTCGAATCCCACCCCCTCCGCTGCAACGCCGGGAGCAGGAAAATGGGCGGCCCGGCCGAACGAGCGGACATGGACAGAGCCGCTATCAGCGCTCGCCGACGCGAGCGTTGGGTGCGCCGGGTCGAGAAGGTCCGGGACGCCTTTGGCCTCGTCTTCATGCTGGTGCTGCTGACCTATGTGCTGACCTCGCTGCTCTCCAACCGCGACTGGGGAGCGGTGGTCCTCTGCGTCGCCACCAGCGCCACCTCGGTCGTCGGGCTGACCAGCTCTCACGCCCGCCCGGGCCTGGTCCGGGCGGCACTCTGGCTCTCCGGGCTGACGATCGGGCTGGCCGTGATCGGGGCGGCGAGCGGCGACCGCATCTGGCTCAACCTCGCCTCGCTGATCCAGATCGGGCTGCTGACCGTGGCAATGGGGGCGGTGCTGCGTCGGGTCGTGACCACGGCCGAGGTCGGGTCGCGGACGATCCTCGGCGCGATCAGCGTCTACACGGTGCTCGGCATCCTCTTCACCTTCATCTACGGGACGATCGAGCGGATCCAGGACGGAGCCTTCTTCGAAGGCGTGGCGCACCCGCAGGGCAATGACTTCCTCTTCTTCAGCTACACGACGCTGACCACGACCGGCTACGGGAATCTCGTCCCCGGCGGCCAGCCCGGCCGAATGATCGCCGGGCTGGAGATGATGATCGGCCAGATCTTCCTCGTCACCCTGGTCGCCGGGCTGGTCAGCCTCTGGCGGCCGGGACAGGCGCTGCGCCAGCGCCTCGCCAAGCGCCCCCAGGCTGACGACGCCTGAGCTAGTCGGAGAGCTCGACGCGCTCGATCGTCTGCGGCTCGACCGGCTTGTCGGAGCCGTCCGTCGCCGTTGACTCGATCGCGTCGACGGCGTCCATGCCGTCGATGACGGTGCCGAAAACCGTGTGCTTGCCGTCGAGCCACGGAGCCGCCCCGGCGGTGACGATGAAGAACTGCGAGCCGTTCGTGTTCGGCCCGGCATTTGCCATCGCCAGCGCCCCGCGGGCGACCTTATGGTCGTTGAACTCGTCCTCGAAGGTGTAGCCGGGCCCACCGGTGCCGGTTCCCTGCGGGCAGCCGCCCTGGATCATGAAGTCGGGGATGACCCGGTGGAAGATCAACTCGTCGTAGAAGCCGTCCGCGGCGAGCTTGCGGAAGTTCTCGACGGTCTTCGGCGCGTCCTCGTCGTGAAGCTCGAGCACGATCGCCCCGGCATTGGTGTGGAGAGTGGCTTTCGACATGGCCGCAAACCCTACCGATCAGCCGTTGACCCGGACCGTCACCGGGCGTGAGGATCCCAGCGCGTAGGGCCAGCGCTCCTCCGGCAGCGCCGTCGCCCGCAGGCGGATCGAAGCCGCACCGGCGACGTAGCGGAAGCGGTAGTGGGCGCGGAAGCGGCCGACGTGGTCGGTGCGGGTGACCAGGACCGGGCGCCAGCGGTTGGTGGCGTCCTCCAGGTATTGGATGGCGACCAGCTTGCCGCGCCTGGGGACGGGGGCGCCGCGGCTGCTGACCCTGCCGCTCAGCCGCACGGCCTGGCCGGTCTTGAGCGTCAGCGGCGCCGCCCGCAGGGAGATCCCGGAACGGACCCGCAGCTCCAGCGAGGGCCGGCCGGCGGCCTCCAGCCCGCCGTCGCCCGGATAGCTGACGGTGATCCGCCGCGAGGGCCCCGGCTCCAGCCGCAGCTCGAAGCCACCGCGCTCGCCGGTGGTGACCGAGGCGGCGGCGGTCGCGGTGAGCGCTCCACGCGAGGGCCGGGCCACGATCCGCAGTTCGCGACCGGAGATCCCGGCGCCGTCGGCCCGGGTGAGGCGGCCGCTGAGAATCGCCGGGGCCCCGAACGGGACGGTCAGCTCATCGCCGCGCCCGTGACCGCCGCGCAGCCGCGCAAACAGGCGCGTCTTCGCCCGCGGCGCCTTCGACGGCACGACCCTCGGCTGCGCCACCGGCGGCGGCGTCCTGCGGATCGCCATCTCGGTGCCGTCGGCGCGGAGCGTGGTCGAGGCGGTGTTACCCGCCCCATCCGCGGCATCGGCGCGGAAGACGTAGGTGCCGGGCGCGAGGTCGGGTGTGCGGGCGACCAGGCTCGCCTTGCCACCGGCGGCGGACTGCAGCTTGGTCGGCAGCTCGGTCCAGTCGGCGGCGTTGAGGCGCCGGTAGGAGATCGTCCCCGAGGCGGGACCGGAGTGGGCGTCGCTGAGATCGGCGCGGACCTGGTCGGGGATATCGGCACCGCCGTCGACCGCGAAGGCAACCCCGGGCGGAACGTCGTCGAAGTGGATCGGCACTTCGAGCGCCGAGGGCGGCGAGTCGTTGCCCGCTTCGTCCCGCAGCCAGAGATGAAGGGCGTACTCGCCCGGCCCCGGCACCGAGCGATCCAGGAGCGCGGCGAGGTTCTGGCCGGCGGCGAACTTGACGCCGCTGTCATAGCCGGCCGGGCCGGTGATCCGCCAGTAGGCGCCGCCGATCGGGCTCGCGGGGCCCTGGTCGGGATTGGCCCAGGAGAAGTCGAAGTCGTCGACCCGGTGCCAGCCTTCTCCCCCGCCCAGCGCCAGGGAGCGCGGGTGGGCCGGCGGGTTGTTGTCGATCAGGACGGTGAGCGCCGGGGCACAGGCGGTGTTGCCGGCGAAGTCGGCGCTGCAGTGGGCCAGCGAGTGCGGCCCGTCGCTGAAGTTGGTGGTGGCGATCGTGTGCACGGCGGAGACGTTGGTCAGGCACGGCTGCATCCGGGTGCCGCGCCACTCGCCACCGACCGAGACCTTTTCGCAGGGGTATTCGGTGAGGCCGACGCGGCCGCCGTCGAGCAGGGTTTCGCCGAAGCGGACGCCGGCTCCGGCGTCGTAGCCGGCGACGGAGACGGACTGGCTGCCGCGCCGCCAGCCGGCGGCGGTGAGATCCCCACCCGTGATCCAGGCGCCGGGCCCGGTGTCGTCCTCGACCGTGATCGTCAGCGCCCGCATCCCCGACCAGGAACCGGGGTCAAGCGAGCACCACTTGCTTTCGGCCCGGGCACAGAGCAGGCGGTCCTCGATCGCGGCGACCCAGGGCGAGAACCCGGCGACGAAATCGTGCGGGGTGACGTCTGTCGTCGACGCCGCGAGAAAGGGTTCGAAGCCGCCGCCCCAGTTGATCGCGCCGACCCGCTGCTCCATCCCGTCGTGGAGGGTGTGCCACCAGGTGCCGCGCAGCTGCGTGATCCCGGTCGTCGGCGGCGCCGTCCAGCGCCAGCGGGCAAAGCGGGTGCCGGTGACGGTGCCCTGGCCGTCGCGGGTGAAGCTCTTCAGGTGGGCGCCGTCGAAGGGGTCGGCGCCGGCCGGCGGCACGCAGTAGGCGTCGGGGCGGAACTTGGCGCCACCGGTGGCATCCCACCAGTCGGCGTCGGCGCCGACGTACCAGCCGCACTGGGCAACCGCGTACTTGCCGGCCCGAGCCTCGCCGGCCGCCAGCAGCAAGAGCGCCACCGCCAGCCCGATCCCCATCGCGACGATCCGTCCCAGCCCACCACGCGTGCCCGACATCGATTCCCCTTCGCTCGTTTGCATACCAGGGGTCAAGGCCTGGGGGACGGAAACTCTCCCCCCTGGCGAGGGGCCGGGGTGCCGGCAGGACGCCTTTGCGAGAATGGCTGCGATGGCACTTCCGACCAAGGACCAGATCACCGAGCAGCTGCGCGCGGTCATCGACCCCGAGCTGCGCAAGAACATCGTCGAGCTGGGCATGGTCCGCTCGATCGACGTCCAGGAGAGCGGTCGGGTCGAGGTGATCGTCTCGCTGACCACCGCCGGCTGCCCGATCCGCTCGCACTTCGAACAGGCGGTCGCCAGAGAGATCTCCGTGCTGGACGGCGTGACCGGGGTCGGGGTCGGCTTCGACGTCCTCTCCGACGAGGAGAAAGGCGACCTGCAGAAAGCGCTCGGCCGCGGCAAGCTGCCGCAGGGCGCGCTGGCCAAGGTGAAAAACGTGATCTGCGTCTCCTCCGGCAAGGGCGGCGTCGGCAAGTCGACGATGACCGCCAACCTGGCGGCGGCGCTGACCGCCGAAGGCCACCCCTCCGGCGCCCTCGACTGCGACGTCTACGGCTACTCGATCCCGCGCATGCTCGGCGTCAACGCCAAGCCCGAAGTCAACGGCGAGCGCAAGATCCTGCCGCTGGACGCGCCCAGCGGCGTCAAGGTGATGTCGATCGGCTTCTTCGTCGAGGAGAACGCGGCCGTCGTCTGGCGCGGGCCGATGCTGCACAAGGCGATCCAGCAGTTCCTCGAGGACGTCGCCTGGGACGAGCTGGAGTACCTGCTGCTGGACCTGCCGCCGGGAACCGGCGATGTCTCGATGACGCTCGCCCAGCTGCTGCCTCAGGCCAAGTTCGTCGTCGTCACCACGCCGCAGCCGGCGGCCCAGTCGGTGGCCCGGCGCGGCGCCGAGATGGCGGCCAAATTCGACCTCGAGATCCTCGGCGTGATCGAGAACATGTCCGGCTTCACCACTCCCGGCGGCGAGCGCTTCACGATCTTCGGCGAGGGTGGCGGCAAGGAACTGGCCGACGAGCTCGATGTGCCGCTGCTGGCCAAGGTGCCGCTCTCGGAGCCGCTGCGCGAGCACGCCGACTCCGGCTCCCCGCTGGTCACCGCCGAGCCCGACGCTCCCGCCTCACAGGCGATCCGTCAGGCGGCCCGCGGCATCATCGCGATGACCCCCCAGGAGCTCCCGGTCCTGCAGGCGGAACCAAACGCCGCCGAAGCCCCCCCGGTCAGCGGCATCCCGCTGCCCGTCGTCCAGTAACCGGGCCTACGCGGCTTTGCTCTTGTAGTAGTTCGCGTTGATCTCGGCGTATTTGGCCCACTCGGCCGGCAGCTGGTCCTCGGCGAAGCAGGCGTCCACTGGACAGGCCTCCACACAGGCATCGCAGTCGATGCACTCGTCCGGGTCGATGTAGAGCATCTCGACCGAGTCGTAGTCGGGCTCGTCCGGGGTCGGGTGGATGCAG
>CAVTKD010000019.1:0-8903 GCA_963735235.1 uncultured Solirubrobacterales bacterium | reverse complement strand
AGGGCTGCGGCGAGCTCTTCTGCGCCGGCTCGGTCGCTGAGCTGGCGGAGCGCTCCAAGGGCCCGGTTCCCGACGACCTCCACCGCCCCTACATCGACGAGGTCACCGTCGAGTGCGAGAAGTGCGGCGGCGAGATGCGCCGGATCGAGTCGGTCATCGACACCTGGTACGACAGCGGCGCGATGCCCTTCGCGCAGTTCCACTATCCGTTCGAGAACGAGGCGGAGTTCAAGGAGCGCTTCCCGGCCGACTACATCTGCGAGGCCCAGGACCAGACCCGTGGCTGGTTCTACACGCTGCTGGCCGAGTCGACGCTGCTTTTCGGCGAGTCGAGCTACCGCAACTGCGTCTGCCTCGGCCTGATCCTCGACCCCGAGGGCCAGAAGATGTCGAAGAGCCGCGGCAACGTCGTCGACCCCTGGGAGGTGATCTCCGCCCACGGCGCCGACGCCTTCCGCTGGTACTACCTGACCGCCCAGCAGCCCTGGTCGGGCTACCGCTTCTCGGTCGACACGGTGGGGGAGTCGGTGCGCCAGTTCCTGCTCACCCTCTGGAACACCTACTCCTTCTGGGCCCTCTACGCGAACGCCGAGGACCTCGGCCCACTCGACTTCGCCGCCACGCCCGAGCCCGCCGACGACCTCGATCGCTGGGCCCTATCGCGGTTGCAGGCGACCGTTGCGACCGTGCGCGAGCGCATGGACGAGTTCGACTGCACCGCCGCAGGGCGGGCTATCTCCGAATACGTCGAGGAGCTCTCCAACTGGTATGTGCGGCTCTCGCGACGGCGTTTCTGGGACGGCGACCGGGCCGCCTTCGCGACCCTGCGCCACTGCCTGCTGGAGACCGCCGCGCTGCTCGCCCCCTTCATCCCCTTCCTCGCCGACGAGATCCACCGCAACCTCGTCGGCGGAGTTCTCGAGCAGGCCGGCGAGCTCCCCGACTCGGTCCACCTTCGCGACTTCCCCGCGGTCGATCCGGCGCTCACCGACCCCGCCCTGGAAACGGGGATGGAGGCGGTGCGCCTGACCGTCGAACTCGGCCGCGCCGCCCGTGCCCAGGCCAAGGCCAAGGTGCGCCAGCCGCTGCGCCGCGCCGTGATCGTCGCCAACGACGCCGAGCGCGAGGCGATCGAAGCCCGCGCCGGCCTCGTCACCGCCGAGCTCAACGTCAAGGAGCTGGACTTCGTCACCGACGAGGGCGAGCTGGTCAGCTACACGGCAAAGCTCAACTACCGCACTCTCGGCCCTCGCTTCGGCAAGAACATGCCCCAGGTCGCTGCCGCCGTGGAGGCGCTCGACGCCGCCCGTGTCGCCTCGGTCCTGGCCGACGGCGGCGAGATCGGGATCGCGATCGACGGCGCCGACCACAGCCTCGGCCCCGACGACGTCACCCTCGCCCTGCAGCCGCTCGACGGCTACGAGGTCGAGGCCGAGGCCGGCCATGCCGTCGCCCTCCAGCTCGAGCTCGACGACGAGTTGCGCCGCGAGGGTCTCGCCCGCGAGATCGTCCACGCTGTCCAGATCGCCCGCAAAGAGGCCGGCCTGGAGATCACCGACCGCATCGCCCTCGGGCTCGATGGCGAGGAGCAGCTGCTTGCCGCGGCCCGCGCCCATGAGCGGTACCTGGCCGACGAGGTCCTCGCCACCTCGGTCGCATACGGAGCGACCCCCGGCGGCGTCGCCAAGATCGACGGCCGCGAGCTGACGATCTCCGTCACCCGCTCTTAGCGACACTCACCTCAGTCGCCGGCGGGCTCGCCGATGATGAAGTCGGTCTTCGGCGAGTCGGAGAACTTCACCCAGCAGTGCTCGGGAGCGGCGCCGGCCACCTCGACCAGCGCCGTCTCGATGCGCTTGGCGATCTCCGCCTTCTGCGCGTCGGTCCGACCCTCGAACCAGTGGACCTGCACGAACGGCATCGCTGTGAAGGGAGTGGCGCCGCGCTAGGCGAGCGCCGGCTCCAGCTCGGCCTCGAGGCGGCGCTTGGGCATCGCTCCGACGACTTTCTTGGCGATCGCTCCGTCCTTGAAGAGGATCATCGTCGGGATCGAGAGCACCTCGTACTGGGCCGCCGTCTGCTGGTTCTCGTCGACGTTGATGCTGACGATCTTGAGGTCCTCGCGCTCGCCGTCGATCTCCTCGAGGACTGGGTGAACGACGCGGCACGGGCCGCACCAGGGAGCCCAGAAATCGACGAGCACGGGTCCCTCGGCGTCGAGGACATCGGCTTTGAAGGTGGCGTCGCTTACGTCAGTCAGTTTGCCAGTCACTGGATATCGCTCTCCCGAGATCGAGGTTCGTAGCTCAATACTTCAAAAAGTATAGCGACCGTGTCCAGACTGTCCAGACGCGGTTTTGGAGTCGTCGGCGCGCCCACGGCCGAAGCGCAGCTGCGGCACCCGCCAGACCGCCTCGGCAACGATCGAGCGGTCCATCTTCGAGGAGCCTGCCCGGCGGTCGCGGAAGACGATCGGCACCTCGACGACCCGGAAGCCACGCTGGATCGCCCGGTAGGTCATCTCGACCTGGAAGGCGTAGCCGCGAGCCCCGATCGTGTCGAGGTCGATCGCCTCGAGGACCTCGCGGCGGAAGCACTTGAAGCCGCCGGTCAGGTCCTGGACGTCGACGCCGAGGACGAACCGCGCATAGGCGCTGCCGCCGCGGCTTATCGCCCTGCGCAGTGGCCCCCAGTCGCTGACCCCACCGCCCGGCACATAACGCGAGCCGAGCACCAGGTCGGCCCGCTGAGCCGCCTCCAGGAGCCGCGGCAGGTAGGCGGGATCGTGCGAGAAGTCAGCGTCCATCTCCAGCACGAGGCCGGCGCCGGCGGCGAGGGCGTGGCGGAAGCCGGCGATGTAGGCGGGGCCGAGGCCTTCCTTGCTGCGGCGGTGCAGGACGCTGACGTTCTCGTGCTCTCCGGCCAGGCGATCGGCGATCCGCCCGGTCCCATCCGGTGAGTTGTCGTCGACGACCAGCACCCGCGCCGAGGCGGGCAGCTTCGCCCGCACGGCTGCGACGAAGGCCTCGACGTTCTCGGCCTCGTTGTAGGTCGGGAGGACCAGCCAGGCGGTTCTTGTCTGGGGCTCGGGCATGGCGGGCGATGCTATTGGCGATGCGAAAGACCAGCTAAAGACCCAGTCGTCGCGGGCAGTTAAGTTCCAGCCGTGACCAACGCCGAGATCGCCGCCGCGCTGGAGGAGCTGGGAGTTCTCTACGAGCTCGACGGCGCGGTCAAATACCGGGTGCTCGCCTACGGCAACGCGGCGACCGCGATCCGCGAGAGTCCGGTCTCGGTCGCCGAGCTGGCCGCCGCCGGCCGCGCCATCGAGATCCCGGGCGTCGGCAAGACGCTGGCGGAAAAGATCGACGCTCTGCTGGAGACCGGCGAGATCCCCGCCGCGGTGAAGCTGAAGGCGAAGTTCCCGACGACGCTGATCGAGGTGACCCGGGTCCCGGGGCTGGGGACGAAAACCGCCCGCCGCCTCTACGACGAGCTCGAAATCGCCACCGTCGAGGATCTCAGGGAGGCCGCTGAGGCGCACAAGATCCGCGCCCTGAAAGGCCTCGGCCCGAAGGCGGAGGAAAACGTGCTCGCCTCGCTCGAACGTCTCGGTGGGCCCGGTGAGGGCCCGGGCCGGCTGCTGCTCTCCAAGGTGCGCCCGATCGCCGAGGAGCTGGCCGCGGCGCTGCGCGAGCATCCCGTCGCCAACCGGGTCGAAGTCGCCGGCTCGGCTCGGCGCTGGGCCGAGACCTGCAAGGACATCGACATCATCGCCACCGCCGACGAGCCCATCGCCCTCGCCGAGCACCTGGCCTCGCACACGCTGATCGCCGCCGCCGGCAAGCCCGGCCCCAACGGCGTCCGCGCGCAGACCCACAACGGCGTCTCGGTCGACCTGCGGATCGTCGCCCCGGCCGCCTTCGGCAACCTGCTCCAGCACTTCACCGGCTCCAAGGCCCACAACGTGCAGCTGCGCGAAGAAGCCGTCGCCCGCGGTCTCTCGGTCTCTGAGCACGGCATCATCCAGAAAGAGAGCGGGGTGGTCGACCTCTACGAGACCGAGGCGGGCGTCTACGAGCGGCTCGGCTACGCCTACATCGAGCCGGAGCTGCGCGAGGGCCGGGGCGAGCTAAAGGCCGCCCGCGAAGGCGGGCTGCCGGACCTGATCTCGCTCGAGGACATCCGCGGCGACCTCCACTCCCACACCACCCTCTCCGATGGCCGCAACACCCTCGACGAGATGGCCGAGGCCGGCCGCGACCGCGGCTATTCCTACATGGCGATCACCGACCACTCGGCCAGCCACGGCTTCGGCGACCACGTCACCCCCGAGCGGCTCTGGGAGCGGATCGAGGAGATCCGCGAGTGGAACAAAGGCGTGCGTGGCTTCCGCCTGCTCTGCGGCTCGGAGATCAACATCGGCCTCGACGGCACCCTCGACTATCCCGACGACCTGGTCGAGGCGCTCGACTGGGTCGTCGCCAGCGTCCACACCTCCTTCTCGATCTCCGAAAAGGAGATGACCGAGCGCGTCATCGCCGCGATCGAGAACCCGCAGGTCAACTGCATCGGCCACCTCACCGGCCGTCTGATCGGGCGCCGCGAGCCCTACGGGATCGACGTCGAGGCGGTCGCCGAGGCGGCGGCGCGAACCGGCACGATGATCGAGATCAACGGCAACCCCAACCGCCGCGACCTCTCCGATCGCCACGCCCGCCTTGTCGTCGACGCCGGCGTCGCGATCGTCCTCAACACCGATTCCCACGGCGTCGACACTCTCGATTACATGGCCTACGCTGTCGCCACCGCCCGCCGCGCCTGGCTGACCGCCGCCGACGTCGCCAACACCCGCGACTGGCGCGGGTTCAAGCAGTTGGCCCATCTTGCGTGAGCACTTGACTTCGCCATAGCCACGTCAAGTGCTCAATCTAGGCGCGGCTGAGCCTGTCGCTGCGCAGCCCCGGCGTCCGCACCAGCTCGACCGGTTTCAGGGCCGAGTTGGGGACGACGTAGAACTTGACGCCGTCGCGGTCCTCGATGCCGAGCACGGCGGCCTCACGGGTGTGCCAAGCGAGCGAGACGATCAGGGCGTAGCCGGCGCCGATCACGGCGACGCCGGGGAAGAAGAGGCCGAGGCCACCGGCGACGACCGCGGTCAGCGCGATCGGCCAGAGCCGGCCGACGGCGACCCGGGCAGGGGTCTCGGAGGGGAGCGAGGTGGCGGTGCGAGCACGCGAGAGCGCGTCCCGGACGTCGTCGGTGGCGCGGGCCGGGCGGCCGAGCCAGAAGCCGATCGCCAAGGACGCCACCCACCAGATCGCCGCGACCAGGATCGTCGTCGTGCTCCCTTCGCGGTTTGCTCCCAGCGCGGTGATCGCCCCGAGCGCGGTCGCCTCGGCGCCGGTGACGAAGACGGTGACGCGGAGCAGGTCGGTGTAGGGCACGGCTAGGCCGCCAGCCACTCGAGGATCGCCAGCCAGCCGGCGGGACCGTCGACGATCAGGTCGGACTCCTCGGGCAGCTCCGGCGGCGCCTCCGGCGAGACGATGCCGACGCAGACACCGGTCACCAGCTCCCCCTCCTCGCGCAGCTCGCGCAGGCGGCGGAAGGCGTCGAGGTCGGTGCGGTCGTCGCCGGCGTAGGCGGCGCGGTCGAGCTCGCCGCCGGCGAGCAGGGAGGCGACCGCGGCGTCCTTGCCGCCGCCTCCGACCGGCCGCAGCTCCAGCACCTTGCGGCCCCAGCGCGGTTCCAGGCCGGCGTGGCCGGCCTGGATCGCGATCCCGTGGGCACGGGACTCCGCCGCGGTCTCGTCCTCGGCGCCGCGCCAGTGCAGCGCCTGGATCGGCCCCTTGTCCTCGTGCCGCAGCCCGGCCGCCGCCAGCCCGGCGACGTCGAGGCCGGCCATGAAGTCGGCGGCCTCGGTCTCCCGCCCCGCCAGTGAGGGGTCGGGCCGCACCTGCTCATCGCCCGGCAGCAGCAGCTCCAATCCGTGGTTGCCCGCGTAGGCGATCCCGTCCAGTCCGACCAGCCGCCGCGCCTCCTCGGCCTGGCGCCCGGAGACGCAGCCGACCAGCCCGAAGCGCTCGCTCAGCGCCGCCAGCGCCTCCCGCGCCGCCGCCGGGACCGCGGCGTCCTCGGCCCGCGCCGCGATCGGGGCAAGGGTGCCGTCGACGTCGGTGAGGATCGCCGTCCGGGAGGGGTTGTCTCTCAGCGGCTCGAGCAGCGCCCGCCAAGCGCCATCCCCCGTCTGAAATTCGCGAGGCACGGCATCTAGTATCGCCGCATGTCGCCTCGCTCCGGCGCGATGCCCTCGCAGCAGACGCTGAAGCTGGCGGCGATCGGCACCCTCGCGGGCGCCTTCAGCGGCCTCTTCGGGGTCGGCGGCGGCACCGTGATCGTGCCGCTGCTGATCTTCTGGTTCGGCTACGGCGAGCGGCTGGCGACCGGCACCAGCCTCGCCGCCATCGTCCTCATCGGCGCCTTCGGCGCGATCGCCCAGGGCGGGATCTACGGCAACGTCCACGTCGCCACCGGCCTGCTGCTGGCAATCCCCGCGGTGGTCGGCGTGGTGATGGGGACGGCGATCCAGCAGCGGATACCCCAGCGCGCCGTCTCCTACCTCTTCGCCGTCCTGCTGGTCGGCATCGCGATCGAGCTGATCTTCAAATGAACGAGCTGCTGGCAGTCCTGATCGCCGTTGCCGGCGGCCTCGCCGGGGGGCTGGTCGGGGTCGGCGGCGGCGTCCTCTTCGTGCCGGCGCTGACGATCTTCCTCGGCCTCAGTCAGGTCGAGGGCGAGTCGACCTCGCTGCTGATGATCGTCGTCGTCGCCCTGGTCGGCGCCTACCGCCAGAACGGCTACGGCAACGTGCGGATCCGCGAGGCGCTGATCATCGGCGCCCTCTCTCCGTTCGGCGTCCTGATCGGCGTCGGCGTCGCCAACCATGTCTCCGAACGGCTGCTGCAGCTGTCCTTCGCCGCCCTGGCCCTGTTCGTGGCGCTGCAGCTGGTCCGCCGTGCCCGCTCGGCACCCTGACGACGACGAGCCTGCTCAGAGACTGCGCGAGATGAAGGTCTCCGCCACCCCGACCGAGAGCGCCGCGGCGAGGCCGAGGTAGACGGCGGCGACCAGGGCCCTGGTCCGGGTCGCGACCGCGTAGTAGGCCCGGCTCTCCGGCGTCTTCCGTGCCTTCCAGCGCCGCCAGCTCTCCATCGCCCCGAAGACGAGGACGAGGATCAGGATCGGGCTGGGATAGAGGAACGCCAGGACGAGCAGCCCCGCCAGGCCCGCCATCCAGACCAGCGGACTCAGCGCCGCCATCGCCCGGCCGCCGTCGAGCGGCACCACCGGCAGCAGGTTGAAGAGGTTGAGCAGGAAGCCGAGGTAGGCGAGTGCCCGCCAGAATTCATCGCCGGTCGCGAGCCAGAGCCCGAGCGGGACCAGCGTCGCGATCGTCCCCGCCACCGGGCCGGCGAGCCCGACCCGCGCCTCCGCCGCCGCGTCCTCACCCAGTGACCTGGCGGCGATCACGGCGCCGAGGAAGGGGATGAAGATCGGTGCCGAGGCCTTGATCCCCTCCCGCCGCATCTGGAACACGTGGCCCAGCTCGTGCAGGAGCAGGAGCAGGACGAAGCCGACCGCGAAGGGGAGGCCGAAGAGCAGGCTGTAGGCGGCGATCGATACCGCCATCGAGCCGAAGGTCGCCAGCAGCTTCAGGTTCGGGAGCAGGAAGAGCAGCGATTTCGCTTTCGCGGCGAGGATCGCCAGCGGCGCCAGCAGGCGGCCGAGGCGCTTGCGCAACGGCGGGCGCCCGGAGCCCGGATGGATCGGCTCGTAGCGCTCCGGGGGCTCGGTCGCCGGGGGCAGCCCGAGCGGCGATCGCTCTCTGAGGCTCTCGGACATGCCCCAATTGTCCCCCACGGGGGTAAAGGCCGCCTGTGGTGCGCCCGCCGGGCAGCCCCGGGCACCTGCGGCCATGGGGAGCGGTTGCGGCCATCGACTACGCTCAGAGCGTGGATTCGCTCACCTGGGAAGGCGACCTGCCGCATTTGCGATCTCCGGTGTTGGTCTGCGCTTTTCGGGGCTGGAACGATGCCGCCGCCGCGGCATCGACCGCCCTCAACGCCGTCGCCGCCTCGCTCGACTCCGAGCTGATCGCCCGGGTCGACCCCGAGGACTACTTCGACTTCCAGTCGACCCGCCCGACGATCATCCTGGAGGAGGGGCAGACGCGACGGATCGAGTGGCCGGAGAACAACCTGATCGCGGTCCGGGTGCCGACCGCCGACCGCGACCTGGTCCTGCTCGACGGCACCGAGCCGAACCTGCGCTGGCGCACCTTCTCGGAGACGATCGCCACCGCCGCCGACGCGCTCGGGGTCGAGCTGGTGATCACGCTCGGGGCGCTGATCGCCGAGGTCTCCCACACCCTGCCGGTGCCGATCACCGGCCTCGCCTCCGACGAGGCCCTGGTCGCCGAGCTCGAACTAGAGCGCTCCAGCTACGAGGGCCCGACCGGGATCGTCGGTGTCGTCCACGACCTCTGCCGCCAGGCCGGGATCAACTCCGCCTCGCTCTGGGCAGCCGTGCCCCACTACGTCGCCGCGGTCCCCAACCCGAAGGCCGCGCTGGCGCTGCTGCGCCGGCTCGAGGGCCTGACCGGGATCGCCGTCGAGGCCTCCGAGCTGGAGGAGGAAACGAGCGACTACGAGGAGCAGATCGGCCGCGCCGTCGCCGCCAACCCGGAGATCGAGGAGCTGGTCACGCGGATCGAGGCCGAACAGGTCGACCTGCTGACCGCCGAGGGCGAGGAGCTGCCCTCAGCCGACTCGATCGCCCGCGAGTTCCAGCGCTTCCTGCGCCAGCGCGGCGACCAGCACTGAGTAGGCCCCTCTACGCTT
>CAVTKD010000018.1:0-11761 GCA_963735235.1 uncultured Solirubrobacterales bacterium | reverse complement strand
TGCCACTGAGTCTCTAGAATCGCCGCTGCGTTTCCGGGGGAGTGCCCGAGTGGTTAAAGGGGACTGGCTGTAAACCAGTTGACTTACGTCTACAGAGGTTCGAATCCTCTCTCCCCCATATGAGTGATCTCGACGGCCGTGTGATCGCCGTCGCCGGTGTCGGCGGCGGGCTGGGGCCGCTCGTCGCGGCGCGGCTTGCCAAGGGCGGGGCCACGGTGGCGGGGACGGATCGCAACCCGGAGGTGCTCACCTCGATCGGCGCCGACCTAGGCATCGGCGAGCGCTGGGACGGGCGCCCGGTTGATCTTCTCGACGAGAACGCCACTCGCGCCTGGTGCGCGGCGCTGGTCGAGCGCTTTGGGCGGGTCGATGGGCTGGTCCACCTGGTCGGCGGCTGGCGCGGCGGGCAGCCGCTGCACGAGGCGCCGCTCGCAGACTGGGACCTGCTCCACGACCTGCTCGTCCGCACCGTCCAGCACACGACCCGCGCCTTCCACGACCAGCTCGAGGCGAGCGAGCACGGCCGCTTCGTGCTCGTCTCCGCCAAGCAGGCCCAGGCGCCGACCAACACCAACGCCGCCTACGCCGCGGCGAAGGCGGCCGCCGAGGCCTGGACCCTCGCCTTCGCCGACGGCTTCGAGCCCGGTGGCGCCACCGCCAACATCGTCGTCATCGACGCCCTCCTCACTCCCCGCATGCGGGAGGAGAGCCCTGGCCAGGACTTCCCCACCTTCACCCCCGCCGAGCACGTCGCCGAGGCGATCGCTTTTCTCTGCTCCGATGCGGGAGAAAAGATGAACGGTCAGCGGCTCCCGCTTACCATGGCTTGATGAGCCCGCGCCCCAAACGCCCGAAAACTCCCGGGGGCAAGATGACGATCGGGGAGCTGGCGCGGCGCACCGGCATGACCGTCCGCAACATCCGCGCCCACCAGACGCGCGGCCTGCTGCCGCCGCCCGAGGTCCAGGGCCGCACCGGCTACTACGGCGACGAGCACGTCGCCCGGATCGAGCTGACCCGCGAAATGCAGGCGGAGGGGCTGAACCTGGAGGCGATCCGCCGCGTGCTCGAGAGCGCCGAGGGCTCCTCGGCGGAGATCGTCGACTTCGCTCGCGCTGTGCGCGCCCCGTTCGAGGACGAGACACCGGAAATCTTCGAGCCGGCAGAGCTGGCCGAGATCTGGGGGGCGAAGGAGCTCGACCAGAAGCTGATCCGCCGCGGTGAGAAGCTCGGCATCCAGCGCGAGCTGCCCGACGGCAAGATCGAGGCGATCAGCCCGCGCCTGCAGCGTGCTGGGGGCGCCCTGGTCGAGCTCGGCATCAGCCCCGATGCGGTGATGGCCACCGCCGACAAGCTGCACCATCACGGCGAGGGAGTCGCCCGCGTCTTCGTCGACCTCTTCGTCAAGGAGATCTGGGAGCCGTTCGACAAGGCCGGCCGTCCCGAGGAGGACTGGCCGAAGGTTCGCGAGGCGCTCGACAAGATGCGCCCGCTCGCCTCCGACGCGTTGCTGGCGATGTTCCAGATCACGATGGGCGACGCGACCGAAAAAGCTGCCGAGCGCACCCTCCGCGACGCCGCCAAGCCGGCAAAGTCGAAGCGCTCCAAGCGCCGTAGCCGCTGAGCGGGCACCCGATTTGGCGCTCAGCCGGGGACGATCGTCTTCATCGCTTCTTCGAGTTCAGAGACGCCGTAGGCGCCCTCAATACGGTCGCGGATGACCCCGTTCCTGCCGACTAGGAAGGTCCAGGGCTCGGTCGGCAGGCCGAACGCCTTCAGCTGTGGGCGGATCCCCTTGCTTGGTTCGTTTTCGACGTAGACCTCCTGGTGGATGAAGTCGGCCCTGCCTTCGTACTCGTCGGCGACCTGTTGGGCGACGTCGACGACGGGCCCGCAGACGCGGCTCTGGCAGAGCGCCGGCGTCGCGAACACGAGCACGACCGGCTTCTTGCCGACGACTTCGGCGAAGTCGACCTTGTGCATCTGGTCGGGCGGGACCCGGGTGTCGATTTTTGCCAGGTCACCGCCGACCTCCGCCGCGGTCAGCGTGTGGATGTGCGGCGGCTTCTGGCCGACTCGCGGGATCCGGGGGTACTGGCCGACAGTCGGGCTCGGTACCCGCGACGCTTCCAGCCCGTGCGGCTCCTTGAGCATCACGATCCCCAGCCAGGCCCCCTTGCGGTCGAAGTCGACCTTGGGGACGACGTAGACCGTCTTCGCCTCTCCCGGCGCTTCGCTGGTCTGGGCCCGGTAGGCCGGCTTGGTTTCCAGCGAGGTCACCTGCGCCGGCAGCGGCCCCTGCACCGGGCTGTGGCCGTCCTTAGCGAAGTACAGGGCCGCGTCGGCGTCGCTGACCTGTTCGTTGCCAACCGTGAAGACCCCGAAGGGGTAGCGGTTCACCCCTTGGTCGAAGGCCTGGGCCGCCGGCGCGATCACCAGCTTGGTCTGCTTGGCTCCGGAGTCCTGGAGGAGCTGCGAGATCGTCTTGCCCTTTGCCGAGGGGAACTCGGCCGCTGGCGGCGCCGGGCGGCTCGAGTCGCCGGCGCTGCCGCAGCCGGCAAGAAGCGCGGCAAGTGCACAGGCCACCAGACTCAGGGCGAGGATGGGGCGGCCGCCTCTCACCCGCGGCAAGCTACAGGGGGCCGCTAAACGTTGCTTATTAAGGAGACCGAGACAGGAGACCGAGTCGATTTGCTCCGTGGCGGGTACTAATGGGGGATGCGATTCGCCCCCGGAGTCCTTGTCGTCGCCTTCCTCGCGCTCTGCTGCTGGGCCGCCACGGCTGACGCCGTCGGCGCTGTGCCCGCGCCCAGCTGCGCGGAAGGCCCGACCACGGTCGGCGACACGACCCTCGGCACCCCCTGCGCCGACGTCATCGTCGTCTCACCCGGGGTCGAGACCGTGAAGGGCGGCGGCGGCAACGACACGATCGTCCCGGCGCCGATTGCCGCCGGCGAACCGTGCCCCGAAGGCTGCCACCTCGGCGTCGGCAGCCAGACCTTCGAAGGCGGCCCCGGTAACGACATCGTCTTCGGTGACCGTGGCAACGACATCCTCCGCGGCGGCGAAGGCAACGACCGCCTCTACGGCGGCATCGGCGACGATCTGCTCGAAGGCGGCCCCGGCAACGACGTCCTCTCCGGCGGCTTCGGCGCCGACGGGATCGACGGCGGGGCCGGCAACGACTACATTCGCGGCGACGGCACCCAGGACGAAATCGTCGACACCGGCCCGGTTTCGGACTTCGACACGCTCAGCTACTCGACCGCTACCGCCCCCGGCTTCACCCGTCCCGTCACCAACCCCGGCTTTCCGGCAAAAGGCGGCGAGCGCGGCGTCTACCTAGACCTCTCGGGCAACATCGCCGACAACGGTGTCGCTCCCAACGGCGGCGGCGTCGACCAGATCGAAGGCTCGGACTTCGAGCGCATCATCGGCTCGCCCTTCTCCGACTACATCGCCGGCTCCAAGGACGGGCAGCAGATCTACGGCGGGGGAGGGGCCGACGTCCTGATCAGCAAAGGCGCGGGGACTCAGCTCTTCGGCGGCGCTGACGGCGACGACTGCGCCGGCGAAGGCACTCCACACGAATGCGAGTCGACTGCGGTGGGCAGCCCGGTGACGCCGCGCGACACTTCGAAGGTGAGCGTCGGCCTGATGGCACCGGGCGAACCGGGTGAAGGTCAGGCCTACCTGGTCGGAGGCATCGGCGACGACTCCGTCAGCGTTTCCTACGCGCCCGCGGTGGTCACCTTCCATCTCTCCGGCGGCTCCTTCGACACCAATGCGGCGGACGCCGCGGGCTGCGCAATCGCCGGCGGCGAAGCGACGTGCCCGCTGCAGGGCGAGCTCGACTCGGTGCTGATCGCCGGCATGGGCGGCGGCGACACCTTGAACGGCGAAGGCCTGCCGGAGACCACCTCGCTGGTGGTCGCCGGCGGCGCCGGCGACGACACTGTGACGGGAGGCGAGGCGAGCGACGACACGCTTGTCGACGGCGCCGGCAACGATACCCTGCACGGCCTCGGCGGCGACGACGCCTTGCTCAACAACGAAGGCTCCGACGGCCTCTTCGGCGAAGCCGGCAGCGACCTCTTCCTCTCCAACGCGATCTGCGAAGGCGACCACATCGACGGCGGCGAATTCGATCGCGACAACGCCTCCTGGGCGAAGTTCGGCGAAGGCGTCGAGGCCCGCCTCGACCAGGGCCTCGCCGGCCGTCCCGGGCCCGGCGGGGAAGTGCAGTGCGCGGGCGGCACGCCGGACTCGCTGAGCGGGATCGAGGACCTCGAGGGCACTGGCGCGGCGGACGTCTTCTACGGCGACGCCGAAGCCAACCAACTGCTCGGCCACCTCGGCCCCGACACCTACTTCAGCGGCGGCGGCGAAGACACGATTCTCGCCAACTCGGGTGACTTCGATCCGGTCATCGACTGCGGCGAAGAAGAAGACACGGCGATCATCGACCGCGCTCCGTTCGGCGACGTCGCTGCCGCAGACTGCGAGAACGTCTTCGAAGCCGACCCCAACAACTTCCGCAACCTGACCAGGCTGCCGCGCCCGGTCGCCCCGGTGCCGCCGAAGGCCGACATCAAGCCACCGCAGACCAGGATCACCGCCCACCCGCGCAAGCTGATCAAGGTCCGCGGCCTGCGCCGCCGCGTCGTCTTCCGCTTCGCCTCCGGCGAGCGCGGCTCGACCTTCCGCTGCAAGCTCGACCGCAAGCCCTACCGCCCCTGTGCCTCGCCGCGCGCCTACACGGTGGCGCTGGGCCGGCACGTCGTCCGCATCGTCGCCACCGACGCCGCCGGTAACGCCGACCACACCCCGGCCCTGTTCGCCTTCCGCGTCCGCCGGCGCTAGGCCCCCTCGCTCACCCGACTTTCTCGCGGAAGTGGGCGGCGTTGATCTCGATGTACTTCTCCCAGTCAGGAGGGATCTGGTCCTGTGGGTAGATCGCATCGACCGGGCAGGCCTCGACACAGGCGTCGCAGTCGATGCACTCCTCCGGATCGATGAAGAGCATCTCGGCCTGCTCGTGGCCGGCCTCGTCGGGAGTGGGGTGGATGCAGTCGACCGGGCAGACCTCCACGCAGGAGTTGTCCTTGGTCCCGATGCATGGCTCGGCGATTACGTAGGCCATGGGTTCCTCCGCGGGTCTCAGGATTTCTACAACAAGAGTGGGAAAAATATCAAGCCGGCCATCGCTCTCCCCGAGTCGGCTATGCAAAGCTGGCCTCGCGATGGATCTGAACCCGCCTGGAGAGGACGCGCTCGCCCAGCCGACCCGCGCCCAGATCTTCGCCTTCCTGGTCGAGAAGCGAGGGCCGGCGGGAACCGACGAGCTGGCCGAGCAGTTCGGCCTGCACCCGAACGGGGTGCGCCGCCATCTCGAGCGGCTGCTGGAGGGAGGGTTCGTCACTCGCAGCCAGGTCCACATCGGCAAGGGCCGCCCCCGCGACAGCTGGGCCGTGTCCCCCGACGCGCACCCGGGCGGCGCCCAGCCGCGGGCTTACGCCGACCTGGCGAAATGGCTTGCCCGGGCGATCCCCACCAGTCCCACCCGCCTACGCGAGGTCGAGCGCGCCGGGCGGGAGATCGGCCGCGAGCTGACACCCGCGACGGCGGGGGGCCCGGCCGAGGGCTTCCGCGACGCGCTTGCTGCACTCGGCTTCGAACCGACCCTCGAGCGCCGCGCGGGCGGTTTCGCCTGCAGCCTCGGCAACTGTCCATACCGGGACTCGGTGCGGGCCAACCCGGAGGTCGTCTGCACTCTGCACCGCGGCATCACCACCGGCCTCCTGGAAGAGCTCGACCCGAAGGCGAAGCTGACCGGCTTCGTCCCCCACGACCCCGATCGCGCCGGCTGCCGGATCGAGGTTGCGGCGCCCGCGGCGCCGAGCCCCGGCTAAGCCGGGTCGGCGACCGCCAGCTCGGCCTCGATGCCGGCCTCTGGGGTGATCAGGATCGCGCCCTCGCCGGTCACGTAGGCCTCCTCGCCGTGCTGGGTCACGTCCATGCCGATCGCCTCCTGGTGCTCGGTTGCCCGCAGCGGCATCGCCAGCCCGATCAGCTTGAGCAGGACGAAGGTGACCGTGAACGCGTAGGCCGGCGCCGCGATCGCGGCGAGTGCCTGATGCCCAAGCTGGGCCGCGTTGCCGTAGAGGAGTCCGTTGGAGACCCCGTTCCAGGCGGTCTCGGCGAAGAAGCCGATGAAGAGGATCCCGAACAGGCCCGCCGTCCCGTGCGCGGCGAGGACGTCGAGCGTCTCGTCGACCCGGGTCCGTGTGCGCCAGGCGATGATCGCGTAGCTGGGGAACGCCGCCAGGGCGCCGAGCAGCATCGCCCAGCCAGGGCTGATGAACCCTCCCGCCGGCGTGATCGCGACGCAGCCGACGACGATCGCGGTCGCCGCCCCGATCGCCGTCACCTTGCGGCCGCGGATCAGGTCGAGGGCAAACCAGACGATCAGGGTGCAGGCGGGGCAGAGCAGGGTGTTGATGAAGGCGAGCACGCTGGAGTGGCCGGTCGAGAAGCCGCTGCCGCCGTTGAAGCCGAACCAGCCGAACCACAGCAGTCCGGCCCCGAGCAGCACGTACATCGCGTTGTGCGGCAGCAGCGCCTGGCGCCCGTAGTCCTTGCGGGCGCCGACGACGAGGGCCGCCGCCAGCGCCGAGAAGCCGGAGCCCATCTCGACCGGCACGCCGCCGGCAAAGTCGAGCGTGCCGCCGGCCTGCAGCCAGCCTCCGCCGAAGGCCCAGTGGGCGAGCACGGCGTAGACGAGGACCGACCACAGGGCAGCGAAGACGAGGAACGGCCCGAACCGCATCCGCTCGACCACGGCGCCGGAGACGAGGGCGACGGTGATGATGCAGAAGGTCGCCTGGAAGGCCATGAAGAGCAGCTGCGGGATCGCCATCCCGGCCCGCGGCGTGAAGGTGACGCCCTGCAGTCCGACGTGGCCGAGGCCGCCGATCAGGGAGCCGCTGCCGTCGAAGGCGAGCGAGTAGCCAACCAGCGCCCAGGTGACCATCGCGACGGCGATCGCGGCGACGCACATCATGAAGGTGTTGAGGGTGTTCTTCGAGCGCACCAGCCCCGCGTAGAAGAGCCCCAGCGCCGGGGTCATCATCAGGACCAGCGCTGTCGCGACCAGCATCCAGGCGGTGTCGCCGGAGTCGATCCGCGCCACCGCGCCGAGGAACGCCAACCCGGTCACTTGTCGACCGGGGTCACGGCGCCCATGTCCGTGTCGCCGGTGCGGATGCGGACCGCCTGCTCCAGCGGCACGACGAAGATCTTGCCGTCGCCGACCTCGCCGGTGCGGGCCCCCTCGCAGAGGGCGTCGACGGTCGCCTGCACGAACGAGTCGGAGACCGCGACCTCGAAGCGGACCTTCTCGGCAAGGCCCATCTTCACGGTCGTGCCGCGGTAGGCCTCGACCCGCTCCAGCTCGCCGCCGTGGCCCTGGACGCGGCTCATCGAGACCCCGCGCACCTCCGCCCGGTACAGCGCCTCCAGCACGTCGTTGGCCTTCTCGGGCCGCACGATGCCGATCACCAGCTTCACCGCTCTCCTCTCCTAGCCTGCCGAGTCGAGCGCGAGCCTAGTTACGCGCTCGGAAGGCCCGGCGCGGGAGGGCACGCCGGGCCTGTCTCATCGCGAAGCCGTCGATCTAGAGAGTGACCTGGAGTCCCGGCGGGTCGTAGCGGCTCGCCAGCCGCGCCAGCGCCAGCGCTCCGACCAGCAGTCCGAAGTCGCGCAGGGCGATGTCGTAGTAGCCCGAATAGGTGAGCAGGTCGACGATGATCCCGCCGAGCCAGGCCGCGACGATGTAGGCGCCGTAGCGAGGCTTCAGCGCGACCGTGATCCCGGCGATGATCTCGACCACGCCGACCAGATGCATCGCCGTGGAGGCGGAGCCCGGAATGATGTTGTTGATCCAGGGCGCCAGGTAGTGCTCCCAGTCGACCAGCACGTTGGTGAACTTGTCGAGGCCGAAGACGATCGGCGCGACCGTGAAGACGATCCGCAACAGCCAGAAGGCCTGGTAGGCCGGATCGCTCTTCAGCCGTTCGGTGAACGTCGGCGCGAGTTCGACCGGGGCGCGCGGGTCAAGGGTGGCAGTGGACATAGGACCTCCGTCGTTGATTGATGGGTGCCCTCTTTGCGTCCCGTGGCCCTCTGTTCTTACCCGCGCCGCAAGAGCCGGTGCGAGCGGTGGGGTAAGGATCGGCAGCGCCGGGTCGCTAACAATGCATGGCACCAGCGACGATGACGATGCCGACCGAAACTCCAGCCGAAGCGGCCGCCGAGGCCGCCGCCGATTCCTCGCGGCTGTGGCTGCAACGGCTGGGCGCCACCGGGACCCAGCGCGACGCCGCCGTGGCCGAGCTGCACGTCCTGCTTTTGAAAGCGGCGCGCTTTGAGATCGACCGGCGTCGCGGTGCGCTGCCTCACCTGCGCGGCGGCGACCACGACGACCTCGCCCAGCAGAGCGCCGACGATGCGCTGGTGGCCGTTCTCGGCAAGCTCGGCGACTTCCGCGGCGAAAGCCGCTTCACGACCTGGGCCTACAAGTTCGCCCTGCTCGAGGCGGGGGTCAAGGTCCGCCGCCGGGCCTGGCAGGGGCGAGAGATCCCGCTGGAGGAAGAGGCCTGGTCGGTCTTGGCAGACGTTGCGGCATCGGCCGAGCGCCGCGCCGAGGACGGCGAGCTTTTTGCGGCCCTGCGCGAAGAGATCGGCACCGTCCTCAGCGCCCATCAGCGCGCGGTGCTGGTCGCGGTGACCCTCAACGACGTCCCGATCGACGTTCTCGCCGAGCGGCTGCAGACCACTCGCGGCGCTCTCTATAAGACGCTTCACGACGCTCGCCGCAAGCTGCGCGCCGCGCTTGCCGAGCGCGGCTTGCACCCAGGCGCCGAAAGCGAGGTGCGCAGATGAGTGACGCCAAGAAGACGACTGCGCGCAGCGAGCTGCTGGCGCGCGTGCTCGGTCCCGGCACCCCCGAGCTGAGCTGCGAGGAGTGCTTCGCCCAGCTCGACCGCTACGTCGAGCTGGCCCTAGCCGGCGAGCGCCCGGACGAGCAGGTGCCGGGGATGCGCGCCCACCTCGCCGGCTGCCCGGCCTGTGCTGAGGACTACCGCAGCCTGCGCGACCTCTTGCGCAGCCAAGAAGGTCGCCCGGGCAACTCCAGATAAGACTTCGCCTTCAGCGAGGGAGGCTTCGGGACAAATACCCGAATCCCGGCCCGGATTGCTATTTTCACACTCCGACTGTATTTAGCGACCAGAACTTGACAGGGAAGGTGTCGACCCGCATGGACGTTTCCGAGCCGGCCGTGAGCGCGGCCACCGCAGTTCTCGACGGTTTGGAAGTCGACCACGGCAAGCGCCAGCAGGGCAAGGGCGCTCCGGGTTCCAGGGAGAACCCGGAGCGCTACGACAACGTGCCCGGCCACGTGATTCCGATCCTCGAAGACGAGTTCGACGACTTCCGCTCCGAGGCCGGCAGCTTCCTCGAGGGCGAGCGCGAGGAGGGCGTCTTCATCCCCTTCCGCCTCAAACAGGGCGTCTACGGGCAACGCCAGGCCGACGTGCAGATGATCCGCATCAAGCTCCCCTTCGGGGGGGTCTCGCCGGATCAGCTGGACGCCTTCGCCGACGTCATCGAACGCTGGGTGCCGATGCGCAAAGGACACATCACCACGCGCCAGAACATCCAGCTGCACCACGTGCCCCTGACCGACGCGGCGGAGCTGATCCGCGAGCTCGGCCAGTCCGGCCTCTCCTCGCGCGAGGGCTGCGGCAACACGGTCCGCAACGTCACCGCCGACCCCTACGCCGGCGTCGCCACGGACGAGGTCTTCGACCCGACTCCCTACGCCGGTGCCTACGTGCGCTTCTTCGTTCGCCACCCCGTCACGCAGGCGATGCCGCGCAAGTGGAAGGTCGCCTTCTCCGCCTCCCCGGCGGACCGGGCGATCGTGCCGATCCACGACCTCGGCTTCCTGCCGGTCGTTCGCGACGGCGTCAAGGGCTTCGAGGTCTGGGTCGGCGGTGGCACCGCGATCATGCCCCGTCTAGCCCACAAGATCTACGACTTCGTCGGGGCCGACGACGGCTCCTACCTAAGGGTGAGCGAGGCGATCGTCCGCGTCTTCGACCGCCAGGACTGGCTGCGCAAGAACCGCGCCCGGGCCCGGATCAAGGTGCTGCTCGACAAAATCGGGCCCGATGCCTTCTATGAGCTGGTCGACGAGGAGCTGCGCAGCGAGTGGACCCGGGAGCGCGATTTCGAAGCCGACCTGGAGCGGCTGCGCTTCGACGATGACGAGGAGGCGAAGGCGCCCGCCGCCGGCGGTGCCTACGGCTCGCCGAACGGCGACCGCTCGCGCTTCGACGTCTTTGTCGAACGCAACGTCACCGCCCAGCGCCAGCCTGGCTTCTCGGCGGTTGCCGTCAAGGTGATCCGCGGCGACCTCACCCCGGAGCAGTTCCGCGGCCTGGCGGCGATCATGCGCGAGTACTGCGGCGGCTACGCGCGCAGCACGGTCGAGCAGAACATCGTCCTGCGCTGGGTCCGCGACGAGGCGCTCTACGACGTCTGGAGCCGGCTCCGTGAGCTCGGCCTCGAGAGCGCCGGCGCCTTCGAAATCGACGACGTGATCAGCTGCCCCGGCACCGACAGCTGCAAAATGGGCATCACCGCCTCGATGGGGCTGAACGAGGCGATCTCCGCGCGCTTGGAGTCGATGGACATCGACGACCCGCTGACCCGCGCCGTCCAGATCAAGATGAGCGGCTGTCCCAACGGCTGCGGCCAGCACCACATCGGCACGATCGGCTTCTACGGCGCCTCGCTGAAGATCGGCGAGCGGCAGATGCCGGCCTACATCCCTCACATCGGTGGGCGTGCCGCCAACGGCGACGTCGCCTTTGGCAAGCGCCTCAAGTCCCGCCTCCCGGCCAAGCGCGTCCCCGATGCGGTCGAGCGCTGGCTGCGCATGTACGAGGCCGAGCGCGACGGCGACGGTGAGAGCTTCGAGGCCTACGCCGAGCGGGTCGGCAACGAGCGCTTCGAAGCGGAGGTCAAGGAGCTGACCCTGCCGGCCGAGTTCAGCCTCGAGACGATGGAGGAGTTCATCGACTGGAACCGCTCCAGCCCCTACAAGGTCGAGCGCGGCGAGGGGGAGTGCGCGATCTGAGCCGAGCGTGATCTCGCCGTCGCTACTGTTGATGCGAACTAGCGATGGGAGCGAGATGAGCAAGGTCGTCTATACCGCCGAGGCACACGTCACCGGAGGCCGGGCCGCCGGCCATGGCCGCACCTCGGACGGAGCCCTCGAGGTAGACCTGCGCACCCCGGCAGAGATGGGCGGCGAGGGCGGCGGCACCAACCCCGAGCAGCTCTTCGCGGTCGGCTACGCCGCCTGCTTCGAGGGCGCCCTGGCCGCAGTCGCCCGGCGCCAGAAGGCCGAGGTCGGTGATGTCGGGATCGACTCCAGGGTCAACCTGATCACCGCCGAGGACCGCAGCTTCGGCATCTCCGTCGAGTTGCACGTGAGCCTGCCCTCGGTCGCGGGTGACGACGCCGTCGAGCTGGTCCGTGCCGCCCATCGGGTCTGCCCCTACTCCAACGCCACCCGCGGCAACATCGACGTCGTCCTGACTGCCAACGGCGCCGCGGTCGAGGCCTGAAGCGCTAGGCCGACCCGCCTCGACAAAGCGCTTCAGCTACCGCCCGGGGGTAGAGTCGCCGC
>CAVTKD010000017.1:0-42307 GCA_963735235.1 uncultured Solirubrobacterales bacterium | reverse complement strand
AAAAATGGTCCCCTCGGCAACGGCGGTCGGATCTCCTTAGGTGGCGGCACCTTCATCTAAGGACAGAGCTTCGCCCTCGCACGGAAGGAACCTGTACTCCGGCCCCGATGAGCACCGACCCCTTACAGAGACCAGGCGGTTCTAGCGACCGATCGACTGCTGGTAGAGCGTGAAGCCGATCCCCGAGCAGACCGCGGCGATGATCCAGAAGCGCAGCATGATCTTGGTCTCCGACCAGGCCATCATCTCGAAGTGATGGTGCAGCGGCGCCATCAGCAGTACGCGGCGGCGGAAGGTCTTGAAGGAGAAGACCTGGATCGCCACCGAGAGCGCCTCGATCACGAAGATGCCGCCGATGATGATCAGCAGCACCTCGGTCTGGGTCATCACCGCCAAAGCGCCGATCGCCCCGCCCAGGCCCAGCGATCCCGTGTCCCCCATGAAGATCGAGGCCGGGAAGGCGTTGTACCAGAGGAAGCCGATGCAGCCGCCGACCAGACAGGCGGAGAGCAGCGCCAGGTTCTGCTGCTGGTTGGCGACGAAGGCGATCGCCGTGTAGGCGAGCAGGACGATCGCGCAGGAGCCGGCGGCGAGCCCGTCGAGGCCGTCGGTCAGGTTGACTCCGTTGGAGGTGCCGGCGATGACGAGGAAAACGAGGACGAAGTAGAGGACCGGGCCGAGGTTGACGCTGCCGTCGCCGATGCGGAAGTAGAGGACCGGCTCGAGGCCGACCTCGTGGCGCGCCACCCACCAGAGGCCGAGCGCCAGGATCAGCTGCCCGAGCAGCTTCCAGCGCCCTGAGAGGCCGAGCGAGCGGCGCTTGACGATCTTGATGTAGTCGTCGGCGAAGCCCAACGCGGCGCAGCCGATGGCGACGCCGAAGACGGCCAGGCTCTGCGAGTCGCGGTCGGAGAGGACCAGGAAGGGCACGCAGATCGCCGCGAAGATGATCAGGCCGCCCATCGTCGGCGTGCCCGCCTTGGCGTGGTGGCCCTGCGGCCCGTCCTCGCGGATGTTCTGGCCGAACTCGCGGACCCGCAGATATTCGATGAACTTGGGGCCGAGGAAGATGCAGATCAGCATCGCCGCCATCCCGGCAATCAGGACTTCGCCCATCAGACCAGCTCCCCGAGTTGCTCGGCGACGCTCTCGAGGCCGGCCGAGCGCGAGCCCTTGACCAGCACCGCGTCGCCCGGCTCCAGGCGCGCCGCCAGCAGCTCCGCCGCCTCGCCCGGGTCGGCGACCAGCTCGTCGGGCGCGTACTCACGGGCCGCCAGCCCGACCCCGATCAGCAGGTCGACCCCGACGGCGCGGGCGTGCTCGCCGACCTCGCGGTGGTAGCTCGGCGCGCCGGGCCCGAGCTCGCCCATCTCGCCCAGCACGGCAACCGTGCGCGGCGCCCCGAGGGTCGCGAGATGGTCGAGCGCCGCGCGCATCGACACCGGGTTGGCGTTGTAGCAGTCGTTCACGAGGACGATGCCGCCGTCGAGCTCAATGCGCTCGCCACGGAAGCGGGAGAATCCTATGCTCGCAGCGCGGTCGGCCATCTGCGCCAGGTCCGCCCCGAGGGCGACCCCCGCCGCGATCGCGGCCAGCGCGTTGGTCAGGTTGTGCGCCTCGGTGAAGGGGAAGTGGAAGCGCTGGGCGCCGAGCGGGGTCGAGACCAGCGCCTCGGTGACGCCCTCGTCGACCGACACCTCGAGGGCCTCGACGTCGCCACCCGGGCCGAAACGCAGCAGCCGCGGCGCCCGCTCCAGGTGGGGACCCAGCTCCGCCGCGGCGACCGGGACCACGGCGACCCCGTCGCGGGGCAGGGCGTCGAGCACCTCCGCCTTGGCGGCGGCGATCGCCGCGACCGAGCCGAGCAGCTCGATGTGGACCGGGCCGACGTTGGTGATCACGGCGACCTCCGGCTCGGCGATCCCGGCCAGTTCGGCGATCTGGCCGGGCCCGCGCATCGCCATCTCCAGGACCAGCAGCTCGGTCTCGCCGGGGGCTTCGAGCACGGTCAGCGGCAGCCCGATCTCGGTGTTGAGGTTCTCGCGATTGGCATGGACGCGCCCTGGCAGCAGCGAGCGGGCGATGTCCTTGACCGAGGTCTTGCCGACCGAGCCGGTGACGCCGACGACCCGGGCGCCGAGGGCGCGGCGCCAGGCCTGGGCCAGGGACTGCATCGCGGCCAGCGGGTCGGCGACGGAGAAGACCCAGGCTCCGGCGGAGCCGGCGGCACCGAGGCCCCGCGCGTGCTCAGGGCCGACGACGACCCCCCAGGCGCCCGCCTCGATCACCGCCGCGGCGAACTCGCCGCCGTCGCGGTTGACGCCACGCAGCCCGAAGAAGAGATCGCCGGAGCCGCTGACCCCGGAGTCGATCGTCGCCCGCCCCGGTGAGCCGACCGCGCCCTCGGCGACTACCTCGCCACCCAGTGCCATCGCGATCTCCGCCGCCGTCAGCCTCACGCCGGGCCGTCCAGCCTGCGCAGCTCCTCGCGCGCGACCTCGCGGTCGTCGAAGGGGACCCTGCGGCCGCCCTCGAACTCCTGTCCCTGCTCGTGGCCCTTGCCGGCGATCACCACCGTGTCGCCCGGCTCCGCTCGCCCCAGCGCCAGCGCGATCGCGGCGCGGCGGTCGACCTCGACCTCCAGCTCCGCGGCCCCGCCCGCACCGGCCACGACTTCGGCGACGATCGCCTCCGGGTCCTCCGAGCGCGGGTTGTCGGAGGTGACCACGGCGAGGTCGGCAAGCTCCGCCCCGGCCCGCCCCATCTTCGGCCGCTTGTCACGATCGCGGTCACCGCCGGCGCCAAAGACGGCGATCAACCGCCCCTCGGTCAGCCGCCGCGCCGCCAGCAGCACGTTCTCCAGCGAGTCCGGCGTGTGCGCGTAATCGACCAGGACCGCGAACCCCTGCCCCTCGTCGATCGGCTCAAACCGCCCCGGCACCCGCCCCGCCCGCGCCAGCCCGGTGGCCGCAACGTCCACCTCAACCCCCATGGCCACCGCCACCGCAAAAGCTCCCAGCGCATTCGCCACGTTGAAATGCCCCGGCATCCCCGTCCGCACCGCAACCTCCCCCTCGCCGGGCAGGGCGACGGTGAATTCGGCACCGCTCACGTCGAAGCCGACGTCGCGGGCCGAGTAGTCGGCCTCCGCGCCCTCGGCGGAGAAGGTCACGCAATCGAACTCCTCGGCGAGGCGGCGCCCGTAGGGATCGTCGGCATTGACGATCGCCGTCCCCGGCTCCGCCTCGAACAGCTTGCGCTTGGCCCCGAAGTACCCCTCCATGTCCTCATGGAAGTCGAGGTGATCCTGGGTCAGATTGGTGAACAGGGCCACCTCGAAATAAATCGCATCCGCCCGGTGCAGAGCCATCGCGTGCGAGGAGACCTCCATCGCGCAGGCCCGATCCCCCCCATCGAGCATCCGCCTGAAGGTCGCCTGCAGATCAATCGCCTCAGGGGTGGTCCGCTCCACGCTCTCCTCGACCCCACCAACCACCTGCTTCACCGTCCCCAGCAACCCACAGGAGATTCCCGCCCCCTCCAAGATCTCCCGCACCAAGAACGCCGTGGTCGTCTTCCCATTCGTCCCAGTCACCCCCACCACCCGCAGCTGCGCCGTCGGATCCCTCCAAAACGCCGCCGCCAGCGGCGCCATCGCCGCCCGGGCATCCCCAACGACCACCTGCGGCACACCCACCTCAAGCTCTCGCTCCACGACAAGCCCCGCCGCCCCCGCCGCGACGGCCTTCGGTCCGAACTCATGCCCATCCACCTTCTCCCCCGGAACGCAAAAAAACAGGGTCCCCGGCCCCACCTTCCGACTGTCATAAGCCAGGTCCGCGACGTCAACCGAGGAATCCCCGACGATCCGGGCTCCCACCAATCCGGCCACAAGCTTGTTCAACCTCATCGGCGCCGGATTCTAAGTAGGAGGTCGGGTGCCCCCCGCCCTATTCCGGAGCCACACCGAGATAAGGCAGCGCAAACGCGGCAATCTTGCCGAAGGCAGGAGCGGCAACGGACCCTCCATAAATGTCCCCCTGCGGCTGATCCACGATCACCGCCGCAAGCAACTTCGGGTCCTGCGCCGGCGCAAACCCGATGAACGAAGCCACGAACTTCGTTTCCGAGTACCCCCCGTTTTCCGCCACCTGCGCGGTGCCGGTCTTCCCGGCCAACGTGTACCCGGGAACGCTCACCTCAGAGGCGGTACCCCCCGCGGCCAGCACCCCCTCGAGCATTTCCCGCACCTGCGCCGCCACCGCCGCTTTGATCACCCGGTGCCCCTTCGGCTCCTGGACCGCGTGTTCGCCGACCCGCTCGATCAGCTGCGGCTGCTTGAGGATGCCGCCGTTGGCGATCGCCGAGTAGCCGGCGACCATCTGCATCGGCGTCACCGCCTGCCCCTGGCCGATCGGCAGGTTGCCCATCGAGGAGCCGGAGTATTCGTCGAGCTTCGGCACGATCCCGCTTTCCTCGCCCGGGAACTGGACCCCGGTCTTGCGGCCGAAGCCGAAGCGGCTGATCCATTCGCTGAATTTTTCGGCGCCGAGCTCGAGCCCGATCGTCACCGCGCCCACGTTCGAGGAGCGGGCGAGGATCTGGGCGACGCTCATCGTTTCGGTCCCGCGCGGCTCGGCGTCTTCGATCGTGCGGTCGGCAACCTGGATGCTCGGTGGCAACGTGAAGGTGGCTTCCGGCGTCACCAGCTTTTCTTCCAGCGCCGCCGAGACGGTGAACGCCTTGAAGGTCGAGCCCGGTTCGTAGTTGAAGCTGGTCGCCCGGTTCGTCAGGTCTTCGCTGGATGCGTTGGAAAGGTCGCTGGGGTCGATCGGCGGCCAGTTGGCCATCGCCATGATCTGTGAGGTGCGCGGGTCGACGACGATCGCCGTCGCCCCCTTCGGCGCGTATGTTTCGCCGACTTCGGCCAGCACCTGTTCGGTCTTCTGCTGGATCAGCGGGTCGAGGGTGAGCTGGACGTTTTCGCCGTCGCTGGCTTCCTTCACCGTTTCCAGCCGGATCGGGTCGCCGAGCGCGTCACGGACGATGCGGCGTTCGCCGTCGCTCCCCTTGAGGGTCGATTCCTCGCCCGCCTCGAGCCCGATCAGGCCCTGGTTTTCGGAACCGACGGCGCCGATCACCTGGCCGGCCATTTCCCCCTGCGGGTAGGTGCGGCGGCTGTCGGGCAGCTCGCCCAGCCCTTCCACCTTCAGCCGTTCGATCCGCGCCGCCTGTTCGAGGCTGACTTTGTGGGCGACATAGGAGAAACCCGAATTGGCCGTGAGGGCTTCCAGCACTTCGCCCTTCTTCAGTTCGAGGATCGAGGCCACTTTGCCGGCCACCCGTGGCGGGTTTTTGATCTGGTACGGCGTCGCGTAGATCGTCGCCGCGTCCTCGGAGGCGGCCAGCTCGTTGCCACGGCGGTCGAGCAGGCTGCCGCGCAGGCCGGGCACGGTCACGGTCTCGGTCTGCTGGGAGATCGCCTCGGAGGCGAGCGCGCCGCCCTGCACCCCCTGCAGCCAGAAGGCGCGCCCGATGATGACCAGGAAGCAGATCAGGAAGCCGGCGAACAGCAGTCCGATACGGCGTTCGACCAAGCGCATCCGCCGGCCTCTACCCCGGCCCGGCGGCAGCGAGGCGCTGCGCCGCGGTGGCGACGTCGTCGGGGCCGGCCTGGGTGAAGTGGATGTCGGCGCTGGAGGGCATCGCCAGCCCGAGCGGCGCCGCGGTGGCGCGGACATGGCCGATGCCGTCGAGCCGGGAGGCGCGACCGCTCGTCACCGAGTTGTCCTGTTCGAGCGCGGTCAGCTGCTCATCGATCTTGCCCGAGGAGGCGGCGAAGCTGAGGGTGACGACGTTGAGGGCGACGATCCCGACCAGGAGCACGCCGAGGACGCCGATCCAGGCACGGCCACGGGTCATCCGCACGACCAGGCCGGAGTCGGGCAATTGCCCGACCGCGACCGCGGTGCGCCCGGCGAGTGGAATCAGCTGACCGCCGACGGCCCGCTTCGTCTTCGTCTTGGTGCGGCGCGGAGCGCGGGCGGGCGCCCGACGTGCCGGCGCCGGGCTGGCGACAGCGCCCTTCGGGGTCGGTCGCGAGCGCGGGCGGCGGGCGGGCGGCGCCTTTTTCTGCGGAGCGGGGCGCGCCGGGGCGGCTTTCCTGCGCGGCGGCGGCGCGGTCCGCGACGGCGGCGGGGCCGGGGCGGCCTTGCGTGCGGGGGCGGCGACGGCCATCAGGCGGTCTCCCCCGGCGCCGTTCCTTCGGCGATCTTGAGGGCGACGCGCAGGTGGGCGGAGCGCGAGCGCGGGTTGGCCTCGACCTCGGCCGGCCCCGGCGAGACGGCGCGGCGGCTCAACAGCTCGGCCTCGGGCTCGTGGTCGCAGACGCAGATCGGCAGCTCGGGCGGGCAGATGCATCCCTGCGCCTTGGCGGCGAGGAACTGCTTCACGGGCCGGTCCTCGAGCGAGTGGAAGGCGATCGCGCCGAAGCGCCCGCCGACGGCGAGCGACTCCCAGGCCAGCGGCAGCGCCTGCTCGAGCGCCTCGAGCTCGCCGTTGACGGCGATCCGGATCGCCTGGAAGCTGCGCTTGGCCGGGTGGCCGGCACCGAAGCGGGCGGCCGCGGGCATCCCTGCCTTGATCGCCGCGACCAGCTCCGAAGTCGTGCTGAGCGGGCGGCGGCGAACGATCTCGCGGGCGATGCCGCCGGCGTAGCGCTCCTCGCCGAAGCGGCGCAGCACCTGGGAGATCCGCGCCTCCGGCCACTCGTTGACGAGGTCGGCGGCGTCGAACTCCTGGCGCGTGTCCATCCTCATGTCGAGCGGCGCGTCATAGGCGTAGGAAAAGCCACGCTCCCAGGCGTCGATCTGCATCGAGGACATTCCGAGGTCCATGTAGATCATCTCTGGGCGTATGCCTTCGCCGCGCAGGGCACGAAGCCCTTCCGCGAAGTCGGAGCCGACGAAGAGGGTCCGGCAGGGAGCCGCGGCCGCGAACTTGGCGAACCGGGCCGCGGCGGCCGGGTCGCGGTCGATGCCGATCAGCGTTCCCTCCGGCCCCAGCTGCTCGGCGACCAGCCGCGCGTGGCCGCCGGCGCCGAAGGTGCAGTCGACGGCCGTCTGCCCCGGCTCGGGGGCGAGCAGCGAGGTCAGCTCCGGGGCGAGGACTGGAAGGTGGGTCATCGGCGTAATGCTGCCTGGTCCGGGCTGGCGGCTGTAGGAGGTCGGGATTCGTTCGGCATGGAGTCTCATGGTCAGGCGGTGCCGGCGGCGGCCAGCCCCTCGGCGATCTCGGGGGCGGCGGCGTCGAGCTCCTGCTCCTGCTTGGCCCAGGCATCGGCGTCCCAGATCTCCAGGTACTCCCCCGCCCCGATCACGACGCAGTTACCGTCGAGCCCGGCGTGCTCGATCAGCGGTTTGGGAACCCGGATGCGCCCAGCCGAATCGAGCTTCTCGTCGAAGGAGCCGCCGTGGAAGCGGCGGCGCAGCTGCCGGGCGTCACGCCCGAAGGGGCTGTGCGGCGAGAGGAAGCGATCGGAGAGCTGCTCGAACTCGGCAGTGGTGTGGACCCAGACGCAGGGGTCGAAGCCCTTGGACAGAACCACACCATCGGAGAGCGAGGCGCGAAACCGCGACGGCACCGTGAGCCGATCCTTCGAATCCAGGCTGTGCTCGTAGAGACCCCGAAATGCCACCTCGGCGTGTCCTTTCTGAGCGGGAGGGCGGGCCGGAAAGAGTTGGGACCGGAGTGATGAGGTGGGAGGAACCTCACCACCCCGGTCCTGGGCTTCAACTCGAGCGCCACAATAACCCACACTCCCCCACTTTGCAACACGACCCTCCTCTGCAACCCCCTTTGCATCCGCCGTCGCCAGGTAGGTTCAGCGCGTGAGCCCTCCCGACGAAGCCGGCGCCGCAGCCGCAACCGCCCCGGACGACGCCAACGATCTGCGCGGCTTCCACTTCAAGCGGCTGATGCGCAAGCCGCTCACCCTGATCCTGATCGGGGCCTTCGCGCTGATCGTCGGTGGTGTCCTCGGTGGAGTGATCGGGCCGGCCGTCGGCGGCGCCGGCTTCGTCGTCGCCCTCCTGGCCGGCGTCGTGATCGTCTTCGCGATCGCCGACTCCCGGGCCGAGGAGGCCTTCTTCCAGTCCTACGCCAAGCAGCACGGGCTCGAACTCGGCGGCCGCTCGCCGCTGCCGGCGACGACACCGCTGCTGCGCAAGGGCGATGCCCGCTACGCCGAGCGCACCCTCTCCGGCGTCCTCGCCGAGGGGATCGAAGGCATCCTCGCTCTATATACATACGAGGACGAGACGACCGACAGCGAGGGCAACAGCGAGACCAACTACTACCGCTACACGGTCGGCCTGGTGCCGCTGCCCGAGAGCGTCGCCCACGTCCCCGAGCTCTACTGCCAGCGCAAGTTCGGCCTGCGCTCGCTGGAGAAGTTCGAGGACGTCTTCCGCCGCTCCAAAGAACGGGTCAAGCTGGAGAGCGAGGTGCTCGACGAGAAGTACGAGATCTTCGCCGGCAAAAGCCAGGACGCGGTCTGGCTGCGCCGCCTCTTCTCCCCCACCTTCATCGTCTGGCTGACCGAGTCGGCGCCGAAGAAGTTCGCCTTCGAGCTCGTCGACGGCAGCCTCTGCTGCTACGTCAGCGGCCACAAGGAGAAGGCCGAGGAGCTGGACGAGATCTGCGCCGCCACCGCCGCCGTGGCGAAACGCCTGCACGACGAGTCGACCGAGTAGCGCCGGCGCGCTAGAAGCCGCCGAGCAGGGTGCCGGCGTTGGCAATCAGCGCCGCGGCGATCATCAGCAGGACCGAGGGCACGAGGACGAGGGCGACGACGAGCTGGATCTTCGGCGCCGCGCGGGCGGCACGCTCCTCGACGGCGCGGCGACCGTCGCGGCGCAGGGCGCTGGCCTGGCGGCGCAGCTGCTCGGCCAGCGGCGAGCCGAAGCGCCGCGAACGTTCGATCGCGGCGACCAGAGTCGCCAGCTCGCTGCCGGGGACGCGGGCACGCAGCGACCGCAGCGCGGCGCCGAGCGGCATCCCGCAGGACAGCTCGGCGACGGTCAGCCGCAGCTCCTCGGCCAGCGGTCCCTCGCCGGCCCGGGCCAGCTGCTCGAGCCCGGCCGCCGGCCCGCGGCCGGAGCCGGCGCTGACCGCGAGCAGGTCGAGCGCATCCGGCAGGGCCGAGACCAGGCGCCGCTGACGCCGCCGCGCCTCGCGCTCGAGCAGGGCGTCGGGAACGACGAAGCCCGCCGCCGGCATCGCGATCGCGACCAGCAGCGAGGTTTTCCCCGGCGCCACCGGAGCCGCGGCCATAGCGGCGAGGCCACCGCAGGCCATCCCGGCGAGCTTGGCGACGAGCACGGCCGGCAGTGGGAAGCGCGCCTCCAAGCCGGAGCGGCGAAGGCGCTCCGGCAGCCCAAGTCGCAGCGCCGCGCCGGCACCACGGCCGCCGAGCCCGAACGGCAGTGAGATCCCGGCGGCCCCGGCGCGCCCCGCGAGCAGCTCGCGGACGGCGCCGAAGCCGAGCAGCACCGCCAGGCCCGCCAGCACACCGGCGCCGCTCACTCGACCACCCGCGAAAGCCGTTTGATCGCGACGAAGCCGACCAGCTGCAGGGCGGCGGCCAGGGTCAGCAGTACCGCCGCGGCCGGTGAGCCGAGCAGCTTGCCGATGAACCCCGGCTGGATCAGCTCGGCGAAGATGGCGCCACCACTCGGCATCGCCACCACCAGCAGCCCGGTGAAGCGCGCCTGCGCGGTGGCCGACTTGGCGTCTTCCGCGACCCGGTCGCGCTCGGCGGCCCCGGCGGCGAAGCGCCTCAGCAGCCCGGCCAGATCGCCACCGGCCAGCCGCTGGCTGAGCAGCGCCCCGGCGAAGGCGTCGACCCGCTCGGAGTGCATGCGCCGGCGCCAGGCTTCGATCGCCTCGGCCGTCGGCGCTCCCAGATCGAGCTCGGCGCCGAGCCGGGCCAGCTCCGCCGCCGGCGGGCCGTCGAGCGAGGCGGCGGCGGCCGGCAGCGAGGCGCGCAGCGAGCGGCCGGCGGTGAGCGAGTCGGCGATCGCGGTCGCCACTTCGGGCAGCGAGCGCTCGACCGCGGTCCGGTAGCGCCGCCGGCGATTGGAGATGGCCCAGCCGGCGAGAGCCGGCCCGGCGACCGAGAGCGGCAGCGCCAGGGTCAGGCCGGCCAGCATCCAGCCGGCGAGGACCGCGGCCCCGGCGCCAAGTGCCGCGAGCCGGCGGCGCTCGAGAGTCGAGGGCGCGTAGCCCTCCCGTCCCGCCCGGCGCAGTGGCTCCAGTGCCAGCCGCAGCCAGCGCGCCGCCGGCGGGCTGGCCAGCAGCGCCTCCCTGGCCGCCAGCGCCAGCAACCCGCCGGCGGTGGCTCCGGCCAACCCCGGCAGCAGGCCGGAGGCGCCGCTCACCGCTCGCCGTCGAGGCCGTCGACGCCGCGGACCGCGGTCGTGCCCGCCGCCCGCACGACCTCGGCGATCTCGGTGACCAGACGGGCGCCGTCGGCCCGCCGCTCGAGGTGGACGACCAGGTCGACGCCGCGCTGCACCTGTTCGGCCACCGCCGCGTGCGGCAGCCCGACCCCGGCCATCAGCGCCAGCGTCTCCAGCCGGCTCAGCGCGTCGGCGGGCGAGTTGGCATGGACGGTCGAGAGCGCGCCGTCGTGGCCGGTGTTGAGCGCGGTGAGGAGGTCGAGCGCCTCCGGCCCCCGGACCTCGCCGATCACGATCCGGTCCGGCCGCATCCGCAGCGAGTTGCGCAGCAGGTCGCGGATCGAGACCTCTCCCCTGCCCTCGACGCCGGCCGGCCTGCTCTCCAGGCGCACCACGTGGGGCTGCTGCAGGCGCAGCTCGGCCGCGTCCTCGATCGTCACCACCCGCTCCTCCTCGCCGATGAAGCTGGAGAGAGCGTTGAGCAGGGTGGTCTTGCCGGAGCCGGTGCCGCCGCTGACGAGGACGCTGCGGCGGCGGCCGACCGCCGCCTCCAGCAGCTGCCGCTGCTTCGCGGTCAGGGTCCCCAGCGCAACCAGCTCGTCCGGGCCGGGGCGGCGGGCGCCGAAGCGGCGGATCGAGACCGCCGGCCCGTCGATCGCCAGCGGCGGGATCACGACGTTGACGCGGGAGCCGTCGGCGAGGCGGGCGTCGACCATCGGGCTGAGCTCGTCGACGCGCCTGCCCAGCGGCGCCAGGATCCGCTCGATCGCGTTGCGCAGCTCCTCCTCGTCGGCGAAGGCGACGTCGGTGGGCTCGATCCGGCCACCGCGCTCGACGAAGACCCGGCCGGGACCGTTGACCATCACCTCCTCGACCGCGGGATCGGCGAGCAGCACCTCGAGCGGGCCGAGCCCGACGCTGTCGCGGACGATCCGCGCCGCGATCTCCTCGCGGTCGGGCTCGGCGAGCAGCGCCGCCTCCTCGTCGACCAGCTCGCGCACAGCGTCGCGCAGGTCGCCGCCGCCCTCTCGTCCGGCGGCCGCCTCGGCACGGCGGCGCTCAACCAGCCTGGCCCGCAGCGAGCCGGCCAGCTCGGCGACGTTTCGCTCCCGGGCACCCACCGTCAGCCCCTGGGGAGGATCGTCACCTGGCGGGCAAAGCTCTCGGCGGCGATCAGGCGCAGCGCCTGCGGCCGGGTCAGCCCCAGGGTCGCCGCGGTGGTGCCGCCCGGTTCCGCCCCCTCGGCCGCGGGCGCGAGCCCCAGCAGCGGCACCGCGGCGGCGGCCACGTAGGTGCGGCCGGCGCCGGCGCCGGCCGGTTCCGTGGTCACGACCACATCCACCCGCGCCGGCGCGCGCTGGGCACCGGCGACGAGCAGCGCTTCGGCGCCGCTGACCGAGATCACGACCGGGCTGCGGCCCTGCCCGAGGCCCGGCACCCGGCTGCCGTCTTCGTGAGGCGGACGCAGCTGCGAGGCAAGCAGGTAGGAGCCGGCCGGCACCGCCGTGTCGGGGACCAGGCCCACTGCTTCGGCGACGTCGGCCAGCGCCTCGGGCGGCACGAAGCGGGCCGGGATCCGCCGCAGCTCCAGATCCGCCGCCGCCTGGCGAGGGTCGATCGCCTCGCCCGCCTCGAGGTCGTCGGCGGCGACGACCACCGGCCGCAGCTCGCCGTAGCCGCGGGCGACGCTGGCGCCGTAGCCATCGGCGATCGCCGCCGCGGCCGCGGCGGCGAGCAGGGCGGCGAGGACGAAGGCGAGTGCGCGGCCCCGCCTGCTCACGCGGCTCGCTCCTGCGCACCGGCCGGCGCCGGCAGCTCGAGCACAGCCTCGGTGCCGCGCTCGGAACAGCGCAGCCGGAAGCCGCCGCCGTGGGCGGCCGCGGTACGGCGGACCACCCGCAGACCGTGACCGTGGCGACGGCGCCCGGAGAGCCGGGGGATCAGCTCGGCCGGCGAGCTCTCGCGCCGTGACCCGGGACGGGCGGCCCGGCCGGAGTCGGCGACGGACACGCGCAGCTTCCCTTCACCGAGGCGCGCCGCGACGACGATCGCCGCGCCGCCGTGCTCGATCGCGTTGACGATCAGGTTGTCGAGCGCCTGGGCGATCGCACAGCGGTCGCCGTCCACCACGATCTCCCCATCTGGCCACTCGAGATCGAGCGAGCCACCGGCGAGCGTAGCCCGCGCTTTCCAGCGCCCCACCGCCGACTCGAGCAACGGGTGGACGAGGACCGGGGCATTGGCCGCCGCCAACGCCTCGCCGTTGATCTCCCGGTCGAGGCGTTCCAGCGCCACGGCTGCCATCTGCACCGACCACTCGATGCCGGCGGGCTCGACCCGGCCCGCGCCAGGCACCGCCAGGACCAGCGCCTGCAGCGGGCGGCGCAGCTCGTGCACCGCCTCATTCAGGGCGGTGCGCCGGCGCCCGGCCCAGAGCCCCTGGACCCCCACCGCGACCGCCAGCGACGCCGCGAGCGGCCAGCCGGCCACGATCTGCGCCAGCACCAGCTTCACCGTAAGCGTCCCTGCGATCCAAACATCCATGGCCCGCTAAGGGCGGAGGCGCGGCGTTCTCTCCCCCCAGGAGGGGAGGGCGACAAAAGCAACCCACCACCCCAAGGCGGTCTCGGCCAGACACCTTGGGGCGGCGGGTGCGCATGGATTAGACCACTTGACCGCTAGATCTGGTTTCTACGGTCGCAGCGATCCGCGTAAAACTTCGTTCAGCGTTCTGGTTTTTTCGGATTGGAAAAGGCCCTCGACCGTGGAAACGACGGAGCGTTTTGGAATACTTGAACGAGGAGCCGAGGTGGTTTTCACCCCGAGCTCCGTCGTCTCGGCCCCCATATCGATCGGAGGATTTATCCCTTGACACAGACTCGTACGTCTCCAGAGGGCATAACCCAGCAGTTGGCTAAGGCCCTCGCCCATCCACTGCGCGTACGGATTCTCACCTCGCTCCACAAGGGAATCTCCAGCCCCAACCAACTCTCACAGGAACTCGGCGAGCCGCTCGGCAACGTCAGCTACCACGTCAAGACCCTGCTCGAGTACGACTGCGTAGAACTGGTCAAAACCGAGCCGCGTCGCGGTGCCGTGGAGCACTTCTACCGCGCCACCGAGCGTGCCTTCTTCAGCGCCAGCGACTGGGAGAAGATCCCGGCCTCGGCCCGCAAGGGCATCTCCGGCTCGGTCCTCAAGATGATCGGCCACGACGCCAGCGAGGCGCTGATCGCCGGCAGCATCGACGCCCGCACCGACTCCCACGTCAGCCGCACCCCGCTCGTCATCGACGAGAAGGGCTGGACCGAGCTGACCGAGCTGCTCTCGGACACCCTCAATCGGGCGATCGAGATCCAGGAGGAGTCGGCCACCCGTCTGGCCGAAGGAAAGGCGGACCCGATCGCGACCAAGCTGGGGATCCTCCACTTCGAGTCGCCCGCCGAGGACGCCTCCAAGTAGACCTCAGCCGTCGATAAGGCGGTACCCGATCCCCCAGCAGTTGACGATGTAGCGGCTGTACTCGGGGTCGAGTTTGCGCCTCAGCCGGCTCGCATGCGAATCCAGCGTGCGAGTCCGGCCGGGGCTGCGGTAGCCCCAGACCTCGTTCAGCAGCTCTTCCTTCGAGAAGACGCGGGTCGGGTCGCCGGCGAGGACACGGAGGAGCGTGAACTCCTTCTTGGCCAGCGGTATTTCCTGCTCGCCGACCATGACCTTGCGACGGATCGGGTCGATCATCAGGTCGCCGACCCGGCAGGGCCCGTCGCGGCGGGTCGTGCGGCGGCGCAGCACGGCGCCGATCCGGGCTCGCAGCTCCTCGAAGTTGAAGGGCTTCGTCAGGTAGTCGTCGGCACCGGCGTTGAGGCCGCGGACGCGGTCGATCTGGGCACCGCGGCCGGTCAGGACGATCACCGGCAGGCGCGGGTCGAAGCGCGACTCGACCCCGTCGGCCTCGCGGATCTCGCGCAGGACGTCGAGGCCGGAGGCATCGGGCAACGAAAGATCGAGCAGCATCAGGTCGGGCTGGTTGTAGCGGCAGAGGCGGAGCGCGTCGGAAGCGCTCGGCGCCGGCAGGACACCGAAGCGGTCGGCGACCAGGTGGTCGCAGAGCAGATCCAGGGTCACCGCGTCGTCCTCACAGACGACGACGCTGGCGATCTCCTGTCTCTGAGGCAACATCCCCTACCTAAGTCCTGGAAGCGATGAACTCTCCCCCCTGCCTTGAAGGAATCTCCAGGACCGCCGCCGCGCCGCGCTGCCGGGCGAAGCGGCGCGGCGGCACCCCACGGCGGATCGAGAGCGGCCGGCCGTGGCGATCGAGGAAGACGAGGTCCAGCGCGAAGCGCATGCCGAAGGTGTGGACGCTGGCGCAGCGGGGGATCAACAGGCCGCTGCCGGCCTGCTCCCGCGGCAGCCGGCCGAGACCCAGCAGGCGAACCCGAAAGCCGCCGGCGACCGGGACGAGGCGGCCACAGACGCATCGCCGGGGGAGTCCGCTCAGGCGTCGGGAAAGCATCTCTTTCCAAGTCGGCACGGCGGCCATCTCTCCCCCCGTCGCGAGCTCGCCCTCCGGCCCCTGAGTGCAAACGGCCGTTCAGTGACCGCCCCGGGCAGGCACCGGACTACGATGATCGGCAAGATCATGGACCTGTTCCCGCAGGGCTTGCGAGGGCAGACGGGCTTCAACTCATGGATAAGAAAACGACCCGCCGAGGGAACTACGAGTCTGGCTCCGACTACGTGCTCGAGTACGGAGAGCTTCGCTTCGCCTTCAACGAGGGTGACTTCGGGCAGCGGGTCGAGCAGGCCGCGGTAAAGCTCGGCTTTGTCCACCAGGGCCTCAGCCAGGAGGAGCTGGATGACCTCCTCGACCTCGCCGTCAGCGGCGAGATCGCCGAGCCCAGCTCCCGCCTCGGCGAGCACATCAACGAGAACTGGGAGGACCTGGTCGGCCCCGCCAACCGCAGCCTCGTCCACTGGATCCGCCGCCTCGTCTTCCGCGGCGCCTGGTTGGACCAGCGGGTCAAGGAGGGCGAGCTCGACGTCGTCTTCGACGAGAGAACTCAAACTTTCGGCTACGTACAGCCGGATCGCAGCTCAGACCTGATCGAGCTCTCCAAAGAGCCGAGCTGGCGCCGTATCGCCTACCGGCGATAACCCCTCGAAAAGGTTAAGCGAAACCCCTACCCCGACTGCTGGGTGGGGTACTAGCTAGAAGCTGGCCGCTCTAGGGCTGCGACTACGGTGAGCGAACCGCCGCCGGTTCCGGCTTGGACACGGCCGGCGTCGAAGAACTCCTTGGCGGCGCCGGCGTCGTCGTGGGCCTCGCCGAGGCGGGTCAGGGAGTCGACCAGAAGGATGACGTCGTCGCCGCTGGAGGCGCGGGCGACGGCTTGGGCGAGGGCGTCGCTGGCGTGGCGGGGCTGGCCGGCGGCGACGATCTCGGCCTGGGGGGCGTCGCGGCGCCAGTCGGCGAGCTCCTCGGGGCTCGGGTCGATCAGCAGCACAACCGGGTCGGGGCCGCTGGACTCGCCGGTGAGGTCGACGGCGATGCCGCGCAGGAGGCTCGTGCAGGCCTCGCGGGTCTCAGCGGCGAGGATCGCCTGGCGGCCGGTGGCCGGCGGCAGCAGCAGGTCCTGGAGGGTGACGCCCTGCTTGCCACGGCGACCGAAGCGCCGGCGGCGGCGCTTGCGGGGGCGAGCGGCGGGATCGGCAGGCGTGGCGGCGGCAGGCGTGGCGGCGGGCTCGGGAGCCGGGGTCGGCTCGGGCGCGGAGGCGGGCTCGCGTTTGGGCCTCGCCTCGCGACGTGGCTCGCGTCCGGACCCCTCGCGTCCCGATCCCTCACGCTCGGAGGCCGGTTTGCGGCCGGCACCGCCGCGGCTGCGCCGGCGGCGCGGCGGGCGGTCGCCACCCTCCGAGGACCCTGAGCGCGGCGCCCGCTGCGAAGAGCCCTGTCCCTGAGGGCTTCGCGAACCCTGACTCCGCTGGGAGGAGCCCTGGCTTGAAGAACCGCCGCCGCCGAGCTTCTCGACCAGCTCGCCACGCGACAGCATCCGGTAGCGCTCGACGCCGGCGTCGGCGGCGAGTTTGTGCAGCTCGGAAAGGGACTTGGAATCCAGCTCGGCCTTGTTCATCGAAGCGGCAGGTTATTCAACCGGCGGAGGCAGGGTCGATGCCCTCCTCGGCGGCCGCTCGCGGCCAGGCCTCGGCCTCCTGCTTGACCCGCCGCCGCGACCAGCCCAGCTCGGCGCCGAGCACGTCGGCGACCGGGCGCACGGAGGCGGCGGTGCGCAGCTGCGGCGCCGCCAGGATCCCCAGCCGGGTGCGGCGCAGGAGCACGTCGGCGACGCTGCGGGCCTGCTCGCGGCGGGCGGCGATCGCCACCTCGGCCAACAGGTCGGGGCGGCCGGGGACGATCGGCCTGGCCAGCTTCGGATCCTTGCGGGCGAGCTCGAGCACGGCGCGGGAGGCGTGGCCGTAGCGGAAGGCGAGCTGGGCCAGCGCCTCCTTCCCCACTCCGTCGGGCGCATCCATCTCCTCCACGGCCATCGCCATCCCCAGCGGCAGCTCGGCGGTGTGACAGGGAGCGTCGCGGCCCTCGCGCTCGACCAGGCGGTCGACGGTCTGCTTCGCCATCCGCCGCCAGGTGGTCAGCTTGCCGCCGGTGATCGTCAGCATCCCCGAGGAGGTCTCGTACAGCTCCGCCTTGCGGGAGATGTCGACCGACTTGCGCGGGTCGCCACTGGAGATCAGCGGGCGGACGCCGGCGTAGGCGCCGACCAGGTCCGACTGCGAGAGCGAGGTGCCGAAGAACTCGTTGACGGCTTCCAGCAGGTAGCCGACGTCCTCGCTGGCCGGCTTCGGGTGGACGGTGTCGCCGTCGTAGTCGCTGTCGGTGGTGCCGATCAGGGTGCGGCCGTACCAGGGCAGCGAGAAGATCATCCGGCCTTCGCCGGCCGGGACGATGCAGGCGGCGTGGCCCATCGGCAGGTCGGCCTGGTCGAGGATCAGGTGGGTGCCGCGGCTGGGCGCGATCCGCGGCACGTCCTCCTCCTCGACCACCTCGGGGCGGATCGTGTCGGCCCAGACGCCGGTCGCGTTGACGACGTGGTCGGCGCCGACCTCGAAGCGCTCGCCGGACTCGGCCTCGACGGCGGCGACGCCGGTGGCGCGGCCGCCGGTGGAGAGGACCTCGGTCACCTCGGTGCCGTTCAGCATGACCGCGCCGAAGCGCTCGGCCTCGCCGAGCACGGTCAGGACCAGGCGCACGTCGTCGGTCTGGCAGTCGTAGAAGAGGTAGGCGTCCTTCGGTTCGCGCGCGGCCAGGGCCGGGACCAGCTCCAGGACCTCGTCGCGGTCGATCGTGCGGTGGCGGTCGGGCGACCAGTAGAAGTCCTCGTCCTCCTGCTTGGAGGCGCGCAGCTCGCGGCGGCTGCGGCCGACCCGCGTCGTCGCCATCACGTCGTACATGTTCAGCCCGAGCCCGAGTTTGCGGTCGCGGCGCTCCTCGCCGAGGGCGGCGACCAGGAACGGGGTCGGATAGACCAGGTGGGGGGCGAGCTGGACCATCAGCTGGCGCTCCAGCAGCGCCTCGCGGACCAGGCCGAGGTCGAAGTTCTTGCAGGTAGCGAAGGCCGCCGTGGACCATCTTCGAGGAGCGGCTGGAGGTGCCGACCGCGTAGTCGCCGCGCTCCAACAGCGCCACCGAGTAGCCGCGCGAGGCGGCGTCGAGGGCGACGCCGGCGCCGGTGATGCCGCCGCCGATGACGACGACCTCGAAGTGCCTGCCGGCGATCTCCTCGATGGCGGCGGCGCGGGTCAGCATCGGAGGGTCACCTAGTCGAGGAAGACGGTCGTGGTGGTTGCGCCGGGGCGCGGCGGCGCCGGGCGCTCCTGGCGTGGGTGACCGAGGTGGAGCAGGCCGACGAAGCGCTCGGAGGCGGGCAGGCCGACCGCGGCCCTCCCCGCCTCGCCGCGCAGCAGGCCGGGGGTGCGCCAGTAGCCGGCGAGGCCGCGGGCATGGACGGCGAGCAGGACGATGTAGGAGGCGACGGCGGTGGCGTGCAGGTCCTCCTCGGTCTGGTCGGGGTCGTCGCTGAGCAGCGAGGAGACGACGACCAGGGTCGGGCAGCGGTCGAGCTTGGCGGCGTCCTCGGGCCCGGCGGCGTCCTTCAGCCGGGCCAGCGCGCCGGGGCCGACGACGCGGAAGCGCCAGGGCACCGTGAGGTGGTGGTTGGGCGCCCACTGGGCGAGGCCCAGCAGCTCCTCGAGCTGCTCGCGCGAGAGTGGCTCCGGCGTAAAGGCCTTGTGGGTGCGGCGGGTGCGTATCGCCGTCTCGACGTCCATCGGTCGAGGGTATCGGCCGCTCGCCGGCTGGTCCCTCCTAAAGGCCGTAGCGCTGACGCATCCAGAGGTGGCGGGCGCCGAGGGCGGCGGCGAAGAGGAGGCAGCCGGCGAGCAGGCCCAGGACGACTGCGCCGGCGGTGCTGCTGCTCGAATCGTCTTCGGTTGACTCTTCCGGCGCGACCGATTCGAGGTCGGAGGTGGTGGACCCCTCCCCCTCTCGCCCCCCGGGTGGGGCGGCGCCGGCCGGCGCCACGGAGGTGGACTGGTCCGGGGGTCGCAAAACGTTCGGGAGGGGCCCGCCATCCCCGGTCCCGGAGCCGGTTGGTGGGACGGATGAAGCTCCGGACACGCTCGGTGAAGCTCCGGCGGAAGTCGAAGGCGCTGAGCCGGTCGGGTTCGTGGCGCTGGGGACTACGCCGCTGGTATGGGCTTGGGATTGAGCTGGCTGGGGTTCGCGGGGGGGCGGTGCGATTGGGAGGTAGTCGCCGGCGGCGGCTACGAGGACCTGGGCGGTGACCCAGATCGGGGTCTGGTTCCTGGCCTGGGAGTAGCGATAGTGGCCGTCGCTCTGCTGCTCGGCGGAGAGGTAGTCGGGGGCGCTGGAGCCACCGCGGCGGAAGGAGCTCGGGTCGCCGCCGCTGGCGAGGATGCCCTGGATCGCCCAGGCGGTCGACTGGGTGTTGACCGCGTAGTTGCCGCCGAGCGCGAAGCCGCCGCCGGGGCGCTGGGCGCCGCGCAGGTAGGAGAGGCCGCGGCGGGCGGCCTTCGATTCCGGCGAGAGCGCCTGCATCACGGCGCCGGTTCCATCGGCGGTGCTGGGGGTGCCCGGTTCATCGCCCCAGCCGCCGTCGTCGTTCTGGACCTTCTGCAGCCAGGAGAGCGACTTCTCGAGGCCACCGGTGGCGCCGGCGGTGCGCAGGGCGATGACGCCATAGGCGGTCGAGCCTGGCCAGCCTTCGAAGGAGCCGTTGTCGCGGCGCTTGTCGAGCAGCGCGAAGACGAGGTTGGCACCGGCGAACTGGCGCGGGTCGACGCCGGCGCCCTCGAGCGCGAGGATCGTGCGGGCGAGGTCGCCGGGGCTCTTCAGATCCTTGACGGTCCCGCGCAGGAAGTCGACCGGGGTGCGGCCGCCATCGGCGACGTCGAGCGGGTTGATGCCCGCGGCCTCGAATCCGAGCATCGCCCAGCCGGTCATCGCGGCGCCGGAGTCCTCGCCGGGCGAGGAGCCGAAGCCGCCGTCGGCGTTCTGCACCGAGCGGAGCCAACCGGCGCCGTGGGCGACCTCGGAGCTGCCGGCGCGCGCAAGCGCCGGCGGGCCGAAGACGAGGACGACGAGCAGCAGCGCCGCGACGCCGCCGGTCCGCAATCCCGGCGTCAGGGCACCGGGCCCCTTGGTGGTGGGTGGGGCGGCGCTCCCTCCCCGGCCCCACTGGAAGCGCTCGCGGAAGCGGATCAGCATCCGCACCATCGCCGGACCGGCGAGCAGCGCGAAGACGACGTTGCCGATCGCGTGGGCGGCATCGAACGGGACCGCGCGTGCCTCCAGCAGCGCGAAGTGGCGCAGCGACAGGTCGCCTCCATAGGTCGCCATCAGCGAGAAGTTCAGCAGAGCCCCATAGGCGATGCCGGCCAGGCCGCAGACGGCGGCGAGGGTGAGCCGGCCGACGTTGCGGGTGCCGAGCGCCAGCGCCGCCCCGAGGATGCCGCAGAGGCCCCAGCCGGCCATCTGCCACGGCGTCCAGGGGCCCTGACCGAACCAGAAGTTGGAGACGAGGGCGGTGAGGGCGCCGACCGCGAAGCCCGGGGCCGGGCCGAGCGCGTAGCCGGCGAAGATGACGATGTCCGTCGTCGGCTTGACGTTGGGGAAGGCGGCGAAGGCGACCCGCCCGGCGATCGCCAGCGCGGCGAGGGCGGCGACCAGGGCGACCACCTGCGAGGGCGGTCGCGAGCGCTCGTACCAGGCGAAGCCGGCGAGCAGTACGGCGCCGAGGATCAGGAAGCTGGTCAGCTCCCAGCTCATCCGTCCCCTCCCCCCTCTCCCCGCAGCGCCGCGGCGCCCTGCTCGGGGGTGACGACGCCGGGCAGGTCGAGGACGCGGGCGACCTCGGTGGCGAAGTACCAGCCCCCGGAGAGCACCTCGGCGGCCGGGCCGTCGGCGATTACGATGCCGGCGCCGAGCAGGACGACGCGCTCGGCGAAGACGGACGCGAACTCGACGTCGTGGGTGGCGACGACGACGCCGGCGCCGCGGGCGGCGAGGTCGGCGATCAGGCCTACGAGGTCGTCTTTGCGGGTCCGGTCCATCCCCCGGGTCGGCTCATCGAGAGCCACCAGCCCGGGGAGTTGCTCACCCTCCATCTGCCCGGCGAGCGCAATCGCCAGGGCCAGCCGCTGCCGCTCGCCGCCGGATAGATCGCGCGGATCGGCGTCGACAGCATGGCCCAGGCCAACGGCTCGAAGCGCAGCTGCTCCGGCCTCTCCGGGAAGTTCGTCGCCGACCCGCTCCCGCACCAAATAGTCGCTGGGATTCTGAGTCAGCAGTGCGATTCCGCCCGGCATCTCGATCGTTCCCCGGACCGGATCGACCAGACCCGCGGCAGTCTTCAACAGCGTGCTCTTGCCGGCACCGTTGCGTCCCATCAGCGCGACACGTTCACCCCGATTCACAGCTAAATCGACGCCGCGCAGCACATCCTTGGGCTCGTCGTTGGCGGTTAGCTCGACCCAGAGGGTCTTGGCGGTGAGAGCGGCGGGCGCCGGGGGCGTGACCCCCTCCTCACTCAACTTGCTCCGGTGGGGCGTTAGGGGCCGTCCGAGATTGGATTGCCGGAGAAGTACAAGCCGTTCGGAGGGGGTCACGGCCCCGGCGCCCCCGCTCTCGCTCGCCTCAAGAATGGCGCGGGCGGCGCGGACACCCACCGGGAGGGGGTCGATTCCGGCGAGGGAGAAGAGGCGAGCGGAAGGAGTGGCCAGGGCCGGGTCGGAGGCGTGAGACCAAGCAAGGAAGTCCGAGGGGGGGCCGTCAAAGGCGATCGTGCCCGAATCCATCGCCACGACCCGATCCGCGGCTGCCAGGCACCTCTCCAGACGATGTTCGGCCAGGAGGACGGCCACGCCCCACTCCTCGTTGAGCCTCCTCAACAGCCAGATCAGCTCGTCGCCGGCCACAGGGTCGAGTTGTGAAGTGGGCTCGTCGAGGAGCACCAAGCTGGGTCGGGTCACGAGTGCCGCCGCGAGAGCTACTCGCTGAAGCTCTCCGCCAGAGAGGGTGTCGACCGTGCGGCCGAGCAGGTGGGGGATGGCGAGGGCGAGGGCGACCTCCTCGACCGCTCGGGCGCGGGAGGACGGGATGTCGCCGCGCATCTCCAGGGGGAGCTCGATCTCGGCGGTGACGGTGGTCGAGACAATCTGGGTCTCGGGGTCCTGGGCGACATAGCCGACGGCGGCGGCAAGCTCGCCGGGACCGGAGGCGATCGCGTCGAGGTCGGCGACGGTGACGGTGCCATCGATCTCGCCGCCGTGGAAGTGAGGGACCAGGCCGCAGGCGGCTTTGAGCAGGGTCGACTTGCCGGAGGCGGAGCGGCCGGCGAGGAGGACGAACTCACCGGGGGCGATCGCGAGGGAGACGTCGGTCAGGGCGGGACGTGGGGCGCGCGGGTAGGTGTAGGTCAGGTCCTCGACCGCGAGGGCCGGGGCGGCGCCGCTGCGGACTGCAAGCTCAGACATGAGTCACCGCCAAATCAGGAGCCGCCTCCGGGATGGGGGCAGCCGCGGGGCCCCGAGGCGGAGAGGAGCGCTGAACGGAATCGACGGGCGCCAAGGGTCCGTTATATGAACGCTTCAGGCCCGTCGGCCGGCTGGCAGCCTCTGTGGCGGCGCGGCGCTTGGGCTTGCGGCGCAATGGTGCGAGGCCGCTGAGTACCAGCAGCACGGAGAGGGTGATCGTCGGCAGGCCGAGGCCAAGGTGGATCGTCGGGTAGGCGTGGAAGTCATCGGCGCCGAGGAGCTTGCCGGCGATCGCGGTGGCGAGCACCGCCGCGGCGATCAGGTAAAAGCGGCGGTCGAACCTCGACGCGAACGCGAAGGGTTTCCGTTCTCCCAGGAGCGTTGACCGTTCGCGTTCGTGAAAACGGCGCTTGGGACGACGAGGTGGCTCGAGGCTGTAGCCGCGCAGCTCCAGCGTGGCGGCGACGTCGACGGCGCGGTCGAGCGAGCCGGCGAGGAGGCGGCGGGCGAGTGGGGCGCGGCCGGCGTCGGCGGCGTCGGGGCCGCGCAGGCGGGCGGCGTCGCGCAGGCGGGCGGCGTCGGCGGAGGCGACCGGGACGAGGCGCGAGATCAGCGTCGCGGTCAGGGCCGAGCGGCCGGCCAGCGGGCGCAGCGACCGCAGCACCCGGTCGGGATCGACACAGGAGGAGTAGACGGCGAAGGCGACCATCGCGACCGCCGCGCGCAGACCGAGGATGGCGCCTTCGGCGAGCGCCTCGGCGGTGACGTCGACCTGGCCGAACCAGGGCCAGTGGCCGAGCCGGGCCAGCACCGTCTGGCCGCCGTGGGCGACGAGCGGGTTGATGACGACGATCAGCAGGGCCAGGGCGACCCCCATCCGCAGCGCCGCGCGCACGGCCACCCGGGCCCCGGCCAGCAGGCCGGCCATGCTCGCCGCGACGCCGACGGCGACCAGCACCAGCGGGCTCGAGTAGAGGAAGGAGACGGCGACCAGGGAGCCGAGGTAGGCGACGGCGGCGCCCGGCGAGGCCGCCTGAAGCGGCCCGGACCTCGGCGTGTAGGCGAGCGGCGATCTCATTTCATCACCGGCAGTGGCGTCTCCTTCCCATCGACCGTCGCCACCGCGTAATGGTCGCGTAGGTCCTGCGCATCGAGCAAGCCGGCGGCGGCCTGCACGGCGGCGGTCGTCGCCCCGGTCACGATCCAGACCGGCGGGCCTTCGTAGTGGCTGGTCGCGGCGACCAGGCCGGCGCCGGAGCCGAGGCCGACCGCCACCTTGCCGTCCGGGTCGAGGCCCTGCAGCTCATCGACGCCGCCGCGCCGGGCGAAATCGGCGAAGACGCCGCTTTCCGCCGGCCCGGCTTCGACCAGCGCCGCGGCCGGGTCCGAGCGCAACCGCGACCAGGGGCCGACCAGGACCCGGATCGCCCCGCCGGGCGAGCCGCTCACCACCGCGACGCCTTCGTCGCGCAGCGCCGCGCGCGCCGTCGCGCAGGCCCCTCCCCCGCCCTCGCAATCGACCACCACCGGGTGCGACTTGCCTCCATAGCCATTGGTGAACGGCGCCGGCCAGGACCCGACCACGGCGGGAACGTGGTTGGTCGCCGCCCAGTCGCGGTAGTCCCACCAGATCCGCTCGCTCCCCTTCAGCGCGTAGTCGGCGGCGCCGACCGGGGACTCGACCCCGTCCACATAGAAGAACCAGTCGTAGGGATCGCCGCCCCGGTGCGCTTCTTCGGTGCCGTCGATCGCCTGCACGAAGCCGCCGCCTTCGCGGGTGGAGATGTCGGCGTTGCCTTCGAGGACGCGCATCACCGTCGAGGATTCGCTCGCCTGCACGGAGCGTTCGAGCACCGGCACGGAGCCGAATTCCCGCGTCACCGTCAGCTCCACCCCGCCGACGTCGGCGCCGGGGCCGAGGCCGCAGCCGGCGGCCGCGAACGCTGCCAGAAGCAGCATCGTCGCGACCGCCATGCCGCGGCTGCGGGTCACTTACCGCCCGGGCACTTACCCCCGACGCAGACTGCCGCGCGGTTGGAGGGGATCTCGCCTGACTTGGTGGCGGCGAGCTGGCCGGGCCTGGCGAGCACGACCGTCGTCTTGCCGTTGGCGGCGGTCGGCGCGCTGGCGCCCGTCACCCTCACACCGGCGGCCGGCTTGGCCTTGCCTTTTTCGTCGTAGGAGACGACGCTGACCGTGAACGGCATCCCCGCGGTCGCCTTGGCCGGCGCGGTCAGCGCCAGCTCGTCGGGATAGGGATAGGACGGCGCGAGGTCCCAGAGGACTTCGTCGCCGGCATGGATCTTCGCCTTGTCGCCGCCGACCGAGAGCGACTTGTGATTCACCTTCAGGTACCAGGACGCCTTGCCCTTGGCGACGCTCGTCCCGACTCCGCAGAGCGCGAGGCCGAAGTCGAAGTGGTCGCTGATCAGCAACGGCTTCAGCGAGCCGATCGACTGCGAGCCGCGGGCCAGCAGGCCCATCGCGGTGTTGCCTTCGAGCGAGACCGGCGCACCGCTGCCGCCGGTGCCGGCGCCGAAGCAGGTCGCCTGGGCGCTGGTCTTGACCGACGTGGTCGCGGCACCGAGCGTCTTTTCGGCGAGCACCTTTTCGCCGCTTCCGACCACGCGCAGGTTGGCGGTAAGGCCCTTGGCGACGGCACCCGCGGCCATCGTCAGGGATAGAGCGAGAGCCAGCGCGCATGCAGCGACCAGCCGGAACGAAATGGGTCTTGGCATTTAAGCCACCCTTTCCTCGAGGGTTGAATTGGCTGGCCGGGGACAGGTCTCCTGGCTTCCGGGGTGGTCGGCCGCACCTTCCCGGGGGTTCTGTGTCATCCCCAGTGGCCGGCGCGCGAGGCGCCTGCGGCTTCCTTGACCCGGTCACAGTGGCGGGACCGCGCCGGTTTCACACCGGACTTCCCTTGACCACCGACCGATTACGCAGGCGAGTCTATCCCGCGCCCTCGCCAGGGACCACGAGGCATGCGGAGGATTTTCGTCCATCGTGCTCCAGTGGTCAGATAAGCTGTCACGCTTCAAGAGGCCCACGTGCTTCTGGCGTCTCGTCCAATCAACCGAACAAGGGGAAACACCTATGAGCAGGGGACTCGGCCGGCGCTCGCCGGCACTGCTGATCGCGTGTGTGGCGCTGTTCGCGGCGCTCGGCGGAACCGTCTACGCGGCGACGAAGATCAACGGCAAGACGATCAAGGTGAAGTCGCTGCCGGGCAACAGGCTGGCGCTGGGCTCGGTGCCCGGCAACAGGCTCAAGGCCGGGTCGATATCGGGCAGCTCGCTGGCCCCCGGGTCGATCACCGGCGCCCAGATCAACGCCGCGACGATGGGCCAGGTGCCCAGCGCCGTCCATGCCGATAACGCCGACAGCGCCCACGACGCGCAGACCGCGCTCAACGCGGTCAACGCGATCGACGCCACCAAGGTCAACGGCCACACCGCCGGCTGCCGGCCGGCGACGAGCTACTTCGCCGGAGCCTGCTGGCAGAACTCCAGCAGCGAAGCGGCGGTGCCGGCCCCGACCGCGGCGCTCTCCTGCGCAACCCAGGGCGGCGAGCTCCCGGACGCGCTCTCGCTGACCGCGTTCGCGCAGCAGCCCGGGGTCGTGCTGGCGGCGGGAGACGAGTGGACTGGGGATGTGACCAATCTTTCTGGGGCTGATGTCTATGGGGTCGTGACGGTCTCGGCGTCTGGCGTCGTCAGCTCTGCTGCTTCCACCCTGACCAAGAAATACCGCTGCGTGATCCCGCTCGTCTCCTGACGCAGATGCCGCCACCCCGGCCGGCAAGAGCCGGGGCGGCGGCATCGCGGCCACTATCCTCCCTGCCGATGCGCCGCCGCCTGCACCGTGCCCAACCACGCCTCGCAGGACTGCTCGCGGTGCTGGTCGCCGCCTCGGCGGCGCTTGCCGCCTGCTCAGGTGGCGCGATCGCGGCAGCGGATTCGCACTCCGGCGGAGCGGCTGCCGTCGCCGACCGGGCCGCCACCCGCGTCGCCCGCTACTGGACCCCCGCGCGGATGCGCAGCGCCCGCCCCCTCGACCTCGTGGTCGGCCGCGACGGCAGCGCCCGGCTCAGGGCCGGCGACGCCATCAAGGCCGGCGACGCCGCCGAACCCGGTGCCACCGCCAGCTTCGTCGGCGTCAAGACCCCCGAACTGCTTCCCTACTCGGTCGAGGGCAGGGTCTTCATCCGCCGCGGCGACCTGCGCGGCTACTGCTCGGGGACGGCGATCAACAGCCCGACCAGGCAACTCGTCCTCACTGCCGGGCACTGCGTCAACAGCGGTCGCGAAGAAGGCAAGCCCAGCACCTACTCCAACTTCCTCGAGTTCGTCCCCGCCTATACCGGCGGCATCGCCCCGTTCGGCGCCTTCGTCGCCCGCCGCAACACGATCCGCGCCCCGCGGCAGTGGGTCAAGCAGGGCAATCCCGACTTCGACATGGGCGCCTTCCTCACCTTCCCCAACTCCGAAGGCGTCAACGTCGCCGACGCGGTCGGCGGCGGTGCCACGATCGTCACCGACCTCACCCGCCACCAGACCTTCCAGACCTTCGGCTATCCCGGCGCGAGCAAATACATGAAGGGGTGCATCTCCCCCTACCTCGGAGACGATCTGCTCTCCAACTCCCTCCCCGGGCCACCGACGATGGCGATCCGCTGCCGCTGGACCCCCGGCGCCAGCGGCGGTGGCTGGCTGATCGCCGACGGCACCGAGATCAACGGCATCAACACCTACCTCCACCTCGACGACAGCGCCCACCACACCTACGGGCCGTACTTCAGCGCCGGCAACGTCGGCAAGCTCGTCGAGGGACTCTGAGGCCGGGCCGCCCAGGCCGGCTAGCCGAAGTCGAGCATCTGGCGGTAGAAGCGGTAGTCGCGCCGGTCCGGGCGCAGGTTCGAGGCAAGTGCCAGGTGGTGGCGGGCCCGGTCCACCTCGCCGGTCTTGCTCAGAGCCCGGCCGAGGCAGAAGTGGGCGTAGTCGTTGACGTGCTGGCTCTCGACCACGGCCTCGAACTCGACCGCGGCCTGGGCGAAGCGGCCGACGCGGTAGTAGGCGCGGCCGAGGGCCTCGCGGACCGAGGCCTTCTCGGGGGCGCGGCGGGCCGCCTCGGCGAGCGGCTCGGCGGCGTCGGCGAAGTCGCCGTCTTCGAGCAGCTCGATCCCACGCCTGTAGAGGGTGTAGGTGGGCTCAGTGGCGGCCTCGGAAGCCATCGGACAAGTGTAGGAGGCCGATCAACCCGGTCCCGCGGCGTGGAGGCCGGCGGGGTGGGTATCTCCACCCCTGGGGTGGCTACTCAGCGGCTTGGTCGCGGTGCAGGCTGGTCTTACTGACCAACCCCGCCCAAGGAGGTACACGAATGCTCCGCACCAAGATCCGCACCATCCTCATCGCCCTCGTTGCAGCGTCCAGCCTCGCCGTCACGTTGGCGGTGCCCGCCGCCTCACAGGCCCAGTGGCACACGATCGTCGTCGGTGGCCACACGATCACCCACGGCAATTTCACCGAAGGCGGCGTCAGCCCGTGTGTCCGAATCAATGGACAGCTCGGCGGCTGGGAACAGGCGGTCGGCGATTACCACGAATGGGCGAACCGGAACAACGCGGGCAAAGCCACCGCAAAAGAGGAACTGGAAAATGCCGAAGGCGAAGTCAACCGCGCCAGCGGCGAAGCCTTCGAATACGGCTGCGACGTCGTGGCGGCGGCGAAATCGTCACCGGGAGCCACTCCGCCCAAGGGCAGCATCGGCGCGGCGGCACGGCACCTTCGGGCAGCGTGACATCGATCGGCTCGCGGCTCAAAAAGCGGCTAAAAGCAGGCTAATTTCGCCGGCCTGCTACGGTGTTCCGGTCGGGCTTGGCGCCACCGCCACCCGAGAGGTTCCGTTTCCTCTGTGCGCTTTCGCGTTTCGGGGCTGCTGAATCTCCCTGAATCGCATACATAAGGAGCACATCATTTCATCGTCATTTGCCGATCTCGGCATCTCCAAACCCGTGGTGGGCGCGCTCGCCGCGCGTGACATCACCAGTCCCTTCCCGGTCCAGCAGATGGTCGTCGCCGACGCGCTCGCCGGCCACGACCTGCTGGTCCAGTCGCCGACCGGATCCGGCAAGACGCTCGCCTTCGGAATCCCGATGGTCGACCTGATCGAGGCCGGCAAGGGCGTCTCCGCCCTGGTCCTCGCACCGACCCGCGAGCTCGCCAGCCAGATCGTCGACGAGCTCGGCTCGATCGCCAGCGCCAGGCAGCTGCGCATCGCCGCCGTCTACGGCGGCGTCGGCTTCGGCCCGCAGAGCGCCGCCGCCCGCCGCGCCGACATCATCGTCGCCACGCCCGGCCGGCTCGAGGACCTGCTCAGCCGCAACACGATCTCGCTCGACCGCGTCCGCGTCCTCGTCCTCGACGAGGCCGACCGGATGCTCGACATGGGCTTCAAACCGGCGGTCAGCCGGATCGTCGCCCAGACCCGCTCCGACCGCCAGACCCTGTTCTTCTCCGCCACCCTGGAGGGCGCGACCGGCAAGCTCGCCGCGGCCTACACCCGCGACGCCCGTCGCCACACCCAGGAGCTGAGCCAGGACAAGGTCGCCGACATCGAGCACAGCTTCGTCCACGTCGATTCCCAGAGCGCCAAGCTCGACCACCTGACCGTGCAGCTGCAGGACGCCGAGCGCGGGCGCACGCTTGTCTTCGTGCGCACCAAGCGCGGCGCCGACCGGCTCGTCAAACGTCTGCGCAGCCGCGAGCTGAACGCGGTCGCGATGCATGGCGACAAGAGCCAGGGCCAGCGCGAACGTGCGCTCGCCCGCTTCGAGCGCGGTGAGGTCGACACCCTGATCGCCACCGACGTCGCCGCCCGCGGCATCGACGTCGCCGACGTCACCCACGTGATCAACTTCGACGCCCCCGGCGACCAGGACGCCTACGTGCACCGGATCGGCCGCACCGGCCGAGCCGGCAACCGCGGCGCCGGGATCAGCTTCGTGCTCGAGGACCAGGTCGGGGAGATGCGCCGCATCGCCCGCGACCTCGGCCTCAGCCGCGAGTTCGAACAGGGTGGAGGCGGCCTCACCGCCACCGCCGGCAGCAGCACCAGTGCCAGCAGCACCAGCAGTGGCAATGGCAACACCCGGTCGTCCGGCAACGCCTCTGCCGCGCAGAAGCGTCGACGCCGGCGGCGCCGCAGCCAAACGAAGGCGGCCGCATGACCACTGCAACCAGCGCCAAGAAGGCGACATCCACCGCGAAGAAATGGACCTGCGACCAGTGCGGCGTCTCCGTCAGCCGCATGGACGGCGGACGGGTCGAGCTGCCCGAGACCTGGGACAAGTGCGCGGACGGGATGTTCTGCCTCAACTGCCGGCGCGACCGCGCCGCCCAGGCGGCGCTGAAGTCGGCGCCCGATGACAGTCCGATCGAAGTCCGCGCCAAACTGCGCCGCGCGGCGCTGATCGAGTTCGAGGTCAGCCGCCGGCCGGACCACGGCGACGGCGCCATCGCCAAGGCCTGCCGCTCCTCGGTCTCGGCCGTCGCCGCGGCTCGCCAGCGACTCAAGCTGCCCGCCCCAGAGCAGCCTTGCAAGTAGGTCTCGCCCTGGCGGTGGCCGCGGCTCTGATCGGGAACCTCGCTTCCCTGTTCAAGCATCGCGGCTGCCAGTTCGCCGAGCCGATCCACATCGGCCGGCCACTACGCAGTGCCCGCCACCTTGCCGCCTCGCCCTGGTTCGCCGCCGGCTGGGTGCTGGCGGCGATAGCCTGGCTCGTCCACATCGCGGCCCTCTCGCTGGCCCCGATCTCGCTCGTCCAGGCGGTTCTGGCCGGCGGCGCCGTGACCCTCGCGGTGATGGCCCAGCGCATCTTCGGCGACCCCGTCGAGCGCCGCCAATGGCTTGCCCTGCTCTTGGGCGGCGCCGGCCTGGGGCTGCTCGTCCTCACGGTCCCCAACTTCCACGGCAGCCACTCCGCCTTCGCGCTCGGCGCCATCCTCGGCTTTGAGGGCGGCCTCACCCTGCTGGCCGTCGCCCTGAGCGTCGGCCACCGCTCCGAGCGCCTCGCCGACCACGGCAACCTCCTGCTCGCCGGCATCGCCGGCATCCTCTTCGCCCTGGCCGGAATCGCGATCAAGGGACTGACCGGCGCCGGCGGCGCCTCGATCGCCGTGCTCGTCCCCTGGGTGGGGCTGATTGTCCTGGTCGGCGTGCTCGCCCAGTACACCGCGGCCTCGGCCCTGCAGCGGGGCGGCGCGATCGAGACGATCGGCCTGATGGGCCTGATCGCCAGCGCCGCGCAGATCGTCGGCGGCGTCCTCGTCTTCGGTGATCCGCTGGCAACCACCCCGATCGGCATCGTCCTCCAGATCGCCGCCTTCGCGATGGTCCTGGCCTCGGCGCTGCTGATCCCATCCCGGCGACAGACGGAGCCGGCGCTCGCCCCGCTGCCGGCGATCTAGCCCCTCCCAGCGAGGCCAGGCTCAACCCCACCCACCCGGGCGACCCGTCAGACTGAGGGCCGATGATGTCGGCAGCGAGGCTGAGGGCCTGGTCCGAGCAGCGGTTGCTCCTCCCCCTTCTGGTGGGAGCGCTGAGCGCGCTGCTCGTCGCCTGCACCCTGGTCGGCGGCAGCCCGGAAGAGATCCTCGGCGCCCTGCCGGCGATCCTGCTCGTGCTGGCGCTCGCCTGCGGGCGCTATCCGGGCGAGGACGTGCTGCAGCGTCTTGCCGCGGCGCGGCGCGGCCGCCGGCCCAAGGCCCCCGCGGCGATCCTGCCGCTGCGCCCGCGCCGCGCCTCGATCTCCGACCGCCTCGCCGGCCTCGCCGGCAGCAGGCCACTGCGCGGCCCTCCCCCGCTCCTCGCCCCGATAACCCGCTAGCGCTCTCGACGCCTGATGGCGGCGCCGGGCGCTGCCAAGACGAAGGAGCAGGAGATGAACCGCACCAGGACGGTGCTGGCGCTCGTGGTGGCGATGCTCGTGGCGATGCCCGCCGCGGCGTCCGCCCACGCCGGCAACCCCAACTACCGCTCGGAAATCGACAGAGTGACTCCGGCCGTGCCCGGCGTCAGCTTCGAAGTCCTCAACTACGACAGCTACATGCAGTTGCTCGACCGCGGCGGCCACGCGGTGACGATCTACGGCTACGAAGGCGAGCCCTACGCGCGCATCCTCAAGAACGGCACCGTCCAGGTGAACAAGCGCTCGCCGGCGCTCTACCTCGACGAAAACCGCTACGCCGAAGTCCAGGTCCCCAAGTACGCCGACGCCAAGGCACCGCCGCAATGGAAGACGTTCGATCACTCCGGCACCTTCCTCTGGCATGACCACCGCATGCACTACATGGCGACGACGACCCCGCCGCAGGTCAAGGACACGAGCAGGAAGACCAAGGTCTTCGACTATGAAATCCCGATCCGGGTCGAAGGCAGGAAGGGCGCGATCGACGGGACGCTGTTCTGGGTCGGCCCGGCCAACACCTCGAAGACCCCGTTCATCGTCGCCGGAATCGTCCTCGTCCTCGCCGGCGGCGCCTTCGTGCTGATCGTGCGGCGGCGGCACCGTGACGACGACGACGGGCCGAACCCGAGCCCCGAGCCGGCGGCCGAGGCCTGGTAGATGCGCCGTTTCGCGACCGCGGCATTCGCCCTCGTCGCCCTGTTGGCGCTGCTGGCCCCGGCCGGCGCGCTCGCGCACGCCCAGCTGGAGGGCACCAGCCCCGAGCGCGGCGCGGTCGTCAAGCAGGAGCCCGCCGCGGTGATCTTCCGCTTCGACGAGCCGGTCGAGGGCAACTTCGGCGCCGTGCGGGTCTACGACGCCAACGGCGACCGGGTCGACGAAGGCGACGCCTTCCACCCCGAGGGCGAAGGGCCGCGACTCGGCGTGCACCTCGAGCCGGGCCTGGCCGACGGGAGCTACACCGCCACCTACCGGGTCGTCTCCGCCGACGGCCACATCGTCTCCAGCGGCTTCGTCTTCTCGATCGGCAGGGCCGGCCGGCCGCCGAAGGAGACGGTGGCGCAGCTGACCAGCGGCTCCGGCAGCGGGCCGGTCACCGAGGCCGCCTTCGGAATCGCGCGCGGGCTCCAGTACGTGGCGATCGCGCTCGCGGTCGGCGGCCTCGCCTTCCTCCTGCTCGCCTGGCTGCCGGGGTTGGCGGCGGTCGGCGGCGGCGGCGAGGCGTGGTCGCGCGCCGCGCGAGCCTTCGCGACTCGCCTGCGCGCCGTGGCGCTCCTGGCCGCAGTGCTCGGCGCGATCAGCGCCGCGGCCGGAGTCGTGCTCGAGGGAGCCGAGGCGGCGGGGATCTCCGGCTTCTCGGCCCTCAAGGAGACGATCGTCCGCGAGACCCTGGAAACCAAGTTCGGGACGATCTGGGGCCTTGCGGTACTGGCCTGGGTCGCCTTCGGACTGCTCGCCATGGCGCTGGCGCGGCCCGCCGGTGGGCGCTCGTTCGGCTTGGGGCGGGCCCTGCTCCTGGCACTGCCGCTCACCTTCGTCGTCCTGGTGCCCGCGCTCTCCGGTCACGGCAGCACCCAATCCCCCGTTCTCCTCAACTTCCCGGTCAACGTCGTCCACGTCACCGCGATGGCGGTCTGGCTCGGCGGTCTGGCGACGCTGCTGTTCGTGGCGCCGCGGGGCACCCGCGAGCTCGAGCCGGGCGACCGCAGCCGGCTGCTTGCCGCGGCGCTCTCGCGCTTCTCGCAGGTGGCGCTGATCTCGGTCGGGGCGCTCCTAGTCACCGGCCTGGTCCAGGCCTACGTCTACGTCCGCCACCTCGATGCCCTGGTCGAAACCGGCTACGGGCGGGCGGTGCTCGCCAAGTTCCTGCTGTTGATGGCCCTGATCGGAATCGGCGCCTACAACCGCCGCCGCTCGCTGCCACGACTGAACCGGATCGCCGCCGGGGGCGAGTCACCCGGCCGAGCCGGGGTGCTGCTGCGCCGGGCGCTGCGCGGCGAGGTGGCGCTGCTCGCCATCGTCATCGGCGTCACCGCCGCACTGGCCAGCTACGCGCCGCCGGTCTCGGCCCAGGCCGGCCCCTTCTCGGCCGAAAGCACCTTTGGCCCGATCCAGCTGGAGATCAGCGTCGAACCGGCCCGGGTCGGCGCCAACGAGATCCACATCTACCTGTTCGACGCCAAGAGCGGCGCCCCATACGCGAAGGCCAAGCAGCTCGAGGTCAGCGCCGCACTCCCGGAAAAGAACATCTCGCTGCCGCTGGAACCGCACCTCACCGGCCCCGGCCACTACACGATCCCGGACGCGCTGCTGAACGCGAGCGGCAACTGGAGGATCGCACTGACCGTCCGGGTCTCCGCCTTTGACGAGTACGCCAAGACGATCGAGGTGCCAGTCCACTGATGGCATCCAGGAAAGGAACACCCCAGATGCGACGAATCGCAATCGCCCTCATGACAGCCCTGACGCTGCTCGCTCCCGCCGCCGCCGAGGCCCACGTCAGCGTCCACCCCAACGAGGTGCCGACCGGCTCCTTCGCCACCCTCGACATCCGCGTGCCGAACGAGATGGAGAGCGCCAGCACGGTCAAGCTCGCCGTCCAGGTGCCGCCCGGCTTCCTCGACATCTCGACCGAATACATGCCCGGCTGGACCGCCAAGGTGCTGACCAGCAAGCTCGCCAAGCCGGTCCAGACCGACGACGGCGAAGTCACCGAAGGAGTGCGCGAGATCGTCTGGACCGGGGACGGCGAACAGGGTGTGATCCCGCCCGGCCAGTTCGTCAACTTCCCGATCTCGACCGAGATCCCCGGCAAGCAGGGCGAGGAACTGACCTTCAAGGTCCTGCAGTACTACGACAATGGCGAAGTCGTGCGCTGGATCGGGAGTCCCAGCTCCGAAGAGCCGGCGCCGCGAATCGATGTCACCGCGCCCGGCGGCGTGCTGCAGGACGTGGCCGGCAGCGAGACGGCACCGCCGAGTCCCGGGGCGTCACCCGCGGCAGGCGCCGAAGCCGCGAGCAGCTCCGGCTCGAGTGGCGGTGCAAGCAAGGGCCTCGGCATCGCGGCGCTGATCCTCGGCGCGCTCGGCCTGCTCGCCGGCGGCGCGGCACTGGTCCGCTCACGCCGACCGGTCTGAGGGCAACGGCGGCCCGGGTCAGCGAGGCCCGGGCCGCTGCCATTACCCTTAGTCGACTATTTCGGTCAATGAACTCGACATTGTCTGGCGGCTGGCGCTGGCGCTGGGCCTCTCCTCGGCGATCGGGCTGGAGCGGGAGCTGCGCCAGAAGGCCGCCGGGCTGCGCACCTACACCCTGGTCGGGCTCGGCTCAGCGCTGTTCATGCTGATCAGCAAGTACGGGTTCTTCGACGTGCTGGAGCCGAAGACCGTCGTCCTCGACCCCTCGCGGGTCGCCGCCCAGATCGTCACCGGGATCGGCTTCATCGGCGCCGGCCTGATCTTCGTCCGCCGCGACTCGGTGCGCGGCCTGACCACCGCGGCGGGGGTCTGGCTGACCGCGGCGATCGGCGCCGCCTGCGGTGCCTCGCTGACCCTGCTGGCAGTCGCCACCACGCTCGCCTACTTCTTCGTCGTCTTCGTGCTCTCACCGCTGGCGCGGCGCCTGCCCGCCTCCCCCTACGCCCCCTCGGCGCTGCGGGTCGTCTACGAGGACGGGCGCGGGATCCTGCGCCAGGTGCTCGCCGCCTGTACCTCGCGCGACTTCAAGGTCGCCGACGTCAACGTCGACCGCCCCGAGGGCGGCCCGCACGACGGGCACTCAGGCCCGGTCTCCGTGGCGCTGGAGATCCACGGGCCCGGCCCGGTCGCCGCCCTGGCGGCGGAGCTGGGCGAGATCGACGGCGTGCTCAGCGTCGCCGCCGGCGACGTCAACGAGATGTTCGACTGAGGGCGCCGGTGGACGAGGACGCGCTGGGGCTGGGCCTGCGTTATGCGGTCCTGTTCGTCACCTGAGCGCCGCCCGATTCCAAGGGTGTCCATCCGCGCCGATCCCGTTCGTCTTAGATGCGACCATCCACTCCCAAGGAGGCACCGATGCAATACATGCTGCTGATCTACTCGAACGAGTCGATGACGGAGTTCGACAAGCTCTCCGAGGACGAGCAGAAAGGGATCCTCGGCGAGTACTACGCGATTTCCGAGACCCCCGGCGTCACCGGCGGCAACCAGCTGGAGCCCTCGACGACGGCGACCACCGTGCGGGTGCAGGACGGTCAGGCGCTGACCACCGACGGCCCCTTCGCGACGACCAAGGAGGTCCTCGGCGGCTACTACCTGCTCGAGGCCGACGACCTCGACACGGCGCTGGAGATCGCGGCGCGGATCCCGGCCGCCCGGCTCGGCGGGGCGATCGAGGTGCGGCCGGTGGTGGCGCGCTGATCGAGCGCGTCTTCCACGAGGAGTGGGGCCGTGTGCTCGCCACCCTCATCGGCTTCCTCGGCGACATCGACCGCGCCGAGGAAGCCGCCCAGTCGGCCTTCGCCCGGGCGGCCGAGCGCTGGCCGCACGAGGGCACGCCCGCCAACCCGCGCGCCTGGCTGATCGCGACCGCCCGCAACCTGGCGATCGACCGGATCCGCCGCGACCGCACGCTAGCCGCCAAGACCCGCCTGCTCGAGGTTCCCGAAAACGTGGACGACGAAATCGCCGAGACGGCGTTCCCCGACGAACGGCTGGAGCTGATCTTCACCTGTTGCCATCCGGCCCTGGCGACCGAGGCCCAGGTGGCGCTGGCGCTGCGCACCCTCGGCGGCCTGACCACGGCGGAGATCGCCCGCGCCTTCCTCGTCCCCGAGCCGACGATGGCGAAGCGGCTGGTCCGTGCCAAGCAGAAGATCAAGGCCGCCGGGATCCCCTTCCGGGTCCCGCCCGACCACCTCCTGCCCGACCGGCTGAGCACGGTGCTGGCCGTGATCTACCTGATCTTCAACGAGGGCTACGGCGGCCGCAACGAGCTCGCGGCGGAGGCAATCCTGCTCGGGCGGGCGATGGTCGAGCTGATGCCGGACGAGCCCGAGGTCCGCTGCCTGCTGGCGCTGATGCTGCTGCACGACGCCCGCCGCGAAGCCCGCTTCGCCGACGGCACCCTGGTCCTGCTCGGCGACCAGGACCGCTCGCTCTGGGACGCCGGGCAGATCGCCGCCGGGCGGGCGGCGCTCGATCGCGGCCTCGCCCTCGGCGGCCGCGGCCCCTACGCGCTGCAGGCGGCGATCGCCTCGCTGCACCTGGAGGAGCCGCCGGACTGGCCGCAGATCGCCGCGCTCTATGGGGAGCTGGGCCGGCTGACCGGCTCGCCTGTGGTCGAGCTGAACCGCGCGGTCGCGGTCGCCGAGGCGGGTGAGGTCGAGGCGGCGCTGGCGCTGCTGGACGCGGTCGCGCTCGAGGACTATCACCACCTGCACGCGGCGCGGGCCGAGCTGCTGCGCCGGCTCGATCGCATCGAAGAGTCCCGCGCCGCCTACGAGCGGGCGCTGGCGCTGGCCCACTCCGACGCCGACCGGGCCTTCCTCCAGCGCCGGCGCGACGAGCTCGAAAGCTGAACGCCGGGACCACTGCTCAAACCAGTCACTCAGATTGCTCGCAGCACCGACTGGGCGGCGTTGAAGCCGCACATCCCATGGGCGCCCGGGGCCGGCGGGGTCGCCGCCGAGCAGATGAAGACCCCGGGGATGCCGGTGGCGTAGGGGTCGAGCGCGAGGCGGGGCCGGACCAGGGTCTGGAACGGTGTGTTGGCGCCGGTCATGATGTCGCCGCCGACGTAGTTGGCGTTGTGCGCGGCAAGCCCGGCCGGAGAGCGGGTGGCGCGGGTGAGGATCCGCTCGCGCAGGCCGGGCGCGAAGCGTTCGACCTGGTCGAGCAGCGCCTCGGTGGCGTCGCCGTCGTAGCCGCTGGGGACGTGGGCGTAGGCCCAGACCGGGTGCACGTCGCCCTGCGAACGGGACGGGTCGGCGAGGTACTGCTGGCCGACCAGGACGAAGGGCCGCTGGGGCATCCGGCCGCGGTTGACTTCGCGCTCGGCGGCGACGACCTCCTCGAAAGAGCCGATCGCGTGCACGGTGCCCGCCTTGCGCGCGGATGGCTCGGTCCACGGCACCCCGCCCTCGACGGCGAGGTCGACCTTGAAGGCTCCGGGCCCGTGCTTGTAGCGGCGGTAGGCGCGGGCGACGCGGGCGGGGAGCCGCGGGCTGGCGATCTCGGCGACCGCGCCGGGCGCGAGGTCGAGCACGACCGCGTCGGCCTTCGGCAGCTCATCGAGCGAGTGCACCCGATGGCCGGTCTCGATCCTGCCGCCGTGCTCGCGCACGACCGCGGCCAGGGCCGCGGCGATCGTCCCCGAGCCGCCGCGGGCGACCGGCCAGCCGTAGCAGTGGCAGGAGCAAATCAGCGCCATCGCCACCGACGAGCTCAGCGGCCGGTTCAGCGGCGCGAAGGAGTGCGCCGCGGCACCGGCGAACAGGGCCCGCGCCCGCGGCGTGTCGAAGGCCCGCGCCAGCGTCGTCGCCGGCGCGCCGGCGGCAAGGCCGAACCGGGCCAGGCGCAGCGGGTGCCGGGGTACGTGGAGTAGCGGCTGCAGGATGTCCTCACCGACGGCGTCGAAGTTCCTCGCCGAGGCCCCGAAGACCCGCCTCCAAGCCGGGCCGGCCGTGCCCAGACCGGCCACCGTCTCGTCGAGCGAGCGCAGCATCGCGGCGCCGTCGCCGTCGTCGAGCGGGTGCGCCAGGTCGACCTCGGGCCAGGCCCACTCGAGCCCGTGGCGCTGGAGATCGAGCGGGAGCAGCGCCGGCGACTCAACCGCCAGGGCATGAACTGCCGAGCACTCGTCGTGGATCAGGCCCGGCAGGGTCAGTTCGCTGCTGCGGGTGCCGCCGCCGATCGTCGCCTCCGCCTCGATCACAGTCACTCCCACTCCCCGCACGGCCAGCGTCGCCGCGCAGGCGAGCCCGTTGGGGCCCGAGCCGACGACGATCGCGTCGCTCATGCGGCCGGCGCCGCCGTGCCCGCGGCCGCGCCGGCAATCGGCTCGGTCGGGAACGGCGCGCCGTCGAGCCAGGGCTGACGGCTGACCATGTCGGCGACGTCGACGTATCCCTCCTCGACCAGCCCGGTCGCGGCGTCGAAGATCCGGTAGTGCTGACGCTGGACCTGGGCCGGCTGCGACTCAAGCGTGATCACCCGCAGTTCGCCCGGCTTGAAGTGGCAGCGCTCCTGGACCGCCTCCAGCAGGCGGTGGTTGTGGAAATGGCCGTCGCCGAAGTTGTAGCCGAGCACGACGCCGGCGATCAGCTCGCCCTCCCGCACCCGGTACTCCTCGACGTCGTCAACCGCGTGCGGGATCAGCCCGTTGATCGCCCGCCCGTGCGAGTGCATCGAGCGGAAGGCGAGCCCTTTGTACATCAGCAACTCCGCCGTCTCGCGGTCGTAGAACTTGGCCAGCTGCTCGACCACGATCGGTGCCGACTTGACGATGTCGGTGTCGAGCTTCGCCTCGGCCCCGGAGTCTTTGCGGAAGAGCCACTGGCTGGTCGCCCAGTTGCCGGCGTAGTAGCGCATCGAGGGCAGGAAGGAGATCAGGTCCGGGCGGAAGTTCCCCAGTACCGGGATGCCGACGCAGGTGACCGCCAGGATCGCGATCAGCAGCGGCGCGTCGAGGGTCGAGAGCGGCACCGCGCCGTAGTGTCCGAAGAGGAAGAGCAGGCCGAAGATCATGAAGACGTTCCACTCCAGTGGCACCGCCAGCGGGAAGGTCGAGAGGATGTGGAGGTGGAAGACGATCATCCCGGCGACGGCGATCGTGCCGACGATGCCGCCGCTGGAGACCAGCAGGAGCAGCGGCAGGGTGAACTCGATGACCGTGCCCATGTGGGCCGAGAGCCGGCCGACCTCGGAGGGCAGCAGGTTGTCCGGGTGGTCAGCGTAGAGCTGCCGCTTCGCCCGGCGCGAGCGGTTCCAGGGCGTGTTGCTGATCATCACCGTGACCACGAAGGGGAAGTGGCGGTTCAGCTTCGAGGCGGCGGCCCCCCACCAGATGCAGACGAAGACGATCTGCGCGGCGACGACGAGGTCGCCGAGCGGGAAAAGGAAGACGATCATCAGGTTGCCGTAGATCTCCGCCCGCGCGGCCAAGAAGGGGACCTTGTCGCGCAGCCCGAGCACGACCAGCACGCCGAGCAGCAGCCCGACCGCGACCGGGTCGAGGAGGCCCGCCGAGAGGAAGACGGGAGCGCCGCCGTTGGCGGAGACCGAGACGGCGTCGATGCCCGCGGAGCAGAGCAGGAAGACGGCCACGGCGATCAGGCCGCCGTAGAGCCCGACGTCGAACCAGGTGCGCGTCGTCCCCCGGGTCAGCGGCACCTTCTCCGGCCACGGCGGCAGCCGCGTCGTCCCCGGCCGCAGCCAGTAGAGGAGGCCGCCGATCATCGGCGAGAAGCGCAGGGTCAGCGGCAGCGAGCCGGCGCCGAGGCCGAGCACCTCCCAGAGCATCGTCCAGATGACGATCTTCTGGAAGACGATCGGCTGCGTCCACCAGCTGCTGAGGTCGGCGACCCCGCCCAGGCCCGGCGTCGTCACCGAGATCAGCAGCAGGCCACCGCCGGCGTAGATGACGAGCTTGACCAGGTAGAGCAGGTAGACCGCGGTCGGGGTCCCGAGCCCGTTCAGCGCCCAGTCCTGAGCCAGCGGCTTGATCCGCTCGAGGTGCGAGCGGCGCTGCCACTCCTCGACGTCGAACGGCGGTGGAACCGGCGTGGTGAACCCCATCGCGTCGAGCCTACTGCGAGATTGGCGGCGAGATTGGGCTCACAGCCTTCCGGCCCAGCTAGGCGTCGGCGGACTCGTCCGGGCGCACTGCGGTTTTGCCCGGCAGCAGCGTGAACGCGGCGACCATCTCCGAGCCGATCACGAGGTCCTCGCCATGGGAGTTGAGGCTGACCTTGCCGTGCGGCCCCGGGGAGATCGCCGGGTCCGCCTCGACCAGCATGCCGTCGACCCGGTGACCAGTGGTCGCCTCGAGCCTGATCGGGACGTCCCCGTCCCGGCCGGCCCGGACCTGCTCGAGCACGTCATGGAACCACTCCGGCCCCTCGGCTGGCGGCCGCTCGTAGCGAGTCCCAATGGCGAAGTCCGTGACGATGGGAAGAGTCTACGATCTAGGCATGCCTTTGTTCGGCCAGGAACATGTCGAGCGCTACCGCGCAACCGATGGCAAGGAGGGCCACGACTGGCAGGGGACCCAGACGCTGCTGCTGACCACGACCGGGCGCAAGTCAGGCGAGTCGCGCACCACCCCGCTGATATACGCGCCCCATGGCGACGCCTTCACGATCGTCGCCTCCAAAGGCGGATCCGACGAGCCGCCCGCCTGGTACCTGAACCTCTCCGAGAATCCCGAGGTCGAGGTGCAGGTGAAAGGCGACCGTTTCAAGGCCCGCGCCCGCACCGCAGGCGCCGAGGAGAAGCCGGGGATCTGGCGGACGATGGTCGCCGAGTGGCCCGACTACGACGGGTACCAGCAGAAGACGGAGCGCGAGATCCCGGTCGTCGTGCTCGAGCGCGCCTGAGCGGTTGCGTCTCCGATGCCGGAGCATTGGCGCGGCGGCGATGATGAGGGCTCTACCTCGGAGGCCTCGGAAGTACCGCTACGGGGATTCGAACCCCGGTTTCTGGCATGAGAAGCCAGCGTCCTAGTCCCCTAGACGATAGCGGCAAGAAGGAGGACTTTAACAGCGCGGGCGCCTCGGGTTCTTTCCGGGAAGCCGTCCGCTAGATGACCTAGGCTCGAACATATGTTCGGGTTATATCCAGGGCACTTCGAGACCCGCTCAGCCGCTACATTTGTGGGCCCACGCGGCTGTGGTGGAACTGGCAGACACGATACGTTCAGGTCGTATTGCTCGAAAGGGCGTGGAGGTTCGAATCCTCTCAGCCGCATAGCGAGACATGGCGATGCATAATCGGGCGACGGTGGCGGAGGCCCTTCGCCTCAGATCCACCGGTTTCAACAATTGCGAGATTTCACGGCGCCTTGATGTGCCCCGGCCCACCATCCGGGAATGGTCCGCCGGGAAACTGCCTCACTCCTGCCGACAAGGCTCCTCCGACCAGAGCTCAAGCGTCGTGTGGGACTCGGGCGCCTACGTCTACCTGCTCGGTCTCTACCTCGGAGACGGCTGCATCTCGACCCACCAACGCGGCGTGCACCGCCTTCGGATCACGCTGGACGTGCGCTATCCGGCAATCGTGACGGAGTGCGAAGCGGCCATGCGAGCCGTAGTGCCGTCGAATCGCGTAGCCCGGCACCTGAGGCAGTGCAACTGCTACGAGGTCTCTGCCTACTCGAAAAGCTGGCCCCGTCTCCTCCCCCAGCATGGCAGCGGTAAAAAGCACGAACGACAGATCGTGCTTGCCGGCTGGCAGCAGGAACTCGTCGACCTCAGTCCCAGACTTCTTCTGCGCGGCCTCATTCACTCTGATGGCTGCCGCTTCATCAATACCGGGCAGGGAGACTGGTCCTGTCCTCGCTACTCATTCAGCAACCTATCTGCTGACATCAAGCAGATCTTCTGCGACACATGCGACCAACTGGGTATCCATTGGACGACAGCGCCGCCCAAGACCATCTACGTCTCCCGCAAAGCCGACGTGGCGAGGCTCGACGAGTTCATCGGGCCGAAGCGGTAGTCGGCCCTTCAGGCGGGCTGCTTCGCCGCGGCGCCCCTGCCGGCGCGCTCGGCGTTGCCGGCGATCTCGTCGATGAAGGTCGGCCAAAGGTCTCGGGGCAGGTCGTGGCCCATGCC
>CAVTKD010000016.1:0-30065 GCA_963735235.1 uncultured Solirubrobacterales bacterium | reverse complement strand
AGGGCGCCGCCGGAGCCGGCTCCGGTCGCCTCGACGCTGCCGCCGTGGGACTCGGCGACGGCGGCGACAATCGCCAGACCGAGGCCGGTCCCGGTGCCCCTGGCGGTATCGGAGGGCCCTTCGCCGCGGACGAAGCGATCGAAGATCTGCTCGCGCATCGCGGCCGGGATCCCGGGGCCGTCGTCGGCGACCTCGACCACGGCATCGCCGCCTTCTTCGCGCAGGGTTAGATCGACCCTGGTCCGCGCCGGCGTGTGGCGGGCGGCGTTGTCGAGCAGGTTGAGGACCATGCGGTGCAGCTCGTCGGCGCTGCCTTCGACCCGCAGCGCCCGGTCGTTGTCGACGACCAGCTGGCGCTCGCCCATCAGCGGTGCTGCCTCGGCGGCGGCGTCGCCGGCGACTTCGGCGAGGTCACAGCGGCGGTGCTTGTCGAGGCGGCCGGCGTCGGCTCGCGCCAGCAGCAGCAGGTCGCCGACCAGCCTGCTCATCCGCCGCGAGGAGCGCAGGGCCGAGTCAACCACCTCGCGATCCTCCGCCTGCCCCTCGGCATCGAGCGAGGCCTGTAGCAGCTCGAGGTTGGCGAGGACGCTGGTCAGCGGGGTGCGCAGCTCGTGCGAGGCGTCGGCGACGAACTCGCGCTGCTTCTGCAGCGCTCCCTCACGCTCGGCGCGGGCCCCATCGAGGGAGCGCAGCATCTCCTCCAGGGTCAGGGCGAGCTCGCCGACCTCGTCCTCGGCGGCCGGCTCGGGCATCCGCCGCGAGGGGTCGCGGGTGGCGGCGATCTCCCGCGCGGTCGCGGTCAGCGAGGCGATCGGCCGCATCGCCCGCCCGGCGATCGCCAGGCCGGCGAAGCTGGCGAGCAGGGCGCCGCCGAGCACGCCGGCGGCGATGAAGAGCCAGAGACGGGCGATCGTCGACTCGATATGGGATTCGCTGCGGCCGTACTGGACGTAGCCGGCGAGGCGCCCGGTGGCGCCGCTGAAGACCGCGGTCGTCGCCACCCGGACATCGCCGACGACGTGGACCCCAGGGTCCGCGGGCCCCATGTCCATCGCGTTCCTGCTCTGTTCCTGCAGTTCGCCGCTTGCGGTGAGAACCCGCACCGAGGCGCCGTTGGGCAGGGCGAATTCGTTGATGTCGACGCCGGTGATGCGAGCGCCGAAGGAGGTCTCGGAGACCCGCTCCTGGCCGGCCAGCGTCGTCACCGCCTCCTTCAGCTCGCGGCTGAAGTCGTCGCGGACCCGCGAGGAGGCGACGGTGCCGATGACGACGCCGAAGATCAGCAGGATCGCCAGGGTCAGCCCGGCCGAGACCGCCGCCAGGCGCCAGCGCACGGGCCAGGTGCTCGGGTGAAGCAGGCGTCGCTTCGCCTCGACGCGCTTGGCCCCCGCTTCCACGCGCCTAGTCCTTCAGCACGTAGCCGGCACCGCGTTTGGTGTGGAGCAGGCGCGGCTCCCCGCCGGCCTCGAGCTTGCGCCGCAGATTGGAGATGAAGACGTCGATCGTGTTGGTGGCGGCCATCGGGTCATAGCCCCAGACCTCGTCGAGCAGGCGCTCGCGGGAGATCACCAGGCGCTCGTTGCGCATCAGGAACTCGAGCAGCTCGAACTCGCGGTTGGTCAGCTCGATCTCGCGCCGGCCGCGGCGCACCTCGCGGGTGTCGGGATTGAGCTGGAGGTCACCGACTTCGAGGGACGCGGCGCCACGAGGGGGACGGCGCCGCAGCAGCGCCCGGATCCGCGCCAGCAGCTCCTGGCGCTCGAACGGCTTGACCAGGTAGTCGTCGGCGCCGCTGTCGAGGCCCTCGACCCGGTCCTCGGTCTCGGCCCGCGCGGTCAGCATCAGGATCGGCACGTCGCCCTCCATCCGCAGCCGGCGGCAGACCTCGACCCCGTCGAGGCGGGGCAGGCCGAGGTCGAGGACGACCAGGTCAGGGAAGAAGCCGGCGGCGACGTCGAGGGCGTCGACTCCGTCGGCGGAGGTCTTGACCTCGTAGCCCTCGTTGCGGAGGGAGCGGCGGAGGACATCGGCGATGTCGGCGTCGTCCTCGACTACCAGGACGCGACCTCCGGCTTGGTCTGGCTCGGTCATCACCGTGGCGATGTTAGAGCGTGAATTGGCTGGTCTCGATGGGATTTAAGGCGAATTTAGTCGCGCCTTTGCCTTCCTTCGTGAGGCGCAGGGGTCTTTGGGTCCGTGTCGAACCCGGACGACATGTTCGTACGCAAGAAGCGGGTCCCTGCGCGCAGGGGTAAGGCCGCAGCCAAGAGACCGAAAAAAGCCAAGCCGAAGGGTGGGCTGCATCTGCCGGCGCGGTTGGAGCAGCGGCATCTGGATCTGATCGGACTCTTTCTCGTGGCGTTTGGTGTCTATCTGGTCTTCGTGCTCTTCCTCCACTGGGAAGGGGGCAAGGTCGGCTATGGGGTCGAAACCGGGCTGGTCTACCTGTTCGGGAAGGTTGGAGCGCGGATCTTCACGGTGCTGCTGCTGACAGTGGGGGGGATGCTGCTGACCGGGACTTCGGTTTCGGCGCTGGCCCATGGGATTGGCCGTGGGACCCGGGTGCTGTTCCGTGGGGTCTTTCATGGCGGCAATGAGGCAGCGAAGACGGTTGCGCGGACGCACGCGGACTGGCGGGAGCAGAGGGATGTGCGGGCGGAGGCCGAGACCGCGGCCGGTGCCACCGACGTGATGAGCTCCTATCCGGACACGGATGAGTTCGAGCCGACCGTGCAGCTGGCGGAGGAGCCCGAGGACGAGCCGGACCTGGCGCTTGCCGCGGATGACTTCGATCGCGAACTGGAGGACATCGCGACCACGGAGGAGGACGCGGTCACGGTCGTGGAGCCGGCCGAGCCGGAGCAGATCGCGCTGACCCCGATGGGTCACAAGCGTGGGGTCACCGAGTCGGATGAGATCGACTACCGGCCGCCGCCGGCCAAATCGCTCGAACGCGGCAAGGGCGACAAGGGCCCCGACCCGCGCGACCAGGAAATCGTCGGCCGCAAACTGGTCGAGACGCTGGGCCACTTCGGCGTCGAGGCGAAGATCGTCGGCGTCATCAGCGGGCCGCACGTCTCCCGCTACGAGCTGCGCCTGGCGCCGGGCATCAAGGTCAAGAAAGTCACCGAGCTGGCCAATGACCTCGCCTACGCCCTCGCCTCCACCGATATCCGCATCCTCGCCCCGATCCCCGGCAAGCAGGCGGTCGGGGTCGAGGTCCCGAACGCGCGCCGTCGCATCGTCCGCCTCGGTGACATCTACGCCGGCCGCCCGGAGAAGACCTCGCCGCTGGTCGCCTGGCTTGGCAAGGGAATCGACGGCAATCCGGTCTGGACCGACCTGGCGAAGATGCCGCACGTTCTCGTCGCCGGCACCACCGGCTCCGGCAAGTCCGCCTGCGTCAACGGGATCCTCTCCTCGATCCTGATGCAGGCTTCGCCCAACGAAGTCCGCCTGGTCCTGGTCGACCCCAAGCAGGTCGAGCTCAACCACTACGAGAACGTGCCCCATCTGCTGACGCCGGTGGTCACCTCGCCGCGCCTCGCCGCCAACGTGCTCTCCAACCTGATCGGCGAGATGGAGACCCGCTACGGGATCATGAGCGAGGCCCGCTGCCGCAATCTCGTCGAGCTCAACCGCTACCGCGAAAAGAAGGGCGATCCGCCGCTGCCGCACATCCTCTGCGTGATCGACGAGCTCGCGGACCTGATGATGGTCGCCCCGGCCGAAGTCGAGGACTCGATCATCCGGCTCGCCCAGAAGTCGCGCGCAACCGGCATCCACCTGGTGCTGGCGACCCAGCGGCCTTCGACCGACATCATCACCGGCACGATCAAGGTCAACATCCCGGCCCGGATCGCCTTCGCCGTCTCCTCCCAGACCGACTCGCGGGTGATTCTCGACCAAGGTGGGGCGGAGGCCCTGCTGGGTCAGGGCGACATGCTCTTCCGTGGCGCCGGCAGCTCGAAGCTGCAGCGCGTCCAGGGCGCCTTCATCACCGAGGAGGAGATCGCCCGCATCACCAACCACTGGGCCAAGCAGGGAGAACCGGAATTCGAGGCCGAGCTGCTGGAGACTCCCGAGGAAATCGCCGAGGAGGGGCACGAGGGTGACTTCGACCCCGACAGCGACGACCTGCTCGACGAGGCGATCCGGCTGGTCGTCCAGACCGAGACCGCTTCTGTCTCGATGATCCAGCGGCGCCTGCGGGTCGGCTACACGCGCGCCGGTCGCCTGATCGACATGCTCGAGCGGCGCGGCGTCATCTCCGGCTACGAGGGCTCCAAACCGCGCCAGGTGCTGATCACCCAGGCGGACCTGAACCGGGTGCTGGCGCCCGCCGGGCAGAGCCAGGCTCCGGACCCCGTGGCAGCCGACGCCGACCCGCTGCCATAAGCGCTTCGGTAGCTTCCCGGCGGTGATTCGCGCCGGCATCGTCGTCACCGGGACCGAGGTTCTCACCGGGCGCATCTCGGACTCCAACGGCCCGTGGGTCTCCGAACGGCTGGCCGAGCACGGGGTCGAGGTCGCCCACATCATTGTCGTCGCCGACCGGCCCGATGACCTCGAGGCGGCACTGCGGTTCATGGCCGCCGAGAAGATGGACCTGATCGTCACCACCGGCGGCCTCGGCCCGACCGCCGACGACCTCACGGGGGAGGTGGTCGCCGGCTTCGCCGGGCGCGAGCTGGTCCTGGACGAGGCGATGGAGGCCAGGATCGCCGAGATCCTGCGCGGGTTCGCCCGCCGCTTCGACTTCGACGAAGAGGCGGTGATGGAGGCCAATCGTAAGCAGGCGATGGTTCCCGAGGGCTCAACGCCGCTGGATCCGGTCGGGACCGCCCCCGGGCTCGTCGTGCCGGCCGGGAATGCGGTGGTCGTCGTCCTCCCGGGGCCGCCCCGGGAGCTGCGGCCGATGTGGCCGCGGGCGCTGGAGACCCAGCCGGTGCGCGAGGTGCTCGACCGGGCGACGCCGCTGCGTGGCTACACCCTGCGGATGTTCGGGGTGCCGGAGTCGGAGATCGCCAAGAGCCTTCGCGAGATCGAGGGCGACGGGGTCGACATCGACGCGGTCGAGATCACCACCTGCCTGCGCCGCGGCGAGATCGAGATCGACGTCCGTTACCGCGACGAGGCGCTGGCGGTCGCCGACCTGGTCCGGGAGGGGCTGGCCGAGCGCCACCGCCGCCACCTCTTCAGCCTCGACGGCGAGACGATCGACTCCCAGGTCGCGAAACTGCTGCACGGCCGGCACCTGGGGCTGGCCGAGTCCTGCAGCGGCGGCCTGATGGCGGCCCGGATCACCGACGTGCCGGGGGCCTCTGAGTACATGGCGGGGAGCGTCGTGGCCTACTCCTATGAGGCGAAAGCGGAGCTCCTGGGAGTTGACCTGGCGCTGATCGAAGAAAAGGGTGCCGTCTCTCCGGAGGTGGCCGAGGCGATGGCGATCGGCGCGCTGGAGCGCTTCGGCGCCGATGTCGCGGTCTCGATCACCGGCGTCGCCGGGCCGGACGGCGGCGGCGAGGAGAAGCCGGTCGGCTACGTCTGCTTCAACGCCCGCCTCGCCGACGGCACCGTGATCGCCCGCGACCCGACGATCCCCGGCGGCCGTGCGGACATCCGCGAACGCTCGGCCCTGGTCGGCATGCACCTGCTGCGGATCCTGCTCAGTGGTGCCGAGGCGCCGTTTTAGGGCGGATTTCTCTAAGTCGCGCGCAAGTCTGTTCAGAGCTCTTGCAAAAGCGCCTTAACTCGTGCGTCCTCACGCCGTAGCGTGGATGGGGTGAGCAGCCACCCCGCAACCGAGACCGATCGCGCCCGCATATTCGTCGCGCTCGACCTACCGCATAGGGTCCGTGAAGACATCGCGACCTGGGGCGAGACCGAGCTGGCCGACCCGGCGCTGCGGGCAGTCCCGCCGGAGTCACTCCACGTTACCCTTGCCTTTCTCGGCAACAAGCCGGCGCACGATGCCGAGCGGATCGCCGAGCTGATGGAAGAGGTCGTCGAGCTGCCGGTGCTGCTGGAGTTGGGCGGCCCGGTCGGGCGGCCGTCTGGGGACAGGCCGCACCTCGTCGCGTTGCCGGTGCTGCACCGGCCGGTCGAGGGACTGCAGGAGAGATTGATCGAGGTGCTGACCTTCGAAGGGCTCTACGAGCCCGAGAAACGGCCCTTCTGGCCACACGTGACGGTCGCCAGGGTCCGCGCCGAGGGACGCGGATCGCGGCGGCCGACGCAGGTGAAAATTCCCACCGGCCCTTCTCCGACGAAGCAGATCGGTTGGTTCGATGGCGTCCGAATCTCCCTCTACCGTTCTGAACTCCAGCCGTCGGGTCCGCACTACGTCCCGCTGGCCCAAGTCGAGCTGCCATCAGGGCAGCAGTGAGGTGATTGAGATGGCAGACAGAAAAGTGGGCTTGAACGACGTTTCCGCGAAGGAGGCGAAAGCCAAGGACGCGGCCCTCGAGGGTGCCGTAAGCGGCATCCGCAAGGAGTTCGGCGAGGGATCGTTGATGCGCCTCGGTGACAAGGGCACGGTCAAGGTGGAGGCAATCCCCACCGGTTCCCTGGCGCTCGACCTGGCACTCGGCATCGGCGGCGTCCCGCGCGGCCGGATCGTCGAGATCTTCGGCCCCGAGTCCTCCGGAAAGACGACGCTCGTCAACCACATCATCGCCCAGGCCCAGGCCCTCGGCGGCGTCTGCGCCTTCATCGACACCGAGCACTCGATCGACCCGGTCTACTCGCGGGCGATCGGCGTCGACACCGACGAGCTGCTGGTCTCCCAGCCGGACTACGGCGAGCAGGCACTGCAGATCGCCGACCGCCTGATCGCTTCGGGCGCCGTCGACGTGGTCGCGATCGACTCGGTCGCGGCACTGACTCCGAAAGCGGAGCTCGACGGCCAGATCGGCGACACCACGGTCGGCCTCCAGGCCCGCCTGATGTCGCAGGCGATGCGCAAACTGGCCGGCAATCTCAACCGCACCAAAACGGTCTGCCTGTTCACCAACCAGATCCGCGAAAAGATCGGCGTCCAGTTCGGCTCGCCGGAGACCCAGCCGGGCGGCCGGGCGCTGAAGTTCTACTCCTCGCAGCGGCTCGACATCCGTCGCATCGAGACCCTCAAGGAAGGGACCGAGGCGGTTGGCAACCGAGTCCGGGTCAAAGTCGTGAAGAACAAGGTCGCGTCCCCGTTCCGCCAGGCCGAGTTCGACATCGAGTACGGCGTCGGCATCTCTCGCGAGGGCGGTCTGCTGGACTTCGGCATCGAGCAGGACCTGGTCCAGAAATCAGGCTCCTTCTTCTCCTACGGAGAGACGCGGCTCGGCCAGGGGCGCAACAACGCCAAACAGTTCCTCTCCGACAATCCGGAGCTCGCTCTGGAGATCGAAACCAAGGTCCGCCGGGAGCTGGGCATCGACGGCGAGGCGCCGGCCAGGTCGGAGGCCCCCGAGGCTCCGGTGGCCGCATCTGTCCCGGAGGCGAAGGCGGCTTAGACCGCCTTCCGCCTCACGGCGGGCGCTGCTCTCACTGGATAGGATCACCGCCGCATGAGCAACGAAACCCTCTTCTTCGTCTGCGGGATCGCGCTGGCGGTCTCGGCGGTGGTCGTCAGCTTCATCGGCCTGAAGTCAAAAGACTTCCCGGGGCGGGCTTTCCCCCTGGTGATCCTCTGGTTCGTGATCCTGGTCGGCGGCGCGACCACGTTCGCCGTCCTCCACGCCAAGGACGAGGAAAAGGCCAAGGCCGCCGAGTTCCAGCCGGCGGGGAAGAAGTTCGAAGAAGAGGGCAACGACGATCTCGGTTCCGGTGGCGAAGGGGCGAAGGAAGAAGAAGGTGGCGGAGCGAAGCCTGCGCCCGAAACCGCGGCAAAGGGCCCTGGCGGCACCCTGAAGCTGGCGGCCGACCCGACCGAACTCGCCTTCGACCAGACCAGCTTGAGCAGTAAGCCGGGCAAGGTGAAGATCGACTTCACCAACCCCGCCACGCTCGAACATGACGTCGCGATCGAAGGCCCCGAAGGCAAGGAACTTGCCACCTCAGCGCTGATCGGCAAAGGCAAGACTTCTGTCAGTGCCAACCTCGCCCCTGGGACCTACCACTTCTTCTGCACCGTCCCCGGTCATCGCGAAGCCGGCATGGAAGGCACACTCACCGTCAAGTAGTTGGTGAGTGCAGAGCCACTTCCCGTTCGAGGAAGATGCTCTTGTTCTTGCGTTGGAGAAGTTCTTCCTCTGGGCGGGTCAGCGCTTCGTGAGCTCCGTTCGGACCTACTACCCTGCCGTTGATGGCGAAGAGCTTTCACGTCACCACCTTCGGGTGTCAGATGAACGTGCACGACTCCGAGCGAATGCGGGGGATGCTGTCGTCGCTGGGCTACGACGAGGCGCCGGATCGTGCCGGCGCCGACCTGATCCTCTTCAACACCTGCTCGATTCGAGAGTCCGCCGACAGCCGCTTCATCGCCCACCTCGGCGAGGCCAAGCGGCTCAAGTCCGAGGACCCCGAGCGGATCGTCGGCGTCGGCGGCTGCTGGGCGCAGTCGGTCAAGGACGAGGTCTTCGAGCGCTTTCCCTTCGTCGACGTCGCCTTCGGCCCCGGTCAGATCCACAAGCTGGCCGAGTTTCTCAACTCCGACTCGCTCAGCGCCCAGGGCTACTTCGAGTTCGAGGACTTCTCCGGGCACCTGCCGACCCGGCGCGAGCGCGAGTTCCAGGGCTGGCTGCAGATCTCCCAAGGCTGCAACTGCGTCTGCTCCTACTGCATCGTCCCCTCGACCCGGGGGCGCGAGGTCAGCCGCGATCCGGACGAGCTGATCCTCGAGGCGGGGGCGCTGGCCGCCGACGGCGTGCGCGAGGTGACCCTGCTGGGTCAGAACGTCAACAGCTACGGCCGCGAGCTGCCGAAGGACCGCCGAATCGGCTTCGCCGAGCTGCTGGCCCGGGTCGACGCGATCGAGGGAATCGAGCGGATCCGCTACACCAGCCCCCATCCCAAGGACATGAAGGAGGACGTGGTTCGCGCCCATGCCGAGCTGCCGGCGCTCTGTGAGCAGATCCACCTGCCGCTGCAGTCGGGCTCCAGCGCCGTCCTCAAGCGGATGCGCCGCACCTACGACCGCCGGCGCTACATGGACCGGGTGGCGCTGATCCGCGAGCACGTGCCCGACTGCGCGATCACGACCGACATCATCGTCGGCTTTCCGGGCGAGACCGAGGCCGACTTCGTCGAGACCCTGGAAGTGGCGGAGGAGGTTGCCTACGACGGGGCCTTTACGTTCGTCTTCTCACCGCGGCGGGAAACGGAGGCGGCGACGATGGGCGACCAGATTGCTCATGCGGTCAAGGCGGAGCGGATGGAGCGGTTGCTGGAGGTGGTTCAGCGGCGGGCCCGGGAGCGGGCGCAGCGGTTTGTGGGGCGGACCTTGGATGTGCTCGTGGAAGGGACCAGCCGAACCGACGAGACCAAGGTTCGGGGGCGGACCAGGCACGGGAAGGCGGTGAACTTCGAGGGTGTCGCGAACCCGGGGGAATTCGTCGACGTCGAGATAACGGGGGCGACCTCGCAGACGCTTGCCGGGGTGTCGGCGCAGCCTCTCTCTGAACTTCTCCGCGCCTAAGTGAGGGTTCTTGCGATCTTCGGGCCCACGGGAGTGGGGAAGACCGGAGTCGCCGTGGCGCTGGCGGAGGAGCTGCGGGAGCGTGGTGAGGAGCCTGTGGCGATCTCCTGCGACGCATTGCAGGTGTATGAGGGGCTCGGGGTGCTGACGGGCGTGGCGACGGCTGAGGAGCAGCGGGAGCTCGAGCACCGGCTCGTCGGCTTCGTGCCCATCACCGAGACGTTCAATGCCGGCGATTACATGCGACTGGCCCACGTAGAGGTGGACCGGGCCCTGGACGCAGGACGGACGCCGATCGTGGTGGGGGGGACGGGGCTGTATCTGCGAGCGGCGATTGCGGAGCTTTCGCTGGTCAAGGCGCCGCCGGAATCGGAGGAGTCGGAGCTGTGGTCGCCGCAGACGCGGCATCCGACGGTGATCTTCGGGCTCGATATGGACCGGGCGCGGCTCTACGAGCGAATCGACGCGCGGACGGAGGCGATCGTCGCCGGTGGGGCGGAGGAGGAGGTGCGGCGAGCCGAAGCGCTGGGGCCCTCGCGGACGGCGCGCAAGGCGCTCGGCTTCGACGAGCTGCTCGCCGGCGACATCGAGGCGATGAAGAAGCGCTCCCGCAACTACGCCCGCCGCCAGCTCACCTGGATGCGCAAGATCCCCAATCTCCACCCGATCGACAGGACGGGCCGCACGGACGCCGGCGTCGCCGCGGAGATCGCCGCGCAACTAGGCTCCCGCACGTGAAATTCGAGAAGTGGCAGGCACTTGGGAACGACTATCTGATCCTCGAGACGCAGAACCTCCCCTGGGAGCTGAATCCGAAACGGGTCGAGTGGCTGTGCGATCCGCATTTCGGCGTCGGCTCGGACGGAGTGCTGCTGCTTACCCGTAGCGAGGACCCGGAGTTCGTCGCCGAGCTGCGGATCTTCAATCCGGACGGGTCGGAGGCGGAGCTCTCCGGCAACGGGGCGCGGGAGGCGATCCTCTATCTGCGCCGGCACGGGTGGACCGATGAGGACGCGTTCGCGATCCACACCGTGGCGGGGCCGATCCGGCCGACGATCACCGGCGAGCTGACCTGCTCGGTCGACATGGGACACGCCGCGACCAGCTCCAAGGACTTCCCCTCCGGCGGCGAGAACGGCAGGGGAAGGCTGAGCGCCGCCGGGCGGGAGTGGGAGTTCCAGCACGTCTCGATCGGCAACCCGCAGTGCGCGATCGTCGTCGGCGACGAGCTCGAGGACCTGGACCTGGGCGAGATCGGCCCGAAGATCGAAGGCCATGAGCTCTTCCCCAACCGCACCAACGTCTCCTTCCTGGCGATCGAGGGCAGCCGGGTGACGGCGCGGATCTTCGAGCGCGGCGTGGGGGAGACGCTCTCCTCCGGCACCGGGGCGAGCGGCGCGGCCATCACGGCGTTCCTGCTCGGGACGCCCAGTCCGATCGTGGTCGAGCTCGAAGGCGGTGAGCTGGAGGTCGAGATCGGCGACGATCTGGCGGTGCGTCTGAGTGGCTGGGCGGAGCCCGTCTATGCCGGCGAGCTCTCGCCGGAGCTGCTGACCGCGCTCGCCGGGCTGGACGGCTAGATTTCCGCGCCCGTGTCCATCTCTGACCCATCGGTGCGCCTGGAGGCGATGCCTCCGTACATGTTCCAGGAACTGGAGCGACGGATCGCCGAGAAGCGCGCCGCCGGCATCGACGTGATCAGCCTCGGCATCGGCGACCCCGACGAGCCGACCTACCCCCATATCGTCAAGGCGATGCAGGAGGCGGTCGCCGACCCCGCCAACCACCAGTACCCGAGCAACCGCGGCCGGGTCGAGTTCCGCCAGGCCTTCGCCGACTTCTACGAGCGCCGCTTCGGAGTCGAGATCGACCCGGAGACCGAGGTGATCCCGGCGATCGGCGCCAAGGAGTGCATCTACAACCTCTGCTTCGCCTTCCTCGACCCGGGCGGCGTCGCCCTCGCCTCCGATCCCGGCTACCCGGTCTACACCGGCGGCCCGATCCTCGCCGGCGCCACGCCGGAGCTGCTGCCGCTGGTGCCCGAGCTGGGCTTCACGCCGGACCTCAGCGCCATCCCCGCCGACGTCGCCGCCAGGGCCCGGCTGATGTTCATCAACTACCCGAACAACCCGACCGGGGCCACGGTGCCCGAGGGGTTCTTCGAGATGGTCGTCTCCTTCGCCCGCGAGCACGAGATCCTCGTCGTCCACGACAACGCCTACTCGGAGACGACCTACGACGGCTACGTCGCGCCCAGCTTCCTCGCCACGCCGGGCGCCAAGGAGGTCGGGGTCGAGGTCTTCTCACTCTCCAAGGGCTTCAACATGACCGGCTGGCGCTGCGCCGCGATCCTCGGCAACGCGGAGGCGATCCAGACCTACTGGCGGCTGAAGACCAACGTCGACTCCGGCCTCTTCGAGGCGGTGCAGATGGCCGGCGCCGCCGCCCTCGAAGGCCCCAGCGGGCCGCTGCAGCGGATGAACGAGACCTACGCCCGCCGCCGCGACCTCGTCGTCGGCGCCCTGCGCGAGATCGGCGTCGAGGTGACGGCGCCGAAGGGCACGATCTACGTCTGGGCGCCGGTTCCCACGGGCCACACCTCGACCTCTTTCTGCGAGAGGGTGCTCGAAGAGGCGGCCGTCGTCGTCTCACCCGGCTCGATGTACGGGCCCAGCGGCGAGGGCTTTTTCCGCATCTCGCTGACCACGCCCGACGAGCGTATCGTCGAGGCGGTCGAGCGGATGCGCGAGCACCTCGCCTGAGCGAGGCCCGCGCTCTCTAGGCGTCCGCTTCGCGCTCGGCGCACTTGCGCCAGTACCGGTCGAGGCCGCGCCACTGGTAAGCCGTGGGGACCGCCTGCAGGAGCTCCTCGATCGTCTCCTCGCCCAGGCCTTCGCCCGTCATCTGCTCGCGAATGCGGCGCTGCAGGTCGCGCTCATAGGCGTCCTGGGTCATCTCCTTGACGAGCGAGGCCTCCTCGCGCAGGCGGGTGCGCGCCGTCTCCAGATAGGCCGGCACGTCGTCCTCGACGGCGCCGAAGTGGGTCAGCGCCAGCCGCTGGGGGCCCCAGGAGGCGATGAGGTCCAGCGATTCCTCCCAGACCTCGACGTCGATGTCCGGCGGCGGGGTCGGGGGCATGACCAGGCGCGAGGGCGGGATCCGACAGGCGGCGACGTCACCGACGAAAGCGGTGCCGCTCTCCTCGTGCAGGAAGCAGACGTGGTGGGAGGCGTGGCCGGGGGTGTAGGCGACGCGCATCCCCAGCACCGACTCGCCGCCGCAGAGCACCTTCACGTTCTCCTCCGGTACCGGCAGGATCTCCCCCCAGAGGCGCTGCATCTGGTCGCCGTAGAGGCGCTCGGCACTGGCCAGCAGCTTGCGGGGATCGACCAGGTGCGGGGCGCCGCGCTCGTGCACGTAGAGCTCGAGGTCGGGCCAGCGGCGCACCATCGCCCCGGTTGCGGCGGCGTGGTCGAGGTGGATGTGCGTCAGCAGCAGGGCGCGCGGCTGCTCGTCGCCAAGCGCCGCCAGCAGCGTCGGCAGCGAGGACTCGGGGCCGGGGTCGACGAGGGCGCCGTCGACCTCCCAGCAGCCGATCACGCGGGAGCGGCCGAGGTGCTCGACGTCGATGACCCTCATCGCGACGTGGTCAGGCAGCCGCGGCGGCGGGCAACTTGTCTTCGGCTTCCAGTGTCTGCCGGATCCCCTCTTCGATGCCGCGGGGTGCGTAGCCGAGCTCCCGGGCCGCCTTCTCGTTGCTGGCCCAGAAGGTGACGCCGTCGGCGGCAGAGATCAGCTCCCGCAGATTGGGCGGCTGGCCCATCATCCTGCCGACCAGCGGCCCGATCGGGATCATCGCCTTCATCAACGGGGTCGGGATCGCGCCCCTTGGCGCCTTGCGACCGCTGACCTTGGCGAGGATGCCGATCGTCTCGCGCACGGTCGTCGCCGGCCCGCTGAGGAAGTAGGCCTCGCCCGCGGCGCCCTTGTCGAGGGCGAGGACGATGCCCGCGGCGGTGTCCTCGACGTGTGCCAGGCAGATGCCCAGCTCGGGGAACGGGATCAGCGGCATTCTCCCGGCGAGGAACTGGTTCAGCAGCTCGGCTATCGAAGAGGTGTCACCGGGGCCGTAGACGCCGCCCGGCTGGACGATCGTGCAGGGCAGGCCCTCTGCGATCAGGCCCTTCGCGACCTGGTGCGCCTCCCACTTGGTTTCCTCATAGCAGGAGGTGAAGTCCCCGCCGGGATACTCGTAGGACTCGTCGATGACCTTGCCATGGGTGCTGCCGATGCCGACGGTGGAGACGTAGATGACCTTGGGGATCTTCGCGTCGCGGGCCGCGCCGAGGACGCGTTCGGTGCCGCCGACGTTGGCGTCGCGCATCGCCTGGCGCTGGGAGACGGGGATCCCGACCTCGTATATCGCCGCCGCGTGGATGACCGCGTCGCAGCCCTCCATCCCGTTGCGGATCGCATCGACGTGGCTGAGATCGCCGGCGACCGTCTCGCAGCCGAGCTCGACGACAGCGGTCGCTTTGGCCGGGTTGCGGACCAGGCAGACGACCTCGTCGCCGCGCCCGCGCAGCTGCCGCACGACGGCGCCGCCGATGAATCCCGTCCCCCCGGTGACGAAGACCTTCACGGCGCCAACCCTATCCGGCCTGGGGCTGCGCCTACAATCACCCTGAGTGCAACGTTCGAGAAATGGCCGCAAGACCGAGACGCGCTATAGCGCCGACGGCGAGAACGGCGCCGGCATCTCTAACCCGCGAGCGCGGCAGCGGGCGATGGCGATCGGAATCGTCGACGGCCGCGAGCAGGGCGACCCGCTCGCCGAGCTGAAGGAGCTGCTGCGCACCGCCGGCGTCGCCACCGCCGGCGAGGCGACCCAGCAACGCCCCAAGCCCGACCCCGACCGCTACTTCGGCCGCGGCCGCCTGGAAGAGCTGAAAGAGGAAATAGTCGCCGCCGACGCCAACCTCGTCGCCTGTGACCAGGAGCTGGCGCCGCGCCAGGAGCGCAACCTCGAGGCGGCGCTGGGGGTGCCGGTGATCGACCGCACCGCGGTGATCCTCGACATCTTCGCCGACCACGCCAACTCGGCCGAGGGCAAGCTGCAGGTCGAGCTGGCTCAGCTGCAGTACAACCTGGCCCGCATGCGGGGCCTCTGGACCCACCTCGAGCGGCTCGGTGGCGGCATCGGCACCAGGGGCCCGGGCGAGAGCCAGATCGAGACCGACCGCCGGCTCGCCCGCGACCGCATCTCGGCGCTGCGGCGACGGCTCGGCCAGACCGAACGCAACCGCGGCGTGATGCGGGCCCAGCGCGAGCGCTCCTCACTGCCGCGGGTCGCCCTCGCCGGCTACACCAACGCCGGCAAGTCGACCCTGCTCAACGCCCTGACCGGGGCCGAGGTGGGCGTGGGGGACAGGCTCTTCCACACCCTCGACCCGACCACCCGCAGCTTCGAGCTCTCCGGCCGCGACTTCCTGCTGACCGACACCGTCGGCTTCATCGAGAAGCTGCCGCACCAGCTGGTCGAGGCCTTCAAGGCAACGCTGGAGGAGACGGTGCTGGCCGACCTGATCGTCCACGTCGTCGACGCCTCCGAGCCGGGGGAGCGCCGGGTCGTCGACATGAAGGCGGTCGACGAGGTGCTGGAGGAGATCGGCACCGGCGAGAAGCCGCGCCTGCTGGTCCTCAACAAGTCCGACCTGCTCGACGCGGAGCAGCGGCGGGAGGTCGAGCTCCGCCACGGCGATGCCTCCCTGGTCTCCGCCGTGGACGGGACCGGCCTCGACGAGCTGCGCGGGCGGATCGAGGCGGCCTTCGACGAGACGCTGACCGCGGTCGAGCTGCTGATCCCCTATTCCGAGGGCGGGCGGCTGCACGAGCTGCACGAAGTCGCCGGCGATCTCGAACGGACCGAGCGCGAGGACGGCGTCCTCGTCCACGCCAGGGTCCCGGCCGCCGAGCTGCACCGCTTCGACGATCTCGCCGTCGTCTAGGCTGCCGCCCGTGGAGCTTCGAGTCGCAAAGCTGGTCGACGGGGCGATGCTGCCCGCGCGCGCGCACGCGGGCGACGCGGGGCTGGACCTGTACGCCTGCGAGGCGGCGCACATCGGGCCGGGTGAGCGCTGGAGTGTCGGCACCGGGGTCGCGGTCGAGATCCCCGAGGGCCACGGCGGCCTGGTGTTGCCGCGCTCGGGCCTGGCCCGCGACCACGGCATCTCGCTGGTCAACAGTCCCGGCCTGATCGACTCCGGCTATCGCGGCGAACTGCGGGTGCTGCTGCTCAACAACGACCCGGCCGAGACCTTCCGGGTCACGCCGGGCGACCGCATCGCCCAGCTGCTGCTCACCCCGATTGCCCTTGCCGAGCCGGTCGAGGCCGCCGCCCTGGCGGATTCCGCGCGCGGCGACGGCGGCTTCGGCTCCAGCGGTCGCTGAACCCGCCGCCCGAGCCCGCCGCTCCGAGCGTCGCGCTCAGACCTCGGCGTCGGCGAGGTTGCGGAGCAGGCCGATCGCCCGCTCGACGGTGACCCGGTCCTCGGCAGGCAGGTCCTCGATCGCCTTGACCAGCCAGCCCTCGCGGCGCCGGCGGTCGGCCGCGAGCTCCGCCTGTCCTCGCTCGGTCAGGATCACCAGGGCCCGGCGGCCGTCCCCGGGATCGGGCTTGCGTTCGACGAAGCCGTCGCCCTCGAGGTCGGTGACGGTCTGCGCCATCGACTGCGGCCGCACCCGTTCGGAGACGGCGAGGTCACTGACGCTCTGGGAGCCCTCGCGGTCGAGGCGGCCGAGCACGGAGCCGTGGGAGAGCGGGAAACGGTGCTCGGCGCGCAGGCGGCGGATCAGCTGGCCGAGCACGACACGCAGCTCGCTTGCCAGCGGGGCGGCGTCCATTTTGGTCGTCATCGGCGCACTATAGCGCCAATTTAGACAGGTTAACTACACAGTTTACCTGGATATAGTTGTTGCCGATGCAGGATCGCTACAAGTGGATCGCGCTCTCGAACACAACCCTGGCGGTGCTGCTGGCGACCCTTGACGCATCGATCACGCTGATCGCGATGCCGGACATCTTTCGCGGCATCCATCTCGACCCGCTGATCCCCTCCAACAGCTTCTACCTGCTCTGGATGATCCTCGGCTACCTGGTCGTCTCCAGCGTCCTCATCGTCAGCCTCGGGCGACTGGGCGACATGTTCGGCCGGGTCAAGATCTACAACCTCGGCTTCGTCATCTACACGGTCGCCTCGCTGCTGCTGGCGGTCGACTGGATGACCGGGCGCTCGGGCGCCACCTACCTGATCGTCTTCCGCATCGTCCAGGGAGTGGGAGGGGCCTGCCTGCTCGCCAACGCGGCGGCGATCCTCACCGACGCCTTCCCGGTCAACCAGCGGGGGATGGCGCTCGGGATCAACAACATCGTCGGCGTCAGCGGCCTCTTCGTCGGGCTGATCCTCGGCGGGCTGCTGGCCCCGATCGACTGGCGGCTGGTCTTCCTGATCTCGGTTCCCGTCGGCCTCTTCGGCACCGTCTGGGCGTACCTCAAACTGGAGGAGCGCAGCGTGCCGCGGCGCGCTTCGATCGACTGGTGGGGGAACGTCACCTTCGCCGTCGGCCTGGTCCTGCTGATGGTCGCCGTCACCTACGGGATCCGCCCCTACGGCGGCGCGCCGACCGGCTGGGGGAGCCCGCGCGTCCTCGTCCTCCTGGCCGCCTCGGTGACCTCGCTGGTGGCCTTCGCGACGATCGAGCTGCGGGTCGCCGAGCCGATGTTCCGGCTCGCCCTGTTCAAGATCCGCGCCTTCACCTTCGGCAGCCTCTCGACCTTCCTTGCCGCCGTCGCCCGCGGCGGCCTGATGTTCATGCTGATCATCTGGCTGCAGGGCATCTGGCTGCCCGAGCACGGCTACAGCTTCACAGAGACGCCGCTCTGGGCCGGGATCTACATGCTGCCGCTGACCCTGGGCCTGCTGATCGTCGGGCCGCTCTCCGGCCTGCTCTCCGACCGCTTCGGCGCCCGCCCCTTCACCACCGCCGGGATGCTCGGGGCGGCGCTCAGCTTCGCCCTGCTGATGCTGCTGCCGACCGATTTCAACTACTGGGTCTTCGCCCTGATCCTCTTCCTCAACGGGGCCTCGATGGGGTTGTTCGCCTCGCCCAACCGGGCGGCGGTGATGAACAGCCTGCCAGCGGCCGATCGCGGTGCCGGCGGCGGCATGAACCAGACCTTCCAGAACTCGGCCCAGGTGCTTTCGGTCGGGATCTTCTTCACGCTGCTGATCGTCGGGCTCGCCTCGAGCCTGCCGGCGGCGATGAGCAGCGGCCTGCACGCGCACGGCGTCTCGGCCGGCGTCGCCCACCGGGTCGGGCAGACGCCGCCGATCTCGATCCTCTTCGCCGCTTTCCTCGGCTACAACCCGATTCAGCATCTGGTCGGCGCCCACGCCCTGCAGGCGCTGCCCGCTCACGCCCACTCGCTGCTGACCGGGGCCGGATTCTTCCCCCACCTGATCTCCGCCCCGTTCAGGGACGGTCTGCATGCCGCGTTCGCTTTCGCGATCGTCGCCTGTTTGGTCGCCGCCGCAGCGTCGTTCCTGCGCGGTGGCCGCTACCACCATGCCGACGAGCCCGCCCCGGAGGCGGAGCCGCGCGGCCAGATCCCGAAACTGGAGGAGCAGCATGCGCGTTGAGTGGCACGGACAGTCCGCCTTTTCCCTGACCGGCAGCGAGACCAAGGTCTTCATTGACCCCTTCGCCGGCATGTCGATGCTGGCCGACCGGGGGATGCGGTTCGACTACCCCGCGATCGAGGCCGTCGATGTCGACCTGCTGCTGGTCACCCATGAGCACCTCGACCACAACGGGGTCGAGGCGATCGACGGCGAGCCCGTGGTCCTGCGCTCGACGGCGGGACGGCACGAGTCGCCGCTCGGCGAGGTCGTCGGCATCGCCTCCGAGCACGACGAAGCGGCCGGGACCGAACGCGGGCCGAACACGATCTTCGTCTTCGAGCTCGACGGCGTACGCGTCGCCCACTTCGGCGACTTCGGCCAGGCCGCATTGCGCCCCGAGCAGGCGGCGGCGATCGGCGACGTCGACCTGCTCTTCATCCCGGTCGGCGGCGGCCCGACCCTCGGCGGCAATGCAGCCGCGGAGATCGCCCTCTCACTCGACCCTATCTGGGTGGTGCCGATGCACTACCGGACGCCGCGAATCGGCTTCCTCGAGAGCGAGGAGGAGTTCGTGACCGCCATTGCCTGCGCCAAGCGACTCGAGTCGCCGAGCTTCGAGACCGGCGACCTGGAGCGGGGCGATGGCCCGGTCGCGGTCGTCGTCGCAGCTCCCTAGCTCAGTCGAGAGGCGCCTTTTGAGATCGAGGAGTGTATTTCCCGCCCATAGGCAGGGAAATACACTCCTCGCCGCTAGCTGACACCGGCAGCTGCTCGGGCGCTGGCGTGTGCGGCCACCTCGAGCTCGTCGTCGAGCGGCTCCAACTCCGGGCGGACCCCGTAGCGGCGCTCCAGCGCCAGCGCGATCAGGTGGTCGGCCAGCCAGGCGTTCTTGGGCAGCAGCGGGCCGTGCAGGTAGGTGCCGATGAGATTGTGGCGGCGGACCCCCTCGAGGCCGTCCTTGGCGTTGTTGCCGTTCCCCTCGACGACGCGGCCGAGCGGCTGCACGCCGGGGCCGAGGTAGGTGCGCCCGCCGTGGTTCTCGAAGCCGGCCAGTAGGCGCGGCCCGGGGCCGAGGTCGACCTCGATCGCGACGTTGCCGACCAGGCGCGACCCCGGCTCGCGCACCGTCTTCAGGTCGGCCAGGGCGAGGCCGGGCAGCGTCTCCTCGTCGAGCTGGTAGCTGTGGCCGAGCAGCTGGTAGCCGCCGCAGACGGCGAGCAGGACGGCACCGCTCTCGACCGCCGCCGCCAGGTCGGCGCGCTTGCTGGCGACCATGTCCGCGGCGACCATCCGCTGGTCGCGGTCCTGGCCGCCGCCGATGTAGAAGAGGTCGTGGGCGGCGGGATCGACCGGGTCTCCGGGACCGGCGCCGGCAAGCTCGAAGCCGATGCCGCGCCACTCGCAGCGCCGCTGCAGGAAGACGATGTTGCCGCGATCGGCGTAGATGTTCATCTGCTCCGGGTAGAGGCTGAGGAGGCGCAGCTCCATCACTCGGCCCTGCCGAGGACGACGACGGTGGAGCCGACGTGCAGGTCGGTGGGCGGGATCGCGTGACGCCCGAGCGCGACCAGGCCGACCTCTTCGCCCTCACGCTCGAGCTGCTCCGCCGGGAGGGTGCGGATGCGGATCTCGTTCCGCTCCTCGCTGAGTGCCCCCGCCGGCGAGACCGTCTGGCGCAGGCGGCGGATCGCGATCTCGCCGTCGCCTTCGGCGGAATCGACCGGCAGGCTGGAGTAGACCCAGCCCTCGACCTCGCGCACGTCGGGAAGGGGGGAGCGTCGCCGTCGGGCTCCGGCAGCCGCTCGACGATCGCCAGGGCGATCCGCCCCCCGGGCAGGAGGTGGGCGGCGATGCAGCCCAGGCACGCGCGCCGGTCGGCGGAACCGGAGAGCAGCTGGATCAGCTGCATCGGCGCCAGCGCGAGGGCGATGTCGGTGTCGAGCTCGAAGCCGCGGGCGTCGGCGAGCAGTGGCTGCAGCGGCAGGCCCTCGGCCCGCTCGGCCAGCGCCGCGATCAGGTCGGGGTCGATATCGAGCCCGACCACCGTGAACCCGCGCCTGGCGAGATGGATGGCGACGCGCCCGGTGCCGCAGCCGAGGTCGAGGACGGCGCCGTCGGCCTGGCTCGACAACTCCTCCCAGAGCGGCAGGTCGGCGGTGTAGGCGCCGCACTCGACGTCGTGCCAGATCGCCACCGCGCTCACTGCCAGAACTCCTTGGCGAGGCCGCGCCCGGCGAGCAGCTTGCGCAGCTCCAGCAGGGCCGTGTAGGTGGGCAGGGCGAAGAGCCGGCCCTCGGCGCCGGCCACCGCCTGGTCGAGCGATGCCTCGATCTCCGGCACGACCTCGATCGAGCCGGTCGGCCAGCCCGCATATTTCAGCCGCAGCGCCATCTCCGGCGCCCGGGTCCCGGCACAGACGACGCGCCTGACCTTGCCGGCGAGCAGCTCGAAGTCGGCGTCCCAGACCCAGGAGACGTCGCGGCCGTCGGCGATGCGGTCGTTGAGGGCGATCCAGAGGTCGATGCCCCCGCCGCCGGCCTCCAAGCCCAGCGTCCGCAGCACCTCGTTGGCGCCGGCCGGATTCTTGATCAGCAGGATCGAGACCTGCCTGCCCTCGACCGCAATCGTCTCGACCCGGCCGAAAGCCGCCTTGATCTCACCGAGGGCGGTCGCGATCCGCTCCGGCGCCACTCCCAACCGCAGGCCCGCGGCAACCGCCGCGAGCGCGTTGTAGACGTTGTAGAGGCCCGGCATCGGCAGCTCCAGCTGGAGCTCGCCGCCGGGGTGGCGGATCGTCGAGCGCGAGCCGTCCATGCCGCGTAGCTCGATCGCGGTGGCGGCGACGTCCGGGCGCGGACGTTCGGCGCCGCAGTTGGGGCAGGAGTAGTGGCCGAGGTGGCCGACGAAGGCGCGCGCGTAGGCGTAGGGGTGTCCGCAGCGGCGGCAGTGCTTGGCGTCGAAGGCGTGCTGCAGCTCCGGCAGCGCCTGCGAGGCGTCCTCGATCCCGAAGTAGACGACGCCCTCGCGCGGGCGCTCGTCGGCGTCGCGGCCGAGGTCGGCGATCAGCGGGTCGTCGGCGTTGAGGACGAGACCGCCATGGCCGGCCCGGCCGGTGACGGTCTTCGCCCACTCGTCCGCCAGCACCTCCATCTCGCCGTAGCGGTCGAGCTGGTCGCGGAAGAGGTTGCCGAGCACGATCAGGTTCGGGTCGAGCTCGGAGACGACCTGCGGCAGCCAGGCCTCGTCGACCTCGAACAGGCCCTCGTCGCCGCGCTGCTCGAGCAGCGCCGTGGCGACCCCCCAGGTCATGTTCGAGCCGGCGCGGTTGTGGACCGGAGTGCGCCCGTCGGCTTCGAGCAGAGCGGCGATCATCCCCGCCGTGGTGGTCTTGCCGTTGGTGGCGCTGACGATCGTGATGCCGCGGTCGAGGCGGGTGCCCAGGCGGGCGATCGCGTCCGGCGCCATGCGCAGCAGCACCCGGCCCGGCAGCGTCGTGCCGCCACCGCGCCCGCTGGCCCGGCTGGCGGCGCCTATGGTCCGCGAGGCGGCGACCTTGGCGCCGAACAGCGCGCTGCGGCGGCCGCCGCGCGCCGTGGCGGAGCTCAAGCTGCGGCCGGGGTTGGCACGAGCACACTGAGCGCCTGCGGCAGCACGCGCAGCGAAGCCGGCAGGCCCGTGAGGTGCTCGCCGTCCGCGTAGACGGGGAACGGCTTGCTCGCACTCAATTCGAGATGGGCGGCACGAAAGACGCGCACGTCGTCCCCGTCCACGTGAGTCCCCTTGAACACCTTGGGCAGGTTAGCCACGAAGCGCAGCTTGCCGACCTCGCTGATTGCGACGATGTCGAAAAGGCCGTCGTCCAACTCGGCGCCGGGTGCGATCCGCATGCCACCGCCGAAGGTGCTGTTGTTGGCCACCGAGACCGAGTAGCCCGTGAAGCGGGTGCGTTCGTCGTCGACCCGTATCGTGAAACGGGCTGGCTTCCAACTCGCCAGCGTGCGAAACAGCGAGTAGACGTAGACCAGGTTGTTGCGAATCAACTTGACCTCGTTGGCACGGCGGTTGCATTCGGAGTCGAAGCCGACGCTGACGATGCCGAGGAAGCGCTTGCCGTTGGCCTCGCCGACGTCGATCCTGCGGCTTTGCCCCGAGAAGAGAGTCGCCACGGCCTCCTCGGGCTCGTCGGGAATGCCGAGCACGCGGGCGAGGTCGTTGCCGCGCCCGCCGGGGATGATCCCGAGCGGCGTGTCCGAGCCGGCCATCGCACCGCCGACGGCGCCGACCAGGCCGTCGCCGCTCATCACCACCGGCACCTCGCCGGCTTCGATCGCCCGCAGCGCCTGCTCGGCGCCGTGCTCGAGCCCCTTGGTGCGCTGCACTCGGAATTCGACCCGCAGGCCGTCGAGCGCCTGCTCGACCCTGGGCAGCAGCTTCAGCGTCTTGCCGCCGGCCGAAGACGGGTTGACCAGCAGAGCCAGTGGCATGCCCTCGATGTCCATCGGCCCCCAGACTAGTCGGCGGCGCGCGGCCCGTCGCCGCCGCGCAGGCGGCCGACAGAGAAGCTGCCGTCGCCGGCCTCGACGGCCTCGCCAAGGTCGATTCCGCGGCGAGAGAGCTGCCATCTCCGCAGGCTCTCGCGGAGGCCCTGCGGCGCGCCGGAGCGCCGCGAATGCGCAAGGATCAGGAAACCGCCCGGCCGCAGGACCCGGGCGATCTCGGCCACCGGCAGGGCCGCGTCGAGCAGGGCGACGAGGTCGAAGAGATCCTCGGGAAACGGCAGCTCGCCGCGGCCCGTCGCCTTGAAGGCGACCCTGCCCTCGGGGTCGAGGCCGACCCGGGCGCCGGCCCGGCGGATCGCCTGCTCGGAGCGGTCGACCCCGCGGACCCGGGCGCGGGGGAACTCGCGGGCCAGGAAGAGGGCGCCGTCGCCGTCGCCGCACTGGATCTGCAGGATGCGCTCGGGCTCGCCGACGCGAAGCGCCGCGGCGGCAAGCGGGGTCAGCGGAGGCGTCTCCATCTGACGGCGATCGTATGGCGGAGCCGGTTCTGGCGCGGCGAACCGTCCGCCAGCCCGTCCACTAGGCTTCCCGGCCGATGGGGGACCGGGTCGACCAGCGCTGGATCATCCTCGCCGTGTTCGCGGTGGTGGCGATCGGCGTGGTCGCGGCGATCCTGCTCTCCCGCGGCGGCGACAGCAGCAGCGACTCGACCGCGACCGCGGCGAGCGCCGGTGGCTGCAAGCAGGTGCCGACCCCGAAGCCCAAGCACGTCTCCCTGAAGGCACCGAAGCAGACGGTCCAGCCCGGCGAAGAACTGACCGCCGTGATGCAGACCAGCTGCGGCACCTTCGACATCGCGCTGGACACCAAGCGCGCGCCGAAAACCACCAACTCCTTCGCCTACCTGGTCGAAGAAGGCTTCTACGACGACCTCGACTTCCACCGGATCGTCCCCGAATTCGTCATCCAGGGCGGCGACCCGCTCGGCACCGGCACCGGTGGCCCCGGCTACACGGTGGTCGAGAAGCCGCCCGCCAACCTCGCCTACACCAAGGGGATCGTGGCGATGGCGAAGAGCTCGGCCGAGCCGCCCGGCAGCTCCGGCAGTCAGTTCTACGTGGTCACCGGCGCCGACGCCGGGCTGCCTCCCGAATATGCCCTGGTCGGCAAGGTCAGCAAGGGGATGGACGTGGTCGAACGGATCGGCAAGCTGGGAACGGCGAGCGAAAAACCCAAACAGCCGGTCGTGATCGAAAAGGCCACGATCGAAAAGGGCTAGCCGTAGCGGCTAAGCTTACCCGGTGGCCAAGCTCAACGTAGGCGACCCGGCCCCGGACTTCGAGCTCCCGGGCACCGGCGACAAGACTTACCGGCTGGCCGACTATCGCGGCCGCAAGGTCGTTCTCGCCTTCTATCCCGGCGACTTCACGGCGGTCTGCACCAAACAGTTCTGCTCCTACCGCGATCAGGAGGACAAGCTCGACGGCCTCGGCGCCGACGTGCTGGGGATCTCGCCGCAGTCGGTCGAGTCGCACGAGCGCTTCACCGAGGAGAAGCGGCTCAATGTGCCGCTGCTGGCCGACGAGGACAAAGCGGTCGGGCGCGCCTACGGCGTCGTCGCCGGGCCGATGGTGCGGCGGGCGATCTTCGTCGTCGACGAGCAGGGAATCGTCCGCTACCGCAAGGTGACCCTGGCCGGGCTCACCTACGAGTCGGTCGACGATCTCCAGCGCGCCGTCGCCTCCGTCGGCTGATGCCGGGCGCCGGGGCGGCGTCCTTCGTCGTCGGTGAGGAGCCGGCCATCCGCGGCGAAGAGGCCGGGGAGGGGCCGCCCATTCTCCTCTGCCACGGCATCACCGCCACCCGCCACTACGTAGTCCACGGCTCGCGGGCGCTGGAGCGTGCCGGCCACCGGGTCGTCTCCTACGACGCCCGCGCCCACGGCGAGTCCGATCCTGCCCCGGCCGACAGGGGTTATGAATACCCGGCGCTGGTCGGCGACCTCGAGCGGGTCGTCGGCGAGCGGGTGGGGGAGGGCCGCTTCCTCCTCGCCGGTCACTCGATGGGCGCCCACACCGCGGTCGCCTACGCGCTCCGCCACCCGGAGCGGCTGGCCGGCCTGGTCGTGATCGGTCCGGTGTACATGGGCTCGGTGCCGCCGTCCTCGCTCGAGTACTGGGACGGCCTCGCCGCGGCGCTGGAGCAGGGCGGGGTGGACGGCTTCGTCGACTACATCGACCGCCACCAGGAGACCGACCCGGCCTGGCGGGACTCCGTCCTGCGCTTCACCCGCGCCCGGATGCTGCTGCATCGGCACCCGCAAGCGCTGGTCGAGGCCCTGCGCGAGGTGCCGCGCTCGCGTCCGTTCGAATCCATGGACGAGCTCGAGGCTCTCGAGATCCCGGCGCTGGTGGTCGCCAGCCACGACGCCGCCGACCCCGGCCACCCCTACGAGGTCGCGGCGGTCTACGCGGAGCGGCTGCCGCGGGCGCGGCTGGTCAGCGAGGATGAAGGGGAGTCGCCGCTGGCCTGGCAGGGAGGCCGGCTCTCCCGCGAGTTAGCCGCCTTTTACAACGAGGCATTATCTTCATCATCGCTATGAAGTTTCCGACCGAAGCCAGGTTGCGCCAGATCATCGCCTTCGTGGCGGCCCTCGGCATCGGCGTCGCCACCTACATCACGATCGCCGACTCCGGTGGCGGCGCGCCGACCTGCCTGGCCGGTGGCGGTGGCTGCGAGACGGTCGCCAACAGCTCCTACTCGCATATCGCCGGTGTCAACGTCGCCGTCTTCGGGATCGTCGGCTACGTCGCCCTGCTGGTGAGCGCCTTCTTCGCCAACGACCTGGCCCGCTTCGGCGGCTTCGCCGTGGCGCTCGGTGGCTTCGGGTTCAGCGTCTACCTGACCTACCTGGAGCTCTTCAAGATCGAAGCGATCTGCCAGTGGTGCGTCGGCAGCGCCGTGCTGATGACGATCCTCTTCCTCCTCAACACCACCCGCCTGATTGGCTATGCCGGGACCACGGACGCCGCAGTCCCCGAAAAGGGCTGAACGGCGCAAGACAGGGAGGACCGATGAGCAACAAGAAGGATCGGGAGAAGCGCCGTGAAGAGCGGCTGCAGGAAGAAACGAAGGTCGACGCCGGCGAGCGACGCACGCGCCTGCTGCAGTTTGGCGCCGGAGCGGTCTTTCTGGTCATCGTCGCGGTCGTCGTCCTGATCGTCGCCAGCTCCGGCGGCGGCAGCGGTGGCGACGCCACGAACCTGAAGGAAGTGAGCTCGGTCGACTCCCTGGTCGGCGGCTCCCCGCAGCACGCGATGGTGCTCGGCGACCCCAAGGCCAAGGTCGAGCTGATCGAGTACGGAGACCTGCAGTGCCCGGTCTGCAAAGCGTTCTCTGAAGAAGTCCTGCCACAGGTGATCGAAAACAAGGTGGACAAGGGTGCAGTGAAGCTGACCTTCCGCAACTTCACGATCATCGGGCCGCAATCGGCTCCGGCGGGTGCCGCGGCTCTCGCCGCCGGCGCCCAAGGTCGCGGCTGGAACTACCTGGAGCTCTTCTACCGCAACCAGGGCGAGGAGAACTCCGGCTACGCGACCGACGAATTCCTCGAAGCGGTCGCCAAGGGCGCCGGCGTCAAGGACATCGCCCAGTGGAACAAGGAACGCAAGGGCACGAAATTCACCGACGAGGTGACGACGACCACCGAACAGGCTCAGGCCTTCGGCTTCACCGGGACGCCGTCGTTTGCGATCAAAGGCCCGGGCAGCAACGGGACCGAACTCCTCGGCACGCCCAGTACGTCTGGAGAAATCGAAGAAGCGATCGAAAAGGCAAGCTGAGAGGCTATCTGAGCCTGAGTTGACATAACTAATATTATCGTGCGTTAAAGCTGTGGATCGGGGGAGGACCCGACCTGCCTCCCGCAGGTGAGATCGGCCCCGTTCCCCTAGTGGACGAATGCGGAGACGGCGCGTCCGGCCTCATGCGCGGTGAGCGGCCCGAAGCGCAGCGACCAGGAGTTGTCCATGCCCTGCAGCATCCGGCACTCGACTCCAGCGGCTTTCAGCGCCGCTCGGTGCTCTTCGCAACGTTCGTAGCCGGAGGCGCCTGAAATACCGCGTCCAGCCCGTAGCGTCCGTCGTCAACCGGCCAGAGCGTCAATTTATCGGCGACCGGGCCTGCCGGGATGTCGATCTCGAGCCCCACCACTCAGAGATTATCTGTCGAATACGACGCGAATCAGCTGCTCCAGGCCGCTGAGCGGCCCGCGGGGAATGTCCGCCGAGGGCGAGGCGCCCGGGTGGCCGCAGGCGATGCGGACGCGCAGCGCCCCTGGGCGGATCCGAAAGCGCAGCGGCGGCTCCAGGTTCATCGACTCGCCGTCGACCCCGACCGGCAGCGGGCCGTCCGCCTCGACCTCGAACTCCGCCGCCTTCAGCTCGCGCCAGCGGACGAGCGCGTCGCCCTCAGCGGCGATCGGCGGATGGAAGTCGACGATGCCGAGCACCCCCTCGTCCATCCGCGGCCTGGTTCCCGAGCCGAGGGTCGGGCCCAGCAGGTAGACGTTGTTGGAGACCAGGATCAGCGCGGTGCTGCGCTGGTCGCTGCCTTCGGGGTCGATCCAGCGCAGCTCGACCGCCTCGCCGCCGGGCCCGAGCGTGTCGGCCAGCGTGTCCAGCAGGGTTCGCAGCTTCGACTCGCGGTACTGCTCCTGGCCGACGGCCTCGGCGTAGACGCCGAGCGAGACGTTGTTGACGAACACCTTCCCGTTCACCTCGCCCAGGTCTACATAACGCTCGCCCCCATCGACGAAGGCATCGAGGGCGCCGGCGACGTCTTCGCGGTCGACTCCCAGGTCGAGGGCGAAGTGGTTGCGGGTCCCGGAGGGAATGCAGGCGTAGGGAAGGTCGTGCTCGGCCGCGATCGCGGCGACCAGGGCCTGCGAGCCGTCACCGCCGGCCATCGCCAACCCGTCCGCCCCTCGCTCGACCGCCGCGTGGACCAGGTCCGCCAGATCCTCGCCGGCCTGCAGCTCGACCGTCTCGATCCCGCGCCTCTCGGCCTCACCCGCAAGCCCGACCCTTGCCGCCCGCCCGTCTCCCGACCAGGGGTTTATGAAGAGGACCGGATGACTCGGGGCCGGCACCCGCGGCAGCGAGCGGTTGGGCCGGAATGCAGCCCTGGCGCCGCCGACGCCGGTGACGAACGCGACCACGACCAGCAGCAGGGCCAACCCGCTGTCTCCCGAGGCGGTGGTGGCAACCGCCAGGACGATCAGCAGGGCCGCCGCGCCGATCCCGGCAAGGCGACCGGCACCCCGGCGCAACAACCCGAACCACGCCGATCCAAACGCCGCCAGGACGCAGGCGAGCACGATCAGCCCGCGCGGGAAGTCGGAGACGAAGACGTAGAGGGCGCCGGCCAGTGCGATCGCCCCGCCGAGCAGCGCGACCGTTGCCCCGAGACGGCGGCTCATATCATCGCCCGATGGCGGATTGGCTCGATGAGGCGAAGATGGTCGATACAGCCGTCTACGCGGCCGTCGCCGGCACCGAGACTCCGGCTCTCGACATCGCGATGCGCCGGCTCTCCCGCGCCGCCGACCAGAGCAAGCTGTGGTTCGCGACGGCCGCGGGAATGGCGCTCCTGGGCGGGCCGGGCGGTCGCCGGGCGGCGCTGCGCGGCCTCGCCTCGCTCGGCCTCGCCTCCGGCATCGCCAACCTGGTCGCGAAGCCGCTGACCGTGCGCCGCCGGCCCGATCGCGAGCAGCTCGAGGTGCTCGCTGCCCGCCATGTGCCGATGCCGCGCTCCAGCTCCTTCCCCTCCGGTCACGCCGCGTCCGCCTTCGCCTTCGCGACCGGCGCCGGCAGCGCGCAGCCGTCGCTCTCCGCCCCGCTCCGGGCCCTGGCGACTCTGGTCGGGTATTCCCGGGTCCACACCGGCGTCCACTATCCCGCAGACGTGCTCGCCGGCGCTTTTATCGGGGTCAGCGCCGCCGAGCTGGCCGGCCGCCTGCTCGGCGCTCGCGATGACCGTTAGCCGCCAGACACCACGCCTATAGTGGACGCGATGGCTGACGTACGCGCGCTCGAGTCCCTCCTCGCCTCCCACCAGCAGGGCATCCTGGCCACGATCAACCCGGATGGCCGCCCGCAGCTCTCGAACATCCTCTATCTCTGGGACGCCGAGCAGGAGGTCGCCCGCATCACGACCACGGCCAGCCGGCTCAAGGCCCGCAACCTCGAGCGCGACCCGCGCTGCTCGCTGCACGTCGGCGGCGAGCACTTCTGGTCCTACGCGGTGGCCGAAGGCGAGGCCGAGCTGTCGGCGGTTGCCGCGAGCCCCGGCGATGAGGCGACCGGCGAGCTGCTGCCGCTGCACATCGCGCTTGTCGGTCCGCCCGAGGACGAGGGGGCCTTCTACAAGATGATGATCGACGAACGGCGCCTGGTCATCCGCTTCCGCTTCTCGCGCCTGCACGGCGTCATCCTCGAGTCTCCGCCGGGCTGAGCCCGTCAGACAGGGAGCACGGCGCTGCCGCGAACCAGCGGCCTGACGATCGGCAGCGCCTTCGGCAGGCGGTCTCGCTCGAGCGGTCCCAGCCTCAGCGGCGAGGCCTCGATCGCCGCCACCGTGTCGCGGTTGCAGTGGCAGCCGTCGCCGAGGAAGCGCCAGGGCTTCTCCAGCCGGTCCTGCCAAGCGGCCAGGCCGGGATCTTCGGCGCGGACGTGCTCGACGAAGAGCAGCCGGCCGCCGGGCCTGAGCACCCGCGCCGCCTCCCGCAGCGCCGCGGCCGGATCGGGGATCGTGCAGAGCACCAGCGTCGCGACCACGGTGTCGAAGCCCGCGTCTTCGAGCGGCAGCCGCTCCGCGCCCGCCTCGATCACGGTGGCGCCGCGGCCGGACTCGGCCAGCTTCGCCCGCAGCCGCCGGGTCATGTGCGGATCGGGCTCGACCAGGACCAGCTCCTCGATGCTCTCCGGGTAGAGATCGAGGTTGGCCCCGGTGCCGGCGCCGATCTCGACCACCCTCCCCCCTGCTCCGGCCAGCAGCTCGCGGCGCATCCGCCGCAGGCCCGCCTCTTCGGTCGCGCTCAGGCCGCGGTCGTAAAGAGCCGTGAACAGGCGGCCCCAGGTCGCGTCGTAGATTCGCGTCGCGGTGCCCACCCTGTCGCCTTTCCTACCGAGCCCGACAGGCTTGCTCAGGCGGCATCGCGCTGAGCGGGGGCGGGCGTCTCGGCCGGGCCGCCCGCGGCGG
>CAVTKD010000015.1:0-20372 GCA_963735235.1 uncultured Solirubrobacterales bacterium | reverse complement strand
GGGTGGAGGTGCTGCGGACCTGCCTGCCCTTCGCCGCCGGTTTCGGGATGGAGATCGGGATGACGGTCGACGCCGTCCGCGGTGGCTACCGGCTCGGCGAGTACGAGCTCGACCTCGAGCATCGCGCCAGCGGCCGCACCGTCGCCGGCTTCCGCCACCGCGCCGTGCAGCTCTGGGACTTCGCCCGCGTGTACGCATCGCGCCGTCGCTAGCCTGGATCGCGGATGAGGGGCGCGATGAAGAGGCTCGGCGCAGCGGCGATCGCGATCGCCAAGTGATCCTGGCGATCGACCAGGGGACCACGGGGACGACCTGCATCGTCTTCGACGCCGAGGGGCGGATCGCCGGCCGCGCCTACGCGGAGTTCGAGCAGCACTTTCCGCGGCCCGGCTGGGTCGAGCACGACGCGGCGGAAATCTGGGAGGTGACGCGCCGGGTGGGCGTCGAGGCGATCGCCGCCGCCGGGATCGAGGGCGCCGGCCTCGAGGCGATCGGGATCGCCAACCAGCGCGAGACCGTGGTCGCCTGGGACCCGGCGACCGGCGAGCCGGTCCACCGGGCGCTGGTCTGGCAGGACCGCCGCACGGCGGAGCGCTGCGACGAGCTGCGGGCGGCGGGGCAGGAGGCGCTGGTGCGCGAGCGGACCGGGCTGACGATCGACCCCTACTTCTCCGCGACCAAGATCGAGTGGCTGCTGGCCAACGCCGAGGGGGCGGAGCGGGCGGTCTTCGGCACCGTCGACTCCTGGCTCCTGTTCAAGCTGACCGGGCGCCACGCCACCGACTACTCCAACGCCTCGCGGACGATGCTGTTCGACATCCGCCGCCTCGCCTGGGACCCGGAGCTCTGCGGGCTGCTGGGGATCGACCCGGCCCGGCTGCCGGAGCCGCTGCCCTCGGCACACGTCTTCGGCGTGACGAGCGAGTTCGGCGGCGAGGTGCCGGTGGCGGGGATCGCCGGCGACCAGCAGGCGGCCCTGTTCGGCCAGGCCTGCCACCGCTCTGGGATGGCGAAGAACACCTACGGCACCGGCAGCTTCGTCCTCCTCAACACCGGCCCCGAGCCCCCCCACCCGCCCGACGGCCTCCTCGCCACCGTCGCCTGGGGGGCAGGGGATGAGGTGACGTACGCGCTGGAGGCCTCGATCTTCGTCACCGGGGCGGCGGTGCAGTGGCTGCGGGATGGACTGGGGATCATCGGGGAGGCGGGGGAGACCGAGGGGCTGGCGGCTTCGCTGGACTCCAACGACGGCGTCTACTTCGTGCCGGCGCTGACCGGGCTCGGCTCGCCGCACTGGGACCCCTACGCGCGGGGCACGATCGTCGGCCTTACCCGTGGCAGCGGTCGCGCGCATCTGGCCCGCGCGGCCCTGGAGGCGATCGCCTACGAGACGGTCGACGCGGTCCGCGCCCAGGAAGCTGCCGCCGGGAGGCGGCTCGAGGTGCTGAAGGCCGACGGCGGCGCGGTCGTCAACCGCTGGCTGATGCAGTTCCAGGCCGACGTGCTGGGCGCCCCCGTCGTCGTCCCGGAGATCGCCGAGACCACCGCGCTCGGCGCCGCCTATCTGGCCGGGATCGCGACCGGCCTCTGGACTCGCGAGCAGGTCGGGGAGATGTGGCGCGAGGCGGCTCGCCACGAGCCGCGGATGAGCGCCGACGAGCGCGAGTCGCTGCTGGCCGACTGGCGGCGGGCCCTGGAGCGCTCCTGTGACTGGGCCCGTCCCGCGGGGTAGCGTCTCCTGCATGGCTGAGATGAGGCCCCAGACCTACATGGACCCGCGCCCGGCGGAGTACTTCACCAGGTTCCACACGGCGGCCCGCAAGGGCGTCGGCTGGACCTATCCGCTGGCTCGCGCGATCCTCACCCTGCCGACGATCCTGATCTACCGCTTGCGGGCGACCGGCCTCGAGAACGTGCCGAAGAGCGGCCCGCTGGTCCTGGCGCCCAACCACTTCAGCCAGATGGACCACTTCTTCGTCGGCGCCTACCTGCGCCGCCAGGTTCGCTTCATGGCCAAATCGCAGATGTTCGGACCGCCGGTCCTGACCTACATCTACAAGCACGGCGGCGTCTTCCCGGTCCGCCGCGGCCACCACGACGAGGAGGCTTTCAGGACCGCCTACGCGATCCTCGACCAGGGGGAGATGCTGCTGGTCTACGCCGAGGGCGGCCGCTCGCGCTCGCGTGAGCTGGGTGAGCCGAAACGCGGGATCGGCAGGATCGCCCTGGAGTCGGGGGCGCCGATCGTCCCGGTCGCGATCCACGGCTCGGCCGGGGTCCGCGGCTGGAAGCGGCTGCGCTTCCCCAGGGTCACGGTCGAGTTCGGCGAGCCGCTGACCTTCGCGGTCGAGCCGGATCCCAGTCGCGAGCGCCAGCTCGAGGCGGCGACCGAGGTCTTCGGCGAGGTGCGGAAGATCTACGAGGGGCTGGCTACTCGTAGCGAGCGGCGAGCCGAGCGTAGAAGTCCGGGTCGTGCCCGGGTGTAATCGTCGCGTCGGGGAACTGAGAGTGGAAGAGGCGCAGCTCCTGCAGTGAGCGGCGGAAGTTGTGGGCGTCATGGGGACGCGGCGGCATCGCCGCGTCGCCGCCTAGCTGAGCCGCCATGTACATCGCGTCGCCGCCGATCACGAAGTCGTTCTGTGCGAGCCGGGCTACAACCGACATGTGGCCGGCGCTGTGGCCGGGCGTGTAGGCGAGGTGGATCGAGTTGTCGCCGAAGAGGTCGAAGGTGCGGCCGAAGCTGGCGTAGGAGTCGTTGCCGGCACGGTCGAAGTCGACTGTGCGGAAGTCGAAGGCGTAGTCGAAGTGGGAGCGGCGGTAGCCGTTGAGGGTCGGGCGGGGACCGGTCGCGGCGGCCTTCCACTCGGTCTCGCTGACGACGAAGGTCGACTTCGAGAACTCCGAGATCGCCGAGGCGTGGTCGTTGTGCATGTGGGTCATCACCACCACCGGGACCTCACCCGGGTCGAGCCCACGTTCGCGCAGCTGCGCCGCCGCGTCTTCGCCGGCCACCAGCGTCGGCTTGCCGATGCGGTTGCCGAGGCCGCCGAAGTTCTCCTTGCCGTCTGTCGCGATCGAGGGATGCAGGCCGGTGTCGACGAGGATCGCGCCGGCGCTGGGGTGGCGGATCAGGAAGGCCGGGACCGGGATCAGGTTGGGCTCGCGCCTGCCGAACAGCGCCCTGGCCAGCTTCAGGGTGAGGAAGCGTCCGCCCGGGCTGACCATCATCGCCTGCGGGAAGTCGACGTGACCGGCGATCAGCGGTTCGACGACCACGGTCGCTCCCGGCGTCCCCCCGGAGAGCGGCTCGTGCAGGGGCTGTGCCTCCACCGTGACCTTCATCGCAGGTGACATTAGCGCCGAAGTGGTCGCCTATAGGCTTGCCGGACGATGGCTGAAAGCTCGCATTCGCAGGTGTTTCGGGACGGATTGCTCGACGGCCAGGTCTGCGTCGTCTCCGGCGCCGGCAGTGGTTTCGGGCGGGAGACGACGTTGGAGTTGGCCCGTCTCGGCGCCACCGTGGTCGGCTGCGGGCGCCGTGCGGAGCCGCTGGCGGAGACCGCCGAGTTGGCCGCCGGTCTGACCGGGTCCTTCGAGCACGAGGTGTTGGACATCCGCGAGGAGGAGCCGGTCGGGCGCTTCTTCGACGGCCTGCTGGAGCGCCACGGCCGGCTCGACGTGCTCGTCAACAACGCCGGTGGCCAGTTCCTCAGCCCGGCGGAGGCGATCACCCCGAAGGGCTTCCGCACCGTCATCGACCTCAACGTCCAGGGCACCTGGTTGATGACCCACGCCGCTGCGACCAAGGCCTTCATCCCGCAGAGGGGCGGCAAGGTGCTCAGCGTCACCCTCTCCCCCCACAACGGCATGCCGGGGATGGTCCACTCCGGCGCCGCCCGGGCCGCGGTCGAGAACATGATGCGGACGTTGGCGATCGAGTGGTCGCGCTTCGGGATCAAGACCGTCGCCCTCGCCGCCGGCCAGTTCGCGACCGAGACCCTGCTGACCAAGTATCCGCAGGTCGTCGTCGACAACCTCGAGCGCTCGATCCCGATCGGGCGCGCCGGCCGTCCCGAGGAGATGGCCTGGCTGGTCGCCTACCTGGCCTCGCCGGCCGGCGACTTCTACTCCGGCACGACGATCACGATTGACGGCGCCCGCGACAACTGGGCCGGACGCTGGCCCCCCGAAGCAATCGCCAACGCCGAGGGCACGCCGGTCGCGGAGGAGCGGCGCTCGAAGGAGTAGCTATGCGGGGGCCCGGCCCTCACGAAGCTCCGCTCAAGCTTCAAAGGTGGGCGGCTTTCTGTGAGCTGGAAAGGTTCCGTGGACGGAAGCTCTCCGCTCCAGGCGTGATCGAGGCTGGGCAAGAGGGTCCAGTGCCCCTCTCCCAGAAGCTCAGGCGGAAGGGTTTGAGCCCTGGCAGACGCCCCAGCTGCGCGACGGCTTCTGGGGGAGGGCACCGGACCCTCTATCGCGACTCGAGTACCGCGAGCGGATCAGGTGTACATCCCGCCGAACATGCCGCCGGTGACGTTGAGGACCTGGCCGTGCACGTAGTTGGCGAGCGGTGAGGCGAGGAAGAGGACCGGGCCGGAGGCCTCCTCGGGAGAAGCGGGGCGGCCGAGCGGGATGATCGCCGAGGCCATCGCCCGCATCTGCTCGGGGATGCCGAGCTCGATCTTCTCGCCACCGGGAGCGGTCATCTCGCCGCCCTCCTCCTTGGCGGCGGTGAGGCGGGTGTCGACGAAGCCGAAGGCGACCGCGTTGACATTGATCTTGAACTGGCCCCACTCCTTGGCGAGCGTTTTGGTGACGCCGACAACGCCCATCTTCGCGGCCGAGTAGTTGACCTGGCCGGCGTTGCCCATCGTCCCCGAGGTCGAGGAGACGTTGATCAGCTTGCGGAAGACCTCGGTGCCCTCGCCGCGCTCGGCCTTGGCGGCCTCGCGCCAGTGCGGGGCGATCGCGCGGGCGACGCGGAAGGGGACGACGGTGTGGATGTCGAGCATCGCCTGGAACTGCTCGTCGGTCATCTTGTGGGCGACACCGTCCCAGGTGTAGCCGGCGTTGTTGACGACGATGTCGACCGAGCCGAAGGCGTCGACGGCGGCGTCGACGAGCTTGTCGGCGGCGCCGGTCTCGGTCAGGTCGCCGGCGAAGACGGCGGTCTCGCCACTGATTTCACCGGAGGTCTGCTCGGCCACGTCGGCGTCGAGATCGTTGATCAGAACCTTGGCCCCCTCGGCCGCGAACAGCTCGGCGGTCGCCCGTCCGATGCCTCGTGCCGACCCAGTGACAATCGCCGCTTTCCCGTCCAGAAGTCCCATCAGTCCGTCTCTCCTTTTAGTTCGTGAAATCGGCCGCCGAGGCTACAGGGATCAACTGGTACTGGTTGACCGGCCAGTCTTGGGAGCGGAGCTCAGCTGAGGCTGACGCCGCCGTCCTCGGTGATCCGCCAGTGGGGGTTGTGGGCGATCTCCCAGGGGTGGCCGTCGGGGTCGACGAAGACGCCGCCGTAGCCACCCCAGAAGGTCTCGGCCGGCTCGCGGCCGATCGTCGCGCCGGCGGCGCGGGCCTCCTCGATCGCCGCGTCGACCTCCGCCGGCGAGCCGAAGTTGAGCGCCAGGGTGACGCCGCCCCAGCCGGGCGAATCCTCGACGCAGCTGTCCTCGGCGAGTCTGGCGCGGTCCCAGAGAGCGAGGACCATCTCGCCCGCCTGGAAGAAGGCGACGTCGTCGCCGGGCGCGGCGCCGGTCGTCCAGCCGACGGCTTCGTAGAAGGCGCAGGAGCGCTCCAGGTTGGAGACGCCGAGGGTGATCAGACTGACCCGTTGCTTCATGTGACGATTGTTCCAGGCAGAATGGTCGCGCGATGGCCAGCATCTTCTTCCTCTCGCTCCTGGCGATGTTCAACCCGACGCTGCTGGCGGCGACGACGGTGATGATGCTGTTGCCGAATACCAAAAAGCTGATGCTCGGCTATCTGCTCGGCGCCTACCTGGCCAGCATCAGCCTCGGCCTGCTGGTCGTCTTCTCACTGCACGGGTCCGGCGGCGCCGATGCCGCCCGCCACACCCTCAGCCCTCTCGAGGACATCGTGGTCGGGCTGATCGCGCTGCTGGTCGCCTACGTATTGGGTACGGATCGCGACGCGGCGCTGAAAGAACGGCGGCGGCGGCGCAAAGAAGCCAAGGAGGGGGAGGGCAAGGCAAAGGAACCGCTGCCGATGCGGATGCTCGGCAAAGGGTCGGCGCGGATCACCTTCGCCGTCGGCGTCGTCCTCTCGTTCCCCGGTGTGTCCTACCTGGCCGCCCTGGACCGCATGGCCAAGCTCGACTACGGGACTGCGGCGACCGTCGCGCTGGTGGTCGCCTTCTGCCTGATCCAGCAGCTCCTTCTCGAGCTGCCGCTGATCGGCTACGCGGTGGCGCCGGACTGGACCCAGGGCGCGGTCGTCCGCTTTCGTGCCTGGCTCGGCCGCAACGGGCGCCGGGCCGGCATCACCGGTGCCGCTGTGATCGGCGCCCTGCTGCTGCTGCGCGGATTGATCACGCTGCTGGCGTAGATCAAGCTCTCCTTCATCGGCACCAAGTTACCCGGGGGAGACCGCGCCTCTAGCATCGGATGCGATGCCGCTTTCCCCACGACGCCTGCCGCTCGCCGCCCTGCTCGCTTCCGCCGCCCTCCTCGTGGCGGCGACCTCGGCCTCGCCCGCGGGGCGGATTGTCGTCTTCGGTGCCGCATCGGGCTCGCACCTCACCCTGACCGCGAGCGGTGACGACGTCCAGGTGGACGGCTACATGGCAGCAGCGGAGCCGTCGGGCTGCCGCCTCGCCCGCTCCCGCCTCCGCGCTGTCTGCACGGTCGTGGGCGCCGATGCGATCGAAGTCGATATGGGCTCGAGTGGCGACCTCGTCGAAGTTCTCAACCGCATGCCGTTCCCCCTCACCGTCCACCTCGGCGCGGGTGAGGACAAGTTCATCGGCAACGGCGAGAAGGACACCTGTTATCCGGAAGGGTCGAGGCGCAATCGCTGCGTGGGCGGCGGTGGCAATGACACCTGCATCACCGGCCCGAAGAACACCGACTGCGTCGGCGGGCCGGGCAACGATTACTGTCGGGAGGGCGCCGGCAGTGACGGCTGCTGGGGCGATGGTGGGCGGGACGTCTGTCACATGGGGCCGGGAGAGGACGGCTGCCACGGCGGCCCCGGCAACGACCGCCTCTACGGCGGCCCCGGGGCCGACCAGCTCTACGGCGGCCCCGGCTTCGACTACTGCGATGGCGGCCCCGGCGTCGGCAAGTCACACGAATGCGAGGCGGGGCCGAGGCATTGACGCCGCGATCCCGGAGCCCGGTTCCGGTTGTGTTTGGCATATGCCGGGACCGGGGTTAGGATCGGCGACATGGCCGCCGTCAAGCTTCATCGCTGTTCCACGATGTGGGTCAAGATCAACGCCCACCCCTGCTGGAAAGTGCAGAAGGCGCTCGACGAGCAGGGGATCGCCTACGAGGTGGTCAAGGGACCGCTGCGGACCGGCAAGCGCGACGAGCTGGAGCAGCTCTCGGGGCAGCGCAAGTACCCGGTGATCGAGCTCGAGGACGGTCAGGTTTACCGTGAGGAATCGGCCGACATGGTCGAGCGGATTCGCGCCGGTGAGCTTCTGGCCGGCACCGAGCCCGCTTCCTAGTGGGTCATCTCGCCTCGTTCTGGTAGATGCCGCGCTGAAAGAGTGCCGAGCTCGCGGCGTTCCAGCGCTCGAGCATCGCCGGGGTTCGATACGGCTCCGGCAGGTGCCGGTCGATCGCCACCTCGAATATCACCGTGGCGAGGTTCAGCACCACCGTGTGCAATCCGACCCAGAGCAGGTCGGCGTCCTCGCGCAGCATGCCCTCCTCGTCCAACCGCCGCCACTGCGCCGTCGCGATCGCGACGAAAGCGTCGAACAGCCGTAGCCCCGCCTCTTCGCCCTCGCTGATCGATCGCGCGACGTAGCGAAGCATGTTCGGCTGGTCTCGCACGATCGCCGTCACCCGGTCGCCCAGCTCCTCTTGGATATCACTTGCCGAGCTGGCGTCGGGGAAGTCCCGGAAGCTCTCGGTCGCGATCGCGAGGGCGTGCTCGTCGACGGCTTCGCGCAGTGCCGCCTTGGTGGGGAAGTGATGTTGGACCAGGCCGGGGGAGACGCCCGCCGCCGCGGCGACGTCGCGGATCGAGGTCGCCTCGACCCCATCCAGGGCGAAACCCTCGAGCGCCGCCTCGCGGATCCGTGTGGCGCTGTTCGAGCTTCCTGTCTCTGCAGTTGCCATACGGTTGTATTGTATTACCAATACGACTGTATTGGCAAGCGACGGGAGCAGACCGATGAGCGAGCGCGGACGACGATGGAGCGCGGCAACGGGAGCGATAGGGATCGTCCTGCTCCTGGGCGCACTCTTCCTTCCTGGGCCGCCGCCACGGACCAGCGACTCCGTCCACCATCTCACCGAACTCTTCCTCGGCAAACGCCGGCTCTTCCTCATCGACACCTACATCGCCGCACTGGGTGCGCTCGCCTTCCTCTGGTTTCTCGCGCCGCTATATGAGTTCCTCACTCGGGACGATCGGAACCGGGGCCTGGCGACGGTCGCCGCGATCGGCGGTGCGATGGCGATGTTTCTGGTCCTTGGTGGAGTCGCGATCACTTCGGGCCTGGTCCTGAATGCTGCCGCCATGCATGACCCGGCCGTCATCCGGGCCTTCGCGGACACCACCAACATTCTGATCGAGCTCAGCAAGTTCGGCCTGGCGACCTTGATTCTCGCCACGGTTGCGGCCGCTGCTCAAGCCGAATCGCTTCCCCGCCGGGTGCGGAGTGCCGGCCTTTTTGCCAGCGCCCTACTCATCCTCAGCGCCCTGCCACCGCTGCTCTTCGACAGCGGCATCCTGCAGTTCGGCGGCGGTGTCGAGGTGCTCGCCGCGGTGCCCGCGGCGCTCTGGCTGGTCTGGCTGAGTGTCAGATGTGCCCGGATCACAATCCCATCTGTTTGCCGAGGATCTCCTTCATGATCTCGTCGGTGCCGCCGCCGATCGGGCCGAGGCGGGCGTCGCGGACGGCGCGCTCGATGCCGTACTCACGCACGTAGCCGTAGCCGCCGTGGATCTGCAGGGACTGATCGGCGATCTCGAGCACCGCCCGCTGGGTGACGAGCTTGGCCATGCTGACGTCGCGGATGCACTCCTGGCCGCTGTGGAAGAGGCGCAGGGCGTTGTAGGTGAGGGCGCGGGCGGCTTCGGCCTTGGTCGCCATCTCGGCGACGTGGTGGCGGATCGCCTGGAACTTGCCGATCGGCCGACCGAAGGCTTCGCGCTCGAGGGCGTAGGCGACGGTGATCTCGACCAGGCGCTGCATCGCGCCGACGGCGCCGATCGCCATCAGCAGCCGCTCCCAGGCGAAGTTGGCCATGATCAATTTGAAGCCGCCGTTCTCCTCGCCGAGCAGGTTCTCGGCCGGCACCTCGACATCGGTGAAGGCGAGCTCGCCGGTGTCGGAGGAGTGCCAGCCCATCTTCTCCAGCTTCTGCGCCACCTCATAGCCGGGCATCTCGCGCTCGAGGACGAGGAAGGAGATGCCGCCGTGGCCGCCCTGCTCGTTCGTCTTGCAGGCGCAGACGAGGAAGTCGGCGCGGACGCCGTTGGTGATGAAGGTCTTGGCGCCGTTGACTATGTAAGTGTCGCCGACCCGCCTCGCCGTGGTGGAGATGCCGGCGACGTCGGAGCCGGCGCCGGGCTCGGTGATCCCGAGCGCGCCGATCTTCTCGCCGGCGATGCCCGGCACCAGCCAGCGCTGCTTCTGCTCCTCGGTGCCGAAGTTGAAGATCGGCGGCATCGCGATCGAGGCGTGGGCATTGAGCCCGGCGGCGACTCCACCGGAGCCGCCGGAGTGGGCCAGCTCTTCGACCCAGATCGCGTCGTGCAGGTGGGTGCCGCCCTGGCCGCCGTACTCCTCGGGGAACTTGAGGCCGAGGAAGCCGAGCTCGGCGCAGCGTCCGTACAGCTCGCGCGGGAATTCCCGCGCCGCCTCCCACGCGTCGACGTTGGGAGCGATCTCCTTGGTGACGAAGCGCTGCACCGTCTCCCGCAGCTCCTCGTGCTCCTCGCCGAATGGCGGCAGCGTCGCCCGCCCTCCCGTGTCCTTAACGATCGTCATGTCGCCTGAGCCTGAGTGAGTGTCGGATCGACCCCCTCATAACGGGGAGGATTCGCCACTCGCCACTCGTGCCTACAGCCCGTAGCTCCGCCCGATCACGTCGAGCATGACCTCGTCGGTGCCGGCGCCAATGCGGTTGAGGCGGACGTCGCGGTAGGCGCGCTCGATCTCGTACTCCTTCATGTAGCCGTAGCCACCGAGGATCTGCACGCACTCGTCGGCGACCTCGCAGGCGGTCCGTGAGGAGAAGAGCTTCGCCATCGTGATCTCGCGCACCGGGTACTCGCCGTTGGCGAAGCGCCAGGCGGTCGAGTAGGTGAACTGCTTGGAGGCCTCGGTCTTGGTCGCCATCTCGGCGAACTTGTGGCGGATCGCCTGGAACTTGCCGATCGGGCGGCCGAAAGCTTCGCGCTCCTTGGCGTACTCGAGGGTCTTCTCGATCATCCGCTCGGCCCCCGCGTGGCAGCCGGCGGCGGCGACCAGGCGCTCGCCCTGGAGCTCCCAGGCGATGTGGTAGAAGCCTTTGCCGACCTCGCCGAGCACGGCGCCGGCCGGGACGCGGACGTCTTCGAAGGCGAGCTCGCCGGTGTCGGAGGCGTGCATCCCCATCTTCTCCAGCTCGGCGGAGACGGTGAAGCCGGGGACCTTCTCGCCGTTCTCGTCGCGCAGGTCGACGATGAAGAGGGTGATCCCGGCGTGGCGCTCCTCCGGGTCGGTCTTGCAGACGAGGACGATGAAGTCGGCCCGCGGGCCGTTGGTGATGAAGGTCTTGGAGCCGTTGATGACGTATTCGTCGCCGTCGCGAATCGCCGTGGTGCGGATCCCAGCGACGTCGGAGCCGGCGCCCGGCTCGGTGATCCCGAGGCTGCCGATCTTCTCGCCCTTGAGGCCCGGCGCGAGGTACTTCTCCTTCTGTTCCTCGGTGCCGAGCAAGTGGATCGGAGGCAGGACCATGTCGCTCTGGACGGCGAAGCCCATATTGGTGCCGCCCGACCCGGAGTAGCTCATGCACTCGGCGCGGACCAGCGAGTAGAAGTAGTCGCCGCCCTGGCCGCCGTACTCCTCCGGGAAGCAGAGGCCGAGGAAGCCGAGCTCGCCGGCGCGCTGCATCGCCGAGGTCGGCCAGTAGGTGTCCTCCCACTCGTTGCGGTGCGGCCACAGCTCCTTCTGAACCCAGGACTGCATCGACTCGCGCAGGTCTTCGTGCTCCTGGCTGAAGATGAAGTGCTTGCGCCCGGCTGCGTGGTCGGGCTTGATGACGCTGGAGCCGTTGGTCGCGGTCGCCACTGAATGTCTCTCCTCGTTCGCGGGTCGGAAGGCGGCCGGGGCCGCTCAAAGCGAGTAGACAGTAGCACTTCCCACTTTCGACATTTTCGGCTATGGTCCCGGCCCGGATGAGCAAAGGGAACTACGAGCTGGTCGCCTACGAGGTCGCCGACGGCGTCGCCACGGTGACGCTGGACAACCCGGAGAAGCGCAACATGCTCTCCGGGCGGATGCTGGCCGAGCTGGTCGCGGCGATGAAGCAGGCGCAGGCCTCCGAGGAGGTCCGCGCCGTGGTTCTCACCGGGGCGGGTGACAAGGCCTTCTGCGCAGGTGCCGACCTCGGGGGTTTCGCCGCCGACGTTCCGCTGGTTCAGAAACACTTCGCCTCAGACCTCTTTCTCGAGTTCTTCAGGCTGATGCCGCGGCTCGGCAAGCCTTCGCTCTGCGCGGTCAACGGCCACGTGCTGGCGGGGGGGATGGGCCTGGCGCTCTCCTGCGACCTCGTCATCGCCAAGGAGGGCGCCACCTTCGGCACTCCGGAGATCAACGTCGGCGCCTTCCCCTACATGATCATGTCGATCATCTACCGCAACGTCCCGCGCAAGAAGGTCAACGAGATGATGCTTCTGGGCGAGCGGCTCAGCGGTCAAGAAGCGGTCGAGTTCGGGCTCGCCAACAAGGTCGTGCCGGCGGGCGAGTTCGACGCCGCGGTCGCCGACTGGGCGACGAAACTGGCCTCGAAGAGCCCGGTCCTGATGCGGCTCGGCCACGACGCGATGTACCGCCAGCAGGACATGGACATCGACGATGCCCTGGAGTTCCTGCGCTCCCAGCTCTCCCTCACCTTCAGTACCGAGGACATCGTCGAGGGCGTCACCGCCTTCTTCGAGAAGCGCGACCCTCAATGGAAAGGCAGATAGTGGCGAGCACCGAGCAGGCGAAGAACCTCCTGCCAGGGACCGCTCCCCTGGCGGAGCTGAACGAGCAGCTGCATGAGCGCCGCGCCAAAGTGAAGCTGGGCGGCGGCGAGGAGAAGATCGCCAAACAGCACGGCCGCGGCAAGCTGACCGCCCGCGAGCGGCTCGACCTCCTGGTCGACGAGGGGACCTTTGTCGAGCTCGGAATCCACGGCCGCCCCCATTTCGCCCAGCGGGCGATGGACGGTGTCGAGGCCCCGGCCGACGGCGTCATCACCGGCTGGGGCGACGTCGACGGCCGCCCTACCTGCGTTGCCGCCTATGACTTCACGGTGATGGCCGGGTCGATGGGGATGACCGGCGAGCTCAAGGTCACCCGCCTGCGCGAGATGGCGCTCTCGAAGCGGATGCCGTTCGTCTGGCTGCTCGACTCCGCCGGCGCCCGCATCCAGGAGGCGACCGGCTCGCTCTTCGCCGGCTCCGGCTTCCTCTTCCGCGAGGAGGTCGAAATGTCGGGCGTGATCCCGATGGTCGCGGCGATGATGGGCCCCTGCGCGGCCGGCACTGCCTACATCCCGGCCCTGGCGGACTTCGTGCCGATGGTCTCCGGCCAGGGGGCGATGGCGCTGGCCGGCCCGCATCTGGTCAAAGCCGTGACCGGCGAGGACATCTCCATGGAGGATCTCGGTGGCGCCAAGGTGCACTGCCGCAAATCGGGAGTGGGGGACCTCGAGGTGCCCGACGACGAGGCCTGCATCGTCGCGATCAAGCAGTACCTCTCCTACTTTCCCGCCAACTGCGAGCAGAAGCCGCTGGTCGCCGAGACCTCAGACCTCGACGACCGCATGTCGGAGAAGCTGATGGAGATCGTCCCCGACTCCTCGCGCCAGCCCTACGACATGTACGACGTGATCGCCGAGATCGTCGACGACGGCGAGTGGTTCGACCTGAAGCCGAAGTTCGCCAAGACCCTGATCACCTGCTTCGCCCGCTTCGGCGGCCAGCCGGTCGGGATCGTCGCCAACCAGCCCAAGCAGCTGGCCGGGATCCTCGACAACGACTCGGCCGACAAGGCGGCGCGCTTCATCAACCTCTGCGACGCCTTCAACATTCCGCTGGTCTTCCTCCAGGACGTGCCCGGCTTCATGGTCGGCTCGAAGGTCGAGCACGCCGGGATCATCCGCCACGGGGCGAAGATGCTCTACGCGGTCAGCCGCGCCACGGTCCCGAAGGTGACGGTGATCGTCCGCAAGGCCTACGGCGCCGGCTACTACGTGATGTGCGGCAAAGCGTACGAGCCCGACCTGATCGTCGCTTGGCCCGGCGCCGAGATCTCGGTCATGGGAGCCGAGGGTGCGGTCGAAATCATCGGCCGCTCGGCGATCGACGCCTCCGAGGACCCGGAGGCCACCCGCGAGGCGATGCTGAACGCGGTCCGCGAGCAGATCGACCCCTACATCGCCGCCGGCAACGCGGTCATCGACGACATCATCGACCCCCGCGAGACCCGCCCGACGATCGTCAGGGCACTGCGAATGGCGAAAGATAAGCAAGTGCGCAAGCCGCGCAAACGCCACGGAGTGATGCCGGTATGAGGGCGCCTGTCGCGTTTGTATCGGTATGCGAAACAAAAGCGACAGGAGGCGGGCGATGAGTCGCTTCGAGGACCCCGTAGTCATCAGTTGCTCGATCTCGGGTGTCATCGCCAATCGCGACCAGTGCCCGGCGATCCCCTACACGCCCGAGGAGTACGCGGCGGAGGCGCGCCGCGCGGTCGACGAGGGCGCCTCGCAGATCCACATCCACGCCCGCACCCCCGACGGCGCGCCGTCGGTCGAGATCGAGGATTTCCGGGCGATCACCGAGGCGATCCTGGCCGAGGTCGGCGATGTGATCGTCAACTACTCGACCGGGACGATCGGGGTGCCGATCGAGAAGCGGCTCGAGTACCTGCGGGCGCTGAAGCCGGATGTCGCCGCTCTGAACATGAGCTCGATGAACTACGCCAAGTACTCGCGCCGGCGCAAGGACTTCGTCTTCAAAGCGGTCTTCGAGAACAGCTTCGACACGATCATCGAGTTCCTGACCGAGATGAAAGCGCTTGGGATCAAGCCCGAGCACGAGTGCTTCGACGCCGGCCACGTCGCCAACCTCGACCCGCTGATCGACATGGGCCTGCTCGAGGAGCCACTGCAGATCTCCCTGGTGATGGGGGTGACCGGCGGCATCCGGCCGACGCCGCGCAACGTCACCTTGATGTCCGACCAGATCCCCGGCGGGGCCGAGGGCCAGAACCAGTGGCAGACGATCGGCGTCTCCCGCGACCAGTGGAAGCTGCTCGCCGCGGCGCTGGTGCTGGGCGGCAACGTCCGCGCCGGGGTCGAGGACAACCTCTACCTGCCCGACGGGGAGATGTGCCGCTCCAACGGCGACCTGATCGCCAAGGCGCGGCAGATGGCCGAGGACGTCGGCCGCCGCGCCGCCACCGTGGCCGAGGCTCGCGAGCTGCTCGGCGTGCCGAAACGGACGGAGGCCTGAGCGGCGCTCGCCGCGCCGGGCCGATGGCCAAGCTCCCGCTCAGCGACGTCAGGGTCCTCGATCTGACCCGGCTCTTGCCGGGGGGCTTCTGCTCGCTGCTGCTGGCCGACCTCGGCGCCGAGGTGCTGAAGGTCGAGGACACCGGTATGGGCGACTACATCCGCTGGGCGCCGCCCTACTACGGCGACGACGAGCAGCAGGCGCTCGGCACCCGCTCCGCGCTTTACCTCTCGCTCAACCGCGGCAAGCGCTCCGTTCGACTCGATCTCAAGAGCGAGGCCGGCCGCGAGGCGCTGCTGCGCCTGGTCGAGCGCCACGACGTCGTCCTCGACGGCTTCCGGCCCGGCGTCCTCGACCGCCTCGGCGTCGGCTACGAGCGCATGCGCGAGGCCAACCCGGCCGTCGTCTTCTGCGCGATCACCGGTTACGGCCAGGACGGCCCCTACGCCCAGCGGGCCGGGCACGACATGAACTATCTCGGTCTCGTCGGCCTGCTCGGCCTGACCGGCGCCAAGGACGGGCCGCCGGTGCAGTCGGCGGGGCAGATCGCCGACCTCGGCGGCGGCGGGCTGATGGCCGCCTTCGGGGTGATGGCGGCCCTGCACGAGCGTCGCCGCTCCGGCCAGGGCCAGCTGGTCGACATCTCGATGGCCGACGGCGCCCTCTCCTGGCTGGCGATGGTGGCCGGCCGCTACTTCTGCGACGGCGAGGTGCCTCGCCGCGGCGAGCAGCAGCTGGCGGGAGGTTTGATCTGTTACCTGCCCTACGAAGTTGCCGACGGCTGGGTCAGCTGCGGGGCGCTGGAGCCGAAGTTCTGGGCCGCCCTCTGCAACGGCGCCGATCGCCCGGACCTGATCGAGAAGCAGTTCGAGGCGCCGGGCTCCGACGCCTGGCGCGAGGTCGCCGCGATCTTCCGCTCCCGCACCCGTGACGAGTGGCTGGCCTTCAACGACGAGCACGACTGCTGCATCGAGCCGATCCTCGACCTCGACGAGGCGCTCGACTCGGAGCTGGTTCGCGCCCGCGAGATGGTGGTCGAGGTCGAGCAGCCCGGCCTCGGCAAGGTGCACCAGCTCGGGCTGCCGGTGAAGATGAGCCGCACACCCGGCGACCCGACCCGGCCGGCGCCGGCATTCGGCGAGCACACCGAGGAGGTCCTGCGCGAGGCCGGCTACTCCGCAGAGGAGGTCGCGGCGATGCTGGAGTCGGGTGCCGCCGCCGGCGGCGGCACCGAGGCCAAACCGACGGAGTTCCGCGCGTGAGTGCCAAGTCCGCCGAGCTGCTGCGGATGGGTGAGCTGGCTGAGGCCTCGGGGGTGCCGGTGCCGACGATCAAGCACTACCTGCGCGAGGGGCTGCTGCCGGAGCCGGTCAAGACCAGCCGCAACATGGCCTACTACCCGCCCGAGTTCGTCGACCGGATCAAGCTGATCAAGCGCCTGCAGGAGGAGCGCTTCATGCCGCTGAAGGCGATCCGGTCGATGCTCGACGAGGACCCCGAGCGGGCCAGCGCGATGCTTGAGCTCGAGGACCGGATCTTCGACCGCGCCCTCGCCGGCGAGCGGGCACGGACCAGCGCCGCCGAGGTCCGCAAGCGCTATGGCGTCCCCAAAGAGGTGCTCGACCGCCTTGCCGAGCTGGAGGTGCTGACCCCCAACAGCCGCGGCTACTCGCCCTCCGACGTGACGATCATCGAGGCGATCAGCCGCTTCCGGGCCGGCGGCTACGACGAGCAGATCGGCTTCACCGTCTACGACACCCTGCGCTACAAGACCGCGATCGAAGACCTCGTCCGCGAGGAGGTCGACATGGTGATGAACCGCCTCGCCGGCGAGGTCCCTCCGGAGCGCGTGGTCGAGATGCTCGAAGCCGGTGCCCAGCCACTCCAGGACCTGATCGCCGCCCTCCACACCAAGCTGCTGGTCGCCGAGCTCGAGCGCCACCGCGCCGCTCGCGAATAATCTCCACCGGCGGTTGGCCCGGCTGCCGTCCTACGCGGCCGAGAGGACAGCGCGCTCGCCCTCGATCCGGCGCAGCGTCGTCTGGTGACCCCGGCTCGAGGCGACCGCGGCGGCCTCGTCAAGCGCTTCGCCGACGCCCGCTGCGCCGGTCGCGTCCCGTGCCTGCGCGAGAATCAGAAGGGCGGCGGGAAGCTGCCAGTTCATACCGCGACGGCGTGCCGTGCCCGTCGCCCACTCCGCCTGCGCCACCGCATCCTCGGATCGGCCGAGACCGAGCAGCGCCCTTGCCCGCAGGGCCGCACGCCAGCCCTCGGTTTCGCCACCGGACCCCATCGCCTCCCGATAGCTCCCATCGGCCAGCTCGATCGCTTCCAGCGCGGCGGCGAATTCCCCCGCCTCCAGGCGGACGTACGCGAGCGAGCTCATCGACATGGTGCGAGAGAAGACGTCGCCCAGCCGCTCGGTCAGCTCGCGGTTGCGCAGCGCCAGCGCCAGCGCCGCCTCGATCTCGCCGCTCTCGGCGAGCACGGTCGCCTTCGAGCTGAGGACCCAGCTCTCGGTCTCGGGGTCGCCCCGCCCCGCCGCTTCTCGCAACGCCTCGTCCAGCAGCCGGTCGGCCTCCTCGGACCGGCCGCGCTCGCGCAGCGCCACCGCTTTGGCCATCCGGCCCCAGGCGATCGGGCTGCCGATCACGATCCCGGCGCCGAGGTCGGGGTCGCCGTCGAGGATCTTGAGCATCTCGTCGACCCGCGCCTCCAGTCGGTCGAGGTCGCCGGCGCACATGTGGACGTAGGCGGCGGCACCGCGGCAGGCAGCCCGCAGGCCCGGCTCGCCCGATTCGTCGGCGAGGCGGATCGCTTCGCCAGCGGCGACCGTCCATTCACCGGTGTGCTCGGCGACGCCCGGCCGCACTGAGGTCAGCAGCTTCAGCAGCGCCAGCGAGCGCAGGTCGCCGATCCTGCCGGCGATCTCCGCCGCCTCCGCGCCGAGTGTCTCCGCCTGGTCGCGGTCCATGCCCAGCCGCCAGGCGTATTCGAGTTGCTGCATGCGCGAGAGCAGCGAGAGCGCCGTCGTCTCCTCGTTCTCGCCGAGCCCGTCGGAGAGCTCCGTCACCCGCTGCCAGAGGCGCATCGCGTCCTGAGGGCGGCTGTGACCGGCCCAGTAGGCGGCGCGGGCGTGCCAGCGTGCTGCCTCCAGCGTCTCGCCGCCCTCCTCGAAGTGGTGGGCAACCAGTCCGGCCAGCTCATCGAGGCGGTCGTCCTCGAGCGCGATCGTCGCCCGGGCCGCCGCCGCGTGGGTCGCGGCGCGCCTGTCGCCGAGCTGGGTGCCGTAGGCGACCTCGCGGGTGAGGGGATGGCGGAAGGCCAGCACGCGCTCGGGGTAGATCTCGGCTTCATAGAGAAAGCCGGCCTCGATCAGCTCGCAGAGCGCCGGGTCGATCTCCCCGGCCTCGAGCCCCGCGGTCATCCCCAGTGCCCGGCCGCTGATCTCCTTGCCGACCACCGAGGCGACCTGCAGCAGCTGCTTCGCCGCCGGGTCGAGGCGGTCGATCCGCGCCGCCAGGATCGCCTGGACCGTCGCCGGCACCCCGGCCCCCTCGATCGGCCGGGCCAGGCGGTAGGCCCCGCGCTCCCCCTCCAGATGCCCCGTCTCGGCCAGTTCGCGGACGATCTCCTCGATGAAGAACGGGTTGCCCTGGGTGCGCTCGTGGATCGGCTCGTCGAGGCCGTCGAGCGAGGGGTCCTCGCCGGCCAGGTCGCGCAGCAGCTCCTGGGTGTCCGTGCGCGCCAGCGGCGCCAGCGAGGTGCCCCGGTAGGCCGGCGAGCCCGTCCAGGGCGGCGAGTATTCCGGGCGGAAATTGACCACCGCGAGGGTCTTGGTGCCGGCGATCGACTCGACGAGGTCGGCCAGCATCGCTTCGCTGCCGGCATCGACCCAGTGCAGGTCCTCGATCATCAGCACCAGCGTCTTGCGGCGGCTGGGGGCGTTGACCAGACGGCAGACGATCTCGCCCAGCGCCCTCTGCCGCGCCTCCGGGCTGATCTGCGGGACCGGGCGGTCCGGATCGGGCACGCCGAGGAAGTCGAACATCAGCGGCAGGTCGTCGGCGAAGCCGGGGTCGAGCAGCAGCGAGCGTCCGGCGATCTTCTCGCGCGAGAGCTGCTCGGGCTCGCGCTCGCCGATCCCGAAGAACGAGCGCAGCATCTGCAGCACCGGCATGTAGGGGATCGCCTGCCCGTGGGCCTGCGCCTGGGCCTCGAAGACCTCGACCCCGTCCTCGCGGCAGCGCTGGGCGAACTCGTGGCAGAGCCGGCTCTTGCCGACTCCCGGATCGGCGGCCAGGCCGATGACGCCGCCGCCGCCGGCCCTGGCCCGGTCGAGTGCCGCCACCAGCGCGCCCATCTCCTCGGCGCGGCCGACGAAGCGCGAGAAGCCCCGCTGCCGGGAGAGGTCGAGCCGCGAGGTCGCCCGCCCGACGCCGGCCAGCTCGGAGACGCGGATCGGGTGACTCGATCCCTTGATCTCGAACTCGCCCAGGTCCTCGAGGTCGAAGAAGCCGGCGGCGAGCTCGGCGGTGTGTTCGGTCAGGTAAGCCTTGCCGGGCTCGGCCAGGGCCTCCATCCGCTGCGCCAGGCCAACCGTGTGGCCGATCGCGGTGTAGTCGGCGTCGACGCCCGGGCCGATCGCCCCGGCGACCACCTCGCCCGAGTTGATCCCGATCCGGGTGGAGAAGTTGAGCCCCTGCGCCCGGCGCAGCTCGGCGGCGTAGCCGGAGATGTCGTCGAGCATCCGCAGCGCCGCGTAACAGGCGCGCTGCGCGTGGTCCTCGTGGGCGATCGGCGCTCCGAAGACGGCCATGATCCCGTCGCCGGTGAACTTGTCGACGGTCCCCTCGAAATGGGTCACCGCGTCGGCCAGGATCGAGAAGAAGCGCTGCATGATCTTGCGCCACTCCTCCGGGTCCTGTCGCTCCGCCAGGTCCATCGAGCCGCTGACGTCGGCGAACAGGACCGTGACCTGCTTGCGCTCGGCATCGTCCCTTGCGGTCTCGCTCACGGTCTGACCAAGGTTACGCCCGCACTCTCCTCGGTGGGGTGCGAATGCAGTGGGGTGCGAACGCACTTTGTCCCGTATGGCAAGACAAAGTGCGTTCGCAGGTAGCCTGGCCCCGGTGCGATCGGTTCTGATCACGGGAGCCTCCACCGGCATCGGTCGGGCGACGGCGCTGCGGCTGGACGCCGCGGGCTGGCAGGTCTTCGCTGGCGTCCGCAAGCAGGCCGACGCCGAGTCGCTGCGCGCGGCCGGCTCCGAGCAACTCGAGCCGCTGATCCTCGACGTCACCGACGCCGAGCAGATCGAGGCGGCAGCGACGCGGGTCGGGGCTGTGGCGCAGGCCGGCCTCGACGGCCTCGTCAACAACGCCGGGGTCGCGATCCCCGGCCCGCTGGAGACGCTTCCGCTGCAGGACTTCCGCCGCCAGGTCGACATCAACCTGACC
>CAVTKD010000014.1:0-427627 GCA_963735235.1 uncultured Solirubrobacterales bacterium | reverse complement strand
GAGGAAGTAGGGGAAGAGGTCGTCCCAGGCCCACCCGGGCGTGTCCCAGGAGTCGTAGTCGGCGCGGTTGCCGCGGATGTAGATCATCGCGTTGACCGAGGAGGAGCCGCCGAGGACCTTGCCGCGGGGTAGGGGGAGGCGGCGGTTGTCGCAGTTGGCTTCCGGCGCCGTGCAGTAGTCCCAGTCGACGTCGGTGCGGGCCAGCTGCAGGTAGCCGAGCGGCACGTGGATGTTCTCCTTGACGTCCGGCGGGCCGGCCTGGAGCGCAGCAGCACGCTGGTCTCCGGGTCCTCCGAGAGGCGCGCGGCAAGCACGCACCCGGCCGAACCCGCTCCGACGATCACGTAGTCGTACATCGGACCTCCTCCCTCGGTTGGGCCGATCCCACTCGGCACGCTCGCAAGGAGCCTACTCCCGGCTTTCCGGTACCGACCGATTTCCGGGACCGGCCCGAACTATCCTCAGGCGGTGCCCGACGAGAACCCCGACGACCCGATCCGCGAGCTCGGCCGCTGGATCGACGCCGCCCGCGAGGCCGGCGCCCCGCACCCGGCCTCGGTCGCGTTCGTCACCGTCGGCGACGGCGGCCGCCCCTCGGCCCGCACCGTGACCCTGAAGCGGCTTGAGGACGACGCCCTCGTCTTCACCTCGGCGCTGTGGACGCGGAAGGCGCAGGAGATCGAGGCCAACCCGGAGGTGGCGCTGCTCTTCCATTGGCCTTCGCTGGGGCGCCAGGTGCACGTCACCGGCGAGGCGGCGTTTGCCGAGCGCGCCTGGCCGAGGAGCTCTTCTCCCAGCGCGACCTCCTGCACCAGCTGCCGGCTGAAACCGTCGTCTCCCGCGGGCGAGCCGATCGACGACCTCGACCCGCTGCGCAGCCGCCTCGCCCACCTGGCGGAGGTCCAGGAGACCGCGCCGGCCTGCCCGGAGGACTGGGGCGCGCTGCGGATCCGGCCGCGGACGGCCGAGTTCTGGGATGAGGCTCCCGACCGCCTGCACGAGCGCCGGCTGTTCGAGCGGCGCGACAGCGGCGGCTGGCGGGTCGGCCTGCTGTCTCCCTAGCCCGCCGCCCCGCCGGACCTGGCGACGCTGAGCAGCAGGTCGCAGTAGCCATCGGCGATCTGCTCGGCCGTCAGGCGGCCGCAGGGGGCGCAGCCACTGGGGCGTGTAGTTGACCATCCCCAGCAGCGCCAGCAGGGTCAGCCCGCGGTCGGCGAAGCTCATCGTCCCCTCCGCCTCGCCGCGGGCGAGGACGTCGTCGAGGATCTGCTCGAAGGCCTTGCGGCGGCCGCGCAGCCGCCGCCACTGCGGGTCGCGCTCGATCACGTGGCGCTCCTGGGCGAAGACCAGCATGTGGTGGCGATGCGTCTCGATGTGGACCAGCCAGGCGCGCAGCAGCTCGCGCAGCTGCCGCTCGGGCGGCGTCGCGGCGGCGACGATCTCGCCGGCCTGCGCCAGCAACGGGTCGAGCAGGTCGTTGCAGATCAGCAGGAGCAGTTGCTCCTTGCTGCCGATGTAGTGGTAGAGGCCGCCGGCGGCGAGGCCGGTCGCCTCGGTCAGGTCGGCGATCGAGGTCGCCTGGTAGCCGTTCTCGGCGAACAGCTTCGCCGCCGCCGCGACCACCTCGCGCTGGCGCTGTTCGTAGCGGGCCCGGAGCGCCGGCCGGGCCGGAGGGGTCATCGCCGCCATCGGCGCAAGTTAGCGCGCTGGGGAAGAAAATAGAGGGCTCATTCGAATTTAGAGCAATCATTCGGTATTGTCTCGGCATGGATTTCGACCTCAGCGACGAAAGCGACTGCCGCGTGACAGGTCCGCGAGTTCGCGCTGGCCGAGGTAGCGCCGGTCGCCGAGGAGCTCGACCGCGAGAAGCGCTTCCCCTACGAGATCGTCGCCAAGCTTGGCGAGCTAGGCCTGATGGGCATCCCCTTCCCGCAGGAGTACGGCGGCGGCGGCGGGGACTCGCTCGGCTACGCGCTGGCGGTCGAGCAGCTGGCCCGGATCGACTCCTCGGTCGCGATCACGCTCTGCGCCCACACCTCGCTCGGCACCCAGCCGATCTACCTGTTCGGCAGCGAGGAGCGGACGCGCGAGTGGCTGCCGAAGCTCTGCTCGGGAGCGTCCTCGGTGCCTTCGGGCTGACCGAGCCGGAGGCCGGCTCGATGCCGGCAACGTCCGCACCCGCGCCGAGCTCGATGGCGAGGAATGGGTGATCGACGGCGCCAACATTCATCACGAACACCGGCACCGATATCTCCGGCGTCGTCTGCATGTACCGCCCCCACCGGCCCGGAGGAGGTCTCCAATCTGATCGTCAAGAACGGCGCCCCCGGCTACGAGCAGGGCGAGCCCTACCGCAAGATGGGCTGGAACGCCTCCGACACCCGCCCGCTCAGCTTCGACGGCGCCCGCGTCCCGCGGCGAACCTGCTCGGCCCGCGTGGGATGGGCTTCAAGCAGTACCTGCAGGTGCTGGACATCGGCCGCATCGGCCGCGCCGCGATGGGCATCGGTCTCACCCAGGGGGCGCTCGACGAGGCGCTCGCCTACGCCAAGGAGCGGCGCGCCTTCGGGCAGCCGATCAGCCGCTTCCAGGCGATCCAGATCAAGCTCGCCGACATGGCGACCGAGATCGAGGCGGCGCGGCTGCTGGTCTACAAGGCGGCGCACCAGAAGGACCGCGGCGAGTCGTTCTCGCTGACCGCGGCGCAGGCGAAGCTGAAGACCGGCCGCCTCGCCGTGCGCTGCGCCGAGGAGGCGGTCCAGATCCACGGCGGCTACGGCTACATCGAGGATGCCCGTCTGCCGCTTCTACCGCGACGCGAAGATCCTCACGATCGGCAAGGGGACCCGGCGAGATCCAGCAGATGGTGATCGCCCGCGCCCTCGGCGCATGACCCCCGCCGCGGTGCGCCTGCGCGAGGTCGGGCCCCGCGACGGCTTCCAGAACGAGCCCGAGGTGATCGCCACCGACGACAAGGTGCGCCTGATCGAGCTGCTCGCCCGCACCGGCCTGAAGCGCCTCGAGCTGACCAGCTTCGTCCGCGCCGACATGATCCCGCAGCTGGCCGATGCCCGCGAGGTGCTCGAACGGGCCTCAATCCCCGACGAGGTCGCGGTCTCCGTCCTCGTCCCCAACGAGCGCGGGCTGGAGGCGGCGCTGGAGCTGCGCGAGCACATCGACGAGGTCAACCTCTTCCTTTCCGCCTCGGAGACCCACAACCAGCACAACGTCAACCGCTCGGTCGAGGAGTCGCTGAGTGGGCTGGAGGGGGTGATCGCCCGGGCGCGCGAGGCCGGGCTGCGCTGCGAGGGAGTTATCAGCACCAGCTTCGGCTGCCCTTACGAGGGCGAGGTGCCGCCCGACCGCGTCTTCGCGATCGCCCAGCGCCTGCACGCCGCCGGCGCCGCCGAGATCGCCTTCGGCGATACCACCGGAATGGCCAACCCGGTCCAGGTCCGCGCTTTCTTCGAGCGCGCCGCGGCCGAGCTGCCGGACGTCGAGCTCACTGCCCACTTCCACAACACCCGCGGCCAGGGCCTCGCCAACGTGCTCGCCGCGCTGGAGGCCGGCTGCGCCTCCTTCGAGTCCAGCTTCGGCGAGCTGGGCGGCTGCCCGGTGCCGGCCGGGGCGACGGGCAACATCGCCAGCGAGGACCTGGTCTCGATGCTGGAGGAGATGGGGATCGAGACCGGGGTGGACCTGGGTCTGCTGCTCGAGGCGGCCCGCGAGGCGCAGCGAGTCCTCGGCCGCCCGCTCGGCTCCCACACCCTGCTCGCCGGCGCCGTCGATTGGAAGCGCTGAGCCCGTGTTCGACCGCGTCCTGATCGCCAACCGCGGCGAGATCGCGGTCCGGGTAACCCGCACGCTGCACCGCCTCGGGATTGAGGCGATCGCCGCCTACAGCGATGCCGACGCCGCCGCGCCCCACGTGCGGGCCGCGGACCGGGCCGTGCGGATCGGGCCGACGCCGCCGCGGCAGTCCTACCTCGACATCGAGCGCGTCGTCGAGGCGGCGCTGCGGACCGGGGCGGAGGCCGTCCACCCCGGCTACGGGTTCCTCTCCGAGAGCCCCGAGTTCGCCCGCGCCTGCGCCGCCGCGGGTCTGGTCTTCATCGGCCCGGGGCCGGAGGCGATGACGCTGCTCGGCGACAAGGTCGCCGGCAAGGAGGCCGCCGCGGCCGCCGGGGTGCCGGTCCTGCCGGGCCTCAGCGGCGAGCGCCTCGGCGACGAGGAGATCGAAGCCTGGGCCGCGGACGCGGAGCTGCCGATCCTGCTCAAGGCCGCGGCCGGCGGCGGCGGCAAGGGGATGCGCGTCGTCGGCGACCTCGGTGAGCTGCCCGCCGCGCTGGCGGCGGCGCGGCGCGAGGCACAGGGCGCCTTCGGCGACGACCGGTTGCTGGTCGAGCGCTATCTCGAGGCATCGCGCCACATCGAGGTGCAGGTGCTGGCCGACTCCCACGGCAACGCGGTTCACCTCGGCGAGCGCGAGTGCAGCCTGCAGCGTCGCCACCAGAAGGTCGTCGAGGAGTCCCCGTCGCCGGTCGTCGGCCCGGAGCTGCGCGAGCGGATGGGCGCGGCCGCGGTTGCGTTGGCGCAGGGCTGCGGCTACGTCAACGCCGGCACCGTCGAGCTGATCGCCGAGCGCGACGACCCCGGTGCCTTCTTCTTCCTCAAGGTCAACGCTCGCCTCCAGGTCGAGCACCCGGTCACCGAGGCGATCACCGGCCTCGACCTGGTCGAGCAGCAGCTGCGGATCGCCGCGGGCGAGCCGCTCGGCTTCGGCCAGGAGGACGTCCGCTTCGACGGCCACGCGGTCGAGGCGCGGCTCTACGCCGAGGATCCCGCCAACGGCTTCCTTCCTTCCGCCGGTCGCATCGTCGCCTACCGCGAGCCGGCCGGGATCCGGGTCGACAGCGGCGTCGAGGAGGGGATGGAGATCGGCACCGACTACGACCCGATGCTCGCCAAGCTAGTCGCCCACGCCCCCAGCCGCGAGGGGGCGCTGAGCGGCCTCGAGCGCGGCCTCGCCGACCTGGTCCTGCTCGGCCCGGCGACCAACGCCGCCTATCTGCGGGCTCTGCTTGGCCGGCCGGAGGTGCGCGCGGGCGAGATCGACACGGGGCTGATCGAGCGCCTCGGCGACGCGGTCGCGCCGCCGGAGAGCGAGCCAGTGCTCGCCGCCGTGGCGCTGGCGGAGCTGCTCGGGCCGCCGGCGAGCGACGACCCCTGGGACGCCCGCGATGGCTGGCGCCAGGGCGAGCCGGCGTGGGTGCGGTCGCGACTGCTGGGGCCCGACGGCGAGGTCGCTGTGGCGATTCGCCGCGACCCGAACGCACTTTTGCTGCCTATACGGGACAAAGTGCGTTCGGACGGGTGGGCCTGGAGGATCGGCGAGGAGTCGGGTGCGTTCGGGATCGAGGCAGGGCTGCTCACCGTCGGCAGTGAGACACGCCGGATCGGGGTCCACCGCGACGGCGACGCCGTCTGGCTGCTCGATGGAGCCGCCGAGCCGGCGCGCTTCGAGATCGCCGAGCAGGCCGGTGCTGCGGCGGGTGCCGCCGGCGGTGGCTCGCTGGAGGCGCCGATGCCAGGAGTCGTGATCGACGTCCGCGCCGAGCCCGGGGCAGAGGTCGAGGCAGGCGAGGTGCTGGTCGTGCTGGAGTCGATGAAGATGGAGCTCTCGGTCCAGAGTCCGCGGGCCGGGGTCGTCGCCGACGTCCTAGTCGGGGTCGGCGAGCAGGTCTCCCGCGGCCAGGTCCTGGTCGCGTTGGCGAGTGGGGAGGAGGCGAGATGACCCAGCTGCGCACGCAGGCGCGGGCGGGGACGCCGGAGTTCGAGCGCAACGAGGCCGAGCACGCCCGCCTCGCCGCCGAGCTGCGCGAGCGCCTGGTCCTTGTTGCCGCCGGTGGTGGTGAGCGTGCCGCCGAGCGCCACGCCGGTCGCGGCAAGCTGCTGCCGCGCGAGCGCGTCGACCGCCTCTGCGACCCTGGCGCGCCCTTCCTCGAGCTCTCGCCGCTCGCCGCCAACGGCCTCTACGACGACGCGGCCCCCGGCGCCGGGATCATCACCGGGGTCGGCCGGGTCCACGGCCGCGAGGTCGTCGTCGTCGCCAATGACGCCACCGTCAAAGGTGGCACCTACTACCCGATGACCGTGAAGAAGCACCTGCGCGCGCAGGAGGTGGCGCTCGAGAATCGGCTTCCCTGCATCTACCTCGTCGACTCCGGCGGCGCCTTCCTGCCGATGCAGGACGAGGTCTTCCCCGACCGCGAGCACTTCGGCCGGATCTTCTTCAACCAGGCGAACATGTCGGCTCGCGGGATCCCCCAGGTCGCCGCGGTGATGGGCTCCTGCACTGCCGGTGGCGCCTACGTGCCGGCGATGAGCGACGAGACCGTGATCGTCCGTGACCAGGGCACGATCTTCCTCGGCGGCCCGCCGCTGGTCAAAGCCGCGACCGGCGAGACCGTGACCGCCGAGGAGCTCGGCGGCGGTGAGCTGCACGCGCGCACCTCGGGCGTCGTCGACCACCTCGCCGAGGACGACGACGAGGCACTGCGGATCGTCCGCTCGATCGTCGCGACCCTGCCGGCAAAGCCGCAGCCGCCCTGCCGCCGCCAGCCCGTCGAGGAGCCCGTAATCGACCCCGCCACCCTCTACGGCGCCGTCCCGCCCGACAGCCGCACCCCCTACGACCCGCGTGAGATCGTCGCCCGCATCGCCGACGGCAGCCACCTGCACGAGTTCAAGAGCGAATACGGGACGACCGTCGTCACCGGCTTCGCCCACGTCCATGGCCACCCGGTCGGGATCGTCGCCAACCACGGCATCCTCTTCAGCGAGAGCGCCCTCAAGGTCGCCCACTTCGTCGAGCTCTGCGACCAGCGCCAGGTGCCGCTGCTGTTCCTGCAGAACATCTCCGGCTTCATGGTCGGCCCCGAGTACGAGGCCGGTGGCATCGCCAAGGACGGCGCCAAGATGGTCGCCGCCGTCGCCACCGCGCGGGTGCCGAAGCTGACCGTCGTCGTCGGCGGCTCCTTCGGGGCGGGCAACTACGGGATGTGCGGCCGCGCCTACTCGCCGCGCTTCCTCTGGATGTGGCCGAACGCGCGGATCTCGGTGATGGGAGGTGAGCAGGCGGCGACGGTGATGACCGAGGTCGGCCAGCCCGAGGTCGGCGCCGAGCTGCGCGACCAGTACGAGCGCCAGGGCAACCCCTATTACTCGACCGCCCGCCTCTGGGACGACGGCGTCATCGACCCGCTCGACACCCGCCGCGTCGTCGGCCTCGCCCTCGGCGCCTGCGCCAACGCGCCCCTCGCCGCCCCGGCGGCGCCCGTTTACCGGATGTAGAACGAAAAAGCCCCCGACGAGCGGGGGCTTTCCGATGCGGCCGAATGGAGTCGAACCATCACGGGTGTTTCCACCCACAAGGCCCTCAACCTTGCGCGTCTACCAGTTCCGCCACGGCCGCTCGAGGGCGGCCGATTCTAGATGTTCGGAGCCTGAGCGCGCCGCTGCCTTGCGAGCATCCGGCGTGGGCGATAGCCTGCGAACAAGTGTTCGAACGCGTGAACACCCGGCAAATGGGAGAAACTGGGGGCTGACAATGGTTGACCTTGACCTGACCAAACGGCAGAAAGAGATCTTCGACTTCATCCGCAAGTACGCGGCGAAGACGGGCTACCCGCCGACGGTGCGGGAGATCGGCAAAGCGGTGGGGCTGCACTCGTCCTCGACCGTGCACGCGCACCTCGCGAACCTCGAGAAGATCGGCCTGCTGCGCCGCGACCCCTCGAAACCGCGGGCGATCGAGCTGCTCTTCGAAAAGGCGAAACAGACGATCAGGCCCGGAAGCGGCCTGCCGCTGGTCGGCCAGGTGGCCGCCGGCGAGCCGATCCTGGCCGAGGAGAACATCGAGGAGTACCTTGAGATCCCCGACGTGATCGGTGGCGAAGACGGCGACTACATCCTCCAGATCCGCGGCGAAAGCATGAAGAACGCCGGCATCCTCGACCGCGACTACGTCATCGTCCGTCCCAGCGAGGACGCCCGCGACGGCGAAATCGTCGTTGCCCTGATCGGCGAGGACGCAACCGTGAAGCGGATCTTCCGCGAGAAGGACCACATCCGGCTGCAGCCCGAGAACGAGGAGATGGAGCCGATCCTCACCACCGAGGCGAGCGTCATCGGCAGGGTCATCGGAGTTTTCAGGTCCGTCTGACGTCTCGTCAGTCGGGCCAGCGGCCGGACTCGATCAGGCGTTTGTAGCGGCGCTGCCTGCGGCGGGCATCCCACATCACCGCCGGCAGCAGTCGCACCCCCAGGCGGGGGAAGAGGTCGAAGACGCGCAGCAGCGGGCCGCGCCAGCGGGGGATGACCAGGATCGGTCGCGGGCGCTCGGTCAGCCTCCCGACCTCGCGGGCGACCTGACGGGGAGTCAGAAGATGGCCGGAGAAGGAGCCCGCCGCGTCGGGGTCGTCGAGCTTGCCCTCCAGCATCGGCGTCCAGATCCCGTCGGGGCAGACCGCGGAGACGTCGATGCCCTTGTGGCCGGCCCGCCGCAGGTCGAACAGGGTCCCGAGCGTGAAGGCCATCGCCGCGTGCTTGCTCGCCGAGTAGGCGACCTCGCCCGGGGCGGCGACGATGCCGGCCAGCGAGACGACGTTGATCACGTGGCCGCGCCCAGCGGGCACCATCTGCTCCAGCGCCGCGACGGTCCCGTTCATCGTGCCGGTCGCGTTGATCGCCAGCATCGAGGCTCGCGCCGCCTCGTCCTGCTCCCAGGCGAGCCCGGTGAAGAGCACGCCGGCGTTGTTGACCCAGAGGTCGAGGGAGCCGGCCTCGGCAAGCGCCGTGGCCAGCGATCGGCAGGCTGCCGCGTCGGTCACGTCGAGGGCCGAGGCGCTGGCCTCGCCGCCGATCTCGGCTGCCGCGCGCTCAGCCGCGCCGGAATCGACGTCGGTGACCCGGACCGCGTAGCCACGCTCCGCCAGCTCGGTCGCGATCGCCCGGCCGAGGCCTCCAGCCGCTCCGGTGACCACCGCGGTTCGCATCCTCGCCACCATATCCCGCCCCGGTTTGGCCGATCCGCGCCGCCGGGCTACCATCGCCGGGCGGGCCGAGCGGACCGCGGGGGGAGAGAAAACCCTTCGAGGAAAGTCCGGACACCAAAGGGCAGGGCGGTGGGTAACGCCCACCCGGGGAAACCCGCGGGAAAGTGCCACAGAAATACACAGCCGATGGCGCGGCCACACGTGAGTCGCGTACAGGCAACGGTGAAATGGTGCGGTAAGAGCGCACCGGCGTCGCGGTGACGCGGCGGCCAGGCAAACCCCGCCCGGTGCAAGGCCAAGCAGGACCGTCGACCCGGCTCGGCGAGGTCCAGGTGGGCCGCATAGATAGATGGCCGCTCAAGACAGGATCCGGCTTACAGGCCCGCTAACGGAAAGGCTCCCGAGAGGGGGCCTTTCCCATGCCAGAGCGGAAAATCCTCCCCGCGGGCGTCTTCCTGCAGGGTTGGAGCCAGGGCGGGCGTAGTCGATGCCAAGTCCGTGCGAGGGCGAGGCCGAACCTGTTCACATAATTCTGTCTTAGTCTTTGCTAACCTGCTGCCAACTTCCGCTGAATCTCCGCCTACATATCGCGGAGAGCGGGGGACCCAATTAGTGGGGGCGAATCGCCGGCATCCGCCGCGTAGCGCAGCTCTTTCAGCGCGAGCCCGACAGCTAACCCCGCAAGCGCTTGGAAAGAGTTATGCAGCCAAGTAGAAACCGCCTTGCGCGGAAACACGACTCGAGACGTGCGCCCGGCACCATGCGGCGCGCTCCCCGGCGCCTGCGCTGGGCGGCCTCGCTCGCCGCGCTGGCGATTCTCGCCCTCGGTGCCGGCTCCGCCCAGGCGTCCACCGGCGGCGCCTCCACCGCCTACGGCGGCAGCTCGCCGGAAGGCGAGGAAATCGCCTTCAGCCCCTTCCGCGCCGCCGAAGCCAGCTGGTATGGACCCGGCCTTTGGGGCAACAAAACGGCCTGCGGGCAGGTTCTCCGCCCGACCACGCTCGGTGTCGCCAACAAGACCCTGCCCTGTGGAACCACCGTCAAGTTCGTCTACCACGGTCATGCCCTGATCACCCAGGTGATCGATCGCGGGCCGTACGTCAAAGGCCGCGCCTGGGATCTCACCGCCGCCGCCAGCGAAGCGCTGGGCCTCGAAGGCGTCGGCATGCTGCACTACGCCGTGGCGGTCAATCTCGCCCGGCCCGCCGTCGGCCCCTAGCCCCAGCCCCCTCTTTTTACGCCCGGGCGGCTAATCTGCCCTGCATAGGCGGTCTTTCTACGAGAGGAGCACGGGTATGTCGAGGTCTTCGCACGGAGCATTCGCCGCGGGCGCACCACGGAGAGGTCGCTGGCTGGCTTTGGCTCTGGCGCTGGGCTCCCTCGCGATCCTGACCGCTCTTTCCGCCGGCGCCACCGCGGCCGGCGTTCCCAAGACCACCGTCGTGCTCGGCCAGACCTCGATCGTCCCCGACCCCTCCTGCCCGGGGCTTCCCTGTCAGGCGATCGGCAGCGTCACCGGCTTCCAGGTCAGCAACGGCCAGACCCGCTCGCCCTTCATCGTTCCCCACACCGGCACGATCAAGGGCTGGACCCTGACCCTGGCCCAGCCGACCAACAAACAGCGCTCTTTCTTCAACGGCTTCTTCGGCACCCCGCCCGAGGCGCGCCTGGCGATCCTCCGCCGCGTCCCCGGCACCAACCCGCCCCGCTACAACCTGCGCAGCCAGGGCTCGATCAAGGTCCTCAGCCCCTACCTGGGCCAGACCGTCAAGTTCGGCTCCTCGCTGGCGGTCGAAAAGGGCGACATCGTCGGCATCACCGTGCCGACCTGGGCCCCCGCCTTCGCCCAGGAACTCCCCGCCGACAACGTCTGGCGCGCCAGCCGCGCCCCCGGCACCTGCACCAACTCCACCGACATCCGCCAGGGCGAACCCCAGGACAAGCCCGGCACCCGAGCCACCTACGGCTGCCGCTACTCCACGGCCCGCCTGCTCTACACGGCCACCCTGGTCGAGAACTAGCTCTTCGCGAGCTCGGCCCCGACGGGGCCGAGCTGCCCTCAGCCGCTTACGCAGCTGAGGGCAGCACCCGCGGCGTCGCCTGATCTTTGGGCAGCGCCGCAGCGCTCGCGATCAGGCTCTGGAACTCGTTCAGCGCCAGGTGCCCGACCGCCTCGAGGATCTCCTCGTCGGTCCAGCCGATCTCCCGTGCCTCCTCGTGCAGGTGAAGGGGCGGGGGGCCGTCGGCGTCCAGCGTCTCCTTGAGGAAGACGAGCAGTGCCGCCTCCTTCTCGTCGGAGGAGCTGAAGCTGCGGGCGCGGGAGACCTCGTCGAGGCCGAGCCCGGCCCGGCGCGCCGACTTGGCGTGCTGGGCGATGCTGTAGTTGTCTTCGCGATGCTCGGCCACCGCCAGGGCGATCCGCTCACGGGTCGCCTGGGGGAGGACGCCGCCGCGCAGCTCCGAGCGCATCCGGGTATAGGCCCGGAGGACCGCGGGGGAGCCGGCGAGGACGCCGACGAACTTGGTGACCGCACCGCCGGTCGCCTGAATGGTCTTGATCAGAGGAGCGCTCTCATCGGGCGCCGTCAACTCGTCGTGGATCTGGAATCTTGAAACTGCGGTTTTGACCGTCACGGGCTTCTCATCTCTGGCTCTGCTGGGGGCGGATCTCGCTTTACAGAGCCTTTACGTGGCCTTTACTTTACTTTGAGCTATTAACTTACAGGAAGTAAGTTATAGCTGCTTTTGGACGTCTCCGCAAGCCCGCCGGCGCTGGCCGAGATCGCTACGTCTCTACCCGCTATACGCCGTTCCGCACCTCTCCGGTTCATTCGCCTATCGTTGCCACCTTCTTGCGGACAAGCCAAGGAGGCCGGAATGGCAGAGCAACCCAGTAGTGCCGCTGACGTCATCGAGATCGTCAAGCAGAGCGATGTTCGTTTCGTCCGCCTCTGGTTCACCGACGTGCTCGGCCAGCTCAAGAGCTTCTCGATCAACGCCGCCGAGCTCGAGGACGCCTTCGACGGCGGCATGGGCTTCGACGGCTCCTCGATAACCGGCTTCAACCCGATCGAGGAGTCGGACATGATCGCCATGCCCGATCCCTCGACCTTCGCGCTGATCCCCTGGCGCCCCGAGGAAGGCAACGCCGTCGCCCGCATGTTCTGCGACATCCGCGTCCCCGGCGGCGGCCCCTACGAGGGCGACCCGCGCTGGATCCTGCAGCGGGCGATGAAACGGGCCGAAGAGATGGGCTTCGACGCCTACAACATCGGCCCCGAGCTGGAGTACTTCTACTTCCGCTCCGCCAAGCCCGAGAACGGCATCCCCGAGGTCCTCGACGAGGGCGGCTACTTCGACCTGACCACGCTCGACGCCGGCTCCGACGTGCGTCGCGAGACCGTCCTGGCGCTGGAGAAGATGGGCATCCACGTCGAGTACACCCACCACGAGGTCGGCCCTTCCCAGCACGAGGTCGACATGCGCTACAAGAACGCGCTCGAGATGGCCGACGACTGCATGACCTACCGGATCGTCGTCAAGGAGTACGCGATGAAATACGGCTGGCACGCGACCTTCATGCCGAAGCCGCTGTTCGGCGAGAACGGCTCCGGGATGCACGTCCACCAGTCGCTGGCCAAGGACGGCAAGAACGCCTTCTACGACGAGGACGACCCCTACTACCTCTCGGCGGTGGCGAAGTCGTTCATTGCCGGCCAGCTCAAGCACGCGCGCGAGATCTCGCCGCTCTTCGCCCAGTGGGTCAACTCCTACAAGCGTCTCGTGCCCGGTTTCGAGGCGCCGGTCTACCTGGCCTGGTCGCGACGCAACCGCTCGGCGCTGATCAGGGTGCCGCTCTACCACCCCGGCAAGGAGAGCGCGACCCGGGCCGAGCTGCGCTGCCCCGACCCCTCCGCCAACCCCTACCTCTGCTTCGCGGCGATGCTGCAGGCGGGCCTGGAAGGGATCGAGAAGGGCTACGAGCTGCCGGAGCCGATGGAGCAGAACCTCTACCACCTCTCCCAGGAGGAGCTGGCGCACCAGGGCATCGAGCAGCTGCCGGCGACCCTCGGCGAGGCGATCGAGGTCGCGGCCGACTCCGAGCTGGTGCTGCGGACCCTGGGCGAGCACACCTTCCGCCGCTTCGTCGAGATCAAGCGCCAGGAATGGGACGAGTACCGCGTCCAGGTCACCCCGTTCGAGATCGAAAACTTCCTGCCGATCCTCTAGGCGGGCGGTCCCTGTGGTGGCGCAGCTTCACGTCCTGCGGGTCTTCACCGCGGAGGATGGGAGCTGGGGCAATCCTCTCGGCGTCTTCCTCGACGGCACTGAAGTCCCGGAGGCCCGGCGCCAAGCGGTTGCGCACGAGCTCGGCTTCTCGGAGACCATCTTCGTCGACGACCTCGCCCGCGGCGAGTGCCGCATCTTCACGCCGGGGCTGGAGCTTCCCTTCGCCGGCCACCCGATGGTCGGCACGGCCTGGCTGCTGGAGCGAGAGGGGCACCCCGCGGCGATGCTGCGGCCGCCCGCCGGCGAGGTCGCGGCCCGCAGCGAGGGTGGGCTGACCTTCGTCGCCGCTCGCGCGGAATGGTCACCGCCCTGGGAACTGCGGCAACTGCCCGACCCCGGCGCGGTCGAGGCGCTGGGTGAGCCGTCACCCGAGCAGGGGCTGCTGCCCTTCTACTGGGCCTGGGAGGACGAGGCCGCCGGCACGGTCCGGGCGCGCTGCTTCTCGCTCGAGGACGGAATCGGCGAGGACGAGGCGACGGGATCGGCCGCGATCGTGATCTGCGCCGAGCTCGGCCGCTCACTGACGATCCACCAGGGTCGCGGCTCGCTGCTCCAAGCGCGCCCACTCGGTGACGGCCGGGCCGAGGTGGGCGGCCGGGTCGTCCTCGACGAGGTGCGCGACTTCGGCGGTGCCTGAGTTTGGGCCCCTATAGGCGCCCAAACTCAGTTCACGCGTAGGGCTTACGCGTCTGGCGCGTTGCGGGGGCGCGAGAGCGCCGACGGCCACCAGAACCTGTCGCCGGCGATCAGGGCCAGGGAGGGCACCAGCAGGGTCCGCACCAGGAAGGTGTCGAGGAGGACCCCGAAGGCGACGACGAAGCCGAGCTCGGTGAGGAAAGTGAGGGGGAGGACGGCGAGCACCGCGAAGGTGCCGGCGAGGACGATGCCGGCGCTGGTGATGACGGCGCCGGTGACGGCCAGCGAACGCAGGATCCCCTGCTGCGCGCCGTGCTTCTCGGTCTCCTCGCGGGCACGGGCGATCAGGAAGATGTTGTAGTCGACGCCGAGCGCGACCAGGAAGACGAAGGCGAAGAGCGGCAGCGACGGGTCCGAGCCGGGGAAGTCGAAGATCACGTCGAAGGCGAAGTAGCCGACGCCGAGCGCCGCCAGGAAGCTGAGGATCACCGTGCCGATCAGGATCAGTGGCGCCACCACCGCCCGCAGCAGTCCCATCAGGATCAGGAAGACGACCAGGAGGATGATCGGCGGGATCACCATCGAGTCCCACCCGGCCGCATCGCGGACGTCGAATTCGACCGCCGTCGGGCCGCCGACCAGGGTGCTCGGAGCGGCGCTGTGGGCGGCCTCGCGGATCGGTTCGACCAGATCAAAGGCCTCGGTCGAGTAGGGGTTCGGTTCGAGGATCGCCTGAATTAGGATCCCCGGCGGTCCCTCGGCGACCGGTCCCGAAACCGCTTCGACGCCGCTCACCCCTTCCACCGACTTCTTCACGGCTCCGACGTCGGCGCGGTCCTGGACGACGATGTCGGTCAGCGCGGTGGTGCCCGAGGGGAAGCTCTTGTCGAGCAGGTGCTGGCCTTCGACCGACTCGACTTCGGTGCGGTAGTTGTCTTCGCTGGTCAGTTCGGTGGAGAAGAAGGCGAAGCCGCAGCAGAAGATCAACAGGACGCCGAGCGAGCCGAGCATCACCCGTCGTGGGGATATCGCCACCCGCTGACCGATCCGCGCCCAGAAGCCGTGCGTGGCATCGCTGGTGTGCTCGAGCCGGCGCCGGCGCATCTCGTACGGCGTGAACACCGCCCGGTCCAGGGGCCCGACGATCAGCGAGGGGATCCTTCTGCCGCTGAGGATGCGCAGGATCCAGTTGAGCAGGACGAGGGGAAGCAGAATCAGGACCAGCAGGCAGGCGAGGACGACGCGCAGGAGCGCGCCCGCGCCGCGCCCGTCGACGATGCTGCGTCGCGCCCGGTCGGAGACCAGCCCGGCGGCCGGTGCGGTCTCCGGGGTGTGCGGGACGAAGGGCCAGAAGGCGCGGCGGCCGAAAATCGTCAGCAGGGCCGGCAGCAGGGTCAGCATCGAGAGCGCCGCGCAGGCGATGCCGATCGCGGCGATCGGCCCCAGTCCGGAGGTGCCGTTGACCTTGGCGATCGTCAGGCAGAGCAGCGCCGCGATCACCGTTGCCGCCGAGGCGAAGATCGCCGGTCCGGCTGATTCCAGGGCGGTCCGCATCGCCTCGTACTTGTCGGCGGTGCGGTGCAGCTCCTCGCGGTAGCGGGCGACGAGCAGCAACGCATAGTCGGTCCCCGCGCCCAGCACCAGGACCGACATGATCGAGCTCGACTGGCCGTTGACCGTCACCCCCAGCTCGGTGACCCCGAAGCCGATCGAGCGTGAGAGCGTCTCCGCGAATATCACTGCCGCGAGCGGGATGAGGAAGAACATCGGCGAGCGGTAGATGGCGATCAGCAGGAAGATCACCAGGCTGACCGCGGCCAGCAGCAGGGTCCCGTTGATGCCTTCGAAGACTTCGATCGCATCGGCGGAGAAGCCGGCGCCGCCGGTGATCTTCACCTGCAGGCCGCCGCCTGGGTCGGAGATCTGTTCGCGCCAGTACTTGACGGGGTCGAGGATCCGTTCGCCCTCGCCGTTGCCCTTGATGTAGGCGCTGAGGATCGCCGCCTTGCCGTCCTTTGAGCAGATCGGCCCGACGAAGGGGGCATAGCCGCTGGGCTGGCCGGGGACGGTGGTGGTCGGGGTTCCGCAGCCGGGTGGGAGGTTTTCGGTGGTCGCCCGTGAGGCCGCCTTCGAGTCGCCGGCTTTGCCGCCGGCGGCAGCCGTGGCGCCGTCGGGGACCACCCCCGGGAAGCGCTTCGCGGTCATCTTTTCGACGTCTTCGGCGATCGTGCGGCGGTCGGCGGCGGTGAGGCCGGCCTCGCGACGGTAGACGATCACGGCCGGAGCGATTTCCCCGTTCTGCAGGGACTCGGTCGCCTTCAGGGATTTGGTCGATTCGGCGCTGCCGGGCAGGTAGGACGTGGCCTCGTTGCTTTCGGCGTCTTCGAACTTGCCGGGCAGGTTTGCCGGGCCGGCAGCGATGAAGATCGCGACGAACCAGATCGCGAAGACGACCCACTTGGCACGGCGACCTGCTGCAAAGGTGAAGAACGAGCCAGACACTGAGGTAATCGTGCCAGAAGTTCCGGCGCCCCATGCGAGAGCGGCTAAAGGCAGCGGCTAAAGCAGGAGGGAGAGGGCCTCGGGGCTGTCTACCGGGGCCTTGCAGGTGAAGCGTTCGCAGACGTAGGCGGTGGAGGCGCCGCCGATGGTGGGGCGCTGTCGGAGAAGCGGGGGCTCGGTGGTTCCCTCGAGGCCGCCGGCAATGACCAGGTGGGGGCGGAAGGTCGAGCGCACGATGGATGCCAGGGCGGCGACGTCGTCGCCGATCAGAGCCACCTCCTTGGTGGGGGAGAGATGGAAGTCGAGCGCCCGCAGCAGGTGGGCGAAGGCCTCGGGGTGCTGGGTCGCGGTCTTGGCGAAGAGGGCGAAGACGCCCTCGGCCTGGCGTTCGTACTCGCGCTCTCCGGTCAGCGCCGCCAGCCGCAGCAGGCCCATCGCGGCGGAGCTGTTGCCGGAGGGGATCGGGTGGTCGCCGACCTCCTTGCGGCGGGCGATCAGCTGCTCGTGGTCGGCCGAGGTGGAGAAGAAGCCGCCGCGCTTGGGGTCGCCGAAACGGGCGATCGTGGTGTCCGCCAGGGCCCTGGCCCCCTCGAACCAGCGCCGCTCGAAGCTCGACTCGTAGAGGGTCAGCAGCGCCTCCAGCAGGAAGGCGTGGTCCTCGAGGTAGGCGTTGAGGCGGGCGTCACCGTCCTTGTAGGTGCGCAGCAGATGGCCATCGCCATCGCGCAGGGAGCCGAGGACGAAGTCGGCGCACTCGCCGGCGGCGGCGAGGTAGTCCTCGCGCCCGAGCACGGCGCCGGCCTCGGCGAGGGCGCCGATCGCCAGCGCGTTCCAGGAGGTCAGGCGCTTGTTGTCGAGTCCCGGCCAGACTCGCTTCGCCCGCGCCTCGTAGAGCGCCTGGCGCGCTCCGGTCAGCCCCGGCGGCTCGGGGGCGTCGACGCGCCCGGCCAGGTGGAGGATGTTGGCGCCCTCGAAGTTGCCGCTCTCGCTAATGCCGTAGAACTCGATCACGGCCTCGGCGCCGTCGCCGAGGACGGCACGGATCTGCTCGGGCGTCCAGACGTAGAAGCGGCCCTCCTCGCCCTCGGAGTCGGCGTCGAGGGCCGAGTAGAAGCCACCCTCGGGGCCGCGCATCTCGCGCAGCATCCAGTCCAGCGTCTGCTCGCAGGCGCGACGGTAGCGCTCGTGGCCCAGTGCCTGCCAGCCGTGCAGGTAGGCGCGCGCCAGCAGGGCGTTGTCGTAGAGCATCTTCTCGAAGTGGGGGACGAGCCAGACGGCGTCGACCGAGTAGCGGGCGAAGCCGCCGCCGACCTGGTCGTAGATGCCGCCGGCAAGCATCGCGTCGAGCGTCGTCTCGACCAGCTCGTGCTCGCCGCGGGCAAGCAGCAGCTCCAGGGCCGAGGCCGGTGGGAACTTCGGGGCGCCGCCGAAGCCGCCGTGCGTCATGTCCGCCGCCCCCCGCAGCAGCGCCACCGCCTCCTCCAGCTGGCTCTCCGCGGGCGACTCCGGGCTCGGCTCGACCAGCCCGATCGAGCCGAGCCGCGCCCGCGTCCCCGCCGCCCGCTCGCGGATCTCCTCGCGCTGGCCCTCGAAGGCGACGACCACGGCTTCCATCACCATCCGGAAGCTCGGCATGCCGCGGCTCTCGTCGGGCGGGAAGTAGGTGCCACCGTAGAAGGGGACGCCCTCGGGGTCGAGGAAGACGGTCATCGGCCAGCCGCCCTGGCCGGTCATCGCCTGCACCGCCTCCATGTAGATCGCGTCGACGTCGGGGCGCTCCTCGCGGTCGACCTTGATCGCGACGAAGTGCTCGTTCATGTACGCGGCTGTATCGAGATCCTCGAAGGACTCGCGCTCCATCACGTGGCACCAGTGGCAGGCCGAGTAGCCGACGGAGAGCAGGATCGGCCGGTCCTCCTCGACCGCGCGGGCCAGCGCCTCCGGGCCCCAGGGGTACCAGTCGACCGGGTTCTCACGGTGTTGGAGGAGGTAGGGACTGGTCTCCCTGGCGAGCCGGTTGGACATCCGCCTGAGCCTACTTACGACCACCCGAAGCCAACTATTCGGCAGCGCCGCTCGCTTAAATTCGAATCCGCTGGCGGAATGCCGGCTGCCGGGGACGGCCGGCCCCCCGCGAGCGACTACCTTGCAAGCGGTGACGAAAGCCGATTCTCCGGAGAAGCGCGACCCCACGATCGAGGTGGTGCTGCAAAAGCTCTCGCCCGAGGATCGCGAGACGATCGTCGGAGCGCTGGCCAAGGCCGAGAAGACCGAGGCCGAGCTGCGCTATCTCGCCGACCACGATCCGCTCACCGGGCTGCTCAACCGGCGCTCCTTCCGCTCCAAGCTCGACCGCTACGTCTCCTTCGCCGCCCGCTACGGCGGCCAGGGCGCGGTGATGATCATCGACATCGATGGCCTCAAGGAGGTCAACGACCGCTTCGGGCATCAGCCGGGCGACAATCTCATCCGCCGCATCTCCGCGATCTTCGGCGAGCGGGTCCGTGGCACCGACATCGTCGCCCGGCTCTCCGGCGATGAGTTCGCGGTGCTGATGCCGCAGACGGACACCAGCGGTGCCCTCCAGCTCGGTGAGGACCTGCGGGCACAGGTGGCGGAGGGTTTCCCAGCCGGCCCCGAGATCGGCGCGGCGACGATCAGCGTCGGGATCGCGATGTTCGGCGGCAAGGGCGGTGGCGGCTCCGAGGCGGTCCTGGTCGCGGCCGACCAGGCGATGTACCGGGCCAAGGAGGAGGGGCGCGACCGGATCGCGCTGTTCGAGGACCCGGGCGCGGGCGAGCATCCGGAGCGGCGCAGCCAGTCCACCACCGCGAGGATCCGCGACGCGCTCACCCAGGACCGCTTCAGCCTCGCCACGCAGCCGATCCGCAGCCTCGCCTCCGGCGGCATCGAGCGCTACGAGCTGCTGCTGCGGATGACCGGCGACGACGGCGAACTACTGCCGGCCGCGTCCTTCATCGAGGTGGCGGAGCGCTCCGGGATGGTCCAGGAGCTCGACCGCTGGGTCGTCGGGCGGGCGCTGGAGCTGCTCGCCGAGCGCGAGCGTGCCGGCGAGCCGGTCTCGCTTCACGTCAACCTCTCCGGCGCCTCGCTGACCGACATCTCGGTGCTCGAGTTCATCGAGCGCCGGCTCGACGAAGGCGACGCCGACCCCGGGCGCTGCACCTTCGAGATCACCCAGACCGCCCGGGTCGAGGACTACGCGATCGCCGCCGGGTTCGCCGACCGGCTGACCGAGTTCGGCTGCGAAGTCGCGATCGATGACTACGGTGCAGGCTTCGGGCCCTTCAACTACCTCAAGCAGATTCCCTTCGACGTGATCAAGATCGACGGCTCCTTCATCCGTGACATGCCCCACAACGACGCCGACCAGCTCACGGTCCAGGCGATCGTCCAGATCGCCCGCGGTCTCGGCAAGAGGACGATCGCCGAGTTCGTCCAGGACGACGACACGACGCGGATGCTGCGCGAGTACGGCGTCGACATGGCCCAGGGCTACCACCTCGGTCGCCCGGTCGATTCGGCCGAGGGCCTGTTGCCCGAGCCCGCCTAGCGCCGCCGCGCGGCGATTGCGGCGAGCAGGCGCGTCTTCAGGTTGAGTGCCGCGGTCATCGCCTTTTCGGGCGCCGAGCCGGCCGGTGGCAGGGCGCCGAGCTGCCGCGCCATCTCCGCTCCGTTCATGTAGGCGTCGTTGCGGACGATCAGCCCTTCGCGGACCGTCAGCACGTCGCAGCCCTCGAGGTCGACGCGGGCGCCGTTCGGGTCCAGGCCTTCGAAGCGGGCGGTGCCATTGAAGGTGCCGGTGGCGTGCCAGCGCACCGCCGCTTTCTCGCCGGTCGCCGTTATGTCGAGGATCTCGAAGTGGAAGTCGGGGAAGGCGGCGAAGAGGTTGCCGAACCAGCTGCGGAGATCCTCCGGGACGCGCATCTCGACGACACCGTGAATCACGTCGGGGGCGCCGGGTTGCCAGGGCGCCACCATCGCCTCGAGATCCTGCGCCGCGACCGCCTCGAAGTAGGTCCGGGCCACGGTTGCGGCGTCGGTTGGCTTGCTGTCGATGGCCACCTGGCCAGACTACCCGCGGCGCAGCTCGGCGCGCTTGATCTTGCCGCTGCTCGTCTTCGGCAGCTCCGCGGCGAACTCGACGATGCGGGGGAACTTGTAGGGGGCGGTCTCGCGTTTGCAGTGCTCCTGTAGCTCGCGGGCCAGCTCCTCGCCGGGCTCGCGATCGCGGGGGACGACGATCGCCCGCACCACGGCACCGCGCTCGGGGTCGGGGGCGGCGACCGCGGCCGCTTCGGCGACGGCCGGGTGGGAGAGCAGGGCGGACTCGACCTCGGTCGGCCCGATCCGGTAGCCGGAGGAGAGGATGATGTCGTCGTCGCGGCCCTCGAAGAAGAGGTAGCCGTCGGCGTCGTCGCGGACCAGGTCGCCGGTCGGCCACCACTCGTCTTCGAAGCGTTCGCCGTCGAGGTAGCGGGAGAAGAAGGTGGGGGAGGAGGCGGCGCGCAGCTGCAGTTCGCCCACCGCTCCGTCCTCGGCGCCGGCGATGCGGGTCTCGATGCCCGGCAGGGGCTTGCCCATTGAGCCCTGCCGGACCGGCTCGCCGGCGAGGTTGCCGGTCACCTGACCGGTCTCGGTCTGGCCGTAGCCGTCGGCGGGCTCGAGTCCGGTGGCGGCCTTGAAGGTGGCGATCGTCTCCGGGTCCAGCGGCTCGCCGGCCGAGACCATCCGCCGCAGGGCGGGAAGCTCGCGCAGTTCGGTGCGGCGGGCGAGCATCCGGTACTCGGTCGGCGCCTGGCAGAGCACGTTGACGCCTAGCGCCGCGGCGAACTCGAGTCGCTCGGCGGGGTCGAAGCGGCCGTCGTGGAGGACCGCGGCGGCGCCGGTCAGCCAGGGGGCGAGGAAAACGTTGCGGGCCGACTTCGACCAGCCGGTCGCGGTGGTGCACCAGGCGAGGTCGCCCTTGCGCGAGCCGAACCAGTGCTCGGCCTGGGTCCTCTGGCCGAACAGGTAGCGGTAGGCGTGGACCACTCCGCGCGGCTCGCCGGTGGTGCCGGAGGTGAAGACGATCAGGGCCGGGTCCTCGGCCTTCATCGGCTCGATTGCTGCGGGCGTCTCCTGGGGTTGGTCCTCATCGAGGATCGCGTCGACTTCGGCCAGGGTCATCGTCGGCACGCCGCCGGGCAGCTCGGCCAGCAGGCGCTCCTCGCCGACGCAGAGCTTCGGGTTCGCTGCGCTGATCCGCAGCTCCAGATCCTGGTGGCGCAGCTGTGTGTTGCAGGGCAGCGCCACCGCCCCCATCCGCCAGCAGGCGAGCAGGGTCAGGACCCACTCGATCCGGTTCCCGGCCAGGGTCATCACGACATCGCCGCGCCGCACCCCGCGGGCGGCAAAGGCGCCGGAGAGCCCGGCCGAGCAGGCGATCAGTTCCCCGAAGTGCCAGTCGCGCCGGTTCGCCTCGCCATCGACCGCGACGATCCCCAGCCGCGAAGCCGGCGACCGCTCCATCAAGTCCTCAATCAGGTTCATCGCGCCAGTCTGCCGCAGCGCTCGAGACGAAGGTAGGGTGGCCGCGATGAAGGCCTTCGCCGGCAAGATCCTGGCCCGCAGCGCGACCGCGCAACGCTGGGCCTACGCCTGGGGAAACCGCCGCCTCTTCTCCGACTTCTTTCAGCACGACCGGATGCTCGCCGACCGGGTCCGCGTCGACGCCTACAAGGCCGGGATCGAGAAGCACGTCCAGCCCGGCCAGGTGGTCGTCGACGTCGGCACCGGGACCGGCGTGCTCGGGTTCCTGGCGGCCCAGCGTGGGGCCAGGGTCCACGCGGTCGAGCACGGCAAGATCATTGAGGCGGCCGAAGCGGTCGCCCGCGACAACGGCCTCGACAACGTCACCTTCCACCGCTCCCACAGCGGCGATCTGGAGCTGCCAGAGAAGGCGGACGCGATCATCCACGAGCAGATTGGCGAGGCGGCCTACGACGAGAAGATCGTCGAGAACCTGTCTGATCTGCGCGACCGCCTGCTCAAGCCCGGCGGCCGGATCTATCCCGGGCGCCTGGATCTGTACATCGAGCCGGTACAGCTGCGCGAGGATCTACGGGCGCCGTTCGTCTGGCAGCAGAACGTCAACGGGATCGATTTCCGCCGCCTGCGCGACTTCGTCACGTCGACTCCGCAGTACCTGTTCAAGGCGTTTCGCCCTTTCCCCTTCGGCCACTTCCTCTGCGCGCCGGAGCCGGTCGTCTCGATCGACCTGGAGACTGCGACCGTGGCCGACATGCCGAAGAACGTCTCCTACGAGCGGCCGGTCACGATGCCCGGCATCCTCGACGGCTACTGCGTCTACTTCACCGCTTACTTCGACGACGAGATCTCCTTCACGTCCTCCCCCGACGCGGTGGGAACGTCCTGGGGCAACATTCTCATGCGGGTCGAATCCCAGCCCGTGGAGGTCGGCGACGCGGTCAAGCTCGCGCTCGCCGCCGACCCCCTCTCACGGACCTCCACCTGGCGCTGGCCCTGGGACCAGGCCAGTACCGTGCGCCGCGCCACCTGAGTTCGTTGGAACTCTCAGGCCTCGGAGAAACCGAAACGAAGCTGGAGGCGGCGGAGGGGGGCGGGTGCCCACCAGTTCCACTCGCCGAGCAGGCGCATCAGCGCCGGCACCAGGAGGGCGCGGACGATGGTGGCGTCGAGGAGGACGCCGACCGCCATGCCGACGGCGATCTGCTTCATGAAGAAGACGGAGCTGACCCCGAAGGCGAGGAAGACGACGGCGATCATCAGCGCCGCGGCGGTGATCACGCGGCCGGTGCGGGCGATGCCGATCGCGACCGCCTCCTCGTTGCTCTCGCCGAGGTCGTGCTGCTCTTTGATCCGCGCCATGACCAGCACCGCGTAGTCGGTCGCCAGGCCAAAGATGACCGCGAAGAGGAAGACCAGGCTGGTCACCTCGATCGCCGCCGGCCCGCTGTAGGCGAAGAGGCCGTCGAGCCAGCCGTCCTGGAAGGCGAGAACGAGGATGCCGAGCGTCGCCCCCAGCGTCATCGCGTTCATCAACAGCGTCTTCAGCGGCAGGATCACCGAGCCGGTGAGGAGGAAGAGCAGGATCAGCGTGGTGGCGCAGATGATCACGATCAGCAGCGGCAGGTGTTCGGTCAGGCTCTGCTTCTGGTCGATGAAGCCGGCGGTGTTGCCGGAGACCAGGGCGGCCGTCGCCACCGCCGGCGGCGTCAGCGCCCGGATCGCCTTGACGCTGTCCTGTGAGGATTCGGCCAGGGCTTTGTCGGCGAGGCCGAAGTTGGCGTAGGCGACGTCGCCGTTGGCGCGCACGAACGGGGTGCCACGGACGACGCCGTCGACCGCTTCGATGCGCCGCTGAAACGCCGCCAGCTGAGCCGGGCCGGCGGGCCCCTCGACGGTGACGGTGACCGCCTCGATCAGTTCCCGCGGATAGTGCGCTTCGACGTAGCTGTTGGCCTCGTAAGAGGGCTTGCCCGGCGGCACTGCCTGGGCGCTGGGCCCGGTCAGGGTGGTCCAGAGCAGCGGCGCGGCCGCGGCCAGCAGCAGGGCCGAGCTGGCCAGGGCGACCCCGACCGGGTGGCGCATGACGCCGCGGGCGAGCCGGTACCAGCCACCCGACTCGTCGGAGACGGCCGGGCCGCGGCGGATCGAGAGGGCGTCGATGCGAGTCCCGAGCAGCGCCAGCATCGAGGGCACCACCAGGATCGCGATCACGGCTGAGAGCACCCCGACCGAGGCCCCGGCGACGGCGATCGAGTAGAGGAAGCGCTGCGGCAGGATCACCAGCGCCGCCATCGCCGCCGCGACGGTGAGGCCGGAAAAGAGCGCGGTTCGCCCGGCGGTGGTGACGGTGCGCCGGTGCGCCTCACGCGTGGCGCCACCGTCGGCGATCTCCTCTCGGTATCTCGAGACCAGCAATAGGGCGTAGTCCACCGCCAGCCCGAGGCTGAGCCCGGTAGCGATGTTGAGCGCGAAGACTGAGGTGTCGACGAAGGTCGACATGATCCGCAGCACCAGCAGCGTGCCGACGATCGAGATACCGCCGATCAGCAGCGGGATCGCGGCGGCGACGACGCCGCGGAAGACGACCAGCAGCAGCAGCGCCAGCAGCGGGAAGGCGATCAGCTCGGCCTTGGTCAGGTCGGTTTTGGTCTGGTCGTTGACTTCGTTGAAGCTGGGCGCGAAGCCGCCCATCGAGACGTCGAGCCTGCTGTTGTCGACCGCCGGCTGCACGTCTTCGGCGGCGATCCCGCCGGCGTTCTCGCGGTCGGCGGTGGAGAGGTAGCCGAGAACGACCAGCGAGCGCCCGTCGGCGGCGATCAGCTCGCCGCTGGCACGGCGGTCGCGCAGGGGGTCGACGACGCGGCCGACGTATTCGGCCTTGGCGACTTCGCCGCTGAGCCGGCCGACTTCGCGCCGCACGAACGGGCTGCCGGTGTCGAGCCTGCCGCCACCTGGGGCGCGGACGACGAGGACGATGCCGGGGTTGGCGTCATAGCCGAGAGCGGCGGTGAGGTCGTTGGTCGCCACCTCGCTCTCGGAGGCGGGGTCGGTGAAGCCGGCCGCCTTGAGGTGGTGCTCGACATCGTGGCCGAAGGCGACCGCGAGGAGGGCGAAGAGGCCGACGACGGCGAGGACGTGCTTCGGGCGCTTCCAGGTGAGGTCGGCGATCCGGTTCACTCGCCAGGGACCGTACCAGATTTCAAAGCACACGCTTTGAAATTCAAATCAACCTGTAGAATGCCGGATGTGAGCCGGGAATACGCGCAGCCATGCAGCCTTGCCACCGCCCTCGATAGCGTCGGCGAGCGCTGGTCGCTGCTGATCGTGCGCGAGCTGATGCTGGGGCCGCTGCGCTTCCGCGACCTCGCCCGGGCCGTCGGCGGCGCCCCCACCGACGTCCTCACCAAGCGGCTGCGCGATCTCGAGGCCGACGGCGTCGTCGCTCGCCGTGAGCTCGGGGGGCCGGTGGCCGCCACCGTCTACGAGCTGACCGAGCTCGGCCGCGGCCTGGAGCGGCCGCTGCTCGAGCTGGCGCGCTGGGGGATGGGATTGCAGAAGGCCGAGGACGTCGTCGGGCTGGCGCCGTCCTCGCTACCCAACGCGCTGCGGGTAATTCTGCGGCCGCCGGCCACGGCCAGCTTCGACCTCGGCCTGCGTACGGAGGGGGAGAGCTACGCGCTGCGCGCCCGTGACGGCTGGATCGCCGGCTCCCGCGGCGGCACGGGAGACGCCGATCTGACCTTGTCGGGGATGCCGATCGAGGTGCTGGCGGCCGTGGTCGGCGGCCCCGCCGGCGTGCCCGGCGTCAAGATCGAGGGCGACTCGGCGCTGCTGAGCCGGCTGCATGAGATGGTCGTCATTCCGGAGCGCCTGCGCGACGAAGCGCAGGCGATGGTCGAGTCGGGCGCGCTGCTGATCGCGGCCGCCGAGGCAGCGGCAGCGGCTAGCTGAGCTCGGTGCCGTCGTAGAGCTTCCGCACGTGCACGGTGCCTGCGGGAGCAGCTTCGATGCAGAGCTTGCAGAGGACGCACTCGTCGAGGTTCTTCTCGACGATCTGAACGCCTGAGTCGGTGCCCTTGAAGATGTCGACGGGGCAGACTTCCTCGAGCTTGGCGGCGAGGGCTGCGTCGCCGGCGACGGCGGCGTCGACCTCGACGTCGATGAAGACCTTGTTCAGCTTCTCGGCCATCAGGCTGCCGTCCCCAGCTTCTGCTTGACCGCGTCGGGGATCTCGTCGATTCGCTCGACGACGCGGATTCCGGCTGCTTCGAGGCGGGTGATCTTCTCGGTGGCGGTGTCCTCTTTGCCCTCGACGATCGTGCCCGCGTGCCCGAAGCTCATCCCCTTCATCTCCTCGTCGTCCATGAACTTGCCGGCCATGAAGGCGACGATCGGCAGGCGGCTGTCGTTGTCGGCGACCCATTCAGAGAGCTGGGCCTCCATGCGGCCGCCGGGCTCGGTGTAGATGACGATCGCCTTGGTTTCCTCGTCGGCCTCGAAGTAGGGCATCAGCTCGGCGTAGGCGGAGCCGATGATCGCGTCGCCGCCGATCGAGACGGCCGTGGAGACGCCGAGGCCGGCCTGGGTCAGCGAGGAGGAGATCTCGGTGGTCATCCCGCCGGAGCGGCTCATCACGCCGACCGGGCCGGGGGCGTAGGCCTTGGCGGCGTCTTTGGCGGGGCCGCCGATGCCGCCCATCTTGCAGACGTCGGGGACAATCAGGCCGAGGCAGTTGGGGCCGATGATCCGCGCCCCCTCCATGTTCGCCAGCTCGACCATCTGGGCGACGTCGCGGCGCGGGATGCGCTCGGTGACGATCACGATCAGCTTGATCCCGTTGAGGATCGCCTCGAAGACGGCGTCCTTGGTGAAGGCGGGGGGGACGGTGACGACGGAGCCGTCGATCGGGCCGCCGTGGTTCTCGACCGCCTGGGCGACGGTGTCGAAGACCGGCACGCCGTGGACCTCGCGGCCCTTGCGGCCGGGGGTGACGCCGCCGACGACCTTGGAGCCGTAGTCGAGGCACTCGCGGGTCAGGTTGACCGCCTCGCGGCCGGTGATCCCCTGGACGATGAAGGTGGTCTCGCGGTTCAGCAGGATGCTCATGCGGACGCCCCCTGGATCTTGGCGACGGCGCGGCCGGCGGCCTCCCAGAGGGAGACGGAGCGGTCGCAGGACTCGACCCCGTAGCGCTCGAGGATCTTGAAGCCCTCGTCCTCCCAGGCACCCGGGATGCGGAAGATCGCGATCGTCTCGCCGGGGTCCTTGCCGAGCTCGAGGCAGGCCTTGATGACGCCGCGGGCGACGATGTCGACGCGGGTGTTGGAGACGATCGACATCATCACGGCGATCTTCTCGACACCGTCCTTTTCGAGCACCTCCTTGGCCAGGCCGCAGGCCTTGGCGACGGAGGGGTTGCCGCCGATCTCGGAGTAGTTGGCCGGCTTGCCGCCCTGGCTGCGGACGGCGTCGGTCAGGGTCAGCGAGCCACCGCCGGCGCCGATCACGAGGCCGAGGTTGCCCTCGAAGCCGTGGTCCTTGCCCTGGATCACGCCGCGGTGGTCGGCGGCGTCGATCGCGGCGACGTTGCGCTCGAAGTCGGAGGGCTCGTAGATCTCGCGGGTGTCGTCCTCGGCGATCTCCAGCTGCTTGCGCAGCAGCACCTTCTGTCGCCCGACCGCCTCCGCCTCCATCTCCATGTGGGCGTCGAGGGCGACGAAGCTGCCGTCGGTCAGCTCGGCCAGCGGGTTGATCTCGGCCAGGGTCATGTCGTAGTCGCGGAAGAGGCGGGCCAGCTTGGCGAGGATCGGCGTCGCGCGGTTCAGCTGCGAGCCGGTCACCCCGGTCGCGGCGATCGTCTGCTTGGCCTCGAAGTCGGGGATCGGCATCAGGTTGGTCAGGTGGCCGCGGCCGACGTGGTCGGGGTGGGTCTCGGCGACCTCCTCGATGTCGATCCCGCCCATGTCGCTGAACAGCATCAGCGGCCGCTTCGCGGTGCCGTCCCAGACGACGCTCGCGTAGTACTCCTGCTTGATCTCGGCTTTGGGATCGACCAGGACGCCGCGCGGCATGTGGCCGTTGATCTCCAGCTTGAGGATGTCCTCGGCGTGGGCCGCGGCCTCGTCGGGCGTGTCGGCGAACTTGACGCCGCCGGCCTTCATCCGCCCGCCGCTCAGCACCTGGGACTTGATCACGACCGGCCCGCCGATCTCCTCGGCGGCCCTGCGCGCCTCGTCGGCGGTTTTGCAGAAGCCGTACTTGGTGACCGGAATCCCGGCCAGCTCGACGATCTTTCTTGCCTCGAACTCGAAGAACCTCATGCGGCGCGGAACCCTATCCATGTGCCGCTGAGCGCGTCGGGTGCCGAGACTCCTGGAATACTCCCGCTGGTGAGCCCCGTCCCCCGAGGGAGGAAGATGCGCTTCTCTGTCCGCCTTACCGCAGCCGCCGCGCTGCTCGCGATCGCCGTCGTCGGAGTGGGTTGCGGAGACACCGTGATCGACAACACGAAGGCCGAGGGAGCGATCGAATCCAACCTCGAAAAGGCGCTTCATGAAAAGATCAAGTCAGTCGAATGCCCCTCTGACCAAAAGGTTGAAGCGGGCAAGACGTTCACTTGTACGGTGATTTTCTCCGATGGCAAGCAGGCAACTGCGACTTTGAAGATCCTCAACAAGGACGCCGACGTCAGCCTCGTCGGCCTCAAACCGAAGAAATAGAGAGAGGCGAATGAGCGACCTGACCACGGCCCCCGCGCTGACCACCCACGCCAAATTGCTCGCCTGGGTTGGCGAAATTGCTGAGCTGACCCAGCCTGACGCGATCCACTGGTGCGACGGCTCCGCCGAGGAGTACGACTCCCTGGCGCAGACCCTGATCGACGCGGGAACCTTCGAGCGCCTCTCCGACGCCAAGCGCCCGAACTCCTACCTCGCCCTCTCCGACCCGGCAGACGTCGCCCGCGTCGAAGACCGCACCTTCATCTGCTCCGAGGCCGAGGAGGACGCCGGCCCGACCAACAACTGGTGCGACCCCGCCGAGATGCGCGAGGAGCTCAAGGGCTTCTTCGCCGGCTCGATGAAGGGCCGCACAATGTACGTCGTCCCCTTCTCGATGGGCCCGCTCGGCTCCGAGATCTCCGAAATCGGCGTGCAGCTGACCGATTCCGCCTACGTCGCGGTCTCGATGCGGATCATGACCCGGATGGGCAAGGCCGCCCTCGACGTGCTTGGCGCCGACGGTGAGTTCGTCCCCTGCGTCCACTCGGTCGGGATGCCGCTGACGGCGGGGGTCGAAGACGTCTCCTGGCCCTGCAACGAGGACAACAAGTACATCGTCCACTACCCCGAGAGCCGCGAAATCTGGTCCTTCGGCTCCGGCTACGGCGGCAACGCCCTGCTCGGCAAGAAGTGCTTCGCGCTGCGGATCGCCTCGGCGATGGCCCGCGACGAGGGCTGGCTGGCCGAGCACATGCTGATCCTCAAACTGACCTCGCCCGAGGGAGAGGTCAAGTTCGTCACCGGCGCCTTCCCGTCGGCCTGCGGCAAGACCAACCTGGCGATGCTGGTCCCGACCCTGCCCGACTGGAAGGTCGAGACGGTCGGCGACGACATCGCCTGGATGAAGTTCGGCGAGGACGGCCGCCTCTACGCGGTCAACCCCGAGGCCGGCTTCTTCGGCGTCGCCCCGAACACCAGCCACAAGACCAATCCCAACGCGATGGACACGATCGAGCGCAACTCGATCTTCACCAACTGCGCCAAGACCGACGACGGCGACATCTGGTGGGAGGGGATGACCGGCGAGGCGCCGGCGCACGCGATCGACTGGCACGGCAACGACTGGACCCCCGAGTCCGAGACGCCGGCCGCGCACCCGAACGCGCGCTTCACGACCCCCGCCTCGCAGTGCCCCTCGATCGCGCCCGAGTGGGAGGACCCTGCCGGGGTGCCGATCGACGCCTTCCTCTTCGGCGGCCGCCGTGCCACCGTGGTGCCGCTGGTCCACGAGGCCTTCGACTGGGAGCACGCGGTCTTCATGGGGGCGACGATGTCCTCCGAGACCACCGCCGCCGCGGCCGGCGCCGTCGGCCAGCTGCGCTTCGACCCGATGGCGATGCTGCCGTTCTGCGGCTACAACATGGCCGACTACTTCGCCCACTGGCTCCAGGCCGGCAAGCGCGAGGGCGCGGACCTGCCGCGGGTCTTCTACGTCAACTGGTTCCGCAAAGACGCCGACGGCAAGTTCCTCTGGCCCGGGTTCGGCGAGAACAGCCGCGTCCTCGAGTGGGTCTTCCGCCGCTGCGAGGACAAGGCCGACGCCGTCGAGACCCCGATCGGCCTGCTGCCGACCGAGGGCGCGATCAACACCGAGGGCCTCAACGTCTCCCCGGAGGCGATGCAGGAGCTGCTCAGCGTCGACACCGAGCTGGTCAAGGCGCAGCTGCCCCAGGTCCAGGAGCACCTCGCCAAGTTCGGCGACAAGCTGCCGGTGGAGATCAGCGCCCAGCTCGAGGCGCTGGAAGAGCGCCTCGGCGCCTAGCCCACCGTCTGAACCACAGTCGCTCTACTCGTCCGCCGCATCCGTGCGGCGGACGATGAAGGCCTGGCTGGCCCAGTTGTACTGGCGCCAGGGCACGAGGCTGATCTGGGGGTTGCGTTCAAGCCACTCACCGCAGGCTTTCGCCTCGCCTTTCTGCGGGTCGCCTTTGAAGCAGAACCAGTCGTCGAAGATCAGGATTGCACCCTGGGAGAGGCGCGGCGTCAGGTAGTCGAGCACCGGTACGGTCGAGGAGTAGAGGTCGCAGTCGACCCAGGCGATCGCGACCTTCTCGAGCGGGATCCGCTCGGGCTGGGCCAGGGTCGCGTCGAAGAAGCCTTCCACGATATGCACCTGCTCCTTCGGCAGGCCGGCGCGGCGCAGGCGGGCTTCGAAGCCGCTGCGGTCGGCGCTGAACTCTCCCGCTGACCAGCGCCCGGTGTCGTCGGCGCCCTCAACCTCGGGCAGCCCTTCGAATGAGTCGAAGGCGAAGAAGCGGCGGTCCGGGCCCGGGAAGGCGTTCGCCACCCGCCAGGCTTCGACGAAGGTGCGGCCGGTCCAGACGCCGAACTCGGCATAGTCGCCCTCGATTTCCTCGGAGCGCGTGTAGGCGAAGCTGGGCGTGAGGATCTTCGTGTTCTCGTAGCTCAGTGAGAGCAGCGCATTGCGCTTGGCGACTTGGGCCAGGGGGCTGAGGGTGCGCGCGAGGCGCGAGGTGGTGATCGAGTCGAGGATCTCGTTGTTGCTGCGCCCGCCCAGGAGTCTCTTCATCGGCGGCATCCTAGACGCCACTCCCACTGAATAGACTGCATCCATGGCACTTCGAGTCGGCATCGACCTGATCTCGGTGGACACCGTGGCCGAGACGCTGCGCGGTTCCCACCGCGATCACTATCTGGAGCGCGTCTACACCGAGGGCGAGGTTGATGACTGCCGTGGCCCCTCGGGGCGGATCGAGCCGGAGCGCCTGGCGGCCCGCTTCGCCGCCAAGGAGGCGACGATCAAGGCTCTCCCGGGTGCCGGCGAGGAAGTGCGGCTGACCACGATCGAGGTCCGCTCAGAGCCTTCCGGAGAAGTCCGGCTGGAGCTTTCCGGGCGGGCGGCTGAGCTTGCCCAAGAGGCCGGAATAACCGAGTTGGCGTTGAGTCTCACCCACGAGGGCGGTTTTGCTGCGGCCTCGGTCGTAACCACGTAGGCTCTGCGCTCGCTCGAGATGAGCGAGCCGTAATTAAAGGCCAACTGGCCCCGGGCCGATCAGTGAGGCGAGCATGAAGGAACAGATCCGACAGGTCATCAAAGATCACGGGCAACTTTCAGTTGACATCGGCACTCTCAACGACGACTCCGACCTCTACCAGGCCGGGATGACCTCGCACGCGAGTGTCAACGTGATGATCGCCTTGGAGGACACCTTCGACATCGAATTCCTCGACTCGATGCTGAAGCGCAGCGTCTTCGAGAGCATCTCCTCGATCGCCGCGGCGCTGGAGGAAGTAAAGGCGGCCGCGGTATGAGTGCCACCGACACCAGCGTCGACCAAGAGTTGCTTGCGACGGTGCGCCGGATCGCGACCGATGTCGCCGGCCCTAATTCCGACGACGTCGATCGCTCCGCCCGCTTTCCCCGGGAGACCGTCGACGCCCTGCGCGAGGCGAAGGCGCTCTCGGCCCTGATCCCCACTTCGCTGGGCGGCGGCGGCGCCTCCTTCGAGGCGATTGCCGAGTCCTGCTTCGAGTTGGGCCGCAAATGCGGTGCCTCGGGGATGGTCTTCGCGATGCATCAGATCCAAATCGCCTGCATGATCCGCCACCTCGACGGCTCAGCCTGGTTCGAGGGCTACCTGCGCGAGGTGGTCGACAAGCAGCTGCTGGTCGCCTCGATCACCTCCGAGGTCGGCACCGGTGGCGACATGGGCAAGTCGGTCGGCGCCGTCTCCGAGCCGGCCGACGGCATCGTCAGCTTCGAGAAGCAGGCGCCCACCGTCTCCTACGGCAACCACGCCGACGCCTTCCTGACCACGCTGCGCCGCTCCCCGGACGCCGAGGGCGGCGACCAGGTGCTGGTCCTGACCCGCGCCGAGCAGATGAAGCTCGAGCCGCAGGGGACCTGGGACCCGCTCGGGATGCGGGGCACCTGCTCTCCCGGCTTCGTCGCCTCGGCCGAGTTCCCGGTCGAGCAGATCCTCTCGACACCGTTCTCGGAGATTGCCACCGAGTCGATGACCCCGGTCTCCCACATCTTCTGGTCTCACGTCTGGCTGGGGGTCGCCACCGACGCCTTCGACCGTGCCCGCGCCTTCGTCCGCGCCGCCGCCAAGCGCAAGCCCGGCGAGCCGCTGCCCGCCGCGATCCGCCTTTCCGAACTGATGAGCGAGCTGTCGCTGCTGCGCGCCGAGGTCTCTCTGGCCCTGCGTGAGTTCTGCGACACCTCCGAGCAGGACCGCGCCAAGCTCTCGGAGATGGCGACGATCCTGCGCTTCAACAACCTCAAGATCGCCGCCTCAGAACAGGCGCCCAAGGTCTGCCAGGGCGCGCTCGGAGTCTGCGGCATCGTCGGCTACAAGAACGACACACCGTTCAGCGTCGGCCGCCACCTGCGGGACACGATGTCGGCCTGCCTGATGGTCGCCAACGAGCGCATCCACAAGACGGATGCCAGCCTGCTGCTGATCGCCAAGGAGGTCTAGCCATGGCCGAGTTCCGCCCTGGCACCCCGGACCAGGACGCGTTCCTCGCCGAGCTCTTCGACGCCGGCCTGCTGATCGACAGCGGCGTCTCCGGCGTCTACGGGCGCGGTGAGGGCTTCGAGCGGGTGCGCTGGGCCTTCGATGCGCTGGTCACCGGCGCCGCCGAGGCCGACGGCGCCGAGCACCTCGTCTTCCCGCCGCTGTTGCCACGCCGCCGGCTGGAGGAGATCGGTTACCTGAAGTCGTTCCCGCACCTGGCCGGCTCGATCTTCTCCTTCGAGGGCGACGAGGAGCAGGCGGCCGAGCAGGAGAAGCGCGCCGAACGCCACGAGGACTGGAGCGAGCACCAGGATATGACCGACCTCGTCCTCACTCCCGCTGCCTGTTACCCGGTCTACCCGGCGATCGCCGCGCGCGGCAGGCTCGCCACCGGAGGCATCACCGTCGACGCCGGCGGCTCCTACGTCTTCCGTCACGAGCCCTCCGGCGACCCCGCGCGGCTGCAGATGTTCCACCAGCGCGAGATCGTCCGCATCGGCGAGCCGGAGACGGTTGCCGAGTGGCGCGACGCCTGGCGCGACCGCGCCGTCGGGCTGCTGCGCTCGGTCGGTCTCGACGCCGACTTCGATGTCGCCAGCGATCCCTTCTTCGGCCGCAGCGGCCGCCTGTTGGCCCGCAGCCAGCGCGCCCAGGAGCTGAAGTTCGAGATCCTCGTCCCGATCGCCGGGGACGAGCCGACCGCGGTCGCCTCCTTCAACTACCACCAGGACCACTTCTCATCGACCTACGGAATCGAGATGGAAGCCGACGGGGGGGTTGCCCACACCGCTTGCCTCGGCTTCGGCCTGGAGCGGATCACCCTTGCCCTGCTGCGCAAGCACGGCCTCGACGCGGACGTCTGGCCGGCCGCGATCCGGGAGGAGCTGGGACTCTCGTGAGCGCGACCGGCGCCGGCATGACGAGCCTGCTCGGCCTCGACCCGGACGCCTACCGGCCCCATTCGTTACACGGCACCGACCGCGTCTACACCGAGACCAACTGCTACACCGACATCCTCATCGAGCTTGTTCATGCTCGCGGCGACGAGCCGCTGGCGATGATGGGCTGCGTGCTCGCCGTCGACTTCGAGGGCGACCAGTGGACCTTCTTCAAGCCGCGCCCGGAGGACGTCGAGCGGCTCTACGGGATCGACATCCACGAGATGCAGCCCTACCGGCCGCTGCCCGAGCAGATCGCCGAGCAGATCGGGCTGGGGCGGACACTGGTCGTCGAGCTCGACTCCTGGTACCTGCCCGATACCGCCGCCACCGCCTATCGGCGCGAACACGTTAAGAGCTCGGTCGTCGCCGAGGCGATCGACCCCGGCGCGGAGCGGCTGCGCTACTTCCACGGGCCGGGCTACTTCGAGCTCGAGGGCGAGGACTACCGCGGCATCTTCCGGCTCGGGCGCGAGTTTTCCGACGACGTGCTGCCGCCGTATACGGAGCTGGCGCGGTTCGACGCCGGGCCGGACCTGGGAGCAGAGGGGCAGCGGGCGACGGCCAGGCAGATGCTTGCCGCGAACGTTGCCCGGCGGCCCCCAACCAACCCCTTCGAGCGCTTCGGCGCTCAGCTTGCCCTTGACCTGCCGCGGCTGCTCGAGGGTGACGCCGCCGCCTACCACGACTACGCCTTCGCGACGGTGCGGATGGTCGGCTCGGCCTTCGAGGTCGGCGCCTCCCACGTCGAGTGGGTGCTCGGCGATTCAGACGCCCCTGCCGCGGCCTCGATGAGCGCAATTGTCGACGGCTGCAAGACGCTTTCCTTCAAGCTCGCCCGCCGGCGCGAGTTCGATCCCGGTCCTGCGGTTGGGGCGATGGCCGCCGCCTGGGAGGAGAGCTTCGCGAAGCTGGACGATGCCCTCGCATGACCCTCAGCACACTGCGCTGACGCCGCCGCTCGCTCAGGTCGAGGGCTGCGAGATGCTGCCCTTGGACTCCGGTTGGCAGGCGGTGGCCTGTCCGCCCGATTCCCACACCGACCCGGCGGCGATCGGGGACCTCGACTGGACGCCGGCCACCGTGCCTGGCACTGCGGCTGCGGCGCTGTGGGAGGCGGGGCGCTGGCAACCCGGGGACCAGCGCGACTTCGACGCCGAGGACTGGTGGTTCCGCGCCGAGTTCGAGGCCGAGCCGGCCGCCGAGGGTGAAGAGGTTCTGCTCCGCCTCGGCGGCATCGCGACCGTGGCCGAGGTCTTCCTCAACGGCTCTCTTTTCTTGAAGAGCGACTCAATGTTCGCCGCCCACGCGCTCGACGTCGGAATGCTGCTGCGTTCGGGGGGGAACGAGTTGGCGGTCCGCTGCCGTGCGCTCGGACCGCTGCTCGGGGCCCGCCGCAAGCCGCGGGCGCGCTGGCGCACCAAGCTCGCCGCCGGCAACCTGCGCTTCTTCCGCACGATGCTGCTGGGCAGGGCCCCTGGCTTCGCACCCGGCCCGGCCGCGGTCGGGCCATGGCGCCCGGTCTGGCTGGAGCGCCGCCGCCGCGTCGCTCTCGACCGGCTCGACCTGCGTACTCGCCTCGATGGCGACGATGGGGTGCTCTCGGTGCGGGTGTGCCTGCGCGTGCTCGACGGAGCGTTCCCGAGCGGGGTCGCGGTCGAGCTGTCCGGAGTCTCGGGGGAGCACTGCGCCGATCTGGAGCTGCGTCCAGGCGCCGAGCGGGCGGAGGCCGTGGGAGAGCTCACCGTTGCGGATGTGGCCCGCTGGTGGCCGCACACGCACGGCGAGCCGGCTCTGCACGAGGTCCGACTGTTGCTGGAGACGCCCGGCGGACCGCTGACTGTGAACGCCGGCCGGGTCGGCTTCCGCGACCTCGCAGCCGGCCCGGGTGCCGGCCATAGTGCCGAGGAAGACGGCCTCGACCTGCACGTCAACGGCATCCGCGTCTTCGCCCGCGGCGCTGTCTGGACCCCGGATGACATCGTCGGCCTCGCCCCGGCGGAGGAAAGCCTCCGAGCCGCCGTCGAGCGGGCTCGCGACGCCGGCATGAACATGCTGCGCATCCCCGGCACCGCGACCTATGAGAGCCCGGCCTTCCACGACCTCTGTGACGAGCTGGGAGTGCTGGTCTGGCAGGACTTCATGTTCGCCAACTTCGACTACCCGATTGCCGACGAAGGCTTTCGCGGCACTGTCGAGGCGGAGGCGACGGCGCTCCTTGCTGCGATCGGCGCCCGGCCGAGCCTGGCGGTGCTGTGCGGGAACAGCGAGATCGAGCAGCAGGTGGCGATGCTCGGGCTCGACCCCGAGCTCGGCCGCGGCGAGCTGTTCTGCGAGCTGCTGCCGCGGCTGGTCGCGCAGGCGGAGGTCGACGCCATCTACCTGCCCTCAGCTCCCTGCGGCGGCGCGCGACCCTTCCGGCCCGATCGCGGGGTCGCCAACTACTATGGGGTCGGCGGCTACCGCCGCCCGCTCGAGGACGTCCGCCGCGCCGAGGTCCGCTTCGCCGCCGAGTGCCTGGCCTTCGCCAACGTCCCTGATCAGGCCGGGGTGGAGGCGATCCTTCCCGATGCCCCGGGCGACGTCGTCGTCCACCATCCGCGCTGGAAGGCCGGAGTGCCCCGCGACGCGGGAACCGGCTGGGACTTCGACGACGTCCGCGATCACTACCTGGCCCTGTTCTTCGACGTTGATCCCGGCGAGTTGCGCCGCTACGACCACGAGCGTTACCTGGAGTTGTCCCGAGCCGTTTCCGGTGAGGCGATGGCGGCGGTCTTCGGCGAGTGGCGTCGCGCCGGCTCTCCCTGTGGGGGCGGGCTGGTGCTGTGGATGCGGGATCTGGCACCCGGCGCGGGCTGGGGAGTCGTCGACCACGCCGGGGTGCCGAAGTGCGCCTACCACCACCTGCGCCGGGCGCTGGCGCCGATCGCTGTCTGGATGACCGACGAGGGCCTCAGTGGGATCGCAGTGCACGTTGCCAATGAGGGCCCCACGCCACTGGCGGCGAACCTGCGCGTCGCCCTCTACCGGGACTTCGAACAGCAGGTCGGAGAGGCGCGGCGGGATCTGGAGATCGATGCGCATGGCGCGCTCTCCTTCGACCTGGAGTCCTTGCTCGGCCATTTCGTCGACGCCTCCTGGGCCTACCGCTTCGGGCCGCCGGCACAGGATCTGATCGTCGCCGGCATCGAGAGGGAAGGTGATGGAGGCGTCGAGCTGCTATCGCAGGCGGTCCAGCTGCCGGGCGGGAGGCCGGCCGCGGTGGAATCGTCGGAGCGGCTCGGGCTGGAGCTGGACGTAACGGCGGGCCCGGATGGGTCGGTGGCGCTCTCACTGAAGAGCCGGCGGTTCGTCTACGGTCTGCGCATCCGGGCGGCGGGGCGCTCGCCGGAGGACGATGCATTTTCGCTGGAGCCCGGACAGACCCGGACGGTTAATCTGGCAGCGACTGAACTCGAGCCGGCCGGCGGCCCGATCACCGTCACCGCACTAAACCTGCAGGGCCGCGTCACCGTGCCCACCCCGGGCTGATCGCCACCCATGGCACCCGCCATCCCCATCTACCTCGAAACGGCGCTGGACATTGTCTTCGGTGTCTTCCACACGCCGCCGCCGGGCGCTACGCCCGGGGCCGCGGTGCTGATCTGCGCCCCATGGGGCTGGGACGAGGTCGCCTCATACCGTAGCCGTCGCCTCTGGGCCGAGCGATTGGCGGCGAGCGGACATCCGACGCTGCGCTTCGATCTTCCCGCGACCGGGGACAGCGCCGGCATGCCGGCGGATGCCGACCGGCTGGAGTCTTGGGTCGGCGCCACCGCCAGGGCGACCGAGTGGCTGCGGGAGACGACCGGGTCCTCGCGGCTGGTGGCGATTGGGCTGGGCCTCGGCGGGCTGCTCGCCCGTGAGAGCCTGGCAAGAGGGGCGAGGATCGAGGAGATCGCGCTCTGGGGCGCGCCCGCCAACGGCCGCTCCTTCGTCCGCGAAGCCCAGGCGTTCTCCCGGCTGCAAGCCGGTCGGCGGGCCGATCAGGGGCCGGGATCCGATCTGCCGGAGGGCTGGTTGGAGGCGGGCGGCTTCGTGCTCAGCGCCGAGACGCTGGACTCGCTGCGCTCGCTTGATCCGGAGGTCTCGCCCGGTGCATCCCTGCGGCGAGCGCTTCTCCTTGGCCGCGACGGCATCGAGCCCGACCCGCAGCTGCGCGACCGCTTCGAGCGCGCCGGGGTGGAGACGGCGGTCGGGGATGGTGCCGGCTGGGGAACGATGGTCGCCCACCCCGAGAGCACCGAACTGCCTGCCGGGGTGGACAAGAGCGTCGCGACCTGGCTGCGCGGTGGCGACCGGGAGGCCCTTCCAGGCGACCGCGCCGCGCCAGGGGACCTCACCCTCGATCCTTCGGGGCACGCGCAGGCGGTCGCGCTCGAGGTGGAGGTCGACGGCAGACGGGTGCGAGAGACGCCGATGCTCGTCAAGCAGTGGTTCGGAAACGCCTTCGGCGTCCTCGCCGAGCCGCTCGATCATCCTGGCGAGGGCCTGTGTGCAGTCCTCCTCAATGCTGGCGCCGTCCGCCATACCGGCCCCAACCGCCTCTGGGTCGAGACTTCGAGGCGCTGGGCCGCCCGCGGTGTGCCGGTGTTGCGAATCGACCTCGAGGGGATCGGCGAGGCCGACGGCGACGACAGCAAGCGCTCCGATGTCGCCGCCTTCTACGTGCCGGAGTTCGAGCAGCAGGTGAGGAAGGTCATGGATGCGCTCGAACGGCGGGGGCTGGGCAACCGCTTCCTCCTCGCCGGCCTCTGCGCCGGCGGCTACTGGTCCTTTCGGGCGGCGCTCTCCGACCGGCGGGCCGAGACCGCCCTGCTGCTCAACGCTGGCGCGCTCACCTGGCACGACAACCTGCTCAAACAGCGCGAAGCCCGCAAGTTCGACCGGATGTTCCAGCGGCGCTGGTGGGGAAAGCTGTACCGGGGAGAAGTCCGGATCCTGACTCCGGTGGAGTTCGCCCGTCTTGTTGCCGCGAAGCTCACCTCGCCCTGGGGCCGCCTCGGCGGCCGCTCCGCCGGGTCGGCAAGCCGCTCGGAGATCGGCTCCGATCTCGACCTCCTCCGCAACTCAGGCACCAGCCTTGTGATGGCGTTCTCCGGCGACGAGGCTCTGGCAACGGAACTAGCCGCGGAAGGCATCCTCGACAATCTGGAGAGATGGCCGAACCTTGCACTCCGTGAGTTGCCCGGCAGCGATCACACCCTACGTTCGGTGTCTGCCCAACGCGCCGCCGCGGAGCTGCTCGACCGCGAGCTGGAGCGGGTCCTCTCCGACTGAGCCGCCCACGAGCGAGGGTCGGAGTTCTCGTCCGCGAGCGAGGCGGCCCAGGTCGTGATCTACAGCGGGCGGCAGAGATAGTGCAGACTGGGATCGCGACGCCTCTGCAGCGGCTCGATCTCCCGGCCGGCACCGTCGAAGACCGCCGTCACGTCGAGTCCGGCTCGACTCAGTTGCGACAGCTGCTCGGCCGGGTCGACGTAGTAGACCTGCAGGTCGAAGCGATGGGCGCCGTCGCGAACGACCCCCCAGCCTCGCTCGCGGATGGCGGCGAGGTCGATCTCCCGGTTGCTCTTGCGCACCTTCCAGGCGAAGCGGGCGTCCTTGGCGAAGTCGTAGATGTGGCCTGAACGGGTGTCCGCCCGCTTTCCGCCTCCCCATCTTCTGCTCGATAGTGGCAGCGCTCCGGTTGAGTGCGCTGAGAAGAAGAAGCTGCCGTCCGGCTTGAGCACGTTGCGCACCCCGGCGAGGATCCGCCCGCGATCCTCGTGGCCGACGGCGTCAATGCCGTTGAAGCTGAAGAGGACGAAGTCGAAAGGGCCACCGACCGAGGAGAGGTCGCGGGCATCGCCGACCTTGAGCTCGGTCCCACTCTCCCCGTCGAGCAGGGCTCTGGCCCTCTCGATCATGCGCGGCGAGTAGTCGATGCCGACGTAGCGCCGGACCAGGCCCGAGAATGTGTAGGCGGTCCGGCCGGCGCCGATGCCGATGTCGAGCATCTCCATCTCGCTGAGGCGGTCGCGCAGCATCGACATCACCCTGCGCTCCGGTGGCATCAGGGCGAGGTCCGTATAGACCGCGGCGTCGCGGTCGAAGACTTCCCTATTGGCATCGAGTTTGCTCAAGTCTCTTTGTTATAGCTGAAAGCCCCTCCGTTTACAGCGAGTAAGCCTCTGCAAGCTCCGGATCCTTCTTGGCCAGCATTTCGGCCAGCTCGACCATCACCTTGCACTGCTTCCAGGTGGCGTCGTCCTGCATCTTGCCGTCGATCATGTGGACGCCGCGGCCGTCGGGGATCGCCTCGAGGACCTTCTTGGCGAACTTGACCTCGTCCGGCGGCGGGCTGAAGACCTTCTTGGCGATGCCGATCTGCACCGGGTGCAGCGACCAGGCGCCGACGCAGCCCATCAGGAAGGCGGCGCGGAACTGGGTCTCGCAGCCGGCGGTGTCCTTGATGTCGCCGAAGGGGCCGTAGAAGGGCAGGATCCCGGTCGAGGCGCAGGCGTCGACCATGCGGGCGATCGAGTAGTGCCAGAGGTCCTGCTGGGCGCTGACGCGGTCGGCCTCGGGGTTCTCGGGGTCGGCCGGGTCCTCCATCACGCGGTAGCCGGGGTGGCCGCCGCCGACGCGGGTGGTCTTCATCCGCCGCGAGGCGGCGAGGTCGGCCGGGCCGAAGCTCATCCCCTGCATGCGCGGGCTGGCGGCGGCGATCTCCTCGACGTTGACGACGCCCTGGGCGGTCTCCAGCAGCGCGTGGATCAGGATCGGCCGCTCCAGGCCGGCCTTCGCCTCGAGCTGGGCCAGCAGGCGGTCGACGTAGTGGATGTCCCAGGCGCCCTCGACCTTCGGCACCATCACGACCTCGAGCTTGTCGCCGATCTCACCGACCAGCGTGGTGAGGTCGTCGAGCACCCAGGGGCTCTCCAGCGAGTTGATCCGGGTCCACAGCGCCGTGCTCCCGAAGTCGGACTCGTTCGCGGCCTTGATCAGCCCCTGGCGCGCCGCCTCCTTGCGGTCGACCGGGATCGCGTCCTCGAGGTTGCCGAGCAGGATGTCGGTCTTTTCCGCGATGGCGGCCGCCTTGGCGACCATTTTCTCGTTCGAGAAGTCGAGGAAGTGGATCATCCGCGAGGGGGTGACGGGGATCTCCCGAAGTGGCTCGGGGGCGCCCATCGCCTGCGGCTGAAAGAAGTCTCTGGGGTTTCTCACACTGCTCCTAAGGGTCGTTCGCTCGGACCCCAAGAATGTATTCGAAGGGGGGCCGGCCAAAGTTCAACGCGTTTGCCGCCTGCGCTCGCCGTAAATTGCGGGGTCATGGAGGGAAGCAAGCGCGACAGTACGCAGGACTGGCTGCTCCCCGAGGGCTCGGCGCCGCCGCTGCTGGCAGACCTGGAGCTGCGGATCGACGAGGCGCTGGCGATTGCCCGGGCCTCGGAGGAGGCGGTCGGCATGGTCGGCGCCGTCGCGATCGATGCCGCCAAGCAGGCCCGCCGGGCAGCCGAGATGGCCGAGCGGGCGAGCGAGGCAGCGCTGGACACAAGCCGGACGGCTGCATCGCGGCGCTCCGAGGTGGTTGCTCAGGTGGCTGTCGCGAGTCCGTCCAAGGATGACGCCAGCCTGCGCAGCTTCAGCGAGCGAGCCGATCGGGTGGTGGCGAGGCTGCGTGCTCTCGAGCGCCTGCCGCGCCGGCCACCGGGATCCAGCGCCGCCGCAGGGCATCGCCGACCAGGCGGCTGATCCTCCCGGCTTTCGGCAGCGCCTCCCCGTCGAGCGCCCGCGCCGGCGCCACTCCCCGTATCGACCCGGTCAGGAAGACCTCGTCGGCCTCCAGCAGCTGATCGTGCCCGAGCCGGCGCTCCTGCACCTCGATACCGGTTTCGCGGGCGATCGCGATTGCGGCGGCGCGGGTGATCCCGGCGAGGATGCGCCCATCGGCCCTGGGTGTGACCAGCGCTCCGTCGAAGGCGGCAAAGACGTTGGCCCAACCGGCCTCGAGCACCTCGTCGTCGCGATCGAGGAGCAGCGGGACGGTGCCCTCCGCCGCGCCCCGCAGGCGCGAGCGGTCCGCCCACTTGTGGGAGCCGAGGCCGCCGGCGAGCGGCTGCGCCAGCAATTCGGGGCCGTGCTCCCAGTCCGGGAAGGAGACCCGTGGGTCGATCTCCCGGGCGATCGCGTCATAGGCGACTCCAGCGGCAGCCGGCGCGGCCGTGAGCCGCAGACGCCCGAGGTCGATGCCGGCGGCTCGCCCGTTGACCAGCTCGCGCGCCTCGACCGGCAGCGCCAATCCGAACAGCGCCTCCAGGCTCGCCTCCAGCCGATCCAGATGAGTGTCCAGCTCGATCGGCCTGCCGGCGAGCACGAGCATGGTCTCGAAGATGCCGAGCTCCGGGTCGGGTGGTGAGGGGGTCGTCATCGCAGGGGTATTTTGCTTGACAGTGCCTGGGACATGCTGACACTGCTGATCGATAACTACGACTCCTTCACCTACAACCTCTTCCAGCTGCTGGCTGAGGTCAACGGAGCCGAGCCGATCGTCGCCCGCAACGACGAGGCGAGTTGGGACGAGCTCTCGCGCCTGGAGTTCGACAACGTGGTCCTCTCACCGGGGCCGGGTCGCCCCGAGCGGGACCGCGATTTCGGCGTCTGCGCCGAGGCGATCCGCCGCTGCGAGCAGCCGCTGCTGGGCGTATGCCTCGGCCACCAGGGCATCGGCTGGGCCCACGGTGGCCAGGTGGTGCGCGCCCCCGAGCCGCTGCACGGGCGCATCCGCGCGGTCGAGCACGCCGGCGCGCCGCTCTTCGCCGGCATCCCGCGCCGCTTCGAGGCGGCCCGCTACCACTCGCTCTGCCTGGCCCGTCCGCTGCCCGCCGAACTCGAGGAGATCGCCCGGTCCGACGACGGCGTCGCGATGGCGCTGGCCCACCGCTCCCGTCCCCAGTGGGGTGTCCAGTTCCACCCCGAGTCGATCGCGACAGAGCACGGCCGGCGCCTGCTCGCCAACTTCCGCGACCTCAGCTTCGCTGCTTCGGGTGGGGTGGGGCCCGGTGTCGAGTTCCTCTCGCATAGTGAGAGCAACTCGACAGCTCGTGGTTCCTTTGGGACGGACTACGTAACCAAGGAACCGCGGGATTTAGATTTGCGGCTGCGGGTGAAGCGGCTCGATTGCGCGATCGACCCGCGGCGGGTCTTCTCCGCGCTCTATGGCGACAGTCCCAACGCATTCTGGCTCGACAGCAGTCGGCCGGGAGAGGGGGCGCGCTTCTCGTTCATGGGCGACGCTTCGGGTCCCCTCGGCGCGACGATCTCCTACGAGGTCGAGGCCGGTGAGGTGACGGTCGAGCGCGGCGGTAAGACCGAGGTCCGGGCCGAATCGATCTTCGACTACCTGGAGCGCGAGCGCCGCCGCCTGCGCCCGCTCGCCGCCGAGCTGCCCTTCGACTTCGACTGCGGCTTCGCCGGCTATCTCGGCTACGAGCTCAAGGTCGAGTGCGGCGGCGCTCACGCTCACACCTCGCCGCTTCCCGATGCCGCCTTCGTCTTCACCGATCGGCTCGTCGCCTTCGACCACGAGCGTGGTGACATCCACCTGCTCTGCCTGCACGAGACCGGTGGCGAGGACGTGGCCGATGACTGGCTCTCCGCCACAACTTCTCACTTGTCGGCTCTGGGGGCAGGAAAGACGAGTGGGGAGGCAGGGGAGGACTCGGCGGAGCCTCCCCGCTGTTGCTCAGACGAGTCCTCCCCTGCCTCCCTGCGCCTCGCCCGATCCCACAGTCGCTACCTGGAGGACATCGCCGAGTGCGGCGAGCGCCTGCGGGAAGGCGAGAGCTACGAGGTCTGCCTCACGAACACGATCGAAGCCGAGGTCGAGGAGGACCCGCTCGACATCTATATGCGGCTGCGGCGGGTCAACCCCGCGCCGTTCTCCGCCTACCTGCGCTTCGGCGACCTGGCGGTGCTGAGCTCGTCTCCGGAGCGCTTCCTCCGAGTCGATCGCGGCGCCCACGTCGAAGCCAAGCCGATCAAGGGCACCGGTCGCCGCGGCAGGACCCCGGAGGAGGACGCCCGCCTCGCCGCCCACCTGCGCGGCGACGAGAAGAACCGGGCCGAGAACCTGATGATCGTCGACCTGCTCCGCAACGACCTCGGCAGCGTCTGCGCGGTTGGCAGCGTCGAGGTGCCGGCACTGATGGAGGTGGAGACCTACGAGACCGTCCACCAGCTGGTCTCGACGGTCACCGGTCGCCTGCGTCCCGGCACCTCCGCGCTCGACTGCGTCCGCGCCTGCTTCCCGCCCGGCTCGATGACCGGGGCGCCGAAGCTGCGCACGATGGAGATCCTCGACGAGCTCGAGGGCGCCGCGCGCGGCATCTACTCGGGGGCGATCGGCTTCCTCGGCCTCGGCGGCGCCTGCGACCTCAGCGTCACCATCCGCACCGTCGTCCTCGATGCCGGCGCGGCCACGATCGGCGCCGGCGGCGCGATCGTCCTGCAGTCCGATCCGGAGGCCGAGTACGCCGAGATGCTGCTCAAGGCGGCGGCGCCGCTGCGGGCCATCGACCCCGGCGCCGACCCGGCGGCGATATCCTTGGCCGACCCGCGTCCGGTGGCCGCCCCCGTGCGCCGCCGGTATCCCACGACTTGACGAGCTAGGAGCCATGGCCGTAGACACCGCCGCCTACAGCGAGCAGACCGACCTTCAGCGCGACATCACCGAGATGGTCCGCCAGTTCGCCGACGAGAAGATCATCCCCAACGCCGAGCACTTCGACCACGAGGACTCCTTCCCGGAGCAGATCGTCGAGGAAATGAAAGAGCTCGGCCTGTTCGGGGTGACGATCCCCGAGGAGTACGGCGGCATGGGGCTTGACCTGACCACCTACGCGATGATCGTCGAAGAGCTCTCGCGCGGCTGGATCTCGATCTCCGGCGTCGTCAACACCCACTTCATCGGCTCCTACCTGCTGATGAAGTTCGGTACCGACGAGCAGAAGCAGTACTTCCTGCCGAAGATGGCGACCGGCGAGATCCGCGCCGCCTTCTCGCTGTCGGAGCCCGAGGTCGGCTCCGACGTCCAGGGCATCAAGTCCACCGCCAAGAAGGGCGAGGACGGCAACTGGGAGCTGAACGGCCAGAAGATGTGGGTCACCAACGGCCTCGGTTCCAGCGTCGTCTTCGTCCTGATGAAGACCGACCCCAAGGCCGAGCCCGCCTACAAGGGCATGACCTGCTTCATCACTGAGAAGGAGCCCTGGGTCGAAACCAACAGCGGCGACTTCGAGGGCCTGGTCGTGCCGCCCAAGATCAAGAAGATGGGCTACAAGGGCGTCGAGTCGACCGAGCTCGTCTACGACGGCTACAAGTGCCCGCCCGAGCGCGTGCTCGGCGGCGAGGAGGCCGGGATCGGCGAGGGCTTCAGCCAGATGATGGACGCGCTCGAGGTCGGCCGCGTCAACGTCGCCGCCCGTGGCGTCGGCATCGCCCAGCGCGCCCTCGAGCTCGCCCTCCGCTACAGCCAGGAGCGCAAGACCTTCGGCAAGCCGATCGCCCAGCACCAGGCGATCCAGTTCAAGCTCGCCGACATGGCGACCAAGATCGAGGCGGCCCGCCTGGTCACCCGCAAAGCGGCCCGCATGAAGGACGCCGGCGAGCGCTCCGACCTCGAGGCCGGCATGGCCAAGCTGCTCGCTTCGGAGACCGGCAAGGAGTGCGTCGAGGACTGCTTCCGGATCCACGGCGGCTACGGCTACTCGAAGGAGTACGAGATCGAGCGCCTCTACCGCGACGCGCCGCTGCTGCTGATCGGCGAGGGAACCTCGGAGATCCAGCGCATGGTGATCGGCAAGAAGCTCCTGCAGAGGAACAAGATCTAGGCCTATGGCTGGATCGACCGCCGACCTGATCCGCACCGCCGTCGAGCGCTTCCAGGCGGAAGTGCCGGCGCTGGAGAAACTGAAGCTGGTCTTCGGCCTGCAGCTGAAGGCCCATCACGACATCCAGCTCTACCGGGTCGAGCTGCCGGGCCCGCAGATCAAGAAGGACCTTTCACAGGACGAGCGGGTGCTGGTCGAAATCGACCGGCCCCAGTTCAACGAGCTGGCCGAGAAAGGCACGCTGAAGAGCTACCGCAAGGCGGTCGAGACCGGCCACATCAAGGCCTCGGGCGACTCCAACGTCCTCAAGCTGATCGCCCAGGTGGTCGAACGGCAGGAGGAACGGGCGAAATTGAGGAAAGTCCACTAGGCCCGAGGCCTAGAGGCGGACGAGGTTCTCCGCCTCGATTCCGCGGGTGACGCCGCGGAAGTCGATCACCAGCGGTGCTTTGGCGACCACGTCGGCGTAGTCGATCCCGGGGTGGGCGGTGACGATCGCGACCAGGTCGGCCTCGGCCAGCCCGGCCTCGAGCTCGACCGACTCCAGCTCTGGCTCGCGCAGCGAGGGCACGAAGGCGTCGTGGTAGGAGAGGTCTGCTTCGAGCGCGTCGAGCAGGCGCAGGATCTTCAGCGCCGGCGACTCCCGGGTATCGCCGCTTCCCGCCTTGTAGCTGGCGCCGAGGACGAGGATCTTCGAGCCCTTGACCGGCTTCGAGGCCTGGTTGAGGGTGCGCTCGATCCGCTCCACGCAGAAGGCCGGCTGGGCCTGGTTGACCTTGCCGGCGAGCTCGATGAACTCGGGGTAGAAGTCGTGCTCGCGGGCCTTGAAGGCGAGGTAGAAGGGGTCGACCGGCAGGCAGTGGCCGCCCATCCCCGGCCCCGGGTCAAAGCGCATGAAGCCGAACGGCTTGGTCGCGGCGGCGTCGACGACCTCCCAGATGTCGATCCCGAGCCGGTCGCAGAGCTGCGCCATCTCGTTGACGAGGGCGATGTTGACGGAGCGGAAGATGTTCTCGAGCAGCTTCGAGAGCTCGGCGGTCTCCGGCGAGGAGAGAACGACGACGGTGTCGCAGATCTGCGCGTAGAGCTCGCGGGCGCGCTCGGCGCAGGCCTCGGTGATGCCGCCGACCAGCTTCGGCGTGGTGCGGACGGTGAAGTCGGTGCGGCCGGGGTCGATCCGCTCCGGCGAGAAGGCGAGGTGGAAATCGCGGCCCGCCGCCAGTCCCGACTCCTCGAGGATCGGCGCCAGGCGCTCACGGGTGGTGCCCGGATAGGTGGTCGACTCCAGCACCACCAGCTGCTCGGGCTGGAGCACTTGGGCGATCGAGGAAGCGGCGTCGAGCAGGTAGGTGAGGTCCGGTTCGCGGGCGCTGGTCAGCGGCGTCGGGACGCAGATGACGATCGCGTTGCAGGAGGTGAGGTCCGCCTGCCGCGAGGTGGGGTGGAGGCGGTCGGCGAGCGGCGCCAGGGTGGCGTCGGCGATGTCCTCGATGTAGCTCCTGCCCTCGTTCAACGCCTCGATCTTGCGAGAGTCGACGTCGAAGCAGACCACCTCGTGGTTTTCCTCGGCAAAGGCAACGGCCAGTGGCAGGCCGACGTATCCCAACCCTACGATTCCGATCTTCATCGGCGGCAGTCTAGATCTCAGCGTCGGCGGCAGGGCGGCAGATACGATCCCGCGCCCCCCCAACCGACAGGAGACGAGACCGAGAATGAGCGACCAGAAGTACGAGCTGACCACTGACCAGGCCGAGCGCGAGGCGTCAGGCGCGCACAGCTACGGCCGCTACCTCGAGGAGTTCGAGGTCGGCGCCATCTACAAGCACTGGCCGGCCAAGACCGTGACCGAGTCCGACGACCACCTCTTCTGCCTGATCACGATGAACCACCATCCGCTCCATCTCAACGACGTCTATGCGAAGCAGTCGCAGCAGGGCCGCAACGTCGTCGTCGGGCCGCTGGTCTACTCGCTGGCCCTGGGAATGTCGGTCTCCGACGTCTCCGGCAAGGCGATCGCCAACCTGGCGACCGACGAACTCAGCCACCCGAACCCGGTCTTCCACGGCGACACGCTCTTCTGCGAGACCGAGGTGCTGGAGGTCAAGCCGTCGAAATCGAAGCCCGACCGCGGCGTCGTCAAGGTCCACACCCGGGTTCTCAACCAGGACGGGGTGCTGGTCGCCGAGTTCAAGCGCCTGGTGCTGGTGCCGCGTAAGACCGTCGGCTGAGCGGCGAGCGGCGGTGCACAGCGCTCTGGGCGTGATTTACCCAAGCAGCCTGCGGTGCAGGGCCTGGATATCCGCGCCCGGGGCGCTGCCCAGCTCCTCGTTGAGCATGGTGCGCAGGTGATCGTATGTGCGCAGCGCCTCGGCTTTGTTGCCGGAGGCGACCAGCGTCTCCATCAGGCTCAGGTAGCCGGTCTCGCGGAAAGGGGCGGCGCGGATCAGGGCCCGTGCTGAGCGCTCGGCACCGGCAAGCTCGGAGCCGCCTAGGCCGATCCCGGCGCGGGCGATGACCTCGCGGGAGCGTAGTTCCAGCTCGCCGAGCTCTTGACGGACGTCGTCGACCCAGGGCGCCTGGAAGCCTGCCAGCAGCGGCCGGCCGGCGATGTTGAGAGCGATGTGGGCGTGGATCCAGGCATCGCGCCAGTCGCCGGACTTGATCGCCGAGTCGGCGACGCGGATCGCGCGCTCGGCGGCCTCGAAGTCGATCCAGGTGTTCTCGGGGAGGCGCAGCTCGACCGTGTCGCGCCCCGCCAAGGCCTCGGAACCGAGGGCGCTGCGCAGGTGCGAAAGTTGGGTGCGCAGCGAGGCGGATGGGTTCACGGGCGGCTTGTCAGGCCAGATCGCGGCGATCAGTTCGTCGCGGCTGACCGGCCTGCCGCGGTTGAGAACCAGATAGGCGAGCAGGACCCGGCCCTGGCGGCCGCGGAGGGCGGGGGTGACGTGCCTCCCCTTTACGTCTGCTTTGAGGCGCCCGCAAAGTTGGATACGCGTAGCGCCCGTCTCAAGCTCGGGCATGGACGTAAACGATACGGAAACGCTGTCTTCACGGGAGGGCAACACTTGTAGTGCATGATCGACCGTGATGTCCGACAACTTAACCCTCGATACTCAAGCTCCAAAACTAATCATCCGATGCGAATGCGGCACAATCGTGATTGCCCATGACGAGCAGAACCTGGTTGAGCGGACTCGCCTGCATTTTGGTGAGTTCCATCCCGATCTAGGTGCGAACGTACCGGCAGACTTGATTTTGGCGATGGCAGAAGAAAAGGAGAACAAGCAGCAGTGACTGGAATCAGCAACATAAAAGCCAGCCTGCGCGTGGTTATTGCGATGGCGGTGCTTGCTGCCGCTTTCGTACTTCCCGCTCAGGCTCTTGCTCAAACCAATTGTGCAAACGCGGGCTCAGACCCGACCGCAGCTCAGTACTGCTCCATCAGCGGTGTTCAGACCGGTGGAGACGGCAACGCACCGAAGGTCAAGGACGTTTCGAACCTCACGACCTCCTCGGTTACCCCCAGCGGCACCGCCGCTGTGGAGACCTCGAGCAGCGGCTCGCTGCCCTTCACGGGCCTCGACGTCGGCATCCTGCTCCTGGTGGCTGCCGTTCTGACCGGCACCGGACTGGCCCTGCGACGCCTGACCGCGTCTGGAGTGCACAGGAGCTAGAGGTAGATGGACGGCGCAGAGCAATATCCCCGCGAGACGGCGCTGCGTGCGCAGCGCTTGATGGGGATATCCGCTTTCAGCGTTGCCCCGGCGGTGACTGCCGGCTTGATGGCCGGTAGTCACCTCCACAGTGCCGGCGACGGCACCCTCGTCGCCGCCGGCGTTTTTGCCACCAGCCTGACCCTGGAGCGCGACCGGGTGCCGCTGCGGCTGATGCCGCTCGCCTCCTTCGTCGTCCGGGCGATGGTCCCGGTGATCGGCGCCCTGGTCGCCCTGGCCGTGTTCGCCCTGGCCGGTCAGCCGGAGTCCGCCAAGGATCTGGCGATCCCGATCGCCGGCGCCTGGATCGTCACCCTCTTCGCCTCGACGATCAGCCTCCGCTTCGAGTCCTCTCGCCAGGTGCGGGTGGCGATGATCGGCACCCCCGGCCTGGCGATGGGCCTGGCCCACGAGTTGAAGAGCGCCGGGATCCGCTCGCACACCGTCGTCGGCTGGCTCGCTGACGATGGCGCCCCGCCGCAGTCCGGCGACGCCCCACACTGGCTCGGCTCGCTGGAGCAGGTCCGCGAGCTTGTCGAGCGCCACTCGATCGAACTGCTCGTCCACTCCTCCGAGGTCTCCGCCGTCAGCGGCAAGCCGCGGCAATCGCGTCTGGCGCTGTTCGAGCAGGTCGCCGAGGCCTGTCTCGACCTGCCGGTGCGGCTGCTCGAGGCGAGCCAGCTCTACGAGGACCTGCTCGGCCACGTGCCGCTCGGCCAGTCCAACTCGGCCTGGTTCCAATACCTACTGCACCCGCGCTACCGGGCTGGCTCGCCGATCTCGAAGCGGATCTTCGACTGTGTGATCGGCGCCACCATGCTCTTCCTGCTCGCCCCGGTGCTGGCTGCCTTCGCGGTCGCGGTCAAGCTGACCGACGGCGGCCCGATCTTCTACCGCCAGCGCCGGGTGGGCGAAGGCGGCCGCGAGTTCGAGATGATCAAGCTGCGCTCGATGCTGGTCGCCTCCGAGGAGACCGGCGCCCAGTGGTCGGAGGCCAGCGATGACCGCGTCACGGCGGTCGGCAAGATCATGCGCAAGCTGCACATGGACGAGATGCCGCAGCTATGGAACGTGCTGCGCGGCGAGATGACGATCGTCGGGCCCCGCCCGGAGCGTCGCCAGCTGATCGTCGACCTCGAGCGCCAGCTCGCCTACTACGACCGCCGGCACCTGGTCAAGCCCGGGCTGGCCGGCTGGGCCCAGGCCCGCTGCGGCTACAGCGGCTCCGAGGAGGGCACGAGCTGGAAGCTCTGCCACGACCTCTACTACCTCAAACACCGCTCCGTCTACTTCGACTTCCTGATCCTGCTGGAGAATGTGCGGGTCTCGCTGCGCAGCGGCGTCCAGTTCGGCCTTGCCACCCCGCAGGAGCAGTTCATCCTCGGCCACGCCGGCCACCACCTTCCCTAGGCAGCTAACCGGGGCGTCAGTGCGCCTGATCGGAGGCGTGCGCCGGGGGGCGCGACTCCTCCGCGAGCGAGGTGATCTCGAGCTGGCCGTGGGCGGCCTCTTCGAGCACCTCGGTCGCCTCCTGCGCCGAGCGGGCGTAGAGCTCGACCAGGAGGTGGACGACGATCTGCTCGTCGTCGTGCTTGTGGAAGCGGACGTGGGTGAAGAACTCGCGCACGCCGGCGTCGCCGAAGGCGCCGTAGGTGAGGAACTCGATCGCCTCGGGGCCGGAGCAGGTCTCGACCCGGTCCTGGTCGACGCGGACGGTGCAGGAGGCGACCCAGGGGGTGCCGGCGACCATCCGCTCCCAGCGGTCGCCGATCGGGACCACGCGGTCGTCCTGGAAGGTCAGGTGCGGTTGGTCGTGCATGCAGTCGAGGCACTGCACGACCGATTCCTGGACCTCGTCGACGCCTTCGGCGAGGACGCCGGAGGCGGGGTCGACACGGCGGATAGCGTCGTAGTGGATCTGGATCTCGAGGCTCTGCGACCAGCAGCGGTAGCAACGCAGCCAGGCCGAGCGGTCGCCGTTCAGCTCACTCATCCATCCATTGTCGCGCGGCGGCGAGTTCGGCGCGACGTGGGGGCGCTCAGGCGGGGCTGCCGGCGCCGGTCCGCCGGCCGACCAGGGCGACGATCTCGCCCATGATCTTGTTGATGTCGAAGTCCTTGGGGGTGTAGACGCCGGCCACGCCTTCGTCGCTGAGGCGCTTGGCGTCGGCGGCGGGGATGATTCCGCCGACGACGACCGGCACGTCGACGCCCTCCTCGCGCAGCAGCCCGACCACTTCCGGGATCAGCGCCAGGTGGGAGCCGGAGAGGATCGAGAGGCCGACCACGTCGACGTCCTCCTGCAGCGCCGACTCGGCGATCTCGGCCGGGGTCAGGCGGATGCCCTGGTAGATGACCTCCATGCCGACGTCGCGGGCGCGCAGGGCGATCTGCTCGGAGCCGTTGGAGTGCCCGTCGAGGCCGGGCTTGCCGACCAGGATCTTGATCCGGTGACCGATCCGCTCCGAGGTCTCGTCGACCCTGGCGCGGATCTCGTCGAGCTGGTCGCGGTCCGCCGCCGGGGCGGCACCGCTGACGCCGGTAGGGCCGCGGTAGGCGCCAAAGGCCTCGCGCAGGACCTCGGCCCACTCGCCGGTGGTCGCGCCCGCCTTGGCGGCGGCGATCGTTGCCGGCATCACGTTCTGGCCGTCGTCGGCGGCCACCCTGGCGAGCTCGGCGAGGGCGGACTCGACCGCCGCGCTGTCGCGCTCGGCCTTCCACTGCTCCAGTGCCTCGACCCGTTCGCGCTCGACCTCGGGGTCGGGGGTGAGGATGCCGCCGTCGGCGCCGTCGGTCAGCGGCGAGTGCTCGGTCTCCTTGAAGCTGTTCTGGCCGACAACCTTGAGCTCGCCGCTCTCGATCCGGCCGACCCGCTCGCGGTGGGACTCGACCAGGCGGGCCTTCATATAGGGGACGGCCTCGACGGCACCGCCGTGCTCCTCGACCACCGCCATCTCGGCCCGGGCGCCTGCGGTCAGCTCCTCGACCAGGCCGTCCATGACGACCGAGCCCTCGAAGATGTCGGGGTACTCGAGCAGGTCGGTCTCGTTGGCCAGCACCTGCTGGATCCGCAGGCTCCACTGCTGGTCCCAGGGGCGGGGCAGGCCCATCGCCTCATTCCAAGCCGGCAGCTGCAGCGCCCGGGCGCGGGCGTCGCGGCTGAGTGTGACGGCGAGCGCCTCGAGCACGATCCGCTGGATGTTGTTCTCCGGCTGGGCCTCGGTCAGGCCGAGGCTGTTGACCTGGACTCCGTAGCGGAAGCGCAGCATCTTCTCGTCGGTGACCCCGTAGCGCTCGCGGCCGATCTGGTTCCAGAGCGCCCCCATCGTCCGCAGCTTGGCGATCTCCTCGACCAAGCGGATGCCGGCGTTGACGAAGAAGGAGATGCGGCCGAAGACCTTGGGGAAGTCGGCCTCGGCGACCTGGCCGCGGGTCTTTACCTCGTCGAGCACGGCGATCCCGGTCGAGAGCGCGTAGGCGATCTCCTGCACCGGCGTCGCCCCAGCCTCCTGCAGGTGGTAGCTGCAGATGTTGGTCGGGTTCCAGCTCGGCACCTCGTTGACGCTGAAGGCGACCATGTCGGCGATCAGCCGCATCGAGGGCTGCGGCGGGAAGGCGTAGGTGCCGCGCGAGAGGTACTCCTTGATGATGTCGTTCTGGGTCGTCCCAGTGAGCGCCGAGCGGGCGACGCCGTTCTCCTCGGCGACGGTTACGTAGAGGCCGAGCAGCCAGGCGGCGGTGGCGTTGATCGTCATCGAGGTGTTCATCGCGTCGAGCGGGATGCCGTCGAAGAGCTGGTGCATGTCGCCCTTGTGGGCGACCGAGACGCCGACCTTGCCGACCTCGCCGCGGGCGAGGACGTGGTCGGGGTCGTAGCCGGTCTGGGTCGGCAGGTCGAAGGCGACGGACAGCCCCGTCTGACCCTTGGCCAGGTTGCCGCGGTAGAGCTCGTTAGAGCGTTTGGCGTCGGAGTGGCCGGCGTAGGTGCGCATCACCCAGGGGCGGTCGGGCTCGGGAAGTCGGTGGGCGCTCATGCCTCGATTCTATTTGCAGCGGCCCGAAATCCGCCATTCAGGGCGCCGTGGCCCGCATCTTTCTCCTCCTCCTGTGTTTAGGGTCCGGACCATGAGAACCCGAATCACCGCCGTTCTGCTCACTGCCGTGGCCGCCGCGCTGGTGGCCCCCGCCTTCGCCGGGGCGGCGATGATCGGGATCTACCGGAACGGGATGGAAACGACCGCGCAGCGGGCGCAGCTGGTCAAGCTCTCTGGTGCGAGCTGCACGCGGGGTGGCTCCGACGGGGCGCTGCGGATCGCGATCGGCAAAGGCACCGACGCCTGCTCCTACCGCACCCCCGTGCTCGGCAGGAACCTCGAGATCTCCGCCACCGAGCGGCTGCTGAGCGGCACGCCGCCCGCCGTCCAGCAGAAGGCCTATCTAGCGCTGGAGCTGCGCGCCGGCGGCGGGGCCAAGTACCAGATGCTGGCCTTCCCACTACAGCGCAAGGTGCAGCTGATCAAGATCACCGCTGAAGGCACCGAGTACCTGGCGATCCAGAAGGACGTTACGAGTCTGATGGGGATCAACAAGGCCAACGCCCTGCGGCTGCGGGTGCTCAAGCCCGCACCCGGACAGGCACAGCTCTCCGCCTATGTCGGCGGCGAACTGGTCTCCGAAGCGAGCGACGAAGCTGCCGGCGACCTCAGCGGCACCGCCTCGTCCGTCGCGGTCGGCGCGACCAAGAGCGCCAACGGGGTCATCGCCAGCATCGACGACGTCGTCGTCCGCGTTCCGGTCGCCTTCTAACCGGCCTTCGTGGCCGGCTTCCCCGGCTTCTTCTGCTTCTTCGCCTTCTTCGCGTGCCTGTGCGGTTTCCGCGGCGGCGGCGGGAAGGTGACGTGTTCGTGCACGACCGCGGAGACCAGGCGGGCGTAGAGGCCGGCCCCGGCGGGGGTCAGGTGGATCCCGTCCCAGAGCAGGTCTTCGTGGGATTCCGCCACCGGCTTCCAGTCGATCAGCGTCGTGTGCGGCCAGTTGCGGGGACGCTTCGGCCAGCGCGTGGTTGGACTCTTCGACCCAGCTGACCGGGGCGTGGTCGCTGATCAGGAACAGCTCATCGACGCCGGAGGTGGCTTTCCTGATCGCCTCCATGTCTTCGCTGTAGAGCGGGCCGTTGTCGCCCATCTGGATGACCATCGCGTCGGGGCTGTGGCCTTCGCGCTTCAGCTTCTGCGCGATCGAGACGAACTCGTCGGCCTGGCGACCGACTTCGGCGCTCATCGAGAAGCCCCGGCCGAGGCGGGCGGCGAGCTTGTCCTTGGCGCCGATCATCACCGAGTCGCCGAGGGCGATGATCCGCGGCGGCGAGGAGGCCGGCGCCGGCGAGACCGGGCGGGCAATGACCCTGGCCGAGGTCGCGGTCGAGGCGGCGGCGGCCTCGGGCTGCTCGGCGCTGCCGGCGAAGAGGCCACTCCAGCCGACCGCGGCGACGATCGCCAGCACCGCGACCAGCAGCGCCGGCCGGGCGATCCGCAGCCAGCCGTCCGGGAAGACCGGCTTCGCCTGGCCGCGGAAGGGGAGCTCGACGAAGCGGTAGGAGAGGTCGGCGAGCACCAGCACGGCGAGCAGCTGCAGCGGGATCAGGACGCCGCGCGGCACCGAGACGTCGATCCCGGGGCGGGTCAGCATCAGCACCGGGTAGTGCCAGAGATAGAAGCTGTAGCTGCGCAGCCCGAGCCAGAGCACCGGCGCCTGGCCGAGCAGTCCGCCGAGCCGGGCGGCGGGGTGGGCGAGGACCGCGAGCAGCAGCGCGGTGACGATCGCCAGCCAGAGATAGCCGCCGTGGTAGAGCGCCAGGTCGTAGTCGTGGACGTGGAGGAAGCTGAGCACGACGTAGGCCAGGGCGAGCACGCCGACGACGTCGAGGACGGGGCCGACGAGCGGGCCGGTGCGGCGCCTGCGCAGCTCGATCGGGCTCCAGACCATCGCCAGCGCTACGCCCGCCAGCAGGCCGACCGCGTGGGTGTCGGTGCCGTAGTAGATGCGGGAGGCGTCGCTGCCGGGGTCGAAGAGGATCCAGGCCAGCGCCACCGATCCCAGGGCTCCGGCCAGCACGCCGATCAGCAGGCGGCCGCGCCCGAACAGCTTCATCCCGGCGGCGAAGACGAGCGGCCAGAAGAGGTAGAACTGCTCCTCGACCGAGAGCGACCAGAGGTGCGTGAACAGCGACGGCCGCTGGAACTGTTCGAAGTAGGACTGGTGGCTGAAGATGAAGCGCCAGTTGGCGACGTAGAGGAGCGAGGCGAGCGCGTCGCCGCGCAGGGCGTCGATCCGGTCGGGCTCAACGATCGCGGCGGCGACCATCGTCACCGCGATCAGGACCCCGACCGCGGGCAGCAGCCGCCGCGCCCGCCGCAGCCAGAAGCGGCCGAGCCGGACATGGCCGCCACCACGGAACTCGCGCAGCAGCAGCGAGGTGATCAGGTAGCCGCTGATCGCGAAGAAGACGTCGACGCCGAGGAAGCCGCCCGGCATCCAGTCGACTCCCGAGTGGTAGAAGAAGACGGCGAGGACGGCTAGCGCACGCAGCGCGTCGATCCCGGGGAGATACGGAAAGCGGCTGTCGTGGGGTCTACTCACGCTCCGTCATCTGTTCGGCTTCGCGGGGGTGGCTCCTTGAGGACGAGTGTCCTCCTTGTGCGGTCTGGCTGCATAATCCGCCGGGATGTCGACAGCAACCATCGAGCGATCGCGCGAGGCCGGTTCCGGTTCGGGGCTGGGAGGCAATTGGCGGGTGATCGTCCGCAACGACAATCACAACACCTTCGAGCACGTCGCCCAGACTCTGGCCAAGTTCCTGCCGGGAGTGGGCATCGATCAGGGACACCGCTTCGCCGACCAGATCCACCGCAGCGGCCAGGCGATCGTCTGGACTGGGCCGCGCGAGACGGCCGAGCACTACTGGGAGCAGCTCGAGCTGGCGGGGCTGACGATGGCGCCGCTGGAGCGCGGCTGATCGTCGGTAAATAGGCTTATCGATGCAAAATGTGAGACAGGAGGCAGTCCAGTGCGGCGCACCGTAACCGTGGCGGTTGGAGACTTCGGCTTGGAGTCGGTGGGGGCGACGTCGCCCCCGGACTCGGCCAAACTCGCGCGCTCGCTCCTGCAGGCCATCGGCTACTACCTTGCCGACCGGCAGTCGGGGCAGGGGGGATGGCCGTACCCCGGTTTTCGCCGTGGTGACTCGAGCAACTCCGCGGTTGAGTTGGAGGTCGAGGTCGAGGACGAGGTCTGGAAGGCGTTTTCCGAAGAGGCCGACCGCCAGGGAGTTTCCACGGACCATCTTGCCCAGCACGCTGTCTTCTACTTTGCGGCCGATCGGGACAGCGGGCGCCTCGCGGGACGTATCGCCGAAGACCTGGGCACCGACGAGGCTTAGCTAAGGCGCCACGACTGGTGCCGCGCCCAGTTCCACGAGGGCCGACTGCAGCGTCAGCCGGCCCCGATGGTGAAGCCCGTGGATCGAGCTTTCGGTTTTCCCGAGGGTCCTTGCGATCTCGATCGGCGAGAGTCCGACGATGTGCCTGAGGATCAAGACCTCCCGCTGCTCTTCCGGCAGCTGCTCCAGCGCTTCGCGTAGATCGCGGCCTCGCTCGTGGCCGATCTGGCCTCGGCCGTCGTCGGGGACGCGGACCTCTTCACAGGGTGTCATCCGCCGGGCGCGCAAATGGTCCAGGGCCGCGTTGCGGGCGACGCGCAGGATCCAGGCGGAAAAGGGAACCTCCCGCGGCTCGTACTTCTGGATGACCCTGATCAACTTCACGAAGACGTTCTGGGTGATGTCCTCGGCCTCGTGATGGTCCTGGACCAGGCCCCTGATGTAGCGGAGTACGTCATCCGCGTAACGGGCATAGAGAAAGTGCAGAGCTTCCATGTCGCCGGCCTGTGCGCGGACGATCGCCGCCCTGACGATTCGGCTGTCGCGTCCCCCTGTCTGAGGCGGCTCGCCGGAATCGGTTGAGCCAAGCTCTGATTGGCTAGTGGTCAACTCTCCCGCTCTTCTAGATTGTCTTGGAGAGGCCCACCCGCCGGGCGCTCTCTCTAATAGGGCAGAGCCCTGACGTTCGTGGCGGAAGCTTTATGAAATTCCACAAGTTTGTCAATCCGGTAGATGTGTCTGCTTGTCAACCCGACATTCGTCCAGAATTTCCCTCCCTTTTTAAGTCCGCCGCCCCTCGCCAGGCGAAAGCTCTCGAGCGTGAGAGGCGTTAATCAGGGGTGATCGAGACCAGACTTCCCCGGAACGAGGCGCCGTACCGGGAGTTGCATGACGTGGCACTGGGTGAGGATGTCGTGATTCAGGCTTTCACGAACTTGTACGGGTGTTGCATCGGTGCCCATACCCGGATCGGGACCTTCGTCGAGATCCAGGCAGGGGCCAGCGTTGGGGTTGCCTGCAAGGTCCAAAGTCACACGTTCATCTGTGAGGGCGTGAGGATCGGCAGCCGCGTCTTCATCGGTCACGGTGTGACTTTCATCAACGACAAGCGACCGCGTGCGACCAGCGAGACGGGGCAGCTCCAGACGGCCGAGGACTGGGAGCTTCTCAGGACCTCAATCGAGGACGATGTGTCGATCGGGTCCGGCGCCACGATCCTCGGCGGCCTGCGGGTCGGAGAAGGGGCGATCGTGGGTGCGGGCGCCGTGGTCACGAGAGACGTGCCGGCGGGGTGGGTGGTCGCCGGCAATCCGGCCACATGCCTTCAAAAGAGGTAGACACGGCCGTACTCGTCCAGAGCGCGATGGATCTCGTCGATGTCGGCCGGTCCGAGATCCCTCGGCCAGAGGTCGAAGCGCGGAACGGCCTTCATCTGCGCGAGGTGTCGGTCGCGCAGCTCGTCGATGCCGGCGATCACCCTGGCGGGCGTGCCGACGGCCAGGGTCCTGGCCGGTATCTCTCCGCGCACCAGCGCCCCGGCGCCGATGATTGCTTCGTCGCCGATCACCGATCCGGGCAGGACGATCGCCCCGGCCCCGATGTAGCAGCGCTCGCCGATCGCCACCGGACGAACCTCCGTGTAGCCCGTGAGCCGCTTGATCGCCGCGTCATGGGCAATGATCCGCACGTCTGTGGCGATGATGGTGTGGGAGCCGATCTCCACCGCCCAGGCAAAGTCGGGGTCGATGGTCGTGCGTCCGGCCAGTCGTAGGGGCGGCTTGGCCCGTAGTCCCTGCTTGCGCAGGCGCCTGAGCGTCTGTTCACCCCGCAGTCGCGCCAGAAGCCTTGTTCGCAAGCCTGTCGTCTCGACGCCGTGGGGGTCGAGATGCAGGGCCACCGGCGGCTCGGAGGAGGAGGAGGCGTTCATTGCTCAGCCCTTGATCGGGGCCGGCGATCGCGGCTCGGCGCTGCCGCCGGCGCGGCGGCTCAGCTTGGCGTCGCCCTTCACCTCGACCGGGCTGCCGCCGAGCTTCATGGAGGCTTCGGCGGCCTCCATGATCGTGACGATCTCCAGGCCCAGGCGGGCGTTCGATCGTGGTTTGGCCCCGGTCAGGATCGCGTCCGCGAAATCGGCCAGCTCGAGGCTGAGGGGCTCCCGGGCCTCGATCCGGGGTGCCACCATGTCTCCGGTGCGGTAGGTCAGGCGGTACTCGCCAAAGGTCGCCGGGGTGGCCATGTCGAGGCCGCGGTCGTAGACGCGGATCGCCTCGTCGGCGGAGGTGTCCTCGTACTGAACCATTCGCTTGCTGCCCACGACGATCGTCTGGCGCACCTTGCGCGGGGCGAGCCACGAAACCTGAATGTTGGCCGCCGCTCCGCTCTCGAGGGTCAGGGTGAGGAAAGCCGTCTCGGGGACGTCGGCATCGAAGACGCTGCGACCGGTGGCAGAGACCTTGACCACAGGCTCGTCCAGCCAGTAGAGGAGGATCGAAAGATCGTGGGGTGCGAGATCACAGATGACACCGTCCTGCTGATACATGCCGAGGTTCATCCGCGAGGAGGTCACAAAATAGGTCTCGCCGATCACGTCGTTCTGAATCAGCTCGCGGACCTTGTTGACCGGGGGGCTGTAGAGAAACGTGTGCCCCGGCATCAGCACCAACCCCAGCTTCTCGCTCATCCGCACCAGCTCGGAGGCCTCCTCGGAAAGCCGTGCCAGCGGCTTCTCCACCAGCACGTGCTTGCCGGCTGCCAGGGCCTTTGAGACGAGGTCGAAATGGGTTACCGGAGGTGTTGCAATCAACACGGCCTGGACCCGGGGGTCGCGAAGGATCTCGTCGAAGTCGGGCTCGACGACATGGCCGGGGTAACGGTCGAGGAACTGGGACGCGCGGCTGTCGTTCAACTCACACAGAGCGTGCAGTTCGAACTCAGGACGACCCACCAGGTTGCGAACCAGGTTGGGGCCCCAGTATCCGTAGCCGACCACCGCGGCGCCGATGCGGGCGGGAACCATGCCCATCAGGCAACTCCCTTGCGGCCCGCGACGACCGCGATCGTCTTCAGAAGTATGAGCAGGTCCAGCCGCAGGGAGCGGGTCTCGACGTACTCGATGTCAAGCTCGATCATCTCCCTGTAGCTCTTCTCGTTGCGACCGCTCACCTGCCAGAGGCCGGTCAGCCCCGGCTTGACAGAAAACCGTTTGAAGGATCGGGGCGAGTAGTGCTCGAGCTCGTACGGCACCACCGGCCGTGGCCCGACGAGCGACATGTCTCCCCGCAACACGTTCCACAGCTGTGGAAGCTCGTCGAGACTCGTCCTGCGCAGAAAGCCACCGACGCGGGTGACGCGATCGTCGACCGCGAGCTTGAAGAGGCTGCGCTTGCCGTCGGATTGTCTGGCGCCTTCGCCGCTGACGAGTTCGGCGATGTACTCGCGATGCGGGGCGGGGTCGGCCCCCGAGGTCATGGTCCTGAACTTGTTGACCGTGAACTCGGTCTCGTTCAAGCCGATACGGCGCTGCCGGAAGATCGCCGGCCCGCGAGAGTCGAGACGGATCATCGCGGTGGCGAGGAGAAGGAGAGGTGTCGCCAGGAGCAGGGTGAGCGCCGCCACGGCGGTATCCAGCGCCCGTCGGGTGAGGCGGGCCGGCAGCGGTTCCGTCACTGGACGGCCCCAGAGGGCGTGAACTTGTGAACCGCCTGCGCGACCCGGACGATCTCTTCGTCTGAATGGAACGGGCTGATCGGCAGGGAGCAGCAGCGGCCGGCGTGACTCTCGGCCACGGGCAGGGCGCCTTTGCGAAGACCGAGGTCGGCATAGGCGCCTGAGAGGTGGATCGGAACTGGATAGTGGACACCGCTGGCCACCCCCTGTTCCTGAAGATGGCCTCTCAGGGCGTCGCGTCGGTCACTCGAGACGACGTACTGATGGAACACGTGATCGTGGCCCTCGGGGGCCATCTCGGGCAGCTCGACCGGAGCTTGCGCCAGGAGCTCCGACATGGTCCTCGCGATCTCCCTTCTGCGTTCGTTCCAAGCGTCCAGGTGGCGGAGCTTGATGCGCAGCACCGCCGCCTGCAGGGCATCCAGCCGGGCGGTGGTGCCGGCCAGGCGGTGGTGGTAACGGGGGCCCTCGCCGTGGGCGCGAAGCAGTGTGACCTGCTCGGCCAGCGTCGGGTCGTTGGTCACGATCGCCCCGCCGTCGCCCCAGGCACCGAGGTTCTTCGCCGGGTAGAAGCTGAAGCAGCCGGCGTCGCCCAGCGAGCCGACCGGGCGGCCGCGATAGAGGGCGCCGTGGGCCTGGCAGGCGTCCTCGACCAGGTGCAGGCCCTCGGTGCGGGTCAGCTCGAGGAGGGGGTCGACGTCCGCCGTCCGACCGTACAGATGGACCACGATCACGCAGCGAGTTCTCGCGTTGAGATGGCCCGCAAGGGTCTCGGGAGTGATCGTCTTGCTGACCGGGTCCACGTCGACTAGGCGGGGTGTCGCCCCCGCCAGGGTGACCGCCTCGGCCGTCGCGATGAAGGTGTTGGTCGGGACGATCACCTCGTCCCCCGGGCGAATCTTGAGGGCGCGTAGCGTCAGCGCCAGGGCCTCGGTCCCGGAGGACACTCCGACGGCGTGGCCGGCCCCGCAGTAATCGGCGAACTCGCTCTCGAAGCCAGCCAGCTCCTCGCCTCCGACAAACCCACCCGTGGAGGCGACAGCCTCGACTGCGGAGATGAGGCTGGCGAAAAGTCGAGGATCGGTGTGGTCCAACCGGGTCAGCGGGATCGGGCCGAGGGCTCTCTCTTGTGAGCTGACGCTAGGCAACTGGCTCAGCTTCGAGACTCGGGGCTTTGAGGTTCTCTTCGACGACGACGGCCAACTCGGCCAGCTCGCCATCTTCGGCGACCTCGAGTCGATAGACCGGAACGTCGCCGACGAGTTCGGCCAGCAGGCCGGATCGCGACAGGGCGCGGGCCGGATCACGGTTCAGCGAGAGCATGTGGGGGAGCAGGCGACCGCCTCCGACGGGTTCCCGGATCGCTCGGGTCTCCTCCCCGCGGCGCCGGTCGAGGACGAAGAGCTTGGCGAGCGGTTGGGGATTGCCGCCCGCGTGCCGGATACGCACCCAGGAGGTGCCGTCGTCGGGGAGGACGCCGAGCGAGTCGCCCATCTGATCCATGGCCACCGACTCGTCGGCGGCTAGGGTCATCAGCGGCGGTCCGGCGTGGGCCAGGACCTCACCGCCCGCTTGGCTCAGGGCGAGCACGTCGTCGGAGAAGAGGGAATGGCCGCGCCGGACCAACTCGGCGGCAAGGGTCGACTTGCCGCCACCGGGTGCGGCGACGAAGGCGGCGATTCCCTCCGGCGCCCTGATGGCGCTGGCGTGGAGGGCCTCGAAGCCTCGGATCAGGCTGACGCACTGCAGAACGGTGTCGAGCAGGAAACGCTGCCAGCCGAGGCCTTCCAGGTCTGCCGGCGCGCAGAGCAGCAGGCCCGCATCTCGATCCAGGTGGAAGGTCGCTTCACGTCCGAAGCTGAGCAGATAGTCACCCGCCTGGCCTCGCTCGCAGCGGACATGGTGGTGATTGGGGAACGTCGTCTGCCATACCGGGGCTCCGGTCGCGACGCTCCAGAGGTCGACGATCTCGTCCTTCTCGGCGAGCCGCAGCATCAAGCTCGGCTCCGCGGTCACTGCCGAGGAGCTCGCGATCGGAACCTCGAATGCGGATTGCACCCGAAGGCCGTAAGCGGAGAACGAGCAGGATCTCACCTGATTGGAACGGGCTGACGGTCGGCGTTCTTTCGGCCCCACTCCGAAGAGGCGTCAAAAGTCTGAAGAAGGGCCGACCGTTGATGAACTGTGTCACGAACGGATCAGGCCATTGCCGGATGAGCACCCTGCTCGTCGCTTCGACCGGCGGTCATCTCAAGGAGCTGCACTATCTGCACAGGCGGCTGGCCAACGTGGGGGGGCCGTTTCGATGGGCCACCTTCGATACGCCGCAGAGCCGATCGCTGCTCGATGGTGAGACGGTCGACTTCGTTCCTTTCGTCGACAGCCGCGACCTGGTCAACGTGATGCGCAACGTCTCCGCCGCGCGCCGGATCCTCGGCGATCCCGAACTGGACACGGTCGTCAGTACCGGCGCCGCGGTGGCCCTGCCGTTCATGGCGCTGGCTCGTGCCCGGCAGCTCTTCTGCCACTACATAGAGAGCTCGACACGGGCCGATGGGCCTTCGATAACGGGCCGCCTGCTGAGCCGGCTCCCCGGTGTTCACCTCTATGCGCAGTACCCGGACTGGGCCCGCGACCGCTGGGGCTACAGCGGCTCGGTGTTCGATTCCTTTCAGCGTTCGGACACGACCCGCATTCCCCGGATGGGGCCCCGCAAGGTCGTCGTCACGGTCGGCACCTGTCATCACGATTTCTCGCGGCTGATTCGGCGCCTTCTGGAGATACTTCCCGCCGACGCCGAGGTCTTGTGGCAGACCGGCAACACCGACACAAGCGGCCTGGGGATCTCGGCGCATTACGAGATTCCCGAACGAGACCTGATGCAGGCGATGAGAGAGGCGGACGTGGTCGTCTCCCACGCCGGGGCTGGAACGGCGATCGCCGCGCTCGAGGTCGGCAAGTGCCCGGTGATCGTGCCTCGCCGACTGGCGAGAGCGGAGCAGATCGACGATCACCAGACGCAGATTGCCCGGGAGCTGGGCGATCGGGGTCTCTCGGTATCGGTCGAGGCCGACGAGCTCGGTTACGACGATCTCCTCACTGCCTCCGGCAGCCGGGTTACGACGCTCGCTCACACACCTTCGTTCGCGATCTCCGGCACCCGAGGCCGGGGCGGCGCAGGCGGTAAGAGCTGGTCCGCGAAGAGGGCGTGAAGCTGGGCAGCGGAGTTTTCCGCGTTGAAGTCGCCGATTATCTTCTTCCTGGCGTTTCCTCCGAGGCGGTGGCGCAGCCGGCGGTCGACCAGCAAGCGCTCCAGGCTGTCGGCGAGCTGGTCGCGGCAGCCGGGTGCCACCAGTAGCCCGGTCTCGCCGTCTTCGATCAACTCGGGGATGCCGGTGATCCTGGTCCCGACCACGGCGATCCTCATTGCCATCGCCTCCATCAGCACCACCGGGATGCCCTCGGCGAAGCTGGGCAGGCAGAAGATCGACGCCTCTTCGTAGAGGCCGCGGATCTGTTCCTGGCCGACAGCTCCTGGGAGGGACACCCTCGAGGCGATCCCCAATCGCCTGGCCTGAAGTTCCAGCGAGGATTTATCCTGCCCGGCTCCGGCAATCGTGAGCTTGACGGCATGGCCGCGCTCGATCAGCGTCGCGACGGCCTTCAGCAACACGGCCTGGCCCTTCTCGGGCACCAGGCGACCGATGCAGAGAATCTCCGCGTCGGAGAGGAGTGGGGGCTCGTCGCCGAGGCGGGTGAACTGCTCGACCGGGAGGCCGACATGGATGACATGGAACTTTCCCCACATCTCCGGATCGCTGAGCGCCATCAGCTGGCTGCGGGCGTAGTCGCTGATGCAGACCACGAAGCGGGCGTGGTTGATCTTCTCGGCCAGGCGGAAGTGGCGGACGTCGAAGAACTCGGTGGGCCCGTGCATGGTGAAGCTCCACGACCAGGGGTGCTCCGGCTCGACCGCGCAGCCGATCTGGGAGGCCAGCAGCGCGACATCGGCGGCAACGTTGGCGAGATGCACATGGATGTGGCGCAGCCCGCGACGGCGACACTCGCTCCAGAGCGCGACCGACTCGCCGAAATAGAAGATCTGCCAGAGCCGCCCTCGGGGGCCGGCGGGGGCGAGGCTCCAGGCCAGTGCCAGGGTTGAGAGATAGGCCGAGGGATTGCCGATCGCCAGCCTGAGATGGGCGCGCAGCAGGCGGCCCCAGCGCGGGGGGAGGATCGTGACGGTGCTCTCGAATGCGTCGCGGTCGGCCGCCGCGAGCAGCTGGTCGCGGTCGGTCCGGTGGATCGAGAAGGTCGTGATCGCGGCGCCGAGCCGTCGCAGGGCTTCGACCTCTCTGAGGATGAAGGTGTGTGAGACCGCCGGGTACGACGAGCACAGGTAAGCGATCTTGACCTTCAACGCGGTCCCTCGCGCTCAGTCCGCGTCCAGGCGGTCGGCCCGCGCCCGCCCAGTAAGCGTGCGTAGAGAATCACCTTTGCCGCGATCAGCGCCGGCGCCGCGAGCAGGGCGCGGTAGACCGCGGCCGGCGCGCGCACCAGCCGCAGGCCTGCCAGCACGAAGGTGAGCTGGGCAGCCAGCGTCGCCGCCGACAGCGCCACCAGGCGCCTGGAGCGCAGCAGTGAGCCGGCCAGCAGGGAGAGGAGGCTGCCGGCGGCGATCAGCGACTGGGGCGGCACCAGGCACTCGAGCCCGGCGTGCAGGCGGACGATGTCGCGCCTGGCCAGCCCCGAGCGCAGCAGCCGCGGGGCCCAGTGGCCGATCAGCTGGAGCTTCCCCTGCTCCCATCTCGCCTGCTGGTCGGAGCTCCCCCTCAGGGAGGTGGGCATCGGCGAGCTGACCGATGCATCCTCGACGAATTCGACCCGCTCTCCGGCCAGGACCAGGCGCATGTGGTATTCGGCGTCCTCGGTGAGGCCCATCGCCGTCCAGGGCTCACGCTCGAGCAGGTCGGCCGCGAACGCCATGCCCGTGCCCGCCAGCCCGCAGGAGAGGCCGAGCCGCTGCTTGCCCCGGGAGCGGACCGTGTTCATCAGGGCGAACGCACCGAAGCGAAGCGCGGAAGCGACCGAGGAGTCGGGGTTTCCGACCACGTAGCTGACCTGCAGTGCGCTCGTCCCCGAGCGTAGGCGCAGGTCGATCGCGTCGAGCAGGTTGGAGGAGGCGGCGCAGTCGGCATCGAGGACCACGACGCCGTCGAAGTCGGATGCCTCGCCCCTGAGCCGATCGAAAGCCCAGATCAGTGCGTGGCCCTTGCCGCACCTGGCCGCCTCCGTCCGCTCCCAAACCTCGGCGCCGGCGTCCCTGGCGCGGTCAGCCGTGCGATCGGTGCAGTTGTCGGCGATTACCACTGTGCGCCGGGAGCCGCCGGGGTAGTCGCAGAGGGCGAGCGCGTCCAGCGCGGCTCGGATTCCCTCCTCCTCGTCATGGGCCGGGATCAGAACCACCAGCCGTGAGCGGGTGTCTCCGCCCGCGGTCGGTGCCGCGCTCGGGGCTTTCGCTCCGCGACGGGCCGCCAGAAGCAGAGTGAGGAGATAGCCGCTGGAGAGGGCCAGGCCGCTCTCGAGCGCGAGCAGCAGCACGCCGATCAGGCGCGTCGGCGTCAGTCCGGGTCGGGATGGAGCGGGTTTCGGCGGCCTCATCGAGCAAAGCACTAACGAGGCTGGGCCCTCAAAAAGTGCGCGACCTACGATTCGAGGCGATGGAGGTTCATCTTCAGCAGCTGCAGGTCACTCCAGGGGAAGCCGGCCAGCAGCTGGGTGGGGTACCGGCCTTCGAAGTAGCCCTGCGGGCCCGCGTAGGGGTTCTTCCGGCTGGGTGAGGGGTCCTGCGCGTAGAAGGCCACGTTCGCGGTCCTGTCCCTGATGAAGATTCCGTAGCGCTGCGCCGCTTCGGCGATCATCAGGGTCAGCGGCGGCAACTGCAGGGAGGCCAGGTTCAGCTTCGGGTCCAGCCGCAGATGCGCGCCCTCGGGCAGGGACAGCGGGCTCGGGCTAGTCCCGTCGGTTCGACGCGCCGGCGCGGCATAGATGTCTCGGCGAACTTCCGGGAGAGCCAGGCTCAGGGCGTGGTTGATCCTGCCTTGCCTGAGATCTTCAAGGGTGATCAGGCCCCCCGCGATCGACAGCGACGATGCCGAGGCGCCCCAGAACGGTTTGGCGCCGGGCCAGGCAGCGGAGCTGTAGACGCCGGGGTTGGCCGACACCCGTCGCATCGCGCCGCCCCAGGAAGCCTGCCACCCGTGGGGGCCGTGGCCGAGGCGCCAAAATTCCCAGAGCCGGTCGCTGCTCGGCTGCCAGACCACGAGCTGATGGTCGCTCCCCGCCGCCGGCTGAGATCCCGCCGGCAGCGGCACCGCACTCCAGGCCGATCGCAGGGCTGCGGGCGTGAGGCGGTGGATTGGCTGCACCCGCACGGTCGGAGTTGTGGCCGGGACCGTGTAAATCGGGACGCTGTAGGAGGTCGTGTTGATCCACGGCCCCGTCTTCGATTCCAGCTCGCGCATGACCTCCGTGTCGAGCGCGTCGACGAGCCTGGTCGAGCCGGGATCCAGCGGCGCCCCGGCCGCGGTCGGCGTGTTCCAGAAGCTGGTCGGCGCGAAGAAGCGAAACGGCTTCGAAGTGGAGTGCGGCCCCACCGCGGACCCGTCTGAGCCATCGGCCTCTCCCGCTGAGGTCGAAGAGCAGCCGGCACTCACGCAGCAGGCCCCCAGCAGGATCAGCAGCGCCAGCTTCGGGTGTGGAGCCCGGCGGGGAGCCCGAGCTGTCGTCCTCTCGCGGCCGCTCACCGGCCGACGCTTTCCGCGGGCCTGACCATGGCCAGGGCCACCCCCGCCCAGGTCCACAGCAGCAGGGAGGTGAACGGCGGCTGCAGGGGGTTGAAGGCGGTCACCACCATGAAGAAGAGGAAGATGGCCAGCAGGCCCAGCTTCCACGGGCGCAGGGCAGGCGGCCCGCGGCGGAAGATCGCGCCTCCCACTCCCCAGAACAGCGTTGCCAGCCAGAGCAGTGCGCCGACCAGGCCGAGCTGCACCGCGTAGGCGAGGTAGAGGTTGTGAAGCGGCAGGATCGCCGCGGATTCCTGGCTTTCGGTGTCCAGCGTGTAACCCGTCATCGGGTAGTCGGCCGGTTGGCGAAAGTAGGCGAGGCTGTAGCTCTCATAGCGGCCCAGCCCAAAGCCGAAGATCGGTTTGCTGGCGAACATCCGCAGGCCCGCCGCGGTCTGGTTCTGGCGGTCCCAGACGCTGCGCTGCGACCCGGCCCGGCTCGATGTCTTCTGGGAGAGCGCGGGGGAGAGCGCCAGCGCTCCTCCGATCGCGATCGTGCAGGCCAGCAGTCCGGGTGCCAGCCAGCGGCGGCCCGATCGGGTCGTCATCGCGGTGATCGCGGTGGCGACGAGCGCGGCGATCCAGACGCCGCGCTCGAGGGTCAGGAAACATCCGTATATGCAGGCCACGCAGACGACCGCGGCGAGGTAGCGCTTGCGCTGCCTTCGCCACTGAGCAAAGGCGATGGCTGCGGCGACCGCGCAGGCGAAGGTGGCGCAGCCCTCGGCGAGCGAGCTCTGGAATGGCCCGCCCGCCCGCCCGCCGGGCGTTGCCGCGTCGGCGCTGACGATGTAGTGCGGGAAGACCAGGGCATGTGGGCCCAGGGACTCGAAGATCGCGGTGAATCCGAGGTAGGCGCCCACTCCCACCAGTGTCGCCAGGAGGAGATTGCGCTCGTGCTGGCCCGAGAAGACGGCCGGCGCCACCAGGAAGGCCAGATACGGGGCGATCCCGAACTGGTCGAAGACCGAGAGGAAGGTGGTTTCGTCGGCCAGCATTCCGCCCACGGCCGCGGACCCGATCAGGTAGACGAGCATCAGCCCCATCAGCAGGTGCACGCCGCGAATGCGGAGCGGTGGCACCTGGGCGGCGCCGGGTGCCCGCAGAAAAATCTGCAGCAGCGCGATCATGATCAGGAGCCGATCCAGTGGCATGCCTCCCAGGCCGACCTGCGACCAGCCTCCCGAGAAGATCGTCAGGGCGATCGCCCCGCAGATGATCGCCGCGGTTGAGGCCTCCCACAGCCTGCGCATGACCAGCACTGCCGCGAACACGAGCACCGGGGTGATGAAAAGCCAATAGCCCTGGAACCGCGCGGGCTGGGTTTTGTGAGCCAGGGCAAGCGCGACGAGCCCGAGCAACGCCCATGCGTAACGCGGAGGGCGCCAGACCCTGGGCTCGGGCATCACGCCGGTTGGCGGCGCCACTCGAGCAGGACGGCCGCTGCGCAGCCGAGCACGATGCCGGCCAGGAGTCCGAGGAAGCCGAACATCTCGACTTTGGATTTGTGGTTGTTGGTGGCACTGGTGGCACCGGCGACGAGAGAGACCAGTCCGCTGCGCGGTGCCTGGCTGGTGACCGCGCTGACGTAGGCGGTGCTGATCGCTTTGAGCCTGACCTGGGCGGTGTTCTTCACCGCTTCGGCCCTCGGCAGGGCATCGCTAACGGCGGATTCTTCGCCGATCGCCACGACTTTTTCTTCGGCGGCGAGCAGAGCTATCGACGCTTCGTGGTATTCGCTCAGCAGCGACCTGGCCTGGGGGTTGGCGCTGTTGCTGCGGCTCTCGTAGGCGATCACCGCCGCGGCGGCGACGTTGGTGAGGCGGACGGCGCCGGCTTCGGTGGGGCCCGTGGCGAAGACCCGGAAGGCCGGACTCAGCGGCAGCGGCTCGGTGGACAGCCGGGCGGTGGCCGCGGCGGGCGTCAGCTTGAGCCGGTGCTGAATCGTGGCGAGCACCGGCGCCGCTTCGATCGAGCGGCTGAAGGCCGTGGCGAGCGAGGTGGCGGACTGGACGTAGCCGTAGAACCCCGGTGAGTTGGGGTTGACCTGACCTACCTGCAGGGTCGCCGCGGCCGTGTAGGTGGTCGGGCGCGAGAGTCCGAAGCCGATACCGGCGAGGGCGAGGGCCAGGGCACAGGTGCCGACGAGCAGCTTGTGCCATGCGATCGCCATCAGGACCGGGCTGCTCGGCGGCTCGAAGACCCCCTGGATGGGCAGGGGCTCCGGATCGACCACCGGGTCCGGATCGGGTCGCAGTTGCTGTGGGAGTTGAGGCGTTACGGCATCTAAACGGGCTTCACCCCGTCGAACTTTCGCAAGCTCACACCACCCTCGGCACGTTGTCCAGTGCATGGACGCGCAGGAGACCCCAAAGCCCAGCGGCGACTCCCAGTCCGGCCCCGCTCGCGCGAGCTACCGCTCCGGCTTCCTGTTCGGCTCGCTCAGCTTTGCCGTGAACGTGGGCCTGGGCGTCGTCTCGACGATCGTCACGGCCCGCCTGTACGGCGTTCGGATAGTCGGGGAATTCGCTCTCGTCTGGGCGCCGGTGTCGGTGCTTTGGATCTTTTCCACCGTCAAGGAGCAGCAGGCCCTGATCAGGGAGATCACCGGTCTGCCGCCACTCCACATGCGCGTCACCCAGCTCTTCGCGGCCGTGTTCACCTTTTCGGTGGCTCTGACCGCGGTTGTGGCGATGCTCGATGCGGTGGCCTGCTGGTTCGTATTCCACGGGCCGCTCCACGCTCCGGAGCTGCTCGCGCCGGTATTCGTGAGCCTCGCCGGCTACGTGGTCATCACCAATACCGGCTGGAACATCGACTCGATCCTCTCGGCCTTCGTGGCCGGCCGCGAGCTGTTCTGGGTGCGCCTGCACGAAGCACTCAGCTTCATCGCCATCGCGACGGTCGCCGGCCTGGCCTGGCACTCGGTCTGGGGGCTGGTGATCGCGATGATCGGCGCCGCGCTCTCCACCTTGGTGCATCGCGTAATCGCGGTGCGGCCGTTCGTCCGAGCCCGGCTGAGTTGGCAGGAATATCGCCTCGGCCTGCGCATCCTGCCGGAGCTGCTGCGCTTCGGCCTCAAGGCGACTCCGGGCCAGATCGCACAGGGCGCCAGCCAGGAAGGCGGCGTCTGGGCACTTGGCGTGGTGGCGTCCGTCGCGGTGGTCGGCGCCTACAGCCGGGCGCTGGTCATCCCCCAAAGCCTGCAGAGGGCGAGCATGCGGATCACCGAAGTCCTCTACCCGACTCTGGTCGGACGGCACAAGTCAGGCGACCATCATGGTTTCGACCGGGCCCTGATCGACTCGATTCGCTACGAAGTCGTCGGGATGCTGCTGATCGCCGCGGCAATCGGCGGCGCGGCCCACTCGGTCCTCGACGTCTTCGGCCCGGGCTTCAGCCAGGCAAGCCCGGCGCTGGCGCTGTTGATCCTCTTTCCCGCCCTGGCCTCGATCACGATCACCCAGACCCAGGCGCTCTGGGTGATCGATCAGCCCGGGCGGACCAGCGTCATCGCGATGGTGCGCCTTGCGGTGACGATCTCATTGCTGGTGGTGCTGACGCCACGGGTCGGCATCGCCGGCCCGGCGATCGCCCTGCTGGCCGGTTACCTGGTGGTGGTTGTCCTTGCCGGGATTGCTCTGCGCCCTTTCCTCGCCCGCCCTCTGCGGGCCACCTGGCCCAGGCGAGAGCGCTTCGCCCTGGTCGTCGCCTACGCGGCCGGATTCGCCGCCGCCCATGCGACCGAGCTCGCGTTTCCCTCCACTGCCGGGATCCTCCTCTGCCTGCTCGCCGGCACTGCCACCTACGTGGCGGCATTTCTTCTCTGCGGTGGGCTCAACCATCGCGACCGCGGTCGTCTGGCCCATGTCCTCGCCAGAGGGCGCTCCTGGCTCGAGGGTCGCCGCCGATCCGGCACTCAGGAGTTGCCGGCGGCGGGCTTGGTGGAGGAGAACTAGCCCTTTTTGGGTGTTTTTTGCGCACCCGCCGCGCGAGCTTAGGCTCTCGGCAATCGTTCCCAGTGTGTGGGTCGCACTACGCCTGAGGAGAGCGGTTGCCGAACGGTGCAGCTCGACGGCTTTGCCGCCGAGGCCGTCGACGACGAGGCCGTTCGCCTCGGCGTCCCGGCAGCGGAGTTGGTCAGCTTCTCGGTTCTCTACTACCTCGCCGACGTCGACAGCGGGCGGATCGCGCGGCGGTCGCCGAGGACTCGCCCTCGATCGAAGCCCCGGGGCGGCGCTAGGCGCGGATCAGCCGGCGGATGACGTTGGGCGCGCCGACACGCCGGTTGCGCGTTCGCACCCGGACCGGCTCCTTCGCCAAGTCTTTGACGAGCTGTCCGAGATCGGGAATCAGGGAGTCCAGGCTGGCCGGCTGGGAGTCGAGCTGGTGTTCCATCCGCTCACAGTCGTAGCCCATCGTGGCGAGGCGCTCGCTGCCCAGGAACCGCAGATACCTGCGCGACCAGGCCTTCCGCAGTGGGTTGGCGAGCGTGTGCTTCCACTTCTGATCAGGCTCGGAGCTGAGCGACGAATAGAGCTTGCGTCCCGTCGGGTCACCCATGCGGCCATTGAGCTCCACCTGCGCGAATTGCTCCAGGGCATCCGGCTCGAAGTCGATCCCGAGGTAGTCCATCACCCTTCTCCAGCTGGCCTCGTCGCCCCCGACGAGGTCCTCGAACCTGACAGCCAGAGCGCGAGCGCGATTCGCTTCGTAGGCAGCGACAAGTCGCGGCAGGCCGATGAAGAGGTCGCTGCTCATCAGGGTGGGGCGCCAGGGCCCCCAGGTCTCGATCATCGAGGCGAGCACCGCCAGGGGATTGCGCCAGAGGAAGATGAACTTGCCTTCCGGAAAGAGGCGCATGACCTCCTCTGCGATCAGGCAGTACGGCGGCGACTTGTCGAGGAAATGAGTGGCGCCATCGTCAGCCGCCTTCTCGTACAGACGCAGGGCAAACCGCCGCATCTCAGCCAGGTAGTCCTCGCTTCCCTCCGGCAGCTTGCCGCAGAAGTCCTCAATCGCGTCGACCAGAAGGGGATGGAGGTACTCGGCGTCGACCCCTCGCTGTCGAAGCGTGTACGCATGTGGCAGCAGAAGCCATGGCTCCGACACGGTGGCGATGCCCCCGTGGGCTCCGACGATCCGCTGGACCAGCGTCGACCCGCTGCGCGAGATCGAGAAGATGAAGACCGGTCGGATTGCCATGCCCTCTCGTAACGGGCCTCGCTCGCTCGGGCTTCCATGCGCCCAGACGCCCCTACCCTTCCCGGAGGGCTCAGTGGCTGGGATTCGGCCGGCTCTTCACCGTTTCAACGACGACGAACTTGCGCGCCGCCGGAGTCGGGTCGGTGTTGCCGGCGGCGTCCACCGCGCGGACCGAGAAGCGGTGCGGCCCCAGCTTTAGCTTGGCCCGCGTCGCCGGTGAGGTGCAGGATGAGAACGCCGCGCCGTCGATCCGGCAGAGGAAGTGGGCGGCGGGATCGTCGGAGCTGAAGCTGAAGCCGGCCCTCGCCCCGGCCGCACGTTTCCGGTCTTTCCTGGGTGGGGCGCTGATGTGGGCACGCGGGCTCTTGGTGATCGTGGTCTGTGGCGGGGTCGAGTCCTCGACGTAGGAGAGCGCCGATGAGCAGGCCGAGACGTTGCCGGCGGCGTCGGTGGCGCTGGCAGTCAAGGGAGCGGCGGTGTCGCCGCCGACCGTGACGCCGAGCCCACCGCCGAGCATCGCTCCCGTTCCCGTCGCTGCGACTGGGCCGGAGCAGTCGGTCGACTCGAAGAGGCGCACGGTGGCGCTCGCCTCGGCGCTGCCGCTGAGCCTCGGGTTGTTGTCGTTGGCGGGCGAGGACGGCGCCGTGCCGGTGAGCGCCGGGCGCGCCGGTGCGGTCGAGTCCTCGACGTATGCGAGAGGGCTGGAGCAAGCGGAGACGTTGCCGGCCGCATCGGTGGCCGTGGCGGCGAAGGAGGTGTTCGAGTTGTCGGCGACCGGGAGGGTCAAGCCGCTGCCGAACTGCGCCGCGGTCCCCGTCGCTGCGACCGGGCCGGAGCAGCTGGCTGACTCGTAGATCAGCACCGTCGAGCCCTCGGCGCCGTCGCCGCGGAGGGCGGGATCGTTGTTGTTGGCCGGCGAGGCGGGGGAGGAGGCGGCGATGCTGGGAGCGGCGGGCGCGATGGAGTCCTCGACGTACTCGATCGGCTCCGAGCAGGGCGAGGAGTTCTTCGCGTCGTCTTCCGCCTGTGCCCTCAGCGAGGTGGTGGTGTTGTCGCCGACCGAGACCGCGATGCCGGTGGCGAACTGGGCCGCCGTCCCCGTCGCCACGGCGGTGCCGGAGCAGCCGGCCGACTCGTATAGGTGCACCGTGGAGCCCGCCTCGGCAGTGCCGATCACCATCGGATTGTTCTCGTTGGCCGGTGAGGCGGGGACGGTTGCGGCGATGGTCGGGGCTTCCGGCAGGGTGGAGTCCTCGACGTAGGAGAAGCTGCCCGAGCAGGCGGAGGGGTTGCCGGCAGCGTCACGGGTGCGAGCGGAGAAGGCGGTCGTCTGATTGTCGGGGACCGCGCCCACGATCCCGGCGCCGGTGAAGGTCGCGACGGTTGCAGTGGTCGGCGTCCCGGTGCAGCCGGCGGTGGCGTAGAGCTCGACGTTGACCGGCGACCCGGCACCGACGCTGCCGCTCACGTTCGGGCTGTTGTCATTGGCGGGTGAGGGGGGAGCGGTTGCGGCGATCGCCGGCGCCGCCGGCGGGGTCGAGTCCTCGGTGTAGGAGAGCGCCGATGAGCAGGCCGACTCGTTGCCGGCGGCGTCCGTCGCGGTCGCGGTCAGCACGGTGTCGGTGTCGTCGATGACCGCCACCGTGAGGCCGCTGGAGAACTGGGCGGCGGTGCCGGTCACCGTGGCGGTGCCGGCACAGGTCGCCGACTTGAAGACCCGGACCGTCGACCCGGCCTCGGCGCTGCCGCTGACCTCGGGGTCGTTGTCGTTCGCCGGTGACGCTGGAGTGGTCGCGGTGATTGCGGGGGCCGCGGGCGGGGTCGAGTCCTCGGTGTAGGCCAGGGCCGGCGAGCAGGCCGACTCGTTGCCCGCGGCGTCGGTCGCGTTTGCCGTCAGCGAGGTGGTGCTGTCATCGGCGACCGTCAACGTCAGGCCACCGGCGAACTGCGAGGCGGTGCCAGTCGCCGCCGCGGCGCCGGAGCAGCCGGCGGACGCGAAGACCCTCACGGTGGAGCCGCTCTCGGCGCTGCCGCTGACCTCGGGGTCGTTGTTGTTGGCGGGAGAGGCCGGGCTGGTCGCGGCGATCGCCGGCGTCGCCGGCGGGGTCGAGTCCTCGGTGTAGGAGAGCGCTTTCGAGCAGGGGGAGACGTTGCCGGCGGCGTCGGTCGCCCTTGCGGTAACCGAGGTCGTGGCGTCATCGGCGACCGCGACGGTCAGGCCACTCGAGAACTGAGCGGAGCCGCCAGTCGCCGCCGCGCTCCCGGAGCAGCCGGCCGACTTGTAGAGCGCGACCGTGGAGCCGGCCTCGACGTTGCCGCTCAGCTCGGGGCCATTGTCATTGGCCGGCGAGGGCGGCGAGCTGGCGGCGATCACCGGCGTCGCCGGCGGGGTCGAGTCCTCGACGTAGGAGAACGCCGATGAGCAGGCCGAGACGTTGCCGACTGCGTCGGTTGCGGTCGCGGTCAGGGAAGTGGTGCTGTCGCCGGAGACCGCGACCGTCAGCCCGGTCGCGAACTGGGCAGCGCTGCCAGTCACCGCCGCGGCTCCGGAGCAGTTGGCCGACTTGAAGACCCTTACCGTGGAGCCGTTCTCGGCGCTGCCGCTCACCTGGGGGCTGTTGTCGTTGGCCGGCGATGGTGGTGTGGTTGCGGCGATCGCCGGCGCCGCCGGTGGGGTCGAGTCCTCGGTGTAGGAGATCGCTTTGGAGCAGGTCGAGTCGCCGGCCGCGTTGGCGGTGGCGGCGCTGAGCGAGGTGACGGCGTCGCTGGGGACGGGAACCGTGATCCCACCCCCGGTGAACTGCGCCGGCGTCCCGATCGCGGCCGGCGAGCCGTTGCAGTTCGCGCTCGCGTAGATCTTCACCTGACCCGGGAAGTCCGAGCCGACGCTGCCGCTGACCTCGGGGTCGTTGTCGCTGCTGGGCGAGGCGGGGCTGGTGGAGGAGATCGTCGGGGCGGCCGGCGGCCCGAAGACCGCGGTCAGGCTGAGGTCATGGTCGGCGACTACGTTGTGAGCGCCTTCGCCCCCGTCGGACCAGGCCCCGAAGGCGTAGTCGTGCCCGCCGACGGTCTGCGCCGGGGCGGCGATCGTGTTGTTGGAGCCCTTGATCACGGTTGCCGTGAAGGGAGTGCTGCCCGAGGCCCCGTCGATCGCCACTTCGAACCCCGGTTCCGGCAGGGACTTGATTTCGAGCGAGACCGTTTTCGGGTGGACTTCGACCGACTCGGTGTCGGTAAGGCCGCCGGCATCGGTGACGGTCAGCCGGAACTCCAGCCAGGACGGGTACTCGTGGTCGGGAGCGACGAAGGTCCCCCCGGTTTTCCCGTTGATCGTTTCCAGCTGGTGCGTGTGGCAGTTGCTGGGGCAGTGGTGGATGATCACGCTCCAGCTGTATGCCGAGGCGGGCAGGGTGCCCTGCTGGGGGTCGGTCGCCGTAGCCGCGTAGGAGATCAGGTCACCGACCGCCCAGGTCTGGGTGGAGAGCGGGGTGGTGATGGTCGCGGTCGGCGGCGCGTTGTCGACCTGGATCGATACCGATTCGGTGTCGCTGGCGCCATCGGGGTCGCTGACCCGCACGGTGGCGATGTGGGTCCCGGGTTCGGTGTAGACGTGCGTCGGGGCCTGCAGGGTCGAGTCGCCGAACTGGCCGTCCCCGTCCAGGTCCCAGGAGTAGCTGAGGGTGTCGCCGGGATCGGGATCGCTCGACCCGGCCGCGCTGAGCTGGACGTCCAGCGGCCCGGGGCCGTTCTGAGGAGTCGCCGTCGCCGCGGCCACCGGCGGCTGATCGCCGACGGCATGCCCGATCCGCCAGATCTTGCCGCCGGTCAGGTCGGCGAAGAAGAGGGAGCCTTCGGGACCGACCTTGAGGTTGACTGGGCCGTGGGCGCCGGCGTCGAAGGTCTGGATGTTGCTCGGGTCCGGCAGGCCGTTGGCGCCGGGCATCATCGCCCAGATGCAGTTGCGTGAGTAGTCGGCAAAGAAGAGGGCGCCGTTGTAAGTATTCGGGAAGGGGCCCGACTGGTAGAAGGAGAGGCCTGAGATCGATGAGCTGCCGGTCGGGCAGGTCTCACCGGGAACCACCAGCGCGGTGTGTTTGTAACCGTAATAAGGAGCAGTGACAGCGGAAGGGCCTTCGCCATAGAGGCTTTCGCAGAGATTCGCGCCCGCGGTGTTCCAAGACGACTGCCTGGCACTCGAGCCGCTGGCGCCCTCGTAACAGGGCCAGCCAAAGTTGTAGGGCGTGGAGCCGATGGGGTTGCCGACGCGATCGATCTCCTCCCAAGTTCCGAGCCCGACATCGCCGACCCAGACTTCGTTGGTGCCCGGCCGCACCGTGAACCGGAAGGGATTGCGCATGCCGTAGGCGACGATCCGGCGGGCGTTGGCGTCGAGGCTCGAGGACATCGGGTTGCCGGGCATGGCCTGCCCGGTCTCAGGGTCGACCCGCAGCAGCGACCCGTTGAGCCCGGTCGGGTCGCCGGGGGTGCGGACGTCCTGACTTCGCAGCGACCCACCTTCGGCTGTCGGCAGGGTCATCGTCCCGCCGACCCCCCCCGGAGGGTCGCCGCAGGGGTTGACCGGGCTGCCATTCTGGCCCCAGTCGATCGCGTTGAAGTTGGCACCGTCGCCGCCGCTGACGTAGAGCGAGCCGTCCGCTCCAAAGGCGAGGTCTCCCACCGAGTGGCTGGGGAACTGCTGGCACCAGTCGGTGATCAAATTCGTCTGAGCGGTGGCTTTGTTGCCGGTCGCGGTCAGTTTCGCCAGGCGGCCGGTGACAACGCAGCCGTCGGCCGTCGGCCCCGGCGGGGTCGGGCAGCCGTCGCTGGGCGCCGTACCACCCCACTTGGGCGCCGTACCGCCGGGCAGCGCATCCAGTGTGTAGAGGACGTAGACATAGGGCTTGGCCGGAAAATCGGGGTCGAGCGCCATCCCGAGCAGGCCGCGGTCCCAGAAGTCATGGACTTCGGTGGTGAGGTCGGCGAAGACTTCCGGCGTCGTGTCGGAGAGATTGTCGTAGACCTTGATGATGCCGCTCTTTTCGGCGACAAAGACCCTGCCGTCGGGAGAGAAGGCAAGCGAGGTCGGTTCGGTGAGGCCGGAGTAGACAACCGACTCCTGGAAGCCGCTGGGGACGGTGCCGGCCTGGGCGGCCGTCGGGAGCAACAGCGCTGCCCCCGCGAAGAGGACGGTGGCAGCGGCTTTGCGGAAGTGCGCGGCCGGCGGCCGCATCAAAGGGCGCCGCGACGCTGAAGCACCACGGGGATCGTTCGCATCAGCAGCTTCAGGTCCAGCCAGAGTGACCAGTTGGTGACGTAGGCGTAGTCGATGTCGACCATTTCGTGGAAGGGGATGTTATTGCGGCCAAGGACCTGCCAATGGCCGGTCAGACCAGGGGTCATGTCGAGCCGATGGCGCCCCCATCCCTGCACGCCCGCGTCGTCTCGCTCGGCGAGGGGCCGCGGGCCGACGGTGCTCATCTCACCCTTCAGCACGTTCCACAGTTGTGGCAGCTCGTCGAGGCTCGTGTGTCGTAGGAATCGCCCGACCCTGGTCACCCGCGGGTCGTCGTCGATGATCAGCCAGTTCGGGTCGATGCTCCTCGACATCAGCTCCGCCACCATCCCGTCGGAGTCCGGGGTCATCGTCCGGAACTTGACCAGGCGGAATCGCTCGCCGTGTTGCCCGACCCGCCGCTGCGTGAAGAAGACCGGCCCCTCGGAGTCGAGCTTGATCGCGACCGCGATAACCGCCATCACCGGGGCCAGGAGGGCGAGCAGGACCGCCGACATCGCGACGTCGAGCCCTCGCTTGATCGCCAGCGAGGACCGCGACAGGACCGGCGGGTGGTAGGAGAGGAAGCCGGTTCCCTCGAGGTGGTTGACCTCGACCCCGGAGAGCAGCAGGTTCTTGGCGTTGGAGAAGATGCTGAATCGGATCCCTGCCTGGTGACAGTCGCGCATCAGCTCCACCGCCCGTTCCTGGGAGAAGTGGCCGGAGTCAAGCTGCATGAAGAGGTGGTCGATCTCCCGCGAGGAGATCAGATCATTCAGTTCCTCGATCGAGCCGCTCAGGCGCAGCCCCAACTCGAGCCCCAACTCGCTCTCATCCTCCGCGCCATCGAGGAGAGCGCCCCTGACTGCCATTTCGTACTCGGGGTGGTTGGACAACTTTCGCCGCAGGACCCTGACTTCGTTGAGCGGTGCGATGACGAAGACCTTCTCTGGACCCTGTGCTTTGAGATTCGCACGGCGGGCGAACACTCGGAAGCCGGTACTGAATAGAAGTGCCATGAACCCGAAGATCAACACCTCTTCAAACGAGAGCCTGGGCACGGGAAGTGCCTTGTAGAGAAGCCAGAGGCCGAGCGTCCCAACGACCATCGCGTTGAAATGCAGGAAGAGATCGTCGAGGTGGGTCGGCTCGAAGCGGCGACCGGGGCGGTTGTAGAAGCCGTAGCCGCGCAGCAGCAGAGCCCAGGCCGGCAGGGTGACCAGAATCCAGAGCGAGTCGGTCAAAGGAGATTCCCGGTTGGCGACGAAGACAAGCGCGAAGGCGAGAGCCAGACAGAGCGCCACCATGTCGGCGGCGAGCAGCGTCCGGCGCAGCACAAACTCGCGGTCGCGTTGGCGACCGTTGGGCACGCTGCCCGATCGCCTGATCGACGCCGGTGACGGAAGCCCGACTCCGTGAGCCAATGAGCCCGAACTGCTCATCGGCATCCCCCCTACTTGCTGATCCAGCACTTCGCTCCTTGCCCAACGCTCGACTTGCGGTTGACGGCACATCGCTGTGCCTTTAGTTCATTCGTCCAAGCGATCCTTGGACTAATCGTCCAAGATGCCTGTCCTTTCTACAGTTCTGTGGCGCATTGAGCAATTGCCAATGCGTCCAACGAGCTTGACTTTGTAGCAGGCATTGACCGCCCAGTCCATACCTGAATCTGGGGAAAAAGTGGACGCCTGTTCGATCCAGGCCTGGGACGCTCAGCCAAACGGGGGCTGCGGGAAGTCTTTTACTTCTTGCAAGGAAAATGGCAGCGAGGCCTGGCCGCCGACAACCGCTCGGACCAGCCCGGTTCCGCTCTGCCCGGAGCTCGTCTTGGCGACGCCACTGAAGATGCCGCCGCCGACGGTGCTCGCGGTCGATGCAGTGCTCCAGCGGCCATGGTCCTGGACCTGGACGGAGGCCCTGCCGCCAACGGCGCCCGGCGTCCGCCCCCAGAAGTAGATGCCGTTTGCGCGCCGGTAGGCCACAAACGGGAAGCGGAAGGCATACATCACCTTCTTCGGCTTGGCCTGGGCCGGAGTCACTCCCTGGAAGTAGAGGCCGGACTGCAGCGTCTGGCTGAAGGGGAGGCCGTTGGTCGGCTGATCGCGCAGGCTGAACCAGAAGAAGTTGCTCACTCCGGCGCTCCAGGCACGGTAGAGCGCTTCCGAGGTCCAGCGGGCGTCGATCGACATCGGCAGGCCGCCCGGGTCGGGAGGCTTGGAGTCCCAGGAGAACTCGTCGATCCAGAGCGGGGTGTGGTGGTACTTCCCCTTGATCCGGCCGGCGCGGTCGGCCGCAGCCAGGAGTGCCTGCAGCTTCGGAAGGTCGCCGAGCTCGACATCGTCCGCCCGACCCTTGTGGGTGGGCCCGCCCGTCGTATACGGGTGGATGCCGAAGATGTCGAAGTGGACGCCGCCATCGCAGTCGCCGGGGGTGGGGTGCGGATGCTTCCTGCCCTGCATGCAGAGCAGCAGGCGGGCGAACTGCATCGGCGGGATCGTGTAGCCCTTCACGCCGATCGGGCCGAGGCCGGCGGCCAGGACCAGGTTCGAGGGGTCGACGGCTTTGATCGCCGTGTAGAAGCTGTTGATCAGTGCCCGGTAGATGATCGGCGAGGCGGGCTTGCCGTCGACGAACTGGGGGTTGAAGAAGAGGCTGAGGTTGGGCTCGTTGAGGCCCTCCCAGTAGCGGACGCGGGGGAGGCCGTCGAAATGACCGCTGTAGCGACGGGCGGCGGCGGTCGCGAAGGCCGCCAGCATCGCCGGGTCGGGTTCGCAGACCCGGCCCGAGCTGCAGTGCTGCGCCCAAGCCGGTGCCCCGTCGACCAGTAGCACCGGGGTCAGCCCCGCCCGGACAGCCCTGGTGACAAAGAGGTCGACCGAGGCCCAGCGGTAGTTGGGATCGGCAGGGTTTTCAGGCTGCCACGAGGCCGGTTGTTTGCTCGGGGCGACGGACTCCCAGAAGACGGATGCATGCACGTACTGAGCTCCGGCGGCCTTGATCAGCGGGTAGGCCGAGGGATCGTCATCGGGGATGGGTGCGCCACCGGTGTAGAGCGAGACCCCGGTCGCCAGCGGCTGGGCGAGCGCGGTGGAGGCTCCCATCGCGCAGAACGGCAGCGCCGTGGTCAGCGCCAGCACGGCAATCAGCAGGCCCCGGCGAAGAATCAGGCGGCCCGTCCCCGGCGTCGCCAGACGTAGGCGATCGACCAGATGCCGGTTCCCACTACGGCCACCAGGAGAAGCCCCGACTGGCCGCCCCCGGAGGCGCCCGTCGCCTCGCTCAGCACCTGTCCCAGCCCGGATGAGCCGCCGGACACGGTTTCTCCGCCCTGGCTCTCGCCCTGGCCCTGATCTGACCGGGATCCCGGTCCGCTCCTGCGGCCGGCCTGAGCCTTCCCCCCGCCTTGCAGCGGGACACCCGACGCCGCCAGTACCGCCGTCGCTCGGCCGGCGGGCCCCAGTGCTTCGATCCGCTCGGCGGTCTTGGCGCCAAGCGCCTTGACGGGGGTCTGGCCGTGTCCCCCCGGCGGCAATTCTTCGCCACCGGCGCTGGGAGCGGTCTCCGTGTACTGGTTGGCGGCGGAGTTGCCAGGCGGGACGACTGCCCGAGCCAGAGCGGCCGAGGGCAGGGCCATCGTGGCGAGCACCGCCGCGATCCCGATCCCGATTCTGAAGGCGCGCATCTCATCTACATTACGAACTGGCGCCCCGATTGCTGACAAGCCGTCAGCTTTCTCGCCTTCGATCCGTATGTAAGTGGCAATGGAAGCAACGCCAGCTCTCTCTCGCCCCGCCGTCCTCAGCTTCGCCGGGAAAGTCGATTGGGACGCCGTCTGGACCTGGTTGCTGGGCTTCGGCCTGGTCGTCTACCTCGGCCTAAAGGGCGGTGGCTACGACCCGCTCGTCCACGATCGGGTCGGGATCGCCGTCTGGTGGCTCGTCCTCGCCGGGGTCGCGATCGGCGCTTTCCCCCGGCGCCGGCTCGGGATGCTCGCCTGGTGCGCGCTGGCGCTCTTCGCGGCCTTCGCGGTCTGGACTGCGCTCAGTCTCGGCTGGACCGACAGCGCCGACAAGACCGCCGCGGACACCGCCAGGATTGCCACCTACCTGGGGGTGCTGGCGCTGGCATTGCTGACCCGAGGCTCCAAACGCACGCGGCGGATGGTCGCCGCCGTCGCGGCCGGGATTGCCTTCGTCGCTCTCGTCGGACTGCTCTCGCGCCTGCATCCGGCCTGGTTCCCGGACGCCGAGCAGACCTCGCGATTCCTCACCGACTCCCGCAACCGGCTCTCCTACCCGCTCAATTACTGGAACGGGATGGCCGGGCTGATCGCGATCGGCCTGCCGCTGATGCTCCAGGTCGCGACCAATGCCAGGTCGACGCTGGCGAAGTCGCTGGCCGCCGGGGTGCTGCCGGCCCTGGCCCTGGCCACCTTCTACACGCTGTCTCGGGGCGGGACCGCGGCGGCGCTGATCGCCCTGGCGGCCTTCATGGCCCTCACCCACGACCGCCTGCCGAAGCTCCTCACCCTGCTCCTGGCCGGATGCGGGAGCGCGATCCTGATCGCCGCCGCGGCCCAGCGCGACGCTCTCCAGAACGGGCTGCTCAACGAGGCGGCGCGGCATCAGGGCAACGAGATGCTGGCGATGACGATCGTCGTCTGCGGCGGGGTCGCCCTGGTTCAGGTGGGTATCTCGGTCGCTCTGGCGAACGGGATGAGGCCGGACTGGGCACATCTCTCCCGCCGCCGCTCGCTGCAGATCGCCGCCGGTTGCGCGCTGGTCGCCGTGGTGGCGGCGGTCGGGATCGGCGCCCCGGGGCGGGCCTCCCACGCCTGGAATGACTTCAAGGCGCCGGAGGGAATCTCCGGCCACGACGCCGGCCGACTGGAGAGCTTCAACGGCAACCACCGCTACCAGCTCTGGAGCGCCGCGCTGGACGAGGAGCAGACGCGGCCGCTGGCCGGGACTGGAGCGGGGACCTTCGAGTACTGGTGGGCGGAGCATGCCACCGGCCCGGGCTTCGTCCGCGACACCCACTCTCTTTATATGCAGACACTCGGTGAGCTCGGCATCGTCGGCCTGCTCCTGGTCGTCGGGTTCCTCGGCACGGTGCTGGTTGCCGGTGCCCGCGTTACGGTCCGGGCCTCGAAACAGGCCCGGCCCCAGCTCGCTGCGGCCCTGGCGGGGTGCATCGCGTTCTGCGTCTCGGCAGCCTTCGATTGGATGTGGCAGCTGCCGGCCATTGCGATTGCCGTGCTGCTGCTGGCCTCGGCGCTGGTCGGCGCCGGCGAGCGCTCGGGAAGTGGAGGAGGCCTGAGAATGCCGTTGCGGCTGGCCTGCGGAGGCGCTGCCCTCGCCGCGATCGTCGCCATCGCCCTGCCGCTCGCCAGCGCCACCGAGCTTCGCCAGAGCCAGGCCGAGACCCGCGCCGGTGACCTCGGCGCCGCCCTCACCTCGGCCAGGACTGCGCAGAACGTCGCGCCCGGCACGGCCATGCCCCGCCTCCAGGAGGCGCTGGTGCTCGAGGCCCAGGGGGGCCTGGTCGCCGCCCGCGAGGCAGCGGTCGCTGCTACCGGCAAGGAGGCCGTGAACTGGCGAAACTGGCTGGTACTGTCGCGAATCGAGGCCGAGCTGGGCCGGGCCGCCCCCGCGGTGCGCGATTACCGAAAGGCCCGCTCGCTGAACCCCGAATCGGCGCTCTTCACTCAGTAACGATGCAGACCCCAGGAGAAATCCGCAAAGAGCTCGCGCCCGACCTCGACGAGGCCGAGCGCGAGGCACTGGTCGCGATCGCGATGCGGCTGCAGGCCGAACGGCCCGCTCCCGGGCCGGCTTTCAGGGGGGATCTGCGTAGGCAGTTGCTGGGTGGGGCGAAGACCCGTCGCTCGCCGGCCTTCGCCGGCCCACAGAGCGCCCGGGCCCTGGCCGCCACCTACAGTGCGGCCGGCCTGCTGCTCCTCGCCATCGCGGCAATCGGCGTGGCAGGCGTCGGGCCCTTCGCGTCGGCTTAGATGAGCAGCGAGGCAGGCAGCGAGGCCGGACGGCCGGGGCTCAGGTCGGGTGTCGGTCTCACCGTGCTCAGCACGGCGGTGACGATCGGCGCCGGGGTCCTCACCGTCCCGGTGATCCTCTCCGGCGTCGGGACGGCCGGGTACGGCGTCTGGGCGCTGGCCCGAACGATGACGCTCTACGCCGGCACCGTGGAGCAGGGGATGGGGCCGGCGATTCAGCGCTACGTCAGCGCCGAGCAGGAGGAGAGCCGTGCCGACGACATCAACGCGGCGCTCTGGACGGCGATGCTCGCCTACTCGGCGATCGGCCTGCTGCTCGGGGCGATCGTCTTCGCGCTGGCACCGGTCTTCGTCGACGTCTTCTCGATCCCGGCCGGGGACCGGGCCGGGGCCCTGACGCTCTTTCGCACCACCGGCGCGAGCCTCTTCGTGGGCCTCTCGGCGGTGGCGTTGATCAACGTCCTCCAGGGCCTTCAGCGCTTCGCGACGGTAACCGCGATCAACGTGGCGTCGACCTTCCTGTTCGTCGCCGGAATCGCCTATTTCAGCCTCGTCCACCCCTGGCTTGGCGGGCTTGGGTTCGCGGCACTCGCCCAGCAGGTCTTCCTCTTCGGCGGGCGTGCGGTCGCCCTGTGCAAGGTGATGTCGCGGCCGGCGCTTCTGCCCCGGCCTGAGATCCGCCATCTGGCGGGGTTCTCGGCCCGGCTGCAGGTTTCCGGCATCGCCCTGCTGGTCAGCACTCAGACCGACAAGGTGATCGTCGGTCTGATCGCCGGGCCGTCGGTCGTCGCCGAGGTCGCGATCGGGGCCCAGATCGCCGAGTCGATCCGGCTGCTGCAGAACTCGGCGCTCACCCCGATCACCACCCATCTCTCCGCCGCCTGGGCCCGTGGGCGGGAGGGGGCTGCCGAGCTGGCCTCGCGGATCGTCACCCAGTGGCACATCTCTGTCGTCGTGATCGGGGCGCTGCTGGTCTGCTGCATGCCGGCGATCGTGCTCAGCTGGGTCGGGTCGGGGCACTACGAAGCCGCCGGCTACGGGGCCGCGCTGGTGCTCGCCTACTCCGCCTACCTGCGCCCGAGCGCATCCTTCTCGTTCCTGAGAGCACAGCAGCGCCCCCGGATCGAGATCAAGTTCGCGGTAATGACCCTGGTCCTCAACCTCGTCTTCAGCGTTCTCGGCGGGGTTCTGTTCAGGGCCCCGGGGGTCGTCGGGGCGACGGTGATCGCAAACGTGATCGCGACCGTCTGGGTTGCAAGGGCACTGAGAGAGGACTGGACCTGGTCGATCGCCCCTCGTCACATGCAGTGGGCCAGGGCAGCGGCGGCCATTGGAGTCGCCGCCGTGGCCGGCCTGATCGCCTGGGCGCCCGCCAAGGCGCTTCCCCAGGGGGTCGCAATGGTCCCGGTCGGTCTCGTTCTCGCCGCCGGGGCGCTCGCGATCGCGCTGGTCGGGGGTTTGTTCGACCGCGATCAGGTCAAGAGTCGGCTCGCGAGGTTCCGAGCCGCGCCTCTCTCCGCCGACAACGGAATCTAGGCGACGACGGCGGCCTCGTGGGTCTGCCGGCGAGCGACGATCCACGACACCGCGGTCAGCAGCAGCATGTCCAGCAGCACCTCCTTGAGGGGCTGGAGCACGCCGACCGCAAAGGTGCTTTCTTGGCCCATGACGAGCCCGGTTATCACCACGGCATAGACCGCCAATCTCGCAGGGTCGACACGGCGCGGCGAGAAATAGGTGTCAAAGCCTCTCAGGATCATTCCGACGAGGAACAGGCCCAGGGTGGGCCCCCACCATCCGAACGGGCCCCAGAAATCGCCGATCTGGGTGGGCGCGATTGATGTGGTGTTGACCTGGCTTGTCGCCAGGATGCCGTAGGAACGGCCAAATTCGTTGCCGATCGCGCCTGGATCGGTCTTGTCCGGGAGCAGAAACCGCGGCACGAAGGCCGATAGCCAGGTGGTCAGCTGGCTGCCTGCATTGCGCGGGTACCGGTCGCGCCCCTCAGTCATCAGCGCTCCCAGCGACGCCGCGCCAGAGAAGCGGCTGACCGTCTCTTCAATGCCGGCGTCGACGGTGTCCGTGGGACTGCGGGTAATGACCGTATTGGCCGCTGCCTGGAGCGAGGCGCCGCTCGAGTGCTGAATGTCTCCGGACTGCTTGTAGGCGGCGCCGAACGGGAAGATGACAAACACGGTCACGAAGACCGCGATCAGGATCGGGACGATCCGGACCGGCTTCGGGCGTCCGTAGTAGCGGAGCACGATCAGCATCACGATCAGGGTCACCAGTTGCGATCGCTGTCCGGATGGGATCGCCCAGGCTGCCTCGCAGGCCAGCAGTGCCCAGAACCACACCCCCCGCAGTTTTCCGGTCGCGTAGAGGATGCCGAAGGCGACCAACGGCAAGTCAGAGACGATCCCGATCAGGTTCGAGGAGGAGGTCGCGGTGCTTTCCCGTGCCACGTCGGAGAAATAGAAATACCCGCCGGTGGCGACTTTGACCGCCCGGGCGAACCAGCCGACGGTGAGCAGGCAGATCGCAACCGGGATCGCGCCATCGGCCGTGATTCTCGGTGCCGGAATCCGCTTGCACCAGCTCGCCCAGCCGGTGAACTCCCGACCAACGAAGAACCAACCCAGGACCAGAAAGCAGAGCCCCACGAACGCTAGGCCGGTGCCGCGGGCCAGCCCGTCGACGGTGTAGGTGCCAAGGAAACCGCCCAGCGCCCCACTGGCGTGGCCGGCCGCCGAGAACCGAGTGGTTCGGTAGTAAAGGCTCCCGACCACGAAGGTCAGCACATAGAAGACCGCGACCAACGGCAGGGTCGAAAGGGCCTCTTTTCGCTTCGTGTAGAAGGTGATGACCAGTGCCGCCACGGCGACGATCCCTGCGGCGAAGACAAAGTGCCAGTTCGAGGTGAGCGTCCAGCCGGACGTCCACAGCGGCCAGCTTCCCACCACTAAGGCGAGGAAGAGAGCCAAAGCCACGATCGAGTGCTGCGGTTTGTGCAGGGTCACGGCGATGATTATCGGGGAAAGGCAGGTCCGCGGCCCTTAAATCGTGGGACTGACCGGGCTACGATGTTTCCGGTGACGGCGGAATGGTCTGGGAGGAAGCATGAATGGCCGTGAACGCCGACCTGGCCACCGCCGCCTGCTCTGCATCGCTGTTGACTTCCCTCCTGGGGTCGGAGGAATCCAGCTCCTGACTCTGAGGCTGGCCGAGAACCTGGGTGGCTTCGAGGTCGACGTGGTTGCGCCGCCGTCCGGGGATCCGCCCCGTGAGGCGGGGAAGGTTCGTCTTTTCCGGCCGCCGGCATTTCTCCGGCACCTACCTCGTAAGGCCGAGATCCTCCTGGTGAACGCCGCGGCTTTCTTGGCTGCTTGGCGCCGACGACCGGAGGTCGTTCTGAACATGCACGTGGCCACCTCTCCCGCCGCCCGATTGATTCATCGATTCCTGAAGGTCCCTTACATCCAGTACGTCCACGCGCGGGAGGTGCCGGCGCGGCCGGCACTGTCCGCGGCTGCCTTTGAAGACGCGGCGAGAATCGTCGCGGTCAGCGGCTACTGCCGGAAGCTGATCCTGGCGCAGGCCGATGTCGCTGAGCGGATCGAGGTGATCCCCCCCGGGGCCGACCTCCCCGCCGAGGCGTCCCTGTCGGGACCCATGGAGCCTGTTGAGCCGGGGCCGCTGAGCATCCTCATCGTTGGCAGACTGGAGAGTTCTTATAAGGGCCATGACACCCTGATCCGGTCAATGCCGCGGGTCCGGGAGACGATTCCCGGCGTGCGGTGCCGAGTCGTCGGGGAGGGAAGGCTGCGTGCCTCACTGGAAGGCCTCGCTGCGGAACTCGGCGTTGGCGATCGCGTGGACTTCCTGGGAGCGGTCTCCGATGAGGAGAAAACTCGCGAGCTGCAATCGGCGAGCGTGTTCTGTATGCCCAGTCGGCTTCCCGACGAGGGTGCCGGCGAGGGTTTCGGGATCGTCTACCTGGAGGCCGGCGCATACCGGCTGCCGGTGGTCGCCGTTCGTGCCGGCGGTGCGATTGACGCGGTCGTCGACGGTGAGACCGGCATCCTGATCGAGGATGGGTTCGACCACGAGGAACTGGCCGCCGCTCTGCTCAAGGTCTTGGCCGACCCTGTTCTGGCGGAGCGCCTGGGATCTGCCGGGCGGCGTCACGCGCTGGTCCATACCTGGGAGCGCATGGCGGATCGCGTCGCCGAGCTGTGCAACGAGGTCATTGGCTTCCGGCGGGACTAGGTGGCGGTTCGAGATGCTCACGGCGTGAAGGTCCTCTTCGTCAACCACACGGGCAGCGTCAGCGGTGGCGAGCATTCGCTGCTGTCCCTGATCGACGGCCTGCGCGAGCAGGGGGTCGAGTGCACTGTCGCCTGTCCGGTCGTGGGGCCGCTCCGCGACCTCGCCCGCGAGCACGGTGCGGCGACTGTTGCCGTCACCGGCACCGATGGAAGCCTGAAGTTGCACCCGCTGGGCACGCCGCGGGCGATCGGCCAGATGGGCCTCGCTGCCATCCAGGTCGCCAGACACGCCAGGCGGTTGGGCGCTGACCTGATCCACGCCAACTCGATCCGGGCCGGGCTGATCGCGGGGCCGGCAGGGCGCTTGAGCCGGACGCCCTCGATCGCGCACCTGCGGGACAGGCTGCCGCCGGGCCGGGCCTCGCGGGCAAGCCTGAAGCTGATCGGCGCGACCTGCGTGGGGATCGTGGCGAATTCACGCTTCACGGCCGAGGGGCTCGCGCAGGCCGGGGTGGAGCGCGAGGTGGCAGTTGTGTACAACCCGATCGACCTCGACCTCTTCGCTGCGCCCGACGCGCGGGAGCGCCAGCGGGTGCGACGGGCGTTGGAGCTGGCGACCGACGACATCGTCCTCGGGGTGGTCGGTCAGATCACCCCCTGGAAGGGGCAGGACACCGCGATCGCGGCACTGGCCCAGATCGCCGGCCGGCGACCGGCGGCGCGGCTGCTGGTCGTCGGGGAGGCGAAGTTCCTCGGCACCGCGACCCGCCATGACAACGGCCGCTACCTGGCCGAGCTGGAGAGCCTCGCCGCGCAGGCGCCGACGCGGGGGAGGGTCGAGTTCCTCGGCGAGCGCAACGACGTCTCGGAGCTGATCTCGGCCCTCGACGCGCTGCTGGTGCCCTCCTGGGAGGAGCCCTTCGGCCGGGTCGTCGTCGAGGCGATGGCTTCCGGGACCCCGGTCATCGCCACCGCTCAGGGCGGGACCGCCGAGATCATCGAGGACGGGGTGAACGGCCTGCTGGCGCCGCCGCGGGACGCCGGCGCCTGGGCAACGGCGATCGACCGACTGCTGGATGACCTCGGGCTGCGGGAGAGGCTGGTGCGGATGGGGCGAGCGCGAAGCGCCGACTTCGGCGTCGCCCACCATGTCGACGGGGTCCTTGCCGTGTATGCCTCGGCTCTGGACCGTACAATCCTCCCGCTTTGACGGCCGAGAAAAGCCCTCCTGATGCCGAGTCGGTGGGCTTGGTCCATGACTACCTGTTGGTGCTCCGGGGCGCCGAGCGCTCCTTCGCCGCGATCGCCGACCTCTATCCCGCCGCCCCCGTCTACACCCTGCTCTATGACGAGGAGGGGACGCGGGGCCGGTTCGCGGGTCACCGGGTGGCCACCTCGTACCTGCAGCGCCTCGGCATCGGGCAGAAGGGCTTCCAGCGACTGCTGCCGCTGTTCCCGCGCGCGGTCGAACGCCTTCCGGTCGCCGAGCACGAGGTCCTGCTCTCCTCGAGCAGCGCCTTCGCCCATGGGGTGCGCCCGGGCAGCGGTGCGATCCACGTCTGTTACTGCCACACGCCGTTTCGCTACGCCTGGCACGCCCGCGCCGCCGGATTGGCGCAGGCGCCCCGGCCGCTGCGGCCGCTGGTCAACGGGTCGCTGAACAGGATCAAGCGCTGGGACCACGAGGTCGCGCAGCGCCGGACCCACTATGTCGCCAACTCAAGGATCACCCAGGAGCGCCTGCGCCGCTATTGGGGTAGGGACGTGCCGATCGTCCACCCTCCGGTCGAACTCGACCGCTTCGCCCCGGCCGAGCCCGAGGACTACTTCCTCGTCGTCGGCGAGCTGGTCCGCCACAAGCAGGTCGAGGTGGCGCTGGAGGCGGCGCGCCGGGCGGGCGTGCCGATCAAGGTGGTCGGCACCGGCTCCCACGAAGCCGCGCTGAAGGCTCGCCACGGCGACCATGCCGAGTTCCTCGGCCGGGTCGGGGACGGTGAGCTGGCCGGCGTCTATGCCGGCTGCCGGGCGCTGGTGATGCCAAACATCGAGGAGTTCGGGATAACCGGCGTCGAGGCGCAGGCATCCGGGCGGCCTGTGATAGCCGCCGACGGAGGTGGCGCCCGCGAAACCGTGATCGACGGGGAGACGGGCATCTTCGTCCCCCACGGCGACCCCGACGCTCTCGCCGGGGCGCTGAAGAGCTCGGCGCTGGACGGGATCGACCCGGGCCGGGCCGTGGCCAACGCCAGGCGGTTTTCGGTCGAGGCCTTCCAGCGGGGGATCGCGGAGCAGCTCGCGGCGGCCCGAGCCGATGCCTAGGCCCAATACCCTCATTCGCCGGTGAGCATGGACTTCGAGGACGCCTACGATAAGCACGTCTGGAACGTCTATGGCTTCTTCGCCTACCGGGTTCGTAGCCGCGACGACGCCGAGGACCTGACCCAGAAGACCTTTGAGCGGGCGCTGCGGGCCTGGTCCCGGTTCGACCCAGAGCGGGCCTCGCCGGGCGCCTGGCTGACGAGCATCGCTCGCAACCTGCTGATCGATCACTACCGGGCCGACTCCTCTGCCCAGCACCAGATCCTCGAGCAGGCCGGAGAGGAGAGCCTGGGGTCCGAGGCCCCTGCACCGAGCCTTGGGATCGCCCCCGAGCTCGCGGGAGCACTGGCCGGGCTCTCCGTCCGCGACCGCGAAATCGTCGCCTTGCGCTATGGCGGCGAGCTGACCGGCCCCGAGATCGCCGAGCTGACAGGACTGACGCTCTCGAACGTTCAGCAGATACTCTCCCGTTCCCTGCGAAGGCTGCGTCTTGCACTGGAGGTGGCTCCGGGCGAATAGCGCCGCGGCGCCAGTAGCATTCACAACTTCGTTTCCCCGGCGACTCTGACGCCCAGGTTCCAGGGTCCCACCACAGTTCATCGTCCTATGGCACCCCCGGCACCCCAAGAAACCAGCAACCGCAAATCCGACCTGGAGGGGGTCATCTCGACCCTGCGCCGCCGGGCTGGGCTTATCGTCCTCTGCTTGGTGTTGACGACCGCGGTCGCCGTCGGCTTCTCACTGCTCCAAGAGAAGCAGTACTCGGCGTCCGCCTCGCTGTTGTTCCGTGACCCCGGCTTCGCCCAGGATCTGTTCGGCAGCAGTGCCACGCCTCCCAACACCGACCCGACTCGCGACGCGGCGACCAACGAAAAGCTGGTCGGCCTCGACGTTGTCGCGACGCGGACCGCACTCGTGCTGAAAGGGAGCCTGACGTCCGAAGAGGTCTCGGAAAAGATCAGTGTGTCCCCCTCCGGCCTCTCGGATGTGGTCACCGTCACCGCCACCGACTCCAGTCCCGCCAAAGCGCGGCGGATCGCCAACACCTTTGCCCGCCAGTTCATCTCGGTCCGCGCCCACGCGGACAAATCGAAACTGCTGCAGGCTCAGAGGCTCGCCGAAGACGAGTTCAATCGCCTGCCCGCCGAAGAACAGGAAGGGGTGCGCGGGGAATCTCTCAGCCGCGCCGCCGAGAAGCTGGGGGTACTGGCCTCGCTGCAGACGGGCAACGCCGAACTGGTCCAGCCTGCCGAACTTCCCACCTCACCCTCCTCGCCGAAGCCACTGCGCAACGGGCTGATCGGCGTCCTGCTGGGCCTGCTGTTGGGGATCGGGCTGGCCTTCCTCTTCGACCGCCTCAACCGCGACCTGCGGGAGCCCGAGGAAGCGGGCGAAGCGTTCGACCTCCCGGTGCTGGGGGTGGTGCCGGAGAGCAAGGCGATCGTGCAGTCCAATGTCGGCGAGGCCGCCGAGCTGCCCTTCATGGAGAACGAGGCGTTCCGCATGTTGCGCGCCTCCCTGCGCTACTTCAACGTCAACCGCGACGTGCGCTCGGTGCTGGTCACCTCCAGCGCCGCCCAGGAGGGCAAGAGCACCGTCGCCTGGAACCTGGCCCGAGTCGCGGCCTCCTCCTCGCGGGTGGTGATCCTCGAGACCGACCTCCGCAACCCGACCCTGGCCAGGCAGCATGGCCTGAGCACTGGGCCGGGGCTGACCGAGCTGCTGACCCACCAGGTCGATCTCGAGGGGGCGATCCAGCACAAGCCGATCGCCGGCGCCAGCAACGGATCCAGCGTCGGCGAGCGCCGTGTCGACGTCGTCGTCTCCGGCTCGGTCCCGCCCAACCCGGCCGAGCTGCTGGAGAGTGAGTCGATGAGTGGCGTGATCAGCCAGCTGAAGGCGCGCTATGACCTCGTCGTTGTCGACACCGCCCCGATCGGCGTCGTCTCCGATGCCTTCCCGCTGCTGCACAAGGTGGACGGGGTCATCGTCGTCCTCCGTCTCGGCAAGACGACACGTGACGCCGCCAAGCGGATCCGCGAGCAGCTGGCCCGCCTAGAGGCTCCCGTCCTTGGCATCGTCGCCAATGGGATGAAGCTGAAACGGCGCTCCAAGTACGGGTATGGCTACGGTTACTACGGGCAGGAAGCCCCGGAGCAGCCGGCGCCGCCCGTCGGGGCCGGCACCAACTAACCGCCGGCGCTCAGTGCCGGCGCTGAGCGCTCTCAGAAGGTCGGGAGTGCCGTTTGACCCGCTGATGGCGCCGCCGGCGATGGCGCGAGCGCTTCGCACGGGTCTTGTGCGCCTTGGCCCTGGCTACCGGGGCGGCGCAGATCGGCGCTGGGACGCCGGCCCCGACGCTCTCGGTGCCCTGTAGCGCCGAGCTGAAGGAGAGGCCGGCGGCGCCGAGGTTGCCGGCGCTGTCGGCGATCGCGTAGTCACCGATGCCCTGGTCCTCGGGCAGGGGCGTCCAGGTGTGGACGATCATCCCGGTCACATTGCAGTCCGAGCGCGGCAGCGTCTGTGCGAGTTCGCTCAGCAGCTGTGGTTGGCTCGGCCCTTCGGAGCCGTTGACCTCGGTGAGGACGATCGGCGGGCTCAGCCCGTGCGAGGCGAGGTCGGCGCGCAGCCCTTTCAAGCTTACGTAGACGGCGCTAGAGGTCGCATAGTAGGGGTGCCAGCCGATCGCGTCGATCTCGGCGCCGTGGGCGGGCAGGGCGGCGACGAAGGCGTCGAGCCAGCCGATTGCGTTGAGGGTGGGGACGAGGCCACCGACGATCACCGAGGCAGTGGGGTTGACGCTGTGGATCGCGGCGCGGGAGTCGGCGTAGATCGCCGCATACTGCGCCGCATCGGTTCCGTGGAAGAAGTACTCGCTGTTCTCCTCGTTCCAGATCTCGTACTGGTTGATCGGCATCGCCGGCACGGCTGGGTTGGCGGCCCAGAAGGCACCTCCCGGCCCGTAGCGGGTGGCGACGGCCTGGGCAAATTCAGCGAAGACGGCCGGGTCGGCCGGCGGGATACCGGTCGGCGCTCCGCCGGTGGCGGCTTGGGCCCACGGCGCCGCGTAGTCGACGATCGGCAGCCCCTGGAGGTGGTGCCGGGCGAGTGCGCCGACGATCTGGTCGAGATGGGTCCAGTTGTACTTGTGGCCGGCGGCGCTGGGGGCCGTGGGCTCGATCGAGGCCCAGCCGGTGTCGAAGCGGACCGTGCCGACGCCGGTCGCGGCGAGCTTGTCCAGCTGCGCGTCCCATTCGGCGGCGGGGAGACGGAAGAGCTCCTGGGCGTTGAGCCCGTAGAAGGTGGTGGCGACCGGGGCCGGGGCGGCGGGTGAGGCAGCCACACCCGGGGCCGCGGTGGAGATGTGAGCCACGGAGACCCGGGCGTCGGCGATTCCAACCTTGGCGCCACGGCTTTTCGCCGCCGCCGGGAGGGGGTGCGAGGCGAGCGTGACCGCGACAACGGCCAGCACCGTCAGCGTGGCGAAGCGAAAGAGGCGTAGTTCGCCGGTATCGGTCGTGGTCGTCCAACGCATTGCAACTCACTTCCTCGAGGCATAATTCGCATAAAGTTGACCAACTTAGTCAATATTATGTTTTTCACGCCTCGCCCGGGATCTCCCGGCCAAGTGGCCGAAAGATCAAATTGCGAGAGAAGCGACGCCTGGAGCTGAGTCCTCGCGACGCATTCGCAAAGGGCATCGACTGATGCGACCGCCCTTGAAGGCGGCCAGCGAGTTACTGGACGGAAGTACTAGAGCCGGCCTACACAGAAATGCGTAGGCAGCGGGAGACGGCGGGTGGCTCTACTCGGCGGCGAGCAACGTGTGCCAGGCGGGCAGCAGCGGCTTGTCGTAGAGGTCGATGATCGCCGTCCGGGCGGCCTCGATCTCGGTGGAGAACCAATAGCGTTCGAAGTCGGCGCGATGCTCCCAGATCGAGGTCTGCTGGAAGGCGAGCGGGTCGTCGATCGAGCGGGTCAGGGACCAGCTCTTGGCGCCGTAGGCCGGCATCTTCTCCGCGGCCGGCTCCCAGAGGTCGAGCCAGCGATCGCCCCGCAGCGGGGCGATGTGCCAATCGAGCCTGTTCACCTCTGCCATCAGATGCCCCTTTCGAGTCGCGCTTTGCCTGCCCTCATGCTCCGACCTCCGCCCGGATCGCGCCGGGGCCGTCCTCGGTCCTGCCGTCGTCCTCGGACTCGGCTCCGACCAGGACCGCGATCTTGCCGAGGTGCTTGTTTTCGTGCAGCAGCTGGTGGGCGCCGGGGACGCCGTCGAAGTCCATCGTCTGCCAGAGCACCGGGCGGATCTTGCCCTCGGCCATCAGCTGGTTCGCCCGCATGCACTCGTACGCATTGGCGAAGTGGGAGCCGATGATCTGCTTCTGGCGCATCCACAGGTAGCGCACGTCGAAGTCGAGCTGGAAGCCCGAGGTGGCGCCGCAGATGACGACTTTGCCGAACGGCTTGACGGTGTAGACCGAGGTCGGGAAGGTCGCTTGGCCGACGTGCTCGAAGACGATGTCGGGCGCGTCGCCGAGCAGCTCTTTGACCCGTTTGGCGAAGCCGCGCGAGGCCTTGAAGCGCTCCTTGTCGGCGGCCTTGTCGGCAAGGTTCTCCGGCGTCCGCATCATCTCGCCGAACTCGCGGCGGTTGATGTAGTCGACGGCGCCGAGCTGCTTGACCAGCTCGCCCTTCTCGTCGGAGGAGACGACGCCGATCGCGTTCGCCCCGGCCGCTTTGCAGAGCTGCACGGCGAATACGCCGAGGCCGCCGGCGGCGCCCCAGATGAGCACGTTGTGGCCGGGCTGGAGCTTGCACTGGTCGATCAGCATCCGGTAGGCGGTGAAGTAGGTCAGCCCGTAGGAGGAGGCCTCGGCCCAGCTCAGGTTCTGGGGGCGGGGGAGGAGCTGCTGTGCCTGCACTTTGGTGAACTGGGCGAAGGAGCCCCAGGTCGTCTCGTAGCCCCAGATCTTCTGGCTCGGCGCGGCGAGTGGGTCGAGGCCGTGGACCTCGACGTCCTCGTAGGAGGCCTGGTTGCAGTGGACGACGACCTCGTCGCCGGGCTTCCAGCGGGTGACGCCCTCGCCGACCTTCCAGACCACGCCGGAGGCGTCGGAGCCGCCGATGTGGTGGCCGTACTCGGGGTGGTCGCCATAGGGGAAGACCGATACCGGCTTGCCCAGCGCCGCCCAGACGTTGTTGAAGTTGACGCCGGCCGCCATCACCCGGACGATCACCTCGAAGGCGCCGGGCTCGGGGACCTCGATCTGCTCGAGTTGGAAGGCGTCTTTCGGCTCGCCCTGGCGCTCCTCGCGGATCACCCAGGCCGCCATCGTCTCCGGCAGTGTTCCGGGCTCCACGTCAAGGTTCGAGATCGTGCTGCTGTCCACTGCCAAGAGGGTCCTCCGCGGGTCGTCGGTTCGGGCGACGAATCCTAGTTAAGAGCCCCGCGTCCCGGCCCTACGCCGCGTCGGAGGCCTCGCGCAGCTCCGGCGCGGTGATCTCGCGGACGGTGATCTCAATTGGTTCGGGAGGCTCGATCGCCTTGCCGGGGGCGATGCCAAGGTCCTCGACCTTGCGCAGCTGCGGCAGCAGCCGGCCCTCCATCGAGCCGACCGCGGAGTTGTAGGACTTGGTGGCGGACTCGAGCCGCCGTCCGACCGTGTCGAAGTCGGCGATGAACTTGCCGAAGCGGGTGTGCAGGGTGTCCGCCGCGTCGGCGATCTCGGCTGCCTCGGCGACCATCCGCTCCTGGCGCCAGCCCAGCTCCATCGTCTTCAGCAGCCCGATCAGCGAAGTTGGGCTGACCAGCAGCACCTTGTGCTCGAGCGCGTATTCGAACAGCCCCGGGTCGGCGGCGAGGGCGGCGTGCAGGGCGGGCTCGTTGGGGATGAAGCAGATCACCAGGTCCGGCATCTGGCCGGCCTTGAACTGTCCCTGGTAGTCCTTGGAGCTGAGCGCCCGCACGTGCTCGCGTGCCTGTCGCGCGTGGCGCTCGAGGTGGACCCGGCGCTCGGATTCGACCTCGGACTCCTGGGCGTCGAGGAAGGCGTCGAGCGGCACTTTCGAATCGGCGACGAAGCTGCGCCCTTCCGGCAGCAGGAAGAGTGCGTCGGGGCGGAGGCGGCCGTCTTCGGTGCGCAGCGTCTCCTGCAACTCGAAGTCGACGTGCTCGGTCATCCCGGCGATCTCGATGCAGCGGCGCAGCTGCAGCTCGCCCCACTGGCCGCGGGTCTGTGGCTGGCGCAGCGCCTTCTTCAGCCCGGCGGTCTCGGAGTTGAGGTTGCCGACGGTCTGGCCCATCTGCTCGAGCAGGGTCTTGGTCTGCAGGTCGGTCTCGCCACGGCGGCGCACCTCGGCTTCGATCTTCTCCTGCCCCTTGGCGATCCGCTCGGCCAGGCCTTTGATCTCGGCCTGGCCTTTGTCAATCTCCGTCTGGCGCTTGTCGAGGGCGGCGGCGGCGCTCTGCGCGTCGAGCTTGCGTGCCTGGTCGTTGGCCTGGATCAGGCTCGGCAGCGAATCGGCCACGGCTCGCGAGGCGGCCTCCTGCACGGTCGCGGAGAAATCGGGCTGCTCAGCCGCCTCCTCGCGCCCCGAAACGAGCACGTAGACGAGCCCCGCGGCGAGCAGAACGACGGCAATGGCGAGTACGACAGTCACGACCACCGATAGTGCCACCTGCCCCAGACGGGACTAAGGCAGCAAAACGTCGTTCTGCGAGGAGGCCCGGTATGGCCCGACGATCAGTTTGCCGGGACGGGCGCTGATGCCGGTGGCGCCGAGCACGTAGGTGCCGGTGGGGAGCTCGGTCTGGAAGCTGTCGGAGCTGTTGGCGTGGAGCGGGCCCGAGCTGGCGTCCTTGGCGCCGCGGATCTGCAGCTGCGAGTCGGTGCGGGTCTGGTTGGCGATGACGAAGACGACGTCGATCGGCGCCTTGGTGCGGATCGGCGGCTGGGGGTGGTTCTGGTTCTGCGGGATCTGCTGGCTGCGGGCCTGGCCGAGGCCGATGCCCCCCGGCTGCACGGTGACCGCCTTCGGCGTGATCGAGACGCTGACCCGCAGCGCCACCTGTGGACGCGGGTCGTTGGGGTGACTCTCGGCGCCGCAGCCGGCCGCGACCAGCGCCAGCGCACCGATCCCCCCGGCAACCGCGGCTCTGGCTCTCCCACGACCCATCGCGGCTGAATCTAACCGAAGGGCAAGTCGACTACCTGAGCCGTAACGCCATCTTCACCTACGGCCAGCTCGGCGCCGGGCTCGGCCTCACGGCGCAGGATCGCCAGCCCGATCGGCCCGAGGGCGGGGGAGACGGCGGCGCCACCGAGCCTGCCGACCTCCTTCTCGCCGAGCCGCAGCGCCGCTCCCGGCTCCGCCGGCGCGCTCAGCTTCAGTCCGCGCAGGTGGCGGTTGGGACGGCCCTTGTAGTGGAGGCGGGCGACGGTCTCCTGGCCGATGTAACAGCCCTTGTTGAAGCTGATGACCTGCGCGACGATCCCCGCCTCGGCCGGCATCGTCTCGGCGCCCATCTCGGCTCCGTAGCGCGGCGTCCCGGCCTCGATGCGGAGGATCTCGGCTGCTTCGGCGCTGACCTCGACAGCGCCGGCGGCGAGCAGCGCTTCTCGCAGGCGCGCCGAGTCGGCCGCCGCGGCGATCAGGTCGATGCCGCCACTGGTCCCCACCGCCAGGCACTCGACCCCGGCGATCGTGGTCGTTTCGCAGGCGTTGTCGGGCAGTGCCGCGCCGCCGGCGACCTCAACGCTGCGGGGGCCGATCAGCGAGAGGATCACCCGCTCCGCGCTGCTGTCCACCACCTCGACCTCGCGCCCGATCGAGTACATCTGCAGGTGACGGCGGGAAGCGGCTAACGCCCCAGGCTCGGTATCGAGCCAGACTTCCTCGGAGTTCGGGCGCAGCACCCGCATATCGGCCTGCATGTGCCCCTTGCGGTCGAGTAGCGCCGCGTACTGACCGTCGCCCGGCTCCAGCGCCTCAACGTCGTTGGTCAGCTGCCCCTGCAGGTACTCGGCGGCGTCGGGGCCGACGATCGCCAGCTTGCCGCGATCGGAGCGGTCGAGCAGGCCGCATTCCTCGCGCAGCTGCCGGTACTGGGCATCCAACTCGAGTAGCGCGGGCTCGGCCATCGCCACCGATTCTAGGAAGCGGCGCCGCTCGCCTCGTGAGGCGTTCCGTTTTAGATCTGTCTAAACTAGGTTTTAGATATGACTAAAACCTCCGAGGCGATCGAGGACTACGCGAAGGCGATCTACGCGATCTCCCAGCAGCGCGACGGGCTCGTCCTCAATGGCGAGGTCGCTCAGCGGCTCGGGGTGGCGCCGGCGACGGCAACCTCGATGCTGAAGCGGCTGGCCGACCTCGGCTTCGTCGACTACGTCCCCTACAAGGGGGTCAGCCTGACCCCGGCGGGGGAGCGGGTCGCGCTCGAGGTGATCCGCCATCACCGGCTGATCGAGGCCTACCTCTCGGAGGCGCTGGGGATGTCGAGTGACCGCGTCCACGAGGAGGCGGAGGTGCTCGAGCACTACATCTCCGAGGACCTGGAGGCGCTGATCGCCGCCAAGCTCGGTGAACCGAGCCACGACCCGCACGGCACGCCGATCCCCGGCCCCGACCTGCGCCCGCCCGCGCCGGAGGCCGGCCCGCGATGAAGGGCGCGGCCGCGCCACCGCCGCCGCCTCGCGAAGGGGCGACGGTCGAAGACGTGCTCCCGGGCGAGGCCCGGGTGGCCGAGGCGGCGCGGCGCTCGCTCGACGGCAGCAACACCGGGATCCGCCGCCTCTGGCCATTCCTCGGCCCCGCCTTCATCGCCGCCGTCGCTTACATCGACCCCGGCAACTTCGCCACCAACATCGCCGGCGGCGCCAAGTTCGGCTACCTGCTGCTCTGGGTCGTGCTGGCGGCCAACCTGGTTGCGATGGTGGTCCAGGCTCAGTCGGCGAAGTTGGGGATCGCCACCGGCAAGAACCTCGCCGAGCTCTGCCGCGAGCGTTTCTCGCGCCGCACCTCGATCGGTCTCTGGCTGCAGGCCGAGGTGGTGGCAATGGCATGTGACATCGCCGAGGTGGTCGGCGCGGCGCTCGGCCTCAACCTGCTGTTCGGGATCCCGCTCTTCCCGGCCGGGATCATTGCCGGCGCCGGCGCCTTTACGATCCTCGCTCTGCAGCAGAAGGGCTTCCGCCGGCTGGAGGCCGGGATCGCGGTCATGGTCGGGGTTGTCGTCGCCTCCTTCGTCTACGAGCTCTTCGACGCCCAGCCGCAGGCGAGCGAAATCGGTAAGCACCTCTTCGTCCCCGGCTTCGAAGGCACCGAGAGCATCCTGCTCGCCACCGGGATCATCGGCGCGACGGTGATGCCGCACGTCATCTACCTGCACTCGGCGCTGACCCAGCGGCGCATCGTCGGCCGCGACGAGAAGGAGAAAAAGAAGATCCTCGGCTTCGAGAAAGTCGACATCGTCATCGCCCTCTCGCTCGCCGGGCTGGTCAACCTCTCGATGATGATCGTCGCCGCGGCCCTGTTCCACACCAGCGGCCTGACCGGCGTCGACTCGATCGAAGGCGCCTACGAAGGGCTGCAGCAGCTGGTCTCCGATCGCTCCGCGACCGTCTTCGGCATCGCCTTGCTGGCTTCCGGCTTCGCCTCCTCCTCGGTCGGGACGATGGCCGGCCAGGTCGTCATGCAGGGCTTCATCCGCCGCCGCATCCCGCTCTTTGTCCGCCGCGCGATCACCCTGGCTCCGGCGCTGATCGTTCTGGCGATCGGCCTCAACCCGACCGACGCCCTGGTCGGTAGCCAGGTCGTGCTCTCCTTCGGCATCCCCTTCGCCCTGGTGCCGTTGGTGATCATCGCCAGTAAGAGGGAGATCATGGGATCGCTGGTCAACCCGCGCTGGCTGACCGTCATCGTCGGCGTCCTGGCGGCGATGATCATCGCCCTCAACGTCTTCCTCCTGCAGCAGGTCTTCTTCGCCTGATCCGGGCAGATACGCTTCGCCGGTGAGCCTGGCCGCCGACTTTCAGCGCATCCTCGACACGCTGCCGCCCGACTGGACGGACCTCGAGGTCGATCTGCGGATCGCCGATGAGAGCCAGTACATCGACTCCGCGGTGGCGCTGAGCCAGGTCAACGCGCAGGTCTACTCGCGGGCCGAGTGGCACTGGCGGCTGCTGATCTCCCACAGCTTCGGGCACGCCGCCGCTGCGCAGACGGTCAAGGGCGTGCTGGCGAAGCTCGACGGCGAAGGCGTCTGCGGGCAGCTGCAGGTGGCCGAGGTCCGCGAGGGCCGCTCCGAGGTCGTGCAGATGTGGGGCCGCCCGGAGAGCGTCCGCGAGGAGTTCCGCCAGCGCCGCTCCAACTAGTGGGGGCGGCGGTCTAGTGGCCCGGGTCGTAGCCCTCACGACGGACCTGATGCTGGGCAGCAAGGTCGAGGCGACGCTGAGCGCCGCCGGCCACGAGGTGACGCTTTCGCCCTCGCTGCAGGAGGCGCCGCTCGACGAGGCCGATCTGATCGTCGCCGACCTCGACCTTGGTAACCCGGAGGCCCTGGTCGGCCTGGAAGTGCCGGTCCTCGGCTACTACTCGCACGTCGATGTCGAGACTCGCGCGGTGGCCGAGGCGGCGGGCATCGACCTGGTGGTGCCGCGCTCTCGATTGGCTCGCGAACTGCCGGCCCTGGCAGCGCGCCTGCTCGCCCAGGACTAGTTCTTCAGCTGGAAGGCGGCGTTGACGTCGAGCGGCCGTTTGATCAGACCGTGTTCGAGGTCCCAGGCCGCCCATTCGCGCAGGACGGCCGGGTCGAAGGGGTCCGGGTGCAGATCTGGAAGGAGGACGCGCAGCTGGGCCGCCTGGTCGGCGTGGTCGAGCGCCGGGTCGGCCGCGAGCAGGTCGCCGAGGCCCTGGGCGGGGTGCCGCTCGGTGAGGGCGTAGCCGCGGCGGGTCGCAGCGACGACCGAGCTGACCAGGCCGGGGTCGCTGTCGAGCGTGTGGCGGGTCGTGGTCAGGATCAGCTCGGGGTAGGGCGGGGCGCCGTAGCGGTCGACTTTGAAGATCCGGACCGGCACGCCCTGGCGTTGCAGCTCGACGCCCTCGGCGTTCCAGAAGCCGGTCGCCGCGTCGACCTTGGCGGCGGCGAGCGAGGAGATCGCGTTGAAGCCGATCGTCACCTCGTCGACCTTGGCCGGGTCGCCGCCGTCGGCGCTGACCTCGGAGTCGACGACCGCTTCGTCGGAGGGCAGCCCGGTGACGCCGACCGTGTGCCCTTCGAGATCGCGCGGGCTGTGGACGGGGCCGTCGCCGCGGGCGATCACCGCGGCCAGCGGTCGCTGCACGATCGGCATCACGCCGACCAGGTCGAGGCCGCGCTCGCGGGCGATCCCGAGGTCGTGGATGTCGAGGATCGCGAAGTCGGTGCGCCCGGCCGCGAGCAGCTTCGGAGCGTCGGTCGATTCGCCCGGCTGGTGGATCTTCAGGTCGACTCCGGCGTCGCGGTAGAAGCCCTGGGCCTGGGCCGCGTAGATCCCGGAATGGACGGCGTTGGGGGTGAAATCGAGCACCAGGCTCGCGCCTTTCGGCACGCCCGGTTCCGCGCCGTTCCCACCGCAGCCGGCGACGCCGGCGAGCAACAGGACGGCCGCCAGCAGCGCGACAGCTCGTCTCATCTGCCTGCGAACTTAGTCCATTGAGCGAATATGAGTAGACTGCCGCCGCTTACCTGATCACGGGATCGAGGAGGAGAAAAGAGTGCAGGAACGAGGTCTAGCCGCATATCTTGCTGAGTTGATCGGCACGCTTTTGCTGGTCTTTTTCATCACCAGCGTCGTTGTGCTGTTCGTTTCGACCGGAAGTCAGGCCCAGTTCGGTTCTGATTTCGCGGTAATAGGGCTCGTCCACGCCTTCCTGTTGTTCGGATTGATCGTCATGTTCGGTGTCGTCAGTGGTGGTCACTTCAATCCGGCGGTGACGCTGGCAGCGATTGTGATCAAGCGGATCAAGCCGCTCGACGGCACGATCTACGTGTTCGCCCAGCTCATCGGTGCGGTTGGTGGTGCCTTCCTAACCAAGGCGCTGCTGTTGGATGAGGGTCGAGCCACCCATTGGGGCACCCCAGAAGTCAGTGGCCTGCTGAGCGGCAACGCTGCTGGGCTTATCGTCGAGGCGATCGGCACCTTCTGTCTCGTCCTCGTCATCCTCGCCGCGGTCTATTCGAAGAAGAGCTCCAAGGACTGGGCGGCGCTGGCAATCGGCACCACGCTCGGTTTCATCGTCATGGTCGGCGGCCCGCTGACCGGCGGTTCGTTCAATCCGGCTCGCTGGTTCGGGCCGGCATTGGCAAACGTCGCGTCTGGCAATGGCTTCGCTGGCTCCTGGTGGCTCTACCTTCTTGGACCCATCATTGGCTCGTTGCTGGCAGCGGCCACCTACAGGTTCGTGCTCGAGCCGGGCGGTCCAGCCCCGACGGAAGCGCCGGAGCGCGTTCGTCCGCCGGCAGGGAAACCCGCCACACCGGGCAGCAGCAAACCCGCTAGCTGATCCGATCTGATTGACCGCCGGGCCTGGCCGGCCCGGCGGTTGCAGTAGCTTGAGCGGCGTGCGAAGGGTCACCTTCTCCCGCAACTACACGCTCTCTCTTTCTCGCACCTGCCAGTGCTACTGCAAGTACTGCGCGTTCGCGACTCATCGAGCTCATATCCACGCGCCCGACGAGGTCGAGCGCCGCCTCGACGAGGCCCTCAAACGCAATACCAAGGAGCTGCTCGTGCTCACCGGCGAGCGGCCCGAGGTCAACCCCGAGGTCGCCGCCCGTCTGGCCGAGTGGGGCCACGAGGACTTCACCTCCTACGTCGTCTGGGCCTGCGAACGGGCGTTGGAGCGGGGGATGCTGCCGCACACCAACCTCGGTGTCCTCGACCGCGCCGACCTGGCCCGGCTGCGCGAGGTCACGGCCTCGCAGGGGCTGATGCTGGAGTCGGTCGCCGAGCGGCTGATGGAGACCGTCCACGCCGGCTCGCCGACCAAGCACCCGGCGCTGCGGCTGGCGACGATCGAGGCGGCGGGGGAGTTGAAGATCCCGTTCACGAGCGGGATCCTGGTCGGGATCGGGGAGACCGAGGAGGAGCGGGTGCAGTCGCTGGAGGCGCTGGCGCGCCTGCATGGCCGATACGGGCATTTGCAGGAGGTGATCCTGCAGAACTTCGTGCCGCATCCGAAGTACTACGGGGCCGAGGTGGCCGACATTGCGGACCAGGCTGCCCAAGATCGCTGGAAGGGCAACGGGGATGACCCCGCGCCGGCGACAGATGTGGAGGCTGGTGCGGGGTCACCTTCGTTGCCCATGCCCGAGTGGGCCAGCCCGGTTTCGATCGATGACCTCAAGCGATTGATCCAGGAGTCGAAGCGGCTCATGCCCGATGTCGGGGTGCAGATTCCGCCGAACTTGTCCGACTGGTGGTCGGAGCTGGTTGAAGCAGGAGCGACCGATTTGGGAGGTCTCTCCGCCAACGGCGATCACATTTCGCCGGAGCATGCTTTTCCGAGCCCGCATCAGGTGCGGAAGGAGCTGGCGCCGCGGGGCTATGCCTTGACCGAGCGTCTCTGCGTCTATCCGCAGTACATGGATCCGGAGTGGATGGAGCAGGGGGTTCTCGACGTGGTGAAGATGAAGTACTGGAGCTTCATCCCGCGGCGGGGGTCCGGGAGGCGGAGCGAAGAGTCGCTGGCTGGCGGGCTGACCGAGTCGGCCGTCGCCAAGGGGCGCGAGGGAAAGGAGCTTTCGGAGGACGAGTTGACGGCGTTGTTCTCGGAGACGCGGCCGCAGGCGATCGAGGAGATGCGGGTCGCGGCGGACGAGCTGCGGGCCGAGCTGGCGGGCGACCGGGTCACCTTCGTCGTCAACCGCAACATCAACTTCACCAACATCTGTGTCGTCGGCTGCGCTTTCTGCGGCTTCGGCCAGGGCAGGCGCTCGCCGGACGCCTACGAAGTCTCCGAGGAGGACTTCGCGGCGCGGATCGGCGACGCGGTCGAGTTCGGCGCCACCGAGCTCTGCATGCAGGGCGGCATCCACCCCGATCTGACCCTCGAGGAGTACGGCAAATGGCTGCGCCTGGCCAAGGACGTGGCGCCGCAGCTGCACCTGCACGCCTACTCGCCGATGGAGGTCGACTACATGTGCGAGCGCTCGGGCAAGCCAGCCGAGGAGGTCTTCGAGTACCTGCTCGAGTGCGGGCTCGGCTCGACCCCCGGCACAGCGGCCGAGGTGCTCGACGACGGCGTCCGCCAGCGGATCTCGCCCAACAAGCTGCCCGCCGACCGCTGGGTCGAGATCATCGAAGCCTCCCACCGGGCGGGGCTGCGCTCGACCTCGACGGTGATGTTCGGCCACATCGAGGAGCCGCGTGAGCTGGCCCGCCACATGCGCGTCGTCCGCGCTCTGCAGGAGCGCACCGGCGGCATCACCGAGTTCGTCCCGCTCAGCTTCATCCCCTTCAACACGATGCTCGGCCGCACCCACGGGATCGAGGAGATCTCGATGGAGGACAACCTCAAGCACACCGCCGCCTTCCGGCTGGCGCTCGGCAAGACGATCACCAACCTGCAGGCGAGCTGGGTGAAGATGGGCCTGGAGGGGGCGACCGAGTCCCTGCGCTGGGGCGTCAACGACCTCGGCGGCACCCTGATGGAGGAGAACATCTCCCGCATGGCCGGCTCTCAGCACGGCGTCCGCCTCGAGCCCGAACAGCTGATCGAGGCCGCCCGCGCCGCCGGCCGTGAGCCCGCCCAGCGGACCACGCTCTACGAGCTGATCGAGACCTACTAGCCCCGGTTGCCGGCGCGCGCTTTCCGCTTGAACCACCCCGATCCGGGTAGCTGGATCTCGACAGAGACAAGCCACCGGAAAGGGTTGAGATGAGCGACGACGTGAAGAATGCCGATGACGCCAAGGGGCGCCTCAAGGAGGCTGCCGGCGACATCTCCGGCAACGATGACTTGAAGCGGGAGGGAAAGGTCGACCAGGCTGGCGGCAAGGCCAAGGAGGGCATTGAGAAGGTGACCGACAAGGTCAAGGACGCCCTCAAGCGGGACTAGCGGAAGAGGTCCTCGGCGTGCGGGCGGCGCAGGGCCGCCGCGCCGGGGCCGTCCTCGCTGGTTACGTGGCTGGCGAGGCCGCGGATGAGCGCGGCGGGGATGCCGCTGTCCTTGGCGCGGACCAGGTCGGCGGCTGAGGCGGCCTCGTCGGCGATGGCGATCAGAGTCGCTTCGAGCTCGCGACCACCGGCGTCGTGGCGCCCGCGCCAGTCGTCCAGCGGTGCCAGGCCGGCGCAGCCGATCGCGACCTCGGCCTGGCCCAGCCGCCAGGCGCGGCCGAAGCTGTCGGCGATGACGACGCCGACCATGGCGCCGCTGGCAGCAGCGATCTCGGTGCGGACGCGGCGGGCGGACGCGTCGGGGTCCTCGGGCAGCAGGCAGGCGGTATCGGGCTGCGGCAGGTTGGAGGTGTCGATGCCGGCGTTGGCGCAGACGAAGCCGTGCTTGGTCTCGACGATGAGGACGCCGCGCTCGGCCCGCAGCACCTCCTTGCTCTCTTCGATGATCAGCTCGATCAGCGCCGGCTCCTTGCCGAGCAGCGCGGCGAGCTTGCGCGCTTCCGCGCCCGGCAGCACGGCGGAGAGCTTGCGAACCTGACCCTCGGCCTTGGAGACGATCTTCTGGGAGATCACAACGACGTCGCCGTCCTCGAGTGCGGCGCATCCAGCGATCAGCCCACCGACCGAGTCGCCCTCGACGACCTCGGGCAATCCCGCGACGGGGATGACCCGGAGCTCGCTCCCACTCATATTCCCAGTGCCTTGGCGGTGCGGCGGCCGCGGCCGCGGCGTGCGGCCAGCTGGCGGGTCAGCGCGATGACGTCGGCCGGAGTGTCGAGATCGAGGCCCAGCGAGGCCAGCTCCTCGACCCCGAAGGGGATCCCGGCCTCGCGGGCGGCGGCGACGTGGCGGGCGCAGCTGCCCTCGCCGAAGGCGGGGACGATCGCATCCGGTGGGCTCAGTGCCAGCGCGTTGGTGCCGGTCCCGTGGCGGTCGGGGACGATCCCGACGTAGCGCTCGGGGACGCCGGTCAGCAGCCGGTCCAGCTCGCGCGGATCCAGCAGCGGGCAGTCGCCGGGGAGGAGGACGACGCAGGTCGCTCCCTGGGCCTCGGCCCGGGCGATGCCGGCCAGCGCGGCCTCGACGTGGCCGCCGTCGTCGGGGTCGGGGACCACCTCGGCTCCCACCCCCGCCGCCAGCTCCTGCGCGGCTGGGTCGCCGCTGACGAGGATCGTGCGCTCGATCGTCCGCGCCTCTCCGATCGCCTCGAGGACGTCGCCGACCATCGCCTCCATCAGGGTCCGGCGCTGCTCGCCGTCGAGGCCGGCGGCGAGCCGCTGCTTGGCCGCGTTGAAGCGCTTGACGGGCAGGACCGCGGTCGCTTTCAACTGGAGGCGAGGCTGGTGGCGTAGTCGAGGACGATGCGGGCGACGCGGGCGCGGCCGCTCGGTCCCTCCATCAGGGTCGAGGCGGCCAGTGTCGCGACCTCGGCCGGCGGCGGGTCGGGGTCGCCCTCGTCGACGACCATGCCGTCGATCAGCCCGGCGTAGAGCGAAGCGACTCCCGCCGCCGTCGAGGGCCGGCTGAGCGCCTGCATGAAGCGGTCGGTCGGGCCCTTGACGACCTGGCCGGCGACGTAGGGGCTGACGGCGACGACCGGGGCGGGAGAGGCGGTGATCGCGTCGCGCATGCCGGGCACGGCGAGGATCGGGCCGATGCTGATCACCGGGTTGGAGGGGCCGATCACGATCGCCTCGGCGGTGCGCAGCGCGTCCAGCACCTCGGGGCTCGGCTCGGCGTGCTCGATCCCCTCCAGCTCGACCCCGACCACGTCCGGCTCGCCGCGGTCGACGATTAGGTACTCCTGCAGCTCGCGCCGCCCGGCGGCGGTCAGCACCTTGGTCCGGACCGGCGAGTCCGACATCGGCAGCACCTTCGCCTCGACCCCGAGCCCGCGGGCGATCTGCGCCTGGGCCGCCGTCGGCGTGCCGCCGTCGGCGAGGAACTGACGTCGGTAGAGGCAGGCGGCGAGGTCGCGGTCCGACAGCCCGAACCAGCTCGGCGCGCCGAGTCGCTGCAGGCGCTCGAAGACGGTGAAGGTGTCGTCGCGGATCCCCCAGCCGCGCTCCTCGTCGATTTCGCCGCTGAGCCAGTAGGTGACGAGGTCGGGATCGGGGGAGACGTGCACCCCGAGCGCCTCGGTGTCATCGCCGGTGTTGGCGATGACCGTCAGTTCGGCGCCGATCTCCTCCTGCATCCCGGCGCCGAGCTTGGCGCCTCCGGTACCGCCGGCGAGCAGGGCGACCCTCATGCCCTGTCTATTCCCAGTGGTCGCTGTCGGGCAAACCGGTGAGCTGGATGCCGGCGTGCGCCTTGTAGCGGCTGTTGACCGAGATCAGCATCGGGGTCAGCTGCTCGACGATGCGGGCCATCTCCAGCGGGCCGGCGTTGACCGCGCGCAGGCCGGGGATCAGCTCGATTAGCCGCGCAACCCGCGCCTTGTCGGCCTTCTTGTCGCCGCAGACGAGCACGTCCTCACCGAGCTCGGCGCCGGCGTCGGAGAGGGTCGGGGCGCCGACGGTGTGCAGGGCGGCGATGACGGTGACGCCCTCGGGCACCATCTCCTGCGCCTGCTGGGCGGCGGAGCCCTGCCAGACGCCGAGCGAGCGGGTCGCCTTTCCGCTGACCGCGGCCGCCAGCGGCACCGTGCAATCGACCAGGATCTGGCCCGGCTGCAGGGTCCCGCGCAGGTTGTTGAGGTTCTCCGACTGGTTGCGGAAGGGGACGGTGAGGAAGACGACCTCGGCCTGCTTCGCCGCCTCCTCGTTCTCGAGCCCGGTGACGTCGGCGCCGGGCACCGCGGCGCGCACCTTGGCGGCGGCCTCCTCGGCCCGCTCGGCCGAGCGCGAGCCCAGCACTATGGCGGCGCCGGCGCGGGCCCAGCGCGTTGCCAGGCCTGCGCCGAGGGCGCCGGTGCCGCCGATGATCGGTATCGGTTCGCTGGCCGCCACAGGGGCGCCAGTCTATGCTGCCCGGCGCCTGAGGCTCACGGCCTAAAGGCTCCCTTTAGGCGGATCGCTACCGTTTGCGTATGCGAAGCGGCCTCAGAGGACCCCTGCCGGCGCTGCTCGGCTGCGCCGTCTGCGTCGCAGGCTTGGTCGCGCTGATGCTCGTCGCCTACTACGACGCCGGCGCCCAGCACCTCGACGCGACCGCTCTCTACGGCTTCACGACGCTGGACACCGGGCTGCTTCACGGCGCGGTCTGGGGGTTCGTCCTGATCGGCGGCGTCTTCCCCCTTGCGCTCGGTCTGGTCGGGCTCTACTACCTGGCGGGCAGATGGGGCCGTCGGCGCGAGGCGATCGCGGCGACCGTCGTCGTGGTGGCCGCCAACATCACCACCCAGGTCTTGAAGTTGGCGCTCGCGCACCCGCGGATCCAGCCGATCCTCGGTCCCCACCAGGTCAACGCCGCCTCCTTCCCCAGCGGCCACGCGACCTCGGCGATGTCGATGGCCGTCGCCGCGCTGCTGGTCGTGCCGCCGCGCTGGCGGGCGGTCACGGCGACCGTCGGAGCCGCCCTGGTCTTTGCTGTCTCCTTCTCGGTCCTCGTCCTCAAGTGGCACTTCCCCAGCGACGTGCTCGGTGGGCTCCTGGTCGCGACGGGATATGGGTTCGCCGCGGTCGCGGCGCTGCGCTACCTGGAGGCGCGTCCCGAAGAGCGGAGAATGGCGGCGATGATCCCGAGCCCGCCCTCCGGCACGACGCTCGAGGCGATCGGAGCGGCGGCCGCACTCGGTGCCGCGGCCTTCTTCGTCATCCACGCCGAAAAGATCATCGACTACGCCGGCACCTACACGACCACGGTCCTCATGGCACTGGCGATTTCATCGCTGGCCGTGGCGCTGCTGGCGCTGTTCAGCTTCACCGCCGCCGAGTACTAGCGGCGGGCGTTACTCGGCGAGCTTCGCGGCGAGGGCGACGAAGTAGTCGAGCGCGGCCGGGTTGGCGAGCGAGTCGCGGCTGGCCGCCTTCTCGACTGGAGTGCCCATCAGGATCCGCTTCACCGGCACCTCGAGGACCTTGCCGCTGAGGGTGCGGGGGACCTCGGCGATCTGGAAGACCTCGTCGGGGACATGGCGCGGCGAGCAGCGTTCGCGGACCCGCCGGGCGATCTCCTTGGGCAGCTCGCCGTCGAGCTCGTCTCCCTCCCGCAGGACGACGAAGAGCGGCATCCAGCCCTCGGTCCCGGGTTTCGGGATGTCGACGACGAGGGCGTCGACGATCGAGTCGATGCTGAGCACGGCGCGGTAGATCTCGCTCGTCCCCATGCGGATGCCGGAGCGGTTGATGGTCGAGTCCGAGCGGCCGTAGATGACCGCGGTGCCGCGCGAGGTGATTTCGAGCCAGTCGCCGTGGCGCCAAACCCCCGGGTACTGCTCGAAGTAGCTGGCCCGGTAGCGGCTGCCGTCCGCATCGCCCCAGAAGTAGACCGGCATCGAGGGCATCGGCTCGGTGACGACCAGCTCGCCGACCGCGTCGACGACCGCGTGCCCGTCCTCGTCCCAGGCCTCGACCGCGGCGCCCAGCGCCCGCCCCTGCAGCTCACCGCGGTAGACCGGCAGCAGCGCGACGCCGCCGACGAAGGCGGTGCAGAGGTCGGTGCCGCCGCTGGTCGAGAACAGCCAGGTGTCGGCGCCGATGTGCTCGTAGATCCAGTCGAAGCCCTCGGGGGAGAGGGGGGAGCCGGTCGAGCCGACGGCGCCGAGGCCGCTGAGGTCGCGGCCCGCGCCGGGCTCGACCCCGTCCTTCATGCAGGCGGCGATGTAGGAGGCGCTGGTGCCGAACATCGTCACCTCGGCACGCTCGGCGAGGTCCCAGAGCACGCCCATGTCCGGGTGGCCGGGGCTGCCGTCGTAGAGGACGATCGCGGCCTCGGTCAGCAGTCCCGAGACGAGGAAGTTCCACATCATCCAGCCGGTCGTGGTGAACCAGAAGAGGCGGTCGCCGGGGTGGGCGTCGACGTGGAGGTTGAGCTTCTTCAGGTGCTCGAGCAGGATCCCGCCCTGGCCCTGGACGATCGCCTTCGGCAGCCCGGTGGTGCCGGAGGAGTAGAGGACCCAGAGCGGGTGGTCGAAGGGGACGCGGTCGAAGCTCAGCTCCGCGCCCTCGCCGGCGGCGAGCAGCTCGCCCCAGGTCGTTGCCGCGGTCAGGGACGAGAGGTCAGGCTCGGGGTCGAGGTAGGGGAGGACCACGGTGCGGATCAGGGTCGGCATCGCCTCCTGTAGGCCGGCGATCGTCTCGCGGCGGTCGAAGTCCTTGCCGCCGTAGCGGTAGCCGTCGACGGCGAAGAGCACCTTGGGCTCGATCTGGGCGAAGCGGTCGATGACGCTGGCCGGCCCGAAGTCCGGCGAGCAACTCGACCAGACGGCGCCGATCGAGGCGCTGGCGAGGAAGGCGACGATCGCCTCCGGGATGTTCGGCAGGTAGGCGACGACGCGGTCGCCGCGCTCGACCCCGAGGCCGCGCATCCCCGCCGCGACCGCGGCCACCTGCGCGCGCAGCTCGCCCCAACTGAGCTCGCCGAGCTCGCGCAGCTCGGAGGAGTGGAGGATCGCCGTCTCGCCGTCGGCCTTGCCGGCGAAGACGTGCTCGGCGTAGTTGAGGCTGGTGCCGGGGAACCAGCTCGCCCCCGGCATCTCCCGCGAGGCGAGGACGGTGGAGCGCTCGCCGTCGGCCTGGACGTCGAAGAAGTCCCAGATCGCCGCCCAGAAGGCGTCGAGGTCGTCGACCGACCAGCGCCAGAGCTGGTCGTAATCGCCGAAGTCGAGGCCGCGCTCCGCCTTTAGCCAGTGCATGAACTCGGTCAGCCGCGAGCGCTCGACCAGCTGCGCCGAGGGCTCCCAGAGCGGCTCAGGGGTGGCCGGCGCGTTCACGCGGGATTGCCGATGTCGGCACCGCCGGAGCCGGTGCGGCTGAGGTCGTCGATCTGCATACCCGCGACGGCAGTCTAGCCCCGGCCCGGGCTATCGTTCAGGCGTCGCCGGAGTGGTGGAATGGCAGACACGATTGATTCAAAATCAATTGCTCGAAAGGGCGTGCGGGTTCGACTCCCGCCTCCGGCATCGATGTCAGCGCGGCGCGGCGCGGATCAGACCGGCTGCGGAGCGCCGTCGGCCGGCGCGGCGCCAGCGCCGTAGTCCTCGCCCGAGCCGATCGGGCGCTCCTCCTCGACGTGCCACTCCTGGCTGAAGCCGTAGAGGGCGACGCCGATCAGGACCAGCTGCAGGAGTCCGAGGATCACCACGAGCGTGCCGATCACCGAGGAGGAGAACGACGCTTCGGTGAGGCCCGCCTTTTCGCGTTCGAACCAGCTGCCGGCGCCGACCGCGCAGAAGATCGCCAGGATCATCGAGAGCGCCGCGGCGACGGGCAGGATGCCGCGGCTCCAGCGGGCGACGAGGAAGGCGAAGAAGGCGTAGAGCAGCGCGTAGATGACGCAGAGTGCCCCCATCGCGCCGCCGCCCTTCAGCAATGACCAGCCGCCGATCGTGATCAGGCCCGCCAGCACGGCAGTTGCGAGTAGCAAAAGGACGATCACGAACTTGGTCGTGACCGACCCAGGCTTTTCCCGATTTGGCCGCCACAGTTCGTAGCCAGGCCTGACCTCTCCAACCGTCACGCCATCGATCATAGAATCTGTCAGCGACGACGCGGCATTGGTCGCGCGTTAAGCCCCGAAACGGGGTGCCACGCGGGCGTGGCGGAATTTGGCAGACGCGCCAGGTTTAGGTCCTGGTGGGCTTCGGCCCGTGGGGGTTCAAATCCCTCCGCCCGCATCGCCGGTCCCAGTGGCCCGCCGCTCGTTACGATCCGGCTCCCTCTGGGGCAGTGGCCCAACTGGCTAAGGCACCGGTCTCCAAAACCGGCGATTCCAGGTTCGAGTCCTGGCTGCCCCGTCTCGTGGAGTTGGCTTGCCACCGCCTCAGTCGCCGAGGGCGAGCCGCCGGTTGAGTCCGACTGGCGTCTCCTGGCACTACCGCAAGCACTGCCTGACCCCGGCGGTAGGTTGCCGCGATGCCGTCGCCAAGTCCCCAACCGACCTCAGGTGAGATCGTCAGGGAGTGGGGGCGGATCGGGTGCATCGGCTTCGGCGGCCCGCCCGCCCATATCGCCCTTCTGCGCGACCTCTGTGTCAAGCGGCGGGGCTGGCTCTCACCGCATGAGTTCGAGGACGCGATCGCCGCCTGCAACTTGCTCCCCGGCCCGGCCTCGACCCAGCTAGCGATCTTCTGCGCCTGGAGGGTTGGCGGAAGATCGGGCGCGCTGCTTGGCGGCCTCGGCTTCATCCTGCCTGGCCTCCTGCTGATCCTCGGCCTCGCTGTTGTCTTCCTCACCGGCACGCCGCCCGTCTGGATTCGCGGTGCCGGAGCGGGTGCCGGCGCAGCGGTCGCCGCCGTCGCCGTACATGCCGGCATCGGTCTGATCCCTTCCAGTTGGGCTCGAGCGCTGGCACACCGCCGTTGGATCATCTACGCCCTGCTTGGCGGCGTGGCCGGGGCATTGGTCGGCGCCTGGCTGGTCTTGGTCTTGATCGCCTGCGGGCTGGCCGAGATCTTGCTTCGACGGGGGAGGACGGCGGGCCAAGGCCTCAGCCTCCACGCCTGGCCGCTCCTTGCTGTTGTCGCCGGAGCCAGCGGCGGCCTGCTCGCCCTGGCCTGGACGGCCTTGAAGGTCGGCGCCCTCTCCTATGGTGGCGGCTTCGTGATCGTGCCGCTGATGCAGGGCGACGCCGTGCATCGCTACCACTGGATGACCAACCCGCAGTTTCTGAACGCGGTCGCCCTCGGGCAGGTGACGCCAGGGCCGGTGACTCACACGGTGGCTGTGGTCGGCTATGCGGCAGCGGGTATCGGCGGGGCCTTGCTGGCGGCGTTCGTCGCCTTCCTGCCCTCCTTCTCCTTCGTCCTGCTCGGCGCCCGCCACTTCGATCAGCTCCGGCGCAACCCCCGCGTCCTCGCCTTCCTCGACGGAGCAGGCCCGGCGGCCATCGGGGCGATCATCGGCTCGGCCGTCCCCCTCGGGATGGCACTGACTGAGCCCTGGCAGGCGGCGGTGTTGGCGGTGGCCGCCGCGGCGCTGCTCCTTGCTCGGCGCAATGTCGTGTTGGTGCTCGTTGCGGCTGGAGCAGTCGGGGCGCTGGCCGGCCTACTCGGGGCTGGAGTTCCCGGCGGTTGAGCTTCGGTGATGATGGCCGCGCACGGTGCGCCAGGAGTCCCAGGCGATCTTGAGGATCATCGCGGTGATCGCTAGGCCGATCAGCGGGTCGGCGATCGGCAGGCCGAGCGCGACGACGGCTGCGGTCGCGACGACGGCCAGGCTGACGTAGGAGTCGGCGCGGGCGTGGTTGCCGTCGGCGATCAGGGCCGGGCTGCCGAGTCGGTTGCCGGCGCGGGTTCGGATGCCTGCCGCGATCCAGTTGCCGGCAAAGCCGATCAGCCCGGCGGCAGCTAAGGCGAGAAGGTGAGTAGGAGTCTGGGGATGGATCAGCCGCGATATCGCCTCGACGCCGGCAACGCAGGCGGAGACGAAGATCGTTGCCACTACGAACAGGCCCGCCCAGCGCTCGGCGCGGGTCGAGCGCAGCAGGAAGGCAGCGCCGAGTGGAATCGCGGTGCTGGCGTCGCCGAAGTTGTGGATCAGGTCGGCGAGCAGGGCGATGCTGCCGCTGGCGAGGAAGATGGCGAGCTGAGCGCCTGCGGCGAGCGCGAGGACGGCCAGCGACCGCCCGACCGCCCGCAGCCCCTCCCGCGAGCGTTTGATGCTCGCATCGATCAGGCCGTGCGAGTGACCGTGGCCGCTGGGGTGATGGTGGCCGTGGGAATGCGGCACCGGCTCGTGGATGTGCGCGCCGTGGTGGGGATGGGAGTGGGTCAGGCCGCCGTCGTGGCGGTGGCGCTCGCCGTCGATCAGCTCGTAGGAGAGGCTGCTTCCGTTCATCAGCGGAAAGGCTAGCCACCCGACCCGGCTGCCCCGTCTCGTCAGGGCGCTTGACCGGCCCGACCGGGACTGACAATCTTCCGGCGCCTGCTCGTGCGCGTCCTGATCCCACTGCCCGATTGTGATTTCGACACCACCGAGGTCGCGGTGCCCTGGCGGCTGCTCACCGACCGCGGCCACGAGGTCGTCTTCGCGACGCAGGGGGGAGGAACCGCTCCGCAGTGCGATCCCAAGCTGCTGCGTGGCGTCCTCTTCGGCAAGCTCGGCGCCGAGCCCGAGCCGATCTCCTTCTACGAGCAACTGGCCGAGGACGCGGCGTTTCGCGACCCGGTTGCCTGGGGGCGGATCGAGCCGGCCGACTTCGATGGCCTGCTCCTGCCCGGCGGCCACGCCCAGGGCATGCGCCAGTACCTCGGCGACGTCGAGCTGCAGGCGAAGATCGCCGCCTTCTGGGGCCTGGAGCGCCCGGTCGGGGCGATCTGCCACGGCGTGATCGTGCTTGCGCGGAGCATCGACCCGGACAGCGGGCGCAGTGTCCTGGCCGACCGGCGCACGACCTGCCTCCCCAAGTACATGGAGCGCGGCGGCTTCATGCTGACCGCCTGGAGGCTGGGCCGCTACTACCGCACCTACCCCACCTACGTCGAGGACGAGGTGATCGCCGCACTCGACGATCCCACCGGCTTCGAGCGCGGGCCCCGCACCACCAAGCGCGGCACCCACGGCGACGACTCGGCCGCCTTCGTGGTTCGGGACGGCAACTACCTCTCGGCCCGCTGGCCGGGTGACGCCTACCTCTTCGCCAGGCGCTTCGAGCAGATGCTTTCGGCGTAGTTCCGCGGCCGGCTGCCGCGCCCGCCCACTGACTACTGGCTGGGCGTCCGGTCGATCAGAACCTCGAACATGCGCCAGTCGGTCTGTTCGCCGATCTGATCGGCTTCGGCTTTCGGGCGCATCTGTGCGGCGAAGGCCTCCATGCCCGCCTCGGACTCCCAGCGATTGAAGACCATAACCCCCTTCTCGGTGCGGACCACCGTGCTGGAGAGCCCGCCATTCTCGGCGGCGAGCTTGTCCGCCTCGGCATCGAAGAGCTCATTCATCTTCGCCACCAGTTCCTCGGTGTTGCCGTGGATCTCGAACGTCGTGAGGATTGCCATTTCGAAGCACCTTTCGACTCGGTTGGGCCCACATCGGGCCGGGGTTCGACGCTACTCCCCGTCTGACGTCTGCGCAAGGCGCCCTTAGGGCGCCGGGTGCCGGCTCAATCGTGGGCGCCACCGTCGATCTGGACCGGGTAGCCGGCGCGCAGCGAGGCGACGGTCGAGGGCGGCGTGATCACCTGCGCGGTTCCCCGCGCCGGTCGCGCCCGGTGGGCGCCGTATCCCTCGCGGGTCCACTCGGCGAGACGGTTGCCGACGACCACGGCGGGGGATTCGTCAAGGAGGACGAAGGTGCCGTCCGGCAGGTCGGCCCAGGGCAGGTCGTGGACGTGGCGGCGGTGGGTCCCGCGGACGATCCGCTCGCCGTGGAGCTGCTGGTTCATCTGCTTCGCCGACGGGACCGCGGCTCCCAGCCCCTCGGCCCAGGCGGTGCGATACGCCTCGTAGCTCTCGCGTCGGCACTCCGCGCACGGGCGGTGGCCGGCGGCAAAGGAGACGGCCTCGTCGTGGAAGTACAGGAAGGTGAAGTGGTGCGGCTGCCATTGCTCGCGCCGGCGGCCGCGGAACCGCAGGGCACAGGTGACCCAGAGGTCGCTGGTGTGGAAGCGGACGATCTCCCGGCCGGAGTGAAGGATGCCGCGATTGCCGGTCCAGGCTCCCCGCAGCGGGATCGCGACGATGTCGCCCAGCGGGGTGACCCTGTTGTGGGCCGGCGACTCGGCGATCTCCGGGTTCATCTCTCTTTGAGAACGCGGGGAGGACCGGAAACGTGAGGTCCGCGCTTCCGACTCCGATCGGGTAAATGCAAGAGCGGCGGACGAGAATCGAACTCGCGTCATCAGCTTGGAAGGCTGAGGCTCTACCGTTGAGCTACCGCCGCGCGAGGGAGGGAGCCTAGTCACCCTTTCGCCAATTCGTCAGAATGCAAATCCCAACGGGGAGTGGCGCAGTCTGGTAGCGCACTCGGCTGGGGGCCGAGCGGTCGCAGGTTCAAATCCTGTCTCCCCGATATTCGAGAGCCCGCTTGGGAAGGGCTTTCAGTGCCCGGGATTCGACCTTCTTGGGTGGCGGAGGCTCGGCGTGGAATCGAGCGAGCCCGAAACGTCTTGCTCGCAACTTGTTATATGAAGATGTATGTGGTCAAGTCGTCGCTATCTCGCAGCCCTCGTCGTGCTCTCGGGCCTCGTGCTCGCTCTCTTCTCGCCTGCGACGTCAGCAGCGGCCGAACCCGCGAGCTACGAACTTCCCGATGCGACTCACGCCGGACGGCTCTCCATCGCCGCGGATGGAACGGCCTGGTTCGCCCCGCGGCGCGGCCGAGCCTGGGAAGGCCGTGATCACTCGATCCTCGGCAGCGTTGCCGCCGACGGGACCGTCTCTGAACGCCACGTAGCGGGCTTCTCGGCTATCAGCGGCGTCGCTGTCAGTCCAAAGAACGCGCTCTGGGTCTCCGGTTTTCGCGGCTTGAACTACCTCCACAAAGTCTTTCAGGTCGGCCGCCTCTCGCCGACGGGCGAGCTTCTCCGGCGCTACACGGTCGGACGCGGGCACGGGGCCATCTGGTCGTTGACCGCCTCCGCCGATGCCGTCTGGTTGATACGTCATGGCTCCAACCCGGCGCGGTCCTTCGAGAGCATCGAGCGCGTCGGCATCGGCTCGGGGAAGGTCCGAAATTTCGTCCTGCGACCCCGTTGCTTTGCGTATGCGCTTGACGTTGCCCCCAACGGCTCAGCGTGGTTCACGCAGAAATGCGGTGGCTTTCTGGGTGAAGGAGCTTCCAGTAAGACGAGCATCAGCCGGATCGAACCAGGAGGAAAGATCGTCCGCCGGCCCATCGGGGCGCTGAACTACCCGGTGTCGCTGACAATCGGACCCGACGGCGGCGTCTGGTTCGCGGCGTGGCGTTACCGCGGTGCAGATCGAATCGGACGCTTGACGAGGTCGGGGAAGCTCGCGGAATTCTCGATCCCTTCGACCGCCTCGCCCTACTCGATCGCGGTCGGACCCGATGGCCGTCTCTGGTTCCACGGTGGCTTCCACCGCGGTTATGCCCGGGCACTCAATTCGATCGGCTCCGACGGTCATCTCGGCGTGGCGATCTGTGCTGATCCGACTTGCCAGCTCGAAGCGAGCAACATCGCCCGAGCCCCGGATGGCAGCCTCTGGTACAGCCTCAGAAAACCCAACTACAACACTGGCGGTGGGGGCAGCGGGCTCTACATCGACGAACAGATCGGAAACGAAGCAGGGTTCCTCGGGCGCCTTGCCTTTGGTACCGGACGCCTCATGGGATTCTCCTGCAGGATCGCGTTGATGCCGGCGGGCTTGCCGCTCACCTCGAAGTTGAAGGCAAAGCCCGAGGGTTCACCCTGACCGTCCAGGAAGGCCCGGAGCGGCTCGGGGACCCGGTAGCCGAGATCGGCGATGCGGCCCCCGACGTGCTTGGCGTAGTAGGAGAGGACCAATTCCGATCCCTCCCTCCAGTCCTCGAAGATCTCGGCGAGCGGAATGAGGCCCGAATCCTCCACGCTCGTCTCGTTGGCCAGGAACCACTCGATGAAGCGGTCATGGGCCCGGTCGAACGGTTGGCTGCGCTCGTTGTTACACCGGGCGTAGAAGTTGTTGCCGAATTTGGCCACCTTCGCGTTCGGCCCTCGAAGGTCGACACCGGCTCGCCCTTCGCTTCTGAATAGGGCGACGTCTCCTGCCCGGTACTCCTCCGACGAGAACTCGCGCCGGAGGTCGCTCGCCTTGTGGCGATGCTCACGCGAATCGGCCTCACCGCCACACCACCAACACTCACGCTCGTAGCGGTGGTGCTCGAGCGGGTCTTGACCACGGGCATGGTCGCCGTGTGTGGCGGGGTGAGGGGACTCAGGCGGGTTCTTCGTGCTCTCTGTCGTGCCCTCGATCTGACCCGATCGTCAGCTTTCCCACCGTTGCCCGCAAGCTCTCGGAGGCGGCATAGCTGATGTTGCGCCCGCGGCCGCGCTGCGCCACCAGGCCTGCGTCGAGCAGCCGGCGGAAGTCGGCGCTCGCCGTCGCCGGCGAGACGTCGGCCTCCTCGCCATAGGTGCTCCGCTCGGTGCCGCCGGCGAGGCTCTGCTCGAGCGCGATGACCAATCGTTCCGGCCAGGCCCGTTCGGCGATCAACCCTTCCAGGTGGTCCCACCTCGTCGCCGCCTCCTCGATCTGGCGCAGGCGTCGACGGGCCTGGGCGATGTGTGCCTCGGCGCAGAAGGCAACCCACCCCGAGGCGTCGCGGTCGGGCTGGTAGCTGCCGCCCTGGGCGTCGCGCAGGGCGGCGTAGTAGGCCTGCGTGTGGTTGCCGAGGTATTCCTCGATCGAGAAGAACTCCGGCGAGGCGAGACCCTCGCGGGCGAGGACCAGCGACTGGACGATCCGCGAGACGCGCCCGTTGCCGTCGCGGAAGGGGTGGACCGAGACCACGTTCAGGTGAGCCATCGCCGCCCTGACGACGACGTTCACTTCTACGTCTCGTTCGCCTTCAAGCAACGACTCGACCACCTCGGCCATCAGTCCGGGCACGTCGCCGCCGTCGGGCCCTCGGTACTCGAGCGAGCCGTCAGGCGCGCTGACGCCGATCGGCCCCGTCCGCCAGAGCCCCGGGTCCTTGTCGCGCTGGAAATAACAGGCGTCGAAGTGAAGATCGAGGATCACGCGGTCGAGCCACCGGAAAGACGGATCGATCGCCATCGTGCCGACATGGTCCATCGCCCGCGCGTAGCAGGAGACCGCCTGGCGGTCTTCCTCACCCGGCTCGGGCCGTTCCCGGCCACTGGTGAGTGCCAGGGCTTCCTCGAACGAGACGCTGAAGCCCTCGATCGAGGTCGAGCTCTCGATCGAGCTGGCGCGCACCTCGCGGCGTAGGGAACCCATCCAGCGGGCAGGGGTCCGGACTTCGTCGCCGAGCTTCCGGCGAAGCTCGGCCAACGCGTCGAGCCGCGCCTGGAGAGCTGCTGTCATCGGAGGGGTAGAGAAGATCATGACCAGAAGAATAGACGATTAGACGCATAATCGTCTAGAGCCGATATCGCTCACCGCCGATACAACGGCTTGAAAGCGCTCCCAAACGGGATATGGGGGTGATATTGCTGGTTTGCATTTCCCTTCGGCGGGGGGAATTGACCCTGTCTCCCCGATATTCGAGAGCTCATCTGGGAAGTGGGATTGGAATCTCTCGGGTACCAGTGGTGGTACCGAGACTAGGGAGGAGCCTGTCTATGCAGCTGGCCGGGAGGTCGAGGGAGCTACCAGCTGAAGAGCAGGTCTGCTGGTCAGGTCGGCGACATCGCGGCCCCGAATGTGCGTTGGTCCCGCGTTTGGCACCGGATGCATCGTTCGCTCTGTCCGCCACGACCGCGACTGGGAGGCGGGCGGCGGCAGCCGTGCTCAGGAAGCGGCAGTCGGGATTCGGCAGGAGACGCCGGTCCCGGCGAGGGCGCAGTGAAGTGCGTTGGGAACCTTGTGCAGGTACTGCTGGTCATCGTCCTCGGCGTAGTAGAAGGGCGCGGCGGGTTCGACCTCGGTCGTGATCGGCTCGTGACCGGTGGCGCGCAGTGCCTCGTCGTAAGCCTTCAACGCCATCTCGGCGGTTGCCACCTGGGCGTCACTGGTCGTGAAGATGCCCGAGCGGTACCAGGTCCCCACTTCGGCGCCCTGGCGCATCCCCTGGGTCGGGTCGTGCTCCTCGAAGAAGACCTTGAGTAGGTCGGCATAGGAGACGATGGCCGGGTCGAAGGCCACCAGCACCGCCTCGGCGTGGCCGGTTCTGCCCGACTCGACCTCCTCGTCGGTCGGATTCGCCGTGGTTCCGTTCATGTAGCCGACGGCGGTCGTGTAGACGCCGTCGATCTTCCAGAAGAGCTGCTCGGCGGCCCAATAGCAGCCGAGGGCGAAGTAGGCGACTTCAGTCGGCTCCGGGAACGGCGGCTTCAGTGGGGTGCCGAACACCGCGTGGCGGTTCTCGATCTCGTAGGCCGGCTCGCTGCGGCCGGGGAGCGCCTCCTCGGGAACGGGCATCCGGGTCTCCTCCGGACTCGACATCACCATCAGCCTACCGATCCCGTTTGTCCAATCAAGCCAGTGGACGCCGGTCGGCCCCTCGGACACCTCGCTGAGGGCGACCTGGCCAGACATCTGCCCGCAGCGGCTAGCCTGTGCGCAATGACTCAGTTGCGAGATTCAGGCCCAGTTGCACCTGGCAACGAGGAGGCAGTGCGAGCCTGGGACACCGTGCTCTATGAGCGGTGGAAGAAGAATCGCGAGGTGTTCGTCGGTGCGCTGGACGGGGTCACCGGAGAGTTATTCGACCGTTTTCCACCACCGGAGGCTGGAAGCTGTATCGACATCGGCTGCGGGTTCGGCGAGACGACGCGGCAACTGGCTGGGCTTGTCGGTCCCCAGGGCTTTGCGCTCGGCACCGACTCCTCCTCCCGTTTCATCGAGGATGCCCGTCGCGAGGCGGTCGAAGCAGGTGTCCGAAACGTCGAGTTCGAAACCGTCGACGCACAGACGGCGGAGTGGAATCGGGCCTACGACTACGCCTTCTCACGCATGGGGACCCAGTTCTTCGCCGCGCCCGTCCCGGCGATGCGTGCAATCCGAGGAGCCCTGAAACCCGGTGGCGGGCTTCGCAAGATCTGCTGGCGGCGCAAGGCCGAGAGCCCTTTTTGGGCGGAGACCGAGCAGGTGGTCGAGCGTTTCCTCGCGCGCCCGGACGAGCACGAGGCCGATACCTGCGGCCCCGGGCCTTTCTCCCTCGGCAATCCCGAGACCCTGCGGGGAATTCTCGAGGCCGCCGGGTTCGTGGCTATCGAGCTGCATCGGCTTGACTTCGACTACTTCATGGGAAAGGACATGGCCGAGGCGGTCGACTCCCTGCTCGCGATCGGCCCCGGAGCCGAGCTGATTCGCCTCAACGGAGAGCACGGCGAGAGCCGTCGAGCGGAGATAGCCGACGCTCTTGCCGACCACTACACCGCCTGGCAGCGGGCCGACGGATCGATAGTCGGCCGCGGGTCCGTTTGGCTGGCCGCGGCGACGAATCCCGGTTAGCGCTCAATCCGTCGCTCCCTCGTATCGCGACAGGTCCCTACATGGTTTAGTAGTCAGATGGGCAACCCGAAGACGTACCGATTCACCGTGCTGGCACTGCTCGTCTTGGCTGCCGTGGCTTCGGTTGCGTCGAGCGCGTCGGCCTCTCCTCGTGGCGGCCTGACTCTGCTCGGCTGCGTCAGCGGTAACAACCGCGTTGCCACGGCGCAGGGGTGCCGCACCGTGCCGGGCTCGGGAGGCCGCGCCGACGAGGCTGGGCTGAAGGGAGTGACGGCGCTTGCCGGTGGCGGCACCGAACCGGCGCTGTACGCGATCGGCGGCGAGAACAGCGCGATCACCCAGCTCGTCCCGGGTGGCTCTCCGAGCCGGCTCGCCTTCGCGGCCTGCCTGACCGGCAACACGTTCATCGAACGCTCCTGTCCCGCGGTGCCGGGGGCCTACGCCAACGCCGACCAGGCGCCGATCGCCGAGCCGACCGCGGCCGCGGTCGGCCCCGACGGCCGCTGGCTCTACCTGGTCAGCGGCAGCTTCCACGGCTCGGTCGTGGCCCGCTTCTCACGCGAACCGCTGAGCGGAGCGCTCACCTACGTCGACTGCCTCACCGGCGACACCGATCCGGGCCCGACCGGCGTCCTCGCCTGCACCCCGATCCCCGGCGCGACCCACGGCGGCTACGGGTCCGGGCTGAGCGAACCGAACGGCATCGTGGTCAGCCGGGACGGACGCCACCTTTACGTGACCGCCGGCCTCGACGAGAGCCTGACGACGTTCGATCGCGATCCGGCGACCGGCGGGCTGACATTCGCCGGCTGCCTCAGCGGCAACGACCGCGCAACCCACTGCCGTCAGGTATCGACGGGTCGCCGTGTCCTCGACGGCATCAGCTCGCCACTGCTCTCGCCCGATGGCAGGTACCTGTACGTCGCGGCGAGCCGAGCGGCGACGATCGACAGCTTCGCGATCGGCGCCACCGGCAAGCCGTCTTTCGCCGGCTGCCTCGGTGGCAGAGGCGACCAGCATGGTTGCCGCTACGGCAAGGGACCGGTGAGCGCGCTCGAGCTGCCAACCGGGCTTGCCGCGACCGCGGACGGGCGCTTCCTGTACGCGACCTCCGGCTACGGCTCGATCCTCGTCCTGCGGCGAAAGGCCGCGAACGGCGCGCTGACCCCGGTGAGCTGCCTCAGCGGCAGCACCGACCAACGGCGCGCCTGCGGGCTGACCCCTGGCTCCGCCGCCTACGCCAAGACATCTGTCCTGAGCGGTATCCGCGCGCCCCTGCTCAGCGCCGACGGCCGCCGCTTGCTTGCGGCCGTGCGCACCCAGGACGCAATCGTCGAGCTGCGCCGGAACCGGCGCTCGGGAGCCCTCTCCTTTCTCGGCTGCACGACCGGCAACCGGCGGATCGCCGCCAAAGGGCCCTGCGAAGCGATCCCCGGCGCGACGAAGAACGGCGGCGCCAGCGGCTTCTACAAGATGACCGCGCTGGCCCGCGGTCCAGAAGGGCTCATCTACGCGGCCTCCGAGGGCGACGCGACCGTCTGGGCCGTCCGCCCCTGACTCTGTCACGCTCGTAACTAGCATTGCCGTCGTGAGCTCCTCTCCGATCGACGCCTACCTGGAGCGCCTGCACGAGCGCTGGCGGGCGGACGGCTCGGGCGCCGTCGCCGACTACATCCCGCCGCTGGCGCTGGCCGATCCCGACTGGTTCGGGATCGCGGTCGCGACCACGGACGGGCACTGCTACGAAATCGGCGACTCGCGCCGCGGCTTCACGATCCAGTCGATCTCGAAGCCGTTCACCTACGGCGTCGCGCTCCAGGACCTCGGCTTCGAGGCGGTCGACGCCAAGGTCGGGGTGGAGCCGACCGGCGACGCCTTCAACTCGATCAGCCTGGCGCCGGACACGGGACGCCCGCTCAACCCGATGGTCAACGCCGGCGCGATCACCTCGACCTCGCTGGTCGCGGGCGCCTCCGCCGCGGAGCGCGAGGCGCGGCTGGTCGCCGCCTACGGCGGCTTCGCCGGCCGCCCGCTGGAGGTCGAGACCGAGGTCTATGAGTCCGAGCGCGAAACCGGCCACCGCAACCGCGCGATCGGGCACATGCTGCGCAGCTTCGGCATTCTCGAGGCCGACCCCGAGGCGGCGCTCGACCTCTACTTCCGCCAGTGCTCGGTCGCGGTCGACTGCCGCGACCTCAGCCTGATGGCGGCGACGCTCGCCAACGGCGGCGTCCACCCGCTGACCGGCGAGCGGGCGCTGGAACGCGAGTACGTCGACCGGGTGCTGAGTGTGATGACGACCTGCGGGATGTACGACTCGGCGGGGGAGTGGGTCGTCGACGTCGGCATGCCGGCCAAGAGCGGTGTCGCCGGCGGTGTGCTCGCGGTGCTGCCGGGGCAGCTGGGGATCGCGGTCTACTCGCCGCCGCTGGACCCGCACGGCAACAGCGTCCGCGGGATCGAGGTCTGCCGCCAGATCTCCACCGATCTCAACCTCAACCTACTCCACGTCGCCCGCTCCTCGCGCTCGGCCGTGCGCCGTAGTTACACGGTCGCCGACATCCCTTCCCGGCGGCGCCGGCCCGAGGAGCAGAGCCAGCTGCTCGCGCAGGTGGGGTCGCGCTGCGTCGTCCACGTCCTCCACGGCGACCTCGTCTTCGCCGCGACCGAGAGCGTGATCCGGACTCTGGTCGAGCAGTGCGCGGAGATCGACCTGGCGATCGTTGACCTCGCCGAGGTGACCGAGATCGACGTCGCCGCCAGGCGCCTGCTGGCGGCGCTGGGAGCCTGGATGGCGGAGAGCGGCAGGAAGCTGGTGCTGGTGGCGCCGGCGGACGGGGATCTGCTCGGCGACTTGCCCGCCGCGGTCGCGCGCGTGTTCGCCGACCTCGACGCGGCGACCGAGTGGTGCGAGGAGCGGCTGCTCGCCGCCCACGGGGCGCCGTCGGTGGACCGGCTGCGGGTGCCGCTGGCCGAGCAGCGGCTCGCCCGCGGCCTCGACGCGGCGATGCTGACCCGGCTCGAGGCGCTGCTGCGGCCGCGCTCGTTCGCGGCCGGCGAGACGATCTTTGCCGCCGGCGATCCGGCCGACGCGATCTTCCTCCTGGTCGAGGGCGAGGTGACGATCGAGCTCGAGTTCGAGGCCGGCAAGCGGCGGCTGGCGACGCTGACCCCGGGCCTCGCCTTCGGCGAGGTCGCGCTGGCCGATTTCCCGGTGCGCCCGGCCAGTGTCCACGCCGAGACCGCGGGCGAGTGCCTGGCGCTGACGGTGGCGGACTTCAACCGCCTCGGCGAGCGGGATCCGGCCCTACAGGCGGCGCTGATGCGCAACCTGCTCACCAGCTTCTACGAAGTAATCGGCCGCATGACCCGCGAGGTCGGCTCCCTCTTCGACGGCCGATGAGCCCTGGCCGGGCCCGTCCTCAGGCGGCCGCGACGGCGCTGGCGCTCAGCTCCGGCGGTCTGGCCAGGGTCTGCAGGACCACGCAGTAGCGCTCGGTCAGCTTCAGCAGGGTCGCCAGCTCCTCCTCGCTGGCCTCGGTCTCCAGCTCGAAGCGGAGACGGATGGCGCGGAACCCGACCGGGGCGTCGCGGTCGACAGCGAGGGTGCCGCGAAAGTCGAGGTCGCCCTCGGCATGGACGGCCCCGGACTCGACCGCGATGCCGAGCGAGGTGGAGACGGCTTGGAGGGTGACGCCCGCGCAGGCGGCGAGCGCCTCGAGCAGCATGTCGCCCGAGCAGAGCAGGGAGCCGTCGCCGCCGGAAGCGGGGTGCAGGCCGGCCGCGGCCAGGGCCCGGCCGGTGTTCACCGTGCAAGAGATCCCGTCGCCGAGGCTGCCGCTTGCCTTGAGGGTTACCAGCGCCGCCCCGGGGGCGTGCTCGTAGTGCTCCTTCAGCGGTGCCTGGGTCGCGCGCAGTTCGTCTCTGTCCATGAGATGCATTACAGGTGAGCGTGGGGCAAAGTTCAAATGCCCTCCCAGTTCGCCGGGAGGTCAGGCAGGGCCCGGTCGTGCCCGCAGATGCGCAAGGCCGGCGGCGAGGGTGATCGCGGCGGCGGTGGCGAGGGGGAGGGCGAGGCTGGTCTTCAGCAGCAGGGCGCCGGTGGCGGCGCCGGCGAGGATCGCGACGAAGGCGGCGGCGCGCTGGCCGAGGTCGCTGCCGGAGGCGACGCTGAGCGGGGCGGGGGAGGTGAGCGCGGTCAGGGTTAGGTTCAGCACCGTGGTCGCGAGATTGGGACCGGCGAAGCCGCGAACCACCGTGTTGCGCAGGCCCATCGCCAGCGAGAGCAGGGCGATCGTTACGTAGGCGAAGAGTGCGCCGGGGCTCACGTCCACGGCCGTGGAGAGGATCGCGGCGCCGGCCAAGAGCGCGACCTCGATCGCCAGCGCCGCCAGCAGCACCCGCCCCGGCCCAGCCGCTTGGCACCGCCCCAGCAGCGCGCCCAGCCCGCCTCCGCCGACGAACGCCACCAGCGCGATCAGCGGCGCCACGACCGGGGCCCCCGCGGCGCCGGCCACCCCGAGGCCGAGGAAGATCACATTGCCGGTCTGCATCGCCGCGAAGACCTGGCCGAGGCCGAGGAAGCTGGTCGCGTCGACGATCCCGGTGACGAAGGTCAGCACCAGCAGCGTCCGCGTCAGGCTCGGGCTCACGGGCGCATTGATACTTCTGGCCGCCGACGGATTGAACTAGGATGCCCGCTTCCCGCCAGGCGGGGCCTTCATGAAGAGACTCTCAGCCACCCTCGTCCTCGTCCCGGTCCTCCTCCTGCTCGCCGGCTGTGGCGGCAGCAAGGACGAAACGACCGCGACCGCGACGGCCTGCACGCCGGACAAGCTGCCGACCAAGACCGCGGGCACGCTCACTGTCGCCACCGACAAGCCCGCCTACCCGCCCTACTTCGAAGACGAAGAACCGGCCAACGGGGAAGGCTTCGAGAGCGCCGTCGCCTACGCGATCGGCAAGCAGCTCGGTTATGCCCCGGCCAAGATCAAGTGGACGGTGGAGCCCTTCAACTCCTCCTACGCGCCCGGGCCCAAGGACTTCGACTTCGACGTCAACGAGATCTCGATCACGCCGCCACGAGCCAAGGTCGTCGACTTCTCCTCGCCGTACTACACGGCCAACCAGGCGGTGGTCGCGCTGAAGGGCTCCGGCGCCGCCGACGCGACCTCGATCGCCGACCTCAAGAGCGCCAAGATCGGCGTCCAGGTCGGTACCACCAGCCTCGAAGCGGTCGAAGAAGTGATCCAGCCCGACGAACGGCCGCAGGTCTTCAACAGCTCCAACGACGTCGTTACGGCGCTGAAGAACGAACAGATCGACGCGGTCGTCGTCGACCTGCCGACCGCGCTCTACCTGACCGCGGCCCAGGTTCCGACCGCCACCGTGGTGGGCCAGTTCCCAGCTCCGGGCGGGGACCAGTGGGGGGCGCTGCTCGCCAAAGGCTCCTCGCTCACCGCCTGCGTCTCCAAGGCGGTCGACGCGATCGAAGCCTCGGGCGAACTCGAACGGCTGAACAAGCGCTGGATGAGCCAGGCCGCCGGCGCTCCCGAACTGCACTGAGCACCCAGCCCCTGCGGTAGAGCGTCCGCACGGGGTGCCGTCCCCGGCCGAGTTCAGAATCGGCGGCTCGCTTGTCCACCTCCGCCGTCATCAGCGATCGTCGCCTCGAAAGGGAAACCGCCAAGCGGCGCCGTCACCGCCGCGGCCAGACGATCGCGGCGCTCTCCACGGTCGTCGTCATCGGCGGCCTCGCGGCCTGGGTCCTGACCAGCCCGGGCTGGCCGGTCGTACGGGAAACCTTCTTCTCGTGGAGCATCTTCAAGCAGGCGTTTCCGGAAGTTCTCGAAGGCTTCTGGCTCGACGTCAAGCTCTTCATGATCGTCGAGGTCGTGGTCCTGGCGGTCGGCCTGGTGATCGCCTTAGTGCGGACGAGCCGGGCCCCGGCCCTGTTCCCGTTGCGCCTGCTGGGGACCGTCTACGTCGACCTCTTTCGCGGCTTCCCGACGATCATCCTCGTGGTGCTGGTCGGCTTCGGGGTGCCGGCGCTGCGGCTGGAAGGGCTGCCGACCGACCCGGTCGTCCTCGGCGGGATCGCCCTTGCGCTCTCCTACGGCGCCTACGTCGCCGAGGTCTACCGAGCGGGGATCGCGTCCGTCCACCGCGGCCAGCGCGACGCGGCGCTGGCGATCGGCCTCAGTGATCGCCAGGCAACCCGGCACGTGATCCTCCCGCAGGCGGTGCGGCGGGTGGCGCCGCCACTGCTCAACGACTTCGTCGCCCTGCAGAAGGACGTCGCCCTGGTCTCCATCCTGGGACCTCTGGAGGCGTTTCGGATCGCCCAGATCGTCGAGGCCCAGACCTTCAACTTCACGCCGCTGATAGCCGCCGCGCTGCTCTACCTGGCGGTCACGATTCCGCTGGCCCGGGTGGTCGATCGCATCGGCGGCGGGCCCGAGGGGGCAGTGCGTTGAGCGCGGCCGCATCGGGAACGCCGGTCCTGGAGGTCCGCGGCGTCACCAAGGCCTTCGGCGCCCGCCAGGTCCTGGCCGGCATCGACCTCATCGTCGCCGAGCACGAGGCGGTGGCGCTGATCGGCGCCTCGGGCTCGGGCAAGTCGACGTTGCTGCGCTGCATCGACCTGCTCGAGGAGATCGACGACGGCGACGTCTTCCTCGACGGCGAGGTGATCACCGACCCCGCGGTCGACCCGGTCGCGGTCCGCCGCCGGCTCGGCCTTGTCTTCCAGGCCTACAACCTCTTCCCGCACCTGACGGCGCTGCAGAACGTTGTCCTGGGGGAGATGCGGGCGCACGGGATCTCGCGCTCGGAGGCGGAGGAGCGTGGGCGCGCCCTGCTGGCGCGCTTCGGGCTGGCGGGGCGCGAGCACGACCGGCCCGACAACCTCTCCGGCGGCCAGCAGCAGCGAGTGGCGATCGCCCGCGCCTTCTCCGGGCGGCCGCGCGCTCTGCTGCTCGACGAGGTGACCAGCGCCCTCGACCCGGAGCTGGTCGGCGAGGTCCTGGCGGCGGTGCGCGACCTCAAGGCGGAGGGGATGACGATGGTCATCGCCACCCATGAGATGAGCTTCGCCCGCGAGGTCGCCGACGAGGTCGCCTTCCTCCATGACGGCCGCATCGTCGAGCAGGGCCCGCCCGAGCGGGTCCTCGGCTCACCCGAGCGGCCGGAGACCCAGCGCTTCCTCAGCCGCCTGCTCGAGGCCGGCCGCATCTAGCCCGATTCGTCCCTCGGGTTAAGCCAGGCGTATTCCGGGCATCTGTTTGCCGTGCCCGACGGGAATTCCAGTCCCAAACTGATTCTCGGTCCGCTGCTCCGCTACGTCGGCGAGACCGAAGCGACTGTCTGGGTCGAGACCGACGCGCCCTGCGAGGTCGAGGTGCTGGGGAGGCGCGAGCCCACTTTCACGGTCGAAGAGCACCACTACGCGCTGGTCCGTATTGAGGGGCTGGAGGCAGCCGGTTTCCATGAGTATGAGGTCAGCCTCGACGGCAAGCGGCGCTGGCCCGAGGCGGATTCGGAGTTTCCGCCGAGCGCGATCCGAACCCTTGGCCACGATGCCCCGATCGACGTCTGCTTCGGCTCATGCCGGGTTGCCCTACCGCACGAGGAGCCCTACGTCCACAGCAAGGACCGCCACGAAGACGGCAAGGAGTACGACGCGTTGCGGGTGCTGGCCACGGAGATGGCGCGCGGCGAGCACGGCGAGTGGCCGGAGTTCCTCCTCCTGCTCGGCGACCAGGTCTACGTCGACGAGGGCTCGCCGCGCACTCGCGAGAAGATCCGCGAACGACGCGGCACCGAAACGCCTCCCGGCGAGGAGGTCACCGACTTCGAGGAGTACTCATGGCTCTATGAGGAGTCCTGGAGTGACCCGCTGATCCGCTGGCTGTTCTCGACCGTCTCGGTCTCGATGCAGTGGGACGACCACGACATGAGCGACGACTGGAACATCTCGCGCTCCTGGCTGGAGGAGATGCGGCGGAAGTCCTGGTGGCACCGGCGCGCCACGGCGGGAATCATGAGCTACTGGGTGTACCAGCATCTTGGGAACCTCTCGCCGCAGGCGCTCGATGAAGACGAGCTCTACGGCCAGGTCCGCGGCAACGTCCACGCGACCGCTGCCCTGCGCGAATTCGCGGCAGATGTCCACTCGGCCGGCTCCGGGACCCGCTGGAGCTACTGCCGCGACCTCGGCGACACCAGGGTGATCTTCATGGAGTCCCGGGCCGGCAGGGTGCTGGAGGAGGGGCGGCGCTCGATCGTCGACGACAAGGAGTGGGACTGGATCGCTGAGCATGCCTCGGGTGATTTCGACCACCTGCTGATCGCGACGACGGTCCCCTTCCTGCTCTCGCCCGGGTTCCACCACCTCGAGGCCTGGGGCGAGCGGGTCTGCGACGGCGCCTGGGGCGGGCTGGCGGCGCGGGCCGCCGAGAAGCTCCGGCGAGCCGTCGACTTCGACCACTGGGCCTCGTTCGACAGGTCCTTCCAGCGCCTGCGCGAGCTGCTCGAAGAGGTTGGGTCCGGTAAGCACGGCAAGGCGCCGGCCTCGATCGTCGTCCTCTCTGGCGATGTCCACCATGCTTACCTGGCCGAGATGGCGTTCCGCCCGGGGGCCGGGGTGGAGAGTGCCGTCTACCAGGCGGTCTGCTCGCCGTACCGCAACCCGCTGGACAAACACGAGCGCGTCGCCATCGAGGTCGGCTTCGCGCGGCCGTTCGCCGCGGCGATGCGATCCCTCGGCCGGGCGGCGGGTGCACCCGATCCGGGTCTGCGCTGGCGGCTCGCCGACGGCCCCTTCTTCGACAATCAGGTCGCAACCATCCGCCTCGACGGCCGTAAGGCGCGGCTGAAGCTCGACAAAACGATTCCAGGCGACGAGGACGAGCGCCGGCTGGACTGCGTCTTCGAGCGCTGGATTGCCTGATCGAGGCTGGGACAGTCTCTGTACCTTCCGCATGTGGCCGGGAAGCACAGCGCCGGAATCCTTCTCTACCGCCTTGCCGGCGGGGCGCCGGAGGTTCTCCTCGTGCACCCGGGCGGTCCCTACTGGGCCAGGCGCGACCTCGGCGCCTGGACGATCCCCAAGGGCGAACTGGAGGCGGGGGAGTCGGCGGCGGACTGCGCCCTGCGCGAGCTCGGCGAGGAGCTCGGCGCCGCACCGGCGGTCTCCCGCACGGACCTGGTCGAGCTGGGCTCGGTGCGCCAGAAGGCCGGCAAGGTCGTCGAGGCGTGGGCGGCTGAGGTGGACTTCGACCCGGCGCTGCTGCGCAGCAACACCTTCATGCTCGAGTGGCCGCCCCGCGGCGGCGTCGAGCGCGAGTTCCCCGAGGTCGACCGCGCCGAGTGGTTCGCGCCGGAGCGGGCGCGGCAGAAGATCCTGCCCGCGCAGGAGCCGCTGCTCGATCGCCTGCTCGAGCACCTGGGGTAGCCGGGGTCGAGAGCCGGACGTATACTCGCCGCGGGATGGAAAACGGCTCTACTCCGCGGTCTGAGGTGTCCGGTGACCCCGGCCAGAACGGCCACGACCCGGGCAAGAACGGCAGCCTGCCGCTCTCCGCCCGGCTGATCGGCGTCGGCGTCAGGGGTGCCCGCAGCGTCGGCAAGGTGACCGGGATCGACCGCGCTGTCGAGGTCGCCGCCGAGGAGGCGATCGTCGCCGCGGTCGAGAGCGAGGCGGTCGAGCGGGCGATGGCACGGGTGCTGCAGGGCCCGATCGTCGAGGAGGCGGTGCAGGGCGCGCTGGAGAGCGAGGCGGTCAAAAAAGCGCTGCTGGAGGCGATGGACAGCGACCTGGTCGACGAGGTCTGGCGCCGGCTGCTGGCCAGCGACGAGGCCCAGCAGCTGGTCGAGCGGATCGCCGAGGCGCCCGAGGTGCGGGCGGCGATCAGCGCCCAGGGGGCCGGTCTGCTCGAGGACATCGGCCGCACGATCGGCAAGCTGGCGCGCAGCCTCGACGACAGCTTCGAGCGCCTCGTCCGCCGCGTCTTCTTCCGTCGCCGCCGGGCGGTCGCCAGCGCTCACGCCGGCGCGGTCAGCCGCGCCCTGGCGATGCTCATCGACGGCGTCTTCGTCAACCTCAGCTTCACCGCGATCGTCGCCCTGGTCACCCTGCTCGACAACGCCTTCGGCGGTAGCGCCAGCGGCGGCTCGAGCTTTGTGATCGCAGTCGGCTCGACCACCTGGTTGGCGATGGGCTCGGTCTACCTGCTCGGCTTCTGGTCGCTGGCCGGGCAGACGCCGGGGATGCGCTTCGTCGGCATCAGGCTCAGCGTCCACCGCCTGCCGCCGCGACGCAGCCTCAAGCGGCTGATCGGCCTCGGCCTCTCCGTCGTCACCTTTGGCATCGGCTTCCTCGGCATCGTCTTCGGCGAGCAGCGCCGGGGCTGGGAGGACCGCTTCGCCGGCACCGACGTCCTCTACGACGAGCGCCGCCCCGAGCCGGCGCCTTGGTCGCGGCCGGAGCCGCCGGAGGTCGTCGTGGCACCGCCGGTGGCCGAGATGCCGCCGGTGGTCGTGGCGGAATCCGTCGAGTCCGTCGAGTCGCCGCTTCCGCCCGCTTAGACGGGCGTTCCCGAGCGCTGCATCAGCCAGCGCTGGACGATCAGGGTCATGCTGCCGGAGACGATCAGCAGGGAGACGTTGATCAGCAGGACGACGAGCGCGCCGATCGCCTTGCCGGCGCCGCCGGCGCCGATCGCCACCCCGAGGTAGGCGGAAGCCGGGATCGTCGTCACCGAGATCGCCACCCCGACCGCCGCGCTCGCGCCCGACTCGAAGGAGAGCATCGCCGCGACCCCGGCCGCCAGCGCGATCAGGACGGTCGAGTAGTCGGTGTGGGCGAGGGTGCTGAGGCTGCTCTGCTCGACCGTGAAGCTGGCCGGGATCAGCTCGGTCCAGGTCAGCAGCGCGGAGAGGACCGCTGCGGTCAAGACGACCATCGCCAGGCCGAGCGAGAGGGTCGCGAAGGCGCGCCCGGCGAGCCTCCGGCGGCCGCCGACGATGCCGACGCAGGTGGCGCAGATCGGCAGCAGGTCGGGGCTGACCGCCATCGCGCCGACGATCAGGATCGAGCTGCTGACGATGACGCCGATCGCGGCGATCACCGCGGCGACGTTGATCAGGGCCAGGTAGCGGGCGAGGGGACGGGAGTTGGCGCGAGCCTGCCCCATCACCTCGACCCAGGCGAAGCCCTCGATGCCGCGCTTGCCGCCGAGGTGGCGACGCAGGGGCGCCACGACCTCGACCCGGGTCAGCAGGTAATCGTCGACCGGGATCCCCATCTCTCCGATCGCCTCGACCAGGCGGTCGGCGGCGGCGGGCTCGACGTCGGCGACGAACACCACCGACTCCGATCCCGCCGCCTCGTCGGGCTGCTGCACCACCCGCCGCACGCCGTCCAGCTCGCGCAGCAGATCGCCGAAGCGCGGGGCACGCTCGGCGAGGACGGATGAGCGCAGCATCAGCACCTGGCTAGGAGGCCGATCCTTCGGGCCCCTCGGCCAGCTTGTAGACGATGATGATCGAGAGGGCGAAGATCGCCAGCGACCAGAACGGGTAGGCGGGGATCGAGAGCAACGCGCCGATCGAGTTGAGGGCGGCGATGAAGATGCCGAACCAGCGCCCGAATTCCCCGCCGGCGAAGAGCGAGAAGGCGGCGACGAGCTCGAGCACGCCGAGGATCAGCGTGATCCAGCCCCAGGTGTGGAGGCCGCTGATGATGAAGGTGGCGTTCTCCGTGAAGAACTTCGAGTCGCCGATCGCGGCGATGCCATAGATCATGTTGAGCACGCCGGCGACGATCAACAGGACGCCGGCGAAGACCCACCAGCCGCTTATCAGTGTCGATTCCTCGTTCATGTGTAACTCCTTTCGTGCGTGGACAGAGTCAAAAAGTTCGCAACACATGCGACTTATTCGACGCCACGCAGCGATTCCTTTTCAACCCGGGGTCGCTAGGAGACGAGCTTGAGAACTTTGAAGGCGCGCCGGCCACGGGGGGTCTCGACCTTCACCGTGGCGCCGACCTTGGCGTTCATCAGGGCGCGGCCGATCGGCGACTCGGCGGAGAGCCGGCCCTCGGCGAGGTTGGCCTCGGTCGAGCCGACCAGGGTCCAGACGTTGGCTTTGCCACTGGTCTCGTCGACGACTTCGGCGCTGAGGCCGAAGGCGAAGGAGTCGGCGCCGGCGGCGTCGACCTCGACGACCACGGCGTTGTGGAGCCGCTCCTGCAGCCGCTTGATCCGCGTCTCCAGGTGCGCCTGGTCCTCTTTGGCGACGTGATACTCGGCGTTCTCCTTGAGGTCGCCCTCCTCACGGGCGACCTTGATCCGCGCCGCCATCTCGATCCGCGCCGGCCCTTCCAGCTGCTCGAGCTCGGCTTTGAGATCCTCGATCCCCGCCGCGGTGATCGGCTCTCCTGCTGGCTCCGGCGCGTTCATGGGCTCAGCCTGCCAGAAAAGCCGGCCGGTCGCCTCCTCCCGGCTAATCGCCGCCGTTCTCGCCCAAGAGTGCCGGAGCGAAGGATTTTACTTTGGGCGATTTGGCGCCTTCCAGCTGGCCGAGGCCGAAGAGTTCCTCAGTGGACTTGAGGAGGGAATTGGGGTTGTAGGCGAGGGCGTCCGTTGAGTTGGGGGCGACGAATTTTGAGAGCAGGAGGGTGCCTACTTTCAGGGGGTTGGCGGTCGCCGCCGCGGGTGCTCCGGTGGCCGGGTCGATCGGGGCGGGGTTTGCCTGGCCGAAGGTGACCATCAGGAGGCCGTCCTGTCTGTAGGCGGCGGAGGCGAGGATCTTGGGGACCAGCTGGGCGAGGAAGGCGTCCGCGGCGGCAGTGCCTTCGGGGGTCCCCGGCGCGCACTGGCCGGTGACCCCGGCGTTGCAGAGGTTGGGGGAGATGTAGGAGTAGTTCGGCGTCGAGTCGACCTTCTTCAGGTCTTTTTCGAGTTCGGTCAGGGGCACGTCGTCGGCCGAGCAGTCGCCGAGGTCGAGCAGCGAGTGGAAGTAGACGAACGGGTTGAGCGCCGCCGAGTAGCCGCCGGTTGGGGTTGCGGTGGGGGCGCCGGGCTGTGGGTAGACGCAGTCGTCCGGCTGGCCCGTTTCAGGGTTGACCATGTCCTCCATGTAGCCGCGCCAGGTGAACTGGGCGATACTGAGCTGGTCGGCGAGGGTCAGGGTTTCGGCCGAGTAGACGCAGCTGCCGTAGTCGGGGCAGCCGGCCTTGGTTTCGGCCGTCGGCGCCTGGCCGCTGAGCGTCGCGATCGAGTTGGGGAGGCCGGCGGCGTCGAGCAGCGAGTAGCCGCTGAGCAGGTCGCCCTTGGGACGCAGCGTCGTCGCCAGATACGGCATCTGCGGTGCGCTGCCGAACGCCGCTTCGTAGCCGGAGCTGGCCAGGGAGATGACGAAGACGTGCTTGATCCGCCCGGCTTCCGGTTTCGATTCTTCCGGTGCGGGCGGGGCCGCTGCTTCTTCAGGCTCACTGGCCGGAGTCGCTTCCGGCGAGGAGAGCGGTTCCGGCGCAGGGAGGGAGGGACCGGAGGATGATTCGGCCTGCGGTGCCGGCTGGGCGTTGCCGCCGGCCGAGCTGGCGGCCGGTTCGGGGCTGGGGGCGGGTTCAACCACGGCCGGGGTCCTGTCGGCGGCGAGGCTGCGGCCGAGCAGGGCGGCCAGCGGGCCGGAGCCGTTGGTGTTGGTCGCGGCGGCGGCGACGATCGCCGAGGTGGCGACCAGTGAGGAGGCCACCAGCAGTCCGAACCGTTTCCCGGTCAGGGTTGCCGCCGCGGCCATCGCGCGCTGGAAGGGACGGGCGAGCGCCTTCATCTGGTTGCCTCCGTCGGCACCAGCGCGTGCCCGCACTGGGCGCAGAACCGCACCCCGTGGCCGTAGGGGGCGCCACAGCTCGCGCAGAGCCCGGCCGCATCGGCGCGTTCGAGCTCGAGCACCCGCTCGATCGCCAGCAGCTCGGCGTCGACCCGCTGCAGCTCGGCCGCTTTGCGGGTGAGGACGTCGAGGCGGACGTGGTCGCGGATCGCCATCTCATAGAAGGCGCCGCCGAGGTCGGCCTGCATGACCGTGAACTTCTCCAGCAGGCGGTCGCGCTGGGCGGCCAGCTCGGCGCTCTCGTCTTTGGCGGTCGGCGGGTCGGCCGACGCTTTGGGCGCAGCCGCCTTCGGGGCCGGCAGGGGGCGCCGCACCAGTTCCGCCGGGCGGCGGGCGAGCTCCGCGAGGCGGCTCACGGTTCCGCTCCGTTGGTCGGCGCAGGGGCGGCTCCGGGTTCGCCGCCGACGACCACCACATCGGGCAGGTTCTGCTGCGCCTTGATGTAGTTTTCCCCCGTCTGAGCAGGGTTTTCTTCGACAAGTTTGGTGTCTTCTTCGGTCTGTTTCGGCGTCGCTTTGTAGCCCGTCACCTGGTGGACCGTCCCGTTCTTGGTCTTGGCGAGCACCTTGCCGCCGCCCTTCTCCGCGGCCTTGTCGGCTTTGGCCTGTTTTTTGTTTTTCTTGGCGCTCGCCGTGGCCGCCGGAGTCGTCCCCGCCGGGGTGCTGGCGATAGCCGCTTCCTGCTGGCGCAGCGCCTGGATCAACGCCTCGTTGTTTTCGTTGCCGCCGCCGCTGCGGCCGACGACGACGCCGAGGGCGACCGCGATCGGCAGCAGGGCAAAGAAGCCGACAGCCGCGGCGCGGCTGTTCGGGCCGGCTTTCCCGGGCGGCCGGATCAGCGGCCGGCGGGCTTTCTTGCTCATCGCCGCGAAGTAGCGCGAGGAGGGGTTGGCGCCGTTGCCGCGCCGCGCCGCGCAGTTGACGCAGTAGCGCTGCTGGGGGTCCAGCGGCGCCCCGCACTCCTCGCAGGGCTCGTAGCCCCCCTGCATGGTCGGCGGTCTCAGGTCCGCATCGGTCATTTCTGGTCGCTCCCCTTCTTGTCCTGCTTGCCGGGCTTGTCGTGCTTGTGCTTCTGGCGCTGGCGCGCCGCTCGCGCATCGAGGATGTGCTTGGCGCGGGCCTGCTGGATTTCCGCCTTTTCCTCGGTCGTCGAACAGCCCGAAGCGGCCCCGACCAGGAGCGCGCCACAGAGGGCGAGGGCCGCGAGGCGGGGGGTGTGGCGGCTAACCGAAGGCACCGCTCACGTACTCCTGGGTCCGTTGCTCGCGGGGGGATCCGAACAGCGCCGTGGCGCTGGCGTACTCGACCAGGTCGCCCAGGTACATGAAGGCGACGTGGTCGGCGATCCGGTAGGCCTGCTGCAGGTTGTGGGTGACGATCACGACCGCGACGTCGTCGCGGAGCTTGACGATCAGGTCCTCGATCACCTGGGTCGACTGCGGGTCGAGCGCCGAGCAGGGCTCGTCGAGCAGCAGCACCTCCGGCTCGGCGGCCAGGGCGCGGGCGATGCAGAGCCGCTGCTGCTGCCCGCCGGAGAGCTTCAGGGCGGGGTGGTCGAGGTTGTCCTTGACCTCCTCGAAGAGCCCGGCGCGGTCGAGGGCGCTGTGGACCTTCGGCTCCAGCGTCTTCTTGCGCTGACGCCGCGAGCCCTGCTCGCGCAGGACGTAGGCGATGTTGTCGAAGACGCTCATCGGGAACGGGTTCGGCTGCTGGAAGACCATCGTCACCCGGCGCCGCAGCAGGGTCGGCTCGATCTGGGTGATGTCGATGTCGTCGAGCAGGATGCGGCCGGTCAGCTTCGCCGTGCTGGTCAGCTCGGTGAGGCGGTTGAGCGAGCGCAGCAATGTCGTCTTGCCGCAGCCGGACGGCCCGATCAGGCCCAGCACCTCGCCCTGGCGGACCGGCAGCGAGACGCCTTTGACCGCGTCGCGGTTGGAGTAGGAGACGGAGACATCGTCGATCTCCATGCGGCGGATCGAGAACTGGGGGGCGCCGATCGAGCGCCGGGCGCCGGTGAAGCCGCCGGGCGAGGAAGCGCCGTTGCCGTTGGTGCCGCCGTTTGCCGGGCTTGCCGGGGGCGCGACCTGCCGTGCGGCGGTCGGGTCCTCCAGGTCCAGCCGCCGGATCGGCGGTGGGGGGGAAGTCAGGAACTCCACGTTCCAACCTTTCGGGCGCGGCGATGGATGACGTCGACGGCCCCGTTCAGGGCCAGCACGATCAGCAGTAGGACGAAAGCCGCCGCATAGGCTTTCTGGGGCTGATTGAGGTTTCCGGTCGGGGAGGCCTCGTAGACGAAGTTGGTCAGGGTCGTGCCCGCTCCGCGCAGGTAGTTGAAGGGGAAGTTGCTGCCGACCGGGGCGAAGTTCTGGGTGGCGCCGAGGAGGACGACGATGATCGCCGTGTCGCCGATGATCCGGCCGAGCCCGAGCATCGCCCCGGTGGCGACCTGGGGGCGGCTGGCCGGGAGCAGGATCCGCCGCGTCGTCGCCGCCTTGGTCTTGCCGACCGCGTAGGAGGCCTCACGGACGTGGCGCGGGATCGAGTTCAGCCCCTCGCGGGTGCTGGCGACGATCAGCGGCAGCGCGACCAGCGAGAGCATCGCCCCGGCGGCGAAGAAGGAGCGGCCGAAGACGACGCCTTCGGAACTGCGGCTGAGGAAGGCGAGCGCGGTGCTGGAGAAGATCACCGTGCCGAACAGGGCGAGCACGATCGAGGGGATGCCGGCGATCGCCTCGATCGTCGATTCGGTGATCCGCGCGAGGGCGGCGGGCTTGCCGTACTCGACCAGCCAGACCGCGATCGCGATCCCGGCGGGCAGGGCGATCGCCATCCCCATCACGGCGACGATCATCGTCCCGAAGAGGGCGTCGGAGAAGCCGCCGCTTTCGGCCTCGGTAAAGCCGGATGAGGCCGGCGTGACCAGCATCGAGGGCTTCAGGTACTTGATCCCCTGGATGAACAGGTAGACGGCGATCGCCACCGCGATCGCGCAGAAGAGCAGTCCCAGCGCCCAGCAGACCGCCAGGCCGATGCGGTCGGTCAGGGCCCAGGTGGCGCTGCCCTCGACGGCGCCCTTCGACGGCTTCTGGGAAGGAGTGGGCGGCAGCGCCGGCGCCGGCGCTGCCGGCGGGGTCGCGAGCGAGGCATCCATCAGGCCGTCGCCCCGTATTTGCGCATCGCCCGGCGCGCCACCCAGCCGCTCAGGGAGAGGAAGGCGGCGGAGAAGAGCAGCACCGTGGCGATCGCGAACAGGGTCGCGTTGGCGGGCGGCGAGCTGAGGCTGTCGATGTTCTTGACGATCGTCGGCGCCAGCGGCCGCGAGGGCTCGTAGATGAAGAGGGCACCGTCGGCGGGGTTGGGGGCGAAGCCGACCGAGCCGGAGATCATCGCCAGCATCACCGCCTCGCCGATCGCCCGGGCCACGGCCAGGACGGTGCCGGCGACGATCGCCGGGCGGGCGGTGCGGACGCCGATTTTCCAGGTCGTGCGCCAGCGGTTGACGCCAAGCGCCAGCGAGCCCTCGAGCCAGCCCGGTTTGACCGAGCGCAGGCCGTCGGAGAAGATCGAGACCATCAGCGGCGCGATCATCACGGTCAACACCGTGACCGCCGCCAGCAGGCTGTAGCCGCTGAGCGAGATCACTCCCGCGACCGAGGCCTTCTGGTGCTCGGTGACGAGGTGGTTGCCGATGAAGGGGACCAGGACCAGGACGCCCAGCAGCCCGTAGATGACCGACGGGATACTGGCCAGGAAGCGGACGACCGGCTGGAGGATGTTGCTCATCCATTCGGGGGCGAACTCGACGATGAAGACGGAGACGAAGAGGGCCGAGAAGAGGGCGATGGTGACGGCGCCGCCGGTGATCAGCAGCGTGCTCCAGATCAGCGGCCAGGCGTGGAAGGTGTAGACGTATTCGGCGCCGGCTTCGCCGGAGAGGAAGATCGCGTTGAGCTGGTCGTCGACGCTGCCGCCCGGCCCGAACCAGGCGAGGCCGTTATGCGCGAACGACGGCCATCCCCGCACGAAGACGGTGACGATCATCGCCAGCAGCAACCCGACGACGGCACAGACAAGCGCGCCGAGCATCTGCTCGACGCGCCTGTCCGACCACCGTGGGCCGTACTCCGGAGTGAACTCCTCCTCCAACTGCTACTTCTTCGGCTTCTTGTTGAATGCCGCGACGCCACCGGCCTTGGCGATCACTTCGCCGGCCAGCGAGCTGGTGCGGGCCCAGTCGACGAATTTCTGAACCGCGGGGCTCGGGCTCGCCGTCGGCAGGACGACGAAGATGTACCGGGAGAGCGGGTACTTGAGCGGTTCGACGCTGATCTTGTTGGCCTGGCACGGGATGCCGTTGACTTTCAGCGCCTTCTGGCCCTTGCCCTGCCAGGCGAGGCCGTCGTAGCCGATCGCGTTTGGGTCCTGCTTGACCGCGTTGACGACGAGGCCGTCGGCGGTCAGCGCGTTGACGTTGGACGCCGGCAGTTCGTTGTTGAGGACGGCCTGGAGGAAGAAGTTGTACGTACCTCCGTTGGTGTCGCGGCCGACCGGGTCGATCGTGGTTTCCAAGCCGGAACCGGGAACCTGGCTCCAGTTGGTCAGCAGCCCGCGGTAGATGTCGTGGGTCTGCTGGACGCTGATGTTGCTCAGCTTGTTCTTGGGGTTGACGTCGATGCAGAGACCGTCGAGGTAGAGCTTGATGTAGGTCGTTCCGGCATCGCTGGGGAGAGGCGTACGGGCCTGTCCGGCGAACTGGCTGGTGCCGTTCTGCACGTCTTTGATGCCGGCGTTGCCGCCGTCCGCGGTGTAGACGAAATGGGTGCTTTTGCTGACCTTCTTCGTGTAGGTGGAGAAGAGGGCCTGCAGCACAGGCTGAGCGGCTACGGAGCCCGACCCGATCAGGGTCGCTGCACCGGCCGACGCCGGTACGGCGAGCCCGGCTAGGGCGAGCACCGCAATGGCGAGGGTCTTGATTCTCATCAGATTTGCTTCCTTCCGGCGTGGGTTAACCAAACTTACTTGACCGACTTAATCGACTTAGGCTAGCAGTTTCTGTAGTTTATTGACGCACTTAGTAAAGAAAGGCCACCCGGCAGGAGCAGATGGACCTCCGGCAAGGCCCCTGACATGGAGGTTCAATTGTTGAAGAGAAGGATTTCGTTCCCCCGCGCGGCGACCGTCGTCGCGCTGGCTGCGGTGATCGCGGCCGCGGTGGCGGTGACGCCGTCGTTGGCGAAGCAGGCCCAGTCGTTCCTGACGAGCAAGAAGGCGGCGGCCACCTACGTCACCAACAAGAAAGCGTCGACGCTGTTCTTGAGGAAAAAGGCGGCCACGAACCTGTACGTCGCCAAAGCCACGGCACCGAAGCCGCCGGTCGTCGGCATCGCCGCCGGCACCACGCAGTTCGGCCCCGTCGCGGCGACCACCGCCGGCTACATCCCGACGGCGTTCACCTCGTTCGCGACCCCGGCCAAAGTCAGCTCGGTCGTCGTGACCTTCTCCGGCAACGCGATCTGCACGGCGGAAAAAGCGACCGCCGATCTCGCCTGCCCGGTTCAGATCCTGATCGACGGTCAGCCGACCGGCAAAGTCAACTTTGCCCCGGCGACCCTGGGCACCCCGACCCCGGCGGCCGTCGTCCACTCGTTCACGGTCACCTCGGTGATCGGCAAGGGTGGGCACACGGTCGCCGTCCAGTACGCGGGCGCCGCGAAAGTCGCGTTCACGCTGAAAGGCTGGAACCTCGCGGTGCAGGCCTACCCGCAGGCTGAAGAAGCGGAAGTCACCCCGACGACGGGCGGCTCCAAGTAGAAGGCCCCGGCCTCCCGGACCGCGCCTGCTGTCGGGGCGCGGTCCGGGGTCCGGGATGTGGGTCTGCCCCGAGACCGCTCAGCGGTTGGGGCGGGGGAGGGCGTCGCCGAGGATCAGGCGAGCCCGGTAGAAGAGCGCCTCATCCGCGGCGGAGGGGACCGAGTCGCGGTTGGCGGTGCGGCTGGTGCGGTTCTGCCCGGTCCCGGCCGGGCTCTCGTCCCTGACGAGGCCGGTGATGCGGCCCCTTGAGATGAAGGTCGTGTTCTGGGTTCTCTTGCTCATCTCCCTCTCCATTCTAAAGTTTGTCTAGCAACTAACTCAAGAATAGCAGCAAGTGAAATCCCCGCGGGAATCCGCGACAGTTTGGGGACGGCCGCGACGTTTCTTCGCGGCGAGATGGGGCGGGGCGCTACCCGGCAAAAAGCGCGCCCCGCCCCGTCGCCTCTTCAGACGGCTGCGGGTTTCTCCGCGTCGCCCTCGTCCGGTGCGACCGGGGGAGTCGAGGCCCCATGGTCGGAGGACGGGGGCGAACCGTTGAAGCTCTTGGTCTGGATCGGGCGCAGGTAGGCGATCTGCCCCTCTCGCAGTTCCAGTCTCTGTAGCTCGGGCCGGGTCAGCTGCGCCCAGATCTCGGCGCCGTCGGCGAGCACGAACTCGACCCGGATCTCGAAGCCGAGGGCGACGATCCGCTGCACCATGCCCTCCTGCGTGCGCTCGTCGGCTTCGAGCACGACCTCCATGTCGTGCGGACGCACGTAGTCCTCGCCGAGCCGGTTGACCTCGCCGACGAAGCTCATCACGAACTCGTTGGCCGGGTTCTCGTAGAGCTCGTCGGCGGTCCCGGACTGCTCGACCCGCCCCTCGTTCATCACCACCAGCTGGCCGGCGACGTCCATCGCCTCCTCCTGGTCGTGGGTGACGAAGATCGTCGTCACGTGCATCTCCTCGTGGAGATGGCGCAGCCAGGTGCGCAGGTCCTTGCGGACCTTGGCGTCGAGGGCGCCGAACGGCTCGTCGAGCAGCAGCACCTGCGGCTCCACGGCGAGCGCCCGGGCCAGGGCCATGCGCTGGCGCTGGCCGCCGGAGAGCTGCGACGGGTAGCGGTCGGCGAGCCCGTTGAGCTGGACCAGCTGCAGCAGCTCGTGGACGCGGTCGGCCACCTTCGCCTTGTCCCACTTGCGGATCTTCAGCCCGAAGCCGACGTTCTCGAAGACCGTCATGTGCTTGAAGGCGGCGTAGTGCTGGAAGACGAAGCCGACTTCGCGCTTCTGCACGGGCTTGGCCGAGACGTCCTCGCCGTCGATCAGGACGCGGCCGCCGTCGAGCGACTCGAGCCCGGCGATCGCCCGCAGCAGAGTCGACTTGCCGCTGCCGCTGGGGCCCAGCAGGGCGGTCAGCGATCCGTTTGGCACCTCTATCGAAACATCGTTGAGGGCCTGAAAGTCACCGAAGCGCTTTGAGGCTCCCTCGACTGTGATTCCCATCAGGCGTCCTCCTTCCTTTTTAGGACGTTCATGGCCAGGAGAGTGGTGAGTGCGAGAAGGGCAAGCAGGACCGAGGCCCCGTAGGCGCCAGCGAATTCGAAATTGTCGAATGCCTTTTTGACGAAGAGCGGCAGGGTTTCGGTTTCGCCCGAGCGCGAGCCGGAGACGATCGAGACGGCGCCGAACTCGCCCAGCACCCGGGCCGTGGTGAGGACGATGCCGTAGGCGACCCCCCAGCGGATCGAGGGCAGGGTGATCCGCCAGAAGGTCTGCCAGGCGTTGGCGCCCAGGGTCGAGGCGGCCTGCTCCTGCTCGGTGCCGATCTCCTGCAGCACCGGCACGGTCTCGCGGACGACGAACGGAACCGAGACGAAGATGCTGGCGAGGACCATCCCCGGCACCGAGAAGAGGATTTCGATGCCGGCTTCGGCCAGGGTCGGGCCGAGCCAGCCCTGGGTGCCGTAGAGGAGGAAGAGCGAGAGCCCGATCACGACCGGCGAGATCGCGAAGGGCAGGTTGATCACGGAGTCGATTACCGCATTCCCCTTCCAGCGATGGCGGACCAGCAGCAGCGCGCAGCCGACACCGAAGATCGTGTTCAGCGGCACCGCGATCACCACCATCAGCAGGCTCAGCTTCAGCGCGTGCAGCCCGTTCGGGGAGGTGATCGCGTCCAGCGGCGGCGCCAGGCCGTGCTCGAAGGTCTTGTAGAAGAGCAGGACGAGGGGAGCGAGCAGGAGCAGGGCGAGGTAGCCGAGCCCGAGCGTGCGCAGGCCCCAGCGGCTGCGGGTAGAGCTAGCGGACCTCATCGTCGCCCTTCTCGGTGTAGTCCTCGCCGCTCATCGGCATCACGGTCAGCCCGCCGGCGCCGGCTCCCGGGCTGCGTTCGTGTTTGCTGCTCCAGCGCTGGATCAGCGTGATCAGGCCGAGCATCGCCATCGCCGCGAGGAGCAGCACGACTGAGACCGCGGCGGCGCCGGTGTTCTGGCCGTTCTCGATCTGCGTGCTGATGAAGACGGAGGAGACCTGGGTGTTCGGCAGGCCGCCGGCGAAGAGCAGGACCGAGCCGTACTCGCCGAGCGCGCGGGCGAAGGCGAGGGCGACGCCGGCGGCGAGGCCGGGGAGGAGGTTGGGGAAGATGATGCGGCGGAAGATTGTGAAGCCGCTGGCGCCCAGAGAGGCGGCGGCCTCCTCCATCTCGCGGTCCATCTCGATCAGCAGCGGTTGCACCGCGCGGATGACGAAGGGGAGGGTGACGAAGAGCAGGGCGACGACGATCGCGGCCTGGGTCAGCGCGATGTGGATGCCGACCGGGCTGTCGTTGCCGTAGAGCTCGATCAGGATCAGGCTGGCGACGATCGTCGGCAGCGCGAAGGGGAGGTCGATGACCGCGTTGATCGCGGCCTTGCCCGGAAAGTTGTCGCGGACCAGCAGCCAGGCGATGATCGTCCCGAAGAAGCCGTTGATGAAGACGACGATCAGCGAGCAGCCGAAGGTCAGCTTCAGCGAGCGCAGTGCCTGCGGCGAGGTGACCTGGGTCCAGAAGGTGTCGAGCCCGCCTTCGAAGGCTTGGCTAGCCAGCGCCGCCAGCGGCAGCAACACGATCAGGCTCAGATAGAGCACCACCGTGCCGCGGCCAAGGCCGGTGCCGATCCCGGGCAGGCGGATGCCCGCCCGGGACGACACTGGTCTGCTTTGAGCGTGAGCCTCCATGAATCAGCCGGAGGTGGAGACCCCGAGTTCGCCCTCGATCTTGGCCACCGAACCGGTTTCTTCGTCGAAGAAATCGTCGTTGACCTTGCCCCAGCCGCCGAACTTGCTGATCTTGAACAGGTTCTTCGGGGTCGGGAACTGCTGCGGGTCGACCAGCTTCGGGTTGACCGGGCGGTAGCCGTTTTCAGCCCACAGTTCCTGGCCTTCGTTCGACCAGAGGAACTTGAGGAAATCTTCGGCCGCCGGCTCGGGTGCCTTCTCGGTCACCGCGATCGGGGTTTCGATCTGCAGCGTCGAGGGCGGGATCACGTATTCGACGTCTTCGCCTTCCTTTTCGGCTTTGATCGCTTCGTTCTCGTAGGTGAGGAGGACGTTGCCCTCGCCCTGGCTGAAGGCGGCGAACGCGTCGCGGCCGCTGCCCGGCTGGGCCTTGGTCTTTTCGAGCACCGTCTTGACCGCTTCCAGTGCCTTGGCGGGCGAGGCGCCTTCTTCGATCGCCGAGCCGTAGACGGCCATGATGTTCCAGCGGGCCGAGCCGGAGCTGAACGGGTTCGGGGTGACGACTTCGGCTTCGTCGTTGGTCTCGAGGTCCTTGAAGGACTTGAGCCCGAGCGGGTTGCCTTTTTTGACGAGCATCACGACGACAGAGTCGGTGGCGTAGCCGCCGTAGGGCTGTTTTTCCCAGTCCTTGGAGACGAGTTCGCCTTCTTCGACCAGGCGTTCCATGTCACCAGCCTGGGAGAAGTGGACCACCGCTGCGGGCTGGCCGGCGACGACCGCACGACTCTGGTCGCCGGAGGCGCCGAAGGAGTTGCTGAAGCTGATGCCGTTGCCTTCTGACGTCTTTTCGAATGCCGGCTCGAGAGTTTCGGCGTAGACCGATTCTGGGGTGGAGTAGCCGACGACGTCCAGCTTGGCGCCTCCAGAGGAGCTCGAGCTGGTGCTGCTGCTACTGCCACAACCGGCGACGACCACTGCAATGAGCAGCGCGAGAAGCGAGGCCGTGAGGCCTACGTTCACGCTGCGCCGCCGGGTCTTGCGCGCGTTCCGCATGGATGTTCCCTTCTATTTCGACTGACTTACTACTGAATGTAAGGGCGGCACGGTAGCACAATGTCGATAGAGAAAGTAGAGAATTCTGATCTGGGCCAGGCGGAATAGGCTCGACGAATGGGAGCAAGCGTCGACGCGATTCGCACGCCGGACGAGGCACTCGAGGGCCTGCCCGACTACCCCTTCGAGTCGCGCTACCGCGAGCTCGACGGCCTCCGCCTCGCCCACCTCGACGAGGGGGAGGGTCCGCCGGTCGTCTTCTTCCACGGCGAGCCGACCTGGTCGTTCCTCTGGCGCAAGGTGATCCCGCCGGTCCGGGACGCCGGCTACCGCTGCATCGCCCCCGACTACGCCGGCTTCGGCCGCTCCGACAAGCCCACCGACCTCGGCTGGTACACCTACGACCGCCACGTCGAGCTGATGGCGCTGCTGCTGGAGGAACTCGACCTGCGCGACGCGACCGTGGTCGTCCACGACTGGGGCGGGCCGATCGGGCTGCGGCTGGCGGTCGAGCACCCCGACCGCATTTCGCGGATCGTGATCATGGAGACGGGCCCCTTTACCGGCCACCAGCGGATGAGCGACGCCTGGTTCGCCTTCCGCGACTTCGTCCGCGACAACGAGGACGTGCCGGTCGGGATGCTGATCCGCGGCGGCTGCAAGAACGACCCCGGCGAGGATGTGATCGCCGCCTACGACGCTCCTTATATAGAGCCCGGCTCGAAGGCCGGCGTCCGCGCCTTCCCGCTGATCCTGCCGACGACGCCGGAGGCGGTCGGCGCGGTCGAGGGCAAACGCGTCGCCGACGGGCTGCGCGAGGACGATCGTCCCTCCCTGGTCCTATGGGCCGACTCGGACTCGGTCCTCCCCTTCCACGTCGGCGAGCGGGTCTCCAGTCAGCTCAACCTGCCGGCGCCGCGGGCGATCGAGAACGCCGCTCACTTCCTCCAGGAGGACGCCGGGGCGGAGATCGGCGCCATCATCGCCGACTGGCTCGGCTGATCAGCTCGATCATCTCTGCGTGGGCGTGGCCCAGCAGCAGCTGGACGCGACGCGGTGGGCCACTGTCCTCGACCCAGGTCACCGTCCCCGGCCAGTAGGGGCTGGGTGGGGTGCCGGGGTGGTGGAAGACGGTCGAGAAGACCCAGCTGCCGGTGTTGTGGAGCTGGCCGCCGTCGGCCAGCGGCCACTGGGCTTCATCGGCGTTGGGGCCGCCGCGGTGGGTGTGGCCGGTGATCACGTGGACGCCGTCGACCTGCAGGCGCGCCGCCAGCTCGGTGGCCGCGGCGACGCCGCCCTGGAAGATCGCCCCCGGCGAGATGTCGGCCTCGAAGCTGGAGTGGAGCAGGCGGTTGAGCGCCCAGATCCCGGCCGGGAAGCCGGCGCGGGCCGCGCCGAACGCCAGCTTGCGCCGCCGGGTGGCGCCCCTGGCGCCGCCGGAGAGCATCTTCCAGGCGGCTTCGGAGGGCCCACGCCTGCCGCCGGCGCGGGCCGGGCGCGACTGGGCGACGGCGTAGGCGAATCCGTAGAGCGGGCGCAGCACCCGCTCGTATTGGTCCGGCGTCGCCGGGCTCGGCGGCGCTCCGACAGTGCGCATCCGCACCGCCGCCGCCAGGCACTCGGCACGGGGCAGGGCGAGGTGGGCGTCCAGGTAGTGGCCGTGGGTCGCGTAGACGTCGTCACGCAGCCAGAGCCCGGGGTAGGCGACCTGCAGTCGCGCCGCTCCCAGCCAGGAGTCGATCTGGGCGGTGGGGCCGGGGGAGGAATCGCGGCGCTGCTCGAGGCCGAGTGCCCCCTCGTCGCCGCCGTCGAGCGAGAGCGCGTCGAGCAGCGGCTCGGCGAGGTGGTGGTCGTGGTTGCCGGGGGCGACGATCACCTCGCGATCGCCGATCGCCGCGCCCAGCTCCTCGAAGAACGGGCGGGCGTGTTCCATTGCGACGCCGAGCGGCTGGCCGCGCAGCTCGACCACGTCGCCGAGCAGGACGACGCGGTCGGCACCGGCGATCTCCTCGAAGAGGATCGAGCGCGTCGCCTCGTCCCGCAGCACGTCCTCACCGCTGCCGGCACCGAGGTGGAGGTCGGAGATGATCGCCGTCCGCATCCCCCTCTTCTACAGGGCCAAGCCTGGCTGGGCAGCCAAGCCGGTGGCTAGACTTTCCCGATGCACTCTTTCGGCGAAGAGCGGCTGGCGCCCGCCAACGGCATCAAGCTGGCCTACCAGGAGATGGGCGACGCCGACGGCGAGCCGCTGCTGCTGGTGATGGGACTGGCGACGCAGATGCTCGCCTGGGACGAGGGCTTCTGCGGGATGCTCGCCGAGCGCGGCTTCCGCGTCGTCCGCTTCGACAACCGCGACATCGGCCGCTCGACCAAGATCGACTCTGCCGGCGTCCCGAGCCGGATCGACATGATGTCCGGCCGCCGCGCCACGGCGCCCTACTTCCTGCGCGATATGGCCGCCGACACGATCGGGTTGATGGACCATCTCGGCATCGAGTCCGCCCACGTGGTCGGCGCCTCGATGGGCGGGATGATCGTCCAGACCATGGCGATCGAACACGCCGAGCGCCTGCGCTCGATGGTTTCGATGATGTCGACCACCGGCAGCCGCTGGACCGGCCTGCCGAGCTGGAAGGCGATGGGCGTCCTGCTCGGCCGCCCTCCCAAGGGCCGGGAAGCGGCAATCGAGCGCGCGATCAAGACCTTCTCCGTCATCGGCTCGCCCGGCTACCCGCTCGACGAGGAGCGCCTGCGCGACGTCGCCGGCCGCTCCTACGACCGTGGTCACAGCGCTGCCGGCGTCCTCCGTCAGCTGCACGCGATCAGCGCCTCCGGCGACCGCACCCAGGCGCTGCATGGCGTCCGCGTACCGACCGCCGTCATCCACGGCACGCGTGACCCGCTCGTCCGCCCGGCCGGCGGCCGGGCCACCGCGCGGGCCATTCCCAACGCCCGCCTGAAGATGATCGACGGCATGGGCCACGACCTGCCCCGAGACCTTTGGCCGACCTTCATCGACGAGATCGCCGGCAACGCCGAGCGCGCCGGCAGGGGCGCCGCGGCGAAGCAGCCCGCCTGAAGGGCCGACTACCGCTTCGGCCCGATGAACTCGTCGAGCCTCGCCACGTCGGCTTTGCGGGAGACGTAGATGGTCTTGGGCGGCGCTGTCGTCCAATGGATACCCAGTTGGTCGCATGTGTCGCAGAAGATCTGCTTGATGTCAGCAGATAGGTTGCTGAATGAGTAGCGAGGACAGGACCAGTCTCCCTGCCCGGTATTGATGAAGCGGCAGCCATCAGAGTGAATGAGGCCGCGCAGAAGAAGTCTGGGACTGAGGTCGACGAGTTCCTGCTGCCAGCCGGCAAGCACGATCTGTCGTTCGTGCTTTTTACCGCTGCCATGCTGGGGGAGGAGACGGGGCCAGCTTTTCGAGTAGGCAGAGACCTCGTAGCAGTTGCACTGCCTCAGGTGCCGGGCTACGCGATTCGACGGCACTACGGCTCGCATGGCCGCTTCGCACTCCGTCACGATTGCCGGATAGCGCACGTCCAGCGTGATCCGAAGGCGGTGCACGCCGCGTTGGTGGGTCGAGATGCAGCCGTCTCCGAGGTAGAGACCGAGCAGGTAGACGTAGGCGCCCGAGTCCCACACGACGCTTGAGCTCTGGTCGGAGGAGCCTTGTCGGCAGGAGTGAGGCAGTTTCCCGGCGGACCATTCCCGGATGGTGGGCCGGGGCACATCAAGGCGCCGTGAAATCTCGCAATTGTTGAAACCGGTGGATCTGAGGCGAAGGGCCTCCGCCACCGTCGCCCGATTATGCATCGCCATGTCTCGCTATGCGGCTGAGAGGATTCGAACCTCCACGCCCTTTCGAGCAATACGACCTGAACGTATCGTGTCTGCCAGTTCCACCACAGCCGCGTGGGCCCACAAATGTAGCGGCTGAGCGGGTCTCGAAGTGCCCTGGATATAACCCGAACATATGTTCGAGCCTAGGTCATCTAGCGGACGGCTTCCCGGAAAGAACCCGAGGCGCCCGCGCTGTTAAAGTCCTCCTTCTTGCCGCTATCGTCTAGGGGACTAGGACGCTGGCTTCTCATGCCAGAAACCGGGGTTCGAATCCCCGTAGCGGTACTTCCGAGGCCTCCGAGGTAGAGCCCTCATCATCGCCGCCGCGCCAATGCTCCGGCATCGGAGACGCAACCGCTCAGGCGCGCTCGAGCACGACGACCGGGATCTCGCGCTCCGTCTTCTGCTGGTACCCGTCGTAGTCGGGCCACTCGGCGACCATCGTCCGCCAGATCCCCGGCTTCTCCTCGGCGCCTGCGGTGCGGGCGCGGGCCTTGAAACGGTCGCCTTTCACCTGCACCTCGACCTCGGGATTCTCGGAGAGGTTCAGGTACCAGGCGGGCGGCTCGTCGGATCCGCCTTTGGAGGCGACGATCGTGAAGGCGTCGCCATGGGGCGCGTATATCAGCGGGGTGGTGCGCGACTCGCCTGACTTGCGCCCGGTCGTGGTCAGCAGCAGCGTCTGGGTCCCCTGCCAGTCGTGGCCCTCCTTGCCATCGGTTGCGCGGTAGCGCTCGACATGTTCCTGGCCGAACAAAGGCATGCCTAGATCGTAGACTCTTCCCATCGTCACGGACTTCGCCATTGGGACTCGCTACGAGCGGCCGCCAGCCGAGGGGCCGGAGTGGTTCCATGACGTGCTCGAGCAGGTCCGGGCCGGCCGGGACGGGGACGTCCCGATCAGGCTCGAGGCGACCACTGGTCACCGGGTCGACGGCATGCTGGTCGAGGCGGACCCGGCGATCTCCCCGGGGCCGCACGGCAAGGTCAGCCTCAACTCCCATGGCGAGGACCTCGTGATCGGCTCGGAGATGGTCGCCGCGTTCACGCTGCTGCCGGGCAAAACCGCAGTGCGCCCGGACGAGTCCGCCGACGCCTAGCTGGGCCGGAAGGCTGTGAGCCCAATCTCGCCGCCAATCTCGCAGTAGGCTCGACGCGATGGGGTTCACCACGCCGGTTCCACCGCCGTTCGACGTCGAGGAGTGGCAGCGCCGCTCGCACCTGGAGCGGATCAAGCCGCTGGCTCAGGACTGGGCGCTGAACGGGTTCGGGACCCCGACCGCGGTCTACCTGCTCTACCTGGTCAAGCTCGTCATCTACGCCGGCGGTGGCCTGCTGCTGATCTCGGTGACGACGCCGGGCCTGGGCGGGGTCGCCGACCTCGGCGGCTGGTGGACGCAGCCGATCGTCTTCCAGAAGATCGTCGTCTGGACGATGCTCTGGGAGGTGCTCGGCCTCGGCGCCGGCTCGCTGCCGCTGACCCTGCGCTTCTCGCCGATGATCGGCGGCCTCCTCTACTGGCTGCGGCCGGGGACGACGCGGCTGCCGCCGTGGCCGGAGAAGGTGCCGCTGACGCGGGGGACGACGCGCACCTGGTTCGACGTCGGGCTCTACGGCGGCCTGCTCGCCGTGGCCGTCTTCCTGCTCTGCTCCGCGGGCATCGACGCCGTCTCGGTCTCCGCCAACGGCGGCGCTCCCGTCTTCCTCTCGGCGGCCTCCTCGACCCGGTCGCGGTCGGGCTGCTGCTCGGCGTGCTGGTCGTGCTCGGGCTGCGCGACAAGGTCGCCTTCTTGGCCGCGCGGCCGGAGATCTACGGCAACCTGCTGATCGTCTTCCTTTTCCCGCTCGGCGACCTGATCGTCGCCGCGCAGATCGTCTTCGTCTGCATCTGGTGGGGCGCCGCCGCCTCGAAGCTGAACCGCCACTTCCCGTTCGTGGTCACGGTGATGATCAGCAACACGCCCTGGAACCGCTCGCGCCGGGCGAAGCCGCAGCTCTACGCTGACCACCCGGACGACCTGCTGCCCTCCGAGGTCGGCCGGCTCTCGGCCCACATGGGCACGGTCATCGAGTTCACCCTGCCGATGCTGCTGCTGGTCTCCAGCGGCGGCATCGTCGGCACGATCGCCGTCGTCGGGATGATCGTCTTCCACCTCCACATCCTCTCGACCTTCCCGCTGGCGGTGCCGCTGGAGTGGAACCTCTTCATGATCTTCGGCCTGCTCTTCCTCTTCGGACACTACGGCGCGGTCCCGCTCTCGACCCTCGACGCGCCGCTGCTGATCGCGATCCTGGCGGTCACCTGCGTCGGCATCCCGGTACTCGGGAACTTCCGCCCGGACCTGATCTCGTTCCTGCCCTCGATGCGCTACTACGCCGGCAACTGGGCGACCAGCCAGTGGCTCTTCCGCAAGGAGTCCGGGGCCGAGGCGAAGCTCGACAGCCGACATCGTCAAGTCGGCGCCGATCGTGGTCGAGCAGCTGACGAAGTTCTACGACCGCGAGACGGCCGAGCTGCTCATGTACAAAGGGCTCGCCTTCCGCTCGATGCACTCCCACGGGCGCGCGATCAACGGGCTGCTCCCGCACGCGGTTGACGACGTCGAGGAGTACCACGTGCGGGAGGGCGAGCTGATCGCCGGCGTCGTGCTCGGCTGGAACTTCGGCGACGGCCATCTCCACAACCACCACCTGCTGGAGGCGGTCCAGGAGCGCTGCCACTTCAAGCCGGGCGAACTGCGGGTGATCACGCTTGAGTCGCAGCCCGCCCACGTCCAGCGTCAGCACTACCGGATCTTCGACGCCGCGACCGGGCTGGTCGAGGAGGGCTACGTCAACGTCGCCGACATGGTCAGCGCGTCAGCCCTGGCTCGACGGGGCGCCGTTCCCGACGCGAGCCGATTGCCGGCGCGAGCGGCACGGCGGCAGCCGGCCGCATGAGCGACGCGATCGTCGTCGGCTCCGGCCCCAACGGGCTCGCCTGCGCGGCGACGCTGGCCGTGCGGGGAGTCGAGGTGACCGTGATCGAGGCGGAGGACGACGATCGGCGGCGGCACCCGCAGCAGCGAGCTGACGCTGCCCGGGCCTGATCCACGACGACTGCTCGGCGGTTCATCCGCTGGCGGTTGAGTCGCCGGCGCTGCTCGCGCTCGATCTCGCAGCGCCACGGGCTGAGTGGTGCTGGCCGGAGGTCGACCTACGCGCACCCGCTCGACGACGGCGACGGCGCCGCGATGCTGCGCTCGCTCGACGAGACGGCGGCCGGTCTGGGCGCGACGGGCGCCGGCTTGGAGGCGGGTCTTCGGGCCGCTGGCGAGCGGCTTCGACGCCGTCGGTCGAGGACATCCTGCGGCCGATGCTGCACGTGCCCGCGCACCCGCTGCGCGCTGGCGCGCTTCGGCCTTGCCCGCCGCCGCGCCGGCGACGATGCTCGCCCGGGCCTTGTCGACGCGCCGCGGGCGCGGGCCCTGTTCGGCGGTGTCGCGGCGCACGCCTTCGCGCCGCTGTACCGCGCCGATGAGCTCGTCGGTCGGCGATGGCGCTGATCTGCGCCTGCCACGCTACGGCTGGCCGGTCGCCGCGCGGCGGCTCGGGGGCGATCGCCGCGGCGCTGGCCGCGGTCGTGCGCGGAGCACGGCGGCAAGATCGAGACCGGCGTGCGGGTGCGACTCGCTCGATCGAGCTGCCGAAGGCCGACGCTGTCGTGCTCGACCTCGCGCCCGGCGCGGTCGCCGGATCGCCGGCGCGCGGCTGCCGGCCCGCGTCGCCCGCGCCTACGCGCCGCTACCGGCACGGGCCCGGGGCCTTCAAGGTCGACCTCGCCGTCGAGGGCGGGGTGCCGTGGACGCACGAGGCGTCGCGCGCGAGCCGGGACCGTGCACGTGGTCGGCTCTTCGAGGAGATCGTCGCCGCCGAGCGCGAAGTCGACCGCGGGCCGGATGCCCGAGCGGCCGTTCGTCCTGGTCGGCCAGCAGTACCTCGCCGACCCGTCCCGTTCGCGAGGGCGACGTGCACCCGGTCTGGGCCTACGCGCCACGTCCCCAGCGGCTACGACGGCGACGCGACCGAGGCGCTGATCGAGCGCAGATCGAACGCTTCGCGCCCGGCCTGCGCGAGCGGATCGTCGCCCGCGCCGTCCGCTCGACGGCCGAGCTTGAGGCGCACAACGCCAACTACGTCGGCGGCGACATCATCACCGGCGCCAACACCGCCGTTCCAGACCCTCTTCCGGCCCCGCGTCGCGCTCGACCCCTACGCCACCGGCATCCCCGGTGTGTTCATCTGCTCGGCGGCGACCCCGCCCGGCGCCGGGCGCGCACGGGATGTGCGGCTACAACGCCGCCCAGTCGGTGCTGCGAGCAATCTGAGTGACTGGTTTGAGCAGTGGTCCCGGCGTTCAGCTTTCGAGCTCGTCGCGCCGGCGCTGGAGGAAGGCCCGGTCGGCGTCGGAGTGGGCCAGCGCCAGCGCCCGGCTCGTAGGCGGCGCGGGACTCTTCGATGCGATCGAGCCGGCGCAGCAGCTCGGCCCGCGCCGCGTGCAGGTGGTGATAGTCCTCGAGCGCGACCGCGTCCAGCAGCGCCAGCGCCGCCTCGACCTCACCCGCCTCGGCGACCGCGACCGCGCGGTTCAGCTCGACCACAGGCGAGCCGGTCAGCCGGCCCAGCTCCCCATAGAGCGCGGCGATCTGCGGCCAGTCCGGCGGCTCCTCCAGGTGCAGCGAGGCGATCGCCGCCTGCAGCGCGTAGGGGCCGCGGCCGCCGAGGGCGAGGCCGCGATCGAGCGCCGCCCGCCCGCGGCGATCTGCCCGGCGTCCCAGAGCGAGCGGTCCTGGTCGCCGAGCAGGACCAGGGTGCCGTCGGCGAAGCGGGCTTCGCGGCGGGCGTCGTGCAGCAGCATCAGCGCCAGCAGGCAGCGGACCTCGGGCTCGTCCGGCATCAGCTCGACCATCGCCCGCCCGAGCAGGATTGCCTCCGCCGCGAGCTCGTTGCGGCCGCCGTAGCCCTCGTTGAAGATCAGGTAGACCACGGCCAGCACCGTCGCTCAGCCGGTCGGGCAGGAGGTGGTCGGGCGGGACCCGGAAGGGGATCCCGGCGGCCTTGATCTTCTGCTTGGCACGGACCAGCCGCTTCGCCATCGTCGGCTCGGGGACGAGGAAGGCGCGGGCGATCTCCGCCGTGGTCAGGCCGCCGAGGGTGCGCAGCGCCAGCGCCACCTGGGCCTCGGTCGCCAGGGCCGGATGGCAACAGGTGAAGATCAGCTCCAGCCGTTCGTCGGGGAACGCCGTCTCGGCGATTTCGTCGTCCACGTTTTCGGGAACCTCGAAGCAGGCGGGTCTTGGCGGCTAGCGTGCGGTCGCGGCGGATCCGGTCGATCGCCAGGTTGCGGGCGGTCGCGATCAGCCAGGCGCGCGGGTTGGCGGGCGTGCCCTCGTGCGGCCAGCGCTCGGCCGCCCGGGCGAAGGCCGACTGGGCGGCTTCCTCGGCGCGGTCGATGTCGCCGAGGAAGCCGATGAGGGTGGCGAGCACACGGCCCCACTCCTCGTGGAAGACGCGCTCGATCAGCGCGCCACCACCGGCCGCACCTCGATCGCCCCGCCGAGCCGGGCGGCCGGGATCCGCGCCGCGATCTCCAGCGCCGTGTCGAGGTCGTCGGCCTCGAGCAGGTAGTAGCCGCCGAGGACCTCCTTGGTCGTCGCGAAGGGGCCGTCGGTGGTCAGCGCCTGACCGTCCTGCACCCGCACGGTGGTCGCCGTCGTCGAGGGCTCCAGCTGGTTGCCGCCGGTGACGCCGGGGGTCTCGGAAATCGCGTAGTACTCGCCGAGGATCCCTTTCTGCTCGTCCTCGGAGAGCTTGTCGAACTCCGTCATCGACTCGTTCGAGTAGATCAGCAGCATGTATTGCATCGGTGCCTCCTTGGGAGTGGATGGTCGCATCTAAGACGAACGGGATCGGCGCGGATGGACACCCTGCCCGAATTGCGCCCTCCCGAGGGAGGGCGCGTCGGCACCTGGCGAAGGGCTGGTGCCTACTTGCAGGGCTGCTTCGGCGGCGCCGGCAGCTTCAGCCGCTGGCGGGCGGCGGCGACGGCCGAGACCGAGGACCGGCAGGCCTTGGCGATCGCGCCGTCGCCGTCGATCCGGCCTGACGGCTCACCTCGAACTCGATCAGGGCGGCGCGGCGCAGCTTCGCCCGGACTTCGATCGGGCTGTCGTCCGGCGCCGACTCCAGCGCCGCCTGGGCGGCGCGGTCCCGCCTGCAGTTGAGGCAGAACAGCCCGTCCGCGCACTTGTCCCAGGTCTCGGGCAGCTCGACACGAGCCGCCGTCCATGCTGGCTCACCGAGACGCCGCACTGGTCGCAGGTCCACTTCTTCGCCGTGGCGGTTGCGGTGGTCATGCGGCCGCCTTGGTCCGGCTGCGCCGCCGCCGTCGCCGGCGCTTCTGCGCCGCCGAGGCGTTGGCGCGCGGCCGGTTCGCGGCCGGGGTGGCCGCGGCCGGCAGTCGCTCTCGCGCGGGCCGGGCGCTGCCAGCGGCCCTGGTCGAACTCACCGCTGAGGCCGAGATCACGGGCGATCGTCCGCATCTCAGCGCTCTGGTCGGCAAGGACGAAGCTGACTCCGGCGCCCGTGCGCCCGGCGCGGCCAGTGCGGCCGACCCGATGCACGTAGGCGTCGCGGTCGCCGGGGGCATCGAAATTGACCACGTGGGTGACGTCGGCCACGTCGATGCCGCGGGCGGCCACGTCGGTGGCGACCAGCGTGTCGACCTCGCCGCGCTCGAAGCGGGCCAGGGCCCGTTCGCGCTGCCCCTGGCTCTTGTCGCCGTGCATCGCGACCGCCTCGACCTTGTGGCTGCGCAGGCGCTTGACCAACCGGTCGGCGCCGCGCTTGGTGCGGACGAAGACCAGCGTGCGGCCGCGCTCGTCCTCACGAAGCTGCTCGATCAGCTGATCGAGCTTGGCGCTCTGCGACTCGACGTGGACGAAGTGGTGCTCGATCTCGGCCTTGCGCTCCTTCGGGGCCGCCTGGACGTGGCGCCGCGCGTCGCGCGTGTAGGCGCTGGCGAGCTTGCCGATTGCCCCCTCCAGGGTGGCCGAGAAGAAGAGGGTCTGGCGCTGCGCCGGCGTCAGCGCGACGATCCGGCTCACCGCCGGCTTGAAGCCCATGTCGAGCATGCGATCGGCCTCGTCGAGGACGAGGGCGCGGATCCCCTTGAGCGAAACCGCGCCGCGGGCGATCAGGTCCTCGAGTCGCCCGGGGGTGGCGACGAGGATGTCGGCGCGCTGTGCAGCCTTGATCTGCGGGCCGAAGCCGACGCCACCGTAGACGGCGGCGACGCGCAACTGGCGGGCGCGGGCAATCGACTCGAGCTCATCGACGATCTGGCCGGCCAGCTCGCGGGTTGGCGCCAGCACGAGCGCAGAGGGGCCCCTGGTCCCGGGCTCGAGCCGCTCGACCAGCGGAATGCCGAAGGCGAGGGTCTTGCCGGATCCGGTTGGTGACTGGACCAGCAGGTCGTGGCCGGCGAGCGCATCGCGGATCACGAGCTGCTGGACGGGGAAAGGTTGGGTGATGTCGCGCTCGGCGAGCGCGCGCACCACGGCTTTGGACATGCCGAGGTCGGCAAATGACACGATGTTGTGACTCCTTTTTGGGTGATTCAGGGAGATCCAGCGACCCCTGAATGCAAAGAAGCGCACGGAGGGAACGGAACCTCTCGGGTGGCAAAAGCGCCAGACCCGACACAAACACCGTAGCAGCCGCCCTGGATTTCCCCTGCATCTAAGGCCGAGCCGACCGTGCTCCTACACTTATTCGATGCCTTCAGGGTCTCAAACCGACTCCACGTTCACTCTCTATAGACGTGGAATCGAGCTGCTCGAGGAGGAGGACTTCGCGGAGGCGGCGGCGCCGCTGGAGGAGGCGGCGAGACGAGCGCCGGAGAAGTCCTCGGTGCGCGAGGCCCTCGGCCGTGCCTACTTCCGCTCCGGCCGTTTTGCCGCGGCCGCGGTCGAGTTCAGGGCGGTGGTCGAGCGCCACCAGGTCAACGATTACGCCCACTTCTGCCTGGGCCGGGCGCTGGCCAAGACGGGGGAGAAAACCGAGCGCGCTCGTCACCACCTCGCGCTTGCCTCCAATCTGCGGCCAGATCGCCGCGACTACAGCTTCTACCGCGCCATGCTCGGCGCTTGAGCTCAGCCGCTCTCGGCGGACGCCTGCTCGGCCTCTTCGGGGTAGAGGGCGGGGAGGACCGCGACTATTGCGGTGCCGTTTCCCGGCGAGCTCTGGACCTCCAGCGTGCCGCCGGCGAGGGATACGCGTTCGCGCATTCCGATCAGGCCAAAGCCTTCGGTCTTGGTGTCGGGGTCGAAGCCCCGCCCTTCGTCTGAGACCCGCAGGCGCAGGGCCCCGTCGCTCTCGCTCACCTCGACCAAGGCGCGATCGGTCTCGCCGTGGTGGGCCGCGTTGTTGAGAGCCTCCTGGACGAGGCGGTAGGCGGTGTCCTCGATCTCGCTGACCAGCCGGTGGGCGCTGCGGCCGGAGTCGAAGTGGAGGTCGATCTCGACTTGGACCGCGAGCGTCTCGCTGGCGTTGAGGCGTTCGCCGAGCGCCTCGATCGCGGCGCCGGGGGTCCAGCGGCAGCTGATCGCAGCGTCGGTCGGCCCGGGTGAGGCGATTTGGCGAGCAGATCGCCTCCGATGGTAGGGCGAGAGCACCCCTTCAAGTACTTCGCTCGCGCCGGGAAAGCCGAAGGTCGGCAAGGTCTGGTGGCGGGTGGCGGCGGAGACGATCGTGGCACCGTCGCGACCGCGTCGGCGACGAGGACGCCTTCGGAGTTGGGGAAGACGAGGAGGCGCCCAGGGCGACGTCCTTATTGCCCGGCCGCCCCACTGGCTCGGGTCGAGGATCGTGGTGCGGCGGGCGACGAGGCGCCGAACGGGGCGATGCCGTCGCCATAGGCGTGGACGAATTCGAGGTAGTTGGACGAGCTCGCTGCGCTCGCCTGCATCGCGACCGCTGTCGACGCAGCGCCCGGCAGTGACGACTAGATGCCTGGTCGGTCTGTTGATCGATCAACCCGAGCACAGCCGCGCCCGCGCCGCGGCGGATGATGACCCTGCCCTCGACGAGTAGGGAAGCAGTTCGGGGGTCGTGACGTCGACGAAGCGGCGGTGGCACCGGGTTCGGCGGCGTCGCCGGCCTTGAGGCCTCGCCGACCCCGAGCCTGGCGAGGTCGTCGCGGCCGACCACGAGGTCGAGCGGGGCGGGCGGTGCTGATCCGCGCGGGGGGCCAGCTAGCGGGCGACGCGGGTCGCGGCCCGGTCGGCGACGGCAGCCGCTCCGCCGCAGTGCGAATCCGGCCGGGATGCGCTACCTGAAGGAGGCGGCAAGCGCCGCTGAGGCGGTGACCAGCACCGCGAGCAGGCCTGCAGCCGGGGCTGGGCACGGTGCAGGCGGCGGCGAATCGGCAGCGACGATAGTGGCCATGCCGCCGCCCCGGCCACGCCGGCCGAGGTGGCGGCAGCTGCGTCAGGAGACGAGCGGGATCACGCAGCGGAACTTCCGGGTCTTGGTGGAAGCAGTAGAGCGACGACGCCTGACGCTGAAACCGTCACGACCCTATACAGATCAGCCCCTGAAAGATTGGTCACATCCCCAGACCACTCGTCACCCGTCGCAGCACCACCCCGGGTTGATGCGAGAACGCGGTCAGCTACAGCGCGTCCGGCAGCGTGCCGCCCTGCGTCGCGCAGGAGAGCGCCGCGGTCGGCGCCGTCACCGCCGTTTCGCTGCCGAGCTCTGCCAGCAGGCGCCGGCGAAGGAGCTCGTTGCCGGGCGGCAGCCGGCGCCGTGGCCGTTGACCTTGGTCGGCGTCGATCGCGTTGACCGCGTTGAGCGCGGTCTGCGCGTCGTGGGCGCTGTCGGCGGTATCGGCATGGACGGCGCTCGGGAACCTGGCCGAGGCGCGCCGTCGATCTGGGCGCCGACGATCGACCCGGAGGTTGGCGAGCTGCCCGAGATCGACCCGGCCTTGAGCCTGTTGCCGGGCACCGAACCGAGCTTCATCCGGTTGCCCGGCAGCGACTTCACCTTGATCGTCCGGCCGTTGATCTTCGCTCGCCGCGTAGACGGTGCCGCCGAGCGCCGCGAACAGCGCCACACACGAGATCACCAACGCCGGCGAGCGGCGGCCGAGTCCCCTGCTCATAGGTCTTCTCCCCTTGTTCGGTTGATTGGACGAGACGCTAGAAGCACGTGGGCCCGAACGCGTCACAGATTACTGGACCACTGGAGGACTACGGACGAAAAGCCGCCGCATGGCTCGGCTCCCACGCGAGGGCGCGGGATAGACTCGTCCGCGTAATCGGTCGGTGGTCAAGGGAAGTCCGGTGAGAAACCGGCGCGGTCCCGCCACTGTGACCGGGTCAAGGAAGCCGCAGGCGCCTCGGCGCCGGCCACTGGGGAGGACACAGAACCCCCGGGAAGGTGCGGCTGACCACCCCGGGAGCCAGGAGACCTGTCCCCGGCCAGCCATGTCAACCCTCGAGGAAAGGGTGGCTTAAATGCCAAGACTCATTTCGTTCCGGCTGGTCGCTGCATGCGCGCTGGCTCTCGCTCTATCCCTGACGATCGCCGCGGGTGCCGTCGCCAAGGGCCTTACCGCCAACCTGCGCGTCGTCGGAAGCGGCGAAAAGGTGCTCGCCGAACAGACGCTCGGTGCCGCGACCACGTCGATCAAGACCAGCGCGCAGGCGACCTGCTTCGGCGCCGGCACCGGCGGCAGCGGTGAGTCGGTCTCGCTCAAGGCAACGACCGCGATGGGCCTGCTGGCCCGGGCTCGAAGTCGACCGGCTCGCTGAAGCCGCTGCTGATCACCGACCACTTCGACTTCGGCCTCGCGCTCTGCGGAGTCGGCACGAGCGTCGCCAAGGGCAAGGCGTCCTGGTACCTGAAGGTCAATCACAAGTCGCTCTCGGTCGGCGGCGACAAGGCGAAGCTCCACGCCGGCGACGAAGTCCTCTGGGACCTCGCGCCGTCCTATCCCTATCCCGACGAGCTGGCGCTGACCGCGCCGGACAAGGCGACCGCGGGGATGCCGTTCACGGTCAGCGTCGTCTCCTACGACGAAAAAGGCAAGGCCAAGCCGGCCGCCGGCGTGACCGTGACCGGCGCCAGCGCGCCGACCGCCGCCAACGGCAAGACGACGGTCGTGCTCGCCAGGCCCGGCCAGCTCGCCGCCACCAAGTCAGGCGAGATCCCCTCCAACCGCGCGGCGGTCTGCGTCGGGGGTAAGTGCCCGGGCGGTAAGTGACCCGCAGCCGCGGCATGGCGGTCGCGACGACGCTGCTTCTGGCAGCGTTCGCGGCCGCCGGCTGCGGCCTCGGCCCCGGCGCCGACGTCGGCGGGGTGGAGCTGACGGTGACGCGGGAATTCGGCTCCGTGCCGGTGCTCGAACGCTCCGTGCAGGCGAGCGAATCCTCGACGGTGATGCGCGTCCTCGAAGGCAACGCCGACATCTCCACCCGCGAAGGCGGCGGCTTCGTGCAGGCGATCGACGGCACCGAAGAAGCGCACCGGGGCGGCGATCCCTACGACTGGTTCTTCTATGTGGACGGGGTCGAGTCCCCGGTCGGCGCCGCCGACTACGCGCTGAAGGGGAGCGAGCGGATCTGGTGGGACTACCGCGACTGGGCGGCGACCAACCACGTTCCCGCCGTGGTCGGGTCCTGGCCGGCGCCGTTCACCGATGGCTACGAAGGCAAGTCGCACCCGGTGGTGGTCGATTGCGAGGGCGGGGGAGGGGCCTGCGCGACGGCGCGCGCGGCGCTGCGCGACGAAGGCGTCGCGGTGGTGAGCGGCTCGCCCGGCGGCGCGATCCGGGTCCTGGTCGGCCCCTGGTCGCGGCTGCGCTCGGACCCGGCCGCGGCGCTGGTCGAAGCCGGGCCGGCGGAAAGCGGCGTCTTCGCCGATTTCGCCCGGCGCGGCGGCGTCGATGAGCTGCAGGGCCTCGACCCGGACGGCAAGGTGGCGGTCGGCCTCGGCTCCGGCGCCGGCCTGGTCGCCGCGACCCGCCACTACGAAGGCCCGCCGGTCTGGATCGTGACCGGGGCGACGACCGCCGCCGTGCAGGCCGCCGCCGGCCTGCTCGATGCGCAGGACCTACGCGACCATTACGCGGTGGCGACGGTCGATGGGAAGGAGACGCCACTGCCGGTGATGAGATGAGATCGCCGCTCGCCTACACGCCGAGGTCCGGGCCGCTCCAGGCGGCCTCGCCGGGCGCCGCCGTCGCCTACCTCGGCTCCCTGGTCGCCGTCTCCTTCCTCTACTCGAGCCCGCTGGTGCTGGTCGCCGTCGGCGTCGCGGCGAGCATGGCCGGCCTGCTGGCCGGGGCCCGCGTGGCCGTGCGCGCGGCGCTGCGGATGGGCGTCGCCCTGGCCCTGCTGATCGTCGTCATCAACCCGCTCGTCGCCCACGGCGGCCAGACGGTGCTGGCCCGGCTCGGCGACTGGCCCTGGTTCGGCCAGGTCGACGTCACCGCCGAGGCGCTCGCCGAAGGCGCCATCCTCGGCCTGCGCGCGGCGGTCGCGATGGTCGCCTTCGCCGTCTACTCCTCCTGCGTCGATCCCGACCGGGTGCTGCGGTCGCTGCGCCCGCTGGCCGGCCGCTCGGCCCTGACCGCGACGCTGATCTCGCGCCTCGTCCCGGTCGCCTCCGCCGACGCCGCCCGCCTGCGCGACGCCGCCCGCCTGCGCGGCCCCGACGCCGCCGACGCCGGCCGCGCCCCGCTCGCCCGCCGCCTCCTCGCCGGCTCGCTCGACCGCGCCGTCGACGTCGCCGCCACGCTGGAGCTGCGCGGCTACAGCCTCGAGCCACCTCGTCGTCCCGCGCCGTTTTCACGAACGCGAACGGTCAACGCTCCTGGGAGACCGGAAACCCTTCGCGTTCGCGTCGAGGTTCGACCGCCGCTTCTACCTGACCGCCGCGGCGGTGCTCGCCACCGCGATCGCCGGCAAGCTCCTCGGCGCCGACGACTTCCACGCCTACCCGACGATCCACCTCGGCCTCGGCCTGCCGACGATCACCCTCTCCGTGCTGCTGGTACTCAGCGGCCTCGCACCATTGCGCCGCAAGCCCAAGCGCCGCGCCGCCACAGAGGCTGCCAGCCGGCCGACGGGCCTGAAGCGTTCATATAACGGACCCTCGGCGCCCGTCGATTCCGTTCAGCGCTCCTCTCCGCCCCGGGGCCCCGCGGCTGCCCCCATCCCGGAGGCGGCTCCTGACCTGGCGGTGACTCATGTCTGAGCTTGCAGTCCGCAGCGGCGCCGCCCCGGCCCTCGCGGTCGAGGACCTGACCTACACCTACCCGCGCGCCCCACGTCCCGCCCTGACCGACGTCTCCCTCGCGATCGCCCCCGGCGAGTTCGTCCTCCTCGCCGGCCGCTCCGCCTCCGGCAAGTCGACCCTGCTCAAAGCCGCCTGCGGCCTGGTCCCGCACTTCCACGGCGGCGAGATCGATGGCACCGTCACCGTCGCCGACCTCGACGCCATCGCCTCCGGTCCCGGCGAGCTTGCCGCCGCCGTCGGCTACGTCGCCCAGGACCCCGAGACCCAGATCGTCTCGACCACCGTCACCGCCGAGATCGAGCTCCCCCTGGAGATGCGCGGCGACATCCCGTCCTCCCGCGCCCGAGCGGTCGAGGAGGTCGCCCTCGCCCTCGCCATCCCCCACCTGCTCGGTCGCACGGTCGACACCCTCTCTGGCGGCGAGCTTCAGCGAGTAGCTCTCGCGGCGGCACTCGTGACCCGACCCAGCTTGGTGCTCCTCGACGAGCCCACCTCACAACTCGACCCCGTCGCCGGCGACGAGCTGATCTGGCTGTTGAGGAGGCTCAACGAGGAGTGGGGCGTGGCCGTCCTCCTGGCCGAACATCGTCTGGAGAGGTGCCTGGCAGCCGCGGATCGGGTCGTGGCGATGGATTCGGGCACGATCGCCTTCGACGGCCCCCCCTCGGACTTCCTCGCCTGGTCCCACGCCTCCGACCCGGCCCTGGCCACTCCTTCCGCTCGCCTCTTCTCCCTCGCCGGAATCGACCCCCTCCCGGTGGGTGTCCGCGCCGCCCGCGCCATTCTTGAGGCGAGCGAGAGCGGGGGCGCCGGGGCCGTGACCCCCTCCGAACGGCTTGTACTTCTCCGGCAATCCAATCTCGGACGGCCCCTAACGCCCCACCGGAGCAAGTTGAGTGAGGAGGGGGTCACGCCCCCGGCGCCCGCCGCTCTCACCGCCAAGACCCTCTGGGTCGAGCTAACCGCCAACGACGAGCCCAAGGACGTGCTGCGCGGCGTCGATTTAGCTGTGAATCGGGGTGAACGTGTCGCGCTGATGGGACGTAACGGCGCCGGCAAGAGCACGCTGTTGAAGACTGCCGCGGGTCTGGTCGATCCGGTCCGGGGAACGATCGAGACGCCGGGCGGAATCGCACTGCTGACTCAGAATCCCAGCGACTATCTGGTGCGGGAGCGGGTCGGGGACGAACTTCCCGGAGAGGCCGGAGCAGCTGCGCTTCGAGTCGTCGGCCTGGGGCATGCGGTCGACGCCGACCCGCGCGATCTATCCGGCGGCGAGCGGCAGCGGCTGGCCCTGGCGATTGCGCTCGCCGGGCAGATGGAGGGCGAGCAACTCCCCGGGCTGGTGGCGCTCGACGAGCCGACCCGGGGGATGGACCGGACCCGCAAAGACGACCTCGTAGGCCTGATCGCCGACCTCGCCGCCCGCGGCGCCGGCGTCGTCGTCGCCACCCACGACGTCGAGTTCGCGTCCGTCTTCGCCGAGCGCGTCGTCCTGCTCGGCGACGGCGTCGTAATCGCCGACGGCCCGGCCGCCGAGGTGCTCTCCGGCGGCTGGTACTTCGCCACCGAGGTCGCCCGCGTCCTCGACCTGCCCGGCGTCGTCACCCCCGAGCAGGGCGCCGCGGCGCTGCGCGGAGAGGGGGGAGGGGACGGATGAGCTGGGAGCTGACCAGCTTCCTGATCCTCGGCGCCGTCCTGCTCGCCGGCTTCGCCTGGTACGAGCGCTCGCGACCGCCCTCGCAGGTGGTCGCCCTGGTCGCCGCCCTCGCCGCGCTGGCGATCGCCGGGCGGGTCGCCTTCGCCGCCTTCCCCAACGTCAAGCCGACGACCGACATCGTCATCTTCGCCGGCTACGCGCTCGGCCCGGCCCCGGGCTTCGCGGTCGGCGCCCTCACCGCCCTCGTCTCCAACTTCTGGTTCGGTCAGGGCCCCTGGACGCCGTGGCAGATGGCCGGCTGGGGCCTCTGCGGCATCCTCGGCGCGGCGCTGGCGCTCGGCACCCGCAACGTCGGCCGGCTCACCCTCGCCGCCGTCTGCGGCCTGGCCGGCATCGCCTACGGCGCTCTGCTGAACTTCTCGCTGATGGCGACCTACGGAGGCGACCTGTCGCTGCGCCACTTCGCGCTGCTGGAGGCACGCGCGATCCCGTTCGACGCCGCCCACGCGATCGGCAACGTCGTCTTCGCGCTGCTCGCCGGTCCGGCGATGGTGCGGATGCTGATCCGCTTCCGCGAGCGCTTCGAGTGGGGCCGGGGAGGGAGCGCCGCCCCACCGACCGCCAGGGGCCCGGTGCCCTGACGCCGGGATTGCGGACCGGCGGCGTCGCGGCGCTGCTGCTCGTCGTCCTCGTCTTCGGCCCGCCGGCGCTTGCGCGCGCCGGCAGCTCCGAGGTCGCCCACGGCGCCGGTTGGCTCCGCTCGGTGCAGAACGCCGACGGCGGCTTCGGCTCCTCGCCCGGCGACGACTCCGGCGCCGCGATGACCGGCTGGGCGATGCTCGGATTCGAGGCCGCCGGCATCAACCCGCTCGACGTCGCCGACGGCGGCCGCACCCCGGTCGACTTCCTGCGCGGGACCGTCGAGGATCTGAAGAGCCCCGGCGACCTCGCCCGCACGATCCTCGCGCTCGAGGGCGCCGGCGTCGACCCGCGCCAGTTCGCCGGCGCCAACCTCGTCTTCGCGCTGCTCGACAAGCGCCGCGACAACGGCTCCTTCGAAGGCTGGCCAGGCTCGACCGCCTACGGCGTCATCGCCCTGCGCACCGCCGGCGCCACCGGTGGCCTCGAGAAGTCGCTCTCCTGGCTGCAGAAGGTCCAGAACGACGACGGCGGCTGGGGCGACGAACCGGGCACCCCGAGCACCGCCGACGGCACCGGCGCCGTGATGCAGGCGCTCTCGCCGGAATCGAAGGCCGCCCACCGCGGCCTCTCCTACCTGCGCGACGCCCAGCGCCCCGGCGGCGGCTTCGCGCTCGGCGGCAACTACGCGGTCAACACCCAGTCGACCGCCTGGGCGATCCAGGGCATCCTCGCCACCGGCGGCGACCCGAGCTCCTTCCGCCGCGGCGGCTCCAGCGCCCCCGACTACCTCTCCGCCGAGCAGCAGAGCGACGGCCACTACCGCTACTCCCAGGCCAGGAACCAGACCCCGATCTGGGTCACCGCCCAGGTCCTCGTAGCCGCCGCCGGCGACTACCTCCCAATCGCACCGCCCCCCCGCGAACCCCAGCCAGCTCAATCCCAAGCCCAGACCGGCGGCGTCGTCCCCAGCGCCACGAACCCGACCGGCTCAGCGCCTTCGACTTCCGCCGGAGCTTCACCGAGCGTGTCCGGAGCTTCATCCGTCCCACCACCGGTTCCGGGACCGGGGATGGCGGGCCCCTCCCGAACGTTTTGCGACCCCCGGACCAGTCCACCTCCGGGCGCCGGCCGGCGCCGCCCCACCCGGGGGGCGAGAGGAGGAGGGGTCCCCACCTCCGACCTCGAATCGGTCGCGCCGGAAGAGTCAACCGAAGACGATTCGAGCAGCAGCACCGCCGGTGCAGTCGTCCTGGGCCTGCTCGCCGGCTGCCTCCTCTTCGCCGCCGCCCTCGGCGCCCGCCACCTCTGGATGCGCCAGCGCTACGGCCTCTAGGAGGGACCAGCCGGCGAGCGGCCGATACCCTCGACCGATGGACGTCGAGACGGCGATACGCACCCGCCGCACCCACAAGGCCTTCACGCCGGAGCCGCTCTCGCGCGAGCAGCTCGAGGAGCTGCTGGACCTCGCCCAGTGGGCGCCCAACCACCACCTCACGGTGCCCTGGCGCTTCCGCGTCGTCGGCCCCGGCGCGCTGGCCCGGCTGAAGGACGCCGCCGGGCCCGAGGGCGCCGCCAAGCTCGACCGCTGCCCGACCCTGGTCGTCGTCTCCTCGCTGCTCAGCGACGACCCCGACCAGACCGAGGAGGACCTGCACGCCACCGCCGTCGCCTCCTACATCGTCCTGCTCGCCGCCCATGCCCGCGGCCTCGCCGGCTACTGGCGCACCCCCGGCCTGCTGCGCGGCGAGGCGGGGAGGGCCGCGGTCGGCCTGCCCGCCTCCGAGCGCTTCGTCGGCCTGCTCCACCTCGGCCACCCACGCCAGGAGCGCCCGGCGCCGCCGCGCCCCGGCGCAACCACCACGACCGTCTTCCTCGACTAGGTGACTCTCCGATGCTGACCCGCGCCGCCGCGATCGAGGAGATCGCCGGCAAGCACTTCGAGGTCGTCGTCATCGGCGGCGGCATCACCGGCGCCGGCGTCGCCCTCGACGCCGCCTCGCGCGGCTACTCGGTGGCGCTGCTGGAGCGCGGCGACTACGCGGTCGGCACCTCCAGCCGCTCCTCGAAGATGGTCCACGGCGGCCTTCGCTACCTGCAGAACTTCGACCTCGGCCTGGTCCGCGAGGCGCTGCTGGAGCGCCAGCTGATGGTCCAGCTCGCCCCCCACCTGGTCTACCCGACCCCGTTCCTGGTCGCCGCCCTCGGCGAGGAGCGCCGCGACCGCAAACTCGGGCTCGGGCTGAACATGTACGACGTGATGGCGACGACGCGGGTCGGCCGCAGCCGCCGCGAGCTGCGCGCCTCCAAGCAGGAGGACGAGGACTTCTACTGGTCGCCCGACCGCCACCGCACGATCGACCGCGACGAGGTGCTGGAGCTGGTCCCGGCCCTGGCCGCGCGCGAACCGAAGGACGCCTACCTCTTCTACGACTGCCAGACCGACGACGTGCGCCTGGTCCTGACCGTGCTCGGCGAGGCCGAGCGCTTCGGCGCGGTCATGCTGAACGGCGCCGACGTCACCGAGGTCCTCTCCACCGGCGGCCGCGCCACCGGCGTCGCCGCCGTCGAGGCCGAGTCCGGCGAGCGCTTCGAGGTCGGCGCCGACCACGTCGTCAACGCGACCGGCGTCTGGGCCGACACGATCCGCCCCGAGGTGGTCGAGGAGGAGGACGTGCCGCGGATCGCGCCCAGCCGCGGCACCCACCTGATCCTCGACCAGGCCGACCTGCCGATGGGCCACGCCGCCTGCATCGTCCCGGCCGGCGAAGGCCGGATGATCTTCTCGCTGCCCTGGTACGGCCGCACCCTGATCGGCACCACCGACAGCGACTACGACGGCGACACCGTCCACCCGAAGCCGGCCAGCGAGGACGTCGGCTACCTGCTGGAAGCCGTCAACGAGTTCTTCGGCACCTCGCTCTCGCAGTCGGACCTGGTCGGCGCCTACGCCGGCGTCCGCCCGCTGATCTCCAGCGGCGACCCGCGCAAGTCGGTCGACATCTCCCGCAAGGCGGAGCTGTACGAGACCTCCTCGGGGATGCTGACGATCACCGGCGGCAAGCTGACCACCTGGCGGCGGATGGCGAAGCAGACCGTCGACCGCCTGGTCGAGCGCGAGGGCCGCGACGCTCCCTGTCACACCGCCGAGCTGCCGCTGGGGATGGCGATGGCCGTGGAGGACATGGACGCGCCCGACGGAGTGGGGAAGGAGGCGCTGGCCCAGCTCGCCTTCCGCTACGGCCACGCCTCCCGCGCCGTGCTCGAGCTCGCCCGCAAGGATCCGAAGCTGGCCAGGCCGATCGTCCCCGGCCGCCCCGACCTGCTGGCCGAGGTGGCGATCGCCGCCCGCCGCGAGCAGGCCCGCAGCGTCGCCGACGTGCTCCTGCGCCGCACCCGGCTGGGGATCCTGGCGGCGCCGCAGCTGCGCACCGCCGCCTCCGTGCGCCCGGTCGCCGACGTGCTCGGCGCCGAGCTGGGCTGGTCGCGGCGGCGGGTCAAGCAGGAGGCCGAGGCCTGGCCGCGAGCGGCCGCCGAGGAGGGCATCGACCCTGCCTCCGCCGGTTGAATAACCTGCCGCTTCGATGAACAAGGCCGAGCTGGATTCCAAGTCCCTTTCCGAGCTGCACAAACTGGCCGCCGACGCCGGCGTCGAGCGCTACCGGATGCTGTCGCGTGGCGAGCTGGTCGAGAAGCTCGGCGGCGGCGGTTCTTCGAGCCAGGGCTCCTCCCAGCGGAGTCAGGGTTCGCGAAGCCCTCAGGGACAGGGCTCTTCGCAGCGGGCGCCGCGCTCAGGGTCCTCGGAGGGTGGCGACCGCCCGCCGCGCCGCCGGCGCAGCCGCGGCGGTGCCGGCCGCAAACCGGCCTCCGAGCGTGAGGGATCGGGACGCGAGGGGTCCGGACGCGAGCCACGTCGCGAGGCGAGGCCCAAGCGCGAGCCCGCCTCCGCGCCCGAGCCGACCCCGGCTCCGAGCCCGCCGCCACGCCTGCCGCCGCCACGCCTGCCGATCCCGCCGCTCGCCCCCGCAAGCGCCGCCGCCGGCGCTTCGGCCGCCGTGGCAAGCAGGGCGTCACCCTCCAGGACCTGCTGCTGCCGCCGGCCGCCGGCCGCCAGGCGATCCTCGCCGCCGAGACCCGCGAGGCCTGCACGAGCCTCCTGCGCGGCATCGCCGTCGACCTCACCGGCGAGTCCAACGGCCCCGACCCGGTCGTGCTGCTGATCGACCCGAGCCCCGAGGAGCTCGCCGACTGGCGCCGCGACGCCCCTCAGGCCGAGATCGTCGCCGCCGGCCAGCCCCGCCACGCCAGCGACGCCCTCGCCCAGGCCGTCGCCCGCGCCTCCAGCGGCGACGACGTCATCCTTCTGGTCGACTCCCTGACCCGCCTCGGCGAGGCCCACGACGACGCCGACGCCGCCAAGGAGTTCTTCGACGCCGGCCGCGTCCAAGCCGGAACCGGCGGCGGCTCGCTCACCGTCGTCGCAGCCCTAGAGCGGCCAGCTTCTAGCTAGTACCCCGCCCAGCAGTCGGGGTAGGGGTTGCGCTTAACCTTTTCGAGGGGTTATCGCCGGTAGGCGATACGGCGCCAGCTCGGCTCTTTGGAGAGCTCGATCAGGTCTGAGCTGCGATCCGGCTGCACGTAGCCGAAGGTTTGGGTGCGCTCGTCGAAGACGACGTCGAGCTCGCCCTCCTTGACCCGCTGGTCGAGCCAGGCGCCGCGGAAGACGAGGCGGCGGATCCAGTGGACGAGGCTGCGGTTGGCGGGGCCGACCAGGTCCTCCCAGTTCTCGTTGATGTGCTCGCCGAGGCGGGAGCTGGGCTCGGCGATCTCGCCGCTGACGGCGAGGTCGAGGAGGTCGTCCAGCTCCTCCTGGCTGAGGCCCTGGTGGACGAAGCCGAGCTTGACCGCGGCCTGCTCGACCCGCTGCCCGAAGTCACCCTCGTTGAAGGCGAAGCGAAGCTCTCCGTACTCGAGCACGTAGTCGGAGCCAGACTCGTAGTTCCCTCGGCGGGTCGTTTTCTTATCCATGAGTTGAAGCCCGTCTGCCCTCGCAAGCCCTGCGGGAACAGGTCCATGATCTTGCCGATCATCGTAGTCCGGTGCCTGCCCGGGGCGGTCACTGAACGGCCGTTTGCACTCAGGGGCCGGAGGGCGAGCTCGCGACGGGGGGAGAGATGGCCGCCGTGCCGACTTGGAAAGGGATGCTTTCCCGACGCCTGAGCGGACTCCCCCGGCGATGCGTCTGTGGCCGCCTCGTCCCGGTCGCCGGCGGCTTTCGGGCTCGCCTGCTGGGTCTCGGCCGGCTGCCGCGGGAGCAGGCCGGCAGCGGCCTGCTGATCCCCCGCTGCGCCAGCGTCCACACCTTCGGCATGCGCTTCGCGCTGGACCTCGTCTTCCTCGATCGCCACGGCCGGCCGCTCTCGATCCGCCGCGGGGTGCCGCCGCGACGCTTCGCCTGGCAGCGCGGCGCGGCGGCGGTCCTGGAGATTCCCTCACGGCAGGGGGGAGAGTTCGTCGCTCCCAGGACTTAGGTGGGGGATGTTGCCCCAGAGACAGGAGATCGCCAGCGTCGTCGTCTGCGAGGACGACGCGGTGACCCTGGATCTGCTCTGCGACCACCTGGTCGCCGACCGCTTCGGGGTCCTGCCGGCGCCGAGCGCCTCCGACGCGCTCCGCCTCTGCCGCTACAACCAGCCCGACCTGATGCTGCTCGACCTTTCGCTGCCCGATGCCTCCGGCCTCGACGTCCTGCGCGAGATCCGCGAGGCCGACGGGGTCGAGTCGCGCTTCGACCCGCGCCTGCCGGTGATCGTCCTGACCGGCCGCGGCGCCCAGATCGACCGCGTCCGCGGCCTCAACGCCGGCGCCGACGACTACCTGACGAAGCCCTTCAACTTCGAGGAGCTGCGAGCCCGGATCGGCGCCGTGCTGCGCCGCCGCACGACCCGCCGCGACGGGCCCTGCCGGGTCGGCGACCTGATGATCGACCCGATCCGTCGCAAGGTCATGGTCGGCGAGCAGGAAGTACCGCTGGCCAAGAAGGAGTTCACGCTCCTCCGTGTCCTCGCCGGCGACCCGACCCGCGTCTTCTCGAAGGAAGAGCTGCTGAACGAGGTCTGGGGCTACCGCAGCCCCGGCCGGACTCGCACGCTGGACTCGCATGCGAGCCGGCTGAGGCGCAAACTCGACCCCGAGTACAGCCGCTACATCGTCAACTGCTGGGGGATCGGGTACCGCCTGATCGACGGCTGAGGTCTACTTGGAGGCGTCCTCGGCGGGCGACTCGAAGTGGAGGATCGCCAGCTTGGTCGCGATCGGGTCCGCCTTTCCTTCGGCCAGACGGGTGGCCGACTCCTCCTGGATCTCGATCGCCCGGTTGAGGGTGTCCGAGAGCAGCTCGGTCAGCTCGGTCCAGCCCTTCTCGTCGATGACGAGCGGGGTGCGGCTGACGTGGGAGTCGGTGCGGGCGTCGATGCTGCCGGCGATCAGCGCCTCGCTGGCGTCGTGGCCGATCATCTCGAGGACCGAGCCGGAGATGCCCTTGCGGGCCGAGGCCGGGATCTTCTCCCAGTCGCTGGCGCTGAAGAAGGCACGCTCGGTGGCGCGGTAGAAGTGCTCGACGGCACCGCGACGCGGCTCGGTTTTGACCAGTTCGACACAGTCGTACTCGAGCAGGGTCTTGACGTGGTAGCTGACGTTGCCGAGCGGCTCGCCGAGTTCCTGCGAGAGCTGGTTGGGGCTGGAGATGCCCTTGTGGAGCGAGGTGAGAATCCGTACGCGCAGCGGATGGGCGAGGGCCTTAGCCAACTGCTGGGTTATGCCCTCTGGAGACGTACGAGTCTGTGTCAAGGGATAAATCCTCCGATCGATATGGGGGCCGAGACGACGGAGCTCGGGGTGAAAACCACCTCGGCTCCTCGTTCAAGTATTCCAAAACGCTCCGTCGTTTCCACGGTCGAGGGCCTTTTCCAATCCGAAAAAACCAGAACGCTGAACGAAGTTTTACGCGGATCGCTGCGACCGTAGAAACCAGATCTAGCGGTCAAGTGGTCTAATCCATGCGCACCCGCCGCCCCAAGGTGTCTGGCCGAGACCGCCTTGGGGTGGTGGGTGCTTTTGTCGCCCTCCCCTCCAGGGGGGAGAGAACGCCGCGCCTCCGCCCTTAGCGGGCCATGGATCTGTGGATTGCAGGGACGCTTTCGGTGAAGCTGGTGCTGGCGCAGATCGTGGCCGGCTGGCCGCTCGCGGTGTCGCTGGCGGTCGCGGTGGGGGTCCAGGGGCTCTGGGTCGGGCGCCGGCGCACCGCCCTGAACGAGGCGGTGCACGAGCTGCGCCGTCCGCTGCAGGCGCTGGCCCTGGCGGTGCCTGGCGCGGGTCGGGTCGAGCCCGCCGGCATCGAGTGGTCGGTGCAGATGGCGGCCGTAGCGCTGGAACGCCTCGACCGGGAGATCAACGGCGAGGCGGTGGCGGCGGCCAGTGCCCCGGTCCTCGTCCGCCCGCTGCTCGAGTCGGCGGTGGGGCGCTGGAGGGCGCGGGCCAGGCTCGCCGGTGGCTCGCTCGATCTCGAGTGGCGAGGTGGGGAGACCGTGGTGGACGGCGACCGCTGTGCGATCGCCCAGGCGCTCGACAACCTGATCGTCAACGCGATCGAGCACGGCGGCCCGGCGATCGTCGTCGCGGCGCGCCTCGGTGAAGGGAAGCTGCGCGTGTCCGTCGCCGACTCCGGCCGGGGCGCCCGTCCCGGGTCGCGGCGCGAGGGCCCGGCCGAGCTGATCGCCCGGCTCTCCGGGCGCCGTCGTCACGGTCACGGTCTGCGGGTGGTCCGGCGCACCGCGGCCGCCCACGGCGGTGACTTCCGCCTGCGCTGCTCGGAGCGTGGCACCGAGGCTGTGCTCGAGCTGCCGGCGCCGGCCGGTGCGCAGGAGCGAGCCGCGTGAGCAGGCGGGGCCGTGCACTCGCCTTCGTCCTCGCCGCCCTGCTCGCCGCGGTGGCCGCGGCGGCGATCGCCGATGGCTACGGCGCCAGCGTCGCCCGCGGCTACGGCGAGCTGCGACCGGTCGTCGTCGCCGCCGACGACCTCGAGGCGGGCGAGGCGATCGACCCTCGCCAGGCGGCGGCGGACCTGGAGTTGCGGCGGATCCCGGCCCGCTTCGTGCCGCCCGAGGCCCTGGTCGACGTCGCCGAAGCGGTGGGCCTGGTCCCCGACGCGGCGGTGCCGGCCGGCTCCTATCTGGTCGCCTCGCAGCTGCGTCCGCCTCACGAAGACGGCAGCCGGGTGCCTGGCCTCGGGCAGGGCCGCAGCCCGGTCGTGATCTCGGTCAGCGGCGCCGAAGCGCTGCTCGTCGCCGGCGTCCAGCCCGCGCCGGCGCGGGTGGACGTGGTCGTGACCACGGAACCGGCCGGCGCCGGCGCCGGCCGCACCTACGTGGCCGCCGCCGCGGTGCCGCTGCTCGGGCTCGCGCCCGCTGCCGAAGGAACGGAACCGGGCGGGACCACCGCGGCGACCCTGGGGCTGACCCGGTCGCAGGCGCTGCGCCTGATCGCCGCCGAGAGCTTTGCCCGCCAGGTGACGATCCTCCCCAGGGGTTGACGGTGGGAGCCCGGGAGCGAAACGTCGCCGAGCTGGCGGGCTCGCTGCGGGCCAGGCTGGTCGAGCGCCGCCGCGCCGAGGCGGCTGCCGGACGGGAGGGCGGCGCGATCTGCGCGACGCCGTGCGCGAGCTCGTCGACGAGGAGGCGGTGCTGCTCGCCGAGCCCGACCGCGAGGAGATCGCGGCGCGGATCGTCCGCGACAGCGTCGGCCTCGGCCCGCTCGAGGTGCTGCTCGCCGACCCCGCCGTCGAGGAGGTGATGGTCAACGGTCCCGGCCGGGTCTTCGTCGAGCGCGGCGGCCGGATCGAGCCCACCGACGTCGCCTTCGCCGACGAGGAGGAGCTGCGCAACGCGATCGAGCGGATCCTGGCACCGCTGGGCAGGCGCGTCGACGAGCTCAGCCCGATGGTCGACGCCCGCCTCGCCGACGGCTCCCGCGTCAACGTCGTGATCCCGCCGCTGGCGATCGACGGGCCGGCGGTCTCGATCCGCCGCTTCGGCGCCCGCCGCCCCGGCCCGGACGAGCTGGTCGCGCTGGGGACCCTGACCGCGAAGCAGCGGCAACTGCTGGAGGCGGCGGTCGGCGGTCGCCGCAGCGTCCTCGTCAGCGGCGGCACCGGCTCCGGCAAGACCACCCTGCTCAACGCCCTCTCCAGCTTCATCGGCGAGGAGGAGCGGGTGGTGACGATCGAGGACGCGGCCGAGCTGCGCCTGCAGCAGCCCCACGTGGTGCGCCTGGAGAGCAGGCCGGCCGGGGTCGAGGGCAGGGGAGAGGTCTCGATCCGCGACCTGCTGCGCAACTCGCTGCGGATGCGGCCGGATCGGATCGTGATCGGCGAGGTCCGGGGGCCGGAGGCGCTCGACCTCCTCACCGCGCTCAACACCGGCCACGACGGCGCGCTCTCGACCGTCCACGCCAACTCGCCCGCCGACGCGCTGAGCCGGCTGGAGACGCTGGCGCTGATGGCCGGAGTCGGACTGCCGCACGCGGCGGTGGCCGAACAGGTGCAGCGCGGCGTCGACCTGGTCGTCCACCTCGAGCGCCGGGCCGACGGTGCCCGCCTGGTCACCGAGATCGCCGAGGTCGTGCGGGCGGCGGGCACGACCGCCGTCCGCGGCGTCGACGGCCTCGACGGCGAGCGGTGAGCGGCGCCTCCGGCCTGCTGCCGGGGCTGGCCGGCGCCGCCGCCGGCGGGCTGCTGGCACTGGCGGCGCGGGAGGCGCTGCTGGCCAGCCCGGCGGCGGCGCGCTGGCTGCGGCTGGCACTGGAGCCACTGCGCCGGGCGGGACGGGAGGGCTACGCGCCCTCGACCCTCGAGCGCCGCCGGCTCGCGGCGCTTGGCGCCGGGGCCGCGGTGCTCGCCGGCTGGATGCTGGCCGGCCTGACCCTGGCGCTGCCGCTCTCGGTCGCCGGGCCGGCCCTCGCCGGCTGGGCTATCTCCAGCCGCCGCCGGCGCTACCGGACCGCGGTCGAGCGCTCGCTGCCGGAAGTCGCGACCGCGATCGCCGACTCGCTCACCGCCGGCCGCTCGCTGCGCGCCTCGCTGCCGGCCGCCGCCGCCTCGCTCGACGGCCCGCCGGCGGCGGAGCTGGCCCGGCTCGGCGCCGAGCTCGACCTGGGAGCGCCGACTGCCGAGGCGATCGAAGCCTGGCGCCGGCGCATGCACTCCGAGCGGGTCGACGCCTTCGCCGGGGCGCTGCTCAGCCAGCGGCTGGCCGGCGGCGATCTGGCCGGGCTGCTGAGGCGCTTCGCCGCCGGCGCCGCCGAGCGCGACCGGGTCGCGGAAGACGCCAAGTCGGCCACCGCGCAGGCGCGCTTCACCGGGCTGCTGGTGGTGGCGATGCCGAGCGGCGGCGCCATCTTCGCCGAGCTGATCCAGCCGGGGTTCATCGGCAAGCTGCTCGGCTCGCCGGCCGCGGCGGTGCTGCTGACCCTGGCCGCCGCCCTGCAGCTGGTCGGCTTCGTCGCGATCAAACGGCTCTCGCGGGTGGTCGAGTGAGCGGCGCCGGTGTGCTGGCGGGCCTGGCGGTGCTGCTCGGCTTCGGCGCCGTCCGCGAGCTGCTCGCGGGGCGCGCCGGAGCCGCCGGGGTCTCGCTGCCGTTCGGGCTCGGCGGTCGTGGGGCCGGCGCGGCACTGCGGCTCGGGCTGCCGGAGCGCCTTCGCCGCTCCGGCCTGGAGGCGCGCTTCCCACTGCCGGCCGTGCTCGTCGCCAAGCTTGCCGGGATGGCCTGCGGTGGCCTCGCCGCGCTGGTCGCGGCTCCGGCGGCGCCGGGGAAAACCTCGCTGCTGGTCGCGATCGCGATGCCGGCGGCGGGCTTCGTCGTTCCCGACGCCCTGCTCGAGCGCGAGGCGCGGCGGCGCCAGCGGCGCCTGGTCTCCGCCCTGCCGGACGCGCTCGACCTGCTCGCGGTCAGCGCCGGCTCCGGCCGCGGGCCGGCGGCCGGGCTCGAGCAGCTGGCCCGGGCCGGCGAGGGACCGCTGGCCGAGGAGCTGCGGCTGACCGTCGCCGAGCTGTCCTGCGGGATGCCGCTCGGCGCCGCGCTGCGATCGCTGCGCGCCCGCGTCCCCGGCAGCGAGCTGGCGACCCTGGTCGCCGCGATCGAACGCTCGCGGCGCTTCGGCTCGCCGCTGGCCGAGCAGCTGCGCCGCCAGGCCAGCGCCCTGCGCCGCGACGGTCGCCGCGCCGTCGAGGAGCGTGCCGCCCGCGCCGCGCCGAAGATCCAGCTCGTCGTCGCCCTCGTCCTCGTGCCCTCGGTCCTGCTGATGATCGCCGCGGCGCTGATCGCCAACGCCGGCACCCTGCTCGGCGGCTTCTAGCGCGCCGGCGCTACTCGGTCGACTCGTCGTGCAGGCGTTTCGCCACGGCGGCGGTGGCGGCGCAGATCTCGTCCAGCTCCTCGGCCTTTTCCTTGTGGCCGCTGACGTAGCAGCAGAGGCTGCCGTCGACGAGCTCGAAGGCGAACTTCTTCGGCGCCGACTCGGTCAGCCAGACGATGAAGGTGGGGGAGAAGAGGCGGCGCAGCCAGACCGCGTCCTGGCCTTTGCCGGCGAAGATCTCGTACTTCTCGTCGAGCACCTCGCTCTCCAGCTTGACCCGTTCTTTGGAGCGGCGGAAGACGTCCTCGAACTTCTCCAGCGAGCGCAGGCCGAACTTGCGCTGGCAGTAGAGCTCGGGGACGTGGGCGACGCTCTCGGGCAGCGGCACCAGGCCGACCGTGTAGCGGTAGTAGTTGGTCTCGCTGTTGCCCTCGCTGTCGGTCGTCTCGTCCTCGTACGTATATAGAGCGAGGATGCCTTCGATCCCCTCGGCGAGGACGCCGGAGAGGGTGCGCTCGGCGTAGCGGGCATCGCCCTTGCGCAGCAGCGGCGTCGTCGCCGGCAGCGGCGAGCGGCCGCCGAGTTCGAGCCCGTGCTGCTTGGCGTAGGACTGGAAGAAGGCCTCCTCGGCCTGGGAGTCGGCGATCGCGAAGACGACGACGACGCCGGCCAGGAGGGCGGCGACGAAGGCGCCGCCGCCGACGGCCGGCCCGATCACTCCACCGAGGACGCCGCCGACGATCAGCGCGAAGGCCCCGATCAGGATCAGGGTCAGCGGCTTGCGCATCAGCCGCTTGAAGTGGAAGCCGCGCAGATCGTTGGCGTCGTCCGGGGCGGTTGCGGCTGCGGCGCCGGCTTCGTCGGGAGGGCTCACGCGCTGAACCTACCTGGCGACGGCGGATGCAAAGGGGGTTGCAGAGGAGGGTCGTGTTGCAAAGTGGGGGAGTGTGGGTTATTGTGGCGCTCGAGTTGAAGCCCAGGACCGGGGTGGTGAGGTTCCTCCCACCTCATCACTCCGGTCCCAACTCTTTCCGGCCCGCCCTCCCGCTCAGAAAGGACACGCCGAGGTGGCATTTCGGGGTCTCTACGAGCACAGCCTGGATTCGAAGGATCGGCTCACGGTGCCGTCGCGGTTTCGCGCCTCGCTCTCCGATGGTGTGGTTCTGTCCAAGGGCTTCGACCCCTGCGTCTGGGTCCACACCACCGCCGAGTTCGAGCAGCTCTCCGATCGCTTCCTCTCGCCGCACAGCCCCTTCGGGCGCGACGCCCGGCAGCTGCGCCGCCGCTTCCACGGCGGCTCCTTCGACGAGAAGCTCGATTCGGCTGGGCGCATCCGGGTTCCCAAGCCGCTGATCGAGCACGCCGGGCTCGACGGCAACTGCGTCGTGATCGGGGCGGGGGAGTACCTGGAGATCTGGGACGCCGATGCCTGGGCCAAGCAGGAGCAGGAGCTCGACGCCGCCGCCCCCGAGATCGCCGAGGGGCTGGCCGCCGCCGGCACCGCCTGACCATGAGACTCCATGCCGAACGAATCCCGACCTCCTACAGCCGCCAGCCCGGACCAGGCAGCATTACGCCGATGACCCACCTTCCCGTCCTCGCCCCGGAGCTGACCTCGCTGCTCGCCCCCGAGCCGGGGCAGACGGCCGTCGACTGCACCTTCGGCGCCGGCGGCCACGCGCGGCTGATCGCCGAGCAGCTGGGGCCGGAGGGAACGCTGATCGGCATCGACCGCGACCCGGCCGCCGCGGCCCGGTTCGCCAAGTTCGCGGCCGCGGCTCCCTGCCGGACCCTCTTCGTCGGCTCCGACTTCGCGGAAGGGCTTCGTGCCCTGCGCGGCGAAGGCATACGCCCAGAGATGATCTACATGGACCTCGGAATGTCCTCGATGCAGATCGACGCCTGGGAGCGTGGCTTTTCCTACGCCTATGACGCGCCGCTCGACATGAGGATGGACACGCGCCAGGAGTTCGACGCCGCCGACCTCGTCAACGAGTGGCCGGAGGCGCGGATCTCCCAGGTGCTGCGCCGCTTCGGCGAGGAGCGCTACGCCGGCGGCATCGCCCGCGAGATCGTCCGCCGCCGCCCGCTCAGCACGACTTCGGAGCTGGTCGCGGCGATCAAGGCCGGGATGCCCGCGGCCGCCCGCTTCGGTGCCGGCCACCCGGCCAAGCGCAGCTTCCAGGCGATCCGGATCGCCGTCAACGGCGAGCTCGAGGCGCTCGAGCAGGCGCTGCCGCTGGCCTGGGAGTCGCTCGCCGTCGGCGGGCGCTTCGGCGCGATCGCCTTCCACTCGCTCGAGGACCGGCCCGTGAAGCAGTTCCTCGCCGCCAAGGCGCAGGGATGCATCTGCCCGCCCGAGCTGCCGATCTGCGTCTGCGACCACGAGCCCGAGGCCGAGCTGCTGAGCCGCCGCGCCGTCTCGCCGGGGCCGGCCGAGGTCGAGGCCAACCCGCGCTCGCGCTCCGCCCACCTGCGCGTCGCCCTCAAGATCGCCGAAGGAACGGCGCCGGGGGAGACCGCCTGATGGCCGTCGCCGCCCCCGCACGCAAGGCCGCCCCGGCCCCGCCGCCGTCGCGGACCGCGCCGCCGCCGCGCAGGAAAGCCGCCCCGGCGCGCCCCGCTCCGCAGAAAAAGGCGCCGCCCGCCCGCCGCCCGCGCTCGCGACCGACCCCGAAGGGCGCTGTCGCCAGCCCGGCGCCGGCACGTCGGGCGCCCGCCCGCGCTCCGCGCCGCACCAAGACGAAGACGAAGCGGGCCGTCGGCGGTCAGCTGATCCCGCTCGCCGGGCGCACCGCGGTCGCGGTCGGGCAACTGCCCGACTCCGGCCTGGTCGTGCGGATGACCCGTGGCCGTGCCTGGATCGGCGTCCTCGGCGTGCTCCTGGTCGGGATCGTCGCCCTCAACGTCGTCACCCTCAGCTTCGCCGCCTCCTCGGGCAAGATCGACGAGCAGCTGACCGCGCTCGAACAGGACAACTCGGTGACGAGCGGTCGCGCCTCCCGGCTCGACGGCATCGGCCATGTCCGCGCCACCGCGGCGCCGCTCGGGCTGGCGATGCCCTCCAGCGCCGACATCCACTTCACCCAGGCCGGCCCCGACGACGTCGCCACCGCGGCGCAGCGCCTCGCTGCCGCCGGGCCGGGGTAGAGGCCGGCGGATGCGCTTGGTCGAACGCCGGATCGGACTGCTGTTCGCCGGCTTCCTGATCTGCTTCCTGGTCATCATCGGGCGCGCCTTCTGGCTGCAGGGGGTGCAGGGCGGCGCGCTCGCCTCCGAGGCGATCTCCCAGCAGACCGAGACCGTGACCGTGCCCGGCCTGCGCGGCAGCCTGCTCGACCGCCGTGGCAACGAGCTGGCCGCCTCCGAGGACGCGGCGACGATCTACGCGACGCCGTACCAGATCAAAAACCCGCCACGGGTGGCCGGCAAAGTGGCCTCGATCCTCGAACTGAAGAAGGGCGAAGTGCTGGAAGCCCTCACGGCCAATTCGGGTTTCTCCTACGTCGCCCACAAAGTCAGCCTCGAACAGGCGGCGCGGATCGAACGGCTGAAGGTGGAAGGGCTGGGCGAGCTGCCCGACAGCCGCCGCACCTACCCGCAGGGGGAAATGGCCGGCCAGGTGATCGGCGCCGTCGGTTCCGAAAACCAGGGCCTGATCGGGCTCGAGGCGGGCGAGGAATCGACCCTCGAAGGGGAGCGACGGCGAACGCCGCATCGTCCGCGACGCGCTCGGCGACCCGATCCGGCTGGAAACGGTGAAGGAAGCCAGCGACGGCGAAAACGTCCAGCTCACCCTCGACCCGCTGATCCAGCAGAAGACCGAACAGGTGCTGGCCGAAGTCGGCGAAACATACGCGCCGAAGGGGGCGACGGCGATCGTCGTCGACCCGCGCACCTCACAGATCATGGCGATGGCCAACTGGCCGCCGATCGACCCCAGCGACCTTTCCAACGCATCCAGCGAAGACCTGACGAACCGGGCGACCAGCTTCAACTACGAACCGGGCTCGACCTTCAAGGCGTTCACCGTCTCGGCGGCGCTGGAAGAAAAGCTGGTGACGCCGGAAACCACCTTCACGCTGCCGCCGAGCATCCAGGTCGCCGACCGCACGATCGAAGACGCCGAGCCGCGCGGGACCGAAACGATGAGCGTCGCCCAGATCCTCGCCCGCTCCTCGAACGTGGGCGCGGTGACGATCGGGCTCGAGCTCGGCGCCGAAAAATTCAGCGAATGGATCAGCCGCTTCGGCTTCGGCCGCAAGACCGGGGTCCAGTTCCCGGGCGAGGAAAGCGGGATCGTGCCGAAGCTCGACGAATACTCCGGCTCCTCGATGGGCAACCTGCCGATCGGCCAGGGGCAGGCGGTGACGCCGATGCAGATGGTCGCCGGCTACTCGGCGATCGCCAACGGCGGCATCCTCAAGCAGCCGCAGCTGATCGAGCGGGTCGGCGAACACGCGGTCCAGGAGCCGAAGGGGCACCGGGTGATCAAAGCGGCGGTGGCGGCGCAGGTGCGGGAAATGCTCGAGGGGGTGCTGGCCGCGGGGGGTACCGCCTCTGAGGTGAGCGTTCCCGGGTACACGTTGGCCGGGAAGACCGGCACCGCGCAGGTGGCGGAAAACGGGGGGTACTCGGAAACGAAGTTCGTGGCTTCGTTCATCGGGTTTGCGCCGGCGCAGGACCCGAAGTTGCTTGCGGCGGTGATCGTGGATCAGCCGCAGGGGGACATCTATGGAGGGTCCGTTGCCGCTCCTGCCTTCGGCAAGATTGCCGCGTTTGCGCTGCCTTATCTCGGTGTGGCTCCGGAATAGGGCGGGGGGCACCCGACCTCCTACTTAGAATCCGGCGCCGATGAGGTTGGACAAGCTTGTGGCCGGATTGGTGGGAGCCCGGATCGTCGGGGATTCCTCGGTTGACGTCGCGGACCTGGCTTATGACAGTCGGAAGGTGGGGCCGGGGACCCTGTTTTTTTGCGTTCCGGGGGAGAAGGTGGATGGGCATGAGTTCGGACCGAAGGCCGTCGCGGCGGGGGCGGCGGGGCTTGTCGTGGAGCGAGAGCTTGAGGTGGGTGTGCCGCAGGTGGTCGTTGGGGATGCCCGGGCGGCGATGGCGCCGCTGGCGGCGGCGTTTTGGAGGGATCCGACGGCGCAGCTGCGGGTGGTGGGGGTGACTGGGACGAATGGGAAGACGACCACGGCGTTCTTGGTGCGGGAGATCTTGGAGGGGGCGGGAATCTCCTGTGGGTTGCTGGGGACGGTGAAGCAGGTGGTTGGTGGGGTCGAGGAGAGCGTGGAGCGGACCACCCCTGAGGCGATTGATCTGCAGGCGACCTTCAGGCGGATGCTCGATGGGGGGGATCGGGCCTGCGCGATGGAGGTCTCCTCGCACGCGATGGCTCTGCACCGGGCGGATGCGATTCATTTCGAGGTGGCCCTGTTCACCAATCTGACCCAGGATCACCTCGACTTCCATGAGGACATGGAGGAGTACTTCGGGGCCAAGCGCAAGCTGTTCGAGGCGGAGCCGGGGACGGCGATCGTCAATGCCGACGATCCCTACGGGCGCCGCCTCGCCGAGGAGTTCGATTGCGTGACCTTCTCCGCCGAGGGCGCGGAGGCCGACTACTCGGCCCGCGACGTCGGCTTCGACGTGAGCGGTGCCGAATTCACCGTCGCCCTGCCCGGCGAGGGGGAGGTTGCGGTGCGGACGGGGATGCCGGGGCATTTCAACGTGGCGAATGCGCTGGGAGCTTTTGCGGTGGCGGTGGCCATGGGGGTTGAGGTGGACGTTGCGGCCACCGGGCTGGCGCGGGCGGGGCGGGTGCCGGGGCGGTTTGAGCCGATCGACGAGGGGCAGGGGTTCGCGGTCCTGGTCGATTACGCGCACACGCCGGACTCGCTGGAGAACGTGCTGCTGGCGGCGCGGCGGCTGACCGAGGGGCGGTTGATCGCCGTCTTTGGCGCCGGCGGTGACCGCGATCGTGACAAGCGGCCGAAGATGGGGCGGGCCGGGGCGGAGCTTGCCGACCTCGCCGTGGTCACCTCCGACAACCCGCGCTCGGAGGACCCGGAGGCGATCGTCGCCGAAGTCGTGGCCGGTGCGGGCGGGGCCGCGGAGCTGGAGGTCGAGGTCGACCGCCGCGCCGCGATCGCGCTGGCGCTGGGGCGAGCGGAGCCGGGCGACACGGTGGTGATCGCCGGCAAGGGCCACGAGCAGGGACAGGAGTTCGAGGGCGGCCGCAGGGTCCCCTTCGACGACCGCGAGGTCGCGCGCGAGGAGCTGCGCAGGCTGGACGGCCCGGCGTGAGGCTGACGGCGGCGGAGATCGCGATGGCGCTGGGTGGCGAGGTAGTCGCCGAGGGCGCGGTCGGCTCACCGGGGCGGGCGACGATCGACTCCGGGGTCAGCGGCTCCGGCGATCTCTTCTTCGGGCTGCGTGGCGTCAACCGCGACGGCGGCGAGTTCGCCGCGGCGGTGATCGAGGCGGGCGCCTGGGGGGTCGTCGTCGGCCCTGAGCACGCGCGGGGCCTCGGTGCCGCCGGCTCCGCCGGAGCCTGGGTCTTCTCCGTCGCCGACCCGCTGGCCGCGATGCAGTCCCTGGCCCAGGCCTGGCGCCGCGCCCTCGGCGCCCGGGTCGTCGGCGTCACCGGCTCGGTCGGCAAGACCTCGGTCAAGGACATCGCCCGCTCGCTGCTGCCAGGGCGCGTCCATGCCAATCGCGAGAACCTCAACACCGAGATCGGGCTGCCGCTGACCGTGCTCGAAGCCCCCGGCGAGACCGAGCTGCTGGTCCTGGAGATGGCGATGCGCGGGCCCGGCCAGATCGCCGAACTGGCCGGGATCGCCGAGCCGGAGGTCGCCGTGATCACCAACGTCGGCCCGGTCCACGTCGAGCTGCTCGGCTCGGTCGCGGCGATCGCCGCCGCCAAGGCGGAGGTGCTCGACGCCCTGCCCCGCGACGGGGTCGCCGTGGTCCCGGTCGCCGCGGCGGAGCTGGGTCCCCACCTGGAGCGGGCGCCGCGGCTGCTGCGTTTCGGCCCGGGTGGCGACGTCGAGGCCCTCGAGGTGTCGGTCGACGAGGGCGTCACCGAGGCGCTGGTCTCGACCCCGCTCGGCGCCCAGCGCTTCCACTTCCCCTTCACCGAGGCGCACAACCTGACCAACGCGCTGGCCGCGATCGCGGCGGGGGTCGCCCTCGGGGCGGACCTGGCGCAGATGGCCGACCGCGCTGCGAGCATAGGATTCTCCCGCTTCCGTGGCGAGCGCATTGAGCTCGACGGCGGCATCGTCCTCGTGAACGACTGCTACAACGCCAACCCGGTGTCGATGCGCGCGGCGCTCGACCATCTCGCGACCCTCGGGGCGCCGCGCACGGTTGCCGTGCTGGGCGAGATGGGCGAGCTCGGGCCCGGCGCGCCGAGCTACCACCGCGAGGTCGGCGAGCACGCCCGCGCCGTCGGGGTCGACCTGCTGATCGGGGTCGGGCTGGCGGCCCGTGAGTACGCGCCCGACGAGCTGGTCGCCGACCCGGGCGAGGCGGCGGAGCTGCTGGCGGCGCGCCTGGAGCCGGGCGACGCGGTGCTGGTCAAGGGCTCGCGCTCGGCCGGCCTCGAGAGCGTCGCCGAGCAACTCGGGGAGCTGGTCTGATGGGCGAAGTCCTGATTGCCGGGATGGCGGCGATGCTGATCTGCATCTTCCTCGGCCCCAAGTTCATCGAATATCTGCGGGTCCGCGAGTTCGGCCAGAACATCCGCGAGGACGGGCCGCAGGGCCACCACGCCAAGGCGGGCACGCCGACGATGGGCGGCCTGATCATCTTCGCGGCGATCTGCGTGCCCTTCCTGGTCCTCTCCGACCGCGACTCGCAGAGCCTGGCCGTCTTCGGCGTCGCCATCGGCTGCGCCGCGTTGGGCTTCGCCGACGACTACATCAAGATCGTCAAGCGCCGCTCGCTCGGCCTCTCAGGGCGCTGGAAGCTGCTCGGGCAGCTGATCCTGGCGCTCGGCCTCTGGTGGGTGGCGCGCCACGAGGTCGGCCTCGAGCCGGTCCTCTACTTCCGCATCGGCGACGGCAGCGTCAACCTCGGCCCGGTCCTCTACTTCGTCCTCGTCTTCCTCGTCATCGCCGGCACCTCCAACGGAGTCAACCTGACCGACGGCCTCGACGGGCTCGCCGCCGGCTCCTGCGCGATCGTCCTGCTCGCCTACACGGCGATCGCCTTCGTCGCCAACCAGCAGCAGAACCTGGCGCTGCTCTCCGCCTGTCTGGTCGGCGGCTGCATCGGCTTCCTCTGGTACAACGCCTTCCCGGCCTCGATCTTCATGGGGGACACGGGATCGCTGGGCCTGGGCGGGGCGATCGGCGCTTTGGCGGTGATGACCCAGACCGAGGTGCTGCTGATCATCATCGGCGGCATCTTCGTGATCGAGGCGCTCTCGGTGGCGATCCAGGTCTTCTCCTTCAAGACCTTCCGCCGCCGCGTACTGCTGATGGCGCCGCTGCACCATCACTTCGAGATGATGGCCTGGTCGGAGACCAAGATCATGCTGCGCTTCTGGATCATCGCCGCGGTCTGCTCGGGGATCGGCTTCACGCTCTACCAGCAGTCGATCGGTCGCTAGAACTCGGCGCCGGCGGCGTGGACCTGCGGGCGGTGCGTGCTCTGTAATCGGCTGCAGGTCGTGCTCACTGCCGACGCGCGGGGCCGGAGTACAGGTTCCTTCCGTGCGAGGGCGAAGCTCTGTCCTTAGATGAAGGTGCCGCCACCTAAGGAGATCCGACCGCCGTTGCCGAGGGGACCATTTTTGGTCGTCGGGCTGGCGCGGTCGGGGCAGGCTGCGGCGAAGCTGCTGGCTGCGCGTGGGGAGGAGGTGCGGGGGGTCGATTCGGGGTTTCCGGAGGGGGCGGAGAGGCTTTCGGAGGTTGGCGTCGAAGCCTTCCTGGATACGGATGGATTGGCGCAGCTCGAGCGGACGCGGACGGTGGTCAAGAGCCCGGGAGTTCCCCGGGAGGCGCCGGTGATCGCGGCGGCTCTGGAGCGGGGGATCGACGTCGTCGGAGAGCTGGAGCTGGCCTGGCGGGCGCTGCCCAACCGCTTCGTCGCGGTGACCGGGACGAACGGCAAGACGACCACGGTCGAGCTGCTCGGCCACATCTACCGCAGCGCCGGTGAGCCGGTGGCCCTGGCCGGGAACGTCGGCCGGCCGCTCTCGGAGCTGGTCGGCGAGGTCGAGCCGGACGCCACGGTCGTCTGCGAGGCATCGAGCTTCCAGCTCGAGGACAGCGACCACTTCGCGCCCGAGTGCGCGGTCTTCCTCAACCTCGCCCCGGACCACCTCGACCGCCACCACGACCTCGAGTCCTACCTGGCGGCGAAGCTGCGGATCTTCGCCAACCAGGGCAACGACGACCTGGCGATCTACAACGCCGACGATCCCGAGCTGGCCGGGACCGACCTCGGCGGCTGCGCCCGGCGCGTCGCCTTCTGCATCGGTGCCGGGCCCGACTGCGAGGTCGCGGTCGCCGAGGGGACGATCTTCCACGACGGCGAGCCGCTGCTCGCGGTCGACGAGCTGGGCCTGTTCGGCGAGCACAACGTCGCCAACGCGATGGCCGCCGCCGCCGCCGCGCTCTCGATGGGGCTCGACCGCGAGGCGGTCCGCGAGGGCCTGCGCAGCTTCGCCGGCGTCGCCCACCGCCTCGAGCAAGTCGCTGAGATCGGCGGCGTCCGCTTCGTCAACGACTCCAAGGCGACCAACGTCGCCTCGGCCACGGTCGGCATCCGCGCCTTCGACGGCGGCGTCCACGCGATCCTCGGCGGCAGCGAGAAGGGCGAGCCCTACGCGCCGCTGCTCGACCCGGTCCGCGAGCGCTGCGCCGCCTGCTATCTGACCGGCGCCTCGGCCGGGCGCCTCGCCACCGAGCTGGCCCCCGCGATCGCGGCCGGCGTCGAGCTGCACCGCTGCGAGGACCTCGAGGACGCCGTCCGCCGCGCCGCCGCCGCGGCCCGCCCCGGCGAGGTCGTCCTGCTCTCGCCGGCCTGCGCCAGCTTCGATGCCTTCGACGACTTCGAGCAGCGCGGCGACCGCTTCCGCGAGATCGTCGCGGGGCTGCGATGAACGCTGGCACCATCTCCCTCGGTCGTTTCGCGAAGCCGGCGAAGTCGAGGAAGAAAGCGAAAAAGCGCACCCGCGCCGCCGCCGCCTCGACCGAGTACAACATGCTGCTGACCGCGACCCTGTGCCTGCTGGCGCTCGGCGCGGTGATGGTCTTCTCGGCCAGCTCGACCACCCAGGTCCTGCACAACGGCGGCCTCTCCAACAGCGCCTTCTACCTGAAGCGGACGCTGATGTTCGGGGCCGTCGGTCTGCTGATCATGCACTTCGCCGCCCGCAACCAGCTCGTCCTGATCCGCCGGCTGACGCCGCTGATCCTCGGCGGCTCGCTCTTCCTGCTGGTCGCGGTGATGGGTGCCGGCACCAGCGTCAACGGCGCCAGTCGCTGGATCGGACCCAGCTTCCTGCAGCTGCAGCCCTCGGAGATCGCCAAGGTGGCGCTGATCCTCTACGGCGCCGACCTGCTCGCCCGCAAACCGAAGATGGTGCGCTCGATCCAGGGCCTCGGGCCCTACCTCCTGGTCGTCGCCGCCGCCTGCCTGCTGATCATGATCGAGCCCGACATGGGGACGACGATGGTCGTCGCCTTCGCCGCCGCCGCGACCCTGATCGCCGCCGGCGCCCGTCCCCGCGACCTCGGCCTGATCGCCCTCTGCATCGGTGGCGCTGCGCTGCTGCTGACCGTCGTCGAGCCCTACCGGATGGCCCGCCTGACCGGCTTCCTCAACCCCGGCTCCTCCGCCGAAGGGGCCGGCTTCCAGGCCGCCCAGGCGAAGATCGCGCTCGGCTCCGGCGGCATCTTCGGGGTCGGGATCGGCAACGGCGTCCAGAAGGCCTTCTACCTGCCCGAGGCGCACACCGACATGATCTCCGCGGTGATCGGCGAGGAGCTGGGGATGATCGGGATCGTCGGCGTCGTCGGTCTCTTCGCGATGTTCGGCTACGCCGGCCTCAAAGTCGCCCAGAAGGCGAAGGACAAGTACGGCAAGCTGCTGGTCGCCGGGCTGACCTCGCTGATCCTCGTGCAGGCGACGATCAACCTCTTCGCGGTGATGGGCCTGGCGCCGCTGACGGGTGTGCCGCTGCCCTTCGTCTCCTACGGCAACAGCAGCCTGATGGCGACCCTGTTCGCGGTCGGGCTGATCCTCAACGTCGCCCGCGGCGGCACCGCCAAGGCGGCGCGATCCTCCGGCGCTGACAAACTGCGCGCCATCGAAGGCGGGCGCGCGCCCGCACGCGAAAGGAGTCGATCGAGCAGTGCCAGAAAAGCCAAGAGTGGTGGTGGCGGCAGGGGGAACGGCCGGACACGTCGTGCCGGCCATGGCGGTCGCCGCCGAGCTTCGAGCTAGCGGCGCCGAGGTCTCCTTCCTCGGGACCCGCGAGCGGATCGAGGCCGAGCTGGTCCCGGCCGCCGGCTATGAGATCGACTTCGTCAGGGTGCGCGGCATCGACCGACGCAACCCGCTGCGCGCCGCCCGGGCCGGGGTCGAGGCGCTGGGGGCCGTCGGCGCGGCTCGCGCCGCCCTGCGCCGGCGAGGCGCCGACGTGGTGATGGGCGGCGGCGGCTTCGTCGCCGGCCCGGCCGGCCTGGCGGCGACGCTGACCCGCACGCCGCTGGTCCTGACCGAGGCCGACAGCCATCTCGGCCTCGCCAACCGCCTGCTCTCCCGCCGCGCTCGCCGGGTCTGCCTGGCCTTCCCGATCGCGGGCCGGGAGGGCGAGCCGTACCTGGTCACCGGCCGCCCCGTTCCCGACGCCGTGCTGGCGGCCGACCGCGGCGCCGCGCGGGCGCGTTTCGGGATCCCGGAGGGGGCGCGCTGCCTGCTCGTCGTCGGTGGCAGCCAGGGCGCGCGCTCGCTCAACTTCGCCGCTTTCGAGGCCTTCGCCGAGCGCGACGGCCGCGACTTCCACGTGATCCAGCTGGCCGGCCGCCGTGACTTCGAGCAGCTGCGGGCACGGCTCGCCGCGGCGCCCCACGGCGACCGCTACACGCTGCTCGCCTACGAGCCCGACCTCGGCGACGTGCTCGCTGCCTGCGACCTGGTGCTCGGCCGCTCGGGCGGGTCGATCTTCGAGTTCACCGCGGCGGGGCGCCCGGCGATCCTCGTCCCCTACCCATACGCCACCGCCGACCACCAGAGCGCCAATGCCGCCTGGATGCAGCGGGCCGGCGCCGCGACGGTCCTCCGCGACGAGGAGCTGAGCGGCGAGCGGCTCGCCGCCGAGGTCGCGGTCGCGATCGGCGACGATGGGCGGATGGCGGAGATGACGGCGGCCTCGAGGTCCCTGGCGATGCCCGACGCGGCGCGCCGGATCGCCGACGAGGTTCTGGCGGCGGCGGGCTGATGGCGGCGATGCAGCGCGACTGGAGCTCGCGCCGACTCCACTTCATCGGCGTCGGCGGCGCCGGGATGAGCGGCCTGGCGCTGGTCTGCGCCCGGCTCGGCGCGACCGTGACCGGCAGCGACCGCTCCGACTCCTCTTATATGGAGCGCCTGCGCGCCGCCGGCCTCGACCCCGCCGTCGGCCACGACGCCGCCAACCTGCCCGCGGGCGCCGAGGTGGTCGTCTCGACGGCGATCGGCGCCGACAACCCGGAGCTGGCGCTGGCCCGCGAGCGCGGCCTCGAGCCGATCCACCGTGGCGCCCTGCTGGCGGAGCTCTGCGCCGAGAAGCGGCTGATCGCGATCGCCGGCACCCACGGCAAGACGACGACGACGGCGATGGCGGTCTGGGCGCTGCGGGAGATCGGCGCCGACCCCGCCTTCTTCGTCGGCGGCGAGGTGCCCGGGCTCGGCGAGGAGGGCGCCGCCGCCAACGCCGGTTGGGGCGAGGGCGAGTGGGTCGTCGCCGAGGCCGACGAGAGCGACGCCAGCTTCCTCGAGCTGCAGCCGGAGATCGCCGTCGTCACCAACGTCGAGATGGACCACCACACCCGTTGGGGCTCGGTGGCCGAGCTGCACCGGGCCTTCCGCCAGTTCCTCGCCCCGGCCGCCGCCGCGGTGCTGCCCGCCGACGGCGGCCTCGACGAGCTCGCCGGGAAAGGGCGGATTATCGGCTTCGACCCCGGCCGGCCCGGCCCCGCCGACCTCGACCTCGCCGTCCCCGGTCTCCACAACCGCGCCAACGCCCGCGCCGCCCTGGCCGCGATCGAGCTGGCCGGCCTCGACGCCGGCGCGGCGGCGACCGCGCTCGGCGGCTTCCCGGGAGTCAAACGGCGGCTGCAGCTGAAGGGCTCCCGCGACGGCGTCGCCATATATGACGACTACGCGCACCACCCGACCGAGGTCCGCGCCGCTCTCTCGGCCTTGCGGGAGCTCGGGCCCGGGCACCTGGTCGCGGTCTTCCAGCCGCACCTCTACTCGCGCACCAAGGCGCTCGGCGAGGAGTTCGGCGCCGCCCTGGCCCTGGCCGACGAGGTCGCCGTGCTCGACGTCTATCCCGCCCGCGAGCAGCCGCTTGGTGAGCTCGCCGGGGTCAGCGGCCTGCGGGTCGCGCAGGCGGCGGCGGAGCGGGCGGGGGGAAAGCCGGTCTGGTGGTTGCCGGAGGCCGGAACGGCGCGGCGCGCCCTCGCCGATCTCCTCGACCGCAACCGGGCGTTCGCCAGGGACGGCCAGGTCCTGGTCACGATCGGCGCCGGCGACGTCTTCAAGCTCGGCGAGGCGCTGGTGGGGGAAGACGGATGAGCGACCCGCCGGCGGGCGTCGAGGCCGATTACCCCCTGGCCCGCCTGACCACGGTCCGCACCGGCGGCGCCGCCGACTGGTTCGCGCGTCCGGCCGATCGCGAGCAGCTGGTCGATCTGCTGCGCTGGGCGGAGGAGCGAGGCCTGGCGGTAGGACTGATCGGCTCCGGATCGAACCTGCTGGTAGCCGACGATGGGTTCCACGGACTCGCAATCAAGCTCGATGGCGACCTCGCGACGATCGAGCGCGAGGGCGACCGCATCCTCTGCGGGGGCGGCGCCCGCCTGCCCGCGGCGGCGACGAAAGCGGCCGCCTGGGGGCTCCGCGGCCTCGAGTTCGGGATCAACATCCCCGGCACCGCCGGCGGGGCGGTGCGGATGAACGCCAACGCCTACGGCGGCCAGCTGGCCGAGGTGCTCGACTGGGTCGAGCTCAGCAGCGCGGCCGGCAGCGAGCGCCGCGAGCCCGATCGGCTCGGCTTCTCCTACCGCCGCTCCAATCTGCGCCCGGGAGAAGTCGTCTCCCGGGCCTGCTTCCGGCTGCGGCCCGGCGATCCGGCGGCGATCCGCGCCACCCTGGCGACGATGCGCGAGCGCCGCCGCGACGCGCAGCCGTCGGGGATCAAGACCTTCGGCTCGACCTTCAAGAACCCCAGCGACGAGCGTGCCAGGGGCCGTTCGGCCGGGCAGCTGCTCGAGGCGGCCGGCTGCCGCGGCCTCCGTCAAGGGGGCGCCCGCTTCTCCGAGAAGCACGCCAATTTCGTCGAGAACAGCGACGGCGCGACCACCGCCGACGTGCTGGAGCTGATGGCCGCGGGCCGGCGGCGGGTGCACGAGCGCTTCGGGGTCGAGCTGGAGCCGGAGGTCCAGGTGTTGGGCGAGGTCAGCTGGCCCGGCGACTGGGAGCTGTGAGCCGGCTGTGGAAGTCGGTCGCGGTCGTCCTGATCGTGATCGTGATCGCCTTCGTCTACCAGCGCTTCCTTGCCGACAAGGCCGTCAGCGGGAGGGTCCTGGTGCCGCAGCCGGCGGCGCGGATCGGCAGCGGCGACTCGGCCGTCGTGGTCACCGCCGACGGCGCCATCGTCCGCTGGTTCCCGCTCCCGGACGAACCGGAACTACCGCTGCTGCCGCTGGCGGAGATACCGAAAGGTGGCCACCTGGCGGGACCGGCCCTGCAGCAGGCCCGCGTCCTCGGCGCCGCGCCGCCGGCGCTGCGCCCCTACCTGGCGAGCAGCTACTACGGGGAAAGCGGGGTCGACGTGGAAACGACCTCGGGGATCGAACTGCGCTTCGGCGACGCCTCGCAGGCGCTCCGAAAGTGGAAGGCGGCGGCGGCGGTACTCGCCGACCCCGAAATTACCGCGCTCGATTATGTAGACCTGCACGCCCCCGCCCATCCCGCTCTTGGTGGCTCCGCCCACACGCTCCCGCCGGCCCCGTGAGGCTGGAACGGGGTAGAGGCTTCTGCCTTGTCAACGCTCGACAACCCGCGCCACAGAGCCAGGAACCACCGTCTCGACCGCATCAGAAAGCCAAGTAAGCAAAGGCTCGACTTGAGAGTGAGGGTAGGCAAAGTCTCAAGTCAACATCGAGACAATGGGCTTGCAGGATGTCTGCCGAGTGTTTGACAGAGGCGGGAGAATGCCCTACGTTGAGCGCAATTTCCGCACTTGAGGCGGAGGCTCGAACCCTTGAGCCTCGCTAAAGGCTCGGACAGAACGAAGGCTCAACTCAAACGCCGACCCTCGAGTTGGCGAGCTGGAGAAATCGGGAGATGGAATCCACTTACCTCGCTGTCATAAAGGTCGTCGGAGCAGGCGGCGGCGGTACCAATGCGGTCAGCCGCATGATCGATGCCGGGATTCGCGGCGTCGAGTTCGTCGCGGTCAACACCGACGCCCAGGCCCTGCAGGCCTGCGACGCCGACATCAAGCTCTCGATCGGGCAGGAGTTGACCCGCGGGCTCGGCGCAGGGGGTAATCCCGAGGTCGGAGCGGGCGCTGCCGCCGAGAGCCGCGACGAGATCAAGGAGGCGCTGAAGGGCGCCGACATGGTCTTCGTCACCGCCGGCGAGGGTGGCGGGACCGGTACCGGCTCGGCTCCGGTCATCGCCGAGATCGCCAAGGAAGAGATCGGCGCGCTCACCGTGGGCGCCGTGACCAAGCCCTTCGAGTTCGAGGGAAAACGGCGCATGCAGCAGGCGCTCGAGGGAATCGAGAAGCTGCGCAACAACGTCGACACCCTGATCATCGTCCCGAACGAGAAGCTGCTGCAGGCGGTCGAGCGGCGCACCAGCGTGCTGGAGGCGTTCCGCCAGGCCGACGACATCCTCCGCCAGGGCGTCCAGGGCATCACCGACCTGATCACGATCCCCGGCCTGATCAACCTCGACTTCGCCGACGTGCGCACGATCATGCGCGACGCCGGCTCGGCCCTGATGGGCGTCGGCTCCGCCTCCGGTGAGGCGCGGGCGCTCGACGCCGCCAAGGCGGCGATCACCTCACCGCTGATCGAGGAGTCGATCAAGGGCGCGACCGGGATGCTGCTGAACATCACCGGCCCCGAGGACCTCGGCCTGTTCGAGGTCAACGAGGCGGCGCAGCTGGTCCAGGCCGAGGCCGACGACAACGCCAACATCATCTTCGGCTCCGTCGTCGACCAGTCGATGAAAGACGAAGTCCGCGTCACCGTGATCGCCACCGGCTTCGAAGGCTTCGAGCTCCTTGCCCGCTCCCCGCAGCGGGTGCGGCGCCGTTACGAGGCGAAGCCGCGGGTGGCGGCCGACGACACCGACATTCGGAAATTGCGGGTGTCGGATGACGACATCGACGTTCCGGGGTTCTTGAAGGACTGAGGTCCAGGGAGGCGCACCGGACTTGCGGAGGTCATCCCCGGCGGCTCGTCAATAGCCTTGCGCGTCGTGAGTGAGCTTCGTCGCACCCCCCTGTATGAGCAGCACGAGGCCCTTGGGGCCAAGATCGTTCCCTTTGCCGGTTGGGAGATGCCGGTTACCTATGAGGGGATCCGGGAGGAGCACTCGGCGGTGCGCACGCATGTGGGGATGTTCGACGTCTCGCACATGGGCGAGGTCGAGGTCGAGGGGCCCGGCGCGCTCGCCTTTCTGCAGCTGGTCCTCTCCAACGACATCACCAGGATCGAGGTCGGCGGCGCCCAGTACTCCTGCCTCTGCGACGAGTCGGGCGGCGTCCTCGACGACCTCTTCGTCTACCGGCTCGGTGGCGACCGCTTCCTGATCGTCACCAACGCCGCCAACCACACAGCCGACCTCGCCTGGCTCGGCCGCTGGAGCCGCGACTTCGACGTCTCCGTGCGCGACGTCGCCGACCGCTACGCGATGCTCGCCGTCCAGGGGCCGCACGCCCGGGCGGTGGCGAGCCGCGCCCTCGGGATCCAGCTGCCGGCGCGGATGCGGGTCTCCCACGTGCGGATCGGCCGCCGCCCGGCGCTCGCCTGCGGCACCGGCTATACCGGCGAGGATGGGGTCGAGCTGCTGCTTGATCCCGAGGTGGCGCCACCGATCTGGGCGGAGCTGCTCGACGCCGGCGTCGTCCCCTGTGGCCTCGGCGCCCGCGACACGCTGCGCCTCGAGGTCTGCTTCCCGCTGCACGGCAACGAGCTCGGCCCCGACCGCAATCCGATCGAGGCCGGTCTCGGCTGGTGTTGCGCTGAGGAAACGGGCTTCCTCGGCTCGGCGGCGGTCGCCAGGGCGCGGACGGAGGGCACGGCGGAGCGCCTGGCGCCGTTCCTGATCGAGGGCGCCGGCATCCCCCGTGACGGCAACCCGGTCCTCGCCGGTGAGGAGACGGTCGGTGCCGTCACCAGCGGCACCTACGCGCCCTCGCTCGAGCAGGGCGCCGGGATGGCCTACGTCCGCACCGACCTGGCCGAGCCCGGGACCGAGCTGGAGATCGACGTGCGCGGCAAGCGTCGCGCCGCCCGGATAGCTTCCAAGCCCCTCTACCGGAAGGACGACTGACGTGGCCGAAGCCGATTACCCCGATGAGCTGCTCTACCACGACCAGCACGACTGGGCGCGGCTCGACGGCGACGATCACGCCGTCCTCGGAATCACCTGGTACGCGCAGGACTCGCTCGGCGAGGTCGTCTTCTACGACCCGCCCGAGCTCGGCTCGTCGACCCAGAAAGACTCCGCCTACGCCGAGGTCGAGTCGGTCAAGGCCGTCTCCGACGTGATCGCGCCGCTGTCGGGCGAGATCGTCGCGGTCAACGATGTGCTCGAGGACAACCCGGAGAAGATCAACCAGGACCCCTACGGCGAGGGCTGGCTGGTCAAAGTCCGGCTCTCCTCTCCGGCCGAGGCCGAAGCGCTGCTCGGCGCCGCCGAATACCGCAAGTTGCTCGAGAACTAGGCGCAAAGCCCCGCCACCGGCTTCCGTAGCCTTACCCAGGTGACCCGCTACACCTCAGCGACGCCCGACGACCGGGCCGAGATGCTCGCCGCGATCGGCGTCGACTCGACCGCCGACCTCTTCGAGCAGATCCCCGAGCCGCTGCGCCTCGGCCGGCCGCTGGCGCTCCCCGACGGGCTCAGCGAGGCCGAGGTCTACGAGCGCCTCGCGGCGCTGGCCGGCCGCAACTCCGACGCCGAAGAGCAGGTCTGCTTCGTCGGCACGGGGATGTACGACCACTACGTGCCGGCGATCGTCGACGCGATCACCCAGCGCTCCGAGTTCCTCACCCCGTACACGCCCTACCAGCCGGAGATCTCCCAGGGCGGGCTGCAGGTGATGTTCGAGTTCCAGACGGCGATGTCGGAGCTGACCGGGCTGCCGGTCTCCAACACCGGCCTCTACGAGGGGCCGTCCTCGGTCGCCTCCGCCGGCTACCTGGCGATGGGCGCGACCGGGCGCAGGCGCTTCGTCGTCTCCCGCGGCGTCCATCCGCACAGCCGCGAGACGCTCGCCACCTACTCGGAGGGCTACGGCGCCGACGTCATCGAGGTCGGGCTCGAGGGTGGGCTGACCGATGCGGCCGCCCTGGCCGCGACGGTCGACGGCGAGACCGCCGCCGTCTTTCTGCAGAGCCCGAACTTCCTCGGTGCGGTCGAGGACGTCGAGGCGCTCGGCGCCGCCGCCAAGGAGCACGGGGCCCTGCTGGTCGTCGCCTGCGACCCGATGACCCTCGGCATCCTCAAGCCCCCGGGCGAGTGCGGCGCCGACATCGCCCTCGGTGAGGGCCAGCCGCTCGGCAACCGGCTCGACTTCGGCGGTCCCTCCTTTGGCTTCTTCTGCGCCACGCAGGAGCAGATCCGCCGCATGCCGGGGCGGATCGCCGGCGAGACCGAGGATGTCGACGGCCGCCGCGGTTTCGTCCTGGCGCTGCAGACCCGCGAGCAGCACATCCGCCGTGAGAAGGCGACCAACAACATCTGCACCGCCCAGGCCCTGAACGCGCTCGGGGCGATGGTCCACCTCGCCTGGCTCGGCCGCGAGGGCTTCCGCGAGCTCGGCGAGTTGCTGGTCCGGCGCACCGCCTACGCCCGCGAGCGCCTCGCCGCGGTCGAGGGGGTCGAGCTGCTGCATGAGGCGGCGGTCGTGCGCGAGTTCGCGGTGCGGTTGGACGCACCGGTCGCCGCCGTCCTCGACCACTGCGCCGAGCGCGGCATCGCCGCCGGCTACCAGCTCGGCCGCGAGTACCCCGAGCACGCGGACGGCCTGCTGATCGCGATCACCGAGCGCCGCAGCCGCGAGCAGATCGACGACTTGGCCGAGGCGATCGCCGGCGCGATCGCCGGCTTCCACGCGCATGGCGCTTTTCTGTCGGATGGCGAAAGAAAAGCGCCAATCCCGGAGAGGGTCGCGTGAGCGCGCCGGTAACCGAGACGCCGATGCAGCGCGAACGGGCGCGGACGATCTACGAGAAGTCGAAGCCGGGACGCCGCGCCGCGGTGCTCCCGGACGCCGGCGTGCCCGAGCGGCCGCTGGAGGAGCTGATCCCGGCGAACCTGCTTCGCGCCGAGCCGCCGCGGCTGCCGGAGATCGCCGAGCCGGAGATCGTCCGCCACTACAACCGGCTCTCGCGCCGCAACTTCGACCTCGACAGTGGCTTCTACCCGCTCGGCTCCTGCACGATGAAGCACAACCCCCGGCTCAACGAGCGGGTGGCGGCACTGCCCGGCCACGCTCGCCTGCACCCGGCCCAGGACCCCCGCCGCGCCCAGGGCGCGCTGGAGCTGATGTGGCTGCTGCAGCGGTCGCTGAGTGAGATCTGCGGCCTGCCGCACGTCAGCCTGCAGCCCTCCGCCGGCTCTCACGGCGAGCTCGCCGGGCTGCTGCTGACCCGCGCCTTCCACGCCGACCGCGGCGAAGCCCGGACCAAGGTCCTCGCCCCGGACACCTCCCACGGCACCAACCCGGCCTCGGTGACGATGGCCGGCTATGAGGTGGTCAAGGTCGCCACCAACGAGCGCGGTGGGGTGGAGATGGACGACCTGCGGGCCAAGGTCGACGACGACGTCGCCTGCCTGATGCTGACCAACCCCAACACGCTCGGCCTCTTCGACGAGAGCATCGCCGAGATCGCCGGCCTGATCCACGAGGTGGGCGGGACGCTCTACTACGACGGCGCCAACCTCAACGCGGTGATGGGCCAGTCGCGACCGGGTGACATGGGCTTCGACATCGTCCATCTGAATCTGCACAAGTCGTTCAGCCAGCCGCACGGCGGCGGCGGCCCCGGGGCCGGCCCGATCGCCGTCTCCGAGCGCATCGAGCCCTTCCTGCCGCGCCCGCAGGTGGTCCGGCACGAGAGCGACAACGGCGGCGGGCCGAGTTTCGACCTCGACTTCGACCGGCCCAGGTCGATCGGCCGGCTGCGCGGCTTCCAGGGCAACTTCGGCGTCTTCGTGCGCTCCTACGCCTACATCCTCAGCCTCGGCGCCGATGGCCTCGCCGAGGCCTCGGAGACCGCCGTCCTCAACGCCAACTACCTGAAGGCGCGCCTGGCCGAGGGCCGCGCCGGCGATCGCCTGCCGATCGCTTTCGACCGCCACTGCATGCACGAGTTCGTCCTCTCCGGCAAGCCGATGAAGAAGGAGCTCGGCCTCGCCACCCTCGATCTCGCCAAGCGCCTGCTCGACTTCGGCTTCCACCCGCCGACCGTCTACTTCCCGCTGCTCGTCGACGAGGCGCTGATGGTCGAGCCGACCGAGACCGAGACCAAGGAGAGCCTCGACGCCTTCGCCGAGGCGATCGAGCAGATCCTCGAGGAGGCCGAGGGCGATCCCGAGATCGCCAAATCAGCCCCGTATACGACGCCTGTGCGCCGCCTCGACGAGGTCCGCGCCACCCGCCACCCGGTCGTCCGCCAGCCGCTCGACTGAGGGGCCGGTCGGCAGGCGGTTAGAGCTCCGGCAGGTTCTGCTGCAACTCGAGGACGGGGGCGAAGAGGTCGCCCAGGCGGTCGATGCGGTCGAGGACGGCGTCGGCCTCGAAGACCAGTGAGCTGCTCTCGCCGCTGTCGGCGACCTTCTCGACCTCGTCCCAGGTGACGGGGGTCGACGCCGTCGGCCGCTCGCGCGCCCGCAGCGAGTAGACCGCGATCGTCGTCTTGCGCTGGTGGTTCTGGGACCAGTCGACAAAGACCTTGCCCTCGCGTTCGACCTTCTTCATTTTCGAGACGACCTCGTCCGGGGTCTGTTTCTCGAGCAGCTGGGCGATTGCTTTGGCGAACGGTTTGGTCGTCTCGTAGTGGACTTTGTTGTTGAGCGGAACGTAGACCTGCAGGCCCTTCGAGCCCGAGGTCTTGGGGAAGGACTCGACGCCGAAGTGGCCGAACAGCTCACGCAGGCGCAACCCGACCCGGCAGCAGTCGACAATGTCCGCCGGGGGGCCGGGGTCGAGGTCGAAGGCGAGCACCGTCGGCCGCGTCGGCGCCCGCGCCAGCGAGAGCGAGGGGTGCAGCTCGATCGAGGCCAGCTGCGCCATCCAGACCAGCGTCGGCAGCCCGTCGCAGACGCAGAAGTCGATCATCCCCGCGTGCGGCCCGGCTTCGACCCGCGCCGTCTTCACCCATTTGGGCCGGTGCTTGGGGCAGCGCTTCTCGAAGAAGGCGGCGTCAAGGTCGTCGACACCTTCCGGGAAGCGGCGCAGCGTCACCGCGCGTCCGCTCAGGTGCGGCACCATCGCCGGCGCCACCTTGGCGTAGTAGTCGACGACCTCGCCCTTGGTGAAGCCGGCCTCGGGGTAGAGGACCTTGTCGAGGTTGGTGAGCTTCAGCTCACGCCCGTCGACCTCGACCTGACGGCTCGAGGCCACTGGGATTACTTCGAGGACTTCGCTTTGGAGCGCGAGGCGCCCTTTTGCGGCTTCGCGGTCGTTTTGGCCTTGGCCTTGGCTTTTTTAGCCGGTGCTTTGCGTTTGCCCTTGACCGCGACGATGCTCTCCTCCAGCGCCGCCATCAGGTCGGGAGCCTTGGTCGCCCGCGGCTCCTCGCTCTCCGGGGTGACGATCTCCTTGCCTTCGGCCTTGCGTTCGATCAGGCCCAGTAGCTGTTCGCGGTACTCGTCGCGGTAGGCGCCCGGGTCGAAGTCGGTGCTGAGTGACTCGATCAGCCGCTCGGCCATCTGCTGCTCTTGCTTCGCGACCTTGGGAGCTTTGGCGGGCAGCACCTCCTCCAGCTCGCTGGCCGGCACCACCTCGTCGGCGAAGCGCATCGTGGTCAGGGTGAGCACGCCGCCGGAGGTGCGGATCGCCGCCAGGTGCTCCTTGTTGCGGAAGACGAAGCGGGCGATCGCCACCTTGCCGGAAGCCTTCATCGCCGCGGCTAGCAGCGAGTAGGCCTTCTCGGCGCCGTCGGCGGGGCCGAGGTAGTAGGGGCTGTCGAAGTAGATCGGGTCGATCTGCTCGAGGTCGACGAAGTCCTGGACGTCGATCGCGCGCGTCTTCTCGGGGGCCAGCGCCGCCATCTCCTCCTTGCCGATCGGCACGTAGCTGCCCGGGGTCACCTCGAAGGCCTTGACGATCTCCCCGAACGGGACCTCCTCGTCGGTCCCCTCGGCAACGCGGCGATGTTTGATCCGGGCGCTGTCGGACTCGCGGATCTCGCGCAGGGAGATGCCGCGGCGGGCAACCGCGCTGTACAGCTTCACCGGCACGTTGAGCAGCCCGAAGCTGATCGAGCCGCTCCATATCGCTCTAGCCATGGGAGATCACCTACCCGGATTCTTCCAGCCAATCCCCGTCCCGGACCACCGATGGGGCGGGGCGAGAGCCATCTTGCGCTGGTCGCCCCGCCGGCGTGGCGGCCGGGCGCGAGCCCGGCCCTAGACTCGAAGCGTGTCCCGCCGGCAGCGCCTGACCCTGATCGCGACGATCCTCGGCTCCACCGTCGTCTTCCTCGACGGCACCGTGGTCAACGTCGCCCTGCCCTCGATCAGCGACAACCTCAGCGCCGGCCTCGCCGGGCAGCAGTGGGTGGTCGAGGCCTACATGCTGACGATGGTCTCGCTGCTCCTCGTCGGCGGCTCGCTCGGCGACCAGTTCGGCCGGCGGCGGATGTTCGTCTCCGGGCTGATCGCCTTCGGCGCCACCTCGGCGCTCTGCGCGATCTCGCCCTCGGTCGAGTTCCTGATCGGGGCGCGGGCGCTGCAGGGCGTGGCGGGCGCGCTGCTGGTGCCGGGCTCGCTGGCGATCGTCGCCGCGACCTTCGAGGGCGCCGCCCGCGGCAAGGCGGTCGGCACCTGGACCGCCTGGACCGGGATCGCGACGGTGCTCGGTCCGGCCGGTGGCGGCGCCCTGATCGGGCTGCTCTCCTGGCGGGCGATCTTCTGGGTCAACCTGCCGCTGATCGTCGCCACCGTCGCCCTCACCCTGCACGCGGTCGAGGAGAGCAGCGACCCCGATGCCTTCCGCGGCATCGACCGGCTCGGGATCGGGCTCTCGGCGGCCGGCCTCGGCGGCCCCGTCTTCGCCCTGATCGAGCAGCCGACCCACGGCTGGGGCGACCCACTGGTCTGGGTGCCGCTGATCGGCGGCATCGCCTGCTTCGCGCTCTTCCTTCTCTACGAGGCGCGCGCCCGCCACCCGATGCTCGACCTCGCCCTCTTCCGCATCCGCAACTTCCGGGTCGCCAACCTGACCACGCTGGCCGCCTACGCGGGCCTGATCGGCGGCCTCTTCTTCGTCGGCCTCTACCTGCAGCAGGTCGCCGGCTACTCGCCGCTGGAGGCGGGGCTGGCGACGACGCCGATCTCGATCCTGCTCTTCGTCCTCTCGCCCCGCTTTGGCAAGCTCGCCTCGGGGACCGGTCCGCGCCTGCCGATGACCGCCGGCCCGATCGTCGGCGGCCTCGGCTTGCTGCTGATGCTGCGGGTGGGGCAGAGCGCCGAGTACCTGACCGAGGTGCTGCCGGCGATCCTCGTCTTCGGCCTCGGCCTGGCGGCGACGGTGGCGCCCCTGACCGCGACCGTGCTCGACTCGGTCGCAGAACGCCGGGTCGGGATCGCCTCCGGCGTCAACAACGGCGTCTCGCGGGTCGCCGGGCTGCTGGCGATCGCCGTCCTCGGCGCCGTCATCTCCGCCCACTTCGGCACCGCGCTGGATGCCAATCTCGGCGCCCGGCCGCTCAGCCCGGCGGCGGCGAAGACGGTCGCCGACGCCAAGGCGCAGCCGCTCGCCGTCCCTGGCACCAAGCGCCTACCGCCGGCGGAAGCCGCGCGCGTCCGCAGCGCCTCCGCCGACGCCTCGACCTCGGCCTTCCACCTCGGCGTCCTGATCGCCGGCCTGCTGATGATCGCCGGCGGGATCGCCTCTGGCTTCGGGATCGAGGATCCGAAGCGCCGCGAGCTCGGCGAAGAGACACCCGCGGCTGAGCCTGCATAGGCTCCCCGGAGATGGCCAGCCCGATCATCTTCTCCGGCATCCAGCCGACCGGCCGCAAGCACCTCGGCAACTACATCGGCGCGATCCAGCAGTACGTCGAGGGCCAGGATCGGGGCGAGCCGGCGATCTTCTGCATCGTCGACCTGCACGCGATCTCGGTCGCCTACGACCCGGCCGAGCTGCGCGAGCGGCTCTACGACACCGCGGCGATCCTGCTCGCCGCCGGCCTCGACCCGGCCCGCTGCATCTTCTTCCGCCAGTCCGACGTGCGCGAGCACACCGAGCTGACCTGGCTGCTCTCCGCGGTCACCGCTCACGGCGACCTCAACCGCATGACCCAGTTCAAGGACAAGTCGGCGCGCCAGCGTGAGCTGGTCTCCGCGGCGCTCTTCTTCTACCCGGTGTTGATGGCGGCCGACGTCCTCGCCTACCGCGCCACCGAGGTCCCGGTCGGCGACGACCAGCGCCAGCACGTCGAGCTGATGCGGGAGATCGCCCGCCGTTTCAACGAGCGCTTCGGCGAGACCCTGGTCGTGCCCGAGTTCCGCATCCCCGAGGTCGGGGCGCGGATCATGGACCTGCAGGAGCCGGAGCGGAAGATGTCGACCACCGGTGGCACCGAGGCCGGCACCGTCCACGTCCTCGACGAGCCGGCCGCGATCCGCAAGAAGCTCGGCAGTGCCGTCACCGACTCCGGCCGCGAGGTGCGCCGCGGCGAGGACAAGGCGGGGATCACCAACCTGATCGACATCCTCGCGGTCGCCCGCGGGAGCGACCAGGCGGCCGTCGAGCGCGAGTTCGAGGGCGCCGGCTACGGCGACTTCAAGCAGGCCGTCGCCGAGGCGGTAGTCGAACTGCTCGCCCCGGTCCGCGAGCGCTACGCCGAGCTGCGCCCGGACGAGGCGGCGCTGGAGGCTGCGCTGGCCGAGGGAGCCGAGAAGGCGCGCGAGATCGCCGCCGTCACCCTCGCCGACGTTCGCGACCGCATGGGCTTCGGCACCGCGCCCGCTCCAGGCCCTAAATAGCGCGAAGTTCGCCCGGCCGCGTCCCTGGCCGGGGCTAGGCTTGCCAGGTGCCAGTCGCCGACCTAGATCTCGACCTCGACATCTTCGCGGGGCCGTTCGACCTGCTGATGGCGGTCGTCCTGCGCGAGGAGGTGAGCCTGCTCGACCTGCAGCTCGGCGAGGTCGTCGTCGCCTACATCGAGCACCTCGAGCGCGAGGGTGAGCTGGAGCTGGAGGTGGCGACTGAGTTCCTGGTCCTGATCGCCGCCCTGCTGGAGCTGAAGTCGCGATTGATGCTGCCGGGTCCCGAGGACGAGCTCGACGACCTCAGCCCCGAGGAGGCGGTTGAGGAGCTGCTGGCGCGGATGCTCGAGTACCGCCGCTACCGCGACGTCTCGCGGGTGCTGAGCGACCGCTTCGAGAGCCAGCGCCGCTACCTCTACCGCTCGGCGCCGCTGCCGCTGGAGCTGCGCCGGATCGCGATCGAGGCCGCCACCGCGGTCTACGACCCGGACCGCCTCGGCTCCGCCCTCGGCGACCTGCTGACCGAGCCGCCCGACGTCGACATCAGCCACATCCGCCCGACCGTCTCCCTGGATCGCCGCCTGCGCGCCCTGCGCGACGTCCTCCGCCGCCGCACCAGCTTCGACTTCGACGAGGAGTTCGGCCGCGAGGACCGGCTGACCCAGGCGGTCACCGTCTTCGGCCTGCTGGAGCTCTACCGCAAGGGCGAGATCACCTGGGAGCAGTCGAAGCCCTTCGGCCCGATCCAGGTCCGCAGGGTGGCCGCATGAGCGACCTCGCCCGCACCGTCGAGGCGCTGCTCTTCCTCTCGCCGCAGCCGGTCCCCGTCGCCGACCTGGCGTTGGCGACCGAGGCGACCGAGGGGCAGGTCGCCGAGGCGGTCGAGCTGCTGCGCGAGGACCTCGCCGAGGGCAAGCGCGGCGTCGTCCTGCGGGAGGTCGCCGGTGGCTTCGCCCTGGCCGGCGACCCCGGCAGCGAGGGTGCGGCACGGCGGCTGCTGGCGAAGCCGCGGACGCCGCCGCTGACCCAGGCCCAGGCGGAGACGCTGGCGATTGTCGCCTACCTGCAGCCGGTCTCGCGCCCGGAGGTGGCGCGGATCCGCGGCGTCTCCTCGGAGTCGGCGGTGCAGAGCCTGGCCGAGCGCGGCCTGATCGAAGAGGCGGGGCGCTCCCAGTTCGGCGCCGTGATCTTCAAGACTTCGGAGCTGTTCGAGCGGCTCTTCGGCCTCTCAGGCCTCGACCAGCTCCCCGATCCCTCGCGCTTCGACCCCAGCCCAGAGGACGCCCGTGAGCTGCGCGAGCGCCTGCTCAAAGCCGGCGAACAGCGGGCCGAGTAGCCGATGCTCGCCCCCTTCTAGCCAGTGCGCCTCGTCAAATACCTCGCCCACGGCGGCGTCGCCTCGCGCCGGATGGCGGAGAAAATCGTCGCCAACGGCCGCATCACCGTCGACGGCAAGGTCGTCACCGACCCCGCCCGCGACGTCGACGAGGACAGCGACGTCCGCGTCGACGGCAGCCCGGTCGGCACCGAGGCCCACGAGGTCTGGGCGCTGAACAAGCCGGCCGGCGTCGTCTCGACCGCGAAGGAGCCGGGGGACAGGCCCGCGGTGGTGCAGCTGATCGACTCCTCCGCCCGCCTCTATCCCGTCGGCCGCCTCGACGCCGAATCGACCGGCCTGCTGCTGCTGACCAACAACGGCGAGCTCGCCAACCGGCTGACCCACCCTCGCTACGGGGTCTCCAAGGTCTACCGGGCGCAGCTGAAGAAGGCGCCCAGCGACCGCGATCTGCGCAGCCTGCGCAGCGGCGTCAAGCTCGAGGACGGGGTGACGGCGCCGGCCGAGGTGGTGCGGACGGCGGAGCGGGAGATCGAGCTGACCCTGCGCGAGGGCCGCAACCGCCAGGTCCGGCGGATGGTCGAGGCGGTCGGCAACAAGGTCATCTCATTGCGGCGGATCCGCTTCGGCTCGCTGTATCTCGGCCGGCTCGGCGAGGGCGGCAGCCGCCGCCTCAGCGACCAGGAGATCGCCCGGCTCTGGAAAGATGCCGAGCTGTGAACGTCGGCTCTTACGAGGGACCCCGGCAGCGCCTCTTCGCCGTGCGCGGGGCGACACAGGCCGAGGTCAACGAGGCCGGCGCGATCCTCGCGGCGACCGAGGGCCTGATGCGGGTCCTGATCGAGCGCAACGGGCTCGAGCCGGAGGCGATGGTCAGCTGCCTCTTCACCACCACCGAGGACCTCGACGCCGAGTTCCCGGCGGTCGCCGCCCGCGGCCTCGGCCTCGAGTCGGTCCCGCTGCTCTGCTGCCGCGAGATCCCGGTCCCCGGCTCGATGCCGCGGGTGATCCGGGTGATGCTCCACTTCTACGCCCCCGACGGCCACACTCCGGCCCACGCCTACATCGGCGAGACGCAAAAGCTGCGCACCGATCTCGAGGCCGCCCAGTAGGAAGCGGTCTGCTGGCGGGTCCGTCAGAATCGAGGGACGATGAGCGTGACCTTCGCGGAGAAGCTGGCCCGGATGCCGGGCTACCAGGCCGGCGTGCCGACCGGGCAGGCCCCTGAGGCGATTGTCTCCGGCGGCATCGCCCAGCTCGCCTCCAACGAGTCGCCCTTCCCGCCGCACCCGCAGGTGGTCGAGGCGATTCAACAGGCCGCCGGGGCGATGCACCGCTACCCCGACCCCGACGCGACCCTGCTGCGCCGGCGCCTCGCCGAGCGCTACGAGACCCAGCCCGGCCACGTCGCCGTCGGCAACGGCTCCTGCGAGATCCTCCTCGCCGCCGCCGAGGCGCTGCTCGAGCCGGGCGCCGAGATCCTCTACTCCTGGCCCGCCTTCTCGATGTACCCGTACCTGGCGGCGCTGACCGGCGCCCGCGAGATCCGCGTGCCGCTGGACGCGGAGGACGTCCACGACCTCGACGCGATGGCCGCCGAGGTGACCGCGGCGACCCAGCTGGTCCTCGTCTGCAACCCCAACAACCCCACCGGGACCCACCGCCCGGCGGCCGAGATCGCCGCCTTCTGCGAGCGGGTGCCGCCGCACGTGACGGTGGTCCTCGACGAGGCCTACATCGAGTTCCAGACCAACGACGACCCCGACGCGACGCTCGATCTGCTCGCCGACTTCCCCAACCTGGTCGTCCTCCGCACCTTCAGCAAGTGCTACGGCCTGGCCGGGCTGCGGGTCGGCTACGCGATCGGCTCCTCGACCTTTCGCGCCGCCGTCGACGCCGTGCGCCAGCCCTTCAGCGTCAACGCCCTCGCCCAGGCGGCCGGGGCGGAGGCGATCCTCCACCAGGACGACGTGCGGCGCCGGGTCGAGAGCACGGTCGCCGAGCGGCTGCGGGTCGAGGAGGCGCTGCAAGGGCTCGGTCTCGCCACCGCCGCGACCCAGGCCAACTTCTCCTGGGTCGACCTTGGCGACGCCGACGAGGGCGAGGTCGTCGCCGGGCTCGGCGAGCGCCTGGTCGCGGTCCGTCCTGGAACCCCGCTCGGCGACCCCGGCCACATCCGCGTCACCTACGGCACGTCCGACCAGAACGACCGCTTCCTCGCCGGCCTGTCGGAAATCCTCGACTGAGCGCGCGGCCCGTGCTACAAAGTCCGAGGTGAAGACGACTGCCACATCCGCGAGCGGCCCCAGCGCCTCCGGCGCCGCCCTCGCCCATGGCCTCTTCACCTATTGGCGATTTAGCTAGGCGTCCGGCCTGGCGGCATCGCGCCGCCCGAAAACCTTCTCGGCCCGGGCGCCGACCCTCGTGGTGTGAGTCGCCTCGTCAGGCCGTGGGCTGGGAGCGAGCGACCAGAAAGTACGATCTTGAAGCTGTGGAGAAAGGCGAAGGCAAAATGATCATCGGGATGCAGGAGGGTGCCAACCGAGACCTGGTGCGGGATCAGCGGATCGCGAAAGTGGTCGAGCTGGCGCCGCCGGAAAAGCTGCTGCGGGAGCTGCCGCTCGGCGCCGAGCGCGGCAAAGCGGTGGTGAAGGGGCGCCAGGAAGTCGTCGACGTCCTCACCGGCAAGGACTCGCGGCTGCTGGTGGTTGTCGGGCCGTGCAGCGTCCATGACCCCAAGGCGGCGCTGGAGTACGCGCGCCGGCTCGCCGCCAAGACGAAAGATCTCAGTGACCGGCTGCTGGTCGTGATGCGGGTCTACTTCGAGAAGCCGCGGACGACGACCGGCTGGAAGGGCCTGATCAACGACCCCCACCTCGACGGCTCCGGCGACGTCAATGCCGGCCTGCACATCGCCCGCAAGCTGCTGCTCGAGGTGGTTGACCTGGGGCTGCCGGTGGGTTGTGAGTTCCTCGACCCGATCACACCGCAGTACATCTCCGACACCGTCGCCTGGGGGGCGATCGGGGCGCGCACCTCCGAGAGCCAGACGCACCGCCAGCTCGGCTCCGGGCTCTCGATGCCGATCGGCTTCAAGAACCGCACCGACGGCAACGTCCAGGTCGCGGTCGACGCGGTCCGCGCCGCGGCGGCGCCGCACGTCTTCGCCGGGATCGACGACGCCGGCGCGCCGGCGATCCTGCACACGACCGGCAACCCCGACTGCCACATCATCCTCCGCGGCGGTCACGGGCTGCCCAACTACCACGTGCCCGAGGTCGAGGACGCGCTGGTCACGCTGGGGATCGCCGGCCTGCCGGAGCGGCTGGTGATCGACGCCTCGCACGACAACAGTGGCAAGGACCCCGAGAAGCAGTTCTTCGCCGCCGGCGAAATCGCCGACCAGGTCGCCGACGGCAACAGGGCGATCGTCGGGGTGATGCTGGAGTCGTTCCTGGTCGAGGGCCGCCAGGACCTGGTCCCGGGCGAGAAGCTCACCTACGGCCAGTCGATCACCGACGCCTGCATCGACTGGGAGAACACCGTCGCCGTGCTCGATCGCTTCGCCGCGGCGGTCGAGGCAAGACGCAGTTGAGCGAGATCCCCAGAGTCGCGGTCCTCGGAGTGGGCCTGATCGGAGGCTCGATCGGGCTCGCCGCGCGGCGGCGGCTCGGCGCCGAGGTGGTCGGCTACGGGCGCACGCCGGCGACGCTCGCGCGGGCGGTCGAGATCGGCGCCCTCGACCGCGCCGCCGCCTCCGTCGCCGAGGCCTGCGACGGCGCCGACCTGGTCTTCTGCGCCGGTCCGGTCGGGGCCCTGCCGGCCCAGACCGGGGAAGCCCTGGCGGCCTGCGGGCCCGAGACCGTGGTCACCGACGTCGGCTCGACCAAGGGCGAGCTCGTCGGCGCCCGTGGCGACGACGAGCGCTTCATCGGCGGCCACCCGCTGGCCGGGGCGGAGACGGCGGGGGTCGAGAACGCCCGCGCCGACCTCTTCGAGGGCGCCCGCTGGTACCTGACCCCGACAGAGCGCTCCAGCGGCGTCCTCTACGACCGCCTGCAGCGGACCGTCTCCGGCCTCGGCGCCCGTCCTCAGGCGATCGACCCGGCCGCCCACGACCGCCTGATGGCGACGATCAGCCACCTGCCGCACGTCGTCGCCAACACGCTCGCGGCGGAGGCGGCGGCGGAGCTGACCCGCGACTCCGAGCGCCTGCCCGAGGTCGGCCCGAGCTTCCGCGACACGACCCGCGTCGCCGGCTCCAACCCGGCGATCTGGGCTGACATCTTCGCCAGCAACCGCGACGCCGTCGCCGACTCGGTCGAGTCGGTCGCACGCCGGCTGGGCGAGGCCGCGGCGCTGATCCGCGGCGGCGACAGGGACGCGGTCGCCGCCTGGCACGCCGCCGCCGGCGAGGACCGCCGCCTGCTGCTCGAGTCCGACCTCGAGGCCGGGCCGCTGCGCGAGCTGCGCATCGTCGTCGCCAACAGGCCCGGGACGATCGCCGAGCTGGCGCTCAGCCTCGGCGAGGCCGGAGTCAACATCGAGGACATGGCGCTCTACCCGGCCCCCGACATGACCTCCGGTGCCGTTTCGCTCTGGGTGGCGGGGGACGAGCAGGCCGAGCGCGCCGCGGTGCTGGTCCGCGGGCTCGGTCACACGGTCAGCATCCTCGGCGCCGGGGAGTAGCGTCGCCTCCGTGACCCGCTTCGACCCATCCGGACCCCTGCGCGGCAGCCTGCGCCCGCCCTCGGACAAGTCGATCTCCCACCGGGCGGCGCTGATCGCGGCGATGGGGGAGGGGCGGACGGCGATCGAGGGCTACCTCGATGCCGCCGACACGCGCTCGACCCTGGCCGCCGTGCGGGCCCTCGGCGCCGTGGTGGAGGTCGGTCCGGAGGGGGGTGGAGCCGACTCCGGCGCGTACCAGCCCTGGGATGGCGTGGCGATTCCGGTCGACGGCATCGTTCGCATTGCCGGGGTCGGCCTGCGCGGCCCGCGCCCGGCCGCGATCGACGCCGGCAACGCCGGCACCCTGCTGCGGCTGCTGCCCGGTTGGCTGGCCGGACAGCGGGGCGGCCGCTGGACGCTCGACGGCGACGACTCGATCCGCCGGCGCCCGGTCGACCGGGTCGCGCTGCCGCTGCGCGAGATGGGTGCCCGGCTCGCCTGCCACGAGGAGCGCCTGCCGCCTTTGCAGGTCGAGGGCTCACCGCTGCACGGCATCGCCTACGAGATGCCCGTCGCCAGCGCCCAGGTCAAGTCGTGCGTCCTCTTCGCCGGCCTGCTGGCGGAGGGGGAGACCCGCGTGATCGAGGGGCACCCGAGCCGCGACCACACCGAGCGGATGCTGGCGGCGGCCGGAGCAAGCGTCGAGCGGGAGGCCATGGGCGAGCTGGCGGGCGTGGTCACGGTGCAGCCTGCCGAGCGCCTCGAGCCGGTCGAGTTCGCCGTTCCCGCCGACATCTCCTCGGCCGCGTTCTTCCTCCTCGCCGGCATCCTCGTCGAGGGCAGCGCCATCACGCTCGAGGGCGTCGGCGTCAACCCGACCCGGACCGGCCTGATCTCGATCCTGGAGCGGATGGGGGCCGAGATCGAAGTTGAGCCGCAGGGTGAGCGCGGCGGTGAGCCGACCGGCCGCCTGCGGGTCCTCCCGGCCTCGCTGCGGGGCGTCGAGGTCGGCGGCGCCGAGGTGCCGCTGGCGATCGACGAGCTGCCGCTGGTCGCCCTCGCCGCCTGTTTCGCCGAGGGCACGACGACGATCCGCGACGCCGCCGAGCTGCGCCGCAAGGAGTCCGACCGGATCGCCACGGTCACCGACGCCCTGAACGCGCTCGGAGGCAGGGTGGAGGCGACCGAGGACGGAATGGTCATCGAGGGGACCGGCGGCCTGCGGGGAGGCGCGGTCGACTCCCACGGCGACCACCGGATCGCGATGCTCGGCGCTGTCGCCGGCCTCGCCTCCCGTGAGGGCGTCGAGGTCGCCGGCATGGACGCCGTGGCCGTCAGCTACCCGGGCTTCGAGGCCGACCTCGCCTCGCTGCTCGGTAGCGGCTGATCGCGGCCGGACCCGACCGCGCGGCTTCGGCACGCCCCAGCGCTCTACGCTGCCGCCCGAATGGTTATCGCGATCGACGGCCCCGCGGGGGCCGGCAAGTCCTCCGTCGCACGTGCCGTGGCGGAGGAGCTCGGCTTCACCTACCTCGACTCCGGGGCGATGTACCGCTGCGTGGCGCTGGCCGCGCTCGAGGCCGGTGTCAGCCTCGACGACGGCGAGGCGCTGGGCGCGCTCGCCGGCGACCTGGAGATCGAGCTGGACGGGCGGCGCGCCCTGATCGGCAACCGCGACGTCAGCGCCGCGATCCGCGAGCCGGGCGTCACCGCCGCTGCCTCCCAGGTCTCCGTCCACGCCTCAGTGCGCGAGGCGATGGTCGCCCGCCAGCGCCGGCTGATCGCCGCCGGCAGCTACGTCGCCGAGGGCCGCGACATCGGCACCGTGGTCAGTCCCGACTCCCCTTTGAAGGTCTTCCTCACCGCCACCGACGAGGAGCGCGCCCGCCGCCGCGCGGCGCAGACCGGGGAGGACTTCGAGTCCGTCCTCGACGCTCAGTGCCGCCGCGACGCCCGCGATACCGAGCGCGAGCACGGCGCCCTGCGCGCCGCTGAGGACGCGGTCGAGATCGACACTTCATCAATGAGCCTGGAAGAGGTCGTGGGACGAATCGTCGCGATGACCGGCGAGCGGGGACTGGCATGAGGCGGGTCGCGTGAACCGCCTGCCCGCCGTCGCCGTGGTCGGCTTCCCGAACGTCGGCAAGAGCACGCTCGTCAACCGCCTGGTCGGCGGCAGCGAGGCCGTCACCGCGGCCGAGCCGGGGGTGACCCGCGACCGCAAGCGCCTCGAGTGCGACTGGAACGGGCTCGCCTTCGAGCTGATCGACACCGGCGGCATCGACCTCGAGGACGAGGCCGAGCTGGCCCGCGACGTGCAGACCCAGGCGCGCCTGGCTATCGCCGAGGCCGACGCGGTGGTGATGGTCGTCGACGGCCGCGCCGGGCTGCGGGCCGGCGACGCCGAGCTGGCGAAGACGCTGCGCGGCGGCGACATCCCGGTCGTGGTCGCGGTCAACAAAGCCGACCGGCCCAACGACTTCGGCTTCACCGCCGAGTTCCACAGCCTCGGGCTGGGTGAGCCGCTGCCGCTCTCGGCGACCCACGGGCTCGGCACCGGCGACCTGCTCGACGCGATCGTCGAGAAGCTCGGCGACCTGCCGCCGCGGGTCGAGGACGATGACGCGGTCCGCATCGCCGTGATCGGCCGCCCCAACGTCGGCAAGTCCTCGCTGGTCAACGCCTTCCTCGGCTCCGACCGGGTGATCGTCTCCGACATCGCCGGCACCACCCGCGACTCGATCGACACCGAGCTCGAGGTCGACGGCCGCCGCACGATCCTGGTCGACACCGCCGGCCTGCGGCGCCGCTCCAAGGTCGCCGGCTCGATCGACTACTACGCGCAGCTGCGCTCCGAACGCGCGGTCGATCGCGCCGACGTCGCGATCGTCGTCTGCGACGCCTCCGAGGGCGTCACCTCGGAGGACCTGCGGGCCGCCGAGATGGCGATGAAGGCCGGCTGCGCGACCTTGCTCGTGCTCAACAAGTGGGACCTGACGACGACCGACATCGACGACGCCCGCGCCCGGGTCGAGCGCAAGCTGCGGCTGCGCCCCGCGGTCGTCACCTGCTCGGCGACGCGCGGGCGCAACGTGCCGGCGCTGCTGCCGCGGGCGCTGCAGCTGGCCGATCGCGCCGGCGAGCGCATCCCCACCCCGGAGCTGAACCGGTTCGTCGCCGGCGTCGTCGCCAAAACCCCGCCGCCCTCGCGCCGCGGCCGGCGCCTGCGGCTCTACTACGCGGCCCAGGTCGGCGAGCGGCCGGTGCGGGTGGCGATCCAGGTCAATGATCGCAAGCTGATCATCCGCGACTGGGCCTATCACCTGGAGAACCGCATGCGCGAGGCGTATGGCCTCGAGGGGGTGCCGCTGGTGATCGACTTCGTGCCGCATACGGGGCGCCGCGGCCGTCCGGAGTGACGCGCGTGCACGCCACTCGTGCGCTCCTTGGATTCCTCTAGGCTTTCCGGCCATGCCTACTTCCAAGCCACTCGCCGAGGGCGAGCACCTGTTTACGTCCGAGTCGGTGACCGAGGGTCACCCCGACAAGGTCGCCGACCAGATCTCCGACGGGGTCCTGGACGCGATCATGGCCGAGGACCCGGGCGGCCGCGTCGCCTGCGAGACCCTGGTCAACACCGGCATGGCCGTCGTCTCGGGGGAGATCTCGACCGACGTCCACCTCGACATCCCCGAGCTCGTCCGCGAGACGATCCGCGGGATCGGCTACGACCGCGGCGAGTACGGCTACAACTGCGATCACATCTCCGTCCTGGTCTCGCTCGACAAGCAGTCGCCCGACATCGCCCAGGGCGTCGACGCCGCCTATGAGACCCGCGTCGACCCCTCCGACGACGACGAGCTCGACATCGCCGGGGCCGGCGACCAGGGGATGATGTTCGGCTACGCCAGCGACGAGACCGAGGCGCTGATGCCGATGCCGATCCACATCGCCCACCGGCTTGCCGAGCGCCTCGCTGCCGTCCGCAAGGACGAGTCGCTGGCCTACCTCGGCCCCGACGGCAAGACCCAGGTCACGGTCCGCTACGCCGACGGCCGCCCGGTCGCGATCGAAAAACTGCTGATCTCCACCCAGCACGCCGAGGGGGTCGACTCCCAGGCGACGATCAAACCCGACCTCTGGGAGAACGTCGTCCTGCCGGTGCTCGAGGCCGAGGTTCCCGGGCTCTACGACGCGGGCGAGCTGCGCGACGACTTCCTCGTCAACCCGACCGGCAAGTTCGTGATCGGCGGCCCGGTCGGCGACGCCGGCTTGACCGGCCGCAAGATCATCGTCGACACCTACGGCGGCATGGCCCGCCACGGCGGCGGCGCCTTCTCCGGCAAGGACCCGTCCAAGGTCGACCGCTCGGCCGCCTACGCGGCCCGCTACGTGGCCAAGAACGTCGTCGCCGCCGGCCTCGCCGAGCGCTGCGAGGTCCAGGTCGCCTACGCGATCGGCGTCGCCCACCCGGTCTCGCTGATGGTCGAGACCTTCGGCACCGGGGTGCTGCCCGACTCGGAGATCTCGCGCCTGGTCGAAGCCGAGTTCGACATGCGCCCCGGCGCCTTCCGCCGCTACCTCGACCTGCACCGCCCGATCTTCCAGAAGACGGCTGCTTACGGGCACTTCGGTCGGGAGGATGGGGACTTCAGCTGGGAGCAGACCGACCGCGCCGACGCCCTCCGCGCTGCCGCCGGCCTCGAGACCGCCGCCGCCTAGCTCCAGGGGGAGCCAAAACCGCCGCTAACTTCAGGCGCTGGGCGGCTGAGGCTCGCCCAGTCCGTGCGTGCCGGCGGTATGCGTCCCGGTTGCCTGATCGACGTTGTGGACGACGCCGGCCGGGTCGGCGACTCCCACGAAGACGAAGTTGTAGTCGTCGGTGGCGGCGGTGTCGAAGTCGACGTCGCCGATCTGCATCAGGCGCTGGTAGACGGTCTGGCGGTAGTTGACGTTCTGGACCCGCTCGAGGCGGGTCTCCTGGATCTCCCGCGAGACGATGCCGCGCTTGATGTTGAGGCGGCGGTTGGTGATCGTGTAGGTGGTCGCGACGCGCTTGACGAAGCCGACGAGGACGGCGAGGGCGATCAGCACCAGCACGACCAGGAAGACGGTGGCGCTGCCGGCGCCGATCAGCTTGACGATGACGCCGATCACCGCGGCGATCACGATCCCTTTGAGGTAGAAGCCGAGAATCGCCCGCCAGGAGGGGTGGCCCTGGAAGATGACCTGCTCCCCGGGGCTGAGATTGAGGCTCACGGCGGGCAGCATATGCCTTCCGACGGCGGCCCGCCAGGGCTTCGACGCGCGCCGTCCCCGCCCGGCCATACCCTCGCCGGATGGCCATCCTCAGGGTCGAGCCGCTGACCACCGCCCGCGCTCTGCGGGGCCCGTTTGACTACCGCCGGCCGGAGGCGATGGGGGATCTGGAGGTCGGCAGCGTGGTCCGGGTGCCGTTCGGCCCGCGCAAGCTGCTGGGCGTCGTCGTCGAGTTGGCCGAGACCTCGGAGGTCCCGCCGGAGCGGCTCGCCGAGCCGATCGAGGCGCTCGAGTCCGGCGCCCCGGCGGAGCTGGTCCGGCTCGGCCTCTGGGTCGCCCGCGAGTACTGCTCGACGCCCTCGCGCGGCCTGCAGCTGGTGCTGCCGCCGGGAACCGGGACCGGGAAGGGGCGCGCGGTCCGCTCCAAGGTCGAGCTGCGGGCGGAGATCCTGCCCGCCGGGGAGGCGGCGCTGGACGGCGGCGAGCGGCTTGGTGCCAAGCAGCGGGCGGTGCTGGAGGCGCTGCGCGCCGGCGAGATGTCGAGCGGGGAGCTGGCCACCGCCGTCGGCTCCGACCGCCAGACGCTGCGCCGGCTCGAGCAGCGCCAGTTGGTCGCGACCCGCAACTCACACCTGCGCCGCGCCCCTGCCGGCTCCAGCCTCGCGGCCCCCGCCGACCGCCCCCAGCTGCTGCCCGAGCAGGAGCGGGCGGTCGAGTCGATCGTCGCCGCCCTCGACGGCGACGCCGGGGCGCCGCGGATGCAGCTGCTGCACGGGGTCACCGGCTCCGGCAAGACCGAGGTCTACCTGGCCGCGGTCGAGGCGGCGCTGGCTCGGGGCCGCGGGGCGATCGTGCTCGTTCCCGAGATCGGCCTGGCACCCCAGGCCGTGGCGCGCTTCCGGGCCCGGCTCGGCGACCGCTTCGCCGTCCTTCACTCGGCCCTCTCTGCCGGCGAGCGCTACGACGAGTGGCGGCGCCTGCGCAGCGGCGAGGCCAGCGTCTGCGTAGGCCCTCGCTCCGCCGTCTTCGCCCCCGTCCGCGAGCTCGGCCTGATCGTCATCGACGAGGAGCACGACCCTTCTTACAAGCAGGAAGGCGACCCCTGGTACGACGCCCGCACCGTCGCCCGCCGTCGTGCCGAGGACTGCGGCGCGGTGCTGGTCGCGGGCACCGCGACGCCGCGCCCGGAGACCTGGCTGGAGCTGCCGCGGCTGGAGCTGCCGCGGCGGGTCGATGGCCGCCGCCTGCCGCCGGTCGAGCTGGTCGACATGCGCGGCGCCGACCCGCGCACCGGGCCGCTGCATCCGGATACCTGGGAGGCCCTGGAGGGTGTCCGCCGCGCCGGCGCCAAGGCGATCGTGATGATCAACCGCCGCGGCTTCGCCCCCTGGCTTACCTGCCGTTCCTGCGGCCATCACTGGGACTGCCCCAACTGCGACGTCTCGCTGATCGTCCACCGCCACAGCGGCCGCCTCGTCTGCCACCACTGCGCCCATGTGGAGCCGGCCCCCCGGGCCTGCCCGCAGTGCGCCTCGACGACGCTCTCCCAGGCCGGCGCCGGGACCGAGCGGATCGAGGCGCTGCTGTCCGAGCGCCTGCAGCCGATGCCGGTCTTTCGCCTCGACTCCGACACCGCCGCCGAACGCGGCGCCCACGCCCGCATCCTCGCCCGCTTCGGTGAGGCCCGCAGCGGCGTCCTCGTCGGCACCCAGATGGTCGCCAAGGGCCACGACTTCCCGGAGGTGACGCTGAGCACGATCCTCGACGCCGACGCGACCCTGCGCTTCCCCGACTTCCGGGCCGAGGAGCGGACCTTCGCGATGGTCGCGCAGCTGGCCGGGCGCAGCGGCCGCGGCGAGGCCGGGGGAGAGGTGATCGTCCAGACCCTGGCCCCGAACGCCTCGAGCATCGAGCACGCCGCCCGCCACGACTCCGCCGGCTTCCTCGCCGGCGAGCTCGAGCGCCGGCAGCTGCTGCGCTACCCGCCCTACTCGCACCTGGTCCGGATCGGCCTCAACGCCGAGCAGGAAGCGCGCGTGGAAACCGCCGCCGGGACCGTCGCCGGCGAGCTGCGCGAGGCGCTGCCGGCGGGCTCGGAGCTGCTCGGCCCGGCGCCGATGTTCCGCGTTCGCAACCGCCACCGACGCCGCATCCTGATCAAGGCCAGCGACCGCGAGGCGACCGTCGACGCGGTCCGCGGCGTGGTCGAGCGCCGCGCCGCCGACCGCTCGCTCAAAGACGTGGCGATCGGCGTCGACGTCGACCCGCAGTGACGCCCACCGGGTGCCCCGCCCCAGCGCTTTAAACTCAGGCCCGGATGAGTGACGGAGTCGAAACCGACGAGACCGACCGCGAGGAGAGCCGGCTCGAAGCGGAGCTGCTCGAGCGCCGCGAGGTGGCGCTCTCGCACGTCGTCAAGTTCGGCGATCCGGTCCTCAAGAGCGTGGCCTCGCCGGTCGCCGAGTTCGGCCCTGGGCTGCGGGCCGAGGTCGAGCGCATGATCGCGATCATGCGCGACGGGATGGGCGTCGGCCTCGCCGCCACCCAGCTCGGCGTGCTGCGCCGCCTGCTCGTCTTCCAGGCCGGCCCGGACGGCGAACCGACCGCCCTGGTCAACCCCGTGATCGAGTGGATGTCGGACGAGTGCTCGCTGGCCGAGGAGGGTTGCCTCAGCCTGCCGCGGGTCTCGATGGACGTCGAGCGCCCACTGCACGCTCGCTTCAGCGGCTACGACGCCGAGGGCGAGGCGGTGAAGATCGAGGCTTCGGGCCTCGAGGCGCGCGTGCTCCAGCACGAGATCGACCACCTCGATGGGATCTTGATCCTCGATCGCACCGAGCGCAAGCAGCGCAAGGGCGCCCTGCGGGCGCTGCGCGAGGGCGGCAGCTACAGCCCCGACGAGGACGAGCAGATCGCTGGGGACGACGGCGAGCTTCGCGAGCCGCGCACCGACGCGTGAAAGTGGTCTACCTCGGCACCTCCGACTTCGCCGCCACCGTCCTGCGACGGCTGGCCGGCTCGGCGCACAAGCCGGCGCTCGTCGTCACTCCGCCCGACAGCCGCCGCGGCCGCGGCCGCCAGGAGCTGCCGCCGCCGACCGCCGAGGCGGCGACGGAGCTGGGGATCGAGCTGCTGCAGGCCGGGAACGTCAACGAGGGCGAGGCCCTGGAGCGGATCCGCGCCGCCGAGCCCGACGTCGTAATCGTCTGCGCCTTCGGCCAGCTGATCCGCGAGCCGCTGCTCTCCGAGTTCCCGATCCTCAACGTGCACCCCTCGCTGTTGCCGCGCTGGCGCGGCGCGGCGCCGATCGAGCGGGCGATCATGGCCTGCGACCCGCGCACCGGCGTCTGCGTGATGAAGCTGACCGCGGGGCTCGACTCCGGCCCGGTGGCGCTGCACTCGGAGGTGCCGATCGACGCCGACACCGACTACGAGGCACTCTCCTCGACCCTGGCCGGGATCGGCGGCGAGCTGCTGGTCCGGGCGCTCAACCTGCGGGTCGAGGGCGGCCTCGAGTTCGAGGAGCAGGACGAGGCCGCGGCGACCTATGCCGAGAAGATCGACCCCGCCGAGCGCCGGCTCGACCCCTCGCGCCCGGCGGCCGAGCTGGCCGCCGCGGTGCGCGGCCTGACGCCCCACATCGGCACCTACCTGGAGACCGCCGACGGCGAGCGGCTCGGTGTCCGCCGCGCCCGCGCCGTCGACGTCAGCGTCAAGACCGGTGCCGTCAAGTCCGAGTGGGGCGCCCTGCTGATCGGCTGCTGCCGCGGCGCCCTGCGGCTGGAGGTGGTGCAGCCGCCGGGCGGCAAGCCGATGCCGGTGGACGCCTACCTGCGCGGTCACTCGCTGCCGAAGCTTTCGTGATCGCCCCGGCCCGCTCGCTCGCCTTCACGACGATCCGCGAGACCTTCGAGGACGGCGCCTTCACCGAGCGCGCCTTCCGTGCCGGCGCCGACCGGCTGGGGATTGCCGGGCGCGAGCGCGCCCAGGCGCAGCGGCTCGCCTTCGGTGCCGTGCAGCGCCGCGGCACCTCGGACGCCGCGATCGAACGGCTGTCCGGGCGCTCGATCCGGCTGCTCGACCCGCCAGTGCTCGCCGCCCTGCGGTTGGGCCTCTACGAGCTGCTCTTCTCCGATGGCACGCCCGACCACGCCGCCGTCGACCAGGCGGTCGAGCTGGTCAAGGGCGCCGGCGCCGCCCACGCGTCCGGTCTCGTCAATGCCGTCCTGCGCCGCGCCGGACGTGAGCGGGGCGAGCTGACCGCGGCGCTGCTCGAGGACGACTCGACCGCCGCCAAGGCGGCCGTCGCCCACTCGGCCCCGACCTGGCTGGCGGACATGTGGTGGCGCGAGCTCGGCGCCGAGGTGGCGCGGCCGCTGCTCGCCGCCTGCAACGAGCCGGCCGAGGTGGCGATGCGGGTCAACCTCGCCCGGGCCGATCGCGAGGCGGTGCTGGCGCAGCTGCACGAGGCCGGGGTGGAGGCGCGTGCCGCCGACTCGCCCTGGCCGCTGGCGGCGCCGGAGTCGATCGTGATCTCCGGGCGGACCGGGACCACGGTCCCGGAGCTGATCGAGGCCGGAATCCTGACCCCGCAGAGCCGCGGCTCGGCTGGAGTGGTCGAGGTGCTCGATCCCCGGGAGGGGGAGCACGTGCTCGACCTCTGCGCCGGCCCCGGGATCAAGACCGGCCAGATCGCGGCGCGGATGGGCGATCGCGGCGAGGTGATCTCGGTCGAGCTCGACCCGACCCGGGCGGTCGAAGTCGCCGAGCAGTCCCAGCGCCTCGGCCTGCGCAGCGTCACCGTGATCGAGGCCGACGCGGCCGCGATGGAGATGGCGCCCGTCTTCGACCGGGTGCTGCTCGACGCGCCCTGCTCGGACCTCGGCGCCCTCGCCTCGCGCCCGGACGCCCGCTGGCGCAAAACCCCGAAGGCGATCGGGCGCCTGGTCGACATCCAGGACCGCGCCCTGCGCGGCGCCGCCCGGGTGCTGCGGCCGGGCGGCGTGCTCGTCTACGCGACCTGCACGATCTCCCGCCACGAGAACGAGGACCGCGTCGCGGCGCTGCTCGCCGCGTCGGAGGCGGGTGAGCTGCCGCGGCTGGAGCTGGAGGACCTCGGGGTCCGCGCGCCGGGCCTCGCCTCGCCGCTCGAGCCGCGCTGCCTGCAGCTCCGCCCCGACCGCGACCGCACCACCGGCTTCTTCATCAGCCGCCTGAAGCGGCATGATTAGACGATGAGCAAGTCTGGGGATGCCGGAACCGGCGGCGGCACCACGCTTGGGCGGGCGCCCTGCCCGAACTGTGGCGAGCCCTGGCTGCGCCCGACCCAGCTGCCGGGCCGCCTGCGCTGCGTCAACTGCCTCAGCCGCTTCGAACTCGTCTCCCAGTGCCCCAACTGCGGCGAACACCAGACGATCGCGCGGATGAGCCACACCGAGGACATGCAGTGCCAGTCCTGCGGCTCCTCGATGCTGCAGTCGGCCTGAATGTGACCTCGGGATTGAATAGGTTGCGCCGATGAGCGAGCGGATGCGCGAGTTGATCGAGTCTCCCCGGGTCGCCCCGTCGATCCTCTCGGCCGACTTCGGGAAACTGGGATCGCAGGTCGCCGAGGTGATGGACGCCGGGGCGCGGGTGATCCACTTCGACGTGATGGACGGCCATTTCGTGCCGCCGATCACGATCGGGCCGCTGGTCCTCGGCGGGATCGCCGATCAGGTCCACGCGGCGGGCGGCGCGATCGACGTCCACCTGATGATCGAGGCGCCGGAGCGCCAGGTCGCCGAGTTCGCCGCCGCCGGCGCCGACTCGATCACCTTTCACGAGGAGGCGACGCCACACGTTCACCGCACCCTTGGCGCGATCCGCGAGCTCGGCTGCCTGGCCGGGATCGCCCTCAATCCCGGCACCCCCGCCGAGGCGCTCTCGGCGCTGGGCGGCAGCGCCGATGTCGTCCTCTGCATGTCGGTCAACCCCGGCTGGGGTGGCCAGTCCTTCATCGAGTCCTCGCCCGCCAAGGTCGAACGCCTGCGTCAGCTCGTCGGCGACGCCCGGGTCGAGGTCGACGGCGGCATCGACACCGTCACCGCCGGCCCGATCGCCGCCGCCGGCGCCTCTCTCTTCGTAGCCGGCTCCGCGATCTTCGGCGCCGCCGACCCCGCAGCCGCCTACACGGCGATCGCCCAGGCCGCCGGCGCAAACTGAGGCCGGCGGGCCGATAGGTTGGGCCAGGGTCGACATTTCGGCCCGTCGGCCGGGGGTTAGCTCGGTCGGCCGCGCGTAATCAGCGCGCCCGTGACCTCCTGCCACCAGGCGCGTTCGGCCTGATCGACGCCGGGGCGGGCAGCGCGGCGCTCGCACCAGCCCGCAAGTGCCCGGCGCCCTCCGATCGCGATCACGTCGTCACCGGTCACCGCGTAGCGGCCGTCGGCCAGTGCCGCCATCGCGCCGACGCCGTCGCGGCGGCTGCGCAGCACCGCCAGCACCGGGATCCCGTCGACCTCGACCAGCGCCAGCGGGTCGTCGCCCTCGCGCGCCGGCCGCACCGAGAAGATCTGCGAGGCGGCGCGGTGCGGCATCTGCGGCGGCGGCGGCCGTCCGACCGGGCCCTTGGTCCAGACCTTGGTCATCGCCTCGACCTCCTCGCGCAGCTCGCTGCGGACCAGCACGTGGAGCTCGTCGCCCTCGCGCATTTCGGTCGAGCCGCGGGGCGGGATCGCGTGCCCGTCGCGGACGATCACGTTGACCAGCGCCTCGCGCGGCAGCTCCAGCTCGCGCACCCTGTGCCCCGCCGCCGCCGCTCCGGGCGGCAGCCGGTAAGCGATCACGTCGCCGCCCATGCGGCGGATCCGCCCCGACTCCAGCAGCCGCCGCGGCAGCGCCGGCTCGTCCGTGGTCAAGCCGAGCCGCTTCGCCAAAGGCTCGAAGCTGGCCCCCTGGATCAGAGTCGAGGTGACGACGACGAAGAAGACGATCGCGAACTCCTCGCGGCCGCTGCCGACCCCGGCGACGACCGGGAAGGTGGCGAGCCAGATCGGCGTCGCCCCGCGCAGGCCGGCCCAGCCGAGCATCAGGCGCTCGCGCAGGTTCAACGAGGCGAAGGCGGTGGCGATGAAGGCGGCGACCGGGCGGGCGACGAAGATCAGCGCCGCCGACAGCGCCAGCCCCTTCAGCGCCACGTCGGCCAGGGCGCTGGGGAAGACCAGCAGCCCGAGCAGGATGAAGAGGGCAATCTGGGCGACCCAGCCGAGCCCCTCGTGGAAGGAGACGACGGTGCGCCGGGCGGGGATGTTGCCGGAGCCGAGCGCCAGTGCGGTCAGGTAGACGGCGAGCAGGCCGGAGCCGTGGGCGACCTCGGCGATGCCATAGGCGAGGCCGGCGATGGCGATCGTCGCGACCGGGTAGATCCCGTCGGTCGGCAGCCGCACCGCGGTCAGGGCGGCGACCGCGAGGCGGCCGAAGACGTAGCCGATCACGACGCCGAGGACCAGCTTCAGGGCCAGCAGCCCGAGCATGTCCTCGATCCCGTAGCCGGGCTGCTGGATCCATTCGATGAAGCCGATCACCAGCAGCAGCGCCACCGGGTCGTTCATCCCCGACTCCCCCTCGAGCGAGCGGGCCAGGCGCTTCTCCAGGGTCGAGCGGCGCAGCACCGCGAAGATTGCCGCCGAGTCGGTGGCGGCGACGGCGGAGCCGACCAGCATCCCCTCGAGGGTGCTGAGCCCGAAGATCAGCTTCGCCGCTAGCCCGGCGATCAGCGCCGTCAGCAGAGTGCCCAGCGTCGCCAGCGAGGCTGCCGTGCCGAGCACCGGCCGGATCTCCGACCAGCCCGCGGTCAGGCCGCCCTCGAAGATGATCAGGACCAGGGCGATCGTGCCCAGGGTCCGGGCCAGGCCCGGTTCGTTGAAGTGGATCCCGCCGATCCCCTCCGAGCCGGCCAGCATCCCCAGCCCGAGGAAGATCAGCAGCCCGGGTATCCGCAGCCGCTCGGCCAGCAGCGCCCCGACGATCCCGGCCGCGAGCAGGGCGCCGGCGATCAGGATCAGGTCGGCGTCGTGTCCACCCATCGACGGACCCTAGATGATCGATTCCCGCCTGCAGGCACGCCGCGAGGCCGGACCGCGGTTCCGGCCTCAGACCTGCTCGTCCAGCATCGCCAAGCGCGCCTCCAGCTCCTCGCCCGAGCCCGGCTGCGGCACGTCCTCGGCCCGCTCGTGCGGACGGCGGTAGACGTAGTAGAGGAGCGCGAAGAGAACCCCGGCGGCGAGCAGGAAGCCGATCTCCACCCGGCGGAACTCGTTGCTGACCAGCGGCACGAAGTTCCAGCCGATGAAGAGGGCGGCGCAGGTGATCCAGCGCACCGAGGCGCGCCGCACCTGGCCCTGGGCGATGCAGGCCTGGTTGACCGTCACCGAGCAGAGGTAGAGCCCCATCCCGAGCGAGACCAGCAGCAGCCCGGGGCGGTCGTAGGTGAACTTGTTGCTGAAGGCGATCTGCATCAGTTTCGGCCCGGCGATCAGGACCACGACCAGCACCAGCGCGGTGAAGGCGGCGATGCCCAGCAGCACGACCCGCACCGTTTTGCCGAATTCGCGTGCGCCCTCCTCGGTTTCGCTGGCGTGGAGTTTGGTCAGGTGGGGCAGGATGCTGGTCGAGACCGACTGGAACAGCTGCAGCGGCGCCCGCGCCAGCATCAGCACGTTGAAGATGAAGCCCGCCGCCGCGGCGCCCTGGAGCCCGCGCGTGATCAGCGGCCCGGCGTTGAGGAAGGCCTGTTCGCTGAACATGATCAGCAGCACCCCGGCCGCGAAGCCGCCACCCTCGGCGAAGGAGAACTCCTCCTCTTTGCCCGACGGGGGCGCTGTGGGCATCCCCTCCTGGGTTTTCGCCCGCCGCGCGAAGGCAAAGGGGACGACCATCAGGCTCAGCGCCGGCGCCGCGACGATGCCGATCGCCACCGCCGACTGGCCGCTCAGGACGCTGACCGCGACCAGCACCGCGAAGATCGTGCGGAAGCAGGATTCGGAGAGGATCAGCGCCACGAACAGGCCGAAGCGCTGCTGGCCGGCGAGGAAGCCGCGGGCGAAGTAGCTGGCCGCGTAGAAGAGGACCGAGGAGAAGAAGACCCAGTAGAGGGTTTCGTTGCCCTCGAGCAGGCCGTTCTGGATCGGCCCGCGCAGGGCCAGGGCGGCGACGGCGAAGAAGAGCGAGAGGCCTAGCTGGATCGTCGAGGCGACCCGCATCGGCTGGCTGATCGGCTCGCCCTTCAACACCCGCTCGGAGATGTGGCGGGAGAGCAGCTGTTCGATCGGCCGGTAGAGGGTCGAGATCGTGATGAAGACCGCTGACCAGAGCACCGTGATCTGCCCGTAGTCGGGTTTAGAGAGGACGTGCGAGGCGATCAGGAAGTAGGCGTAGGTGACGACGCCGGTGAGGCCGACGCCGACCGCCAGGAAGCTCGCGGTCTTGCCGTAGTCGGCGCCACTCTCCGCCGCCCCGGTGCTCAGAGTGCCGCCGTTCGCGGGCTCCGCGCTCACCGCTCCTCCTCGGCGCCGCGCTCGTAGTGGGAGGGCTCTACACCGAGCGCCAGCTCGACCCGCCGCACCCGCTCGAAGACCCGCTGGGTCATCACCCGCTGCCCGGCCAGCAGGTCGCCGATGATGCCGAGCGCGAACAGCTGCACGGCGGCGATGAAGAGGACGGCACCGAGGATCAGCGACTGGATGTGGCCGTTGCTGCGGCCGTTGAAGATCCAGTCGATCAGGAAGGGCAGCCAGGCCGCCAGGGCCAGCAGCAGGACGAGGGCGCCGGCGGTCGCGAAGGCGCGCAGCGGCTCGTAGCGGGCGTAGATCCGCAGGATCGCCGGGCCGTTGCGGCGCACGTAGGCGCCGGTCGAGTCGAACAGCCGCGACTCGCGGGTCTGCGGGTTGGTCCCGACCGTGACCTGGTCGACCGCGACCAGCATCTTGCCGGCCTGGATCAGGCTCTCCAGCGTGTAGGTGAAGTTGTCGACGACCGAGAGCTGCAGGGCCGCCTCGCGGTTGTAGGCGCGGAAGCCGGAGGTGGTGTCGGTGACCGCGGTCCCCGAGAGCCGCCGCACGACCCAGCTGCCCAGCCGCTGCAGGCCTTTTTTGGAGCCGGAGAAATGGTCGATCTGGCCAACCTGGCGATCGCCGACCACCATGTCGGCCTCGCCGGCGAGGATCGGCGCGACCAGCTTCGCCACATCGGCGCCCTGGTACTGGTTGTCGGCGTCGGTGTTGACGACGATGTCGGCGCCGAGCTTCAGGCATGCATCCAGCCCGGCCTGGAAGCCGGCGGCAAGGCCCTTGTTGTTGGTCAGGCGGACGATGTGCTCGACCCCGTGCTCGCGGGCGACCTCGACGGTGCGGTCGGTCGACCCGTCGTCGATGACGAGCAGCTCGACGACCTCGATGCCGGGGATCTCGCGGGGGAGATCGGCGATCGTCGCGGGCAGCGTCTGCTCCTCGTTGAGGCAAGGAATTTGGATGATCAGCTTCATATGGCGGGTCGATCAGGGTATTTGCGCACCCGGCGCGCGGGCGCCTCCAGGGGAGAGGCCTGCGGGCGGGCAAGTATGTCCGTTCTCGACCTCTCTCCTGGAGTCATACGCGCGAGGGGCGTAGAATTGCGGTTGATTGACTCGTCAATCGGTTCGATGAACAGCCAGGTCACAACCGTGGATCAAGCCCATCTCAGGCGGGCGCTGGAGCTTGCCGAGCGCGGGCGCGGGCGGGTGAGCCCGAACCCGCTGGTCGGGGCGGTGATCGTGCGGGACGGCGAGGTCATCGGTGAGGGGTTTCATGCCGAGTTGGGGGGGCTCCATGCGGAGCGGTCTGCTCTGGAGGATTGCCGGGAGCGGGGGGAGGATCCGGCGGGGGCGACGATGTACGTGACCTTGGAGCCCTGTGCGCACCAGGGGCGGCAGCCGCCATGTGTCGAGGCGATCTTGGAGGCGGGGATCGGGCGGGTCGTGATCGCCTCCGAGGACCCGACCGAGAAGGCCTCCGGGCGTGGGCCGGGGATTCTTCGCGACGGGGGGGTCGATGTCGCGTTTGCGGCCGGGGCGGAGGCCACCGCGGCACGGCTGCTCAATCAGCCGTTTCGCAAGCACGCCCGCACCGGCCTGCCGCTGGTGACCCTGAAGCTGGCGATGTCGCTCGACGGGCAGACCTCGACCGCGCCCGGCGACTCGCCCTGGATCTCCGGCGAGCTCAGCCAGGCCATGGTCCACCGCTGGCGCGGCGAATCGGACGCGATCGCCGTCGGCATCGGCACCGTCCTCGCCGACGACCCCCTGCTCACCGCCCGCCACCCGGAACTGACCCGTCAGCCGGTCCGCATCGTCTTCGACTCCCAGGCCTGCCTTCCGCTTGGCTCCCAACTGATGACCACCCTTGATCAATCCACTGTCCTGGTGGTCACCTCCACCGAGGCCGACCCGGCCCGCACCGGTGCGCTCAGGGCCGCCGGCGCCGAAACCCTCATCGCCAGTGGCCCGACCCCTGCCGACCGCATCGCCTCCGCCCTCGCGGACCTCGGCCGCCGCGAAATCACCAGCCTCTTCCTGGAGGGCGGCCAAACCCTCGCTTCCGCCTTCGCGTCAGCCGACCAACTCGACGAGTCCCGAGTCTTCATCGCGCCGGTCCTGCTGGGGGGAGCCGGAGACGTGGCTCGCGCGGGGAGCCCGGAGGGGGAGGCCGAGAACGAATACCTCGCCCGCAGGCCTTCCGCGCCGCGCCGCGCCGCCCTGTCCTCCACCTCCGAGCCCGTCGGCGATGACACCCTGATCACGGCCCGCTTCAAGGAGTGGTGACGTGTTCACGGGCCTGATCCAGGACGTCGGCAGCGTCGAGTCCCTTGATTCCGGAGCCGCCGGCGCGCGCCTCCAGATCGCCACGACCCTGGCGCCGCAGATCGCCCTCGGCGACTCCGTCGCCGTCAACGGCGTCTGCCTCACCGCGACCTCCGTCGACGCCGGCGGCTTCGCCACCGAGGCGATGAACCAGACGCTCGAGGTCACCGCCCTCGGCGCCGTCGGGGCCGGCGCCCGCGTCAACCTGGAGCTGGCGATGCAGGCCTCCGACCGCCTCGGCGGCCACATCGTCCAGGGCCACGCCGACGGGGTCGGCACGGTCGTCGCGGTCACGGAGGACGGCTTCGCGCGGCGGCTCCGGGTCGGCCTCGCGCCACAGCTGATCCGCTATGCCGTCGACAAGGGCTCGATCACCCTCAGCGGGGTCAGCCTCACGATCGCGGCGCTAGATGCCGATTGGGTCGAGGTGTCATTGATCCCGGAGACCCTGGAGCGAACGAATCTTGGCAGCGCCTCGGCGGGCGACAAGCTCAACGTCGAGTGCGACATCGTGGCGAAGTACGTGGAGCGGTTGGTGGCACCATTCGCTGGAAAGGAGCGAGCGTGAGTCAGATGACGGAGGGTCAGAACAAAGACGCAGCGACCGAGGCGGGGGAGAGCCCCTTCTCTACGATCGAGGAAGCGCTCGAAGAGATCCGCCGTGGCCGCATGGTCGTCGTCTGCGACAGTGAGGACCGCGAGAACGAGGGCGACCTGGTGATGGCGGCTCAGTTTGCCACCCCCGAGGCGGTCAACTTCATGGCCAAGGAGGCACGCGGGCTGATCTGCCTGACGCTGACCGCCGAACGCTGCGAACGGCTCGGCCTCAACCTGATGGCCGCGAAGAACGAGGCGCCGCTGCAGACCGCCTTCACGGTGACGATCGAGGCCGCAGGCGGCGTCAGCACCGGCATCTCCGCCCACGACCGCGCCCACACGGTCCAGGTCGCGATCGACCCCAACTCGGGTGCCCGCGACATCGTCGTCCCCGGCCACATGTTCCCGCTGCGGGCCAAAGACGGCGGGGTCCTCGAGCGCACCGGCCACACCGAGGCCAGCGTCGACCTCGCCCGCCTCGCCGGCCTCACGCCCGCCGGCGTCATCTGCGAGGTGATGAACGACGACGGCACCATGGCCCGGGTCCCGGACCTGATCCCCTACTGCCGCAAGCACGGCCTGAAGATGTGCACCGTCGCCGACCTGATCGCCTACCGGCGCCGCACCGAGAAGCTGGTCGAGCGCGTCGTCGCGACGGCGCTGCCGACCTCCTTCGGCGACTTCACCGCGGTCGGCTACCGCTCCCTGGTCGACGACAAACACCACGTGGCGATGGTCAAAGGCGACGTGGACGGGGCCGAGGACGTGCTCGTCCGTGTGCACAGCGAGTGCCTCACCGGCGACGTCTTCCACAGCATGCGCTGCGACTGCGGCGACCAGCTGGCGGCGGCGCTGGCGATGATCGAGGAGGAGGGCCAGGGCGTCCTCCTCTACCTCTCCCAGGAGGGACGGGGGATCGGCCTGCTGAACAAGCTGCGCGCCTACAAACTGCAGGAGGAGGGCGCCGACACCGTCGAGGCCAACCTCAAGCTCGGCCTTCCCGCCGACCTGCGCGACTACGGGATCGGCGCCCAGATCCTCGGCGACCTCGGCCTGACCAGCATCCGCATCCTCACCAACAACCCGAAAAAGATCGTCGGCCTCGAGGGCTACGGCCTCTCGGTCACCAAACAGGTCCCGATCGAGGCCGATCCCAACACCCACAACGAGGCCTACCTGCGCGCCAAGCGCGACAAGATGGGCCACTCGCTGCACCACCAGGGCCTCGGCCTCGACGAGGAGATGATCCACGACGAGGAGCAGCGCGACGCGAAGGCCGAGGATGGCTGAGGGCGGCGCCTTCCTGGAGGAGTTTCGAAAAGACGAGCGCGAGACGCTGGCGCCGCTGCACTTCGGCGTCTGCGTCGGTCGCTTCTACGAGGATCTCGCCCAGCGGCTGTTGAAGGGCGCCGGCGAAGGCTTCGAGATCGCCGGCGTTCCCGCCGGGTCGGTGACCGAGGTCTCGGTCCCCGGCGCCTACGAGCTGCCCTTCGCAGCCAAGGTCTTCGCCGAACGCGGCTACGCCGGCGTCGCCTGCCTCGGCGTCGTCATCCGCGGCGAGACCGACCACTACGACTTCGTCTGTGCCGAGGCCGCCCGCGGCATCCAGGACGTGCAGCTGGAGACCGGCGTCCCCTGCGCCTTCGGCGTGATCACCTGCGACAACATGGAGCAGGCCCTGGCCCGGGCCGGCGGCGGCAAGCGCGACCAGGGCCGCAACGCCGCCCTCACCGTCGCCCGCATGGCGCTGCTGAAGCGCCAGCTCGCCTGACTGGCTACTATCCACGCTCCGATGGCCAAGGTATGTCACAGCTGCGGCAAGGGACCGGCGTTCGGCCAGTCCAGAAGCCACTCGATGGTCGCGACCAAGCGGCGCTTCGATCCGAACCTGCAGAAGGTGCGGATCCAGGAGAACGGCCGCCCGCTGCGCGCTTACGTTTGCACGCGCTGCCTGAAGTCGAACAAGGTCACCAAGGCCGCCTGAGGTCGTAGGGCGCTGCGCGAGAGCGCACCGTCGGCTTCGCGTCGTGCGGAGCACTGCCGCTTCGCCGCCGTCGCGCTCTCCCTTGGTCTACGACCTCAGGAGAGCGACTGGACTAGTCGGCTTGCTGAATGACCGGGTGCTCGCCGGTCGGGCTGGGATCGCCCTCGGCCGGCTCGACGTGCAGCTTGGGGAGGATGCGGTCGAGCCAGGAGGGGAGCCACCAGGCGCGGGTGCCGAAGATCTGCATGATCGCCGGGACCAGGACCGAGCGGATGATCACGGCGTCGATGAAGACGGCGGAGGCCAGGCCGAGGCCGAAGAGTTTGATGACCCGTTCGTCGCCGAGCATGAAGGAGGCGAAGACGGTGACCATGATCGCCGCGGCGGCGGTGATCACGCGGCCGGTCAGGGCGAGGCCGCGGGTAACCGAACGGGTGGCGTCGTGGCTGTGCTCCCACTCCTCGTGAATGCGGGACATCAGGAAGACCTCGTAATCCATCGAGAGCCCGAAGACGATCGCGAAGAGGAAGATCGGGAAGAAGGAGATGATCGGCCCGGTGTTGTCGACCCCGATCAGGCTCGCGCCCCAGCCCCACTGGAAGACGGCGACGATCAGGCCGAAGGCGGCGCCGATCGAGAGCAGGTTCATCACCACCGCCTTCAGCGGCACCAGCACCGAGCGGAAGACGGCCATCAGCAGCAGCGCCGAGAGCAGCACGACGACGCCGATGAAGAGCGGCAGCTTTTCCGTGATCGCGTTGCCGAAGTCCTCGAAGATCGCGTTGATGCCGCCGACGTGGAGCTGCGCGCCCGTCGACTGCTCGATCGGCGGGATCACGTCGTCGCGGATGCGGTCGAGCAGTTCGGTCGTCGCCTCGCTCTGGGGCGAGGTCGACGGGTAGACCTGGAAGACCCCGGTGTTCTTCGCCGGGTTGAGGCTGATGTCGGTCGTGGCGGCGACGCCTTCTTCGTCTTCCAGCTTCTGCTTCAGCTGCACCAGCGCCGCGTCGTCTCCCTTCGACGGCAGCGCCGCGACCATCATGAAGGGGCCGTTGAAGCCGGGGCCGAAGCCCTCCGCCAGCAGGTCGTAGGCCTTGCGGGTCGTCTTCTCCGGCGGTTCGGTGCCGGCGTCGTTGGTGCCGAGGCGCAGCGAGAGGGTGGGGACGCAGAGGAGGATCAGGAGGCCGCCGGAGAGGGTGGCTGCCAGCCAGGGACGACGCTGGATCTGGTGACTCCAGCGGTACCACTTGGTTTTCTCGATGGCGATCGGGCCGCGGTTGCCGAGACCGGGGATGCGGAGCCGGTCGACCCGGTGTCCGACGATCGTCAGCAGCGCCGGCAGCAGGGTCAGCGCCGCGATCATCGTGAACAGGACCGCGAGCGCCGCCGCCGTCGCCACCCCGTAGAGGAAGGTGAGACTGAGCAGGAACATGCCCAGCAGGGCGATGATCACGGTGACGCCGGCGAAGAGGACAGCGCGGCCCGCGGTGTCGACGGCGGCGATTGCCGCCGCGCGCGGCTCCAGCCCGTCGTCGAGCCCGTTGCGGAAGCGGGTGAAGATGAAGAGCGCGTAATCGACGCCGACGCCAAGGCCGATCATTGCCGCCAGGATCGGCGCGAACTGGGCCATGTCGAAGACGTGACTGCTGAGCGTGACCAGGCCGATGCCGACGCCGAGCGCGAACAGCGTGGTGACGATCGGCAGTCCCATCGCCACGACCGAGCCAAGGGTGATCAGGAGGATGATCATCGCCGCCAGCAGGCCAATCCCGAAGGAGGAGTCGCCTTCTTCCTGTTCGGCTTCGGCGATCAGGTTGCCGCCGAGCTCGACCTGGAGGCCGTCGCCCGCGGGCTTCTGGGCGATCGCGATGATTTCTCGCGTCTTCTCTTTGTCGAGTTCGTTGCCGGCGGCGTCGAACTGGATCGTTGCGTAGGCGATCTCGCCGTCGTCGCTGACCGCACCAGCGCCGCCCTGCTCGTAGGGGGTGGCGACTTCGCTGACATGGGGGAACTTTTCGATTTCCGCGAAAGCCGCCGTCATCTCCTTCTTCACGGCCGGCGCTTCAACCCCGCCCTCGGCCTTGAAGACGACCTGCGCGCTGTCGCCGGACTGGGCCGGGAACTTTTCTTCGAGCAGGTCGAAGGCTTCCTTGGAGTCGGAAGCAGGCAACTTGAATTCTTCGCTGAAGTCGGCTCCGACCGAGCCGGAGATGCCGCCGATCACGATCAGGGCAACGATCCAGCCGATGATCACCGTCTTGCGGTGACCGGTGGTCCAGGTGGCAAAGCCTCGCATCCGCGGGCACGCTAGCAACCGAACTTCGTCGGCCGCGTCCCAACCATCTTCCCCTGCGGCTAGATTCCCCTGCCGATGCCGGATCCCTCGATCGCCCGGTTCCGACGGGTCATTAGTTCTGCCTATGCCTCGCTGGAGGCGCGACGCCAGGAGGTCAACGACCTCAATGTCTTCCCTGTCGCCGATGGCGACACCGGCGACAACATGGCGATGACGCTGCGCGCCGTGATGGAGGAGCTCGACCGTCTCGACGAACTGGATGTCGACGAGGTCGACCGCACCGAGCTGGTCCAGGCGCTGGCGCGGGCGGCCTTGATGGGGGCCCGCGGCAACTCCGGCGTGATCCTCAGCCAGATCGTCCGCGGCGCCGCGGAGGAGTTGGCCAGTCGTTCCGGCGAGCTGGTCGACCCCGTGCTGGTCGCCGCCGCCTTCGCCAGCGCCGCCGACGCCGCCTACGAGTCGGTGCGCGAGCCGGCCGAGGGGACGATGCTGACCGTCTTCCGCGAGATGGCCCACTCCCTGACCCGTCAGCTCGCCCACCTCGAGGCCGATAAGCAGCGCCTCGGCCGCGATGTCGGCGAAGCGCAGCAGGACGCAATCCTGGCCGAGGTTCTGGAGCGGGCCATCGAGGATGGCGAGCGGGCGGTGGCGCGCACGCCGGAGCAGCTCGAGGTGCTGCGCGAGTCCGGCGTGGTCGATGCCGGCGGGCATGGCCTGGTCCTGATCCTGGCCGGGGTCGTCGCCGCCCTGCGGGGCGACGACGAGCTGCCCGAGGTGTCGCACTACGAGCCGCCGCGCCGCAGCCTGCCCCACCACGAGGACAGCCGCTACCGCTACTGCACCAACTTCATCGTCGCCGGCAGCGGCCTCTCATCGCGCGACTTCCTGCCCCGGCTGGAGGGCCTCGGCGACTCGGTCCTGGTCGTCGGCGACGAGGCGACCCTCAAGGTGCACGTCCACACCGACGAGCCGGAGGCGGCGGTGGCGCTGTTCGAGGGCGCCGGTGAGGTCACCAACCTCGATGTCGCCGACATGCGCAAGCAGATGGCCGAGCGCGACGCCCGCCTTGCCGCCGGTCGCACGGGCGTGCTCGCGGTGGCCGCGGGCGACGGCCTGGAGCGACTCTTCGCCGAGCTCGGCGCCGACGTCATCCCCGGCGGCGAGACGCTCAACCCCTCCACCTACGAGCTGCTGGCCGGGATCCACGGCGTCGGCGCCGAGGAGGTGCTCGTCCTGCCCAGCTCCTCCAACGTGGTGATGGCCGCCGAGCGTGCCTGCGAGCTCTCCGAGAAGCCGGCTCGGGTCGTCGCCGCCACCTCCCAGCAGGCGAGCCTGCTGGCCCTGGTCGAGCTCGACCCCGCCGCCTCGGCCGATGAGAACGCCGAGCGGCTGGAGTCGGCGCTCGTCGGCGTCGCCACCGGCGGCGTCGCGCCGGCTGCCCGCGACGATGCCCAGGGACGCTTCAAGCAGGGCGACGCCGTTGGCTTCGCCGACAACGAGATCGTCGCCTGGGGCGGCACCGGCTCGACCCTGACGGCGACCCTGCAGCGCCTCGCCAAGGGAGCCGAGATCGTCACCGTGATCTCCGGCGACGGGGCGCCGATCCCGCTCTCGGAGATCGACACCCACGTTCCCGCCGGGGTCGAGGTCGAGACCCACGAGGGAGGCCAGCCGAGCTGGTGGTGGCTGCTCGCCGCCCAGTAGTGGCCCGTCTGGTGAGCCCGGTGCTGATTCGGCGAGCGAAAACCGAGTCGGCCGCGGACGCAGGACGGCCGAATAGCGAGGGCTATTTGGCCGGTCGAGGACAAAAGCCGGCGAAGGTTTGCAGCCGCCCAATCAGTGCCGGGATTCGCCGGACGGGCCACTAAGTGCGGTCCTTCGCCGGCGCCCGTGAGCTGAGCCGCGCCGACCTGCGCGACGCCCCGGTCCACTGGCCCCGACCCTCCGTCCTCGACGTCTCGATCGAGGCCCTCGACGGCGTCGGCCTCAAGCTCTCCGAAGCAGCCGCCGAGGCCGGCATCCGGACCGTCGGCGACGTCCTCCTCCGCTTCCCCCGCAGCCATCGCGATCGTTCGGTACAGCCTCTTGGCGACCTCGAAGACGGTCAGGCCGCCACCGTCCTGGTCGAAGTCCTGGGACCGAAGCCCCGCCCCTTCCGCCGCCGCGGCCCGACCATCGTCACCGTCAAAGTCGGCGACGAATCCGGCCACACCCGCGCCACCTGGTTCAACCAGCCCTGGATAGCGGACAAGCTCACCCCGGAAACCCGCCTCCTCCTCACCGGCAAGCTCAGCAAACGTGGTTTCGCGGTAAACGAGTACGAGCTCGTGTCTGCCGGGGGCGAGCCGGCTCACCCCCGGCCCGCGACCTTCGTCCCTATCCACCCCGCCACCGAGGCCCTGCGCCCGCAGCGTCTCCGCGACTGGGCTGAGCAGTCCTGCCGCTGGGCGGAGAACGCGATCGAGGGGCTGCCGGCCGAGCTGCGCGCCCGCCGCAACCTGGCCGGCGTCGGCGACGCGATCCGCGCCGCCCACTTCCCGCAGAGCGAGGAGGAGGCGGACGTCGCCCTGAGCCGGATCGCCTTCGAAGAGCTGTTCCTCTACCAGGCGATCCTGGCGACGCGCAAGCGCTCGCACCGGACCGCGCGACCGGGGCCGCGGCTGGGGCGGCCCGGCGAGCCGGTCGGCCGCTGGGTCGACTCGCTGCCGTTCGAGCCGACCGGGGACCAGTTGGCCGCCTTCGACGAGATCGACGCCGACCTCGACTCCGGCGAGCCGATGCAGCGGCTGCTGATGGGCGAGGTGGGGAGCGGCAAGACCGTCGTCGCCGTCTACGCGATGCTGCGCGCGCTGGAAGCCGGCTTCCAGGCGGTGCTGATGGCGCCGACCGAGACGCTGGCCGAGCAGCACGCGCTCACCCTCGGCCGCCTGCTGGCCGCCGAGGCGACCCCCTTCGCGCTGCTGACCGGGGCGACCCCGGCGCCGCGGCGGCGCGAGGCGCTCGACCGCCTCGCCAGCGGCGAGCTCGGCCTGATCGTCGGCACCCACGCCCTGATCGAGCCGACCGTGGAGTTCGCCCGCCTCGGTCTCTGCGTGGTCGACGAGCAGCACCGCTTCGGGGTCGAGCAGCGCCGTGCTCTCGACTCCAAGGGCGTCAGAGGGATGGCGCCGCACGTCCTCCACATGACCGCGACGCCGATCCCGCGCACGCTCTCCCTGACCGCCTACGGAGACCTCGACACCACGGCCCTGCACGAGCTGCCGGCCGGCCGCAAGCCGGTCGAGACCTGGCTGGTCGGCGAGCAGCGCCGCGCCGGCGCATATGAGTTCCTGCGCGAGCGGTTGCGCGAGGGGCGCCAGGCGTTCGTCGTCTGCCCGCTGGTCGAGGAGTCGGAGAAAATCGAGGGCAAGGCGGCGCAGGTCGAGGCCGAGCGCTTGCGGGCCACCGAGCTGCGCGACTTCGAGGTCGGCCTCCTGCACGGCCAGATGCCCTCCGCCGCCAAGGCGGAGGCGATGCGCGCGTTCGCGGCGGGGGAGACGGACGTCCTCGTCGCGACCACGGTGATCGAGGTCGGGATCGACGTCCCCAACGCGACGGTGATGATCGTCGAGGGGGCGGAGCGCTTCGGCGTCTCCCAGCTGCACCAGCTGCGCGGCCGGATCGGCCGCGGCGAGCACCCCTCGCAGTGCATGCTCTTCGCCGAGCGGCCGGGGGGGATGGCGAAGCGGCGGCTCGAGGCGGTGGCCAAGGAGCGCGACGGCTTCAGGCTCGCCGAGGTCGACCTCAGCCTGCGCGGCGAGGGCGAGATCCTCGGCACCCGCCAGAGCGGCCTGCCGCGCTTCGCCGTCGCCGCGCTGCCGGAGGACACGCCGACCCTGATCGATGCCCGCGACGAGGTGGTCGCGCTGCTGCGCGCCCACGGCTCGCTCGCCGATCCGGCGCTGGGGCCGCTGCTCGACGCCGCCCGCCGCCGCTTCGGCGCCGGTGCCGCCGACCCGATTGCCCTCTAATGGTGCGATGAGGGTGATCGCCGGAGAGCTCGGGGGCCAGAGCCTGGTCGCGCCGCGCGGCTGGAAGGTCCGCCCGACCTCCGACCGCGTCCGCGAGGCGATCTTCTCGGCGCTGGGCGAGCGGGTGCTTGGAGCGGCGGTCCTCGACCTCTACTGCGGCACCGGCGCGCTCGCGATCGAGGCGCTCTCGCGCGGCGCCGGGCGCGCCGTCCTGGTCGATCGCGACACCCGGCCGGCGCTCGGCAACGTCGAGCGATTGGGGCTCGGGGAGCGCGCGGAGCTGGTCAGGACGGACGTCGAGCGCTGGCTGGGGCAGGCCTCCGAGCGCTCGGAGGCGGGGAAGTTCGACCTCGTCTTCGTCGATGCCCCATATAGACTCGCCGACCGCGTGACCGAGCCCCTCAACACCCATCTGCCCGCCTTGCTCGCTCCCGGCGGCCGGGCGATCGTCGAGAGCGGCGCCGGCAAGGCGCTGCGCATCGACTCGCTGGAGCGCCTGCGGCAGCGCCGCTACGGCGCCGCCGACGTCTCCATCTACACGCAGGCCTCGCGGTGAACGAGAACGAGCGCCGCAACGGCACCGTCGTCTGCCCGGGCAGCTACGACCCCGTCACCAACGGCCACATCGACATCATCACCAGGACCTCGAAGGTGTTCGACCGCGTCGTCGTCGGCGTCGTCAACAACCCGGTCCGCAAGCAGAAGACGCTCTTCAACGCCGAGGAGCGCCGCGACTTCATCGCCATGGCGACCGCGGACCTGCCCAACGTCGAGGTCCAGATCTTCGCCACGCTGCTGGTCGAGTTCGCCCGCGACAACGGCGCCAGATCGATCGTCAAGGGCCTGCGGGCGATCTCCGACTTCGAGTACGAGTTCGAGATGGCGCAGCTCAACCGCAAGCTCGATCCCGGCATCGAGAGCATCTACGTGATCGCCTCGCCGCACTACAGCTTCCTTTCCTCGACTGGGGTCAAGGAGATGGCGACCTTCGGCGGCGACGTCTCCGACCTCGTGCCGGGCCCGGTCGCGGCCGCGCTTTCCGAGCGCCTTGACGACAGGTAGGCTGTCTCGCCACGGTCGGCCCGGTGGGCGACGGCTTGCAAAAAACGCCCTGGATAACGCCATCTTCACCAAACCCCCCGCATACACGTAGGCTTACGACCTCAAATGGACGTTCTCGTTCTCATAGACAAGCTGGACGACGTCGTCCACAACGCCCGACCCGTCCCGCTGACGGATCAGGTGCGTGTGGACCGCGAGGAGATCTACGACCTCCTCGACCAGATGCGCGCGACGATCCCCGAGGAGATCAAGCAGGCGCGCTGGATCGTCAAGGAGCGCCAGGAGATGCTGGCCGAGGCCAAACGCGAGGCGGAGCGGATTGTCCGCGAGGCCCGCGAGCAGCAGGCCCGCCTGATCTCCGACGAGGAGGTCACCAAGCAGGCCGAGCGCGCCGCCGACGAGATCGTCGAGGACGCCCGCACCCGCGAGCGTGAAATCCGCCTCGGCGCCGAGGACTACGCCGACGAGATCCTCAACACCCTCGAAGTCAACCTTCAGAAGTTCCTCGCCGCCGTGCAGCGCGGGCGAGACAGGCTGGCCGGCCGCGATGACGAGCCGGCTGCCGAGCTAGAGCAGCCTTAGCGGCCCCTCGCTCACGACGGCGGGCTTACTCGAGCTTGAGGTCTTTGAGGGCCGACCAGCGGGGGTCGATGCCCGTGTCGTGTTCGTGGTCGGTGGGGTCGGCGTCGTTGAGGGACTCGCCGCAGACCGCGCAGAGGCCGGCGCAGCCGGGGCGGCAGAGGAAGCGGGTGGGGAGGGCGAGGAGGGTGGCGTCGTGGGCCCAGCGGCCGATGTCGAGCTCGTCGTCCTCCACGTATGGGCTGAGCAGGTCGGCGTCTTCGGTGTCGGCCTGGTGGACCTCGCGGGACTCGACGTCGAGGTCGAGCGCGGCGGGGCCGAGGCAGCGCATGCAGGGCCCCTCGAGGTGGACCTGGAAGCGGATCCGGAAGGCGAAGCCGCCGCTGGGACGGGAAACCTCGAGCCGGATCATCGGCGACGGCGGGTTCGCCGAGTAGGACTGGCCGCCGAGCTCGAAGGGGTCGAGCTCGACCGGAACCTCCACCCGCTTGCCCTCGCCGTGGGCCAGCGAGAGCCGCGAGAGATCGATGACCGTCGTGCGCAGTTGGGACATTGAGCGAACCTCCGCTGGTTACGGGCTTACGATGACTCCCTCCTGACGAGGTTACGAGATGGCCCAATTCGACTGGACACCCGAGGTTTACCTGGAACGGATCCGCGCCGAGATCCCCGGCTACGACGAGCTCCAGGAGCAATCCGTGGCGGCGATCCCGTTCGCGCCCGAGCGCGTCCTCGAGCTGGGGATGGGCACGGGGGAGACGACGCGGCGGCTGATCGAGGCCCATCCCGACGCCTGGGTGATCGGTCTCGACGCCAGCCCCGACATGGTCTTCCGCGCCCGCAAGAGCTATGACGACGTCCAGCTCGCCCGCATCGAGGACCCGCTCCCCGACGGCCCCTGGGACCTCGTCGTCTCCGTGCTCTCCGTCAACCAGCTCGACGACGAGAAGAAGCAGGCCCTTTTCCGGCGCGTCAAGGATCACGCCCGCTCGCTGGTAATCGGCGATCTCTTCGCGGCGGGCCAGCTGGAGGACGTCGTCGCCTGGTCCGGCGGCGAGATCGCCTGGAGGCAAGGCGATCTAGCCGTAGTGAGAGCGCTGTACTGAGCCCGAACCGGGTACCATCCCGCGACCGATGGCCGTCCCGAAGAAGAGAACCTCCAGCGCGCGACGCGACAAGCGGCGCGCCAATCACAAGGCCGGCAAGGCGCGGCTGAACAACTGCCCGCGCTGCCACAGCCCGCGACTGCCCCATCGGGTCTGCCCCACCTGCGGTACCTACGCCGGGCGTGAGGTCATCATTCACAAAGTCGCCGAGGCCCCGGCGACCAGCTCCGACTCCGAGTAGCCGTGGCGCCCGGAGGCGGCGTCACCGTTGCCCTCGACGGGTACGGCGCTGAGCAGGGATTCGACGTGCTCGCCGAGGGGGCGAGGCTCGCTGCCGGGGACGGGATCCGCGTGCGCGTCTTCGGGTCGCCCGCCGAGCTCGACCTCGAGGGGGTCGAGGGGGTCGAAGTGGTCCCGACCCGGGAATGGATCGCCAACGACGAGGATCCCGTTGCCGCGGTGCGGGCGAAGCAGGAGGCCTCGGTGGTGCTGGCCGCCCGCGACGTCGCCGAAGACGGCGCCGACGCGATGGTCAGCGCCGGCTCGACCGGGGCGACGATGGCGGCGGCGACCTTCGGCCTCAAGCGGCTCAAGGGCGTGCAGCGGCCGGCCCTGGCGGTGCAGGTCCCGGTCCCGGGCAAACCCGTGCTCTTCCTCGACGTCGGCGCCAACGTCGAAGTCCGTGCCCAGCATCTGGTCCAGTTCGCCTTCCTCGGCGCCGCCTTCAGCTCCGCTGTGCTCGAGGTCGAGAGCCCGAAGGTCGGCCTACTGACGGTCGGCGAGGAGTCGGGCAAGGGACGCGAGGAGGTCGTCGAGGCGCACGGCGTCCTCTCCGGCGCGGCCGGGATCGAGTTCGCCGGCAACGTCGAGGGCGGCGACCTCACCTCCGGGGTGGTCGACGTCGTCGTCGCCGACGGCTTCACCGGCAACGTGGCGCTGAAGCTGATGGAGGGGACGGCGCGCACGGTCGCCGGCGCCGTCGGCGATGCCGCCCGCTCCAACCCGGTCTCCCTCGTCGGCGGACTGCTGCTCAAGCCCGCCCTCGGTGGCCTGCGCCGCGAACTGCACCCCGACACCACCGGCGGCGCGATCCTGCTCGGCCTGCGCGGCATCGCCGTGGTCGGCCACGGCAGCTCCGGCGCCAAGGGCATCGCCAACGCCGTGCGGCTGGCCGCCCGCTGCGCTGAGGTCGACGCGGTCGGGCGCACGGCGGCGCTGCTGCGCGAAGGCGGCGCCGGCCGCGGTGCGCTCGCGGCCGGCGATGGCGCGTGATATCAAGGGCGAGATGAAGCGCGACGATGTCCTCACCCTCGTCCGCGAGCACCTCGCCGAGGAGCTCGAGGTCGACATCGGGAAGATCACCGAGCAGACCCGCTTCAAGCAGGATCTCGACGCCGACTCGCTCGACCTCTACGAGCTGGTGATGGAGCTCGAGGACCGCTACGGGGTCACCGTCTCCGAGGAGCAGGCGTCGCGGATCGAGACGGTCGGCGACGCGGTCGGCTTCGTCGTCGAGCACGCCCCGGCCTGAGCAGGGTGGCGGCAGACTCCGAGTCGGCGGTCGCGGCGCTCTCGTCGCTGATCGGCGAGCTTCCCGCCGAGCTGCGCGAGCAGGCGCTCACCCACTCCTCCTGGACCGAGCGCCGGGTCGACTCCTTCGAGCGCCTCGCCTTCCTCGGCGACAGCGTGCTCGGCCTCTCCGTCGCCACCGACCTCTCCGAGCGCTTCGAGGCGATCGCCGCCGGGGGCCTGACGAAGATCCACAACCAGGCGGTCAGCGGTGTCTCCTGCGCCGAGGTCGGCCGCCGGCTGGGCGTGCCGGAGATGCTGCGCGCGGCCGAGCCCGAGGGCGTCACGGGGGCGATCCCGGCGGAGGTCCTGCTCGACGGCGAGCGGCCGCTGCCGGAGTGCACCGAGGCCCTGATCGGCGCTTGCTATCTCGCCTTCGGCTTCGAGCGCACCGCGGCGGCCGTGGCGGCCGCGTTCGAGCCGCGGATCGAGCACGCGGCCGAGACCAGGATCGACTTTAAGTCCGCCCTGCAGGAGCTTCTCGCCAGGCGCGGGGCGCGCGTAAGCTACGCGGTGGTCGGGGCGACCGGCCCGCCGCACCGGCGCACCTTCGAGGTCGAGGCGATCGTCGCCTCGGAGCGGGTCGGAGAGGGCAGCGGCCGCAGCAAGAAGGCCGCCGAGCAGGTCGCCGCCGAGCAGGCGCTGAAGCGGCTCGGGGCCTGACCGGTGGCAGCCGTCGCGTCCGACTCAACCGCAAGCCTAGATGCCGCCGAAGTGAGGAGAGCATGTATCTGAAATCGATCACGATGAAGGGGTTCAAGTCGTTCCCCGAGCGGGTGAACCTCGAGTTCTCGCCCGGCGTCAGCGTGATCGTCGGCCCCAACGGCTCCGGCAAGTCGAACATCACCGACGCCGTCCTCTGGGCGCTCGGCGAGCAGAGCCCGGGGGCGATCCGCGGGGCCTCGATGCAGGACGTGATCTCCGCCGGTGGCAAGGGGGTCAGCCAGCGCCGCGCCGCCGAGGTCGAGGTCGTGATCGACAACTCCGACGGCCGCGCCGCCACCGACTTCTCCGAAATCGCCGTGCAGCGCCGCCTCGACCGCTCCGGCGACAGCGGCTACCGGCTCAACGGCGCCCGCTGCCGGCTCGCCGACGTCACCGACGTCCTCTCCGACACCAACCTCGGCCGCGAGATGCACTCGGTGATCAGCCAGGGCCGGGTTGAGACGATCGTCCACTCGAAGCCGCGCGAGCGCCGGCTCCTGGTCGAGGAGGCCGCCGGGCTCGGCAAGCACCGCAAGCGCCGCCGCCGCGCCGAGTTGAAGCTGCGCGCCGCCCGCGACAACCTCGATCGCGCGCTCGACGTCGAGCGCGAGGCCCGCGCCCGCCTGCGGCCGCTGAAGCGCCAGGCCGAAGCCGCCGAGCTGGGCGCCCGGATCGAGCGCGAGGAGCTCGGCCTGCGCGCCCGCATCGTCTCCGAGGAGCTGCGCTTCGGGGCTGACCGCGCCGCCGCCGCCGAGAAGGTCGCCGCCAAGGCGCGGGCGACTCGGGGCAAGCTCGAGGAGCGCCTGGCCGCGGTCAGCAAACGCCGCCGTGAGGCCGAGGAGCGCTTCGCCGACCGCGACCGTGAGCGCACCCAGGCCTGGGGGATGCTGACCAAGCTGCGCGGCGAGCAGGAGCGGGTCGCCGTCCGCGCCGCCAGCCTGAGCGGCCGCGCCACCGATCTGGAGTCGCGGCTGGAGTCGCTGCGCGTCGAGCTGGGCCCGCTGACCCTGGACGTCGGTCCCGGCAGCGCTCCCGGCGAGCGGGCCCGCAAGCTGGCGGAGGAGCTGGGCGAGATCGACGCCGGGCTCCGCACCGCCGGCGCCGGCCTCGCCACGGCCCGCTCCGACCAGGCCGCCGAGTCGGCCCGCGAGGCCGCGCTCGGCGACGTCCGCGCCGGCGCCGAGCGCGCCACGCGCCACGCCCGCCGCGCCGAGGGCCTGCTCGGCGAGCGCCACCGCGAGGCACTGCGCAAGCGGGTTGCCGACGGCGAGGAGCTGCTCGGCGACGTCCGCGCCGCCCTGGCCGCGATCGAGGGTGTCGGGTCGGCGATCCGCGCCCGCGTCACCCGCACCGAGGGCAAGGTCGTCGGTGGCGAGGGCGACGGCGACGAGATCGCCGAGGAGCTGCGTGCCTGCTCCCAGCAGGAGTTCGAGCTGCAGGGCGAGATGAAGGGGATCGCCGACGAGCTGACCAAGGCCGAGGTCGAGGCCGCCCACCTCGGCGACCGCCGCGCCGAGGCCGAGCGCGACCTGGCCGGCATCGCCGAGCGCCTCGAAGAGGAGATCCCCGCCGCCGAGCAGCCGCTGGGCGAGGAGGAGCGGGCCGAGATCGACCGCCGGCTCGAGCGCCTGGAGCGGCGACGCTCCCAGATCGGCCCGGTCAACCCGCTGGCCAAGCGCGAGTACGACGAGGCGCGCGCGCACGTCGAGGGCCTGCAGTCCCAGCGCGAGGACACCGAGCGGGCGATGCGTGAGCTGGAGACGCTGATCCGCGAGATCGACGCCGAGATCGAGCGGGCCTTCGAGCAGACCTTCGACGCCACCGCCAGGAACTTCGAGGAGATGGTCGAGCACCTCTTCCCGGGCGGCCGCGGCGTTCTGCGGCGGGTGGCCCTGCGCCCGATCCGCGACGAGGAGCGGCCCAGCGGCGAGCAGGAGGCCCCGACCGACGCCGAGCCCGAGCCCGACGAGGAGGAGGGCGAGGAAGCGCGCGAGGAGCTCGGGGTCGAGATCGAGGTCACCCCGGCCGGCAAGTCGACCCGCAAGCTCTCGCTGCTCTCCGGCGGCGAGAAGTCGCTGGTCGCGCTGGCCTTCGTCTTCGCGGTCTTCCTCGCCCGGCCCTGTCCCTTCTACATCCTCGACGAGGTCGAGGCCGCCCTCGACGACGCCAACATCGACCGCTTCCTGCAGCTGATCCGGCGCTTCTCCGATCGCGCCCAGTTCGTCATCGTTACCCACCAGAAACGGACCATGGACGCCGCCGACGTGCTCTACGGGGTGACGATGGGCGGCGACGGCATCACCAAGGTCGTCTCCCGCCGCCTGCCCCGCGACATCGCCGCGGACGAGGACGGCGACGAGGACGCCGGTGACGACGGCGAGAGCGGCACCCTCTCGGCCGTAGCCTAAGCACAACACCTTCCGGATATTCGAGCCGAGATGCAGGCGATACCCTCCGCCTGGGAGGGAGGAATATGGCGCAACGCCACATGGACAGGCTGACGTCGTTCGACACGTCGTTCCTGGCCAACGAGAGAGCAAACGGGCACATGGCGATCGGCGCTCTGCTGATGTGCGAGGGCAGCGCTCCGAGCGAGGACGACTTCCTCGCCCACATCCGCAGCCGCGTCCACCTGCTGCCGCGCCTGCGCCAGCGCCTCCTCTATCCGCCACTCGGGCTCGGCACCCCGTTCTGGGTCGACCACCCCGACTTCGACATCCACCTGCACCTGCGCCGGCTCACCCTGCCGGCGCCGGGCACCGAGGCGCAGTTCCAGGCGCTGGTCGGGGAGCTGCTGGCGCCGGCGCTCGATCGCTCCAAGCCGCTCTGGGAGCTGATCCTGGTCGAGGGCTTCGAGGACGACCGCTTCGCGATCGTCTACAAGACCCACCACGCGATGGCCGACGGGATCTCCGCGGTCGACATCGGCATGCTGCTTTTCGACGTCGAGCCGCGCTCCGAGCCGGCCCGTGACGAGGCGCCGTGGTCGCCGGCCAGGGCGCCCTCGAGGCGGGCGCTGCTGAGAAGGGCCGTCTCCGGAGTTGCCGAGACGATCGCGCGCCTCGGCCGCTGGGCCCAGCGGGCGTTCCGGCAGCCGCGGCGGGCCCGCAAGCGCGCTGCCGACGGTCTCACCGGCCTCTGGGAGGTGACCTGGAACCTCGCCCGGCCGGCCCCGAAGGTCCCCTTCAACACCGAGATCGGAGCGGCCCGGAGCTTCTGCTGGGCGAACTTCGACCTGGCCGAGCTCAAGCGGGTCAAGAACGCGCTCGGCGGCACCGTCAACGACGTCACCCTCACCGTCGTCGCCGGCGCCCTGCGCCGCTGGCTGCAGGAGCACGACGTCCCCGTCGGCGGGCTCGAGCTGAAGGCGCTGGTGCCGGTCTCGATCCGGACCGAAAACGAGCACGGCGAGCTCGGCAACAAACTGACGGCGATGCGGGGCCCGCTGCCGGTCGGAGTCGGCGATCCGGTTGAGCGGCTGCATTCCGTGTCCGCCTCGATGGACGCGCTCAAGGCCTCCAAGCAGCCCCTGGGCGCGGAGGCGATCTGGGGCCTCAACGACTGGTTCCGGGACTTCGCGCCGCCGCTCCTGCTCGGGCCGACCGCAGCGATCAACTTCTCCACCCGCCTCTTCAACCTCCTCGTCACGAACTTTCCGGGGCCGCAGGTCCCGTTCTACGTCCTAGGCCGGGAGCTGACCGCGGTCTATCCGATCGGCTTCCTCGCCAAGAACCACGCGCTGGCGATCGCGATCCTCAGCTACAACGGCAAGGTTGGCTTCGGCCTGCTCGCCGACCCCGACGCGCTGCCCGATGCGGAGCGGATCGTCGCCCACCTCGCCCCTTCCCTCGAAGAGCTCCTGGTCGCCGCGCAGATAGCCTCTCCCGGCGATGGCAACGAGCTGGCAGGAGATGATCGACCTCGGTTCGCGCGTGAGCGCGAACGCCTCGACGGAGGCTGAGCCCGCGGGGCAGCGCGGCGGCGTCTTCAAGCGCCTGCGCGAGAGCCTCTCGAAAAGCCGCCAGGCGCTGAGCGAGGAGATCTCGGCCAGCCTCTTCGACCGCATCGACGACGAGACCTGGGAGCGGCTGGAGGAGGCGCTGATCCTCGCCGACGCCGGCGCCCCGACCACCGCCGCCGTGGTCGAGAAGCTCGAGCACGAGGTCGAGGCCGGCACCGTCTCCGCCGACGGCGCCGCCGTGCGCGATCGCCTGATCGAGATCCTCGCCGAGGTCGCCGCGACCGGCCGCAGGCCGATCGACCTCAGCGGCGAGCCGGCGGTGCTGATGATGGTCGGCGTCAACGGCACCGGCAAGACGACGACGATCGGCAAGGTCGCCTGGCATCTCAGCAAGGAGATGGGCCTCTCGGTCGTCCTCGCCGCCGCCGACACCTACCGTGCCGCCGCCGCCGAGCAGCTGGCCGAGTGGGCGCAGCGGGCCGGTGCCGAACTGGTCCGCGGGCAGGAAGGCGCCGACCCCGGCGCGGTCGCCTTCGACGCGATCGCCGCCGCCCGCGCCCGCGGCGCCGACGTCGTCATCGTCGACACCGCCGGCCGCCTCCACACCCAGGGCAACCTGATGGACGAGCTGACCAAGGTGCGGCGGGTGATCGCCAAGCAGATGCCCGGCGCCCCGCACGAGACGCTGATCTCGATCGACGCCACCACCGGCCAGAACGGGCTGCGCCAGGCCAAGGTCTTCTCCGAAGCGGTGGACGTGGACGGCGTCGTCCTGACCAAGCTCGACGGCACCGCCAAGGGCGGGATCGCCCTGGCGATCGCCGCCGATCTGGGGATCCCGGTGAAGCTGATCGGCGTCGGCGAGACGCTCGAGGACCTGCGTCCCTTCGACCCCGCCGAGTACGCCGAGGCCCTGCTCGCCGAGTAGCCTCAACAAGGTGTTCGACCAACTTTCAGACCGCCTCCAGTCGACGCTCTCCGGGGTCCGCTCGCGCGGCAAGCTGAGCGAGTCCGACGTCGATACGGCGATGCGCGAGATCCGCCTCGCCCTGCTCGAGGCCGACGTCAACTTCAAGGTCGTCAAATCGTTCACGGCGACGCTGAAGGAGCGCTGCCTCGGCGACGAGGTGATGAAGAGCCTCGACCCCGGCCAGCACGTGGTCAAAATCGTCAACGAGGAGCTGGCGGGGCTGATGGGGGGGACCGGCAGCGAGCTGGCGATGGCCAACAGCGGCCCGACCGTGATCCTGATGGCCGGCCTGCAGGGCTCGGGTAAGACGACGGCCTGCGCCAAGCTGGCGCTGCACTTCGGCAAGGCCGGCAAGGACGTCGCGATCGCGGCCTGCGACGTCTACCGCCCCGCCGCCGTCGACCAGCTGGTCACCGTCGGCGAGCGCGCCGGCGCCCACGTCTACCAGCAGGGCACCGACAGGGACCCGGTCGATATCGCCGAGTGGGCGCTGCAGCAGGCCCGCACCGAGCGCCGCGACGTGCTCATCGTCGACACCGCCGGCCGCCTCCACATCGACCAGGACCTGATGGCCGAGCTGACCCGGATCCGCAAGAAGACCAAGCCGCACGACGTGCTGCTGGTCGTCGACGCGATGACCGGCCAGGACGCCGTCGGCGTCGCCGAGTCCTTCGCCGCGGCGGCCGAGTTCGACGGCGTCGTCATGACCAAGCTCGACGGCGACGCCCGCGGCGGCGCCGCGCTCTCGGTCAAGGCGGTCACCGGCAAGCCGATCCTCTTCGCCTCGACCGGCGAGAAGCTCGAGGACTTCGACAAGTTCCATCCCGACCGGATGGCCCAGCGCATCCTCGGCATGGGCGACGTGATGACGCTGATCGAGAAAGCCGAGCAGCAGGTCGACGAGAAGCAGGCGCTCGATCTGCAGGAGAAGATGAAGAAGGACCAGTTCACGCTCGAGGACTTCCTCCAGCAGATGCGCCAGGTCCGCAAAATGGGCCCGCTGAGCGGCATCATCGGGATGCTGCCGGGCATGGGGGCGATGAAGCAGCTGAAGGACGCCGACGTCGACGAGGGCGAGCTGGACCGGGTCGAGGCGATCATCCTCTCGATGACGCCGGCCGAGCGCGCCAACCCCGGGATGATCAACGGCTCGCGCCGCAAACGCATCGCAAACGGCTCCGGAACGCGGGTTCAGAACGTCAACGCGCTGGTCAAGCAGTTCGACCAGATGCGCAAGATGATGCGCTCGATGGCCTCCGGCAAGATGCCCGACCAGCAGCAGCTGGCCCAGATGGCCGGTGGCGCACAGCGCCCGAAGATGCGCAGGCGCTAACCTGCCCCGTCCGAATGGCCGTACGAATAAGACTTAGACGAGTGGGTTCCAAGAAGAACCCGATCTGGCGCATCGTCGTCGCCGACAAACGCTCCCCGCGTGACGGTCGGACGATCGAGACGATCGGCCAGTACAACCCGCAGACCAACCCCTCGATCATCGAGTTCGACGAGGATCGCGCGCGCCACTGGCTCGAGCATGGGGCTCAGCCCTCGGAGACGGTCGCGGGGCTGCTGCGCACCAAGGGCATCGCCGCCTCCGGCAGCTAGGAGGCCCTGGCGTGACCGAGCTGATCGAGTTCCTCGTCAGGGCACTGGTCGAGGACCCCGAGGCCGTCGTCGTCGAGGAGCTCGAAGAGGAAGGCGACCTGGTCTACGAGGTGACGGTTGCCGAGGGGGACCTGGGGCGGGTGATCGGCAAAGGCGGCAGGGTCGCCAATGCGATCAGGACGATTGCCAAGGCGGCGGCGGTCAGGATCGATCGACGGGTGATCGTCGACATTCTCGATTGACGGACGCCCCGCGGAGTCACCCATGAAGCTGGACATCTTCACGCTCTTTCCTGAGGCCTTTGAGTGGTTCAAGGGGCAGCGGTCGGTGGAGAACGCGGTGCGGGAAGGGAACGAGCTCAGGCTGTTCGACTACCGGGAGACGACGCCGCTGAAGGCGGGGCAGGTGGACGACTCGCCTTATGGGGGTGGGGCGGGGATGGTGCTCAGGGTCGATGTGGTCGATGCTGCGTTGCGGGCTGCGTATCCGGAGGGGGAGAGGCCGCGGGTGGTGCTGCTTTCGCCCACGGGGCCGCTGCTCGATGACGCGATTGCGGACGAGCTGACGGCGGAGCCGCATGTGGCGCTGCTCTGTGGGCGGTACGAGGGGTTCGACGACCGCGTGCATCAGCACCTCGCCGACGACGAGCTTTCGATCGGGCGCTACGTGCTGGCCGGGGGCGAGCTGCCGGCGATGGTGGTGGCCGACGTGCTGATGCGGAAGTTGCCGGGGGCGCTCGGGCATGTCGACAGCGCGGTCGAGGAGTCGTTCAGCGAGGTGCTGGAGGGGATGCCGGAGTACCCGCATTACACGCGGCCGGCGCTCTACAACGGCTGGGACGTGCCGGAGATCCTGCTCTCCGGGGACCACGAGAAAGTGCGGCTCTGGAGGCTCGAGCAGAGCCGCCTCCGAGCCGAGCAGTTCGATTCGGACGCCGAATAGCTACCATTCCGCCACCGCGCGGTTCCCGAACTCGGGTCCGGCGGTTTTTTCTCGCCAAATGAGCTCCGTAATCGACAGCATCGAGCGTGCCCAGCTAAGGACGGGACTTCCCTCCTTTGGCCCGGGCGACCGCGTGCGCGTTCACTTCCAGGTGATCGAGGGAACGCGGAAACGCACCCAGGTCTTCGAGGGAGTCGTGCTGCGCCGCCAGGGCTCCGGTGCCCGTGAGACCTTCACCGTCCGCAAGCAGTCCTTCGGGGTCGGCGTCGAGCGGACGTTCCCGCTGCACTCGCCGAAGATCGAGAAACTCGAGGTCGCTGCCCGCGGCGCCGTGCGCCGGGCGAAGCTCTACTACCTGCGGGGACGGATCGGCAAGGCCGCCCGCGTCGCCGAGCGGCGCTGGGGGATCGACGACGACATCGTCTCCACGCCCGCCGCGGCGGAGCCGGAAGCGACCGACGCCGAGGGCGCCACGCAGGCCGAGGTGGTCGACGGGGCGGCACCGGAGGCCGCGGCGCCCGCGGCGGAGACAGAGACTGATGCAGTGGCGGACACGGACGCAGACGCGCCCGCGGCCGGGGAGACCGAGGACAGCAGCAGCGATTCGAAGGATGCCGAGGACGAGGAGCCGGTGGGTGCCGGCGACTCCGACGAGGACCCGGCCTGAAACTCTCGATCCCGAAGCCGAAGGGCAAAGGCGGCGGGCTTGTGGAGTTGGTCGTCATCGTCGCGCTGGCGCTCGGGCTGGCGCTGGCGATCCAGGCATGGATCGTGAAGCCGTACCAGATCCCCTCGGAATCGATGGAGCCCACGCTCGACGTCGGCCAGCGGGTGCTGGTCAACCGCTTCCTCTACCACTTCAAGTCTCCCGAGCCCGGCGACATCATCGTCTTCCACCCGCCCTCCGGCGCCGACAACGGGACCGAATGCGGCGTCCAGCCGAAACCGGGTGAACCCTGCCCGGCGCCGACCAGGGGCGAGTCGAGCCAGAACTTCATCAAGCGCATCGTCGCCGGCCCGGGCGACACGCTCTCGGTCAAAGGCGGCCATCCGGTCGTCAACGGCGTCGAGAAGACGAACGAGCCCTACATCACCCCCTGCGGAGCCGCCGCGGCCTGCAACATGCCGCGGACGATCAAGATCCCGCCCGATCACTACTTCATGATGGGCGACAACCGTGGGGCAAGTGACGACAGCCGTTTCTGGGGACCCGTCCCGCGAAGCTGGATCATCGGTGAGGCCTTTGCCACCTACTGGCCCCCCGACCGCATCGGCACCCTCTAGCTCCCGCAGCGGCCGCCGCCGGCTGGCCCGCAGCCGCCGCCTGTTCGCTTTCGACCGCGGCCTGCAGAGCAGGTTCGTCGCCGGCGCCGACGAGGCCGGGCGCGGATGTCTCGCCGGCCCCCTGGTCGCCGCCGCGGTCCTGATCGACTACGAGCGGCTCTCCCACGCCGACCGGCGCTCGCTGGCCGGGCTGCACGACTCCAAGCAGATGACCGAGGAGCGGCGGCTGGAGATGTTCCCCTGCGTGCTGCGGGCGGCCTCGCGGGTCAGCGTCGTCGTCCGCTCCGCCGCCGGCATCGATCGCCGCGGCCTGCACGTGACCAACATCGAAGCGCTCTCGGTCGCGCTCGAGCGGCTCGATCCCCCCGCCGAGGCCGCCTGTCTCTCCGACGGCTTCTCGCTGCCCCGCTGCGCGGTCCCGCACCGGGCCGTGGTCCAGGGCGACGCCACCAGCGCCGCGATCGCCGCCGCCTCGGTCCTCGCCAAGGTGACCCGCGACCGCTACATGCACGACGCCGCCGGCCGGCACCCCGGCTGGGGCTTCGACGAGCACGTCGGCTACTCGACCCCCGAGCACCGCCAAGCGATCGAACGGATCGGCATCTCGCCCCTGCACCGCCGCTCCTTCCAGTCCGTCGCGTATACGCAGATGGACCTCGCCGGCTAGAACGCGGCGCGGATGTGCTCGATGTCGACCACCCGTCCGGTGCGGTCGAAGGTGACGCCGACGGCGTCGAAGCGGATCTCGGCATAGGGAGGGTCGCCCCGGCGCTCGGACATCCAGGCGGTGGCGAGGCGGCGGACCTGCTGCTGCTTGCGGCGGTCGACCGCGAGGATCGGTCGCTCCGGGCCGAAGGCCGCTCCCTCACGGCCGGCCTTGACCTCGACGAAGACCAGGGCGCGCCCGTCGCGGGCGACGATGTCGAGCTCGCCGTAGCGGGTGCGGGCGTTGCGCTCGACGATCTCCCAGCCGGCGGCGGCGAGGCGGTGGGCGACCAGCTCCTCGGCCCTGGCACCGGTTTTCTGGCGGGCGATCGTCATCCCAGGGAACGCTAGATCCCGGGTGCGCGCTTATGGCGCGCAAGTTGTTACAACTTTGACCCGAACCACTCGCAACACGTGCGCCGCGGGGGCCTAGCGTTTTCTCCATGCTCGCCACGGCCCGAACCTTCACCCTCGATGGCATCTCCGCCCGCCCGGTTCGGGTCGAGGTCGACGTCCACCGCGGCCTGCCCGGGTTCGCGATCGTCGGCCTTCCCGATGCTGCGGTAAGGGAGGCGCGTGAGCGGGTGCGGGCAGCGCTGGTCAACTGCGGCTTCGAGTTCCCGCTGCGGCGGATCGTCGTCAACCTCGCTCCCGCCAGCCTGCGCAAGGCCGGGCCGGGGATGGACCTGGCGATCGCGGCGGCGCTGCTGAGCGCCTCCGGGCAGCTCGACTGGGAGGCGCTGGCCCGGGTCGCGCTGGCCGGCGAGCTGGCCCTGGACGGCTCGACCAGGCCGGTCCACGGGGCGCTGGCGATCGCCGAGGCGGCCCGGGAGGGGGGTGCCGAGGCGATCGTCCTGCCCGCGGAGAACGGCCCCGAGGCGGCGCTGGCCGAGGGGATCGCCGTCGTCGGCCTCGACAGTCTCGGTCGCCTGCCGGCGCTTGCCGCCGGCGATTGGGATCCGGAGAGGCCGCAGCCGCTGCCGCTGCGCCTCTCGGCGCCGGGTGGTCCCGACCTCGCCGACCTGCGGGGACAGCCGCACCTGCGCCACGCGCTCGAGGTCGCCGCGGCTGGTGGACACAGCCTGCTGATGATCGGGCCGCCCGGCGCCGGCAAGTCGCTCGCCGCCAGTCGCCTGCCTTCGATCCTGCCGCCGCTCGCCTCGGTCGAGGCGCTCGAGGTGGCCCGGATCGCCAGTGCCTGCGGGCGGCTGAGCGGGGCGATGCCCGGCGGGCGGCCGTTTCGCTCGCCGCACCACACGATCAGCCCGGCCGGGCTGATCGGCGGCGGCACCCCACCGCGCCCGGGCGAGGCGACGCTCGCCCATCGCGGCGTCCTCTTCCTCGATGAGCTCTGCGAGTTCCGCCGCGACGCGCTGGAGGCGCTGCGGGCACCGCTGGAGGCGGGTGAGGTCTCGATCGCAAGGGCCGGAAGCCACCACAGTCTGCCCTGCCGCTTCATGCTGGTCGCCGCCGCCAACCCGTGTCCCTGCGGTCGCGGCGAAGGCGATCCCGATTGCAGCTGCGCGCCGGCCGCCGTTCAGCGCTACCAGGGGCGGCTCAGCGGCGCCCTCGCCGATCGCATCGACATCCTCGCCGCCGTCCGCCAACCGAGCGCCGCCGAGATCGGCGGCGGGCCTGGGGAGTCCTCGGCGGATGTGAGGGAACGGGTGTCGGCCGCCCGCCAACGACAGGAGCGGCGCCTGGGCCCCGGTCGCTGCAATGCCGAGATGACCCCGGGCGAGGCGCGCAAGTGCACCCTCAGCCCCGAGGCGGGGGCGCTGCTGGCCGAGCTCTACTCGCGCCAGCGACTCAGCGGCCGCGCCCACGACCGGGCTCTGCGCCTGGCGCAGACGATTGCCGACCTCGCTGGTGCCGAGACGATCGACGAGGAGCAGATGGCGCAGGCGCTGCAGTTGCGGAGGCGGGACCGTGGCTGAGCCGCGCGCCTGCACCGACTGCCTGCGGCGTTCCTGGCTGCTCGCCTCGCTGGGGCCCTACATCGAGCGGATCGCCACCGGCTCGCCCGGCTCGCGCTCCCCCGAACTGCTGCGGCTTGCCAATGAGGACCTGGCCGCCGTCGCGGCGCCGAAGGTCGCCGCCCAGCTGCTCGCCCGGGTCGCCGCTCTCTCCGAGCGGCAGTTGGAGGAAGAGCTGGAGGAGGCGCAGTGCTGGGCCTGCTGCCGCCACGGCGATCTTTATCCCGAATCCCTGCGCGACGCCGCCGACGCACCGTGGGCGCTGATCGGCCGCGGCGACCCGGGGCTGCTCGACGGCCTCGAGCCCTTCGGCACGGTCACCGTCGTCGGCGCCCGCCGCGCCACCTCCTACGGCCGCGAAATAGCCCGCGAGCTGGGCCGCGAGCTGGCCGCGGCCGGGATCGTCGTCGTCAGTGGCCTCGCCTTCGGCATCGACGCCTGCGCCCACCGCGGTGCCCTCGACGCCGGTCGCACGATCGCCGTCCTCGGTTGCGGCGCCGACACCGCCTACCCGGCGGCCCACCGGGCGCTTTGGCGGCGGATCAGCGAGGAGGGCCTGGTCATCTCCGAGTTTCCCCCCGGGGCGCCTCCCTGGCGCTGGACCTTCCCGGCCCGCAACCGGATCATGGCGGCGCTGGCCGGGATGACGGTTGTGGTCGAGGCGGCGGCGCGCTCCGGCTCGCTGATCACCGCCGACCTGGCGGCCGACCTCGGCCGTGACCTCGGCGCCGTCCCCGGGCCGGTCACCTCGCGAGCCTCGGCCGGTCCCAACAACCTGCTCGCCGGGGGCGCCTGCGTGGTCCGCGACGCCCAGGACATCCTCGACGCGATGCTGGGGCCCGGGGCAAAGCGGATCGAGCGAGCGGGCGCCGCCCTCGATTCCCGGCTGGCCGCGGTGCTCGCGGCCGTCGAGATGGGGGAGGACAGCTGTGACGGCGTGGCCACCGCCATCGGCCTCTCCGGTCCCGACACCGCCGCCGCCCTCGCCCGCCTCGAGCTGCTCGGCTACGTCGCCTGCTCGACGATGGGCGCCTACTCCCGCACGCTGCTGCCACCACCCGCGAGTTCCGGCATCTAGGCTGCCCGCGTGACCTCGCGACGCATTCCAGCGGTGCTCTCGATCGCCGGCTCCGACTCCGGCGGGGGGGCCGGCATACAGGCCGACCTGAAGGCGTTTGCGCGCTGTGGTGTGCACGGGACGACCGCGATCACGGCGATCACGGCGCAGAACACGGTCGGAGTGAGCGCGGTCGAGCAGGTTTCCCGGAAGATGGTGTTCGATCAGATTGCGACGGTCGGCGAAGACATCCGGCTCGATGCGATCAAGATCGGCATGCTCGGCTCGGCGGAGACGGTCGAGGCGGTCTTCGCGGCGCTGCTGCTGGCCTATATCGACGCGCCGGTCGTGATCGACCCGGTGATGGTCGCCGAGAGCGGCGCGGTGCTGCTCGACGACGAGACCAGAGAGGCGTTGGTCGAGCGGCTGCTGCCGAAGAGCACCGTCGTCACCCCCAACATCCCCGAGGCCCGGGTGCTGACCGGCGCCGGCGAGGCGGCGAGCCAGGAGGAGCTCGCTCGCGGCGTGCTCGAGCTGGGGTCGAAAGCCGTCGTGGTCACCGGCGGGCACAGTGAGGCCCTGGTCGACCTCTATTTCGACGGCGAGCGCCTGGTCGAGATCCCCGGCGCGCGGCATCCAGATGGCGCCGCGCATGGTTCGGGCTGCACCCACTCCTCCGCCTTGGCGGCGTTCCTGGCCCACGGCGACGAACCGCTGGAAGCCGCGCGCAAGGCACGGGTGGTGGCCTCCGATGCGGTCGGCGCCGGCCTCCGCGAGATCGGCGCCGGGCCCGGTCCGGTCGACGCTCTCGGCATTCGCTGAAGACTTGTGTGGCTGTGACCACGCCAATCGCCCAAGTTCGCCCGGGAGCGTCCTCGGTAGATTTCAGGCATGAGCTCGAACGGCGTTAAGACCGCCCTCCCGCGCCCCCGTTCCGCCACCGTCTTCGACGGTCCCGACCGCGCTCACTCGCGCGCCTACATGAAGGGCGTCGGCTTCGACGACGAGGCGCTCAGCCGGCCGACGATCGGGATCGCCAACACCTGGACCGAGGCGATGCCCTGCAACTTCCACCTGCGCGGGCTGGCCGAGCACGTCAAAGAGGGGGTGCGTGCCGCCGGCGGCACGCCGATGGAGTTCAACACCGTCGCCGTCTCCGACGGGGTGACCATGGGCACCCAGGGGATGAAGACCTCGCTGGTCAGCCGCGAGGTGATCGCCGACTCGATCGAGCTGATGGCCCGCGGCTACCAGTTCGACGCGATCGTCGCCCTCTGCGCCTGCGACAAGACGATCCCCGGCTGCGCGATGGCGCTGGCCCGGCTCGACGTGCCCTCGGTGCTGCTCTACGGCGGCTCGATCGCCCCCGGCCGCTGGCACGGCCGCGACGTCACGATCCTCGACGTCTTCGAGGCGATCGGCGCCCACAACGCGGGCGACATGAGCGACGAGGAACTGCACGAGCTGGAGGGAGTCGCCAGCCCCGGCGCCGGGGCCTGCGGCGGGCAGTTCACCGCCAACACGATGGCCTGCGCCTTCGAGGCGCTGGGGATTAGTCCCGGCGGCTCGGCGATGGTCCCCGCCGAAGACGACGACAAGGGCAGCGTCGCCGAGAAGATCGGCGAGCTGGTGATGAAGGTGCTGGTCGACGACCTGAGGCCGAGCAAGATCATCACCCGCGACTCGCTGGAGAACGCGATCGCCTGCGTCTGCGCCTCCGGCGGCTCGACCAACGGCGTCCTCCACCTGACCGCCCTCGCCCACGAGCTGGGCATCGAGCTGGACCTCGACGATTTCGACCGGATTGCCCGCGAGACGCCGCTCTTCGCCGACCTCAAGCCCGGTGGTCGCTTCATCGCCACCGACCTCTACGCCGCCGGCGGCGTGCCGCTGATCATCAAGCGCCTGGCGGAAAAGGGCGTTCTGCACGAGGACGCGATCACGATCACCGGCGAGACGATCGGCGAGGTCGCCGCAGCGGCCACCGAGACGCCGGGCCAGGAAGTCGTGCGGCCGCTCGAGGATCCGGTCAAGGCCGAAGGCGGCCTGGCGATCCTCTACGGGAACATCGCCCCCGAGGGTGCGGTGATCAAGGTCGCCGGCACCGAGCGCCGCCGCCAGAGCGGGCCGGCCCGTGTCTTCGAGTCCGAAGAGGACTGCTTCCGCGCCGTCAAGCAGCAGGAGATCGAAGCCGGAGACATCATCGTCATCCGCAACGAGGGGCCGATCGGCGGCCCCGGCATGCGCGAGATGCTCCAGGTCACCGCGGCGATCGTCGGCGAGGGCCTCGGCGAGAGCGTCGCCCTGCTCACCGACGGCCGCTTCTCCGGCGCCACCCGCGGCCTGATGTTCGGCCACGTCTCACCGGAGGCGGTCCGGGGCGGGCCGATCGCCGCCCTGCGCGAGGGTGACCGGATCACCCTCGACATCGACGCCCGCCGTATGGATGTCGACCTCAGCGACGAGGAGATCGCCAAACGGGTTGCGGAATACGAGTCACCCGAGCCGCCCTTCCCCCGTGGAGTGATGACCAAGTACGCGCACACCGTCTCCTCCGCCTCGCTCGGCGCGGTTACGAGCTAGGGGCTCGCGGCCTTCTTCTTCCCTTCGGAGATCGAGCGGACCGCGTTCGCGTTGATCAGCATCTTCGGGCCGTCGATGCGGGTCGTCTCGAAGAGCGGGACCGCCGCCGATTCGGAGTCGCGGATCAGCTTCACGACCTCAGACAGGCTCTCCGAGACGATCACGGAGTGGTCCTCGCTGAAGCGGATGTAGGTCGGCACTACGCGTAGCCCATCCGTTCCAGCACCGGGATCTCGCGGATCTGCGGTGGCTGCAGGTGGTCCCAGAGGATGCCGCGCGGACGCTCGTACTGGCGCTCGACTTCGATCACCGCGCGCGGCGTCGCGATCAGGTCGACCGGCAGGTCGTGGGCGGTCGTCATCAGGTGCTGGCGCAGGATCTGGATCGGGTGGACCGTGGTCGCGACGGTGGTGTGGCTGTCGATCTTGCCGGCGTCGACGAGGATCCCGTACTCGAGGTCGTGGTAGCCGCCGCCTTTGCCGACCCGGGCGCCGCTGAGGTTCACCGCCACCGAGCCGCAGAGCACGAAGTCGATCTCCGGCAGCTCGTCGAGAGCGACGACGCGGCCGTGCCTGAGCGCGCCCTTGATCGTCGCCGCCTCCTTGACCGCCTGCTTGGAGAGCTGCTTGGGATCTAGGACGCGGAACGGGTGCGGGTCGCGCAGGCGTGGCACCGCCATGATCACCGTCTTGCCCTCTTCGAGCGCGATCCGCCGCGCGTGGGTCTGCGGCGAGTCGGGGTTGGCCTTGATCACCCGGGCGCGCTTCCAGACCCGGTGGTTGGCCAGCTTCTCGGCCGCCAGCTTGGCTCCGGCGAAGTTGGGGATGCGGCCCTCGGCGCCCGGGAAGCGGGACACGCCCTCGCGGTCCATCGCCTTCCAGACCTCCTTGCGAACCTCATCCTTGGAGCGCACCGGGCAAACATATCCGGCTCGTTGCCGATAATGAACCAGGTAGATGGCACGCAAGACGCGGATAGCCTCGGCAGTTGCGGGTCTGGCCCTCCTTCTCGGCGGTGTCGGTGCCTATGTCTACGACGACTCGCAGAAGGGCAAGATCGCCGACGGCGTCACGATCGCCGGGGTCGATGTCGGTGGCCTCGATGCCGAGGAAGCCGCTGCCGCCGTGCGCCGGCACCTGCTCGCGCCGCTGCGCCACTCGCTCCGGGTCAGCTTCGACGGTGACGCCTGGGCGCTGCCCGGCGCGAAGCTCAAGGTCCGCGCCAACGTCGACCGCGCCGTCGAACGGGCGGTCGCGGAGAGCCAGGAGGGCGGTCTGCCAACCCGCCTGGCCCGCTACGTCACCGGGGGCGAGGTCGACAAGCCGCTCTCGGCCGAAGTCGCCTACTCCCAGCCCGCGATCAACCGCTTTGTACGCAGGGTCGCGTTCGCGGTCAACCGCGAAGCCGAGAACGCCTCGGTCGCTCCCGGGCCGGCCTCGCTCGAAGTCGTCGCCGGCAAGAGCGGGCGCAAGCTCCGCGACGTCCTCCTGACCAGGGAGCTCAAACAGGCGGTCCTCGACGCCGGCGCCCCGCACACGGTTATCGCCCGCGTCCACGCGACGATGCCGGAAGTAACCAAGGGCGAGGTCGCCTCCGAGTTCCCTTCCTATCTGACGCTTGATCGCGGCAACTTCCGGCTGCGGCTCTGGAAGCACCTCGAGCTGGCGAAGACCTACACGGTCGCGGTCGGTCAGGAAGGCCTCGAAACGCCGGCCGGGCTCTACCACATCCAGGAAAAGGAAGAAAACCCTGCCTGGCACGTTCCCGACTCCGCCTGGGCCGGGGATCTGGCGGGACAGGTAATCCCGCCCGGTCCCGATGACCCGATCAAGGCCCGCTGGATGGCGATCTTCGAAGGGGCGGGAATCCACGGCACCGAAGAGACCGAATCGCTGGGCAGCGCTGCCTCCCACGGCTGCGTGCGGATGTCGATTCCCGACGTTGAAGAGCTCTACGACCAGGTCGAAGTGGGCACGCCGATCTACATCGGTTAGGGGACGCTGCAAACCGGTTTTCGCGCCCTCTCGCAGGACGAACAGGGATGAAGGCGAATGCTGCTCTGTGAACTGGGAAGCGGCGATGGCCGACTACGACCGCGACCTCCGCGCCCGCGGCGCCGCCGAGCGCACCCGGCGCGCCTACGGGGTCGACCTCGGCGGCTTCGTCGAGTGGGCGGGCCCGCAGGGGCTGGCCCCCGGCGACATTCGCCATCGCGACGTGCGCCGCTATGCCGCCGGGCTCTCCGCCGCCGGCGCCGCCCCGGCGACCGTCGCCCGCAAGCTGGCCTCGATCCGCGGCCTCTTCGGCTTCCTGGTCCGCACCGAGCGGGCCGGCCAGAACCCGGCCGAGCTGGTCTCCAGCCCAAAGCGCTCCGAGAAGCTGCCGAAGGTGCTCACGACCGAGCAGATGCGCACCCTGCTGGAGCTGATCCCGGTCCACACGCCGCTGGAGCTGCGCGACCGGGCGATGCTGGAGCTGGCCTACTCGTGCGGGCTGCGCTGCGAGGAGATCGTCAACCTCGACCAGGGCTCGATGGACTTCGACAGCGAGCAGCTGCGGGTGATGGGCAAGGGCTCCAAGGAGCGGATCCTGCCGGTCGGCGAGCCCGCCCAGCGGGCGTTGCGCCGCTATCTGGAGCAGGGCCGCCGTGCGCTCGTCACCGATCCGCGCCAGCAGGCGCTGTTTCTTTCCAAGAGCGGCCGGCGTCTCTCCAACTCCGACATCACCCGCCGGCTCGGCCTCTGGACCCGTGAGGCGGCGATGGCCGCGGGTGTCTCGCCGCATTCACTTAGACATTCTTTTGCGACGCATCTGCTCGAGGGTGGGGCGGATCTGCGTACCATCCAGGAGTTACTCGGCCACGCGTCGATCTCGACCACCCAGGTCTACACCCGAGTCGATGCCGCACGCCTGCGAGACACCTATGCCGCCAGTCACCCCCGTGCCTGACCCAATGACCCCTTCCGAACGTAGAATCGCCTAAAGGCATGGAGACCGGCGTAAAAGAGGTGGAGCTGCGCGATCTGTGGCGCCGCTACAAGGACGAGGGCGACGCCACCGCGCGCGAGCGCCTGGTCGTCGCCTACTCGCCGATGGTCAAGTTCGTCGCCGGCCGCCTCGGCGCCGGCCTGCCCTCGCACGTCGAAGACGCCGACCTGATCTCCTACGGCCTGGTCGGCCTGATCGGCGCGATCGAGCGCTTCGAGCCCGAGCGCGGGATCAAATTCGAGACCTTCGCGATGACCCGCATCCGCGGCTCGATCATCGACGAACTGCGCTCGCTGGACTGGGTGCCGCGCTCGGTGCGCTCGCGGGCCCGCGAGATCGAGGCCGCCCAGGCCAAGCTCGAGCACGAACTGCAGCGGGCGCCGACCGAGACGGAGCTGGCCTCGAAGCTGAACATGTCCGAGGAGGAACTGCAGAGCGCGCTGCTGGAAATCGCCAACTCCTCCGTCTACGCGCTCGACGAGCTCTGGACCGTGTCCGACTCCTCGGGGGACCAGGTCTCGCTGCTGGACACGATCGCCGACGATGGCGCCGCCGACCCGCAGGAGGCGCTCGACACCAGCGAGGTCAAAGACCGCCTCACCGAGGCGATCGGCTCGCTGCCCGAGCGCGAGCAGCTCGTCGTCGCCCTCTACTACTACGAGAACCTGACCCTGCGGGAGATCGGCGAGGTCCTCGGCGTCACCGAGTCACGGGTCTCCCAGCTGCACACCAAGGCGGTCATGCGCCTGAAGTCCCAACTCCAGCAGGACTAGCGCGGTGCGCTGGCGCCTCCGGCAGACGCGAGCCAAGGCCCCGGCGCCCGTGCCCGTGTCCTCGCACCCGGATCGCGACCCCGCCGCCCGGGGGGCGAGGGTGGAGCGGCTCGAGGCCGAGCCCTCGCCGCTGAGCCCGTTCGAGCGGGCCGCGAACCGCTTCAACGCCAGCGAGGCCGGCCGCACCGTCGCCGGGCTGGTGCGGACGCTGGGCACGCCCTGGGTTTCCGTCGGCGCCTCCGCGGGGGCGCCGCGGGAGCTGCGGATAACGGTCGCCTGGGAGCTGTCCTGGTATCAGTGGGGCGTCGACCTCGACGACGAGGCGCGCCCGGTCTTCGAGCTCGCCAAGGGCCGCGAAATCGACCAGCTCGACGCCGCCGCGCGGCAATGGAACGCCTCCGCCGTCGAGGGCGGGCGGATCGTCGCCGTCGCTCCCAAGAAGCGACATGCCGCGGGCAGCGGCCCGGTCGGGTGCTGAGCGATGGCCAAGGTCACCGTCAACGTCGATGGCGGCGCTCGCGGCAACCCGGGGCCGGCGGCGGTCGGCGTCGTCGTCCGCGACTCCGCCGGCAAGGTGCTGGAGGAGCGCGGCGAGAAGATCGGCCGCGCCACCAACAACGTCGCCGAGTACCGGGCGCTGCTGCTCGGCATCGAGCGCGCCGCGGCCCACCGGGCGAGCGAGCTGGAGCTGGTCGGCGACTCCGAGCTGGTCGTCCGCCAGGTCGAAGGCCGGTACAAGGTCAAAGACGCGACGCTGAAAGAGCTGCACGGCGAGGTGAAGAAGGCGCTGGCGCCGTTCGCGAGCTGGTCGATCCGCCACGTGCGCCGCGAGCGCAACGCCGACGCCGACCGCCTCGTCAACCAGGCGCTGGACGGCGAGTAGTCTCGGGCCATGCCCGATTCGGCCGTAGATCCGATCGACCCGGGCGTCGACATCGGCCACGTCCACCTCAGGGTGGCCGGCATCGATCGCGCTCTCGACTTCTACTGCGGCGTGCTCGGCTTCGAGTTGATGCAGCGCTACGGCGCTGACGCGGCCTTCGTCTCCGCCGGCGGCTACCACCACCACATCGGCCTCAACTCCTGGGAGTCCAAAGGCGGCTCGCCGCCACCCCCGGGCACGACCGGGCTCTACCACGTCGCAATCCGCTACCCGACCCGGCGTTCGCTGGCCGACGCCTTGCGGCGCCTTGTCGACGCCGGCGTCCCCATCGGCGGCGCCTCCGACCACGGCGTCAGCGAGGCCCTCTACCTCTCCGACCCCGACGGCAACGGGGTCGAGCTCTACTGGGACCGGCCAAAAAAGGACTGGCCGCAACCCCAGTCCGGCCAGAAGGTCGAGATGTACGTACGGCCATTGGACCTCGAGGGCCTGATGGCGGAGCTGGGCTGACGGAGGCGCCGCCGTACTCTGGGGCGTACCTCTAGAGCGCGGGGCTGGCGGCCGGGGTGCCGCTCTCGACCGGATGTCCGCCGTCGCGCCAGGTGCCGACGCCCTGGCCGACGTGGACGACGTCGGCAAAGCCCTCGCGCTGCAGGATCGAGGCGGCGAGGCCGCTGCGCTTGCCGCCGCGGCAGATCGCCGCGATCGGCCGGTCCCGGGGCAGCTCGTCGAGCCGCCCGGCGAGGTCCCCATAGGGGATGTGGAGCGAGCCGGGGATGTGCTCGCCCGCGTACTCGGCGGCGTTGCGCACGTCGAGCACCAGGGGCGGCTCGGGGGCATCGACCCGCGCCGCCAGCTCGTCCGGATCGATCAGCTCGATCTTGCGCACCGGCCGCTCCTCCGTGCGCCAGGCGGTCATGCCGCCCTCGAGGAAGCCGCGCACGGCCATCCCCACCGCGGCCAGCAGCTCGGCGGCGTCGCGCTCGTCCCCGTCGGAGGCGGCGACGACGATGACCTCGGCGCCGTCGGGGGCGACGCGGGAGACCTTGGTCGCGAAGCCGGTGTCGTAGGCGGAGGTGCTGAGGGCGCCGGCGATGTGGGACTCGTCGAACTCCTCGTTGGTGCGGCCGTCGATGACGACGGCGCCGGCGGCGACGGCCTCCTCGACCTCGTGCGGGGTCAGCGGTGCCGGGCTGCCGAAGTGCTCGACCAGCGGCCCGCGGTTGAGGTTGACGATCCGCTCGACGTTGGGCGGCCGGTCGCCGAGCGAGGCGACCGCGTCCTCGACGAACACGGCCTCCTCGCGGATCTGCAGGGCGGCGTTGTTCTCGCGCTCGAAGCCGATCGTCGAGGAGGTCTTGAGGTCGATGTCGGAGCCGCCGCAGAGCGAGCCGCCGAGGTGGCCGGGCCAGATCTCGACCTCGTCGTCGAGCGAGAGCAGGCGCCGGTGCAGGGAGCGGAACATGTCGGTCGCGCCCTCGCGCGGCTCCACCGCGAGGTCGGGCCGGGCGACGTCGCCGATGAACAGCGAGTCGCCGCCGAGGACCGCCCAGGGGGCGCCGCCGCGGCTGGCGTCGCGCAGCAGGAAGGAGGTGTGCTCGGGCCGGTGCCCGGGCGTGTGCAGCGCTTCGATCGTCACGTCGCCCAGCCGCAGCACCCAGCCGTCGCCGAACGGCTCGTGCGCGAACTCGGCTTCGGCCAGCTCGTGGACGTGGATCGTGGCGCCGGTCGTCCGCGCCAGCCGCCCGTGGCCGGAGACGTGGTCGGCGTGGTTGTGGGTCTCCAGCACGTGGCCGATCCGCACCCCGTGCAGGCGGGCCAGGCGGCGGTAGGGATCGATGTCCCACTGCGGGTCGATCACGGCGGCAACGCCCGCTTCGCGATCGGCGACCAGGTAGGAGGCGCAGCCGAGGTCCTCGTGGATTATCTGACGGAAGAGCATGGTCGCTGGGAGCTAACGATCAGGCTAGCGAGCAGCTTCGTCCCGCGCATCGGCGCGGAGGGCGTCGATCCCGAGCTCGAGCATCCGCCGCCAGGCTCCCGATTCGAGCCGTCTCGCCGCCCGGGTGGCGGCGAAGAGCAGGCGCAGGTCCATCGCCGTCGCGTCCTGCCGCAGCTGCCCCTCGGCCTTGGCGGCGTCGAGCAGGGATTCGAGCGAGTGCATCGTCGCCGCGACCGCGTTCTGCACGTCGGGATGCTCGGAGACCGTCACCATCGCCTCGCCGAGGACGTCGTCCGCCGCCTGTCGTTCGGCGATCGCCCAGAGCAGGGCGGTGAGCGCCTGCCAGGGCCCCTCGGTGCCGTTGAGCGCCAACTCGACGTCCTGCTCAACCTCCTGGTGGCGCTCGATGACGAGGGCCGCGAGCAGGTCGCGCTTGGAGGGGAACTGGCGGTAGACGCTGCCGACCCCGGCGCCCGCGGCGGCGGCGATCGCGGGCATCGGGGCGTCGAGCCCGTCGCGGGCGAAGACCTCGCCGGCGGTGGAGAGCAGCCGCGCCCGCTTGGCGTCGGTGTCGAGGTCCGACCAGCAGGGCGCCGTCGAGGGCGGAATGACCATTCCGCTACAGTACCGGCCTTCTTGTCCTCGGCATCTCCAGACCGCACCCACCCGAACGTCACGCTCGCCGTGCTGGCGCTCGGCGGGATCGCTTACGCGATGCTGAGCTCGCTGGTCGTGCCGGCACTGCCGACCATGCAGCGCGAGCTCGGCACCACCGAGACCGGCATCACCTGGCTGCTCACCGGCTACCTGCTCGCGGCCTCGGTCGGGACCTCGATCATCGGCCGGCTCGGGGACATGTACGGCAAGGAGCGGCTGCTGCTCTGGACCCTGGTCGTGCTCGGCTTCGGCACCCTGCTCGGGGCCGTGGCCAGCTCGCTGCCGCTGTTGATCCTCGCTCGCTTCATCCAGGGCGTCGGCGGCGGCATCTTCCCACTCGCCTTCGGGATCGTCCGCGACGAGTTCCCGCAGGAGAAGGTCGCCGGCGGGATCGGCCTGCTCTCGGCGATCCTCGGCGTCGGCGGCGGCGTCGGGATCGTCCTCTCGGGGGTGATCATCCAGCACCTCGACTACCACTGGCTGTTCTGGCTGCCGCTGGTGGCGATCGTGATCGCCGCCTTCGCGACCTGGCGGCTGGTCCCGGAATCGCCGGTGCGCACCCCCGGCCGCGTCAACTGGCTCGCCGCGGCGCTGATGACGGTCGGCCTCTCGGCGGTGCTGCTGGCGGTCAGCGAGACCACGGTGTGGGGCTGGGTCTCGGCAAAGACCTTCGGCCTGACCCTCGTCGGCGTCCTCTTCATCCTCGCCTGGATCCGGGTCGAGGTGCGCAGCGAGACCCCGCTGATCGACATGACGATGATGCGCGTGCGCGGCGTCTGGACGACTAACGCGGCCGCCTTCCTGCTCGGCGCCGGCCTCTACGCCTCCTTCATCGTCTTCCCCCAGTTCGCCCAGCTGCCGACCAGCACCGGCTTCGGCTTCGGTGCCTCGGTCGTCATCTCCGGCCTCTACCTGCTGCCGGCGACGATCGGGATGACGATCCTCGGCCTCAAGGCCGGCGCGATCTCTGCCCGCTTCGGCTCGCGGGCGGCCCTGCTGGGCGGGATCGTCTTCTCGACCGCGTCCTTCGTGATGCTCGCCGTCGCCCACGAGCATCCCTACCAGCTGCTGATCGCCGCCTCCCTGCTCGGGGTCGGCATCGGCCTCGCCTTCGCGGCCCTCGGCAACCTCATCGTCCAGGCGGTGCCGAGCGAGCAGACCGGCGTCGCCAGCGGCATGAACACGGTGATGCGGACCCTCGGCGGCGCCCTCGGCGGCCAGCTCTCGGCGACCTTCATCGCCGAAAACACCGCCAACGGCCTGCCGACCGTGACCGGCTTCACCGAGACCTTCCTGATGGCCACCGGCTTCCTCGTGCTCTGCTTCGTCGCCGGGCTGATGGTCCCCAAGGCCCGGGCCGCCATTGCCTCCGGCCCCGGCCCGGCGAGCGCCGTGCCAGAGGGTGCGCAGGGCTGACTTATGCGCCGGACGCAGGAGTCGGGCCGGGGAAGCTAGAATTACGCGCCATGCGGCTGTAGCTCAGCTGGCTAGAGCGTCTGCTTGCCATGCAGAAGGTCGAGGGTTCGAATCCCTTCAGCCGCTTTTTGCGAAAACCCCGCGCTAGCGGGGTTTTCTGTTGTCAGGGACGGCGAGCTACGGCTGCCATGCCTCCCTGTTTCGCGCTCTCGCTGCCCGTTGCTGCCCGATCAACCGGCCTTTTGTTGCTCCTGCCCAGCGAACTCCGCTTCAACCTTGAGTACGCCCCCGGATGACCCCCGTCGTGAGAAGGTGATGGTGCGTCTCGCACTCGATCCCACTCAAAGGAGATCCTCATGAAGCGATTCCTGCCCCGTCCCACCTACGCGAACGTCGTTTCGACGCTCTGCCTGTTCTTACTGCTCGGCGGGACTTCGGCCTTCGCCGCGACCCAGCTCGCCAAGAATAGCGTCGGCACCAAGCAGATCAAGAAGAGCGCCGTCGCCACGGCGAAGATCAAGAACGCGGCGGTCACGTCGGGGAAGATCACCGACGCGGCGATCACGACCTCGAAGCTCGCCGACAACGCGGTCACGTCGGGGAAGATCACCGACGCGGCGATCACGACCTCGAAGCTCGCCGACAACGCGGTCACGTCGGGGAAGATCACCGACAACGCGGTCACAGCCTCGAAGATCACCGACGCGGCGATCACGACCTCGAAGCTCGCCGACAACGCGGTCACGTCGGCGAAGATTGCCGATGGCGAGGTCCGCGCAGAGGATCTGGGAACGATCGTCACGGCCCAGAACACTGTCCAGATTGCCGCGGGTGCCGAAGGAACGGTAGACGTCGCGTGCCCAGAAGGCTCGGTCATGCTCAGCGGCGGCGGTTACTGGACCACCGGGTCGAACAATCTCAGGACGACCCTCAAGCAAGGCAACGGCTGGCGTGTCGAGGGCAAAAATACGCTTGGAGTCTCCGAGCCTCTGACGGTTCAGGCGTACTGCCTGACCGGCTGAATCGCTCGCTGGCCCCGCGCGGGAGGAGGGAGGCTCCCGCGCGGGCCGCGACGGTCGCCCCGCTCAGGCGTCGAATCCCGCTCGCCCTGAGATCAGCTCTGGCCGGGCAGCAGGGTCCAGGCCAGGACCAGGATGACGATTCCGAGGGCGCCGACGGCTCCGCCCAGGTAGACGAGGACGCCGACGATCTTCGGCACCTCGGTCGGCGGCAACTCCTCTCCGCGTTTCTGCCGCACGTAGCGCTGGTCCAGATCGCGCTCGGCGTTGCGGCTCTTGATCGTGGCGCCGACCGCGGCTACCAGGCAGCCAATCGCCAGGATGATCGCGCCGATCAGGAAGGGGTTGACCGGCCAGTTCAGCGAATCCGGGAGCATCGACGGGGGAGCCTAGAGCGCCCGCTGCGCCGCGAACCCGGGCGCTACCGGCGAGCGTCGCTCAGGATTCGACGGTGACCAGGGTGCCGACCGGCGTGTAGGGCCAGATCGCGGCGGCGTCTTCGAGCGTCATCTCGACGCAGCCGAGGCTCTGGGGGCTGCCGTAGGAGGGGCGGTCGAAGGTGTGCAGGGCGTCGCCGCCGTTGAAGTAGCTGACCCACATGATGCCCGGGTCTTCGTATTTGGAGCCGTCGGGGTTTTCGCCGCTCATCGTCGTTTCTTCGAGGTGCTCGAAGACGGGGAAGGTGCCGAGTTCGGTTTCGGCGCCGGGGATGCCGGTGTTGGCCGCGGCGGTGAGGACGGTGTGGCCGTTGTGCCAGAGGGTCGTCTGCTCGGGCAGCGTCTCACTGACGTAGACGTAGCTGTAGCCCGATTCGGCGTTGCGTTCGCCGGCGATCGCCGCGCGCAGCACCGCGTCCCAGACTTCCGAGCCCGCGGTGCCGTCGGTTTCCATTTCGTGATCGCGCTCGAAGGCCATCACCGCGCCTTCGGTGGCGACGTTCTCCGCGCCCGCGGACCAGGATTCGCGCAGCCCGGTGGGGACGTTGCCGTAACGCCAGTGGAAGTGCCCCTTGGGCGGTTCGACCGCGGCGCGCAGCTCGGCGGCGGGAGTGTGGGCGACGGGAGCTCCCGCGGGCTTCCAGTCGACCGGCAGGTAGCCGGCCTGGGCGAGCAGTTGCTGCAGGCGCAGGGTCGAGCCCGCCGGGATGTTCCAGCCGATGGTCTGGGTGTGGTCGAGCGAGCCGTCGGAGCCGATCACGTCGACGCTCTTCGGCAGCTCGGCTTCGAGTTCGGTGCTGAGCCCGGCGCCGTAGCCGGAGGGCCGGAAGAGCAGGGTGTGCTTGTCGACCTGGTGCCAGCTGCCGGAGGCGCTGGGGGAGAGGGTCGGCTTGGCCGAGCCGAGCACCTCGTGGACGGGCTCGGAGAAGGTCAGGCGCAGCGGGGTCGCCGGGGAGACGTCGCTGCCCGGCGCGGGGCTGGCGGCGACGGTCGGCGAGCCGCTCTTGGGGAACCAGGTGACGCTCTGCGGCTTGCTCAGCCGCTCCCAGGAGCGCGGGGCGCCGGCGACGACGACGGTCCCGGCCGACTGCTGGGAGCCGAGGCTGATCGAGCGGCGCGGGTGGGCGAAGGCGCGGCGATGCAGGTTGCCGGGAGTCCCGTAGGCGACCAGGCGCACCGGCTGGTTGAAAGAGACTCGCGGGACCGCCGAGTCGGAGACGGTGAGCCAGCGGTTGCGGACGCGAGCGACCGGCGCGTGCAGGGTCAGGTGCTCGTGCTGTTCGCTGCCGACCAGCCAGGCGACGACGCTCGGGCGCTTGACGACGACGTCGACCGAGACGGCCTCGCCGGGGGTGAGTCGCTGCTTCGGGATCAGCAGCCCGTCGCGGACGGCGATCGGGATCGGCTTGCCGTCGGGGCCGGTGGCGTGGACCTGCTCGACGGTGCCGCCGAAGGTCTGGGCGTCGACGCGGGCCAGTGCGTCGGGATCGGAGCCGAGGCTGGCCCCGGACATCGCGAAGGCGACGACGGCGAAGCCGGCCATGAGCAGGACGACGACCCCGGTCACGCCGAGCAGAATCCGCACTCGCCGTCCCGAGCCGGGCTCGGATGGCGAACTGGAGGTGGGCCGGGGCTCCTCGTTCACTGTTTAGAGGATAGGGGGGAGGGCAGCCGGGTTTGGTGTGTTTTCTGGCGGTGCAACAGGGTTCTCCAGCACTGACGGTCGTCGGGCCGGTGATCTCAGCATCGACACAGGGGCGGGAGCACTTGAGATTTACCGAGCTTTGCGCCGCCGACTTGCCAGAATGACCCGGTGGCGGCCGCACGGCAATACGACCTGGTGCTGTTCGGAGCGACCGGGTTCACCGGTGGCCTGACCGCCCGCTACCTGGCGCAGAACGCTCCCGAGGGGCTGCGCTGGGCGCTGGTCGGGCGCAATCGCGACAAGCTCGAGGCGGTGCGCTCCGGGCTCGCGGAGACCCCGTCGAAGGCCTCGGCGCCGGACCTGCTGGAGGCCGATGCCACCGATGCGGGCGCTCTGGCGAAGGTCGCCGAGACGACCCGGGTCATGATCACCACAGTCGGTCCCTACGCCCTCTACGGCGGCCCGCTGGTCGCCGCCTGCGCCGCCGCCGGGACCGACTACGTCGACCTCACCGGCGAGCCCGAGTTCGTCGACCGGACCTGGGTCGAGTGCCACGCGGAAGCGCAGCGGACGGGCGCCCGGCTCGTCCACTGCTGCGGCTTCGACTCGATCCCGCACGACCTCGGCGCCTACTTCACGGTCCAGCAGCTGCCGGAGGGAGTGCCGCTGAAGGTGAACGGCTACGTCCGCACCGACAGCAGCTTCTCCGGCGGCACCTACGCCTCGGCGATCTACGGGTTCGCCCGGGCCCGGCAGACGCTCGGCGCCGCCAAGGAGCGCCGGCGCGGTGAGCAGCGCCCGGCCGGCCGCGAGATCCACTCGGCCGGGCCCGGCATCCGCCGCGACTCCGAGCTTGGTGGCTGGGTGGTGCCGCTGCCGACGATCGACGGCGGCATCGTCCGCCGCTCCGCGGCGGCGCTCGAGCGCTACGGCCCGGACTTCACCTACGGTCACCATCTGGTCGCGAAGCGGCTCTCGACCATCGCCGCGCTGGGAGCTGGGGTCGGGGCGCTTGCCGTCCTCTCGCCGCTGCCGCCGACCCGCAACCTGCTGCTCAAGATCAAGCCCTCCGGCGAGGGGCCCGGCGAGGCGGAGCGGGCGAAGAGCTGGTTCAAGGTCAGGTTCGTCGGCGAGGGCGGCGGCAAGCGCGTCGTCACCGAGGTCACCGGCGGCGATCCTGGCTACGGCGAGACCTCGAAGATGCTGGCCGAGTCGGCTCTCTGCCTCGCCTTCGACGAGCTGCCGGAGTGCGCGGGGCAGGTGACCACCGCGCAGGCCATGGGTGACGCCCTTCTCATGAGGTTGCAGCAGGCCGGGATAGCCTTCGACGTGGTCAAGTCACCCCAACCTGACCCCGGATGAGCCTTGCCGACCGTCAGCCGAGGACCCAGCTCCTGGCCTCGGTCTCCTGGTCGAGGTCGTAGACCTTGACTTCGCCAGGCGTCATCCAGGCGAACATGCGGAAGGCCTTCTTGACCCACTCGGCGTCGCTGACGATCGCCGAGCGCTTCCAGGCGGAGTGCTTGAGGAAGCCGAGCTCGAGGCCGGTCTTGGCGTCCTCCAGCCAGGCCCGCGGCTCCAGCTCCTCGAAGTCGGAGAGCACGAACAGCATCCGCACCTCGCCCGCGTCGACCGCCCCGCGCAGGGTTGGGACCAGCACGTCCTTGTAGTCCTCGGGGGTGAGCTTGCCCGAGGCCCGGAACCCGATCGTCCCGGCCGGCATGTCAGCGATCTTCTCGACCATCGTTCTCCTCCTCTGGGTGGTTTGGTCGGCCACGACCAGGGCGGGTCGCGTCGGTGGCTTTGTCCATCGGCGGATCCAGGCGAGAATAGCCCTGGCATGCGGCGGTGGGCCGAATCGGCAGGGCGACCGGCCCGCCCGGGTAGTCTTGCCCCATGGACGACCCGCAGGTTCTCAGCCGCATCGACGACCTCGTCAAGGAGGAGGAGCAGCTGCTCCACCGCCACGAGGGCGAGTCCAGCCTCAGCCCCGAGGAGCACACCCGCCTGGAGGAGCTGAAAGTCCAGCTCGACCAGGCCTGGGACTACCTCCGCCAGCGCCGCGCCCTGCGCCAGTACGGCGAGAGCCCCGAGGAGGCCAGCCCCCGCGACTCCGGCACCGTTGAGGGCTACGGCACCGTCAAGGACTACGACGGCTGATGCGCCGATGTCGACTCCACACGAAACACCCTGAGCGCCGCTAGTCTGGTCGGCGCTTCCCGGCGCCCTGGCGGAGTGGTTACGCAGCGGCCTGCAAAGCCGTTTACACCGGTTCGATTCCGGTGGGCGCCTCTAATTCAGAGCGGTTTGTTGGCTTTCGGCAACTGGATCGCCATCTGCCGCCTTGGTCAGCGCTGCGGCCTCATTTCTGACGCGGACGTAGACCTTCTCCACCTCGACCCTCCTTCTTGGCTTCCGATGCTACGGACGCACCGCCCTCAAGCGAGGGCGAGGACCGATGGTGACTTCGCGCTGCCGCCGCGCGATTGCGCCGGAGTGCGCAGGTAGACTGCGGGTAATGAACGCACGGGGCCCGGGGGCTCATCGAGCGCTCGCGATCTCGGCTCTCCCGCTCGCGGCCGCCATAGCTTTGGTGTCGTCGCTCGCCGTGGGTGTCGCGGCGGCCGGCGCGACTTCGAGCGGGGTCACGGTCGAATCTCCGGCGGCGCAGCAGGTGGGTCAGTTCTGGACTGCCGCGCGGATGAAGCGGGCGAAGCCGATGGAAGCTCCGCGGTCCCGCCGGACCATCGTGCCGGCATCTGCGTCCGCCGGGACCACCGATGAAGTGGCACGCCGCATCGCGCCCACGGCGCCGCGCGCCGGAGCCGCGGCGAGCTCGAGGTTCGACGAAGTCGGCGACCCGGCCAGTGAGGCGGCGCGCCAGAACGGCGTCATCTTCTTCACGGCCGAGGGCGGCCTGGCCCGCTGCTCCGGCACCTCCGTCAACGCTCCCAACTTCAGCGTCGTCTTCACGGCGGGGCACTGCGTGAACAGCGGCGGGCCGCGGGGCCGGTGGTACAGAGGGCAGTGGGCCTTCGTCCCCGGCTACCGCTACGGCCAGCGCCCGTTCGGGATCTTTCCGGCCAAGTGGATCGACTCGACCCGCGGCTGGCTGACCACGGGCAGCGAGAACTTCGACGTCGGCGCCGCCGTGGTGATGCGGAACGAACGCGGCCAGCGGCTCGCCGACGCGGTCGGGGGGTCCGGGATCGCCTGGGGGCAGCCGGCCAACCAGGTCTTCGACGTCCACGGCTATCCGGTGGCGCCGCCCTTCGACGGCGAAACCCAGCGCCTCTGCGCGGGGACGCCGTTCCTCGGCCACGACGCCGAGTCCTTCCTCTCCAGCGGCCCGTTGAACCTCGCGGTCGACTGCAACGTCACCGGTGGCGCCTCGGGCGGTGGCTGGACGATCGACGACGACATCCTCAACGGGGTCACCGACTACGGCTACGGCGACGATGCGGCGACCGACTTCGGCGCCTACTTCGGCAAGGAAGTGGCCCGGCTGTACGGGCGGGCGGGGAAGGTCGAATGAGCGGCACGGCCAAGGTCCGGAGCCTGCTGTTGGCGACAGCCCTCGCCCTGCTTGCCGTTCCGGCACTGGCAAACGCCGACGCGTCCGGCGTTCCCCTGCCGCTGCCCGCGGGTATGCCACCTCAGCTGCGCGCCGAGCTGCGGGCCGAGACGGGCACGAGCGCGCCTCGCGGCCCGTTCCTGCCCAAGTTCCAGCTGCGGGCGCACGGTGGCTATCGCGTCGGCGTCTTCGGGATCGGCAGCGCCGTGATCGTCGAGGTCGTCCACGGCCACGCCCTTGCCGCGACCGCCTACATCGCCCGGGGAACCGTGACCCCCGGCCGGATCCAGGCTTCCTTCGGGGACCTCGGCAGGGTGGCGATGCGCTTCCAGCCGTCCGGCCGGATCTCGCTCTCGAAGCCACTGCGTCACTGCCACGGTGCCAGCCGCTACAGGAACCGGCTCGGGGTCTTCGCCGGCAGCTTCCAGTTCAAAGGGGAGAACGGGTACATCTCGGTCCACGCCCACCGGGTGAAGGGGTCGATCCGCGACTCGCTCGCGCCTCACTGCGGACGGCAGGGCCCCCGTGGGTCGGAGCAGGACGTCGCCCGATCGTCCGGGGACGGCTTCCAGAGCATCGAGCCCAAGTTCCTGGCGGCCAGCTGGCGCCACGGGGTCGGCGCGGCGTCGTTCGCGGCGATCGGATTCACGACGGATCTCCTCTATTTCACCTTCGCCGAGCAGAGCGAAGGGGCGCTGGCGAAGATCCGCTTCGCCTTCGCCTCCGGGCCGTCGACGGCGCTCACGATCGACAACGCGCTGACGCGAGCGCGGGTCTCGCCACCCGCGCCCTTCAAGGGCACCGGGACCTACCGGGCGGCGCCGGACGGGACGACGACCTGGACCGGCGCCCTCTCCGTGAACTTCCCCGGCGCCGGGCACTTCCCGCTCACCGGCCCGCAGTTCAAGACCGAGCTGGGGGCGGGCTTCTAGCTCGGGGATCCGCGGCCGACGAATTCGGTCGCCGCAACAATGGGTGTGGCTCGTGTTTCTGCCGTCGAAGGCCAGTCGCGACATCGACAAAACGTGTGCCGAGTGCCACGACGACCAGGGAGAAGTCATGAAACGTGAGCAGCTGCAGTCAGCCGATGTATCCGCGGGTTCCGGTGGGCGGCGAGGGCCGCTGAAGCGGCTGGGTCTCATCGCCACCGCTGTAAGTGCGATGGCGTTGCTTGGGGCGACGGGTGCCCAGGCGTCGACCATCACGGTCGGAAGTGTCCTGCCCGCCACCTTCACCTCGACCAAATTCGAATCGATCAACACCCTCTTCAACACCGCGCTGCCGGAGCCGGGCGCGAACCTGGTTTCGCCGGTGAGCGGCGCAATCGTGCGCTGGCGGGTCCAGGGAGCCAAAGGTGGCCCTTTCTACCTGCGCGTGCTCCATCCCAATGGCAAAGGCGCATACGCCGCGCACGGGACCAGTGGCGCGGCGACCCCGACCAGTGAGGGGCTGCAGGAATTCACCGCCAACCTCCCGGTCGAAGCCGGGGACCTGATCGGCATCGACCCGACCAACGGCAGCGATGAAATCGGTGTCGCCACGGCCGCCGGCGCCAGCTTCGCGTCGATCTTCCCAAGGCCGATCGAAGGCGCGACCGTGCCTGCCAGCGGAGGCGAAACGGGTAAAGAGATCGAGCTCAGCGCCGAAGTGCAGCCGACCCCGACGATCACCTCGGTGAGCCCGTTCTCGGGTTCGGTAGCCGGTGGTACCACTGTGACCGTTACCGGCCATGACTTCAAAAGCGCCAGTGCGGTCAAATTCGGCTCGGCTCCGGCATCCACCTTCACCGTGGACTCGGACACACAGATCACCGCGACCGCGCCGCCCAGCTCCACGGTCGGCCGGGTGGACATCACCGCAACGACGGTGGCCGGGACCAGCGCCGCGGTCAGCGCCGACCGCTTCAGCTACGAAGGCTGCGTCGTCCCCAAGCTGAAGGGCATGAGCCTGAAGACGAGCCGCAGCAAGCTGCGGCGGGCCAACTGCAAGCTCGGCAACATCCTCGGCACCAAAGGCAAGGCCTCCAGGGTCCTGCGGCAGAACCCCAAGGTGGGGAAGGTACTGGCGCCGGGCTCCAAGGTGACCGTGCGGGTCGGCCCGGTCCCCCACCGGCACTCTCACTAGTACTCGCGGGCAGCAGTCAGCACCCCTCGGCACAGCGGCCGGGGGGTGCCCGCCCCGGCGTCCGAAGTGCCACATCTGTCAGCCTGAGGGCGTGAGCGTCGCCACCGCAAGCGCAGAGGCCGGCAAGGCGCGGGCCGAGATCCCCCAGGACCAGGTGATCGTCCTCTTCGGAGCGACCGGGGACCTGGCCAAGCGCAAGCTGTTGCCGGGGATATTCCACCTCGCCCGGGTCGGCCTGATGCCGGAGCGCTTCCGGATCATCGGCGCGGCCCGCAGAGGGATCGACGTCGAGGAGTTCCGTGAGCTGGCCCGCGAATCGGTCGAGGGCTCGGGGCGCAAATCGCTCGACACCGAGGCCTGGGAGCGGTTCGCCGAGTCCCTGCGCTTCGCCGGCGTCGGCGACGGGTTCGAGGCGCTGGGCAGCGCGATCTCCGAGTCGAAGGAGGAGCTCGGCGGCGAGCCCGGCCTTCTCTACTACCTCTCGCTGCCCCCGCGGGCGGCGGCGGGGACGATCGAGGAGATCGGCAAGCTCGGCCTCGGCGGGGGCGCCCGGGTGATCACCGAGAAGCCGTTCGGCACCGACCTCGAGTCCGCCCGCGAGCTGAACGCGCTGCTGCACACGGTCTTCGACGAGCGCTGCATCTACCGGATCGACCACTACCTCGGCCGCGAAGCGGTCCAGAACCTGCTGGCGATGCGCTTCGCCAACGGCATGTTCGAGCCGGTCTGGAATCGCAACCACATCGACCACATCCAGATCGACATCCCGGAGACGCTCTCGATCGAGATGCGAGGCAGCTTCTACGAGGAAACGGGGGCCTTCCGCGACATGATCGTCACCCACCTCTTCCAGGTGCTGGGCTTCGTCGCGATGGAGCCGCCGACCTCGCTGGAGCCGAAAGCGCTGGGACTCGAGCGGGAGAAGGTCTTCGACTCGATGCCGCCGCTGCTGGCCGAGAACGTGATCCGCGGCCAGTACAAGGGCTACCGCGACGAGGACGGCGTGGCTGACGACTCCGAGACCGAGACCTTTGTCGCGATCAAGGCCTTCGTCGACAACTGGCGCTGGGAGGGGGTCCCGTTCTATCTGCGCTCCGGTAAGCGCCTGGCCCAGAACCGCCACCTGCTGACGATCGCCTTCGCCGAGCCGCCGCGGCGGATGTTCCCGCTCGACTGCGGCCGCGTTGAGGAGTCCTTCGGCCGCGACCACCTGACCTTCGAGCTCGGCGACCCCGGCAGCATCTCTGCCTCCTTCCTCGCCAAGGTCCCCGGCCCGACGATGGAGCTGGGCGAGGCCCACATGCGCTTCAGCTACGAGGACAACTTCGGCGGCACCGGGGCGGCGCTGGACGCCTACGAGCGCCTGATCCACGACGTCATGGTCGGCGACCGCACCCTCTTCACCAGCTCCGACGCGATCGAGCGCCTCTGGGAGATCTCCGAGCCGGTGCTGGAGAACCCGACCGCGACCCTGGAGTACGAGCCGGGCTCCTGGGGCCCGGACGAGATCGACGACCTGATCGCCCCGCGCCGCTGGCACCTGCCCAGCGACCACGTCTGAGCCGAACAGCGGAACGGAAAAGGGCCCCTGAGAAGGGGCCCCTTGTTTCCGAAGGACGTGCCACCAGAGAGATTTAAGTCGCTGGCTCGTCGGTCCTCGAGCTTTGAAGTTCTAGCTGCCGCTGCTCATGCGACGTATTGATAAACACTGGCGGGACTGAAAAGTTGCACTGGCTGCATCGGCTGCCGCGGCGGCAGCCTTTAGCCGGCCGGCAGGCGCCGACCGGCCTCTGGTTTCCCGCTGCTAGATTCAGGTCTCCCGGGCGTTTAGCTCAGTTGGGAGAGCGCTACCTCGACAAGGTAGAGGTCACTGGTTCGAGCCCAGTAACGCCCATCGGATTTCCCGCTGTAGAGCCAAAAAATTGGCTGTGGTTCGAGACCAGTTCCAGATTTGGCTCTACAGGCCGAACCGCAAGACCTCCGCGACTCCTTGCAACGGCAACTCTAGCCGTTGAACCGGCGGACCAAGTTGCGTCGACCCTGGGCAGCAGCCCCCCGCGAAGCTTAGAAACCGGGCGGGTGTCGCATCTCGAAGCGCGCGAGATACCCCGCGTCGAACGTGCTTTCTGGAATCCAGCCGGGGCCATGTCCGGGTTCAACGAAGCCGGACGTGCCCCAATAGCGTTTGTCCGGCGGCGTCACACCGGTCATGAACTTCAAGACCGTGTGCGCTTCCGGTTCGTAGGGCTTGACGAGGATCGTCACCCAACGACCCGGCCCCGGTTCGCCCCAGGTCGAGAGCTCCGGCGTCGCCATCGTCGGGTTGTTGAAGCCGCCGACCTGGAGGAGGTGGCTGACCGCCGAGCTGCAATCGAAGGGGCCGTTGGGCGGCGTCGGCGATAGGCCATGGGAGCCGCCCCAGGCGTATTCGGTCCTCGGCCGCAGCAGGCTGAGGCGTTCGGCCTCGGCGATCATCTTTGCGATCCGTTCGTTGGGCGCCGCCGCTTCGCAGCTCGCCGCCGCTGCTTCGGTCGAGCCGATCGCCGACCATTTCGAGGCGTCGGCTAGTACGTCTTGGACGTACCAATCGGCGTGGTTGTAGCTGAAGATGGCGTCGTGCCAGTTGCCCGGCGCCCCGGATGCGTGGAGCAGGTTGGCCGCGGCGAAGATCGCGTCCCAGGGGTCGTTGGTGTCCTTGGCGCCGTCGCCGTTGCCGTCGACCCCGAACGCCGCCCAGCTTTCGGGAAGGAACTGCATCCAGCCCTCGGCTCCCGCCCCGGACTCGCCGAGATTGGCCCCGAATCCGGTCTCCTCCCAGTTGATCCCGGCGAGGATCGCCGGGCCTTTGGGACCGAGCCGATACCTGGCCGCCGCCTGCTGATAGATCGGGATCAGCTTTGCCGGGAGGCCCTTGACGTCGCCGCTCGGCGCGCTCGCGCCACCGCACCCGCCGGCGGACTCACCGAACGCGGCAGCGATGCAGACTGCGCCGAGGATCAGCGCGAGCAGGGCGCCGAAGGGAAGCGCGATCAGGAGAGTCGAGGGACTGCGGCGATCGGTCTGTGCGGGCATCGCACGGTCGGGTGTCAGGGCCTACGCGAAAGGCGCCCCTGGAAATACCTTTAGCTGCGCAGCTCTGGGCCAACGAATATATGAAGCGTTTTGGCGGGTGCTCGCCGAATCACATGCGGCGGCCGGGTTTCCCGATGTAGGGGAACTTGGGATGAAAGACACGGCTGCCAACTCCAAGCAAGGGGTCACAAGTGCTCAGATGCTGGAGGCTGAACGCGGCCTGAAACTGATGCTGCGACCCAAATTCCCGCGGGTCTGGATCGCCGAGCATGCAAACGACATGCTCGGTCAGGCTCACGTCGAGTACCAGGTGTGGCTTGAAAAGAACCCACCGGCCCGCAATCCGGTTGGCTGGCTGATCATCTGTGCCTACCGGCGCGCTCTGAATCTCCGCGACTCCGAAAGGCGCAGGCCGCATGTGGCGCCGCTCGACTCGGTCTTTCACCTTGCCGACGAATCGACGCCGACGCCCGAACAAGAGGTGATCGACCGCGACAGACAGAGGCGTCTTCAAGAGGTGTTGAGCCACCTTCCTGAGAAAGAGGTCAAGTTGCTGGCCCTTGTGTACTACGAGGACTACTCGATCAGGGAGGCGGGTCGAGAGCTCGGCTGGCAGAAGTCGGCCGCCGACCGCCATCACGCCTCGGCGATGGCGAAAGTCCGCGCGCTCGCGGGCGATGATCGAAGCCTCTTCAGCCCGGCGGCGCTTGGGCTTGCCGCATACCTTGCTTGCAAAGGTGGCCGGCTCTCGCAGCTGCTCGATCAGGCGCTCAGGCCAGCGCGGGAACTGCTGGCGATCGGGACGGAAGTGGCGTCGGCCGGCGGCCGACGCCTCGGCGGGTTGGCGCGGGCACTGTCCCCGTTCTCAGATACCGGCACCGCGGTGGCGAACAGCGGCGCCGGCCGTGCCGCGGGGGTGTGTGGGGCGGGAATCCTGGCGCTGGTCTGCGTTGGGGCGGCGAGTGTCGTGGCGCCTGGGTCGAGCAGTGCGCCTGCAACGCATCCGTCGGCGGCGCGCCAACTGAAGGGACCGATCCACCCGGCCACAACGGAGACGCCTAGTACGACGCCGACCGAACTGTCGACTCCGGACCTGCCAACTCCGTCATCGCCGACGCCGGAACCCCCTGTGCGGGCCAAGGCGTCGACGGCGAAGGCGATGCCTCTCGAACCTCGCCAGTCGGAGAGGAAACGAGTCAGAACCACACCCACTCCGCAGGCCACGCCCAAGCAGGTCGAAAGCGATTTCGGGATCGACGGCGGGTCGGGGTCCACGTCCGAATCTGCCCCGGCCCCAACGCCGCAAGCGGCACCGGAATCCTCGGCGTCGCGGCCGTCTTCCTCTCCGCCGCCGGAAGCCTCGAAGTCGTCCGGCTCCTCGGCGACTCACGAGTTCGGGCTTTAGCGCCCGCGCGCTGCCGTTCCTGAAATCCCCGGGGGCGCTCGCCCGCTCCGTCTGTCGTTCGCCCGCATGGCCCACATGCAGACGACGGACAAGGAGACGGGAACGTGTCAATTCTTCAGCTAGCGAAGCTGCAAGCGCTCGAAGTCATCGCCGCAGTCAATGTCAGTCCCAGCCCCAGCGGCATACCCGGCGGGGACGCGGCTCAGAAGCTGATCAACGGGGGCGCCGCCTTCGGCCTGATGGCCTGCGTCGCCACCGTGATCATGGGCGCCGCCCAGTGGGGCTTCGGCAGCCGCTCGAGTAACTACAGCCAGGCCGACGACGGCAAGACCCGGATGCTGAAGGGCGTCGGCGGCGCCTTCGGTATCGGCGCCGCCGCGGCGCTGATCAACTTCTTCTTCAACGCCGGCTCGGCGGTTCACTAGCGATGCGGCTCGCGCTCGCGGTCCTCCTCGCAGTGGTGGCCGGCCTGGTGCTCGGGCGCGTCAGCGCCCCCACTGCGGCCTCCGTCCCTCTCAAAGCCGACCCCTACCCCGGCCCTACCCGCAAGTCGGTCGGGGTAGGGGTCGGCTTCCCCCGCAGCCGCGAGGGCGCGATCCTCGCCTCCGGCAGCTACCAGCAGGCCTTCGCCGACACGGCGATCCTGCGGCCCAACGAGCTGCGCCGGCGGATCGAAGTGGTGGCGACGCCGAGCTTCGCGCCGACGATGCTGGCGGCGAACGAACGCGGCACCGCGCAGCTCGCGGAAGGCTCATTCGGCGAAGGGGTCCGGGCCGAGGTGAAAAGCGTCTACTTCGGCGTCCCGGTCTCCTACCGGGTCCTCTCCTACTCACCCAGTCGAGCGGTCATCCAAACCTGGGGCTTCACGCTGCTCGGCAACGTCGACGCGGTCGAACCGACCGCCTACTTCGGCCTCGGCCGGACGGTCTTGGTCTGGATGGAAGGCGACTGGAAGATCGCCGACACCCGGGCCTCCTTCGGGCCGACGCCGCGCCTGGGGACGCCGCGCCCCGGCGGCGAAGGGCTGGGCCTGGTCGAACTGACCGAGGAGCTGCACCGCTATGGCGTCGCTCCGTAGGCTCGCGATCTTCATCTGCGCCGTCGCGGTGGCGACAGCCGCCTTCACCTTCGGCGATCCGCAGCCGCCGCAAGCGCGGGCCAACGTCGTCTGCGACATCGGCATCTCGCCGGGATCGGTGGTCACCGGGGCGCTCGGCATCGGCAACCCGGTCGGGGATGCCTGCAACGCGCTCACCGATCCGGTCCTCGGCGTCGCCGGCACGGTGCTCGACCCGCTGAAAAGCGCGGCCGACGCGCTGAGCAAGGGCGTCTTCAACCAGATCACGACCTGGGCGAGCGACGGGGCGGTGTGGCTGCTCGGCGAAGTGGTCGCGCTCACCGAGAAGACCACCTCGCCGAACCTGCTCAGCCAAGGCTTCCCAAGGCAGTACAAACAAATGGCGTCGATCGCCGTCGTCCTGGCGCTGCTGATGGTGCTGTTCGCCGTCTTCGAGAGTCTGGGGCGCGGCGACAGCGGGATGCTCTGGCGGGTCTTCCTCGTCAACGTGCCGCTGGCGGCAATCGCCACCAGCGCCGCCTACGTCGTCGTGCAGCTCCTGATCGCGACGACCGATGGCTTCTGCGAAGCGATCGCGCACTCGACGGCGACCGACACGCACGCCTTCTTCAAGGGCGCCGTGGAAGCGCTGGCGGAAGCCGGCGGCGACGCCGGCGCTGTCACCGGGACCGCCATCGGAGGGCCGGGGACCGGCACCGCGGCCGGCGCGGCGCAGGGGGCAACGGCAGTGCCGCTGTTTGTCGGCTTCATCGCCGCGATGCTCGCGGCCTTCGCGGCCTTCCTGGTCTGGATCGAGCTGCTGATGCGCGACGCGGCGATCTACGTCGTCGCGCTCTTCATGCCGATGGCGATCGCGGCCTCGATCTGGCCACGCTGGATGTCAGCGCTGCGCCGCACCGCCGAGCTGACGATCGTCGTCGTCTTCTCGAAGTTCGTCATCGTCGCGATCATCGCGCTCGCCGCGAGCCTGCTTGCCCACAACGAAGGCAAAGTCGAGCAGGTCCTGGCGGCCGGGGCGCTGCTGTTGCTGGCCTGCTTCTCGCCCGTCGTCCTGTTCAGGCTGGTCCCCTTCGCCGAGGGCGCCGTCAGCTCCGCCTACAACCGCCAGAGCGCCGGCGGCGCCTCAAGCCAAGCGCTCCACACCGCCTCCTCGGTGCAGATGATGCGGCGCTCGGCGCACGCCAATTGGGCCGGCGGCTCAAAGGGCGGCGGCGCAGCTGGGGGGACGGGCGGCGGCGGGAGTGGCGGCGTCGGGGGCGCCTCGAAAGGGCGCCCCGGTGGCTCCGGTGGTGGTGGGACGGGAGGCGGCAGCGCCGGCGAGGCGGTCGGGGCGAGTGGCGGCGCGGGCGCCGTCATGCTCCCGGCCGCCGCCGGGGTCGGGGCGGCGAAAGCCGCCAAATCCGGAGGCGAGCGGTTGGCCGGGTCCGGCACCAGCCAGGTCAGCGCCGACACGGGCGCCAGCTCTGGCGGCGGTGGCGAATCGGCCGGCTCGAGCAGCGGGGCAAAGAGCGGCGTACCCGAGCAGCCCACGCCTCGCCCGGCAGTCGAGCAAAGCGCCTCCGGCGGGCAGTCGGCGCGAGGCGGGGGAGAGGGTCGACAGTCCTCGACGAGTCCGGCGGCTGAGCCGACCGAGGCGGCGGGCGGGAAGGCGCCCGGTGCCGTTACGAAGCCGCCGCGCCCGACCGGCGCCACCACCTCTCCGAGCAGGCCGGCGCCGGGCAAAGAGCAATCGTGAGCGGGGGACGGCGCTACCGCTTCGGTCCCCTGGAGCAGCGCGGCGTGGTCGGCCCGCTGCGACTCGGTCAGGTCGCGGTCCTCGCTGGGGCGGCAGCGCTCGGGCTCGGGGCGCTCTACGCGCTTCGTAGCTGGGTCGGCCTGGGGGTGGCGATGCTGATGGTCGGCGGCGCTGCCGGCGTCGTCTTGCTGCCCTTCGAGGGTCGGACCCTGGAGGCGTGGGCGCCACTGGCGATTCGCTGGGCGCTGCGCTCACGCGAGCAAAAGCGCGGCTACCGCTCGCGGACTCCCGGCGGCGGGGTCCGACCTGGCGCCGAGGGACCGACCGTCTGCGAGGCGTCCTTGCCCGACGAGCTGGCGGGCCTGCGGATGCTCGAGGTCCCCTACGGCGGCGACCGGGTCGGCGTCATCCACGACCGCGCCGCCGGCACCTACACCGTCGCGATTGCCGTCCGCGCAGGCGCCTTCGGCCTGCTCGACTCCGCCGAGCAGGAGCGCAAGCTGGACGCCTGGGGTTCGGTCCTCGCCAGCCTTGCGAAGGACGGGAGCCCGGTGCGCCGACTGCAATGGATCGAGCGCACCTTGCCCGCTGCGGGCGATGAGCTGGCGGGCTACCTGCAAGCCGAGCGCGATCGAGCGGTGCCGCTGGACTCCGGCCTGGTCGCCTCCTACATCGAGCTGGTCGAGTCGGCCGCCCCGGCGACTCAAGAGCATGAGATCCTGCTGGCGCTGCAGATCGACGAGCGCCAAGGCGCTCGCGAGCTGCGGCGGATGGGCGGGGGCGAGCAGGCCGCCTGCGAGCTGGCGCTGCGCGAGGCGGAGAACCTTGCCGAGCGGCTCTCGATCGCCGAGGTGACGGTCTTCGGGCTCTTGCGCCCGCGCCGCTACGCCGAGGCGATCCGCGACGCCTTCGATCCCTTCGGGCGCCAGGGCCGCAACCGGGCGGCACTCGGCGATCCCGAACGCGAAGGCGTCGACCCGGCGCTGATGGGGCCACTCGCCGACGCGACGAGCTGGAGCGCCTACCGCACCGACTCCGCCCATCACGCGACCTTCTGGATCGCGAGCTGGCCGCGCAACGACGTCGGCCCGGCCTTCTTGACGCCGCTGCTGATGCAGACCACCGCGCTGCGCACGGTCTCAGTTGTCATCGAGCCGATCGCACACTCGATTGCGATCCGCAAAGCCGAGGCGGCGCGCACCGCCGAGGTCGCCGACGAGCTCCAACGCGAGCGCCAGGGCTTCATGACGACGGCGCGCATCCGCCGCCAGCAACAAGCAGCCGCCCGCCGCGAGGAGGAGCTGGCCGACGGGCACGCCGAGATGCGCTTCGCCGGCTACGTCACGGTGTCGGCGCCGAGCGCCGCCGAGCTGGAGCGGATCGCCACCGAGGTCGAACACGCGGCGGCGCTCTCGCGACTGGAGCTTCAGCGGCTCTACGGCGAGCAAGATGCCGGCTTCACCTTCACGCTGCCGCTTGGGCGGGGGCTGCGGTGAGGCGGCGCGGCTACCGGGGCGAGCGCCCCGGCCACGCGGCAACGACGGCGCACTTTCAGGCCGCCTATCCGTTTCTGGCGGAGGGCGGCCTGGGCGCTCCCGGCGCCTACATCGGCCGCGATGCCTGCGGCGGGGCGTGGGTATTCGACCCCTGGGAGGCCTACGAGGCGGGCATCCTCTCGGGGCCGAACATGATCGTCGTCGGCCAGCTCGGCCGCGGCAAGTCCGCCTTCCTGAAGACCTACATCGCCCGCCAGCACGTCTTTGGCCGCCAGGCGTGGGTGCTGGATCCAAAGGGCGAGTACGCGCCGCTGGGGACCGCGCTCGGCTGGCCGCCGATCGCGCTCGTCCCCGGCGGATCGGTTCGGCTGAATCCGATCAGCTCGCGGCTCGGACCTGAGGGGCAACTGAGCCTCTTGCGCTTCGTCGCGGCCGCCGCGCTTCGCCGCGAACTGACCCCGGAGGAGGACGCCGGGCTGCGGGTGGCGCTGAAGGTCGTCAGCGCTGCCGAGCCCGACGAGCCGACACTGCCCGAAGTCGTGGATGCGCTGCTGCATCCGGTCGATGCGATGGTCGCCGAGCTGGTGATGAGCGTCGGCGATTTCGCCGAGGCGACGCGGCAGGTAGCGCTCGCGCTGCAACGACTCTGTGAGGGCGATCTGCGCGGCATGTTCGACGGCCCGACCAGCGCCGGCCTTGACCTCGACGCGCCCTTCGTCGTCCTCGACCTGAGCGCCGTCCAGGAGTCGGCGGCGCTGGGCATCCTGATGACCTGCGCCGCCGCCTGGTTGCAGGGCGTGGTGATGGAGCGCAAGCGCGCCGCCGAGGCGGGAGCGGCCGGCGGCGCGAAGGTAATCGTCGCTGTCGACGAGGCATGGCGGATCACCGCCGACCTGGGCGTCGCCGAATGGCTGCAACGGTCCTTCAAGCTCTCACGCGCCCACGGGGTGCAGAACATCATCGCCCTGCATCGGCTGTCGGACCTGGGCGCCGCCGGGGCTCAGGGATCACGCGAGGCGCGGATCGCCGAGGGGCTGATCGCCGACGCCGACACGAAGGTGATCCTGGCGCAGCCGCCCGATCAGATCGAGGGGTTGCGCAATCTGCTCGGGCTGAGCGCGACCGAGGCCGAGTTGGTGCCGACCCTGCGCCGCGGCGAGGCGCTGTGGCTGGTCGGCCGTCGCTCTTTCCTCGTCCAGCACCGGCTCAGCTCGATCGAGCAAGGACTGGTCGACACCGACGCCCGCATGGTCAACCACCGCGAGCTGATCGGCGGGGACGCCGAATGAGCGCGGCGGCGATCGGCGTAGCGATCGGGCTGGGGGCCGTCGTCGGCATCGTCCATCTGCTCGATCGCCACATTCGCGAGGGCGGCGCAGCGAAGGGGCGGCGGGTCCAAGGTGCGCGCTGGGCGAGCAAGCGTGATCTGCGGGCGCTGCGGGTTGCGGCGCCCCAACGCGGGCGCCTGATTCTCGGGCGCCAGGGCCGGCGGCTGATCGCCGCCGAGGATCGCGCCTCCGTGGTCGTCGTCGGGCCGAGCACGATCAGCCTCAAGACGACTGGGTTCACGATCCCCGCGACGCTCGAATGGGACGGGCCGGTGGTCGTCACGTCGGTCAAGAGCGATCTGCTGCTGACCACGATCGAGCGCCGCCGCGAACTCGGCAAGGCGATGGTCTTCGACCCGACCGGGGCGACCGGGATCGAGTCGGTGAAGGCGACGCCGCTCTCGGGCTGTCGGAGCTGGCGGGGGGCGATGCGGGTGGCGCATTGGCTGGCCAGCTCATCGCGCTCGGGTGGATCGAGCGGGCTGGAGGACGGTGACTTCTGGTTCGCGGCAGCCGAGAAGCTGTTGGCGCCGATGCTCTTTGCCGCCGCGGTGAGCGGCGGCGAGATGGCCGACGTGATCCGCTGGTTGAATGACGGCGCCGAAGCTGAGCAAGAGGTGACGGGGCGCCTCGCCGAGGCGGGGTCGGACGACGCGCTGAGCGCCTGGAACGCGAACTGGAACCGCGAGGAACGCCAGCGCTCCTCGATCTACACCACCGCCGAGACGATCATCGGTGCCTTCGCGGACCCTCGCGTCCTCGACGCCAGCTCCGGCGCCGACTACACCCCAGCCGAGCTGCTCGACGGTCGCTCGAACACGCTCTACCTCTGCGCCCCGGCCCATGAGCAGGAGCGCCTGCGGACGGTCTTCGCGGCGATGATCTCCGAGCTGGTCTCGGTCGTCTACGAGATCTCGGCGCAGACCGGCAAGCCGATCGACCCGCCGCTCTTGATTGTCTTGGACGAGGCGGCGAACACGGCACCGACTCCCGACCTCGATGTGATCGCCTCGACCGGGGCCGGGCAGGGAATCCAGCTGGTCACCGTCTTCCAGGACCTGGCCCAGATCGAATCGCGCTACGGCAAGCGGGCGTCGACGATCCTCAACAACCACCGCGCCAGGGTCTTCGCGTCGGGCATCGGTGACCCCGAGACCCTCAACTACATCCGGCAAGTGACGGGGGATGGTGAGTTTCGCCAGCGCAGTGAGACCGCGGGGGACAAGGGCCGCGGCTCGGCGACGGAGGGCAGCACCTACCGCGACCTCGCGCCCGCGAACGTCGTCCGCGAGGCGGTGCCCGGCACCGCCCTGCTCGTCTACGGCCATCTGCCGGCGGCGCGGCTTTCGCTGCGCCCCTGGTTTGAGGACCGCTACCTGAGAGAACTTGTCGAAGGCGGGCGGGCGTGAGCGAGGAGCAGTCCTGGGGCGCAGATACGGTCGCCTTCGGGCCGGCTCGCGAGACGACCACGCCGGACCCGCCACCGCGGCGCCGACCACCGCGGGGACCACGGCGAAGGTTGCCGCGCCCCGCGGGTCGAACGATCGGTCTGGCCGCTGTTGCGATCGGCCTCCTGATGGTCGTCATCGTGGTCCTCAGCAGCGGGTCGGGATCGCCGGCGGCGCCGGTTCGCGAAGTTGCGGATCCAGCGCCGCGGGTCGTCGTGAAGGCGCCGTTGACGCATCGGCGTCGACGCACCGGCGGCGAGCATCGGAAACCGGTCCTCAAGCGCCAGCCGAAAGGCCAGCTCGAGGAACGGAAGCCCGAGCCCGAGAAGGCGAGCGCGCAGCCTCGCGAGCAGGCCGCGCCCGAACCCGAACCCGCCCCGGTCGCCGAAGCCGAACCGGAACCGATCGTGGAGCCGGCGCCGGAACCGCCGCCGGTCGCGGAACCGCCGCCGGCACCGCCGGCGCCAACGTCGCCGGCGGCTGAGTTCGGGCTGTAGGTCGCGTCATTCGAGCGTGAAGGCGATCCACTCGAACTCGCCGTTGATGATCGGCAGCTCGTCGGGATAGCGGGCGTACCACGTCGCCACGTCGGCGGCGTCAAGGTCGCCCCCTACTGTTATTTATTCGCGCCGATCCCGCTCGATTCGGATTGGACGAATACAAAGCGTGAATGCTTCGACACCGAGAGGGTTGAGTCCGACGCAATCAACCCAACTCGATTCCTTGTAAATATAAATATCGCATAGCGGGGACATGATTCGAACCCGCGACCTTCGGTTATGAGTTCTCTAGCGCTGATTGACCAGGCTGGGTTTTGGCTTGTTCAAGCGGCTCGAGTTGGTCCGACTGTCGCTCAAATTGGTACCCACTTAGTACCCCGGGAGCCGTACCTGGCTCAGCGCGGAAATGAGCCCGTCAGATACTTCGGACGTTGCCATCGTCGTCAATGCGTAGGCGACGGAGCTGATGATCGAAGATAGCCCGTCGGTCGGTCTCGTCGCCGCTCTCGGGGTCGACCTCGCGAACCAGTGCCTGCGCCTGACTACGTGGCCCGATGCGCTGCTCTGTATTGAACTGCCCGACGATCTCGTCCCACTCAAGCGCCCGCACGCGGAGTCGTCGGCCGCTCGGAAGCTCGAAGAAGCGGTTGGGCTCAAGCGGCAACGACCGAGCGTGGGTGCCGAGGTCCGTGGCCTGGGGAATCGAGTCGATCAGCTCGCCGATGATCTCTTGTGGGGTCCCCTCCGAATCAAGGAAGCGGTCCTCGCTGAGGATTGGACCAAACTCGCGATCCTCTTCATCTAGTGCATCGCGCTCGTCGGGGTCGGCAGCGCGAAACGAAAGGTTGTCGACTTCCGAGTAGCCGATGGTCCCGCGCAGGTGGATCTCTTTTACCCTGCCCTCCCAGTCCTCGGGATCACGGAAGCGCGTCACGAGGATCAGGCCGATGCCTTCGTCGAAGGCCACGTCACGGGCACCTTTTTTGAAACCGATCGCGGTCACGATGAGAGCGCCTGCGGCCTTGAGCTGGGTGCGAACGCCGACCAGCTTGTCAAGCGCCTCCTTGCCGACCGTCTCGGCCCAGTGCTTGCACTCAACGATCACGAGCTGCTCCTTGCCGTCACGTTCAATCCATACGTCGATCTGATGCTTCGTCCGCTTCCCAGGTCCGGCGGCTTTGACGTCGTGGCGCACGACCTTCTCGCTGAGGGTGGCGAAGATCAGCGCAACGAGGCGCTCGTAGCGCTTGCCAGGGCCGAGATCGCTAGGACCAAAGATCGACTCGTGAAGCTCATCCAGCTCGTCACCGACAACGATGGGCTCCTCCACGTCTCCGGGATCGGCCGCCATTCAGATCAGACGTAAATCAGCAGCGTGACGACGAAGCCGTGCTGCCGGATGATGACTTCCCAATTGGTCCCGGTGTTCTCATCGTCTTCGGCGACGACCTCCTCCAGGCTGCGGCCCGACCCTTTGACTTCGGCGCTTTCGTAGCCATCGCTACGGATCACGACCGTCCCAACGCCGGGCTTCGGCTTCCCGTCCGCCTCCCACCAGACATACCAGTGGTCGGGCATCGCGCTGGCGCTGCCCTTCGTAACCCGCTCAACGTCGCCGGAGAACTTGGCGATGTTTCGGACTTCTCCCCCGTCGTCCATGAATCCGATCTCGGCGTCGACGGTCCGCCCGGGTAGTCCCTCAAGTACTTCGATCAATTCCTCGATCTTCACACGGTCAACCTATCGGCTGTCAGAGATAGACCAGGCAGCTCAGGAACTGCTGTGAAGCGCTCGAACTACGCTCCGATCCGAACCAGTCTTCGACTATTCGTCTTCGTACCCGCGACCTTCTTCGTCAGGATCGATTACGTGGAGGCCCTGGTTGTTTGCCTCCTCGACCACGTCAAGTTGAAGGGCCTCGAAGGGGTCCACGTGGTCGTACGTCGTCATAGCTGCCGGCAGCTGGGCGGCCACTAGTTGCGCCGTTCCCTGCAGCTTGAGCCCGCAATGCGGACAGGCGAAACGTCGACCAGCAACGCTCACCGGTTGACTCAGCTCGTCGCCATCGAATCGTGCCGCCCCAACGTGGACCCGCACGCCGGCCATCTCTCCCCGCTTACCGCAGGCCGGGCAATCAACCGCCCAAAGAACTTCGCCTGAGGTCTTTTCGATCATCGTGATCGCCGAAGACTCGACTTTCTCGAGAGGACGCTTTGTCGCCTCTGCTATCAGCTTCGCGACCTCGGCTTCAGCCTCCTTGATCGTCTTCTCCTTGAGTTCCTCCGCCTGTTCGGCGTAACCCTTTCCAATGAAATCCTTCAAGTCGAGCCCACACTGCCTGCAAAATGCCGCAGCCAAAATCAGGAAATCGGGCATCCAGCGCCCCTCGTCCAGATCCTCAAACTCGGCTGTTGGTCCGTGGCACTCCGCGTTTCGCCGAACGACCAGTCGCACGGCTGCATCTTTGACCTCGACGGTTACCGTCTCCAAACTGGTCGAAAAGTCGATGAGCTCAGCCAGCCCCCGGGTGCGAATCACCTTTGAGTCGCCCTCCATCTCACCGACCGCAGCAAGGAGCGAATCCATTGATCGCGGATCGGCAAGGACAACGGGGTGAACGGTCGAAACCAGCGCTCGGATCATCGGCTCGATGGCGAAGTGAAACCACCACGCCCTCACGGCGGGATCCTCGGCTTCGAGCCCCCGCTCGACGTAAAGGCGGGCCTTGCCAACGAATTCCTCGGTCGACCAACTCATCCAACGACCGATATTCGCATGAGTTCACGTTCACAGTCATTTGCCGCCAGTTCCTCACGGCCATGCAAGATCCGAGCATTATCGAAAACAAGCGCACGCTTTGGTCGCCATACGATCCGAGTGCTCGGCAGCTGCTCTAGATGGGCAAGATCTTCCTCAATAGCTATTGCATCGCGGGCATCGACCGGGCGCATGCAGTCAAGGTTCAGGCGCCAACGAACCTGACCGCAGGTCACCCGACGCGGAACAACGTAGAAGCGGCGCCGGCCGGCGCCGCTGAGCCATGCCCGCGAGAAGAGAGGGCGATCAAGCGAGGGATTCTCGCCGTCGTAGAGAAGCGTCGCCGTCTCATGCTCTGCCGGAGACCAAAGTGCCACGTAACGCGGCGCCGCTACTTCGCTGGCACCATCGGTGTGAGGCGGAAAGCGCCCGAGGCCAAAACTCGCAGTGAGTGAAGGCCCGTCGGCCTCGGACTCTCGCCGAGCAAGGAGCCGCTTCACCTTTCGCTGCCCGCCAAGGCCTTCACAGAGGTCGAGCAACTCAGCAAAGTCAACGCCCTCGATCACAGCCCAACCCTTTGTGGCCAACTCGTCCAGCGCGCAGTGCTCGCTCATATTCGAAGGGTACGACCCGCTTGACCACAGACCCTGTAAGGCAACCAGTGGCGGAAGGCATGGCAGCTCCTTCTTGGAAGGCACCCGCCCGATGCGGGAGCCGGGATCCTCAAGACGCGCGCCCCAAGGCGCGCAAAAATCAGGCTGAGGACTCCGCTCCCGCATCGGTGGGTTCGCCAACGAGGGGGCCAGGGCCGCCCACGTCACGCCTTGCCGCAGCCCAGGCAAGGAGCCTGGACCGATCTCGTGGGACGGCGCTCATGGCCCGATCGTCAGATCGGGGACCGCGACGCCCGCGGCAAACGAATCGATAGGCAGATCGGTCGATCGCACGAATAGCGAATTCGAAGAAGTGGCGGCAGAAGGCGGCGACTTCAAAGAAGGCATTGGCCTCATTCGTGAACGGACTGCGGAACGAGAAACCTTCGGCGAAATCAATGAAACCCGAGAAGAATAGGAATTAGCCGAAGAAGGCTATTGAGCAATTGCCGCAGTCGTTCCAGAGCCCGTAAAGAGATCCACAAAGGGCGAGATACGCAGCGCAGCAATGAGAACAACAACGGCGAAACGAAAGTTGTTTCGAAGCCGATAAATAACGCGAGCGATAAGAAATACGACAGGCGAAACGATAAGCCGTAACGGGAGTTGACATATAACGGCTATATTTGCCGTAGTCAATCTGATCAGATTTCGATCAACTTGAACGAGAAGTAACCGACGCCGGTCCGCACGAGGACCGACGCCGGTTGACAAAACGGCCCGTAACTAGTATTTGGGCCATCCTCTGAGGAGTCCTGGGCCGCTGGATTGCGGTCTGGGCTTCTCAGTGCAGAAGATCTTACCTGGATTCCAGGTTAGGTCCCGCAAGCAAGCCTCATTGTCCTCGGGCGTAAAACAGGTAGCACAGCATGTTGGAAAGTTGTGCATTCGACTGCGAATTTCTTACCGGGGCATGAAGCGGTTAGGGGTAAAAACGACTCAAACGGAGGGTCGTACCGCTTCGACCCCTCTCCTGAAGCCCGCATAGCTGCTGCCTTTGCGAGTCTGGCTGGACCCTCCTAGGCCCTGTCGTCTCGCCTGTCTTCCCTATCGGGCCTGAGCGAGCTCAGCTCGAGCGTTTGGGTCAGATAGGTGCCATTGGCTCGGCCAGTGGAGTCACCTTCTCGATCGTTGACGAAACAGCCGCCGAACCTGGCCCATCGTCAAACTCGTCATCCTCTCCCTCGTCCGGCGAGGAGGCAACCGAAGAAACGTGCCTAGGCCAGTGCCTCCCCAGCAACGGCACTGCGACTACAGCTATCAACGCTATGCCGAGGCCGGCAACTAAGAAGGTCGTTCGCACGCTGAAAGTCGCCGCAACCACGCCCCCTAGCGCAAATCCGATTCCTGGCATTGCAGAGCCGACTGCTTCCAACACGGACAGCACCCTCGCCTGCATTCCCTCTGTCGTCATCTCTTGAACGGCGCTGATGGTCGACACCGATTGGACGCCATTGCCAGCGCCGCCGACCATCGCCGCGACGCAGGCAACAGCCAGGGTCGGGGCGAATGCCAATCCGAGGTATCCCGTTCCGACCGCGAGAGTGCTGAAGAAGAGCAGGGACGGCAGCGCTGCGCGCCTGATCGCGGCAAAGATCAGGCCGCCAAAGATCATGCCCACTCCCCAGCTACCCAGCATCACACCAAAGCCGAAATCAGTAGTCCCGAGCGTCTGCTTGGCATATATGACCTCTATCGGGATTACTGCCGAAAAGAAAATGAAGGCCAGGCTCTGCGCCATCATCAGGCGACGCAGCACCACCCTGTCGCGGATATAGGCAAGGCCGGCGCGGACACGCTCTCGCAGCTGACCCAATTCGGGCTGGGACCGCGGTAGCGGACCAACCGTGAGCAGACTCCAAGCGATCGCGTAGTAGGAGATCGCACTCAAAAGCAGTGCTTTCTGAACACCGATTCCGGTGATAACAAAGCCAGCGAGGAGAGGCCCAACCGCAGCAGCGCCGGTGAAGGCGAGATTTAGAAGGGCGTGGCCGCTCCTCAACTGTCCCTTTGGCTCCAAGACCGATACCACTACGGATCTCGTCAGAGCCCTTCCAGTGAGCGCCAGAGCGCCATCGATGGCCGCCAAGGTGATAACGCCCGCCAAGGAAAAGTGGTTCGCCAGATAAGCCAATCCGCCGAAGGCGGCCGCCTCACCACAGTAAAGAAGCGGGAGGGCAAGACGCGGCAACGGCTTCTCGGCGCTCCAGACGAGTCGAGGGGCGATTAGTGCCGGGAGAAACGCGGCGCCGAGAAACAATCCCGCCGTCGCTAAGGCGTTGTTTGTTTGATCGAAGACGAGGACTGCGAGTGCCACAACGCCCATCCAATCCCCCAGCTCGTTGATCGCATAGCTCGTGAGCAGGCGACGAAATACCCGATTGCCCAGGGGGGACGTAGGACGGCTGTGACTTTGGATTCGGAGCAACGAACCCCGGAGCATCCCGCTCATGTCCAAGACGATGCGCTCCGTGGACGGCTCAGGCTTTCGACGTTGGCTGGCTCGCCACTGCGACTCGACTGCGCAAATCGCTAGGGCCCCCGCTGAAACGACGCCCATGGCGAGGATCACCACAGCCGCTGGGTGGACAATACGATTTGCACAGACAACGACTATTGCCAAGATGCACGCCAGCGCAAGCGTAAGCCGATTTTCGGACCTAAGGAGCGCGCCAATCATGAGACGACCGATGCTACAAGTTCGGCTACGAGAATCATGAGCGCGAAGACCGCACCAATCAGGCCTCCCCTGCCTGCCGCACGCGCTGCCGCATCCGTATTCGCTCCATAGCGGAACGCCCCCACGGCTCCCCCGGATATCCCCCCGGCTGCCGAAAGGGAAATGAGGACTACGGCAGCTTCGGTCAATGTGTTGGCCACGGGGCCAGGAAAGACCGCAAGCAGGAACAAGATCGCCAGCGTCATGGAAGTCGGATGCTGGACTGTGTCGAGGTCACAATGCCGAAGACATGCGAGATGTACCACAGCGTGTGCTTAGACTTCACCTGCGCCCGCATCTCTTCCCAGCTGCCAAGATCGGAGCATATGAGGTTATGTGGCAAGGATGCCGCTCCGGAAAGCCACAAGGTAACGACCGATGAATCGCTGAAAGACCTCGGGTTCCGGGTCGCGATCTGCGAGTGGCTATACGGTGTCGGCTCTTCCCTACCTACACCCCTTAGAAAGGACCCCGCCAAGTGACCGTGATTGAGGATGCCGCAAAGCTAATCCGCACTCGGCTGGAGGATCTCGCTGCCGAGCGAGACAAGCTCGAGCGAGCCCTCACTGAGCTCGGCGGAGGTTCAGAGCGCTCCCCAGGTCTCGGTAAGCGTCGTCGTGGTCGCCCCAAAGGCACTGGCAAGGCGGCCGGCCGTCCGCGCGGCTCGGGTCGTAAACAGGGGCGCAAACCGAGAGGCAAGATCCCTAAGGCTGAGCGTGAGCAGGCGATCCTCGCTTTCCTCAAGGATCAACCGTCGGCGAGTGCAAAAGAGATCGGCACCGGTGTCGGGACGACCGCCAACTACGTCAACAACATGCTCACCGGCCTGCGCAAGCAGGGTCGTCTGGTTCGCGAAGCAGATGGCACACAGGTCGAGGTCAAGGCAGGGGCGTCCAGCTCCGCAGCCGTGAACCCAGCTGCAGCCAAATCGGAGACTCGCAAGAAAGGCCCCGGCAAAAAACGCGGTTCTGGCAAACGTCGGTCAGGCAAACGTCGCGCCAAAAAAGGTGCCGGTAAGGCTGCGGGCAAAGCAGTCACAGGCAAATAAGACGCTTGCCCTGCTCGCTCAGCCGAAGGCATAGCTGAAGACGACTATCGGTGTTTGGTCGAACTTCACCGAATTGAATTGGCAGCATCCGCGTCGCTACGAGCGGCCGATCGTCGGAGCTTGACTGACGGCACGTTGGGCACTGCGCTCGGCGCCGCGTCCTAGACGTCGCTGCGCATCCTCGACGCGCCGCTGAGCGCGGGCCCGCTCGGCACGCGCCGAAGCGCCGCGAGGCTGTTTGCCGAGCGGGTGGGTGTCGTCGCGTATGTCGTGACGCTGCCGATACATCGCCAGCGCGTGGGCTCCGTCGTCCCACGCAACGGCCTTGTCGGGATCCTCAGCCGGGAAGGGTCCAAGCGCGTCGTAGATGACTTGCGAGGGATCGAGCCTGGAGGCGGCGACGGTGCGGCGGGCCATTCGCTCGATCCGCTTCTCGATCAACGCCGCTTCAAGCCGTGTGGCCGGATCGAGAGGCTTGGGCTCGGCCGTGGCGTTGGACTCCGGCAGCCGCGCCAGCTCGGCGAGGTTGCCGCGCAGCATCTTGGCTTGACCGGCTTCGGCGCTCCTCACCCGCGCCAGCTCGTCGGCGAGCGGGTACTTCATCGCTTCGATCGCCTCGCGCTCACGAGTGAGCCGCCCGACCCATTCCTCGCTGTCCTTGATCGTCCGCTCAAGGCGATCACGGCGGCTCAGCTGGGGGTCGGCGGCGCGAGCCGCGGTCGCCAGCTCAGCACGGCGGTCGGCAAGCCCCCTTGAGTTGAGGGCAGCGATCTTCTTCCGCAGGCCGACTTCGGCGGCGGCGAAGTCGTTGCCCTCGCGCTCGATCGCGTCGCGTATGTCGTGCAGCTCATCGGAGACTTCGCGGCGAGCGGGTCCAAGCTCGGGATCGATCAGCTCCGAGGAGGCGACGGCGTAGACGTTGGCGACCTCGCGGCCACGACTGAGGGCGACCAACTCCTGCTCTTGGCTGGAGGCGCCGTCGAGCAGCGGGTAGGCGCGGTCGACGGTTTTACCCTGGGCGCCGAACTTGGTCAGGGCATAGGCGTATTCGAGCGCCGGGCCGCCGTCATCGCGGCGGCGATCGAGGTAGGCGGTATCGAGGGTGACGGTGCGCTGATCACCGCCGACGCGGCGAAGCCCGATGGTCCGCGCGACAGCGTCGACGTCGAGAACGTCCCAGCGCTCGCGGTTGCTGATCCCGTCCCGGTTGATCCGGGTTTGGACGCGGTCCCCAGCGGCAAAGGGGCGCCCGCCGACGATCACCTCGGCGTCACCGAGCGCGCCTTCAGCGCGGCGCAGTTCGCGCGCCTGGTGGTTGAGGTCGTCGACGTCGCGGTTGCGGCGGGCGATCATCACCGCGTCGGCTCCGGTCGCGAAGTCGGGATGCCAGTCGGCGAGCATGGCCTTGAGCGTCGAAGGCAGATCGTCGCCGACGATCAGCCGGTCCCGGGTGCGCAGCAGGTCAAGGCCGTCGGAGCCGCGCCCTTCGTGGACGAGCGCGATGAACTCGCGATCGACCTCGTGGTGCTGGCGGTGGATCGTCGTCAGCGTCGTCGGCTCGATCGCCCGGGTCAGGTAGCCGTAGAGGCCGCCGGGACCAATCGCGCCGATCTGCTTCGGGTCGCCGATCGGGACCAGCTTGCCTTCGCACTCCAGCGCGAGGAAGCGAAGTGCCTCAAGGTCGGGAGTCGAGGTCATGCTCGCCTCGTCGACGACGATCACCGTGCCGCGTGCCAGCGGCATGATCCCTTCCGATCGCAGCCTGTCGGTGCGATTCAAGAGGCGCCGGATCGAGGTGGCGTTGGAGATCGCGGCGTCTTTCAGCTCGAGGCTCGCGGTATTGGCCGTCGCGCACCCGATCACCGGGAAGCCGGCGGCGTCCCAGGACTCTTTCGCCGCCTTCAAGGTCGTGGTCTTGCCGGTCCCCGGCCAGGCCGCGACGGGGGCGACCTGCTCGCCGCCGGTCGTCAGCCGCAGGACCATCTCGCGCTGCTCGGGGTCGAGATAGGGATGCTCGGCAAGCACCGCATCGACGGTGGGGCGAGCCACCTGCGCGACGCCGGCGTCAGCGCCGGCAAGGGCGCCGTCGATGAAGCGGCGCTCGAGCTCGGCGATGCGCGGCGTCGTGTAATAGTCGAAATCGAGCGGGGCGCTCGACTCATGCACGCAGACGATCCGGTCGCTGAGGAGGAGCCGGTCGACGGCCGCCGCGAGGGTGGGTCGATCCGCGCCCTCGGGGAGCTGGTCTCCGATCGCCCACAACAGCGCCCGGCGATCAAAATGCGAGGTTGTGTTCTCCAACTTGGCAAGGGCCGCCTCAAGGTCGGCATCGCTCACCTGGCGGGGCTCGCGCGGATGCGCTCCCGCCACCAGCTCGCCGACGCTTGCGGGGGTGATCCCGTAGGGCTCGGTCTGTTCGATCCACTCCTCCCGGCGATCGTCTTCATTGACGCCGTAGTCCTTCTTGTCGCGGGTGCGGTAGGCGGCGGTCTGCTTGGCGGCGATGCTGTCGACGCCATGCTTCTCAGTCCACCGCGCGATCTCCTGTGAGCGGGTGCTGAGCGCGTCGATCACGTCGCGGCCGAAGCCCCGCAGGTCGGCGTAGCCGTTTCTCACCGCCTCGAACTCCAAGCCGAACTCACGCAGGAACTCGGCCCGAAGGGCGGCCTGGAAGACGACGCCGGCTGACTTGCCGTGGGGCCAAAGCGGCGAGCGTCCCTGAGGGCTGGCGAGGCTGAGCCATTTGCCGTCGCTGGCGGCGCGGGTCAAGTTGGAGACGACGACGTGGACGTGAAGGGCCGGATCGCCGGCCCGGCTCATCCGGTGGCGGAAGGCCATGCCCGCGAAGCCTTCGCCGCGCTCGATCCGGTGCCCGCCCTTGCCGCGCTGGACAAAGCAGGCTTCGTGCTCAAGGTGCGCGAGCCCTTGGCGCACCGCCTCGTTCATCACGCCCAGGACGCGGGCTCGGGTCGCCTCGTCGCCGAGCGCGTAGAGGATCGAGACCGACTTCGGCGCCGAGAAGCGAACGTCGAACCCCAAGACGGGCTCGATCCGCTTTTCGCTGCCGTCGGCACGCTTGCGGTAGCGGGTCTCGGGACGTTTGAGCAGCTGCGCGCCGCTGATCGGATCGCGACCCTCGAGGATGTCGGCGTAGGCCTCGGCGTCGACCTGGCCGGAGAGGCCGAGCTCGGCGGCCAGCTCGCCGACCCACCCGCCCGGCGCCTCGCCGGGCTTGGTGTAGTAGTCGTCGCCGCCTTCGGCGACGGCGGCGATCCAGTAGCCGGCGTTACCGCGCTGGATCTTGGTGACGCCGACCATCGTGGATGGTGCGTCTGCTCGAAGGGGCCGGTGCCCCCGGAGATTTGGGAACCCCTGTTCGGGTTCATAATGTGTCGGCTGTCGGTAGTGGTGGTACTGCGGGCGCTTCGGGCTAGGGCAACTGCCCTATCCCTCAGCGAGGAAAAGCTCGCTCAAGAATGCGTTGGCATTCGGGCTTCGCGAGGGTAGCGATGCTCAGCTTCGCTTGGTCTGCTGCTGCGTCTGCGAGCTGCAAGGCAAAACTGGCGCCCGCTGTACCACCACTACCGACAGCCGCCGCGCCCACCGCCCGGCTCGATGCCGGGCGGTGGGCGACGCTGTTGGTGGTTGAAGTTGTTCCCCGACGCTCGAGTCACATTAGGCCGTGTCACTCTTCGGGCTAGGCTTGCGGCGTGGCAGAGCAGGGAGACAGCCGAGACTCGGAGCGAGGCGCGACGGGGCGGGTCCGCGGCTGGTATCGCGGTAGGCCCGTGATCGCCTGGGGCGCGACGGCGGCAGTCGTTGGAGTGGTCGTTGCGGTGGTCGTGATCCTGGCGGTCAGCGGGAGCAGCGAACCGGCCAACGTCGCGATCAAGTGCTCCGTGTCGAACTCGAATGGGAGCGTCGTCTTCTCCATCAAGGGCAGGGTCACGAAGAAGGAAGCCGAAGACGGCTGCGACGAACTCGCCGGGAAGCTATCGGGGGGTGGGAGCTACTGGCGCGTCGGACTCCCGCCGGTCCCGAACAGCGATCCCGAAATTATGTGCGGGCTCAATTCCCCAGCGGGCGAAGCCGGAAGCGCGACGGTCGAGTACGACACCGAGGGCTCCAGCTATGAAGCGACGACGATTTGCGGCAACCTGGCTCACAAAGGCTGGACGCAGTTCACGCAGGGCGGCGTTATGGGACCGTGGCAACACGCCTACAACGTCGAACAGGAAGCGACCGAAGAAGCCGAAGCCGCCGAAGCTGAAATTGCCGAAGAAGAACAGCTAGAAGCGGAAGCCGTCGAAGACGCGATCGTCGGTTGCGAACAGCAGGCGGAAGCCGTCGAAGAAGAAGAAGTCGCAGCCATTCGGGAAGCGATGAAGCAGCGGCGCTCCGAGGCTCCAGACGAAGAAAGTGCCTTCACGATCGAAGAAGAAAGCTGGGCGGAAGAAGAAAAGGCCTGGGGGCGCAGCGAAGGGCGTGACGAACGCTGCCGCGAAACGGGAGGGGAAGCTGAAGTAGGCGCAACCGAATATCGCTGAGTCGGTTCCGAACTGAACCCCGTTGGTCATTCGCGCCGATTGATTCCTAGCGAGCGAGTGAGGTCACGCACCACGCCAAGCGTGCCAGTACGAGCGAAGGCGATGACGAAAAGCCTTCGGCTTCTCCGCGTACAGGCGCTCACCGAGTTCGAGGGCACGCTCCGCAAGCTCGCGCTGGCGGCACCCGATCATCTTTGTGAACGCCTCGCGATCCTCGATTGAGCTTCGGACCGCAAGATCTTCGGCGAGAACTGCGAGATCGTGATGGTCGCCGAGTAGATCGGTCAGCTCGTGGGCTTGGCCCGCAGTCGGGCCGAGCAGCTCGGGCCAGGCATCTCGCACGATCCGCAGCTGATACGAGAGATCCTTGGCACGCTTGCGCCAGGTGTGGACCGCCTCCGCCCCCGGCTCAGCTTGCACCGCCCGCATCGCCTGTCGCCCCCGACGGTAGCTTCGAGCGAGGCCGGCCTCGACCAGCCGCCACGATCGCGGTTCCAACCGCCAGCGCGAGATCGCCCGGTGCCCTGCTCGAACCTCCTGGATCGCATCTTCGATCCTCCGCGAGGTCTCGCCCCACCCCTCGCCGGTGAGCCGATCACGCTCACCTTCGAGCAACACCCGCCACGGACGAGAGCTGGCGGTGGGGAAGTCTCCGAAGCGCTTCTCCAGCGCCTCCAAGGTCGCCAACTTGACCTCGGCGTCACGGCTCCGAGAGAGCAGATGCGCCGCTTTGCGATAGCGCTGATTTTCTTCCCGGAAAAGATCCTCTCCCAACTGGTCGCGAATCAATCGCAAAACCGAGCGCAGCTTCTTCAGATCTTTGCGGGCACCGTGAATCGCGGCTGCCGAACTACCGTGCTCCGCGCCGGAGAGCTTCTCAAACGCCTTCTCGGCGCGGCCGCGTGCGATCCGCGCCAGGCCATCCGCAACAGGCTCACCTCTCTTGAGTCGATAGGGACCGAAGTTGCTGGACATTGCCCCACTGTCCCCGTTCGGCGCCGAGCTACTCCTCGGCCGTCCCTGGCGAACGAGACCACGGAGGTAGCGGGGATGCAGTTACTGCGGAACGGAGGTGCCGAATCCGTCAGCCCGGCAGGGGCGTTGTCGACTCGGCGCACGGCTGGAGTCAGGAGAAGCGGGATGGAGGCACACGAGCGGTGACAGCTTGTCGACCTTCGGGCGAGATGGCGTCAGCGGTGACTGCATGACTTGGGGGCGCTCGGCCCCAAATCCGAACCGCCCTCGGCGGTCGATCACCCCCGCCGGCTGGTTGACGGAAGGGCACTAGGGACTGACGGCCCAGGTGCCGAGCGACGCGGTGGTGAAGCACCTCGTACGCACGCCAGTACTGGGGTCAAGGTCGCCCCACCGAGCAGCGAGGCAGCGCCAGGAGCCCCTCGGGCCGCAGCCCGTCCGCCACGGTCTTCAGGTACTTGCGCCGCCCGTGCCTGGCGACGATGACTTCGACCGGGATCGGCACGCCAGGCACTCGGACGTTGTAGCGGACCCCGTCTTCGATCTCCGCGATGACGGCCGGCTCGCCTTTGGTCCAGTTGGGACCGCCGACGCACTCGATGCGCCGATCGGCGCCGCTGGCATCCAGGGTGACGCAGGTGATCTCGGTGGGCATCGTCTCGGCGCCTTTGGTCCTGTCTCGGTCGATGCCGGATGCCCGAGGATCTGCGTCTGCGGCGCGAACTGGAGCGGTGCCCGCCGGCGGGAGAGGGCGGGCCGTTCGCCTGCAGATCCTCGGTACCCGGCACTACCGATTGAAAGTATTCACACTAATTGGGGAAATGCAAGGGCGCATACGCCAGTGCTGCCGCAAGCGTGACTTGCCTGCCTATGCGTATCGGCCGCCGGCATCCCCGGATCGAAGGACTTCGCGCGGCAAGGGCTAGGGCGCGTCCGCGTTAGGATCCCGCGTGTGAAGGCGCGGCGGATCATCGGTATGGCTGTTGCGATCGGGGCCCTGCTGATCGCCGTTTTGGCTTCGCCCGCTCTGGCTTCACCGCAAGCCCGCCCGCGCCACACGGTAATCCCGGCGGAACGCTACTCGAGCTTTCAGCTCCGCGGTACCAACGGCTATGAAATCTACGTGTCAACGATCGGATCCGCTCGCCTCGCCGTCGAACTCTTCTCTCGCGCTGACTACGCCCGCTACCTGACCCCGGCCAAGCTCGGCGGCGGTCGAATCGAAGCGAAGATCGGCAACATCGGCCAGATCGCGATGCAGTTCAAGCCGTCAGGGCCCCCGCAGATATCGACCGAACCGCAGGGCCAGTGCCGTGGACGCCGTCCGCTGGGACAGCACGGAGTCTTCACCGGCCGCTTCACCTTTCGCGGTGAACGAGGATTCACGGTTGCCCGTGCGAGCCGGGTCGACGGCTACCGTGAAGAATCCTTCCGCGAGGTCTGCAAGGGGGGTGGGCGAAACGGCTACCACGAAGGGGCTCCGCTGCAGCCGGACCTGACCGCCCGCGCGATCCAGGGGAATCGCGCGATCTCGGTCGAAGTCTTCCTCAGGCCCGAAGAACTATCGACCCAGGCCAATATCCGCGAAGCGCGCGGCCGCCTGCAGATCGAACGCTCGATTGCGATTGCCGGCGACGGCAGTCTCTACTCCCCACAGAGCGACGGCAGCGCCCTGATCACGCCACCGCCTCCATTCACCGGTGAGGCTCTCTACCAGCCCGAAGCCTTGGGCGGTGACCCCTGGACCGGAACTCTCACCGCCCCCTTCCCGGGGCTCGGCGCCGTTCGACTTGCCGGCAGCGGGTTCGCCGTTTCGCACGGGCGTCGCTAGATCCCCGGCTACCGCAGTCAAATCACCTCGGCCATCCGGCCTGTCAACGGCCATCGGCTTCTCCCCAGCGGCCATCCAACCTCCCCACTGGCGGCACGTCATCTCCCCGCCGGCGACCAAGAGGGTGGCCTGGTGAAGACCAAGGACACCTACTTCGACTTCGCCCAGCTTCAGGTGGCGATGGCCGCGCTTGCGGCTGGTTGAGCCCACACGAGGGACTGACGGCTCAGGCGGCAGACGCCGAGCCGAGGCATAACTAGGGTCGCCCCACCAGTGAGGGTCGGGCGGCGCCGCGGGCCACGCCCCGCCTGCCTAGCTCGGCCGTGACACGCGCCCTGTCGACCTGGCCGCGATTTCTGCGCGTGGCTCAGGTCAGCGGGCTCAAGCCTGCCCCAGGCCCCACTCCATAGATAGGCCGCGACTAATCTGCAGCGGTGCCGGCACCCTGCTCTCGGCTCGGCTTCGCCCGCCTCGCGCCGGCCGAAGCCCGCTGTGTCTTGGACGCTTGCGAACCGACATTGCGCGGTCGGGCAATAACTCCCAGTGGACGATCTCGCCATAGATAGCGACTCGATCGCCGCTTCGCTGGCCGCGCCCGCCGGCTTCGCGGCGATCTTCGATCGCCACTACGACGCTGTCCATGCCTACCTGCAGCGCCGCGTCGGTCCAGACCTGGCCGACGAGCTCTCGGCGCAGACCTTTCTCGTCGCCTTCGACAGGCGGAGCGGCTATGACCCGGCTCAGCCCGACGCCCGACCCTGGCTCTACGGGATCGCCACCAACCTCCTGCGGCGCCACCATCGTGATCAGGTGCGCCAGTTCCGCGCCTACGCCCGGAGCGCCATCGATCCAGTTCTTGACGCCTTTGACGGTGTCGAGGCCAGGCTCGACGCCTCGAAGATGCGGCGCCAGCTCGTCGAAGCCATGGAGGGCGTGCCGGCTGAGGAGCTCGACACGCTTCTGCTTTACGCCTGGGCTGAGCTCTCCTATCCGGAGATCGCCCGCGCGCTGGACATCCCCACCGGGACTGTTCGCTCGCGGCTATCTCGCGCCCGCGGACGAATCCGCTCGGCCCTGGATGCCGGGCAACCATCGGCGCTTGGCCAAGGCGTCCCAGAGGAGGAAGGATCGCTGTGAACGAGATCGATCTACTGCGCGAGCTTCGTACGGGACTGCCCGGCCCCAGCGCCGCGAGCCGCGCGTCCGCACGCGGCCTCCTGGTCGCGCGTATCGAGCATTCCCAGCAGCGTCGGGCGTCGGCAGCTACGCCCGTCTGGCGGCGGCGGCCCAGGCTCCGTCTCGTGGCTGCGCTTGCGACTGTCGCGGTCCTGCTCGTCGGCCTGCCGACCTTGATCCTCGGCGGCGACGGACAGGTTCAGCCCGCCGTCGGCCAGGTGCTCCGCGCCGCCGCGAGCGTCGCGGCGACCCAGCCCACCGAACCGCCACCTGGGCCGGGCCAGTACTTCTACACCCGCTCGCGGGAAGCCTATTTGACGACGGTCGGCTTCAACCCGCGCTGTGCAAAGCACCCCTGTGACCGCGAACACCCCTGGGAAGCGACCCGGGAGTGGAGCGCACTCGTTCCCCGAATCCGCCAGACCTGGATTGCGGCCAACGGCGCCGGCCGCGCGCGGGTGGTCCCTGCCAAGCCCGAATTCTTGACGCCGGGGCAGCGCGAAGCGTGGATCGCGGCGGGCACACCTCACCTCGGCTCGGGCCAGGTCGAAGATTTCGCGCTCACCGGCCAGCCCTTCCTCGACACCTCGGACCTGCCGACCCAGCCCAAGCCGCTGCGCAAGCTGATCGAAGCGCGCAAGATCCCGCTCGTCGATGGCCCGCCCGGCGAAGCGGAGACCTTCACCCTCGTCGGCGACATGCTCCGCAACACTTACCTGCCGCCGGCCTTTCGGGCCACCCTTTACCGGGTGGTGGCGGAACTGCCCAACGTCGAATTGCGAGGAGAAGTGAAGGATCCGGTCGGCCGCACGGGCATCGGGGTCGCTTTCACCAAAGGCAGCGTCACGCACGAGCTGATCTTCGACCCGAAGACCTCGGCCCTGCTGGGGGAGCGTGAGGTCGCGGCCCGAGGAATGCCCGAACTTCAAGTTCCCGCCGGGACCGAAACCGGCTCGACTGCCTATCTCGAATCGAAGCTGGTCGACTCGCTCGGCAGGGGGGCGCCGCCCGGCGCCGGGCATCTGCGCCGTAGCGTCGGCTGCTACGAAAAGCCGTCGCTGCACGCCAGCGCGGCGATCCTCCACGGAGCCGACCCGATCGCCATCTGTGCCAGGCTCTGGCGCGAAGGCGTCGTAGGTACGGTTATCAGGCGCCTCGAACGAGAAGGCAAGATCGCCGAACGCCCAGACAAGACCCCCGACCTCGTCGCCTGCGTCGGGGACTATCCGGCGGTTACCTACGTCTTCCCCGGCGAGGGCCCTGCCGTCTGTCGCCGGCTCGGTCTGCGCCCGCCCACTCCCTGAGTTCGCCGGAAAAGCCGTTGCACGAGAGTGAGATCGGGAACCGAATCGCGGGCCCCGGCATCTAGTCGTGATGGCAGACGACCTGCAGCTCTGGGAGCGCACCCGCTCCGGCGTTGGGCCCGCTTGCGCGCCTGCTCGACGATCTGAGTAACCGGTTGATCCCGGCAGGGTTTGTAGGGCCAATGACCGACCGCTCCCGTGTAGCCGTCACCTTGGCAACCGCGCTCGCGCTCGGTGCTTTCACCTACGGAAGTGCGTTCAATATCAGCCCGCCCGGTGTCCTAGGAGACATTTGGGACCGCAGTGGCTTGGTGATCTACGGGCTCTCCGTCCTTGGCGTGTTCTTGGTCTACAGGTGGTGGGCGCTCCTACCGGCGATCGCCCCCATCGCCGTCACCCTCTACATCTACACGATGACCGACCACGTGGATCCCTGGCAGTCGGAGTCGATCGGCTCGCCCGATGAACCCATCGGCTACGCCTTCCTCCTAATCGTTGGGATCCTCCTCCAAGCGGCATTCCTTGCCCTCGGCCTGCTGCTGCGCGCGGCATGGGAGTGGTGGATGCGCTCTGGGCGCCGGGGAAGTTCGTTGCCTGACTCTGCCTAACGAAGCGTGCCGACGAGTCTCAGACCGCGAACAGTTCTCGCGCGCCTCAAGCCTTCGAACGGAACTCACCCCCGCCGCATAGACCGCCTTGCCGACGATCAGGTTGACGGTGCCGCACTCGTCTTCGAGCAGCATGAAGGTGATCCCCCTGGCGGTCTCCGGGCGCTGGCGGGCGACGACCATGCCGGCGACCTCGACCGTGGCGCCGTCGGCGATCCGTTCCAGCTCCGAGCTGCAAGTACGACCCAGCCAGTGGATGACGCGTTCCAGCTGTCCAGCCAGATGAAGATATGGCACAAAAGGACATACAATGCGGGCTAAATGAAGATCGCAGACCTACATCGAAATGGCTTGTTCTGGGCAGCCATTGCTTCCATCACGTTCACAGCCATCTACGCGATCATTGGCATACTCGGCCCAGCACCGGGTGCCACTCTGGGGGACAACACACCCTGCACTCTCTCGGATTCCGACGGTATCATCTCGGATGTCGGCGGGGTGGACCGTCCTTACGATGAACTACAAGTCGCACTCGGTGAGACCCGGGCGTTTCCACCAGCGACTAAATGTTTGCTGTACGGCCGAGACTACAGCGGCTCAGGCGCCAGCTATACCCCGGGCCCACGTCAGCTCATCGGATATAGGTTTTACCCAGAAGCTACGTCTTATATTTGGCTTCTCGTCTTGATCGTCTCTCCGATGCTTCTTGTCCTTGCTGTGCGTCTTCTTCGCTACGGATACCGTCGTCTGCGATAGGCGCGTTATCGGAACGCTTTCGCGTTGACCGTTCAGGGTTATGACACGTAGATACAAGGGCTTGCCCCAGGTAGATCTGGGTATTCGACTTTATATAGCGGATTAGAGTATCGGTAGCAGTACGGGAGCACGGGCGGGGCAGAAAATCGCGGGTAATACGGCGCGCCATCGCTAATAATCGGTGTTCCCACTCCGTCCACGTCCTCCGGAAGATTTACGCACCATGGACTGATATCGCAAAGCTCACCAAGTATTTGGATTTCCCACGCTAGAGGCGATGCATCGACATCTCCATCCGCATCGCCACCGTGAAAATAGACCAGAGTTTCATTTTCTGATGCAAGTGCCTCTGGGTGATAAAAGCCGTACGTTAAATCCTTGACATGGCACGGATCCTCTGCTCCCGTGTCCCAATACAATCCAGCATCTTCGGGGGCGGTACTTTCGATCAGGATAAATTCGCGGGTTCCTATCCAGAAATTGTTTTCCTCCCAAGGGAGACATGACACCTGAAACGGGGGAAAAGGACCGGGTAGGTTAATGGCCAGGTCAGTGTTGTCATGGTTTAGCTGCTTTACATCGAACTCCATGGCCAGCGCGCTTCCGATCTCATAGATATCGGTGAAAGTTTCTCCCGAAGTTGGGTGCCACCAAAACTTTGAATACAGAAGACGATCCATCCCGGGACGCACACCGAGTGTCCCATTGAAGTCAGCCGACGTTGATTTGTTCGTGTTGCTGACACCTGCCAGTTTGGCTTTTTCTACAGCACCGTGAGCGAATTCTTCGTGGAAAGATTCTTCCTCTTCGTCCTCTCGTTTTTCTGCGGTAGTGCCGTCGGTGGCCATGCGCAACGATGGTCCGACGTCTCTTGCGGACAAATTTTCACTCAAACCACTGAGTGCTTCCGATGGAACCGAATCGGCCAATTCGATCGAGACGACCGGAAGGTCGGATGAGTCATCTCCACGCAAGGCTGATATTTCTTCCGAAACGCTAGTGGAGCCAGAAGGCACCATGAAGAGACCTGACGTGTCGCCTCCGAATGTAAGGGATAGCCACCGAGCCCCGCTTTCGGTGATCGCGGTTTCGAGTTCGTCGAGCGGAACAGGCGGATCTAGGGTAAACGTAGTGTTGTCGGCAGGATGAACGTACTCCGACGGGGATGAATAGGCACTGACGCTGCCTTCTTCATTGCTGGCAGTAATTTTAGTACGCAGGCGCGAGTATTCATCAGCTTCGGTCAGTTCGTAAACCGCTTCGGTCGCCCCACTAATGGTTTCGCATAATTCTCCGGCCATGTTGCAGCGCTGCCATTGAATTTCAGTCGAAATCGGTTTTTCACCAGACCAGCCTGCCTCTGTCGCCATGGATTCGGTCACGCGCGGCAATCCGCCAATCAAAGGAGGCCGTGACAGGACAGGTGCTCCTGTGGTTGCAGCCGATGCGACGAACGCCGTCGGGGCGGTCCAATGGGATATTTCGCCAGCGGAATTCTCTGCGGTTACCTTCACGCGCAACATCTGCGCTACATCTGCTTCCGTGGCGGTGTAGGTATCGCCGGTTGCCCCACCGATGACTTCACAGCTGAGATAGCAGCGCTGCCATTCGTAGGTGAGTTCTTGTGGTTTGCTCCCCCGCAGGCCATCGAGATTTACGGTTAAGTCCATCCCTTCTTCGGGTTCCCCATCGACGGTTGGGTCGCTGGCAAACCACGGCGGGCTTGGTGAGATTTCGGCGGTCGCCAGGGAGGTCGCTACCCCTTTCCCAGAGGCGTCGGTGGCATGAACGACCACTCTTATATGTTCAGAGAGGTCTTCAGTCGTGAGATCGTAAGATTTCGACGTTGCTTCCGCGATATCGGCGCAGCCACTGGTGTAGGTAGCGCAGCGCTGCCATTGATAAGTGAAGGTAATGGGTTCTTCGCCGGTCCAGACTCCATCAGTTGCGACCAGGGAGCGGGTTACCTCGCGCAGCCCTTCGACTTCCGGTTGATCCGAAGCGATAGGACCGGTCGGAGTCTCAATGCCCGTTTCCCCGTCTTCTGCGATTTCTTCACCGCCGAGCGCCCCGTCATAGATCCGCACCTCGTCGATCCGTCCGTCGAAGTAGTCGCTGAACACTTCTGCCCCGCCGATCTGCAAAGGCCCTTCGCCACCCTGTGGAGGGGCAGAGGCGGCAGTTTTGACCAGTTCGCCGTTGACGTAGAGGTACAGCTGTTGGCCGTCGTAGGTGAGAGCGAGGTGCGACCAGGAGTTGGCCGGGAGTTCTTCAGGGGCGGTGACGCTTTTTTCGACCGAGCCTTCGGGACTGATTAATCCTTCTGGAGTCCCAGCTTTCCAGCCGCCGGCTTCGAGGGTGTAGCTGAAGAAGCTCGGAGTTTCCTTGGTGATGATCGCCTCGAACTGCTTCGATTCCTGAGGGCGCACCCAGGCCTCGAGGGTGAAGGCTTCGCTGAATTCCAGTTCGGGGCTGGAGGGAATCGTGAGGATGTCGTTTTCGCCATCGAATTCCAGGTCCGAGCCGTATTTGCCTGCGACATTCCATTTGGCACCGTGAATGGTGCCGTCGTGGTTGGCAGTGGAGTCTTCGGCGACTGTCCCTGAGCCCTCGTCGAAGGCGTAGGAGGCGGCTAGTTCCGGGCCGGGCATCGCTTCGATGGAGGTTTCTTTGCCTTCTTCAATTTCCTCGCTGCCGAGCGCTTGGTCATACAGGCGGACCTCGTCGATGCGGCCCTTGAAGTAATCGCTGAACATTAGGTTGGCGCCGATCTGCAGAGGGCCTTCGGAGGGGGTGACGGGCGGGGCCGCCGTTTCGCGCACCAGTTCACCGTCGACATAGAGGCGCATTTCTTCGCCGTCATCAGTCAGGGTGAGGTGCGACCAGGTGTTGACCGGCAGAGATTCTTTGCCGTAGATGCCTTTGAAGCCGGACCCGCTTTTGCGGATATAGGCGGTCGGCACTTCTTCCCCCTGGGCATAGAACACATAGCCGTAGGGCATTTCTTCTTCCCCCGCACCAAAGTCTTCCTTCATCATCACCGAGTCGTAGTCGTGGGATTCGCTCGGGTTGACCCAGGCCTCCATGGTGAAGCCTTCGGTGAACTGGAGGTCTTCACTGTCGGCGACGGTGACGCGGTCGCTTCCGCCGTCGAATTCCAGAGCGTCGCCGTACTTGCCTTCTTCAGTCCATTTGGCGCCGTGGATTGAGCCATCGTGATCGCCGGCGGAGTCGTGGGCGGTCGCTCCAGCGCCCTCGTCGAAGGCGTAGGAGGCAACGGGGTTAAGTTCGGGTGCCGAGGCAGCTTCTACCGGCGATTCCTCGTCTTCACCGATTTCTTCGCCATCCAGCGCCCCGTCATAGACCCGCACCTCGTCGATCAGTCCCTTGAAGTATCCGCCGAATAGTTTGCTTCCACCGATCTGCAGCGCCCCTTCGCCGCCCTGCGGGCCGGATGTCGAAGCGGTTTTAGCCAGTTCGCCGTCGACGTAGAGGCGCATCTGTTCGCCGTCGTAGGTGAAGGCCAAATGCGACCAAGCGTTGAGCGGCAATTCTTCGGGGCCGCTGATGCTTTTTTCTACCGAGCCTTCGGGACTGATGAACCCCTCCGGAATCCCTTTCGCCCAGCCGCCGGATTCGAGGGCGTAGCCGTAAAACCCCGGCGTTTCCTTGGTAATGATCGCTCCGAATTCCCTGGAGTCTTGGGGGCGCACCCAGGCCTCGAGGGTGAAGGCTTCGCTGAATTCCAGTTCGGGGCTGCTGGGGATCGTGAGGATGTCGTTTTCGCCGTCAAATTTGAGCGCAGCGCCGTACTTGCCTTCTTCCGTCCATTTGGCACCGTGGATGGTGGCGTTGTGGGTGGCGGTGGAATCGTGGGCGGTTGCCCCCGAGCCCTCGTCGAAGGCGTAGGAGGCAATCGGGCTAAGTTCGCTGGCCGAGGCATTTTCGGCACTCCTGATCAGACTAAAGAACGCAAATATCATCAGGCTGCCAAGAACGATAAGGCAGGAAAAAGTGGCGCCATGGCGCGATGCTTTAAGCATGAAGGCTCCTCCCGCGACCTTTTGTTTCGAGTCGGCCAGCGTGTTCAACGCAGGCCGATCACTCAAGGTACGTACTACACCCAGGTTCTCTTTGCGTCAATATTTTGAGCTAATAAGTGGACGTTTGATGTATCGGCCGTAGTCAGTCTTGCGCAGGGAACCAAATTTGGAGAGATGGTTCTTTCGTGAATCGGGTGAGCGCCGAGCTTCATCCCCGCCCCCGCCGCCCGAAGCTATGCCCAGCCGGGGCGACCGCGCGAAGCTCGGCAACAGCCCGTTCGCGGCGGCGGCAGCGCGGCTGCTCTCTCTCCCTCCTCGGCCTTTGTGGTGCCGGTGGTGCCGGCACATCATCGAGCGGCTCCGCTTCGAGGACGCCAAGCTTGGCGACGATGATGTTGAGCGCTCCTTCGCGGCGCTCCAGCCTGCCGCGTGCCCGCACAAGGGGGGCGCTGTGGACAGCTTTAAGAGAAGACGGGGCCGATCATCGATAACCGACGCCGGAGATACACAGGCGGCGTGCGGTCGTTGGTTAATGCCAGACAGGGGTGACTTGGGGGCGAGATTCACCCGGCCACGGATAGGCCATCACAGGTTGGAAGGTGGCGAAGCACGAAGAAGTTCCCGTCCCGAAGGTTGACGATGACGACTCTTGAATACCAGGTGCGGCCTTCATCGCAGCTGATCGGCCGGTACGCGATCACCCGGACCCGGGTTCCGTTGCGGACGTCAACTCCGAAAGCCGCCCGGGTCGCCTTGGCACCCCAATGCCCCCACTTCATGCCGCTGATCGGGATTCCGACGAATTCCTTCTCTTTCCCTCGGTATCCCGCGATTTCGCACCGACCAGGATGAGCCTGAGCGGTGAAGCGACTGATCTTTTTGTGGAAGCACGCGATCACGGTCGCGGACTTTGCCATCCGGGCATTCGCAAGTGAGGAAGGCGGGAGCGACAACACTAGGGCAAGGCTGACGGCCATCATCGAGCAGACGAGCCTTAACGAACTGCGTGGGGCGGATGCAGGCAGGTCGGTCGACGCGAGTGCGGCTGGGCGTTTCCACATGGCTACTACAACCATTCGCAGAAGCGTAGGTTGCGGCTGCCGGGCGCGACGTCAGACCAATAGCGGTCTAGATGTAAGACCCAGCAACGTTGTTTTCCCGCGCTGGTCGGATGGCGAGATGAAGGAGTCGCCGAGTGCCCATCTACTCGCGAAACTCGGACGTAGCCGTCGACGCGGCGTGTAGTTGTTGGGTTAACGCCAGGCAGGGTTGACCTGAGGGCGAAATTGTCATCCGATCACGGATGGGCCATCACAGGTTGGAAGGCGAAGTTCGAACCCGTTGCCATTCCCAGGGAAGACGACGACGACCCTCGAATACCAGGTGCGGCCTTCATCGCAGGTAATCGGCCGGTAGGCGATTATTCGGACGGCAGTTCCGTCGCGCTTGTCAACTCCGTAGGCCGCCCGGGTGGGGTTGGCGCCCCAATGGCCCCAGTTCATACCCTTGATCGGAATTCCTACAACTTGCTTTCCCCGGTATCCCCGGAGGTTGCAACGACTTGGATGAGCCTGAGCGGTGAAGCGGCTGATCTTCTTGTGGAAGCAAGCGATCACGGTTCCAGACTTCGCGATCCGGGCATTCGCGAGTGAGGAAGGCGGGCCAGACAAAACCAGCGCCAAGCTGACAGCGACCACCGAGCAGAAAAGCCTTAGAGAGCTGCCACGAGCGAGCAGGGCCAAACTGGTCGACGCGAGTGCGGCTGGGCGTTTCCACATCGTCACTACAAACACACGCGGAAGCATAGGTTGCGGCTACCAGGCATGGCGCGCCGATCCAGAGTTGATGGTTGCACCGAGTTCATCGCCGTGTCGGACCGCGGCGTTGAAGGACTGGACTGAATCGTGCCTAAACAGCCCAGATTCGGCTCTAGAATCACGTTTGTAATGAAGGGGTCCCCGGTCAAGTCCGGGCGTCGGCTCTGAAAGGCAATAAAGAGCCATATTTGGCTCAGGGCGCTTTCGCTGAATACAGAAATCACTCAATACCAGACCAAATTCGTGCGGATCCACGACGGCAATGAATTGGCCGTTCCCCCTGTTCGCCCCGTGACAGCGTGCACGTCCAGCCTCTGTGACGAATGAGGCCCTTCCTGTGCTTGAAGACAAAATGGATGACAGATCTTCCTTCAACACAGCTCGTCGCCTTAACGAGTATGCGAGGGCCCCCTGGTGCTTTCGTGGGGCAGTAGGTAGACGTGGTTCGGGCGTGACCAAGGCCAGGAAATAAGGCGCAAGCGGAGAAAAGGACAACCACCGTCGCAATAGCCACGAGCAAATTGATCCGCATCGAATGCATCATTCACCCTAGCGTAGCTGCGCTCGTGAAAAACATGTTGAGGAGACCAGCCGCCGCGCCCGCCGCACGGCTCGATGCTGGCGCGGCGGCGATGCTGTTCACGCCGGCGCTACGTTGCGAGCGTTAGTAGCGTTGGCGAATGGGTTTTCGAGCTTTGCGGGAGACGATTCGAATCACTCTGCTCGTCGGGTCGGTCGCCGTCTTGACGGCACTGTTCAGCGGGTACGGGGCCGACGGAGCCGTTGATGGAGGTTGTGCGACGGCACCTCAGGCTCCATCTGTCGAGCTCGTATACCGGTTGGAAGCGGGGACCGAGAAGGTCGCTGCGGCCACGCAGAAAGAGTCGCTTGGGATCGTGTGCGCCCGTTTGTTAGCGGCCGGGATTGGCGATGCGCTGGTCGAGCCTCGCGGGGCGCGGCATATTGGGGTGACACTGCCGCAACTCAGCGTGGCCAGGTTTCGGAGGGCGATCGAACTGGCCGGGGCGAGCGGGCGGATCTATTTCTATGACTGGGAGCGGAACTTGATCGGCCGTGAGCGGGTGATCGCCGGCGACCCTGGGCGGCGACCCTCGGCGCAGGCGTTGCGCGACGCGAACCGCGAATGGACGCTGGCAGGCCGAGCCGTTCACGAGAGGGCGAACGCGGAGTTGATTGCCGCAGGGGCCTTGCCGACCCTCTACAGCGCTGTCGAGCTCGCCTCTGAGCAGCGTCCACGACGGAACTGCCGCTGCTCTGCCTCGACCCTGCGCCTGTACCTGTTCGGCCGTGGATCCCCCCACCGGCTACTGGCTGGGCCTGTGGATTCCCACGCCGATCTTCGAGCGGGCGCCGCCGACAGGCGCCGCGGTGGCATCGTGCTCCGGGTGCCGGTCGGGACGACGATCGTTTCCGAACTCCCAGTCGATGCGCTGGGCGAGCCCGAGAAGGACGCAGAGCCGGCTTGGTTCGCGCTCCGAGACAGTCCGGAATTGACCGGTTCCGAGCTTGCCGAAGTTACGGTGGCGCGAGATGGGTTCGGCTCCCCGGTCGTCATCTTTGGCTTCACCGAGCAGGGGCGCACCGCCTTTCGGCAGGTCACTCGCGCTATTGCCAGGCGCGGAAGGGCAAGGACCAAGCGTCGAGTCAGAGCAAGCGAGGCCGCGGCCTTCTCTGGCCATCTGGCCATTGTCATCGACGGCGTGGTCAGGGTACGCCCGATCATCAACTTCGTCGAAAACCCAAATGGGATCGATGGGCGCACGGGCGCGCAGATCTCGGGGGCCTTTAGCGGCATCGGCGAAGCGCGTGGGCTCGCGACGATGTTGAGGGTCGGCGCTCTCCCGCTCAACCTAACTCTGGTTCGACAGCATTCGCCGGGCTAGGGCGGCCCGAATCGCGCAGGTCTCGGGCCGCGCTTGTTGCAGGACTCGGCGGTGATGAAAAAGCTCGCCTAAGAATGCACTGGCATTCGTCAAAGTCGGGCGGCGGGAAGGCCATTGTTGGGAGAATTGCGTCGAGGGACTTGTTACAAGCACTGCTCGAAGGGCTAGGCGAGGGACCGCCACCCAGGGGACTCATAAGCGCCTGACGGTCTGTCTTCTGGCCGCCGCGAGCGTCGACTTGCTTTTTGTGGGGTCCGGGTCACTGAGTGGAGTCGCAAAGCCCACCCGGTATGCAAGCGCGGCTTGCACCTATAGGCTGCCAAGCGCTGAGCTATCAAGAAAGTTCCGCTGGGAGGCGTGAACCGAGCATGGAGATATTTTGTTTTGGAGACGGCAGGGGAAGCAAGATCGGTCACACGACTGCGACTCCGAGGTTGCGGAAGTTCGGTCCCATCATTCTGGGCTCTTAGACCTCCGTTGGCTCTAGTCCGATGAAAGGGAGGTTGGGCTTCGGATGGCACTGGCCGTTGATCGCGGGATTCCTGGCTGCCGTCTTCCTATTTGCAGTGCCGGCGGCGGATGCTGCGGGTATCGAGGTCTCGGTTCAGACTCCCGACCGCTACTTCAGCCCCAATGGAGACGGCCAGGAAGACGTGGGTGGTGTCGGCTATGAACTCTCGAGTCCCGCTCACGTCGGCATCCTGATCAAAAACGCAGGCGGCGTCCGCGTGCGGCTGGTCGAGGCGAACGCCTCGCATGCCGCTGGCGGCCAAGGCTTCTCCTGGAACGGCCGGGACGACGGCGGTGCCCAGGTTCCCGACGGCGTCTACACCTACACGATCAGCGCCGAAGGATCGGGCGGGGGAACCGATACTGCGAGCGGGCGGATCGGGGTCGACACCCGCGTCCCGGCCAGCCTCGTTGTGCCCCAATCCGAAGCCGTCGTCTCCGGGCCCTTCGCGGTCAAGGTCGCCCCAGCCGCCGGCCTGACCCTGACCTCGCTGTTTGCCGCACCGACCTCCTGCCCGACGGACTTCAGCCTCTGTTACGGACGCAGCTCCGAACCAGAACCTGACGGCAGCTTCACCGCAATCATCGACACCGACAACTGGTTCTCGGGCGCCAACACCCTCCGGACTTCGGTCAATTACGAAGACCAGTTCGGCCAAGGCCATAGCTTCCAGCTCAGCGAAATCCCGCTCACCGTTCTTCGTGATGCGGCAATCGAAGGGCTCTCTCCGGACCGCTACTTCAGCCCCAACGAAGACGGCCAGGAGGACCAAGGCTACGTTGGCTTCAGTCTTACGGCGGAAGCTAAAACGACGGTGACGATCGCCGATAAAGATCATGAGGTCGTCCGCACGATCGAGACCGCCAACCCACGGGTGCAGGGCGGACAAAGCTTCAGCTGGGATGGCCGCGACGACGACGACGCCTCAGTCCCCGACGGCGTCTACACCTACACGATCAGCGCCGAAGGGGCAGCGGGCGAAACCGACAGCGCCAGCGGCAAGATCGGGATCGACCGGAGGGCCCCGGCCCACTACCTGCAGCCGGTCTCCGGAGCCTCGGTCTCCGGGCCGCTGGCCGTCAAGGTCGCGCCCACGGCGGGATTGACCCTGACTTCGCTGTTTGCCGCACCGACCTCCTGCCCGACGGACTTCAGCCTCTGTTACGGACTCAGCTCCGAACCCGAACCCGACGGCAGCTTCACAGCGGTCCTCGACACCGACAAGTGGTACTCGGGTGCCAACACGCTGAGCACCTCGATCGGCTACGAAGACCAGTTCGGTCAGGGTCACGGCTATTCCCTACCGGAAATCCCGGTGACGGTCCCGCGCGAACCGAAGATCGAAGGGCTCTCCCCCGACCGCTACTTCAGTCCCAACGAAGACGGCCAAGACGACGAAGCCAACGTCGGCTTCTCGCTCACCGCCGAAGCCAAGACGACGATCGTGATCACCGACGGTGGCGGCGACGTCGTGCGCACGATCGAGACTGCGGAACCACGGATGCAGGGCGGCCAAGGCTTCTCCTGGGACGGCCGCGACGACGGTGGCGCCCCCGTTCCCGACGGCGTCTACCACTACACGATCACGGCTGAAGGGGGCGCCGGGGAAACCGACAGCGCCAGCGGGCGGATCGGGATCGACCGGAGGGTTCCCGTTCACTGGGTGCATCCCCTGGGCGCCGTCTCGGTCTCGGGGCCGTTGGCGGTCCAGGCCGCGACTGTCAGCGGCCTGACCATGACCTCGCTCACGGCCCACCCCGACTCCTGCCTGCTCTTCTTCTTTGAATGCTTTGCGTTCGGCACAGCCGAACCCGACGGCAGCTTCGCCGCAGCCCTCGACACCGACACCTGGGACCCGGGTGCCAACGGCCTTCGCGCCTCGATCGAATACGAAGACCAGTTCGGTCAGGGCCACGGCTATTCCCTGCCGGAAATCCCGGTGACGGTCCCGCGCGAACCGAAGATCGAAAACCTCTCGTCCGACCGCTACTTCAGCCCCAACGAAGACGGCCGGGAGGACCAGATCGGTATCGGCTTCACCCTCACTGCCGAAGCCAAGACGACGATCGTGATCGCCGACGGCGAAGGCGACGTCGTGCGCACGATCGAGTCGGGCCAATTGCGCTTCCAGGGCGGCCAAGGCTTCTCCTGGGACGGCCGCGACGACGGTGGCGCCCCCGTCCCCGACGGGGTCTACACCTACACGATCACCGCCGAAGGGGGCGCCGGGGACACCGACAGCGCCAGCGGGCGGATCGGGATCGACCGGAGAGTCGTGGGGTCGATCACCGCGCCGCAGGCTGGCGACACCCTGGCGAGCGTGGCCCAGCTCGCCTATGCCCCACGCTCGGGCTTGACGCCACTCTCGGTCTCCTTCTGCCTTGCACAGATGCCCTGCGTCCCGGTCTACGAAGCCTCGCCCGACGGCTCCTGGCAAACCAGCCGTGACACGCTCGACCTTCCCGATGGCGCCACCGAAGTCATCGCCTACGTCACCTATGCCGATCCGTTCGGCGAAACCCACTCCGACACGACATCGATTCCCGTCGTCGTCGACAACACCACGCCCGCCGTCGATCTGGCGGTCGTGCCGGGCACGGGCTTCGTGCCGCTGGATGTCTCCGCGACCCTCTCCGCCTTTCAGGCGCGCGGCGTCGACCTCAGCTACGAGCTCGACTTCGGCGACGGCTCGCCACCGGTTTCCGGCACCACCACCGCGCCTTACGAACCGGTGCAGATTGCCCATACCTTCGCCGCCCCGGGTATCTACCGGGTTCGTGCCTCGGTGAGCGATGGGAAAGGCCACACGGCCGAACGGTCGGTCCAGGTAACCGCCCAGGCTTCGGGGGATCAAACGCCTCCCAGTGTGATTTTCCAGAAAGGCCCGGTCGGGCCGACGCCGAAACAGTCGGTGAGCTTCTCGTTCAAGTCCAACGAGGCCGGCTCAACCTTCGCCTGCTCCCTGGACGCCAGCCCCTTCACGGCCTGCACGAGCCCCGCTGACTACGACGAACTCGCCCAAGGCGATCACACCTTCGCGGTCCGGGCCCGTGACCCCGCCGGCAACGTGGGGCTCGCGGTCAGTCGCAAATTCAACGTCGATACTGTCGCCCCGCAGACGTCGATCGATTCCGCGCCTGCGCCTCACAGCGAAGACCGCTCGCCGACCTTTGCCTTCTCAGGCGACGAGACGGCCTCCTTCCGCTGTTCGATTGACGGCGCAGCGGCCGTTCCTTGCTCCAGCCCGCGCACTTATCCGCCACTGAGCGAAGGCAGCCATACCTTCTCGGTGTTCGCGATCGACAGCGCCGGCAACACCGACGGCACCCCCGCGGTCAGCGAGTTCGCGATCGACCCGCCGAGCACCCCGAACCGCCCGCCGACCGCGACGCTCGAGCTCGATGCCGAATCGGGCACGGCACCGCTGCAGGTGAGCGCGACGATCGATGCGACCGACCCCGACGGCGACCCGCTCACCTACGAAGCGAGCTTCGGCGACGGCTCTCCGATCGCCAGTGGGTCGCTGCCGGTGGCGGCGATCCAGCACACCTACGATCACTCTGGCAGCTTCCTCGCCCACCTCTCGGTGAGCGACGGTCAGAACACTGTCGAACGCACCGCCACCGTGGTCGCGGTCCCTTCCGAACCACTAAGTGCCGACGCTGGCGACGACCAGCACACGAGCGTGGGGGAGTCGCTCAGTTTCGATGCGAGGGCAACCAGGCCCGAAGCGCCGGATATCGACTACGAATGGGATTTCGGCGACGGTGCGAGCGCCACCGGCGCCACGCCCACCCACGCCTATTCCACCCCCGGCACCTACACCGCCCATCTGACCGCGTCCCGCGATGGGGAATCCAGCACCGACTCGGCGATGGTCCTCGTCGAAGCGCCCTCCGGCGCTGGGGGCCTCCTCGTCCACGTGTCGGGCGGCGGTGCGCCGCTTGCAAACGCCACCGTGGTCTTCGTCCGGCCCGATGGCAGCCGGCTCAGCGCCGCCAGCGACGGCTCCGGAACCGCGCGGCTAATCGGCATGCCGGACGGTTCCAGCACGATCTACGTCTCGGCGCCCAGCTTCCGCGCTCAAGCGGTGAGCGCGAGTGTCGACGGCGGCAACGGCGAGGTCAGCGCCGAACTGGAAGCAGGGGAAATAGGAGCCGCCACGCTCGAATCCAAACGTCTGACCTATGACGAAATCCTGGAAAAGGGCATTGATGTGGCAGATCCCGAAAACAGCCACGTCTACGAAGCCAAGATCCACCTCTTCTTCGTGCCCGACGAACCGCCCACCGATCACGTCGTCGAGGTGTACGTCACGCCCGAAGGTGTCCGGTGCGTCTCCAACTGCGGCGGCGGTGGCGGTGGGGGAGGAGGCGGCGGAGGAGGCGGCGGCGGCGGAGGAGCGGGAGGCATCGTCACCGGTGGCTATCGCTATCTGCCAAGCGTCACCTACGTCGCCGGCGAACCGGTCATTCAGTGGCTGGTTTTGCCGGTCCGCGCCTCCTTCTTGAAGGAGTTCTTCGAAGTGAAGATGGTGATCCAGAACCTCACCAACGGGATCCCGTTCTCCCCCGGCGTCGCGGCGCTGCAGTTGCCCGAAGGTCTCTCTCTTGCTCCCACTGCGGCGCCGCAGAGCGCTAGCCAAGGGGTCGGGGCGATTGCGGGCGACGAGAGCCGCACGGTCAGTTGGGTCGTGAGGGGAGATACCGAAGGCGAATACGACCTCTCGGCCGACTACTCGGCCAACGCTGACGCGGTGCAGGAACCCGTGTACCTGCAGGCGAGAACGCAGGAACCGCTGAAAGTCTGGGGGGCATCGGCGCTGCGGACGAAGATCCTGGTCGACGAAAAGGCGGTGCGTTGGGCGCCGTACCAGTTCGATGTCGAAATCACCAACATCTCCGACGCGCCGATCTACAACCTGCAGGTCGAGATGCTCGACCGTGAAGCTGATGCTCCGGACAATGAGGCGCTGTTCGTCTACGCGCCGATGCCATCTCAAGTGCAGGGGACGGCCGAAATCGGACCGTGCGAACTGCCGCTCCCCCCGCAGACTGAAGATGAAGTCGAAATCAGCCGGTGCAAATCATGGACCGCCCACTTCGTGGTCTACCCCGGCCTAGGCAACGAGGAAGTCACGCGTCTAAAGGTGCTCTTGGAAAAATCCTTCGTTGAGCGAACCGGCGGCGACGTCGACCTGCACCCGACCCTGGCGATCCGCCACGGCCCCAGCCTCGGCCCCGACGCGGGTCCGGTGAACGTGAACGTGGAAGGAAACCCCGACGGCAGCCAGTTTGCGCACTTGACCTGGCAACGGCCCAGTGCTCCCGCCGGGCTCTCGGTGACCGGATACCGGCTTTGGACTCGGCAATCGCTCAGCGGCGGGGCGTGGACCCCATACAAAGAATCGAAGAAACCGGTCGGAATTCCGACACGCCCGGATGGCCAGGAGAGCTTCGAAATTCCGGCGATCGAACGTGCCGTCGGCCGCTACTACGCGATCGGCACCGAATTCTCCAACCACAGCATCGAGTTCCTGCATCAGATCGGCGTTGGGCCGGCCCGCTACGTATCCCTCGGCGATTCCTTCTCCTCCGGTGAGGGCGTGCCGGTGTTTACGCCCGACACTTCGACCGACCAAGACAAGTGCCATCGCTCGGAGCGTGGCTCATACGGTCAGCGGCTGATTCACGACGAGTCGATCTCGGGCAATCTCGAACCGGCGGTCTTCGCAGCTTGCTCGGGCGCCGTCACCCGGGACATCGAAAAGCCTAATCCGATCAACAAGGGCGAGCCAGCGCAGGAAGAACATCTCAACGACTTCACGAACTTGGTCACGCTCACTATGGGCGGCAATGACATCGGTTTTCACGACATCGCGGCTATGTGCACCTTGGCGGACTGCGACAAGCTGCTGCGCGGATATGGCGCCATCGGCAGCAATCGATGGCTTAGTGCCGTCGGTGACCTCTGGGTCAAGGGGTCTTATGTCCACCAGAAATTCTCCGAGCTCTCGGCTCCGATCACCGGCATCGCCGATGCCCTCAACGATTGCGTCGACCCCATTGACATTCCGGGCAAGTTTCTCTGCGCCTACGACGTGGTCAAGGAGATCAAAAGCGTGAAAGACCTCGTGGAGAACGGCCCACCCGATCCCGACCTCGAGCGAACAGCATCACCGCTCTATCTCAACGATCATGCGAAGACATTGCAGACGCGGCTTGAACGTGTGTACCGACGCATCGCGGAACGCGCGCCAAATGCGGAGATCCTCGCCCAGGAATACCCGCAGCTGACCTCGGATTCTGGCCCTGGACCCGAGTGTGGGCTTTATGGCAGCCTCCCCCTTTCGCTCAGCCAGGGCGAGCGTGACGCACTGAACGTGGTGATCACGGAGCTCAATGACGACATCAAGGCGGCGGCGCGGGGAGCTGACTTATATCTCAGCAGCCACGGAAAGGCCACAGAGGTCACAGCAGTCCCGGAGACGCACTTCGGCGGCCACGAGCTTTGCAGCAACGGAGTCCTCAACCAGCAGAGTGATTTCAATTCAGTAGTCATCCCGGGACTCAACGGCGACGGCCTTGGCTCGGTGTCGTATTCCTTTCATCCCAACGCGATGGGCCAGGAAGCGTTCGAGAAGGATTTGGCAGATGAGTTGAGGAACCAGCTTCAGGCCCACGTTTCGACGGTAATGCCTTCTGAGCACGTCAGCGTTGGCGATGCCTTCGTCCCGTTCGGCGCGCGGTCGCTCACGAGCTCGTCATCTTGGCCGGGGAGTACGGTGACGATGTCGCTGACGAGCCCTAGCGGCCAGACCTACGATTCGAAATCGCCGGGAGTGCGCAGCGGACGCACGCCTACCTCTGAATGGCTCGAAGTCGACGAACCCGAACAGGGAAGCTGGAGTGTCCATCTGTATGGGAACGATGTCTCCGCCGGCGGGGAGCCGGTGCAGGTGAGCACCTACGCCGATATTCCATCTCCAGCCGCTCCGAGAGTCGAAGTGACAGCCCATCAGATCGCAGGCCAGTCCGAAGCCTATGAACTGGTCGCGGAGGGTCCGGTGGACGCCACTTACGAATGGACGTTCTCTGATGGAGACAGCGCCGAAGGGGCGACGGTTCAGCACACGTTCCCCGGAGATGAAAAGCTCTGGGCGACGGTTCACGTGACGGCGTCCGACGGCGGAGAGGGCTGGTTCCCGATCGAACTGGGCGCGCCCGCCGAAGACCATGTCCCCCCGGAGATCGCCGGCGTTCCCGCCAGGCAGGCCGCGGAAACTCACGAAGCCGATGGAGCCGTGATCCAGTATCAACCGCCGGTCGCCCTCGACGCGGTCGACGGCGAAGTGTCAGTCACTTGCGCTCCCGCATCGGGATCGGTCTTCCCTCCGGGGGCGACGAATGTTGAATGCGGCGCCACGGACAGCAGCGACAACACCGAGACGGCCTCATTCGAAGTCTTCGTTGACTACGTACCGCCGCTCGACACCACGCCGCCTGACACTGAGATCGGTTCCGGGCCCGCCGAGGGAGCGGTGATCGGCCCGGACTCGATCAGTTTCGCCTACTCGGGGCAGCCGGCCGATGATGCCGCCAAGTTTGAATGCAAGCTCGACGACAGTACCTTCGCAGACTGCCCGTCATCTGGACGGACCTACGACTCACTCGTGAGTGGATCGCACACCTTCGCGGTTCGCGCCGTCGATGGCTCTGGCAACGCCGATCAGACCCCGGCCAGCCGCACCTTTACGGTCGACGCGGATCTCCCGGAGACGATAATCGACTCTGGCCCGGCCGGCCTCACCAACCACGCGACTCCGCTCATCGCCTTCTCCTCGAGCGAGACGGGGTCAAGTTTCCGGTGCAAGGTCGACGACAACCCAGCTACTCCCTGTTCGAGTCCGATCGCGCTTTCAGTCCTCTCCGATGGCGTGCATACCTTTGAAGTGCAGGCAACCGACCTCGCCGGCAACGCCGATTCGACGCCCGCCGTCCGCACCTTCGTCGTCGACACCACCGCCCCTGACACCACAATCGCCTCTGGCCCCTTCGGTGTCACCTCGGACGTCACGCCGAGCTTTGACTTCTCCTCAAGTGAGCCCGGCGCAACCTTCGAATGTCATATCGACGCCCTCGCGTTCGTCCGCTGCTCTTCGCCCTACACCGCCATGGTGCTAGCCGACGGTCCACATATCTTCCAAGTCAGGTCTAACGATATCGCCGGGAACATCGATCAAACTCCGGCCGTGCGGGACTTTACGGTCAAGACGGATCAGGCGGAAGTACCGCTAAGGAGCGGCGGATCAACGCCGAATCCCACGCCCAGCGCGGTGCCGAAACCCAAGCCTCTTAGATGCAAAAAAAGCTCCAAGAAGAAGGTGAAGGGCAAGACCAAGTGCGTAAAAGCCAAGGCGCACCACTCCAAACATGCGAAGCACGGGCGCGCATGATCAAAGAGCGGTCCGCGTCCCACCTGTTAGATCAGCCAGCGGTCGGTTCTAGGCGCCAGGCTCGAATTCACCCCCGCCGCCCGAAGCTGTGCCGGCCGGGGCGACGGCCCGCAGTTCGGTCATCGCCAGCTCGCGAGCGCGCAGTTGGGCCCGCTTGCGCGCCTGCTCGACGATCTGAGTAACCGGTTGATCGCGGCAGGGTTTGTAGGACCAATGACCGATCGTTCCCGCGCAGCCATCACCTTGGCAACCGCGCTCCCGCTCGGTGCTTTCGCCTACGGACGCGCGTTCGACAGCCCGCCCGTTGTCCTAGGCGACATTTGGGACCACGGTGGCTGGGTGGTGATCTACGGGCTTTCCGTCCTTGGCGTGTTCTTCGTCTACAGGTGGTGGGCGCTCCTACCGGCGATCGCCCCCATCGCTGTCACCGTCTACATCCACACGATGACCGACTACGTCGACCCTGGCCGTCGGAGTCCATCGGCTCGCCCGACGAACCGGGCGGCTACGCCTTCCTCCTGATCCTCGCGATCTTCCTCAACGCGGCATTCCTCGCCCTCGGCCTGCTGCTGCGCGCGGCATGGGAGTGGTGGATGCGCTCTGGGCGCCGGGGAAGTTCGTTGCCTGACTCTGCCTAACGAAGCGTGCCGAGGAGTCTCGGGCCGCGAACAGTTCCCGCGTGCCTCAAGCCCTTCGAACGGAACTCACCCCCGCCGCCCGAAGCTGTGCCCGGCGGGGGCGACCGCGCGCAGCTCGGCAACAGCCCGTTCACGCCGCCGGCGGCGCAGCTGCCCTCTCTGTGCCCCCGGCCTTTGTAGTGCCGATGGTGCCGGTGCATCGTCGACCGGCTCCGCTTCGAGAACACCGAGCTCGGTGACGATGATGTTGAGCGCTCCTTCGCGGCGCTCCAGCCTGCCGCGCGCCCTCACAAGCGGGGCGCTGCGGACAGCCGTGCGCGAGCGCTCATAGACCGCCTTGCCGACGATCAGGTTGACCGTCCCGCGCTCGTCTTCGAGCAGCATGAAGGTGATCCCCTTGGCGGTCTCCGGGCGCTGGCGGGCGACGACCATGCCGGCGACCTCGACTGTGGCGCCGTCGGCGACCTCGCCGAGGTCGCAGCTGCGGGTCACGCCCTCACCGAGTGAGGGCCGCAGCAGCGCCAGCGGATGCTTGTCGAGGTTGATCCCGGTCGCGCGGAAGTTCTCGACCGCCAGCTCCCAGCTGCCCAGCGCCTCGAGGCGGGGAGCCTGCGGCGGCTCGATCGGCAGGGCGAGCTGGGTGGTGTCTTGGTGGGTCCGGGCTGTGCCGGCGATGCCGAGCGCCCAGAAGCGCTCGCGCCGATGCCCGGCTTCGGAGTCGGTGACGGGCAGCTCATCGAGGGCCCCGGCCCAGGCCAGCTTTTCCAGGCCGCCGCGACTGGCGCCCGAGCGCGAGGCGAGGTCGGCGACGGCGCGGTAGGGGCCGCCGCGCTCGCGCTCGGCGACCAGGCGCTCCATCTCCACCTCGCCGACCCCCTTGACGTAGGCGAGGCCGATCCTCACCGCGAGGCCGCCGCGGCGGCGCTCGACCCGGCAGGGGACGGCGCTGCGGTTCACCGCGCTCGCCACCACCGCCACCCCGCGTCGCTGGGCCTCGTGGACGAGGGCGTCGGGAGGGTAAAAGCCCATCGGCTGCTCGTTGAGGAGGCCGGCCAGGGCCTCGGGGGCGTAGTGCTCACAAAGCCACGCCGACTGGTAGGAGAGCACGCCGAAAGACCGGGAGTGGGCCTCGGGGAAGCCGAAGCCCGAGAAGCCTTCGATCTGCGCCCAGGTCCGCTGCGCCACGGCGAGGGGGACGCCACGGCGTGCGGTCTGGGCGAGGAAGAGTTCGTGGAAGGCAGCAATCGCCTGGGGGGAGCGCTTGCGGCTCATCGCCCGCCGCAGCCCCTCCGCCTGGGCGGGGGTGAAGCCGGCAAGCGCCACCGCCACTTCCAGCACCTGCTCTTGGAAGACGATCGTGCCCAGGGTGCGTTCCAAGGGCCCTTCGAGCAGCGGATGGTCGTAGGGGACCTTGTAGGTGGGGTCTTCGCGCAAGCGCTTGCGGCGCTCGATGTAGGGGTGGACGGCGCCGCCTTGGATCGGGCCGGGGCGGACCAGGGCGACCTGCACGGTCAGGTCCTCGAGGTTGCGCGGCTGGGTGCGGGGCAGCATCTGCATCTGCGCCCGCGACTCGATCTGAAAGACGCCGGTCGTCTTCGCCGCGCGGATCGATTCGAAGGTCGCCTCGTCATCGAGCGGAATCCGCGAGAGGTCGACGCGCTCACCGCGCACCCGCTCGATTTCATCGACCGTGCGATCGACCGCGGAGAGCATCCCCAGCCCCAGCAGGTCGATCTTCAAAAGGCCCGCGTCCGAGCAGGAGTCCTTGTCCCACTGGAGGATCCGGCGGCCCTCCATCCTGGTCGGCACCAGCGGGCAGATGTCGAGCAGCGGCCGGGTCGCGATCACCATGCCGCCGGGGTGCTGGGAGGGATGGCGGGGCAGCCCCGCCGCCTCCCCGCAGAGCCCGATCAACGAGCGCCAGCGCGGCGAGCGGGCGCGCTCGGCGCCGAGGCTGGCGGTCACCACTGATTCGATTTCCCCGGGCTCGGTGCCGTAGCCGTTCAGCGCTTTGGCCACCCGCTCGATCTCGCCCGCCGGCAAGGCGAGCGCCTTGCCGAGATCGCGGAGGGCGCCCTTGGCGCGGTAGGTGGGGAAGGCGGCGACCAGGGCGCAGCACTCGGCGCCGTGGATCTCCGGGACGCGGCGGATCAGCTTCTCGCGAATGTCGCGCGGTAAGTCGATGTCGATGTCGGGCACCGAGGCCATGTCCTCGCTGAGGAAGCGGCCGATGTAGAGGTTGGCGGCGACCGGGTCGATGTGGGAGAGGCCGGTCAGGTAGCAGACGATCGAGGCGACGCTGGAGCCCCGCCCGCGCGCCGGCGGCAACAGCGAGCGGGCCGAGTCGGGCCCGCGCACCTCGGCGGCGACCTCCCGGGCCAGCGCCACGACTTCGGCGTGCAGGCAAAAGAAGCCCGCGAGATCGAGCTTGGCGATCATCGCCAGCTCGCTCTGAAGGCGCCGCTGGGCCTCGGGGCGATCGGGGGAGCCCGCATAGCGCTCGCCCAGCGCCGCCCAGCAGATCTCGGCCAGCTTGGAGTCGGCCCCCGGGTCCTCGGCGCCGGGATAGCGGTAGCCGAGCTCTTCGGTCAGGTCGAAGTCGAGGCGATCGGTAAGGCCAAGGGCCTCGTTGACGGCCTCGGGGTACTCGGAGAAGCGCTGCGCCATCCCCTGCGGGGAGGCCAGCGCCGAGCTGTGGTTCCCGCGCAGTAGCGGCTCGGCCTCATCCAAGCTCTTGCCCAGCCGCACCGCCACCAGGGCGTCTTGGAGGTAGGCACGGCGGCGGGTGTGGGAGTGGACGTCGCCGGTGGCGGCGGCGGGCACGCCCAGGCGCTCGGCGAGTGAGGCGAGCCAGCGGTTGCGGGCGCGGTCGTGGTGGGAGTAGGGGCGCTGCAGCTCGATCCGGAAGTGACCTGGGCCGAAGGCGCCGAGGAGACGACGGGCGAGCTTGGCGGCGCCCGGCGTGTCGCCGCGCTCCCAGGTTCCGGCGACGGCCCCCTCACGGGCACATCCCGAGAGGCAGAGGAGGCCCTCGGTGTGGGCTTCTACCTGCTCCAGCGCCACCCAGGGCTGGGTGGCATCACGCGCTTTGCCCTCGCGCGTGTGGGAGTGGGCTTTGGTGATCAGCCGGCAGAGGTTGCGGTAGCCGGCGCTCGTTTCGACCAGCAGGGTCAAGTGGGCGAGTTGCGGGGGCTGCTCGGCGCCCGCCGGCAGCGCCACCGTCAACTCGGTCCCGGTGATCGCCTTGACCCCGAGCCCCTTGCAGGCTTCGGCGAACTCCATCGAGCCCCAGACCCCGTCGTGGTCGGTCAGCGCCATCGCGGGGTAGCCGTGGGCCGCCGCGGCGCCGGCCAGCTCGGTCGGGGTCGAGGCCCCGTCGAGGAAGGAGTAGGCCGAGTGGGCGTGCAGCTCGACGTAGTGGGGATTCATACGAACGTATGTTCGTACTCCTCGAGACCTTGTTTGTCAAGCCGGAAGCCAGCGAGCCGGTTCGAACCGGCTATCGCCTGGAGCCACATTCACACAGACAGGCGCTCTGGCGAGAACTTCCGCTAAGGACCGAAGTTCGCCAGAAAGACCTCGTCGTCCCAGTCGGACTCAACGCCTTGGGAGGCGACTCTACGCGCGGCGAGGTGGGCGGCAGTTGCTATGACCGGAAAGGACGTGGCCGCCTCTGCGAGGGAGAGCTCTACTCCAGTTCGTTCTCTGCCACCCCGAAACTTTCGAACTTGCTCAGGCGGATAGCTGAGGTTTAGAAGGACGTCATCGCTGCCGTGGGTAGCGATGTTTCGAAGATCTCGCACTAGAGCCTTTGCATCCTTGATGTCCTTTTGGGAGTAGGCGTCCTTCATCTCGCGCCAAATGCCATGACGCTCAGCGAAGCGACCCCATCGATTGTCTCCATCCTCACCAGGCCCGTTGCCTACGTCACATAGGGCGTCAATGGCCGCAAAGACAAGCATCAGTCGATCTGTCCGCTCGAGGTCGCCTGGAGCTCTTTCGGCCAGATAGAGAGACCAAGCAGCGCTGAGTGCAGCACGGGCACCCAGGTTGTTTTCTCTGGCCCTTTCAAGTGCACGGAAGGGAACCTGGAGAAGATCTGGATTTCTTGGCAATTCGTATTCCTGGTATTCGATGATGTCGCCGCCCTTAGGCTGCCCCCTACCGCTCACCCACTTTTCTTTGTCATATCTCTTTCGTTTGATTGCACGTTCGATGTAGGGACGTGGCTCCCAATCGGCAAGGGCTGGCCATAGATGGCGCCACTCCGGAGGCGCAAGAAGGCACCACATCGCAAGGGCATAGCGAGCCTTCGTCCGTGCCAAGCTCAAGGCCAGCGGCTCGGCAACCTTCTCGACAAAGATCAACGCTGCAGTTCTTCGGCCGTCTAGCGGCCCGACGTGGGTGCCCTCCGGGTGCCAGCGAGCACCTAGATCCAGATAATCATTGAGATGCTCGAAAATCTCCCTGGAGGAAACCGGTGGCTCAGAGTCTCGCCCCCAATCAGGATCCTGCAGCACCTCGGCCAGCCCCACGCAGTCTGTGATCTCGGCGTAGCCCTTGGTGAGCGCGTTAGCTAGGGGAATGGCGACGATCCACTCTGAGCTCTCATCAAGGAACTTCTTGAGACCATCAATGAGACCGCCCCAGTTCAGGTCCTCAGCGTCGAGTAGATCGACTATGCGGCCGACGAGGAATGGATCATTGCCGAATCGGTTGTAGAGATCCTTCTCCTTAACCCGAATCTCCGAGACGACGCGCCATTTTGCAGTTGTGGCCCTCTTATCGAAGTACGCCTCCAAAGGAAGCCTGTGCCTAGTTTCATCCTTGGCAAGAGGTGCATCTCTTTCGGCCTTAGCTCTCGCCACAGCCTTCTTCAGGCGTCTTAGCGCTGGTGGGTCACAAGACACTGGGTTTACTCGCTTGATCAGTTGGCGCACGAGGCACATTGGCGGGTCATGCGCCACAGTACCTAGGATGAAACCGGGTCAGCTCATCCCATTTGCTCGCGAGGAGTTGATGGGGAAGATCGCAGGTGCGGAGGAGCGGATTTGGCTCGCCAGTCCATTCCTTTCGTTCCCGGTGGCCAAGCAGATCGCCGAGGCGGCCGGCAAGTCGACGGCTCAGGACCGAAAGCTCCTCACCGCGCTCGACGAAAGAAGCGTCGCCGTCGGCGTCCTTGACCCTCGTGCGCTTGAACAGCTGCGCAAAGCCAGGTTCCAGATCGGGAACATTGAGAACTTGCACGCCAAGCTCAGCCTGGTTGGCTCGGGCTGGGGACTGGTCGGCTCGGGGAATCTAACCGGCATGGGCCTCGGCAACGAGGAAGGCGGGGGCAACTACGAGCTCGGCGCAATCCTTACCGCCAATCAGATCCACGAAGCGTCGGCGATCTTCGCGGGCTGGTGGACGAAGGCACGAGAAGTGAGTGCGGCTGAAATCGCGGAATACAAGCTCGTGCCGAGAATTAAATCTGACCGGAAAAAGTCCAAGCGAGGAAAATCCGGGGCAGCGCTGCCCGTCGCCAACGTTGCGCGGCTGCAGCAGTTCCTCACCGAGGAGCCCAGCAGCTATCGCAGGTACTGGGTCGATGCCAATTACCACAACCCCCAACAGGAAACCTGGTGGCACCGGGAATGGATCAGCGGCCAACCCGAAGTCGCCTACAACAAGGGCGACGTGATCGTCATCTACCTCGGCGCAAAGAACGGCGGCCCGAAACTCTGCCCCGCGATCGTCCAAGCGACGACAACCACTGAGGCCAAAGCAGCTTGGGTGGCCAAGCAGCGTGATGATGACCCAGAAGCCCCGAAGCGATGGCCGAACGTCACCCACACAATGCTCCTGGGCGAGGTACTGCCCATTGCTACTGGCGTTCCTCTCGAGCTCATCAACAGGACCGGAGAATCGCTACGGCGCGGATATCTCGAAATCAGCCCCGCAGAGCTTGAGATTCTGGCCGAGGCCATGATCGAGTCCAGATAGCCCGCGTCTACGGGCGTCAATTTGTTTGTCGGTACCAGCTCTCGGTGCGCAGGTCGCAGAAGACGACCGCGTTTCGCCCGTCGGCCAAGGCAAGCTCGTAGTAGTGGCGGTGCAGTGCCCGCCCGGTCCACCAGCGGTCTTCGACCAGCCAGTCCTCGCGGATCGCCTCCACCGCCACCTCCCCAAGCGCGACCGGTAGGCCGCCCTCGGCCCTGACCGCCGCCGCTTCGGGCTCATAGATTCGGCGGACCCGGCTCATTGCTGTCGGTAGGGGGCCAGCAGCATCCGCCGCTCGGGAACCCGGGAGCGGGTGTCGACGTCGATCACTTTCAACAGCGCTTCGGTGCCGGCGGCGGCGCGGACCTCGCGTAGCGCCGCCGTGAGTCGTCGCTGCCGCGGCTCTCTGTCGCCGAGGGTCATCTCAAGCTGGTCGGCGGCCTGCGGCCCCAGGGCAAGCGCCCGCAGCTGCAACGTCGTTGCCGGCTGGGGCAATGCCTCGAGCTTGGGGGTGAGCAGCGAGCCGATCAGGCGGGCCGAGGCGGTCGGGCGGCTAAAGCCCTGCTCGACGCTCCAGCTGCCCTCGCCTTCAAAGAGGGCGGAGAGGCGAAGCGCCAACACCGTCCGCTCCCGGCGCTCGGGAGCGGCGAGGAAGCGGTCGACCAGCGCCGCCAGGGCGCGGTCGAGCTGGGCGCCGGCGGTTCCTTCGGCCAGCTCGATCGAGCTGGCCAGCTCCACGGGCGGCTGGCGGGGGCGAAGCGGGGTGTCCTCGCCTCGGGCGAGGCGCAGTGCCCGCAGGCCAAGCGGCCCGAAGCGGTCGGCGGCCTGAGCGGGGGAGAGGGCCGCGAGCTTGCCAAGGGTGCCGAGCCCGAGGCGCTTCAAGGCACCGATCAGCTCGCCTGTTTGGGGCTCGGAGTCGGCGAGCGCGCTTTGCAGCGCCGCGACCGGAAGCGGCGCGAGGAACTTGCCAAGCGAACTGGGGGAGACGACCGCCTCGGCGCCGGAGCCCGAGGGCGCCCGGGACTGGCCCGATCCCCGCTTTGCCGCAAGATAGGCGGCGAAGCGGTTGGGGGCGACCGCGATCCGCACCGGCAGCTGAGCTGCCGTCCGCGCCGCTGCGATGACGCCGCTCACCTCGCCGCCGTGGATGCCCCGCAGGCCCGCGACCGCGAAGAAGGCCTCGCCGGGGCGCCCTGACTCCACCGCTGCGCCGATCCCCTCCAGCCGGACCAGCAGCCCGTCCCAGCGCTCGGCGGCGCGAGCGGGATCGCCGGGCAGGAGCCGCAGCGACGGGCAGCGGTCAAGCGCCTCGCCAAGCGCCATCCCCACATGGACCCCGCCGGCCTCGGCGGCGCGGGAGACCTCCCCGACCACCTGGCGCTCACCTGGAAGCGGGGCGAGCGCCGTGGGGCCGTCGAGCCGCTCGGGCGAAGAGGCTCGAAGCGAGAAGCGGGGGATGAGGACGCAGGCGATCATACGAACATGTGTTCGTATAGGAAAGCAGAGGGGTCAAACGGAAGCCAAATCTCTGCTCAGCTTCAGCGCAAGCAAACGTAGACTGCTCAGAGTGCGAAGTTCGCGAACAGTTGTCTCACCTGACGGGGATCAGTGGCGGGTACGCAGGCGGTGGATGGACCGATCGTTGCCGGATCTGCGCCGTCACTGGCGCCGGCGCAGCGATGGCGCAGCATTGGAAGTGGGACTCGATGCATTCTCGTGGGCCGACGTGACCGACAGCATCTGGCTCACCGTGGCGGGTGCGGTGCTCGTGGCGCTGATCGTGCTGGTCGCATTGCCGCTCATCGGGGTCGCCCTCGAGCTGGTCTTCTTAATCGCGCTGTTCAGCTCCGGAATCCTCGGCCGGGTTCTGCTGCGCCGGCCATGGATCGTCGAGGCGGCCAACCTCAGTCACCCGGAGCGCTCGGCCGCCGTTGCCGTGAAGGGATGGCGCCGGTCGGGTCGCGCGATCGACGAGCTCGCCACGGCAATCTCCGCCTCGGGGCTGCCGCAGCGGCTTTCTGGTGGCACTCCAATCGCCGCGAACAACCCGACCTGAACGGGGAGTCGCTGCACGACCGGGCGAATCGACCGATCTGGAACCCTGCCCGGTCTCGAAGGGTTTGGTGACTGAGCTTCCTCTCGCCTCATCCCCAAGGTGGCGGATAGAAGGGGGTCGGCCCCGGCTCAGACTGGCAAGCCGAGACCGCCCCTAATTCACGAACGCGGTCTAGGCGTTCTTTGCGACGCGAATGCACGTCATGACGTGCGCCACTTTGGCGATCTTCATCAGCTCTCACCCCCTCCCTGCTTCAGGCCCAGCGCGAGCCGCCAGGAGGTAGCCAGACACTAAAGAAAAACCGAGTATCAATCAGAGACTGACTAGCAAGTGCCTCCTGAGGCAGAAATCTCTATGCTCGGCATCTGCTGAGTAGCGGAACTGGTTGGATCAAGAAGGAAATTGGTGACCATGACGGCCAAACTGAGCCCGCGAGGCAAGAGCATCGAGGAAGTAGTCGCCTACGCCTTGGGCCATCGCACCCGGGTCTACGTGCTGACCATCCTCAACGAAGGCATCTACAGCCCTGACGAGATCGCCCGGATAATCGGCGAGCCGACGAACAACGTCTCCCATCACGTCAAGGAACTGTTGGAAGCCGGCTCCATCGAACTCGCCAGGACTGAACAAGTCCGGAATACCATCCAGCACTACTACCGGGCCGTCGAGATGCCCTATTACTCCGACGAGGACATGGCTGCCATGACCCCTGAGCATCGGCAGGTCACGTACGGGCTGATCCTGCAGTGCATGCTGGCCGAGGCGATGGCGGCGCTGTGGGGCGGCAAGATGCACAGCGACCCACGAACCTGGCTTGCTTGGCGTTGGTTCAACGTCGACGGGCAGGGTCGGCAGGACATCGCCGACGAACAGCAGCGGTTCTGGGACCGGATGCAGGAGATAGAGATCGAATCGACCAACCGCCGAGCGATCTCGCAAGAGGATGCCGAGTCGATCATCGTTGCGTCGATGGGGTTCCAACGCGAGCGGAAGGCACCGACCCCGCCGACCAATCACAGGAAACGCTGACTAGCGAGCGGTCCTCGTTTGACGGAGACGTTTCGATTTGGCAGGGTCCACTAATCAACCGATGCCGATTCGCTTCTGGATTGGACTGCGGCCATAGCTAGGCGCGCATCCCAACCAAGACGATGAGCCTCCCCGGAAGTGGCTTCATCCTTTCACCCGTGGTCGGTGTCGACTGTGCCTCACGATGACTCCCATTCCCGCCATCTTCAAAAACTGTCGTCCCTCCGGCCGGGGATGGGAGTCATGACGATGGTGAAGGAGGACGAGCAGTTTCACTGGGACCTGCTCATCCCTCACAGCGTCCACCCGACCAAGGTGGCGATCATCGAAGCGATGGCGTATCTCAGGGAGCCATTATCAGCGTCTCAGCTCACCAAGCTTTTCGGTGATAAAGGGAAGATTGATCTCGCACACGTCTCCTATCACGTCGTGGCTCTCGCAGACGTTGGCGTACTTAGGGTCGTGAGGAAGCGGCATGTGCGTGGCGCCGTTGAGACGTTCTACTCCTTCTCATGATGAATCCAGCGTCAGCTAAGCCCTTGGAAGAAAAGCAGTTCTCCAGAAATGTGACCCTTAGCACTTTCTTGATGTTCTGTAGCGCCTGTCCGCTGGAATTCGACGCAGGTGTGTACAGCGCATTGGAAAGCCAAAATGTTCACATACACATGCCGTCGCTAAGCGGTACCAAAGAGAGCTACCGAATAATGGACTGGACAATGACTGACAAGCCAACTAGGTTGCTCATCGATCTAAGTAGTACCGAAAGGGAGACGCCGAATGCGCGCTCCTCACTTACAAGTAAGGGGATCTGATGACGAGGAGTGGAGACAGGAATGAGAGCACGCGGCCAAGCCGGCGCAGTCGGCTCTCGGTCAGTCAGATCCAACTGTTCGGTGCGGTCGTTGCAGTGCTGTTGCTGCTCTGCTCAAGTGTCGCGCTTGCCGCAGCAGACGAAGACGGCGCATCTCCGCCCCCGGCTGAAGTTGGCGGCGCTCCGCAGAGCGAATCCAGCGTCGAACTCGCGGCTGATCGGACAGAAACGTCTCAGACCTTTCGGCTCCCTGACGGGTCCCGTGAAGCCAGGATCTTCGAGACCCCGATCAACTACCGCGATAACGAGGGCGAATGGAAGCCGATCGAAGAAGGTCTCGAACCGGGCGACCACGGCAGTCTCACCAACGGCGCGAACTCGTTCGACCTGAGCCTTCCAAAGCAACTAGGGAGCGCGCCAGTCCGGCTCAGCAGCGAAGGCGATTGGGTCTCGGATCGACTGCTCGGCGGGGGCTCCGAAGCCGCCGAAGTCGAAGGCAGCACGGCGGTCTACGAAGCGGCGTCGCCTGGGATCACCTTCGAACTGTCCAGTATCTCCACGGGCGTCGAGGAAACGATCGAACTCGACAACCCCGCTCAGCCAAGCAACTTCCACTATGAACTTGACGCCTCGCAAGGGGTCTCGCCGTCCCTCGAAGAAGATGGCTCGGTGGTGTTCCGAGGGCAAGACGGGTCCGAGGTGGCGCGACTGCCCGCCCCGACGATCAGCGATAGCTCCTTCCACGCGGTCCCCAACCCAGACGCTGTCGCATACAGGCTGAAACCCCTGCCCGACGGCAACTGGGAATTGACTGTCGAAGCGGATCGAACTTGGCTTGAATCACCTGCACGAACGTGGCCGGTCACGATTGACCCCACGATCTTCACGGGACAGTCCACGGGATGCCAGTTGAATTACTGGGAAACGCCGACCGGGAACACCGCCTTCCCTTGTACCGAGACTGGGGCCGAACATGGAGGCGTGTGGTTCTACCGCGAAGGGAGCAATCAGTACCGGGCAAGAGAGGTCATGGCGCTCCCATTGACGGGGGTTCCGGCCGGCTCGGCGATCCGGTCGGCATCCTTGAACCTGTACCGTCCGGAACGCGCCGGCTGGCCACTCCCGAACGCCGTCCAGGTTCGGGCGCTCACGACCGCGTGGCACGCTGGTGAACCAACCTGGCTCAAACCGTGGAAAACACCAGGAGGAGATTTCAGTTCCGAAGGAAGCGAAGTCCTGTCGAGCACAATGGGTACCGGCGCCGCGTGGTGGACCTTCGGTGGACTAGGGCAGATCGCCCAGAGATGGCTGAGCGGGAAACAGGCGAACGATGGCTTGCTCATCAAGGTGGACAATGAAACCTCGTGCACGGAAGCGTGTAATCGCGGCCTCTTCGAATATGACAACTGGCGCTTTGCGAACACGAGCCTACGACCTTACCTTAGTGTCGATTACTACGCCAAGGCTCCGACGTCAAGTAAGGTTATTTCTCCAACCGAAGGTACCGTCACCGCGCGCCGCCTCAAGCTGAAGTCGAAATGGACCACCAGTGGCGTGACCGGAATCAGCTATCAGTTCCGGGAAGGCAAAACCGGGGGATTCGAAGCGATTCCTGCGGAACTGGTGCATAAGCTGAATGGCGAAGCGATCAGCAAATGGCCGGTCTCCACCTCTGGCTTCGAAAGCGAACCGCTCTACTTCGACGCTGCCCATGCGACCAGCACACTGCGGAAAAAAGGCGGCCCGATCGAGGTCAGAGCGGTTTTCGAAGGCCCGACTGAAGTCGAAGGCTACAGCGCTCCCGTGGAAGCGACCGTCAACCGGTTCATCGGAGGCTCGAAAGACGCGACTGCTCAGGTCGGCCCCGGCTCGCTCGACCTGCTCACCGGGAATCTCTCAATCTCCGATGGCGACGTCTCAATTCCTGGCTTTGCCTCCTCACTGCAGTTCTCTCGGACGTTTAACTCGCGGGGCCTCGCGCCGAAAGGCAGCGCTGAAGAAACCGAAGAAAACAAGTCCGTCCTCGGTGCGGGCTGGAAGCCGGGTGTGCCGGTGGAAGAAGCTGGGAGCTCCGAATGGAGGAGCCTAAAGACCGTCACCTTCAGCGCTACGACCGAAGAAGGCGAAAGCTACCCGATCGAATACGCGGTACTCACGTCGCAAGAAGGCACCGAACTCGGATTCGAAAAACTAGAAGGCGGCGGCTACGCGACGCCGGCGGAGGCCCCGGGTTGGAGCCTTACCACCGAAGAAACCAAATTCGTCCTCTCCGACCCGGCGGGGAATCGGACCATTTTCAGCAACCTCGGTAGCGGTTCCGAATATGTGCCGGTGTCGATCTCCCAGACTGGGGGAGCCGGCAATACCACACGCATCGAATACGAACTCAAAGAAGAAGGCCGCAAGCGCATTCACATGGTCGTCGCCCCGGTTGCGAGCGAAGTTAAATGCATCAGTGAAGCGGAAGCGACCGGTAACGCGGGTTGCCACACGTTGATCTTCAGCTATGCGCCGGCAACCACGTGGGGCGCGCCCGCCGCCGATGCCGACAGGCTCTCAAAGATCACCTACTACGCACCGGGAAACGGCGGCCCATGGGAAGTCGCGAAGTACAAATACGATGCACAAGGGCGCCTGATTGAACAATGGGACCCGCGGATCACCCCGGCTTTGCCTGAGAAATACACCTATGCCTCTGGCGGCCAGATCGCCACTTTGAAGCCGGCCGGCCAGGAACCATGGACCTTTGACTACGGTGCCATCGACGAAGAGGAAGCAAACGGCCGACTGATGGACGTCAAGCGCGCGAGCCTCCTCGCAAGTCCGACGACCGCCCAGACGACGATTGCTTACAACGTACCGATCTCGGGCAGTGGTGCGCCGTATCCGATGGACGGCTCCACGGTGGCCCAGTGGGGTCAGCAGGACGTCCCAGTCGACGCCACCGCGATCTTCCCGCCCAGCGAAGTCCCGTCAACTCCTCCGACTTGGCCTGGCCAGGCAACCGTCTACTACATGGATGCCGATGGCCACGAGGCCAACGTCGCGACTCCATCTGGCGCTGGCACCAGCTCGCCGTCGATCTCGACCAACGAATTCGACGAATTTGGAAATGCAGTTCGGGAACTGACTCCGCAAAACCGCCTTCGAGCCCTGACTGAAGAACCGAAAGTTGCCTGCCCCAAAGAAACGAAATCTGCCTGTCGCTCCAAAGAACTCGACACCCACAGGATTTTCTCCTCAGACGGTACCCAGATGGAAGAGGAATGGGGGCCTATGCACCAAGTGCGCCTCGAATCAGGCACCACCACCCCAGCACGGTTCCATAAGGTCATCCAATACGACAAAGGGTGGCCAGAAACCGGCATTAAGCCCCATCTCCCGACTCGCGAAACGACCGGCGCGCTCGTCGGTGGAGAAGTGCTGGATCAGCGGATAAACGAATACGAATACAACTGGAGTCTGCATGAGCAGACTAAAAGCATTGTCGATCCCGGCACTGGACACAAGAATCTCACGACGATGACGGCTTATGACGGAACGTCGGGACTTCCGACCGAAGTGCGCAACCCCAAAGAACAAACGAGCGAAGGGGCAGGTGGAAGCGGGCCCGGCACGAGCAAAACGATCTACTACAAAGCAACCGGCGCAGGCGAATGCGAAGGGGCGCCCCGCTACGCCAACCTCCGCTGTAAGGTCGTTCCAGCTACCCAATCGAGCGGGACCGGTCGCCCGGAAATACCGGTGAAGAAGTTTCTCGCTTACAACGCCTTGCGGGAGCCGACCGAAGTGACCGAAAGTCCGGGCGGCAAAGCAGAAAACATCCGTAAGACGGTCATTACCTACGACGAAGCCGGCCGCCAGTTGACGCAGAAGATCGAAGGCGGCGGCAGCTCGATTCCGAAGATCGAAGCGGTATACAGCCCAACGCAGGGTGCCATCGAAAAGCAGAAGTTCCTTTGTGAAGGGGCGGAATGCGGGACGTTTGACAACCAGGCTACGACTACGATCTACGATGCGCTCGGGCGTGTAAAAGAATATGAAGACGCCGACAGCAACATCGCCAAAAGCACCTACGACGTGGACGGGCGTATCGTCGCCACTTCTGACGGCAAAGGCTCGCAGGCGATTACCTATAATGCGGCCTCCGGCCTTCCAGTCAAACTCGAAGACTCCGGTGCTGGAGCGTTTACGGCCTCTTATGACGCCGACGGCAATCTGGTCGAACGTGTTCTGCCCGATGGCTTGACCGCGAAAACGACCTATAACGAGGCAGACGAACCGACCAAACTCAGTTACACGAAGGCGACCAGCTGCGGGGCAAGCTGCACCTGGCTGGAAGAAGCCGTCGAACGCTCAATAAATGGTCAGGTGTCTTCGGTCGCCGGGACGTTGGCGAGCGACCATTACTCATACGACCCCGCCGGAAGGTTGACCGAAGCCCAGGAAACACCGACCGGCGGCACTTGCACAACGCGCGTCTACGCCTACGACGCTGACACCAATCGCACCGCGATGACAACGCGGTCACCGGGCATTGGCGGAGCCTGCGCTACCTCGGGCGGCACGCCTCAAAAATATACATACGACGGTGCCGATCGACTTATGGGCGAAGGTGTCACCTACGACAATTTTGGCCGGATCACCAGTCTGCCCGCCATATTTGCGGGCGGCAAAACCCTGAGCACGACGTACTACAGCACGGACATGATCGCCAGCCAAACTCAGGGGACGATCACCAACAGCTACCAGCTCGATGCCGGTCTCCGCCAGCGTGCCCGGCTTCAGAGCGGCGGCCTTGAAGGAACTGAAGTCTTCCACTACGACGGTGGCGGAGATACACCTTCTTGGACGGAACTGGGCTCAAGCTGGACGCGCAACATCCCAGGGTTCGGCGGCGAACTGGCCGGTCTTCAGGAAAGCGTATCCGGCGTGACGCTGCGCTTGAGCAATCTACACGGCGACTTCGTTGCCACGGCCGCCCTCAGCCCGGCGGAAACCAAATTGCTTGCCACATCCCGTTTCGATGAGTTTGGTGTCCCCGTCTCAGGCACGGCCGGTCGGTTCGGTTGGCTCGGGGGCAAGGGGCGTCGAACCGAACTCGCCTCCGGTGTGGTGCAAATGGGAGCTCGTAGCTATGTTCCGCAGCTTGGCCGCTTCCTTTCGCCCGATTCGGTCCCCGGAGGCTCGGCCAATGCCTATGACTACGCGAACCAAGATCCGATCAATACCTTCGACCTCTCAGGTACTAAAGCGAAAAAAGCTGCGCTGGGGGCGGCTCGAGCAGTGCCAGGGACAGTCAGCCGAGGGTCTATGAAAAAATTGAGCTCACACTGTTGGTGTGGCGGCGCAAACATCACCGTTCCCGAAATCTTCGGCGGAGTGGAAAAGAAGATGGGGCACGTCTTCGCTGCTGCCCTTACCTGGACTTGGCACAAGGTAGTAGAAAAAGCGGAAGAATACGCTCGAAACGAGCGAGCGCTTTTTGAAACATCTAAGGAAGCAATCAAATTCATAAATCGCGCCGAACAGGCAATCGCGCCATTCCATATTCCGAATCTGGAAACGCGTGCAACTTGCGTCGGAGCGGGTGCAGAAGCACTTATCTCAGCCTTGGATGAGCGTCCAACGCCCCTGAGGGCAAAGGTGACGTTTGCCGAAGGATGCGTTAAAGGACTGGGTGAATATCGCCCATAGAGTAGAAGCGACGAACCGAGGCGAGGATCTAGTACAACTTGAATATGCCTTTGGACTATGAACGGCTGGCAGCACGCGTGCGGCTTGCGCCGTGGGCCTTGCGGGCATACGCAATTCTTTCGGTGGTGGTCGCCGTCATTTGGGGTGGGACGACGGTGGCGACCGGCTCGCCTGCGCGGGCCGCTCTCGTCCTTGTAGTGCTGATTGGCGTTTCCTGGCTGGTTATTGGCGGTAATCGTCTTGCCTGGTTGCTGGCGACGATCTCGCAGCCATTGGGGCTGATAGCAACCGCAACGCACGGAGGCCCCTGGTGGTCAACTGCCCTTGAGATTGCTAACTTAATACTGCTTCTCTGGCCAGCTGCCATCAGGTTTGTCTGGCGCACTGCCTCAAGCCCGGAGTGAAAGCATGTGCCAGCTTGAGAACCTTGCTAAGAGGGTCCGGACGGGCTATGGCGGAAGCTTGTCACCGATCTGGAGAGTCCATCCAGTTTGAACACCGCTTGATAACTACGGCTGCCGCGCAGACGGTGCGTGTCCTCCAGCGCCTACCGAAGTCACGGTAGAACGCGAGTAGCGCGTGACTTTTCGCTGCTTGACCTTGAATGCCTTGGGTAGCCCGATAGTCGAATGCGTGCGCAAGGAGCTGCAACCTAACGCGCTCGCGGACTTCCGACCTAGTTAGTTTGGCGCTTCGTAGGTACTTGCGGAAGGCAGCATCCGAGCTGAACCGGGTGTCTTTGATCCTGTCGAGTCGCTGAGAAACTCTTTTGTCGGTGATGAGCACCCGTAGCTCTTTTGCTTCTCCCTCGATGTCTGCCATGTCAAGCAATTCGACCAGGGCGGCGTCCTGAGCTTGACGATGGGATGGTGGCGGTGCCGAGGGATCGCTGAGACGGCTCTGCGCTACTACCTGCTGCGTGGAACGGTGTAAGCGGGGTCCGGTGATCCTCCCGAAGGGGAGGGGGCTACGAGCGATCGTTGCGACGACGGCAGAAGGACACTGGTCAGCAGTGCACGATGCGACGCTGATGGATCCTCCCATCAAGAGATATGCGAACGGCGAGGCCGCAACCGCGTAGGCGAGACGGCGTCGACACGCAAGAATCGGGGGGCGAGTTGGTATGTCCTCGCGCAGAGACCTACGACGACGCATATGCAGTCCTAGCGCTCCCACGTCGAAAATGTTAGCGCTGGCTCAACCCGGCAACCCGGCCGAAGAACGTGGTTCGGTCTCTGGAAGCATCGAGGCGAGTCGTCGCCTCAGGCGGCTGATGACCCGATTTCGCCTTTCGCGCAAAGCGGTCACGGGCGAAGTCAGGCTCCAGAGCACCGCTTTGCATTGGCGGAACCGGTCCTTGAAGGTTGCCGGCGCTCGGTTCGATTGATCGGCCACTGCCGGGCGAAGGAGCTCCGGGGACCCTGCCCCTGATGGGCTACGATCGACTGGTGGCACCAATGAATTGGATCCAATGAAGCCCAACTGTCCCGGCGCCGCTCGGGGCTCTCGGATCAATCGATTGGGAGTGATCGTCGCTGCGGCGCTTGCAGCGAGCGCCATCGCCTCGTTGACTGCGGTGGGCGCCGCACACGCAGCGGTCGGGGACGCTTACTGCTCCGGGCCCCCGACCAACGTTGCCGCCTTCGGCGACAGCGATGGCGGCCGGTGGGGCGAGACGTTCTCCCCGATCAACGGCGGTTACCTTGCCGAGGTTCGTCTATTCGTGCAGGAGGAACTTCACTCCAACGACACCCTCACGGTCAGGATCACCCAGGTCAACGGGTCAGACCTCTCGCCCGTGTTCCCGGTGGTGCCGATGGCGACGTCGACGGTCTCCGACAGCTCGCTGACGCCCAACGGTAGTTACCCGTACCTGACCGAAGTGGCCTTCGACTTTTCCAATCCGCCCGCGGTATCCGCGAGCTCGGAGTACGCCATCGTCTTGACGCGGAGCAACGCCTCCGGCGTGCTCGGCATCGGGATCGTGGGATTCGGCTCGAGCGGAGATCCGTGTCCCGACGGGGCTCTTTACGACGCCTCGGGTGGCCCTTCAGACCCCTGGGGCGCAGCGGACACCAATCACGATGCCGTCTTCACGACCTTTGTGAGCGGACCCCCGTCGGTCAGTGCCCCTCCGTCGGTAAGCGGGTCGCCGTCGGTGAACGGCCCCCCGTCGCCGCCCGCATCCGTCGGCCCGACCGGGCGGCGCGCCGCCGCCCTGGCGAAGTGCAAGAAGAAGCACTCCCACAAAGCCAAGACGAAGTGCAGGAAGAAAGCGCGCGCGCTGCCGGCCTAGGGTCGTGTCGCAGCTGTCTCCATTGCAGAGCGAAGGCGCTGCCTTGGACAAGAGGCGGTCGCGGCCGACTGTCCGGGGTCGGAACTGCTTCTCGCGCGGAGCGAGAGCCGTACGTAGGCTGCGAGGCCCGAGGTCGACGGCGTCGGCTGTCCTCGACGCGTCAGCTCTCCGCGGCCGCCTCGCGAGCTTTTCTTATTCTCTCGAGATCCCTCGCGTGTGGCCGCCCAGAGGTTTCCGAAAAGTCGATCCTGTTGCAAAGCCGGTGCGCGAGGACTGAGTTCTCGACGGTTCTTTGGCCCCCATCTCGCTTTGGGGTCGGGAAATGCTCGTGGGTCGGATTCCAGTCGCTGTATTTGGTGAGCGATTCGAAGTGCGAGGCACCACCCAGCTCTTCGGGACAGCGGCAGTTGGGCATCCCGCACTTCACCTCTGTGATGTAGCCACGCTCCGCAGCCGTGATGAGGATGCCCTTGACGCCAGCTCTCTGAGTCTCTTGGCCACTTCCGCGCCTCGCGCCGGGTCCAGCGGTGGCCTTGTCACACGGAAAGACTATCCTCGAATCCGGCCACCTCACCAGGGACACCTGCGTCGCATGAGGCGGTCGCCTCGCCCCCTTCGTCGAATCTGGCCCCGCTGAGACTCCCCCTTCCGCGTGAAGGCGGTAGCGGGTCGATGGCCACCGGCGGTCCACAGTGCCGGGACCACGATGAATCCGCCTCCCGCTCCTACTCTCTCGCCATGCTCGCCCGCAGCGCCGCCCGTCCCTCTGCCAAGCATCGGTTGACCTTGGTATAGGTCCAACCGCGGTGCTCGGCGATCTCGCGGTAGGAGAAGCCGGCGGCGAGGAGGCCGAGGCTGTCGCGCTCGTCGGGCTTGAGGCGGGCGATGCGCTGGCGGGCGCTGTCACACTCGGCGACGCGCTTCTCCATCTCGGTTTCCCTGCTGGGAATCGCGTCGATCACCGATCCGGATTTCAGTGAGCCCGGCTGGACCTCCTGACCGAGATGGCGGTCAAGGTGGCGGTCGCGGTATCTACCCCAGCACTCACGCTTCATGGCGAGCGTCAGCCAGGCCAATGCCGGCGCCTCGCCATCGGGGTCGAAGGCGTCGATGAACGAGATGAAGGCCGCTTGCAGCGCTTCCTCGGCATCCGCGTCGTTGGCGGCGTTGTGGCGAGCGATCGAGATCAGGCGAGAGCGCTTGTCGCGATAGAGCTGGCCGGCAAGCTCACGCACCTTGGAGCTGTGAGTTGCTGAGTACATCTGTGGACCTCCGTCCGTCGCTGTCTTGACGGAGGCGCAACCGGCGCCGTCCCAGGGCGTCCCGGAACCCGAGCCGCAGGCGAGGGCCTACGGAGTCCCGGAGGGACTTGCAGGGACGCCCGGCGGTGCCACGGTGGCCGAGTCGAGACGGCGTGGGCGGAGAACGACATGGCCCTACTCGCTCCGCCGAGGGGCCACGCCGCCTTGCGCCGAGGAAGGCGGATCAGACACCACGGCGGCGGCTGCACAAGGCAGCCGCCGCCTGAGGAGCCGAGAACTACGGCATCACGCGCAGAGGCAAAGCACGAGAGTTGCCGGGGTCATAGGGATAGCCGCTCTGAGCCCGGACCTGCGCCCGCATGGTGTATTTGGTCGGAGTCGTCGTCTGTGTGAAGCGGTAGCGCATCGAAAAGCTCCCGCCTTCCTCCGTCTGGTACCGCCGGAAGACACGCCAGCTCTTCCCGTCCTTGACCTGCAGGACGACCACGACCTGGCCGTTGTGAGGTCCGGGGATCGCGCCGGTGAAGACGGCGAACCCCTTGTTGTGGATGACCTTGCGACGGAGCTTGAAGGTCGGCGTGACCGTCGTTCTGAGGGTCGCGCCGGCGACGATCTCCCGTTGGTCGGGCCGGTAGGCGACGGTGAGTTCCCGAGAGGGACCGCTGCCGATGGCGAATTGGTAGGCGCCGCTGGGATCGGTCATGGCGACTCCCAGGAACTGACGTTCTTGGTCGGTGACGACCTTGCTGAACACGCATAGCGCCGCGTTCGACACAGAACCCGATCCCTGGAGCTTGCCCGCGAGAGTCGAGCCCTGGCCTTCTGAGACGACGAGCGTGCCGTCGCCGTGCGGGCCGAGGCCAGCGCTCAAGCTGGAGCCACCGCCGGCTTCGGAGCGAACGCAGTCGTAGGCGAGCGGGACATTGACCGGAGCGCCTTGGTTCCCCTCGGCGTCTTCCAGCCAAAGGCGCAGGGTGTAGGAGCCGCGTTCGCGCGGGGTTTCGAGGGCTTGGATCGCCTGCAGGTTCTCGGCGCCGATCGTCTTGGTCTGCACGACGGGATTGCCGGCACCGTTCAGCACTTGGTAGTGGACGGCGTCGATCGGCGCGCCGGCGTCGAGGATGTTGCGCCAGCGGACGTCGAACCCCTGAGGCGTGCGGGGGCTGCTCGGCGCCGCGACCGAAACGTCCTGGGGTGCCGCGGGCGGGGTCGTGTCGTGAGGGATCGGTGCGGTGGTGGCCGGGCCGACCAGGCCGACTTCATCCTCGAGCCAGACCCGCAGCTGGTAGGCGCCGGGCGTCTTGGGGCCTTCGATCTTGGTCAGTTCGCTCGGATCGGTGCCCGAGGCGACCTTCTCGGGGACGACCACCTTGCCGTTCGCGTCGACCACGTCGTAGTGGACCTTCCTGATCGGCGAGCCGGCATTCGGCGGCAACGAGAAGCTGGCGCCGAAGCTTTCCAGGTAGCGCTGCGGGTTGGCGCTGGTTACGCGCAGGCCACTAGGAGCGCCCGGCGCGGTGTTGTCGGTGCGGATCGTGCGCTGGTCGCACGATTCCGAGCCGGTGCCGTTGAGCCCGACCGCCTGAGCGTAGTCCTGGGTGCAGGCCTGGAGGGTGTGGGCGCCGTCCGCAAGGCCGGCGGTGTCGAAGCCGTAGGCGCGGCCGATGTTGTCGGCGGTGGCGCAGGGCTGAAAGACCCGGGCGAACTCTCCGTTCGTCGGCGAGCTGCCGAGGTTGCATTCGCCGGTTGCCAGGTGGTCGATCTGCCAGCGCTGGGCACCGTCGATGCGGATCCGCTCAAAGCGAATCCCGGAGCCGTGCTCGCTCCAGCTGAAGGTCGCGGTCTGCGAGCCGCGGACCCACTGACCGCTGATCAGCGGCGAGTTGCCGGTCAGGGCCACCTGTGAGTTCTGATCGTCTTCGAGCGTGAAGACGAACGAGTTGGCGTCGGTGGCGTTGAAGTTGGCGCGGTCGCAACCGGCGGGCCGCACGCAGCTGAGCTCGAAGCCGAAGCGGGTGGCGGGGAGCTGGCCGCTGAAGGGCCACAGGTGCGGCGCGAAGGTGCTCGTCGTCGCCCACTGGCCGTTGGCGTTGGGCAGGCCCGCGCCTTGGATCATCAGCGGGACCAGACCCGAGGAGGTGTAGTCGAGGAAGAAGCGCGATCGCCAGCCGTCGTTGAAGGCGTAGGGCTCGCGGGTGTAGCCGCCGGCGGTGCGGAAGCTGATGTTCGGCGGGGTGTCGTAGTAGATGGTGCCCCAAGCGCCGGCACCGGCGTTGCCTGAGGCCTGGTTCTCGTAGATCCGCAGGAAGGCCGCTCCGCCGGCCGGATCGGGCGCCGGCCCGCAGTAATTTTCAAAGTTGAAGATGCCGCCGGGGTTTTGCGGGCTGGCGGTATCGGTCGCGGTGCCGTAGGAATTTGAGCCGACGTTGCCGGCGCACAGCAGCATCTTGTATTGGGCGGCGTGGGCTGTCGCCGCGAAGACCACGGCAATTGCGACAGCGGCAAGCAAACCGCATAGGGCGATTGTGGCCGCGTGACGATGCGGCCCGCTCGATCGAGAGGACATTTCTGCTCCTTTGTTCTCTGCCGATCGGGCTCAAAGAGCGGGGCCGAGGCCACTCTTCCTCCCCGCGGGGGCTCGCAAGCTGCGAAGCCGCCGAGGGGGTGGGCGTTCCGACGATCTGGCTGGTATCTGAAGACACAAACAGTCAGGTACGTCTGAAGGAGCGGGCGGGCGCCCCCGTACATTCGGCTGGCAACTTCTCGATTTCATGCACAGGTTCGAGTTCTTGGCACCAATCTCCCCTGGCGCCCGGGGTCGGCATGGGAATCTCTCTCGGCCCTACACCGAATTTCTTCCATACAGATGCAGAAATATGGAAATAATGGGGAATGCGCGAGTCGGCACAGGGAAAAGGGATCACGGTCCAGCTCGTCGCTGGGAGCTACGTAGTCCTGATCGGAATGAGCGTCGACCCCGGTAAGGAGGTCGGGTTGCTCGGCTTCACGATCGAGCGCACCGACCACACCGAGGGCGAGCACCGCTTCCTCTCCAATAACTTCCTCTTCACCGCCAACGACGTCGTCAACGCGGACTACTCGACCGAGCACAACCCGGTACAGGCCTTCGTCTGGGGCGACTACGCGGCGAAGCCCAAACACACCTACACCTACAAGGTGACGGCGCGCTACGGGCCCGCATCGGCGCTCGAGGACGGACCTGCGGTGAGCGCGACGGTCGAAACCGAGGACCCCGACGACCCCGACCAGACCCACGGCGTCTACTTCAACCGAGGCGTAGCCGCATCGGCAGCCTATGAACAACGCTTCGGCGACAAACGGCCCTCCGAAGTGCCCAACGAAGAGGCCTACCACTGGCTCTCGCGTGGGCTGGAGGAGAACCTGGTCGCCTTCATCGGCGCCGCTGTCGATCACCGCTACGCCCTGCGTGGTGCCTTCTATGAATTTTATTTCGAGCCGGTGCTCAATGCCTTCAGAGTCGCCCACACCGCCGGCGCGGACGTGCAGATCGTCTATGACGCCGTCGAAGGGGAGTCGACCGCGAAGAAAAACCCGGTCGCGATTGAAGAAGCGCAGATCAAGAGTCTCTGCACGAAGCGCACCAACATCGATATCGCCCACAACAAGTTTGTCGTGCTGCTGAAAGACGGCAAGCCGATCGAGGTCTGGACCGGATCTACGAACGTCAGCGAGGGCGGGCTCTACGGCCACCTCAACGTCGGCCACCGAATTCGAAACGAGGGGGTGGCCATGCGCTTCCTCGACTACTGGGAACGCCTGGTCAAGGACCCCGAACGGGGAGAGATGCAGAAGTTCGACGACCAGACGCCGATCATCCCCGAAGGTCGTCCCGACGAGCCACTGACCGCGATCTTCAGTCCGCGCTCGGACCTCGACTCCCTCAACTGGTACGTGCGGCTGGCGGAGAGCGCCGCGCAGGGCGTGTTCTTGACCGCTGCGTTCGGGATGCAGAAGGAGATCGAACCGGTCTTCAAGGACGAGCGCAAGTACATCCGTTACCTCCTAATGGACAGCGAGAAGAAGCAGGAGGTCGAAGCCCTGCGTCGCGATCCGGGCAACGTCGTTAGCACTGGCGCCTTCGAAGGCAAAGGCGAATACAAGAAATGGCTGGCGACGGCGCTGCGGGGACTCAATCCGAAACTCCACTACGTGCACACCAAGCTGATGCTCGTCGACCCTCTGACCGACGACCCGATCGTCATCACGGGCTCGGCGAACTGGAGCAACGAGTCGAGTGAAGACAACGACGAGAACATGGTCGTGATCCGCGGCGACAAGCGCGTCGCGGACATCTATCTGACCGACTTCATGCGCATCTTCAATCATTACCGCCTGCGCGGCAAGGCGGAAACGCCGCCGCAGGAGCAGTCACCGGGCCCTGAGAGTCCACCTGAGGCGAACCCCGCCGAAGTGCACCTCGCTGAAGACGATTCTTGGGCGAATCCCTTCTACGACGGCGACTCGCCGGAGGCTAAGGAGCGCAGGCTCTTCAGCGGGGTGGCGGTGTAGTCCCCGTGAATGAGTTGGACGTGGTCGTGGACATCGATCCGCCGCAAACCATCGAAGGCGATCCGGCACGGAGAGATTCCTCGTGCATGGGCGGTATCTTCCATCGAGTGAGTCAAAGAAGCTTGAGCGCGGTGATCATGGCCCTTGCGTTTACCTTGCTTCTGTTGGTGCCCGCCGGAGCCGAGGGCGGCCAGGGTCAGGAAGACAGGTTCATGACCTTCGCAGTGAACGGAACCAACGGCTACAAGATGGTCGCTTGGGCCATCCCTCCGCCGCCACATGCAGAAGCGCAGGAAGGCGCGCTCGGTCTCTTCCTTACCCACGGCAAGACGGCGGAGGTCACTTACGGGGTGCGGAGCGCGACGGTGACGGCGACGTCGATCGAAGCCGACCTCAGCGGCCTCGGGAGGATCGCAGTGACCCGCCGCCCCACTGGGCGGACTAGGACCCTGCACGCCGAATGCCTGCCCGGCCACGAAGGTCGGGAGGAGGTTGATCGCTATCGAGGGACGATCGAATTCCATGGCGAGGAAGGGTTCACGGAGATTGATGCCGCGGCCGCACGGGGCGCGTTGGGCCCCCTCTGCGGCATCCCTGAGGGCGGTAGGCCGCCGGGAAAGAGCCTGCCTGGAGCGCGGCTCGCCGTCAGCCGGGAGGTCGGTGAAGACTTCCAAACCTCGTTTTCCGCCGTGCAGGGGCGACCGGGGGGGCAAGACGCTGATCGGCGCTGAAGTCATGGAACGCCGGGGCGAAATCGAGATCCACAGGGCGGTGGGGGTGCGTGCCTCCGCCAGCGCCCTGCTATTCGACCGCAAGCTCGACGCCGCGACGGTGAAGCCGCCCGCCCCGTTCTCGGGCTTCGGCCACTTCAGCGCGCGATCCGGCGCCGGAGAGAGGGATCGCGGAGTCTGGACCGGCAACCTGAGCGTCGACCTCCCGGGTCACGCTGACCTTCCGATCACCGGTGCCGGTTTCTGGCCACTCTGCAGCACCCGAGTCGCTGACCGAGTAGTGACGCTTGCTCTGAATCACTTCTCTGAGCCCGAGTAGTCCGCTCATCGCGCTCCCGCCGTTCCGTCCCCCTCGCCATCCATCCTCTGGACGAATGGCGGAGCCGATGACCCACGAGGAATTGCTCGCTCACGCAACCGAGCGCTGCGAGCGCGGCTGTGCCGATGTCGGCGCAGCGTTTGACTGCGATCGGACGGAGGCCGATCGAGATCGAGCTCGTCGGTGGCGTTTTCTGATCGTCGATCGCAAGGGCGGCGCGGAGTACGTCGAATTCGTCGCGCCGCAGATCGCCTCCGGCGACCCGCTACTGGTCGAACCGCTGGAGGAGGCCGTCGAGCATTTCGTCTCCCGTCATTACCCGGCCGAGGTCAGGCTTGAGGAGCTCAAGCTCGAGAGCGAGAGCAGCAAGGAGCCGGTCGCCCTGCCGCTCCAGGCGCGCTACCGCCGCGAGCCCGCGGCATCGGTTTAGGCAGTTATGGCCGTCCCCTCCGTCTTTCTGAGCAGCGTCGTCATCGGCTTCGAGGACGTCCGCGACGCCGCGGCCGCGGCGGTCCGTGGTGTTGGTATGCACGCGATGCGCAGCGAGGAGCTGAGTGCGGATCCGAGCAGCTCGCGCCGGGCGCTGCTCGACCAGGTCGCCCGCAGCGACTTCTACCTGCTGCTTGTCGGTGAGCGTTACGGCGACTACGGAGCCGACGAGAGCAGCCCGACCGAGGACGAGTACACCGAGGCCACGCGCCTGCGCAAGCCGATTCTCGTCGTCGTTCAGGACGCCGCGCTGGAGCCGCGTCAGCAGCAGTTCCTCGACCGCGTTCGCGGCACCTGGGGCGATGGCGTCTTCCACGGCAAGTTCAGCGCCGCCGCCGATGTCGGATCCGCCGTAGCCGCCGCGCTCGGACGCCAGCAGGCCGGCGTTATCGAGGACGGCCCGGCAGCCCAGGAGCGGGCGCTGGCCCTCGCCAGCGGGGAGGAGCGCTACGGCTCGGGCAGCGGGATCGGCGCCCGCGTCGCCTTCGTCCCGCTGCGCCAGTCGACCCTGATCGACGCCGTCGCCCTCGATCAACCCAAGCTCGGAAACGACCTCGCCGCCGCTCTGCGCAGTGCCGGCGCGGTGCCACAGAGCGTCGGCATCGAGGCCAAGGTGAGTGGCGCCGGCGTCGAGCTGACAGGTAACGCGGCCGAGAACTGGATCACCCCCGTGGCGAGCGTCGACGTTGGCGGTGCGATCACCGTCCTCGGCTCGGTCGCCGTCGAGGGCCGCCTCGGCTTCTCCTCGGTCGACCCCGACCGCCTCCGCGCTCTGCTCGTCTGCGCCGGGGCCGCCGCCCAGCTGATTTATGAGCGGATCGATTCCCGCGCGGAGGTCGGCCAGGTGGCTGTCGCCGCCGCGGTCCTCGGCACCTCCTACAAGGGCTATGGCGCCACCTCGGGCAACTCGACGACGGTCTCGATGTCCCTCCCCGCTACGGTCGTCGGCCCCCGGCCGGCGGAGATGGTTCCCCGCGCCCAGCTCGCCGACGAGAGCCTGGCGCGCCGAGTCGAGGCGGCGATCAAACGGGTCTTCGCCGATGCCGGGGCGCTGCAGCAATGAGCATCGCCGACTCGGCAACCTCCATCTACGCCGAGAGCGTCGATCGCCTCCGGACGGGCGATCGGGTCAGCCCGGTCGAGCGCCTGCGGGGCGAGACCTTCGCCTTGCTCGACCAGATCCCGGCGGCGCGAAACAATGTCGAGGTCGGCTCCGCCTTGCCGGCGCTCCGCTCCGCCCTCGAGCGTCCGCTCGCCGTGGCGCTGGCCCTGCTCGACTACGGCGGCGAGCGCGGTCCGCTCGAGGTCGCCTGGATGGCACAGACGCTCGCCACCGATCTCGGCGAAAAGGAAGCCGAGCCCACCGAGCCAATGTTGGCTCTGGCCCTTCACGACCTCGCCTTCTCGTTGCTGGCCGACTGCCTCGCTCGCGACAGGCTCGAGCCCCTGCCGAGCTTCGGCGCGGTCAGCGTCCCGGGTCGCTTCGAACCCCAGGCGTCGCCGATCTTCCAGGCTCCGGCCCTGCGTTATCTCAACGCCTTTCAGCGTGGCGCCGATCGCGCCTACATCGGCTGGTCGGAGTGGCTCGCCGCCAGTGAGCTGACCGCCGCTCTCTCTCACGTTCGCGCCCCGGACTCCTATCGGGCTGCGACGGCCGAGGCCGAGCTGATCGCCGCGCTCGCCTTCGCCCAGCGTCACGGCGGTCGAGTTTTCTGTGGCGCGATCGGCGACGGAGGCGCGGCAGAGCGGCGGCTGCGCCTCCGGGTCCGCGATCCTGAATCGGCGCGGGCGCTCGCCGCCTTCCTCGCCCTCGAGGCGGGGCCGAATCTCGGCGAGGGCCTCAATCAGCTCTACCAAGACCTGGCCGGCCCCGACGGCTTCGGCACCAGCACCCAGCTGATCACCCTCGATCGCGAGGCTACCTGAGCTCGCCCCGTGGCGGACGACGACTCAGCTGCCGAATACCGCCTGGGGCCGGTAGGGGTCGAAGGCCGCCAGCAGGCTCTCGACCCCGACCTTGCGCGGCAGGTCCTCGGCGCCGGCCCGCCACTGCGACCAATCGAGCGCGGCGTTGAGGTCGCCGCTGAAGGAGGCCTCTTCGCTCTCTTCCAGCACCGCCGCGAACAGCCTCCCGATCGCATCGCCGGTCGCATCTGGATCCTCGACGCTGGCGAAGGTCGCCGTCACCTGAAAGGGATTGGGAAAGAGCAGGTGGACGATCCGCTCCTCCACCTCCGGCATTTCGCGCAGTCGTGCCCACAGCGTCCGCGGTGCTAGTTCGCGCCCTTCGAGGATCCAGTGCACATGCCAGAGGTAGCCGGGCTCGCCGGAGACTCGCGCTCCGTCAGGCTCGGGCGCCCAGGGCCGGCGGCTCAGCTTCAGATGCATCCGCGTCGTGTACTGGCGCTCGGCGTGCTCAATCAGGCCGGCGTCGCGGTGCTTGCCCATGGCCCAGGCTCTCGCCACCGGGTCCTTGCGCGAGTAGGCGCAGCTGGTGTCGGTGTAGGAGACGAAGAAGCGTTGGGCGCCGCACTCGAGATCGCCCAGCAGCATGTTCAGTCGCGGCAGATCCTGGGAGTGGGGGCGACGGCAGTGCGAGACCCGGTTTCGCAGCTCGCGCAGCAGCTCGATGTTCGGTTTCCAGCGCGTCTGCGGAAGGAGCGTCTCCTCGAAGAGCTCCCAGCGATCGGAGATCAGGCTGAGCAGTTTGCCGGCGTCGACGTAGGCAATCGGATCCTCGGCATCGGCGGAGGCCATGTAGTCGTTGACCCGGTCCCGCTCGGCCTGCTCGCGGGCCCGGTAGCCGAGTTGGTCGGTGTAGGCGAGGCCGTGGCGACAGCGCAGCTCGGTGTAGGTCAGCTCTCGCAGGTAGGTCTCCAGTTGCCACCAGCGGGAAAAGAAGCGCAACGCCTCCTCGGGTGCCCCGCCCTTGATCGACTCCGCCGCCGGCTCACGCTCTGCCACGATTGCGCTATTCAACCTGAGAAACCCTGCGCTTAGGCTGCTTGGCGCTGTCAATCTGCGGCGAAGTCCGCGTGAGCGGCTTCCTCTCCGTAGCCGAGTCGCCGCCTAGGATGAAAGGTGAGCGTTGAAGAAAACGATCCCCCAAAACGCCTGCGCGGCCAGATCATCCGCAGCGGAGTCCACGGCGACTACACGATCACCCGCGAGGCGGTCGAAGAGATGCTTGAGCAGATCCAGGCCGCTCCGAAGCCAGTCAACATCGAACATGACCCCACGGTCCCCCCGGTGGGACGAATGACGAACCCGAAGCTGATCGAGCTGGACGACGGCGAGGTGGCGGCGCCCGACCGGGTCGCCAAGATGCATTTGCCCATACCGGCGGGGGCTGGGAATACGTCTACGGGCCCCGACGCAAGCCAAGCAACACGAACTAGCAGAGAAACAACAGATTTCCTGACCAAGCGGTAGGTTGGTGGCTATGAGGCGCTGGATATCCGTCGCTGGAGGGGTACCGACCAGTTGCGTCGCTCCCAACACCCAGGTCCGGGCGGAGATCCTTTCGGTTGGGGGCGCAAGTGCCCCCGACTTCATCGAAGTCCGCCGTACCTATGAGACCGCGATCGGCCGCGTCATGCACTTCTTCCTCGGTTCGTCGAGCAAGAAGGTGATCGAGTTGGCGAAGACCGAGGACGACGGCACGCGGGCGGAGTATGAGGCCTGGCTGGCGGTGCAATATGAGCCCTTCTTAAAGCCCACCAGGCTCTACTACCGCGATCTCGCGAGCAAACGCGGTGATCGCACGCCTCCGCTCAGCGTCACTCCGACCGTTGAGATCACCACGGATCGGCCGCCGGCTGTGTTGAAGGCGGCGGACCCCACGGGCACCGTCCCACTGGGCGTTGAGATCCCGCTGTGGCCTGAGAAAAATATGAAGGTCACCGTCCAGGCACCGGTGGATCCAGAAATCGAACTATTTGCCATCACGCCGACTGAGAGCGCAGAGATTCTGTCGCTGGGCGGCTATGTCGACTCATATTTGAGCAGCGTCGAACATGAACTCGGCGGAGACCCCGCCTTTTCTGAGGACCCTGCACAGCTACGCTCAATCTTCGAGCGTGAATATGAGCCCTTCGTTATAGGCGAGGGGCGGATCGGGGCTGAGATCAAGTCGCCGCGGCGCGTCGTGGAGCCCGGGGTGCCTCAGGAGTTCGAAGTCACGCTTCATCCAGAAACGGCGGGCGAGATGATGATGGTTCTCGGTGCGCGCGATGCCGAGAGCGGAGAGGTTCTCAGCGTTTCGGAGCTATTGCCGCTTCGCTGGGAGGCAGGAGATGAGCCCGAGGGCTGGACGATTGGCAAGGAGGCAGGAGATGAGCTGCCCGAGAGCTGGGAGGCTTTCGAGGGTCCCTCAGTCTTCAGCAATCCGAAGCGGGTGAGCGTCAGCGACGCGCCTGCTCCGGCTCCAGCAAGAGAACGCGAGGCTGGTGCCTGACTTGTGACGTCGAGCAGCTCCTCGAAGATCGGGCCGAGCCTCTCGACCGCGGAGAACGACTCCTCTCCCGCCCGCACGTCGGCGAGCAGCCAGACCATCTCGACCTGGGGTCGTCGCCGCAGAGTGCCGTGAGCTTGTCGCCGGTCGGCCTTTGGATCGCCACGGTTATGCCGTCGTAGGCTTTGGCTTGCTCGGGTAGACGTGGGTGTCGGGTAGAACGCAGGAATTGAGAGTAGGTGACCTGGTGGTGGCCGGCGCTCGTGGCCCCCAGGCGATACGCGGTCGCGGATATCGGTTTAGTCCCGCCCCCGCTATGTTTTTCGCGATTACCTGTGGGCTCAGTCCGTAGCCCGTGCCGGCCCGGCGTCCTCGGTCTTGCCCTCCTGAATTTCCCGATTGAGGACAAATAACCTCTGGTTGATAGCGGCGGTGTCGTCAACGTCAACGTCGTCCCAGCCATACGCAGCCAAGACCTCCTGATCCAGCTTCCGCGCAAGCTCGCCGAGGTCAACCCAGGCGCCTTCGTCGTGCTGGTTATAAAGCTGGGTGAGTCCAATCTCGGATTCGGCGCAGATCTCGGCGCGACGAGCGAAGAGGGCTTGGCCCGCTTCGGCAATGCCCACCGCCGCCGCATCGTCGAAGTTTGGCCACGGAAAGGTCTCGAAGGCCGAACTGGGCGTATAGCGAATTCGGTCCTCGAGCGTTGACGAGCGAGCAGCGGCCCACCGCGTATGGATGGATGAACTCAGAATCGCGGCGGCGTAGTCCGAATCAAGCGCAAAGACGTTCGTGCTGTCACTTGGTCGCCAGTGGGGTTCGGCCCAGACAAAAAAGATTCGCTTCGCGACCCTCGTGCCAACCAAAAAGCGCGAGAAAGTCGCCACTCGCTCGCGGAAATCCGGTCGGGGCCAGAGAAACTGCCACCAGCGCGGATTTCGGGAATAGGAGTTGCTTGACTCCCTCGCGTCCTTCGCTTGCTCTCTCACGACCTCGAGGGCAGCCGGGTAGCGCATTGCTTCCTCCAGCGTCATCTGCGCGAAATCGAGCGTGAAGCGGGTGGGCCGCTGATCCACGGTTCGGGCGATGTCTCGGCCGTCTAGATAGGGCAGGACCACGTCGGAATAGGTGGCATCGCCCAACGCGAGCAGCTCCTCCGCTTCCTCGATTGAGATGTCGAATTTCGCTCCGGGGAGGAAGCCTTGGAAAGCAATGTCTTTGTTAGCGGCCAGCGCCGGAACATCAGCAATCGGGATGGTCGAAGGCGTCAGGGCCGTATCGATCCCCTCGACCGTCTCCTCGTCGAGGATCAATGCCAGATCATCGGGCGCCGGACCGTTGATCCAGTTGACGATGCTGACGTCGACGTTTGCCTCTCCAGGCCAGTCCTGCGAACTGACCGCGTCCGTTATGACTCCACCGGATTCAACGATGTAGTTGAGGCTGGCGCCCCGTGCGCGGTTTTGGCTGATCGAGTTCGTACCGACCATCCCGGCCCGCTGCCCGAGGTCGAGATGATCCTGCGCCTTGCGGAACCAGTAGACGCAATGGTCCTTGACGCCGCATCCGAACTCCTCCTTGAGCCAATCGATGTAGGCGTCGCCGAGCAGCCCGCGCAGGTTGCGGTCTCCGTGGAATGGTGGATTGCTCACGATCACGTCGCACTTCGGCCATTGCATTCGGAGGGCGTCACCGGCTTGGATGCCAGCGAGATCCTCGAGCGGCAAAGTTGCCTCGGTCAGGCCAAGTTCATCGACCGCGAGCTTGTGACCCATCCACAGCGTGACCCGCGCCAGGGCCACGGCGAAAGCGTTGATCTCGATGCCGACGATGTTGCGGAGCGGGAAGAATGCGCTCAGCGCATCGTCGTCGGGCATACCCGCCGCGCGCCGCAGCTCGCGCTCTCGAATTCGCAGTCTCTTCTCGATTTGTCGCAACTCGCGATAGGCGATGTAGAGAAAGTTGCCTGAACCACAGGCAGGGTCGAGCACCACGTAGTTGAGAAGCTCGCTTTGAAGCTGGCGAGCCTGTTTCACTGAATCTGCGTTCTCGATTCGCTCGCGCCATGGGACCACGATGCTGGGCCCGACGACCTTCATGATGTCGACGGTATGGGTGTAGTGGGCCCCCAGGATCCATTGAGACTCTCGGCCTAGCGCCCCCTCCAGCAGAGATCCGAAAATGTGAGGCTCGACCTTCTTCCAGTCGAACTCGCATGCGGCACGAAGTTGCTCCAGCTCCTCAGGGGCAAGGTGAACCGCCGCCGGATGGACGAAGAGCCCCCCATTGACGTATCGAGTCTCTGTGTAGAAGCCGCCATCAGGTCGATCACCAGGCGTATTCAGCCATCGAAATAGGCCACCTAAGTCATCGGCACTTGAGCGCTGGGGGCTTGCGAGCAGATCATCGACAATCCGGGTGTAGAGATGCCCCTCCAGCTGGCCGAGATCCTCGGCGAACATGCACCACACGCTCTGCAGGATGAAGTCGCGCAGCACATCTGAGTCGGCAGCACGACGCTCGCGAAGCTCCGCGTAGAGATCCGTCACGTGCTCGACGGCTTCGCGAGTCACCGCCTCTTCGGATGAAAGAAATACCGGTTCCCTCCCAGCCAGAAATAGAAGGGAGTCGAGCCGATCCGGAAGTTCATCCAAACCAAATTCTGCCCGGGGCTCGTTGGGGAACGATCCGGGCTCCCAGATCTCGAACTTCTGAAATGCGCAGAGGACAAGCCACCTTGGCGCCGGGAGGTTGCGCTCGGCATCTGCTGCATTTCGCCAGTAGCTGAACGCCTGAGGTCGATGGCGGTCGAGGTTTTTAGCCTCGCTCGGACGCTTCATCTCGACGATGCAGACGCGGTCCCAAATCAGGTCGAGAAATCTGCCGTGCTGGGCATCCTCGAATCGAGCGACGTCCTGGCGGTGGGTCCCAAAGCACCTGAAAAGATCGTTCAGAAACGTCTGGGCCTCGGCGCGCTCCGAGCCTGTATACGCCGCCCAGGTATCGACGAAACCGATTAGCCGCTGGCGAATCTCCTCGCCGGTGATCGACACGGCGTTGTTCTAGAGCGCGAGCTGCTTGTCGCGGCTTGGCACCGCAAAGTATGTGCCCTGCATAAGCTCGCGATGAGTCTCGGCAAGCGATGCCTCGGTGCGCTCCAGAGCGTCGATCAAGTGCTGGTCGGCCCCCTCGCCCTGCAAGCGAGCACGAGCCCGGCCAGCCCGCTCACGGGCATCCGAAACGAAGAGGAGAACCTTCTCGACCTCACTGCTGCTCGCTTCATTCATGGAAATGAGGCTAGCTCTCTTTCCGGATGGCACCGACGGACAATCTCCTGATTTGCGGAAGAAGCTGGCAGCTCAGATGGGCCGGGCCTCCTTGACCGGAGGATTCAGGCCCCGTCGGTGCCCACGACCCGCGCTGAGCCTGCTTCGCATTCGTGCAGTCAGAACCAACCGGAATCGGCGCAAACAAATAACAGTAGGGCGAGTTCGAGCTCGTCAAGTAATGGGCGCTGTTCGATCAGCACCCGCGCCAGCCAGGGGCGGCACATTTCGCGGTCGCGGTCGGGCGACTTCCTCGCCGCGAGCTGGGTCAGCTACAGGGCTTGCGCCAGGATGAGGCAGGAAGGGACTTGGCGAGGCAGGGGGGCCAGGCCGAGCGACCCGGTGCGGAGGGCAGCCTGGAATCGCCGGACTGTCCCCGGTCCTCTCGAACATATGTTCGCATAAGACCGCCCGACAAGGCGAGTAGCCTTCGGCGGACAATGCCGAATTACGCCGTCCATTTCACGGGAGAGGTCCGCACGATTGACCGATCCCGACTCGACTCCTTCGGTATGCCGTTGCAGAGCTTGACCTCGGCTCCGACCGCTAGCGGCGTGTCCAGCGGCGCGGGGAACAACACGGTGATCGTCGTCGCCGCGTCGAAGCAGTCGGCGGGGGAAATGGTCATGAACGCTCTCGGGAGCAGTGCCGATCGCTTCCGCGGCTGGATCATCGAGGAGATTTGAGGACCGGGGACGCAAAAGCGGTGTCGCGGCCTCGACGGCGAACAAGTCGCCGTGTCTGACAAGAGCGCAATCGAGTGGACCGAGGCGACTTGGAATCCCGTCACGGGCTGCGACCAGGTTTCGCCGGGCTGCGCCCACTGTTACGCCAAGACCTTCGCTGAACGTTTCAAGGGCGTTCCTGGTCACCCCTACGAGCAGGGCTTCGGGCTGCGAATCTGGCCTGAGCGACTGGACCACCCGTTGAGATGGAAGCGGCCTCGCACGATCTTCGTCAACTCCATGTCCGACCTGTTCCACGAGGACATACCGGACGACTTTGTCGCCAAGGTCTTCGACGTGATGGAGGAGGCCGATCACCACGTCTTCCAGGTCCTCACGAAGCGGCAAGATCGGATGGTCGAACTCGCCCCCGACCTGCCCTGGCCTTCTAACGTCTGGATGGGCGTCAGCATCGAGAACCGGCGCTTCGTTCACCGGGCCGACGCACTGCGCGAGGTTCCAGCTGCCGTCCGGTTCATCTCCGCCGAGCCTTTGCTCGGGCCACTCGAAGGGCTCGAGCTCGACGGCATCGACTGGCTGATCGCCGGCGGCGAGTCCGGCCCCGGCCATCGCCGTGTCGATGAAGACTGGATCACCGACCTGCGGGACCGCTGTGGCGACGAGGATGTCGCGTTCTTCTTCAAGCAGTGGGGTGGACACAGGCCGAAGACGAACGGCCGGGAACTTGAGGGTCGGACCTGGGATGAGTACCCAGGTCGCGTCCTGACGTCGGCCTAACCCATCGGCATGGCCATCTGGCCGTGCGGGGTGCCTCGGCGGGTCACTTCCTTGAAGAAGCGTTCGGCAAGAGGGTCTCTGCTCGCCATGAGGAAGTCGTAGAGCGGCGATTTGTTCTGCTCGCTGAAGATTTGCTGGCCCACTGAGTACTGGTAGCCGAGCTTCGTCAACTTGCCTCGGAAGAATGCCCTGACGGTTTGCGGCCAGTCGTCCAGGTTGCAGGCGTCTTGCCATTCGCTGCCGAGGACTCTGTCGATGACGTGCGGGTGTTCCCGGCTCCGTTTCAAGCTATTGATCGGAAGATTGATCAGCAGATCCAGCGGAGGCTTGCCCGTCACCAGACGGAGAATGGTCTCGAACTCAAGGTTGCACCCCTGCGGATCGAGGAGCACCAGGGACAGGGTCCAGGTCGGGATCTTGCTCCTCACGCTGAGGATCGTCTCCGGCGCGTTTACATCCTCAGTCATGTACGACACCGACCCCGTGGCCTTGGCAAGTCGTGTCTTCAGCGCGTCGATGCAGACCGGGTCCTTGTCGTTGAAGATGAAGTGGGAGTACGCAGGCTCAACCTCTTGGGCGATCAGCGGTGACCCGCAGACGAATTCTCCGGTGTCTTCGACCCAGCAAATGCCAGGTCCGCAAAAGAGGTCAACGTAGGCGAGGTTCTCCCATTTGTTCTTCATGCTCTTGGCGACAAGGTCCGCGTAGCCCTGGATCGAAGACGCCTTATAGATGTTGTGCGCTTTGACGATGCGCGCGGGCAGCCCGTCGGTGGGGCAGACGACCATCCCCGTTTCGCGCCCTGGCACCTTGGGTGGGTTGAGGTCAACAGCGATCGGGGTGGATGAGACAACGATATTAGGAGTCTGCCGGGCGCCGCGGCGGAACCGGGAGTCCCAGAAGCGCCCAAATTGCGGCTTAGCGGACTTGACGGGGAAGAGGAGGCATTGCCGCCTCTTGGCCGGCCCGCTCGATCGAGAAGACATAGCTCCAGTTCAAGAGTGATCCGTCGCAGGGCGGCGGACGTGCATCACTCTCTGGGGGCAGCGGCAGCGTTCATCACACTTGCATCACGGATGCCCCGAACCGCCCCGCACCACCGCCCCATCGTGCCTGGTGTGGTGCGGCTGTGCGGGGGGTTGCTAGGCACGACGGGAAAACTGCCAATCGGGGCGATCGGATCGCATCCGGCGACGCCCGCGCGAAGCCTCAAGTCACCCGCATGTTCACGAGGGCCGCACGGGCGCGGTCAGACTTGGTTGGTGCGTAGTGGCGCCGCGTGGTCGCGATGTCTTTGTGTTTCAGAACCTCGGAAACCACGTCGATGGGAAGTTCCTCGTCATTGAGGGCGATCGTTGCCCACGCCCGCCGGTAGGCATGTGGCGACACACGCGAAGTCTGACCGTTGACGGCATCGTGGCCCGTAAAGTTCCGGGTCCCAACCTCACTACGGACAGCGTGCCATCTAGTCATCTTCGTGATGGTCTGCGGACACGTCTTCTTCCCGGTTCGCGTCAGCAGGATGTATGCCTTCTGAGGGTCGCTGAGCGCATCCCGGATGGCAGGGTTGCGTTCAGCCTCGGTGAACTGCCAGCGACGGTACAGCCGCAGCTCACGCAGCAGCGGGACCGCCAAGTTAAATATGTCGGCAATGTCGCCCTTGCCGACAACCTGCCAGGTGCCCTCGTCCAGATCGAAGTCGGGCCAGCGCGCATCGCAGAAGGTCTGCCGCCGCGATGGTGCATAGAACAGCCAGCAGGCGAGCAGCCGATTTTTCGGTGACCCCGGCGCCGTCAGGAGCTTTTTAACGTCCTCCTTCGTCGGCGTGTACTGGCGCGAGTGGATCAGCTTCGGTGACGACTCCAACGCCGCTGGGTTCAGGTCAGGCAAATCGTCTTCAGCAAAGAAGTGCCGATAGAGGAACTTGATCGCCGACAGGTAGCTCTTGCGGTAGGAGGGCGACCATCCCGGCCCCAATTCCCCGTCCGGGTAGCCTCGCGCCTTGCACCACTCGCAACGCAGCCGGGCGTCGTGCGGCGTGGCGCCGCCGGGCTTTTCGAGATGCCCCATGAAAAGCCGAACGTGTTTCTTGCGTGCCGTGTAGAAGGTGGCACCGTGCGCGCTTGCGATGTATTGGTCGTAGTGAACGAGATGGGTGCGGTATCGCTCAAGTGTCCTTTCCTTGCCGACTCCGGCGTGGTTGATTTCGATCGCCTCGTCGATCAACTGCTCGTTTGAAAGTTCCATCCGTAGCTCCTCGTCCTCGAATTGATCGAGGAAGCGGGCAGGTGCTGCGTCGAGCTGCGCCGTGGTGACCTTCTGAGCTGTGGTCATGCCGGGAATGTCCCGCGAGAGGGCGGAATCGCCCCGGCGTGGTTCCCGCAATGCCCGCAACTCGCAAGGCGTCCATTCCTACTTGGCTTTGCAGAGTCGAAAACAACTGAATGCCCGTTCCTCGATCTTCGAGCCCGGATGGTTCTTTTGGTTCGGAAACGGCGTTAGAACACTGGTTCGAGCCCAGTAACGCCCATCCCCGGAGGGCCTATAGAGCCAAAAATCGGGCGTGGTTTCTAGACCCGTTCCGCATTTGGCTCTGTAGGTCGAATCGCAGACCTCCACGATGCTCAGCGCTTCGTGGCCAGAAAGAGGTAGCGGTTGAGGCTGAAGAAGTAATCGCCGCTGCGGGAGAGGCGGTCCAGGTCCTCCCTCCACGCAATGGCGTCGGCTTCGGTGAGCCCTTGCCGGCCGGGGACGTAGTCGGCAATCAGCTCGGCCATCCCCTCGCTGTAAGTGTTGTGGTTGCTGCGCAGGTTGAGGATAGGTACGACCCGGCAGAGCTCGAGTGTCAAGCCTGCCTCCTCCAGCAGGCCGATCAGCCTGCGTGGCAGGTGCGGATCGATCAGATGCTCGCCCCAGGCGTCCAGTACGCGCCGCATGCGCAAGGGATCACCGCAGTGCCAGACGATCGAATCCCAGTCGGTGTCGAGCACCAGCGCGCGGCCCCCCGGACGCAACACACGGACAAGCTCCGAAAGCGCCGCCGCGATGTCCTCCACGTACTCATAGACCTGGGTGGAGACGACGGCGTCAAAGCTCTCATCTGTGCAGGGCAGCGCACACGCGTCGGCGTGTTCGAAGCGCAGCTCGCCATTATCTGTCGAGCCAAGACGAGCCGCGGCGATCGCCAGCATGGCCTCGCTGACGTCGGTGCCAAAGACGGCGCCGTTCGGTCCGGCGCTGGCGGCCAGCTCGGCCGCGAGGAAGCCCGGGCCCGCCCCGATGTCGAGCACCCGCTCGCCCGGCTTGACCTCGAGCGCATCGCGCACCGCCTGGCGCTGGGCGACGACATCGGGCGTGCTGTAGATCGCCTCAATCCGTCGTGATTCCTCCTCATCGAATTGAAGCGTGGAGCTCATTGCAGAGAAACTGTGCCGGCGTGACCTTTGGCGTGCATTGGATCCTCTTTCGAGTGTGCTCCCAGAAACGGCTTACGACGAGCGAGACCATATGCCCTGACGGTGCGGCCGTGGGCAGCGGATCTGGCTCTCGCAGCGCAGGGCCGCGCTCCGCCAACCCCTGGCCGGCGAAGCGCGGTGGCTGCCAACGGACCCCTTACTTGGACCCTTCAGTGGGACAGATAAGCGGCCCCCACGACCCCCGCCATCACCGAGTAGCCGAGTCTGGTGGGGTGAATGTCGGCTTCCGGGCTCGATGGGTTGAATTCGCCGCCCGGACACATGGCAGTGAACAGGCAGACCGTGCGGATGTCTCTTGCTTCCCGACCGCCGTGGGTGCCCGAGAAGTTGATCGCCCGCGCGGTGTTGGCGAAGCTGACCCCGTAAGTCGAGGCTACGGCCTTCAGCGCGCCGTTGAGCGCTTCGACCGTCGCGTCTCCGGTGCCTTCCGGTTGCAGCACGGTCGGATAGGGGTTGTACTGCGAGACGAAGATGATCTTTGCTTTCGGCGCCGCCGCACGCAGCTGCGCCAGGATGTTCCCGACGTTGGTGGCGACGTGCCCGATCTCGGCTTCGATCTGTCCTTGACTACACGTGAACGTCGTCGGAAAGCCACAGGTGTGTCCGAGGAACTGCAGGATGTCGTTGGCGCCGATGTCGAGCGTGATCGTGCCGACGCCGGGTTGTTTCGCGACGGCCAGCGCGTCTTCGAGCTGGGTGCCAGGGTAGGGGTGGTGCAGGAACGCCTTCGGGAATGGACCCCCGGTCGGACCCCCGGCGCAGTATTCGGGTCCATAAACGCCGGAGCCTTCAATCATCGTTTCGGTGGTCTCTCCCGGACAGCCATCGTTGACGATCTGGAGTTTGTGGTTGAACAGCTTCAGCGCCTTGCCGAAGTCATCGACGTAACCGTCGTTGAAGTTGGCCGCTTCGACATAGCCTTTGGCTTTCAGTTCTTCGTTGAACTGGCCTTGGTGGTAGCCGTAAGCGAGTGAGTCGCCGAGGGCGAGATAGGTGCCTCCGCTGCTCTTGGCGCCAGCCGTCGGGGCGAACACGAGCACTCCAAAGGCGGCAAGAGCAGCAATGCACACGAGCAAACGAGCACGAACGCGATACAGGGCAGACATGGGGTCCTCCGTGGTTTCGACGCTTAGTGAGCCGAGCTCCATCTGCCCCCATCCGAGCTCAAGCTTAAATCTAGCCCATCGGCCCACCCGACAATCGGCGATCGCGGACCCTCTCCTCGCTTGCGGGACCTATGCGCGTTGCCCATGCGCATTCAGGGAGCCTGCCGGGCAGGACCGGACTACGCGTCGCCACCAAGTGGAATCGGTCCGAACAATTCATACAAAGGCAAGCCGTTCTCCTTCGCGGAGCTGCTGGCGCGCCTGCGGGCCCTGCTCCGGCGCCCCCTGGGCGGGTTTGGGGGTCTTCTGCGCCTACACCGGGCTGGCGCTCGCGATCGCCGCGGTCCTGATAGTTCGTCGCGACACCTAGGACATCACCGGCACGACTTGACAGGTGACTATTAGGTCACCTATTGTTTGCGGCCATGGACGCGGTGTTCAAGGCCCTGGCGGATTCGACGCGGCGCAGCCTGCTCGACGAGCTGTTCAGGCTCGACGGGCAGACGCTCAGCGCTCTGCAGGAGCGGCTGCCGATGTCCCGCTTTGGGGTCATGAAGCACCTCAAGGTGTTGGAGGAGGCGGGGCTGATCACGACCAGGAAGCGCGGTCGCGAGAAGCTCCACTTCCTCAACCCCGTCCCGATCCGGCGGGTCTACGAGCGCTGGGTCAGCAAGTACGCGGAGCCCTGGGCCTCGGCGCTCAGCGAGCTCAAAGACGAGATCGAGGAGGAGCAGCGATGAACCAGGAGCAGACGTACGCCGTGGTCGGCGGGCGCGGCAGCATGACCGTGTTCGAGATCTACATCAAGACGACGCCGGAGCGCCTCTGGGAGGCGATCACCAGCGACGAGATGCGGAAGAAGTACAGCTTCGGGGTGGGGACGAGCTCGGACTGGACGACCGGTTCCACCTACAAGTCCGCGGTCCCGGGGGTGATCGAGATCGCCAGCGGCGAGAACCTCGAGGTCGACCCCCCGCGGCGGCTAGTGCAGAGCTTCCGGGCGCTGTGGAGCGAGGCGGTTGAGCGCGAAGGGACCTCGCGGGTGACCTGGGAGATCGAGCCGGTCGGCGACTCCTGCCGCCTCGCGGTCACCCACGACCAGCTGAACGAGACCGCCAACTCCGAACTCTATGGTGGCTGGCCGATGATCCTTTCCGGGCTGAAGACGCTGCTGGAGACCGGCGAGCTGCTGACTACGCCCGGCTCGCTGCGCTACTCGGGCGGTGGGGGCTGATGAGCGCCGCCAGCCACGGAAGGCGCGGGTCCCAGGGTGCCGACCCCACGCAGCGCAAGACCGGGTCGCCCGCGCATCCGCTTTCGCCGCCCCTTCGGAGTTCTGAGTGTGGCGTCTCGATCGGCTTCCAGCTAGTCGTGATGCTTACCGCGGCTTCCCTGGTCTCGGTCAGCCGACGCGGCTGGGCGGCAATGAGATCGACCGCAGCTACCTAGCAGGGCTCCGATCGCAAACGCGCTTCTCTACCCGACTCTCGGCGCCCCCGGCCCCAGCGCAGCCCCGCTTCAATCCCGAGCCAGAGCGCCAGGACCAACAGGATGAGGATCGCCGCGAAGCCGACCACGCCGATGCCGGCGGCGAGCGCGATCGCAAGCAGGGCGAGGACGAGCGCGATCAGGAAGTCAGCCAGCAGCGAGCGCCGCCGCCGCACCCGGGGAGATGTCCCGCGGCAGCCTCACCACTTTTCTTTCGGGCGCAGGTAGACGGCGAAGAAATCACGTTCGTCGGGGGTCAAATAGCGTTCGGGCGGTCGCAGCATTTCCGGCAGCAGGTTGCTCGGTTGCGCCGCGCCCGGGTGGCGGTAGCTGATGAAGCTGGTCCAGTCTTCATTAATGTCGAGCTCCAGCGCCCGCACCGCGCCGGCCTGCTGGAGGACCTTCGCCAGCGATTCGACGGTCTGGTAGTTGGCGGCCGCATAGAGCAGGTTGCCGTGAGCGTCGATCCCGATCCCCGAGCGCCAGACGCGGACCGCGTTGTTCACGGTTTCCCCCCATGCGGGGCCGTCTGAGAGGTTGGGGTTGAGCCTGCTTTCGTCGATGATCGGCGGCAGGTTCTGCTTCGCGAACCAGACGTTCGCCGGAGCCCCGCCGCCGCTCTCCCACTTGACGACGTCGACCCGGCCGTCGCGGTACTCGACAACGGTCGCGATCCCGTCGACCATCGCTTCGACGACCTTGCCGCGATAGATCAGGCCGGCGCCCGAGGTTTCCAGCGGAAAGCCGCCGTTGAAGGTTGCAACCACTCGCTTACGCATCGAGTGCGGCACTTCGGCGGGGCCGCGGTGGGCCAGTGGCGGCGGCGGCTCCGCCAGGCCGGGGACGTAGGCGAGATTGGTGCGGGCGGAGTCGATCCAGGCGACCCCGGCAACGAACTGGGGGTATTCGGGATCGCTGCGAAAGGTGGTCAGCAGAACCGGCGGCTGCGGGCCGGCATTCGCCGCCGCCTTTTTCCAGACTCCCTCGCCAGGGAGGGCGGGGTGGATCAGCGCCACCACGTTGGGCGGACGGAAGGCCGTGATGCTCCGGCCTTCTTCGGCCGCCGCCGCGACGCCAACCTGGGGCAGGGAGTGCAGCGGCGGCCCGCCCTTCGATGGTGCGGTGAGGGTGTAGTACTCGTTCTCGATCTGGGAGACGAGTGAGTTGCCGCCGTTCTGGCGCAGCCACTCGACACTGGCGACGCCGAGGCTGACGTTGCGGGGCGCGCTGAGAGCGTTGACCCAAGAGAGGACGGCGGGGATGAGACAGATGCAGCAGGCGAGTAGAAGGACGCGCCGGGCTCGGCGTCAGTGAGGCAGGCTGCGGGGCCGGGTCGATGGCATCTGCCGACCCTCGCCTAGCGCCCTGAAGTCCCAGTGGGAGCGGTCATCTCGCCGGGCTCGGGGTAGAAGGTCGATCCGAGGGAAGTCCCGGGCCGCCGCTACCTTCCCTCGCCGAGTCGCTGTGCGCCGCTCGTCCCAGCCAGCGCAAGGCGAGAAGAAGGGCAGCCGGGATGACCACCGCGCCGCCAATCGCCAAGAACCAGAGCTGCGCCGCGTCGCTTCCGGCCTGGACCGTATGGACGATCGCGAGCAGCCAGAAGACCGCCGTGAGACGGTGGACGCGTCGCCAGCGAGCGGCGCCGATGCGGTCGCGGAGGTAGTAGGAGACGCCCAGCACCGCCAGGCCGTAGCCGGCGATGATCCCGAGCCCGGTCCAGAGCGGCCGATAGGACCCGACGAATGGGATCGCGATGCCGCTGAGGCCCGGGTGGAAGAAGCCGTCGCCGAGCAGGGAGAGGCCGTGCACCGCGACCATCGCCAGGGTGGTCAGCGAGAGCGCCTCGTGGATCGCCCGCAGATCGCGCTTATTCGAGCCCCTGCGCTTCGAGCTCATCATCAGCCCGATCGCGACGCTGGCGCTGGCCAGCAGCAGGGCGGCCCCACCGGCAGCCCGGCTGGTGATCCAGAAGAGGTGCGGGCCGACGTTCACGAGGCCACGGCGGTCCGTGGGGGCGCCTTGCCGGGGGAGAGCACATCGACCTCGCCGCCGTCGCGGACGAGGACGCCGCCATGTGGAAGCCACTCCGTCGCGCCCTCGGGCCCGGAGAGCAGAGCGCACTTGGCGAGGACCTCGGCGAGCAGCGCGGTGGGCGCGAGCGCGGTCGCCTGGACGAGTCCGGTGAACGCCGGCTCGCCGCTGTGCGGGTCGAGGATGTGATGGGCGGCACGCCCGCCCGGCCCGATCCAGCAACGGCGACCGATGCCGCTGGTCGCGACCGCTCCTTCGCGCAGCGCCAGCTCATGGACGGGGCCGCCGCCGAACGGGTCGTCGACCAGCACCCGGCGCTCCTGTCCGGAGCTGCCGCCGATGCGGACGTCGCCGCAGCAGTCGACCGCGTAGGCCCGCTGCTCGCGAAGCGTCGCGGCGAGCCGGTCGGCGAGCAGGCCCTTGGCGATCCCGCCGCTGTCGATCCGCACCCCGGGCGGGCGCACGATCGATCCCGTGGCCTCGTCCACGTGGACCGAGCGCCAGCTGCCGGCGGGGTTCGGCTCCGCCGCCGCCCGTCCGGCGTGGCTGCAGAGCGCGTCGGAGAGCGAGACCACTCGGCGCTTGCCCAGTGACTCCTCGTAGCCGGCGCGCTCGAGCTCGCCGAGGAGGGTCGCGTCGACCAGGCCGCCGCTGCGCGAGCCGGCAGTAGCGACCGCGCCGGCGAGGTCGAGCAGCAGTGGCGTCGCCGGCACCCGCCAGCGGGGATCGCGGTTGAGGCGCGAAAGCTCGCTGTCCTCGATGAAGCGCGAGAGGCTGTCGTGGGCATCAAGAAGTTGTGAGTGCGCCCGCCCTGCTGCCTCCTCGCCACCTGCCGTGTCGGTGCCACGGACGTGAACCGCCGCCGTCCCGCCGAAGCAGTCGAAGCTGCGGTGGGCTTCGGCGCTCACGATTGGCTGGTGATGACGGGAGCGGGTTCCGGTTCGGGTTCGGGTTCTACGGTTTCGGTTTCAACCGGTTCGGGTTCGATGACTTCCGGTTCGAGTTCTTCGGGCGCGGTCGTTTGCGTCGCTGCGGCCGCCGCCGCACCCGCCGCGGATGCTTCGGCCGAATCGGTGGCCGTGTCCGTTTCCGTCGGGCTCGCTGCGGCCTGGCTGCGGCTGTGCTCGGTCGCCGTTCGATGGCGCGCGGTCGCCGTCCTCGATGAGTCGCCGAGGACCGGGTCGTTGCCGGTCGCCATTTGCACGAACACGGTCCCCCAGAGCAGAGCGAAGGCGACCAACGAGACCACGATCACGCGGCTGCGCAGCAGCCGGGCCCGCCGGCGCTGGGAGCGGAGCCGGCGCTGGGCGTCGCGCTTACGTTCCTGCTTCTCGATCGAATCCATGTCCAGAGCTTCGGCGGCGCTGGGAAACGCCCACTAAGCGAACGCTGAGAGTTCTCTTAGAACCAGGGGTGGGCGGCCGAGTAGGTGAGCAACGCCAGCACGCCGCCGCCGAGGATCGCCAGGCTAAGGGCCATCGTCCTCATCCCAGCCCCGGCAAGCTGCGCCTCGCGAGGCCCGCTCCGCCTCCAGTCCGCCAGGGCCAGCGCCGGCACCTCGAGCAGGTGCCCGAGCACGTGCAGGGTCATCAGCGCGACCCAGGCGATGAAGCTCAGCTTGTGGGCGAACATCAGGGTGTTGCTCGGGGGTCCGGCGACCAGCAGGGCGACGCCGGTGCCGAACAGCGCCAGGGTGGTGAGAACGACGCCGGGGGCGAGCAGCCGCAGGAAGAGGTGCGGCGGGCCCTTGCGAACGAAGGGCGGACTGCCGGAGTAGTAGCGGGCGAAGCGGTAGCCGGTGCTGCCGAGCTTGAGCAAGACCGGCCCGATCAGCAGCATGCCGATGAAGATGTGCGGCCCGAGCAGCCGGCCGATGAAGGGGATCGTCGCGCCCTCCGCGGCCAAGAGCACCAGCAGGGCAGCGGCGACGCCGCCGGTCAGGCGGGCGTTGCCGGCGACGCCGTCGCGGGTCTGCGCTGCGTTCGATCGGTACACGGGGCGGGATGCTCGGCCCACCCGCTTGCGTCCGCCTAAGCGTTCGGTGAGAGATCTCTCATTGTCGGCTTGAGGCCGGGCAGCGCAAAGGACACCCGGGCGCCGCCGAGGGGTGAGTCCTCGATCCAGATCCGCCCGCCGTGCCTGGCGACGATTGCGCGAGCGATCCCAAGGCCCAGCCCGCTGCCCCCGGAGGCGCGATCGCGGGCTGCCTCGCTGCGGTGGAAGCGATCGAAGACCCGCTCGCGCTCCGAGGGCGCAATGCCCGGCCCGTCGTCGTCGACAGTGACGACGAGGCTCTGATCGACGGCCCTTGCGGAGAGCGCGACCCGGCCACCGGGCCCGGCGTGGCGGTGAGCGTTGGCGAGCAGGTTGCGGACGACCTGGGCGAGCAGGTCGGGATCGAGCTGGATCGAGCCCGCGGCCAGCTCGCCGATCTCCGTGCACTCGTTCGGCTCCGCGGCGGCGAGATCGCTGAGAAAGACGGCGACCTGTACCTCGCGCAGCTCCAGGCCGACGCCCTCGTCGAGGCGGGCAAGCGCGAGCAGGTCGTCGACCAGGCGCTCCACCCTGCCCATCTCCTTCATCGTCATCGCCTCGACGCGGCGCACCTCCTCGGCGCTCGGACTGTCATTGCGGGCAAGAACCTCGAGCTGTCCGCGGATCGCGGTCAGCGGGCTGCGCAGCTCGTGGGACGCGTCCGATACAAACCGCCGCTGCTGCGCGAATGCCCGGTCGAGACGATCGAGCATGTGGTTGAACGCCTCGGCCAAGGTGCGCAGCTCCTCGGCATCCGCGGGTTTGGAATCGAGCCGTGGCGTCAGGTCGCCGGCATCGACCTCGGCGGCGGTGGCGGCGAACCGCCGCAGCGGCGAGGCCGTGCGGGCCGCGAGCAGATAGCCCGCCAGCAGAGCGGCGAGCAGGGCCGCGCCGCCGGCGAGCAGGAGCGCCTTTTCGGCGTCTGACTGAGCGTCAGCGATCGGCGAGATCCCCGAGCCCTCGCCCGGCTCGGCGATTGCGCCGGGTTCGCTTCGCTCCCGCGACTCCTCGCGTTTGATCACACTCGACTCGTGGGCCATCTCCGCCCGCACCGCGACGAACACGACCGCGAACGCGGCGACGACGATCGCCGCGATCGAGAGCGCCAGCCTGCCGCGCAGGCCGAGCCTCGCCCAGGCGCGCCTCATGCGCGCTCTCTCAGTCGGTATCCCACCGAGCGCACGGTCTCGATCGGTGCCGGCGAGCCGGGAAGGCCGAGCTTGCGGCGCAGGTAGCCGACGTAGACCTGGACCACGTTGGTGCCGGGGTCGTGCTCGTACTCCCAGACCGCCGAGAGGATCTCCTCGCGGGTGCAGACCCTTCCGGCGTGACGCATCAGGTGGGCGAGTAGCTCCGCCTCGCGCTCGGGCAGGCGCAGGACCCGGTCGCCCCTGCTTGCCTCCCTGGTGAGCAGGTCCAGCCGGATTCCAGCGGCCTCGAGGCTCGTTTCCGAGCCGTTGCCCGACTCACGGAAACGTGCCCGGATGCGGGCCAGGAGCTCGTCGAACGCAAACGGCTTGGTGACGTAGTCGGTGGCCCCGAGATCGAGCCCCTCGACTCTGTCGGCGACCTCCGCTTTTGCCGTCAGCAGGATCACCGGCAGCGCCGGCTTGGCGCGCCGGATCGCCGCGAGCACCTCGATTCCGTCGCGGCCAGGGAGCATCCGGTCGAGGATCACGAGGTCGGCGGCGGAAGACAACGCCAGCCGCTCCCCGGCGATGCCATCGGTTGCGACCGTCACGCCGTAGCCCTCCGCCTTGAGTCCTCGGGCCAAAAAATCGGCGATCCCTGCCTCGTCCTCGACGATCAGGATCTCCATCGGCCGATGCTATGCCAAGCGGTTCAGCCCGCATCCCGCCGGGTGCTGCGCCCGGTCCTAATCCGAAGTCACTTGGTCAGCTCTGGGCAGCGGGGGAACCCGCCGCCGCGTCCCGGCTGTGAGCTGGACATCTTGATCGACGGCGCCGAGGCCCTGCCGAAGATCACCGAGGCCCTGGCCGACGCTCGCTCGGAAGTCAACATCGCCGGCTGGCACATCACCCCGGACTTCAGCCTGAGCCGCGACGACGGCGCCAGAAGATTGCGAAATCTCCTCGGCGAGCTTGCCGAGCGCAGGCGAAGCGCTCACGCAGCGGGTAGCACCGTCAAGGAGGGGAGCGAACATGTATTGCCCGAACCAGGCGAACCGCATTCCACCGGGTCGATCAGCGTCAATCGACCCCGGTTCACGCCCTGATCGCCAAGGCCCGCGACGACAAGCCGATCGTCGAGGTTAGATCGCCGGTGGCCGAGAGTGAGCGTCGGGCCACCGGGCTCGGTGGCGAAATCTGACGTGGGTATCGCTCCGGAGGAGTGCGCCGTCGGCGCCTGGACGTTGGTTTGATTTGGATTGCCGATGTGGTCGGCCTTGTCTACGCTCACGCCGACTCGTTCCAGCTGACTCGTAGGGGGAATCGATGCACCGTCTTCTGTCCCAGCGGCCGTCACCCGCGATGGTCGTCGCGCTGGTCGCGCTGTTCGTCGCACTCGGAGGCAGCGCTTATGCCGCACTGAAGTTGCCTGCCAATTCTGTCGGACCCGCCCAGCTCAAGAAGGGCGCGGTGACGCCGACGAAACTCAGCCCGGCCGCGAAGACTGCCCTTTCGAGGCCTGGTCCGAAGAGCGAAGCCGGCGCGCGGGGACCCGAGGGTCCACGGGGCGACTCGGGCCCGAAGGGCGACACCGGGCCGGCGGGGCCGGGAGCCACGATCATGAACTGGGACGAAGCCGCCAGCGCGACCCCCACCGTCAAAACCATCGGCACGGCGCTCGGCGTCACCTTCTCAGCCGAATGCTCGATCCCCAACCCGGGCGAAGCTGAAGTCAAACTCTTCGTGCTGCCGAGCGATGGCTCGCTGCGCTGGGACGTCGGCACCGAGGCCACCGACAACGGCACGAACGCAGGCCGCTCGACCAGCACCAACGCGCCGCCGGGCACGGTCTTGTCGCCCACTCAGGTCGCCGGAGCCACGGCGGAAGCGGGTGGAGGTCAATCCGACCACAATTCCCAGATCGTGGAGCTCGCCCCGGCTCGGGGTTACCTGAACCTCCACACTACGGCGTCGACCCAGAGCTCGGCCCAGACCTGTCACGTCTCGGTGATGTGGTTCCCGTCGGGCTGAGTGGTCGCCGCGCCGCTTCGCCCGCCTAGGACTCATTCAGCACGACGGCGGCGCGAACGAGCGCCTTCAGGGCCTTCTCGTCGGTCTGCCGCGGAAGCAGCGCAGGTGTGCGACCGTCGCCGCGTGTGGGGATCTCGCCTTGACTGATTTCAGGCGGGACTTCTAGCGGTGCTCACGATTGCCCCGCCGGCAGTCCGGCGTCGCGCATCGCCAGCGCGAACTTCAGGTTGTAAGCCGCTGATCGGTGTCGACACACGCTCTGCCAGTGAGCGACCTAACCGCCATTCAGCGCCAGCGTACGCCGTCTATACCGATACCGTATTGACTACTGCGCGTTCGAGGAAGCTCTAGCCTTCAGCGCGTGAGCAAGACTGCGGCACTCCTCTCGGCGGTTCTAATCGGCGGATGCCTGCTGGCCGGGTGCGGAGGGGGCAAGAACAACGGCACCTCTGTATCGGTGGCCTCGGAGTTCTCGCCTTCGAAGGAAGCATCGTTTCGTCCCGCGAAATCGCCTGCATCATCGAACTTCGGCTTGACGAAGGCACGCGCCCGGAGAATCAAAACATCGGCCCTCCACAACCGCTTTGTGCGGGAAGTCTCTGCCGGCGGTCGCGTCCGCGTTTCCAAGGTCATCCCTTGGGTCGCGGAAGGGGGCGGGGAACTGATTGGTGGGGCGACCGACCTTTACCTCAATCCACCCGTCGAATTCGACAATCAAAAACTGCCGGCAACGATCTCTCCAAACCAGAAAGCGCCGCCCGGGACGCCCACGCTCTATCGCTATATCCGAATGTCGGCGGCCAACGTAGGCGAGCTAGAAGTCCAGACAAAGCTCGAAAATGGAAGGGCTGTGCGGATCGAACCGGCCGGTGAGGGTTACGAGGTCACCAAGATGGAACTGATTGGTCCTCCGCCTAAGAGTCCGGCCTATGCGCCGGAACCTGGCTACTAGAGGTCGATCGGGAGTGGCCCTTCGTCGCAGTGCGCTCGTCCTAGCTGTCCTGGCAGCGGTTGGCTGTACCGCGGCCTACGTCCTAATCAGGCCGCTAGCGATCCTGGGCGTAGTGGGCTTCTTCGGGCTGATTCTTCTCTTGTTCACGCTTGCCGTCGGATCTTCGGACAGGTCATGGATTCAAGAGGATGACTTGCGTCGCGCCGATGACCATGAGGAGCACCCCATGCCGGAAGGGCCGGCGCCACCGTTTCAGTTCTGAACTCGTCCTTCCGGGGGTAGAGAGTCCAGCAGCTGATCGAAATGCCGACGCCTGGACTCGAGGTGAGCCTCAGTGGCAGTCGATTCACAGGTAACGGCAAGTGGCCTGCCCGTTCGTGTCTCCCCGCAGCTGCTTATGCGCCGCGTACGGTTGACGAACGGCTGAGCCGCCGCGTGGTGCTCTGCCAAAGGTCCCAGGCCTGGTTCAATGCCGGCGATGCTCCGACTACTTGGAGGGCGAGGACCGCTGAGCTTCGCGGGAGTTGCCTCGATCGTCATCTTTGTCGCCGTGGTAGCTCTGTGCTGTGCGTGGGCAGTTCATGAAGCTTGTTTTCACCCGCCGCCTCCCGTCACCCGCCCTGACGGCGGGACTCCCCGCGGGGAGTATTGCGACGCCATCAATGCCACGCGGCCCTGGCTCTCGCTGACGCTCGGCCCAACCCTGGCGATGGCGTTGATCGCACTCACGGCAAGGCGTTTGCCGTGGCTTGTCCTCGTCGTGGCGGTGATCATTTGTGCAGCGATGATTACTAACGCAATCATCGCCCACAACCTCGTATCCGCGCTCACGGCCTAAGCCATAGGCCACCGGCCGGGTTCCAGGAGGGCTGCGAAATGTGTGCCCAGTCAGGCGAGCTGTGCCGGGGGCCAGCAATGTCCGTATCGCCCGAACTAGCTGGATGGCCTTCAGCGTTCGTATCGCCCCCGGCGAACCGCCGGTTCCATCGCCTAGAGCCGCGCCACGTATCGCCCCGGCATGAAATGAACCGCCCTTCCGCGCCAAGGGCGCCGCGAACGACTATCGCCCCAGCTCGAGCGAACCGTCCTTCCCTAGGTGAGTAGGGTGCCGCCATGATGTCTCCGAAGAGCTGCGCGTCGTGGCCGCAGGTAGGTCGGCGTCTCGGTATCAGGCAACCGTTTCTCGCCTTGACCTTCGCCATGGCCTCGCTCCTCGTCCCCGCTTTCGCGGACGCCTCCAACGTTCGGGTACTGCCCTCGAGTAACAACGCCGCCGTTGCACTGGGGCCCCGCTCGGGGCTCTTTGGCTCCGGTGCGGAGCTCTATGCCTCCAGCCGCAACGCCTTCGTGACGTCTACCTCCGCAAGCACGACGACCAGCTACTCCGTGGCGGCGCGCACCGACCGCACCGGAGTGCTCGCCCGCTTCGGCCATCTCGGGCGGGTCGACTTGGATTTCAAGCCGACCGGGCAGCCCACCGAGCAGAAGTCCGGCCCCTTCTGTCAGGGCGGGCCACAGCTCACCTGGGAAGGCGTGTATACCGGCACGGTCCAGCTCCACGGTCGCTACGGCTTCCGATCGATCCACGATCGGTCATTCACGGAGAAGGGCACGTACTCCCATACACCGCGCTGGGTATGCCACCTCCCCGATAAAGCCACGCCCCCTGCGTCTCAGGGCGGTAACGGGATTCTGCTCTGGGCAGGCGCCTGCGATGGGCGGGGCCTCAGTGTGCAGAGCGAACGGTCGCGGGCCGGTGGCACAGAGCAACGCTCGATTTCATATTCGGCCTACGCGAGCCTCCGGGAAGGCAGGGTTCAGATCCAGCAAGACATCAACGTCCCGGCCGCCCCCGCGACGTTCTCCTTCGACGAAGCGCTGAGCGCCGCCGCGGTCAGTCCGCCGGCTCCCTTTCACGGGACCGGGACTCTGGCCAGAGAAGCCGACGGGACGACGACCTGGTCGGGGTCGCTGTCGGCGAGCATCCTCGGCCGGCAGGTGTCCCTTGCCGGGCCCGGTTTCGAGAGCGGGCTCGAGTCATTTCCGAAATCGCCGGGGACGTCGTATTTATTTGCCTTTTCTGTTGGCTGCCCAGGTCAGAGTCGGAGGATCTCCGACGCCGTCATCGACCCCTCATCGTCCCCTGCGCCCTAAGCCCCCATCCCCGTCGAATCGCTTGCGCTGAGTTGACTTGGCGCCCGTGCAGTCCGAGCCAACCGGGATCGGCGCAACTAATAACAGTAGGGCGACCCCCCCTTGCTCAACTGATTCGGCGATGGCGCCTAGGCGGTCGGGATCGCGATCAGGCTGTTGAAGTTGGCCGACCCGTTGGCCACCTGAACCTTGCATTCGACACTCAGCGTCGACGGTGTGGTGACTTTCGCCACCGCCTGCATGGATGCCGGTATCGCAGCAAGCGCAGGCAGCGTCTTCATCGCGATCTGATCGACGGTGGTGGGACCGGCTTTCAGCACGCATTCCACGGTGTCCCCAGCCCCTGTATGAGACAACTCCGTCTTGGCCAGGACGACGTAATTGCCGGCCGGGACGCTCAGGCTGACCACGGTGGTCAACGGAGCGGCCGTCGGAAGTGCGGTCAGGCCCGCCGTGGCCGACAGCGGCGCGATCGTGCCGTTGATGCCGTTGGTGCCATTCGTTCCGTCAAGTCCTTTGGCACCGTTCGTGCCGTTCGTTCCATCGACGCCGTTGGCACCGTTCGCGCCATTGGGCCCGTTGGCACCATTTGCGCCATTCGCGCCGGCGGCGCCGTCCGCGCCTTTTGCACCAGCGGCACCGTTTGTGCCGGCGAGGCCGTTCGTTCCGTTCGTGCCATCAGCGCCATTGGGACCGTTGGCGCCGTTACTGCCCGCGTTTCCGCTTGCGCCGGTTTCACCCCTCGCGCCGTTGTCGCCCGCGCCCCCGGCGGAGCCGCCTTCACCCTTGGCGCCGGCTGGACCTCCAACGGCACCAAAAAGCGAGCGCGTCGTCGAGCTCAGATCCTGGGGCTTGATCCCGCCATCCTTGATCGCCCGGCTCGTCACCGCGCCCGGTGCGATATCCCCGGCGTGGATCAGGCCCGTCGCGGCGACCGCGGATCCGCCGAGGGCGAGGAACACGGCCGCGCCGGCGAGAGCCATTGAAGGGGTCGGCCACCATCGCCGTCGTTGGTTTCCTGGGCTTCTGGCTTCCTGCTTCCTCATCGGTACCGCTCCTTTTGGCTAGCCGCTTCGCTGGAGCGGTACTTGGCAGCGTGAGCGATTGCCCGCGCTGCTGGGCCATCGACGGCCGGCGTCGGTGCATGAGCCTTTTGTCACACACATAGACTTAAAGGCAACTGATTACCAGTTGTCCTTGCTAGGCAATTTTGTGCTGCTTCGCACAAAATGCTCTATGGTGGAACACCGCAGGGATTAATCAGGACAACGCTTGGACTCAGCGAAGCTCTGCCGCTCAGCCCCAGCTAGTCGAGTCCGCTCGCTGACCCTCAGGCATGAAATGACTCTTGAAATCCAGACCTCCGGACCCTCGGCTGCGACCGCCGATCCATATCTCGCCCGCTTACTCATCACCGATGATCGACCGGAGACGGCGCAGGTGATCAAGCGTGCATTGAGCGAGCGCTATCGGTGTGAGTTTGCCAGCAGGGTCGAGCAGGCCCGCGAGATGCTCACGGCTAACACCTTCGACCTCGCCCTCTGCGACATGCATGCAGGGGGGGACTCGGCGCTGAGCCTCGCCGATGAGATCGTCTGCGGAAGCCTTGACACAGCCGTGGTCCTGCTGGCAGAGACCGACGATCCAGAACTGGCAAAGAGGGCCTTCGATTTGGGGGCATATGGCTACATCGTCAAGCCGCCCTGGCCTGGCCAGCTGCTGATCACGGTAATGAACGCGCTGCGGCGGCGCGAGCTGGAGATCGCCGAGAGGGAACACAGCCAGAACCTCGCGGACAGACGCCAGACGATCATCGACATGGCGCCGATCGCCATCTATGCCAAAGACACCTCCGGTCGCTACATCGTGGTGAATGCAAAAGCCGACGAGCTCGCAGGAATGGAGCCGGGCACGCTGCTCGGCCAGACCGATGCGGCGATCCTGTCTCCTGGGGAGTTGGAGATCGGCACCGAGAGCGACCGCAGGGTCTTCGAGGAGCGCACCTCCCACGAAAGAGAGGACACCGTCGAGCTCGGCGGAGCGACGAAAACCTTCAAGACGATCAGGTTCCCGCTCCTTGGCGAGCAGGGCGAGGTTTCCGCCGCCGGCGGCGTCTCCGTCGACATAACCGCCGAGCGTGAGGCGATCCAGCTGCGCGACGAGCTGGCGGCCACGCAGCTGAAGGCCATCGAGGAGCTGCGCCTGTCCCGCCTGGAGACGATCGAAGGGCTCTCCAAGGCGATCGACCTGCACGATTCCCCGACCGCGGAGCACGTCAACCGAATGGCCGCGATCGCCGCGCTCCTGGCAGCCCAACTTGGCCTCCACCCCGATCGGGTCGAGCTGGTGCGGGCCGCGGCACCGATGCATGACGTGGGAAAGATCGGCACCTCGGCGGACATTCTCCGCAAGCCCGGGCCCTTGACCGATGAGGAGCGCACCGAGATGGAGCGCCACACGGTGGTCGGCCACCAGATCTTCGCCCACTTCGAAAGCGAGCTGTCGCGCCTCGCCGCGGTGATCGCGCTGACCCACCACGAGCGCTATGACGGCAGCGGCTATCCACGCGGGCTGGTCGGCGAGGAGATCCCGCTCGAGGGTCGGATCACCGCGATCGCCGATGTTTTTGACGCCCTCCTCACCGATCGCAGCTACCGGCCGGCGATGACTATCGACGAGGCGGTGGCTGTTATCGAGGAGGGGAGGGGGACCCACTTCGACCCTCAAATCGTCGATGCCCTCCTCGATCATCTACAGGAGGCGCTTGCCCTGCGCCACTAGTGCTGTTCGCACTCCGGGACGATCACGCCCACACCGATGATCGGATACAGCGCTGCTCTGGCGCCTGACTTCGCCCGTGACGGCTTTGCGAGAGAGGTGGAAGAGAGTCACGGAGCTTCAGTGAACCAGTGGTCCAGACGCAAGGCGACGGCGGCGACCTCAGCTGCCTGATTTCCGATGTGCGCTGGTCGAGTTGGGGTGGAGCAGCCGCCCGTGGCCACGGCCACCACTCGCTCTTCAAACCGAGCGGCGGCTACTACCGCCACTCGGTCATGGCTCAGCTCAAAGCGAAGCGGATCGGCGCCTGCGAAGGCCGTCGCGCCTATCTGAAGCTCCTGGTCCGCGAGCCGCGCCGCCCAGGCGGGCCACTCGGCCCGTGGCGCTCCTGGTCGGGACCGCAGACCATCTGCGAGCCATATTCGTAGGATCCGCGCGACTCAGGTCAGCCTGCGCAGTGCCGCCGGTCCCCCGGCGACGCAGCGATTGACTAGTTGGTCTCCTCGAGGCCTTGATGATCCTGGTGCAGCGTCTAGCGGGCCGGGCACAGATGGTCCGTCCTCTAAGCCTGCCTCTATCCGCCCCTATGCCTTGCTCTTCCCAGTCCACTCCTCCACCGCAGAGCCCCTTAGCCCTAGTCGATCGGCCCGCAAAGCGTTTGCGCGTCTGTCCACGAGCCCCACCGTCCCAGCGTCGCCCCCGGACGCGGTGCCACGCGCACCGAGAGCTTCGTGTAGGCGCGCTGCAGCCCGCAGTGCCCGATACCGTGCGCTCGCAACTCGATTCGTCCCGGCTGGGGGTAGTAGCCGCCCTTTGGCTTGAAGATTGAGGTCTGGCCGAAGCCGATCGCTTGCGCTCCGCCCCAGCTGCGCCACTTGATCACTGACACGTCACCGCTTGGATCCCCGCCGTTGAAAATCCTTTCTGGCCTTGCGCGACCCCAGCCGAGCCCGTTGAGGGCGAATGCCATCGAGCCGAGCACGATCGACTCCCTCCTTTGCGGTGAGTTCGGCACAGAGACCCGCGAGCTACACAGAGGCTCGTAGGGCAGCTTCCGGTCGACCAGCGCGCGCCACTCGTCGGCACTGATCGGGCCTCCAGCCAGCTGGCACAGCCGGCGCTCCAGGCGAGCCGCCGACAGCGCCCAGATTTCGGTCGCTTCAGGGGCAAAGGCTTCGCCTTCCTCGCTTTCCCCCGCCGGCGCAGCCGCCAAGAAGCGACCATTGGGGCTCCAAGAGAGCCCCAATACGCTTGAGCTCTCGACCGGAAGCGGGGCGCTCCGCGCCCCGCTTTGCGGATCGACCAAGACAACGCCGATGTTCTGTAGTGAGACCGCGATCAGGGTACTGTCTGGGCGCCAGGCGAGCGCCAGCGGCTGGCCTTCCAGATGGATTGGGCGGCGCAGTTCCTCGCTGCCCTCGGTCGAGCGGATCCGCAGCGTCCCGTCGCCCCCCACCAGTGCCAGGCGACTGCCGTCGGGAGAGAAGGCAGCTCGGTCCACTTCTGCGCTCCGCACTTCGCGCTCGATCTTCATCGCGCTCGTGTTGATCATGATCAGCTTCGAGGAGCCTTCGCCGCTTCCCCAGGATTCATCGTCTTCGGGCAGGCCGACCGCGACCAGCGTCGATTCGTCCGGGCTCAGGGCCAGATCGCCCACCGCGCCCACGGGGATGCTCGCTTCCAGCTTCCAGGTTTCGGTCGACCAGATTGCGACCAGCTGCTGCACCGCCGAGTAGGCGGCGAGTAGATGCCTGCTCCGAATCAACGCCACCTCGGCGACGATGCTCGGTTCTTCGGGATTCAGCCCGCCCGTCGCAAGAGGCAGACGTCGCAGCGGCTTCCCGGTGCGCGCATCCCAGACCAGGACGACCGCTTCACCGTGGGGATCCTGGCCGCCGACGACGACGAATTCCCCGTCCGAGGTGACGTCGTTCACGTACAGTTCGCTGCCGTCGGTTTCTTCGCCTTCGGGCCACCAGCTTGGGGACGGTTCAAGCGAGCGGATTCCGGGATCGGTCACCTTGCTGCCATCCACCTCTTCGTGTCCGGGTCGAACGACTTCCAGGTGATCGATGTGGTTTGCGGACCATCCCTCGGCGAGCAGCAGGTTGCCACCGCCCATGAAGGAGACAACCGGGCTGTAGACGAAGCTCGGTAGGCCGATGCCGGTGCTGATCGGCCCCAACAGCGAGATCGCCCCATCGGAGTTGAGCGCCAAGACGCCGCCGCTTCCGCCACTCAACCCGAGCGCAGCTCGTCCATATCGACCAACTTCGGATCCCGATTCGCTCCAGCGGGTGACTCCTTCGCTCCCCCCGACCAACAGTTCGTCTTCGGAGTCGAAGGCAACTCCGCTGACCGCTGGGCCGCCTTGCAAGACCGGTGTGGCCGTAGGGTCTTCGAGAGTGATCAGCCCCGCCTGCGTGCCCACCGCGACCTCGCCTCCGTAGGGAAGTCCGGCCAGCGAGGTGATCCGCCCCCTGGCAACGTCCGCCGCGAGCAGCACTTTTGCCTGGCGACCCCCAACGCTGACCCGTATCACTTCACCACTCGCCAGTCCGAGCAAGATTGCGCTCGGCGGGCTTCCACTCGAGGACTCGAACTGCGCGCAGACAAGCGCTCCACCCGCCTTCCCGAGCAGCGACTCCCGCCGGTGCACCCGGCGGTCGGTGGTGCCGATTCGTTCTAGCTCGCCGTCACTGTGCACCGCCAACACTTCTTCTCCGCCCTGGGTGAATCCGAGCGCCAGCACCGGTGATCGCTCGCTCGGGCTTCCGATCGCCAACAGCCTCGGGTGCTGGGGGTTACTCAGGTCGACAAGGCTGAGCGCTCCGGTGGCGTCGGCACCAACCGCCAGCGGCATCCCAGACGCCTCGCCGATCACCGTTAGTGGCCGTTCGGTCCTCGCTTCCCCGATCAGGATTCCGCTCGCCGGCCGCCAGACTCGCAATACGTCATCGTTCCCGGCACCCACGATCAGGTGTTCGACGCGGATTGCCGCCGTCACCTGCTCGGCGCCGCTCTCCAGCACCTTTTCCACCCCGGTGCTATCTAGCGCGACGTCGAGCATTGCCTCTTCGCCATCCAGGGTGGGATGCAGGCGATCTCCGGCGAGCGCCAAAAGAGCGGCGTCGCGCGCCTTCTGCGGCCCCAGCCCAGAGGCGATTACAGACGCTCTTTGCGCGGCGTTTGTGGCTCTTCCCGAACTATCGTCCGAACCATGGAGGACCACCCAGATCCCGACTAGCGCTCCCGCGGCGACCACAACCAAAATCGCCGCCCGCCGCATCAGCTGTCCTCTTCTGATTCGCGTTTGCGGAGCGCCGCTTCGGCCCTGTCCAACAGGGCCTGCGCCCCCGCCGAGGGCTGAATCCGTCTCAGTATCCTGGCGTCGAGGACTGCGCGCTCGGGCAGTGTTCTCAACCCGTCCTTGATGTTGCTGCGCAGCTTGACAATCGCCCGCCCGCGGGCCTCTTGCACAAGCGCCGGCTTCCCGTTGCGCTGCGCTGCGAACAGCGCCAGCTGCGGTCCGAGCAGGAGATCGCTGCTGCGCAGCAGCCCATTAACCGCCTCGGCCGCGCTGCGGCTGTCGGCCAGCTTGCCCCAGCCTGGCGGCGGGCTCGCCTTCGCCACGAGCCGCATCGACGCTGAGCGCTTGCCCGGCAGCGAGAGGATTCGCTGGATCACCGCTTGGTTCCGCTGGAAGCACCAGCTACTCGGCAGCAGCGAATCCATCTCCACCGCTGTCTTCAGAGAGTGGGTGTCTTCGGGTAGGTAGGAACCCCCTCGCGGAACCGTACCTGGCAACTCGACCAGGAATCGGCCTATCTCGAGCCTCTGCTCTGGCTCTTCCCCGACCAGTGAGACGTTCAGGGCGAAGAGCTCCTCCAAGAGGGGGTCGACGAACGAGCGGAAGTACACCCTGAACCGTGCCGCCCGTTCGGGCAGCACTTCTTGATGCAGCTGCCGATAGAGGACTTGTTCCCTGCCCACTGCAAATACAGGAAGCTCGACCATGAACGAGCGGGCGATCGGAATCTCTCCGCCGCCTCCCTGCGGCAGCTCGCAGGCGGTGATGGCGTCGCTATCAACCACCTTGATCCGAAGCCGGTCCGGCGCGATCCGCTTCGTTCCTTCGTTGCGAACCGTGAAGTCGATGTGGGGGAGCGTCGAGCGAACCCATTCAGTCCGATTGCCGACCGAATTTTCCACCGGTCGTTCGTCGGTGATGGAGACCGGGTGTTGCACGCGAAGTCCGGCCCAGGACGCGGCACTAGCCCCGTTGTCGTGAAACGGCCAGACGGATTCCAGCTCGGGCGGGCCGAGGGCGAGTATCGCGACAACAGAGGCCAAGAAAGCGAACGCAGCTGAAACTCCCACCGCGAGCTTGCGTCCCAGTGGGACACTCCTCCTCCAAGCTGACCGCAGGCACTGTCCGGTTGCGACGATCGCCGAGGCTGCACGCCGCCACCATCTCCGAGCCGGCACCGCGGCGGACTTCAATTCTCGCCCCTACCAAGCGGCGACCGGGCGCAGCGACCACCCGCTCGCTGCGATCGTCCTCTCCGATCCTCGACTGGGCCACCCACCGTGTCTCCTTGCTCGCAAATGGAACTCTTACACCCTAGTTCGCAGAATATATTTGCTCGCCCCAGTGCCCTACACGTTTCTGTCGACTGCGTTGCCACGCCCGACCTGACACCGAAGAGTCGAGCGTGGTAGATGGTCGCGGATATCCGTTCAAGCCCGCCCTCCCTATGTGCGTAGCGGGCTGGGCACCGCTTAGTCGATGCGCCGGACTCAAGCGCTGTCCGTGTCGTGTCCGCTTGCGTTGAGCTGACCTTGCATTTGTGCAGTCTGAGCCGATCGGAATCCGCGCAAATAAATAACAGTAGGGCGACCGTCTTCGGCTGGACCCCCGCGGCTGGCGAATTGCCGATCCAGGGCACCTCGTTGTCCCGCCGATTGCCGGCATCGAGATGCTCTCGGCTTCCCCTTTTATGCGAGAGCAGTAGCCGCGCCGAGACTGGATGCATGAAAAGAAGAGGCGGCTGACGCGTCGTTAGAAACCATCGCGGCTGCGCGCTGGCGCGGCTCCGAGTCTTGTGATGCAGACCTCCTTGTGCAGATGGCCGAGCGCGGCCAGCTCGTCGCCCTGAGGTGCGAGATGCCGCAGTGCTACCACCACAAGGGACGCGGCGCGTTCGATCCGGTCACGACGGCGCGCACCAAATGGGCGCCCTCGCGCGGCCAGTACCCGATCCTCAAGTCGGCCGGCGGGAAGCTAGTTCCCGAGAATGTTCGACTGTCCCACACGGAGTGCAATCAGCGTGACTACACCCGGCGGAAGCAAATCGGGGCGCTGCTTGCGGCAGACAAGTCTCTCGAAGACATTGCCGACACGCTGAACCGCAAGGGTGTCCCCCGGCTCACGGCACGAACCAGTGGACCGCCGCCATGGTGCGCAAGGCCTACGTGTCCTAGTCCGGGTTCGGCGCTGGGTGCCGTTTTGCACGAACAGCGTCTGCGCTCCTCAAGAGAACTGCGACCATCGTCCCGTGCAAATCATCGCTGTCGACTGGTCTGGCAAGGCCAAAGGGCCTGCGGAGTCTCTTTGGCGAGCCGAGGTCCGCGACGGCAAGCTGACTGAGCTGAGAAACGGGCTCGACCGCGGTGAGCTCATCGCGAAGCTTCTCGAGCTTGGCGAGGCCGAGCCCAACATGGTGATTGGATTGGACTTCGCCTTCTCATTCCCCGCTTGGTGGTGCGAGGAGAATGGTTGGTCCAGCGGGGAAGACGTGTGGTCGACGATGGCGCATCGGGGCGAGGATCTACTTGATGGTTGCGAAGCCCCCTTCTGGGGGCGCCCCGGCAAGCGGAATCCCCATCCGAAAGCACGGCTCTACAGGCAAACCGAGAGCAGCGAGGACGCGGTCCGTCCGAAGTCCGTCTTTCAGATCGGTGGTGCCGGTGCCGTGGGCACCGGATCGGTTCGCGGGATGCCGCATCTTTTAACGCTTGCCAAGAACGGCTTCGGCATCTGGCCGTTCTCCGAGGGATGGCCGCGCGTGGTGGAGATCTATCCGCGCGCGCTGACCGGTCCCGTCAACAAGGGCAAGTGGTCGGCGCGACACGACTATCTGGTCGAGCACTTCCCCGAGCAGCCGAAGGACCTTCTCGAGCGGGCCGCCGGTTCCGAAGATGCTTTCGACGCGGCGGTCTCCGCTCTGGTCATGAGCGAACGCGAAGCGGAGTTGGGAGTCCTTGGTCCGCTGGCCGACCCCGTCTACGGAATCGAGGGGAAGATTTGGCGGCCCGAGCCCTTTGGACGATGACCCGGGCTGTGCCGCTTTCGCGCGAGAAGCAGTTCCCGACCCCGGACAGTCGCCGCGACCGCCTCTTGTCCAAGGCAGCGCCCTCGCTCTGCAATGGAGACACCTGCGACGTGACCTAGATCGGCAGCGCGCGCGCTTTCTTCCTGCACTTCGTCTTGGCTTTATGAGAGTGCTTCTTCTTGCACTTCGCCAGGGCGGCGGCGCGCCGCCCGGTCGGGCCGCCAGATGCGGGCGACGACGGGGGGCCGTTCACCGACGGCGACCCGCTTACCGACGGCGGGACACTCACCGACGGGGGTCCGCTCACAAAGGTCGTGAAGACCGCATCGTGGTTGGTGTCCGCTGCGCCCCAAGGGCTCGAGCTGGTCGCGCTGTCGTAGAGCGCCCCGTCGGGACACGGATCTCCGCTCCCGCCTGTTCCCACGATTCCGAGGCCGAGTACGCCGGAGCTGTCGCTCCGCCCGAAGATGATGGCGTACTCCGAACTCGCCGACACCGGGGGCGGATTGGAAAATTCGAAGGCCACTTCGGTTAGGTATGGGTAGTTGGCCTCCGGCGTCACCGAGCTGTCGGAAACCGTCGACGTCGCCATCGGCACCACCGGGAACACCGGCGAAAGGTCCGATCCATTGACCGCGGTGATCTGGACCGTGAGGGTGTCGTGAACGTGTTGCTCCTCCTGCACGAATAGGCGAACCCCGGTGAGGTAGCCGCCGTTGATCGGGGAGAACGTCTCAGCGAATTTGGCCCCTTCGTGGTCGCCTTGACCGAGGACGTCGGTAGGAGGCCCGGAGCAGTAGGCGTCCGCGACCGCCGCTTGGCCGGCAACCGGCATGGCCAGGAATCCGATGGAACTGGCTATGAGCGCCGCAACAGCGATCGGTCCCAGTTGACTGGTCCGGGAGCGCCGAGCGGTGCCGGGAGAACTGTGCTTCACCAGATCCAATTCATCAGTCCCACTAGTCGATCCTAGCCCATCAGGGCGGGGTCCCCGGAGCTTCTTCGCGCCGCACTACCGTGTGGTTGATTTCGATTGCCTCGGCGACCAGCTGCTCGTTTGAAAGTTCCATCCGTAGCTCCTCGAATGGGTCGAGGAAGCGGCCGTTCAGGCGGTCGCCGGCAGCATCACCTGGGTCAGGCGCAGGCTGTTGCCGGACGGGTCGCGGAAGCCGGAGTCGATGCCGTAGGGGCGCTGTTCCGGCGGCTCGGTGAACTCGACGCCGCGAGCCGTCAGCTCTTCGTAGGAAGCCTGGCAGTCGTCGGTGGTGAGGAAGACGGTGCCGGCGAAGCCCTTCGCCATCAGGTCTTCGACCTGCTGGGTGGTCTCGGGATCCATCATCGGCGGCCCGGGAATCGCCATCAGCACGATCGCGATGTCCTCCTGGTCGGCGGGGCCGACGCTGAGCCAGCGGAAGTCACCCATCTCGGGGAGGGTGACGTCGGCGCGGATCTCCATGCCGAGCCTCTCGGTGTAGAAGGCGAGCGCCTCCTCCTGGTCGTGGACCCACAGCTGTGCGTTGGCGATCTTCATCGGTTCCTCCTGGTTGGATTCAGCTTGCGAGCGATGCTAGGTCGGGGCGGGCGGGCTGTCTTCTCGAAACGTGCGGTGTTGCGGCCGCGAGTAGGCCCGCACGATGCAGGCCGGGACCAGGGCGTTGCGCGACGCCGGCGGGAAGCTGGCGCGGTAGGCGGTCGGCGTCACTCCATAGGCCCGCTTGAAGCTGGTCGTGAAGGAGCCGATGCCCTGCAGGCCGACCGCGAGGCAGACCTCGGCGACGGAGTTGTCGGTCGTCCGCAGCAGCGCCGCCGCTCGCTCCAGGCGGCGGGTCAGCAGGTAGGCGTGCGGCGACTCGCCGAAAGCGCGCCGGAACTCGCGGCTGAAATGCGCCCGCGAGAGGCCGGCCGCGCGGGCCATCTGCTCGACGTCGAGCGGCTCGAAGTAGCGGGCGTCCGCCAGGTCCTTGGCACGCAGCAGGTGACGGGCGGGCGGGACGAACGCCATCGCCGCAGTCTAGGCTCGCGGGCCTTGTGATCGGGACCTATGCAGCGGTACTGGCCGTGTGCGGGGCGTCGCTGGCGATCGGGCAGGCGGCGCTCGGGCTCTGCGGCGTGCGTCGCTGGTCGTGGCTTGCGCCCGCGGTGGGGTTGGCGCTGCTCTGCGCGATCTGCTGGGGGACGGTGCGGATCGGTGGGGACGGGGTCGTCTCGGCGATCGTCGTGCTGGTGCTGGCGATCGTCGCGGTCGCCTACCTGTGGGGACGGCTGGAGGGCGGGGGAGAGGCGCTGCGCGCCGGCTGGCCGGTGGCTCTGGTGGCCCTGCTCGCCGCCTCGCTCCCCTTCGCCGTCGAAGGCCACTTCGGCATCCTCGGGACCAGCTTCAACCCGGATATGTCCCAGCACCTGCTGACCGCCGATCGGCTCGCGCACGGGCAGAGCTCCCAGCTCCTCCATCAGGGCTACCCCCTCGGCCCGCACGCGATCGTCGTCGCTCTCAACAAGGGACTTGGCGCCGGGCTGGTCCAGGGCTTCAGCGGGCTGATGGTTGCCGTGGCGGTTCTCGCCCCACTCACTGCGTTGGCTGCGTTCGCGAAGCTGAGGCCGATCCCGCGGACCGCCGGAGCCCTCGTCGTCGGCCTGGCCTACGTCGTCGCCTCCTACTTCGCCCAGGGCGACTTCAAGGAGACGATGCAGGCCCTGTTCCTGCTCGCCTTCGCCCTCTCGCTCAGGGAGTCGACCCGGGGCTGGAGCGATCTTCCGCTCCGCTTCGTCCCGGCCGCTCTCCTGGCGGTCGGCTCTGTCTACACCTACAGCTTCCCCGGCCTGATCTGGCTTGCCGGGACCGCGGTCGCCTGGGTGGTGGCCGAGTACGTGATGAGCAGGAGGTGGCCGCCGCTGCGTCCGGTGCTGCTGGCGGCCCTGGCGTTCGTCGTCCTCGTCGCCCCGGAGATCGGGCGGATGATCGACTTTCACAGCTTCGAGACCTTCGACCCCAACGGCCCGGGCCTCGGCAACCTCTTCGGCCAGGTCTCGCCGTTTGAGGCGCTGGGGATCTGGCCGTCGGGGGACTTCCGCCTGGCCCCGGGGGACGGTGCCGTGCCGGCTGTCGGCTACTACCTTGGGGCGGCTTTCGCGCTGGTCCTCCTGATGTACGGGGTAGCCCGTTGCTGGCGACGGCGTGAGTCGGCGGTCCTCGCCGGCCTCGCCGCGGCCGCGATCGCCTACGCGGCGGGACGGGTGGCCGGCACGCCCTACACGGCCGCCAAGGCGATCGAGATCGCCGCGCCGCTTGCGTCCCTGACTATCCTGCTGCCGCTGCTCGACCGCTCGCCGTGTCGCCTTTCTTCCCGTATGCGAAAGAAATGCGACACGGGCCCGCTCAGCCCGCTCGCCGCGGCTGTGTTCATCCTCGCCGCCGGCGTCTGCTCGCTGCTGGCGCTCGCCAACGCCCCGATCGGCCCGACCTCCTACTCGCCGGCCCTGACCGGCCTGCGGCCGCTGGTCGCCTCCGGCTCGACCCTGGTGCTCGTCTCCGACGACCTGCTCGGCAGCCAGCACGGCGTTCCCTACATCTCCTGGGAGCTGCGCGGCGGCCGCGTCTGCATCGAGGCCGAAAGCGAAGCGGGGGAGAGGCCACCGAGCGGTGTGCGCTTCGTGGTCACCCGTGGCGCGCCCGGCCGGCCGCCGTACCCGGGCCTGCGCGTCCGCCGCGTCGCGCCGCCCTACATCCTCTGGGAATCGACCCACCCGGTTGGGCGCCACAGTCCCTGCCCGCTGATCGCGGTTCGCCAGGCACGCCAGGGCCCAGCACGCGGGTAGCATGGCCGCCGTGGAGGCCGCAACGGAGAAGATCGTCGTCACCCTGCCCGACGGGAAGCCGCTGGAGCTGCCGGCAGGCGCGACCGGGGCCGACGCCGCCGCGGCGATCGGACCGGGGCTGGCCAAGGCCGCGCTGGCGATCCGGGTCGACGGCGAGCTGCGCGATCTCTCGGCGCCGCTGCCCGAGGCCGGGGCCGAGATCGGGATCCTCACCGACCGCGACCCCGAGGCGCTGGAGCTGATCCGCCACGACGCCGCCCACGTGATGGCCGAGGCCGTCGTCGATCTCTATCCCGGGACGAAGGTGACGATCGGGCCGCCGATCGAGTCCGGCTTCTACTACGACTTCGAGTTCCCGGCCGATACGAAGATCACTGAGGACGACCTCGGCAAGATCGAGGCGGCGATGCAGAAGCACATCGATGCCGATGAGGAGTTCGGCCGCCGTGATGTCCCGGTCGCCGAGGCGCTGGAGATCTTCCGCGCCCAGGACCAGGGCTTCAAGGTCGAGCTGATCGAAGACCTGGTCGAGAACGAAGGCGTCGAGACCGTCTCCCTCTACAAGAACGGCCCCTTCGAGGACCTCTGCCGCGGGCCGCACGGTCCCTCGACCGGGCGGATCAAGTCGATCAAGCTCAACTCCGTCGCGGGCGCCTACTGGCGCGGCGACGAGCATCGTGAGCGGCTGACCCGGATCTACGGCACCGCCTTCTTCTCGAAGAAGGACCTCGAGCAGCACCTGGAGCGGATCGAGGAGGCGAAGGCCCGCGACCACCGCCGGCTCGGCCCCCAGCTCGGCATCTTCATGCTCCGCGACGAGGCTCCGGGGATGCCGTTCTGGCTGCCCAACGGGACCACGCTGCTGCACCTGATCGAGGACGAGGTCCAGGCGCAGCTGCGCAAGCGCGGCTACCAGGAGATCGCCACCCCGCAGGTGCTCGACGAGGAGCTCTGGCACCGTTCCGGGCACTGGGACAACTACCGCAACGAGATGTACTTCATGGAGGACGGCGAGCGCCGCTTCGCGCTGCGGCCGATGAACTGCCCCGGCGCCTGTCTCGTCTACTCCGCCGAGCGCCACTCCTACCGCGAGCTGCCGCTGCGGCTGGCCGAGTTCGGGCGCGTCTCCCGCAACGAGCGCGAGGGCGTCCTGCACGGGCTGCTGCGGGTGCGCGCCTTCACCCAGGACGACGCCCACGTCTACTGCACCGAGGACCAGATCACCGACGAGGTGGCGAGCATCTGCGAGGCGATCGACGAGCTCTACGCGCGCTTCGGCTTCGAGGACGTCAAAGTCGAGCTCTCGACCCGGCCGGAGAAGGCGATGGGCAGCGAGGAGCAGTGGGCGAAAGCCGAGGCGGCGCTGAAGGAGGCGCTCCACCGCCAGGGGCGCGAGTACGAGATCAATCCCGGCGACGGCGCCTTCTACGGGCCGAAGATCGACTTCCACGTGACCGACGCGCTCGGCCGCTCCTGGCAGTGCGGCACCTGCCAGCTCGACTTCCAGATGCCGGAACGCTTCGAGCTCTATTACACGGGCGCCGATGACGAGCCGCACCAGCCGGTGATGATCCACCGCGCCCTGCTCGGCTCGATGGAGCGCTTTGCCGGCATCCTGATCGAGCACTACGCCGGTCGCTTCCCGGTCTGGCTGGCGCCGCTGCAGGCGATCGTCCTGCCGATCTCCGACCGCCACAACGAGTACGCGGAGCGGGCGCTAGCCGAGCTGCGTGAAGCGGGTGTGCGGGTCGCGATCGACGATCGTTCGGAGTCGGTCGGGAAGAAGATCCGCGACGCCGCGCTCGGCCGTTATCCGTACATGCTGGTCGTCGGTGACCGTGAGCAGGAGGTCGGCGCCGTCGCCGTCCGCTCGCACGCCGAGGGGGAGTTGGGGGCGATGCCGATCGCCGAGTTCGCGGCTCGCGTCAAGGCCGAGACCGGCACGGCCTGAGTGCCACCGGTTGCCATCTGCGCCGCTGCCTCTATACTCCGCCAACTTGACTGCAGGCACCTCAAATCATCGCCGCCGCTGAGCGCTCCGTGCCTGCGTCCCGACCTCTCGTCCTCTTGAAGCTCCAGCACTCCTCCCGATAGTGCCGGTTCCGCGTAGGTTCGACCGGCGCCCTCCAGAGCGCGACACGACTCGGATCAACGAGCGCATCCGCGTTCCCCAGGTGCGCCTGATCGGCGCCGAGGGCGAGCAGCTGGGCATCGTCGACATCGCCGAGGCGCTGAAACGCGCCCAGGACGCCGACCTCGATCTGGTCGAGGTCGCCGCCGGCTCGAAGCCGCCGGTCACCCGCCTGCTCGACTACTCGAAGTACAAGTACGAGCAGGAGCAGAAGCTGAAGCAGGCGCGTAAGCACCAGCAGCAGGTCAACATCCGCGAAATCAAGCTGCGGCCCAAGATCGCGACCCACGACTACGCGACCAAGAAAGGCCATGTCGAGCGCTTCCTCAAGCACCACGACAAGGTCAAGGTGACGATCATGTTCCGCGGCCGCGAGCAGGCCCACCCCGAGCGTGGCCGGGCGCTGCTGCAGAAACTCTTCGAGGACCTCGGCGGCATCGCCGTGATCGAGTCGGCGCCGCTGCAGGAAGGCCGCAACATGAGCATGCTGCTCGCCCCGAGCAAAGAGATCGACAAGATCGACGAGGCCCCGGTGGCCAACGGCGACACGGCTGCGACTGAGGATGCTGCTCCGGCTGCTGACGAGGCTCCGGCAGTCGACGCTGCCCCAGACGATGCGCCAGCTGAGGCAGCGGACGACGCCGCGGCTGACGCTCCCGCCGACGCCTAAGCGCCGGCTACGACCACATCGGCGATTCGCTCCGCCGCCTTGCCGTCCCAGAGGGGCGGTGGCTCGCTGGGCGTGTCGCCGCGGGCCGCCAGGGCTGCGGGTATGCCGGCGATCGCGGCGGGGTCGAGGCCCAGGAGGGTGTTGGTGCCGGCGCGGACGGTGACCGGGCGCTCGGTGTTGTCGCGCAGGGTGAAGCAGGGGACGCCGAGGTAGCTGGTCTCCTCCTGGATCCCACCGGAGTCGGTAAGGACCATGCGGGCGTCGGCGACGAGTGAGAGGAAGTCGAGGTAGCCGAGAGGCTCCGAGAGGATCAGGCCGGAGTGCTCGGCGCCGGCCTCTTCCATCATCTTGCGGGTGCGGGGGTGGACCGGGAAGACGACCGGCATCTGCTCGGAGAGGGCGCCGAGCTGGGCGACGGTCTCGGGCAGCAGCGGGCCGTCGACGAGGGCCGGCCGGTGCAGGGTGACGAGGGCGAACTCGCCCGCCTTCACGCCCAGCGTCGCGGCGGAGTTCGCGGCCCGGAAGCGGTCTTCCAGTGCGACCAGGGTGTCGATCATCGTGTTGCCGACGAAGTGCATGCGCTCGTCGGCGATCCCCTCGGCCCGCAGGTTGACGATCGCCTCGTCGGAGTGGAGGAAGAGCAGCTCGGAGAACTCGTCGGCGACGATCCGGTTGATCTCCTCCGGCATCGTGCGGTCGAAGCTGCGCAGGCCGGACTCGATGTGGGCGACCGGGATGCCCATCTTGACCGCGGTCAGGACCGCCGCCAGGGTGGAGTTGACATCGCCGGGGACCATCACCAGGTCCGGCTTCTCGGCTTCGAGGACCGGCTCCAGGCGCTCCATCGTGCGCGCCGTCTGCACCGCGTGAGAGCCCGAGCCGACCTCGAGCATGAAGTCCGGGGCAGGCACCCCGAGCTCCTCGAAGAAGACCTCCGACATCAGCCGGTCGTAGTGCTGGCCGGTGTGGATGACCGTGTGCCTGCCGTCGGGCAGGCGAGCGCGGAGCGCCGCGATCACTGGTGCAGTCTTGACGAAGTTCGGGCGAGTGCCGATTACGTAGACGATGCGCATTGAGGCGGACCCTAACGTTCAGGAGAAAGCGACACATGGTTGAGATCTACGATGAGGTCGAGCCAATTGAGGCTGAGTGGGAAGAGCTGGCGATTCGCACCGGCGAGCTGCCCTTCCTCCGCCCCGGGTGGTTCCTGCGCTGGTGGGAGGCGTTCGGTTCGGGAGAGCTGTTGATCTTCGCCCTGCGGCGGGACGGCCATCTAGCCGGTGTTCTCCCCGTCCGCCGTTCCGGCTCGGCGATCGGTTCGCCGACCAACTGGCAATCCGACTTCTACGGAGCGACCGCGGAGGACGAGGCCGTGCGAGCGGAGCTCTTCGCCGCGGTGTTCGAGCGTTCGCCACGGCGGATCGACTTCTCTTTTCTCGAGAAGGAAGGAGACGACGTCGCCAGCTTCGTCGAGGCCTCCGGCCGCTACCGGACCGTTAACGAGGTGCTAATGCGCTCGCTCTTCGTGCGGATGGAAGGCGACTGGGAGAGCTATCTGGATGGACTCTCCGGGAAGCTGCGCGGCAACGTCCGCCGTTACCGCAGGCGGATGGAGGGTGAGGGTGAGGTGGGCTTTGAAGTGATCAAGCGCAGCGACCGTCTCGACGATCTGCTTGACGAGGGGTTTCGCCTCGAGGCCACCGGTTGGAAGGGAGACCGCGGCACCGCGATCATCTCCAGTCCAGACACCCTGAAATTTTACAGAGAGACCGGGCGCTGGGCCGCGGAGCACGGGATGCTGAGCCTCGCCTTCCTGCGCATCGACGGCCAGGCCGTTGCCTTCAGCTTCGGTTTGGAGACGGCCGAGTGCCAGTACCTGCTCAAGCTCGGCCAGGACGCCGAGCTGTCCCGCCTCGGGATCGGCACCGTCCTGATGGCAGAGATGATCTCCCGTGGTTTCTCCGTGGGCCTCGAGGTCACCGAGTTCATGGGTGGGCCGGACCCCTACAAGGAGCGATGGGCGAACGGCTCCCGGGAGCTGCTCCGGGTCCGCGCCTTTGCTCCGACTCCGACCGGGACGGCGAGCAAGGTCCTGCATACCCACGGACGGGCCATCGCGAAGAAGGCCCTGCGACGAGGTTGAGAAAGGGCCGGTTGTTCGACGGCTATCAGGAGCCCCGGGCGGTGGGGATCAACCCGTGCATCGAGCGGACCAGGCTGCTCACGGCCGGGCGCTCACCTAGGTGCGAGCCTGCCCGTCGAGCCTGTGCCTCCGCTGCAACCAGAAGGCGGGTCGGCCGCCGGGCCCGTAGTAGAACCGCGGTCTGAGTAGGTCGCATTTCGTCGGTGAAACGGCGCTTCCAGTCCTCGGTCCCGAGTAGGAAATCGTATTCGGAGGCGCCCTCCTCAATCGCGTTGCGGATGCTCATCGCCTCATTGGTGATACCGACGCTGGACCTGGACCAGGCGGGGTCGAACCCCCCTTGATAGGAGGCATAGGAGTCGCCCAGCCGCCAGCCGATCAGTCCTGAGACGGCGACACCGTCGGCTTCCATCAAGTTGAGGCGTAGCCACCCGCGTCGTTGGGCTGCGAGCGCGAAGGCGCCGAGTGCTTGGCGGGCACGAGCGTCCAGAGAGGAGCCACCGAGGTCGGCACGGCGCAGGTCGTGGAGCCGGAACAGTTCGGCCAGGTCGGCCTCCAGGGTGGCCTCCGTGCTGAGTCGGAGCTTCATCCCGTGCTCGCGGACGAGGGCGCGCTCAGCGCGGCGGATCTGCTTGCGGAAGTTTTTGCTGCGCTGGGCGAGGTACTCCTCCCAGTCCATCCCCCGAAGGGTGATGAAGGGGACCACGGTCTGTTGCTGCTCGATGATCGCCCGCCGGATCGAAGAGGCGCCCTGCATCAGCCGCCACCAGCGGCTGCGGGTGTCGGCGCACTCGAGCAGGATCATCCGTCGATCGAGGCCGGCCACTTCCAGGGCCTTCATCGTCGCCGCGGCGACCGGGATCTCGTCCGCGTCGCTGGCGGCGGGGTGGAAGCGATCTCCGATCGAGGCCCCCGCGAAACGCACGGCGCGGGGCCTGCTCGATTCGTCGAGGACGAGCGGCATCACCCCGGCGACGGTTCCGTCGGATCGACGCGCAACCGAGATCAGCGGAAGGGAGGATTCGCGGCCCTGGAACTCCCACCAGCTGCGAAACCACTCAGGCGTAATGAAGCCGTTCGAGCGCTGCTCGGCGAGCCTGCGCCAGTCGGCTTCGATCGGGTCGATTCCGGCCACATCGGAGATCAGCTCGGCTTTGAGTGCGCTCATACATTGACCCTTCTCGGCAGCGCGCAGGCACCGCCGAAATTTTGGGCGCGTGCGTCCAACGAAAGTCCAGCCCCGCGGATACATCGGTCCAAGCTCGGGGGCGGATCGTCGGGTGGCGTGGGGGGCGGCCGATCGGGATTCGGTGCAGACGAACCCGAACCACACCCAGCCCGTATCCATCCTTCGTGGCGCCTTTCTCACCGCCGCCCTGCTGTTCTGCGCACTGCTCGCGCCGGCCGCCGCATCGGCCTCGTGTGGTCGGACGACGCTGGACGCCTCCAAGCAGCAACTGGTCAGCGGCGAAGCCATCCGCCTCGGTGGAACCGCCTGCGGTTCGAGCGTTCGCATCTTGGTCAGGCAGGAAAACGACTGGAAGCTCCTCAGCACGCTCCACGCCGATGCCGACGGCAGGTTCGCCAAACAGGTGCGTCTCGGAGTTCCCCGCGATGTCAGCTCTGTCGACCTCAGGGCGGCATCCTCGCGCGGCCTGTCGCGGCGGATCCGGGTCCGCATTGAACACCCTGCCCCCGTTCCGGTGTCCATATCCACATCCCCCACGCCCGGACAGGTGCCTACTCTTGCGCCCAAACAGGTGCCGACTCCAGAACCCGCGCCGGCCCTGAAACCAGCGCCGAACCCGGACCCGACGCCCACTCCGACGCCGCTCCCCACGCCTGCGCCCGCCCCGGATCCGGCTCCGACACCGGAACCAGCGCCGACTCCGGCCCCCGAACCGACCCCGGTGCCCGCCCCTGTCCCAAGTCCGGAACCAGCGCCGACTCCGACGCCCACTCCTGCTCCGCCCCCCACCCCAGCGCCGGAACCAGCGCCGACTCCGGCCCCCATCCCCGCTCCTGAAGCCTGTCCGCTGACCGCGACTACGACCACGGCCCCGCTCGGGATGAGCCTGCCCGGCTGCAAGATGATCGCCTCCGATACCTCCTCGCAATCAAGCCCCCTCGGCTTCTGGGGCTCAATCCAGTGCCAGAATTCCTCCCGCTACTCGACAATGCCAAGTGAAGGCGATACCCACGCCACCGCCAGCGGTGCTGCCCAGGAAAACAGCGCTTACCGCCGCATGACGGCCTTTGACGGCGACGACTTCTACGGCGAGCGCTGCGAGTTGGGCGAAAACGACAACCGCAGCGGCCCGACGGTTTTCTATCGCGAGGGCCAGCACCGCGTCACCTACATCTCCGAGCGTCTCCCCGACAACCTGCCGCTGGCCAACTCCAACTGGCAGACGGTGATGCAGATGAAGCAGACCCAGCCCTCTGACGACAATTCCGGCGGCCCGGTGCTGGAGATGCAGGCCCGCGAAGGCAAGTGGGTCATTGTCGACAGCTGGAAAACGCTCTTCAGCTTCCCGGCCAAGAGCAACTCCTGGACCCGCTTCGCCTGGGACGTCTACTACTCCCAGGATGCCTCCAAGGGCTGGATACAGGTCTCCGCCGACCTCAATGGCGACGGCGATTTCGAAGACAGCGGTGAGCGCAGCCAAGTGGTCCATATCGCCACCCTGAGGACTGAGCCAGAAGGGCCGCACGGAGCTTCTGATGGCCTGCCCGCCGGGGCACCGATCCCCTCCCACCTGCGAGCTGGGATCTACCACAATCCGGTCATTCCCTGTCCCGCTCCGAGCGGCTGCTCGGTCGATGTGGACAACGTGCAGGTCGTCGCGCCGTAAGGCGGCGGACCTTCTGCAAAGAGGCTGGACGTTTGGTGGATTGACGCGCCAGATAATTGGGTATGCGAATATGAGCTCCATCAGGAGTTATGTATCGCCGCCCGAGGGGCAGGAAGCAGGGGTTCCCGGGCCGGGAGAGACCACACCCATGGAGAAGGATGTCCGAACGGAACACCCCTAAAGCCATGACCGATCGCAGTCGCCACGTGCTGCTGGCCGCGACGATCCTGATCGGCGTGCTGATCGCCTGGGCTGCCGGATCGGCTTCCAGCTCCAACTCCGCCTTTGCCGCCGATGCCTGCGCACTGGATCCGACCCAGCCCACCGTCAAGGTCGAGATGACGCTGGAAGGGTGCGACGTCGTCGCCAACGCCGTCAGCTCCGTTTCCGATCCGCTCTCCTTCTGGGGTGCGGTCAACTGCGAAGATCCGACCCGCGCTCAGCGCCCGGTCGGTCCGGACGACCCGGCTGAAACAGCGCTCGGAGAAGACCAGTTCGGCGTTGACGCCTATCGCCATCTCACCGTCTATGACGGCGACGACGTCTGGGGCGAGCGCTGCGAACTTGGACTTGACGACCACGACGAAGGGCCGACGGTCTTCTACCACGAGGGGCAGCACCGGGTGACCTATGTCTCGATGCGCCTGCCGAGCAACTATCCGCTCGCGATCGACAAGTGGCAGACCGTGATGGAGATGAGTCAGACCCAGCCCGACCACCCGACCTCGGATGGCCTCCCGAGCCTCTTCATGGGCGCCTACGACAACTCCTGGCACATCAATTCTCCCGACGGCGAGGATTGGACGTTCCCGGCGACAGCGAATCGATGGACCCGCTTCGCCTGGGATGTCTACTACTCCAAAGACCCCACGAAGGGTTGGTTGCAGGTCTCCGCCGACCTCAATGGCGACGGCGACTTCGATGACAGCGGTGAGCGCAGTCCGGTGATTCGCACCGCGACGCTGAAGACCGAGGCGGCCGGGTCTTTCAACGCCGCCGACGGGCTGGCGGCAGGCGCATCGATCCCCTCGCACCTTCGCGTCGGCCTTAGTCATGACCCCTCGATCCCCTGCCCGTACCCGACTGGCTGCTCGATCGACTTCGACAACATTCAGGTGATCGATGCCGGCTCCGCGACTCCGGAAGCGCCGCCGGTGACGCCGCCGCCGGTCACCCCGCCGCCGGCGGCCTGTCCGATCGCGCAGGCCACCTCGACGGCTGCGCTCGGGATGACGTTGCCGGGCTGCAAGTTGCTTGCCTCGGATACTGCCTCGGTCGCCAGCCCGCTGCTGTTCTGGGGTGCGATCCAGTGCGGCACCTCGGGCAAGGTGGTCCCCTCGCGGGCCGCTCTGATCGGCTCAGGAGCCGATCCGCATCCGATGGTTGGTGGTGGCAGCCAACCCGACAGTGCCTATCGTCGTCTCACCGTTCTCGACGGCGACAACTTCTATGGCGAGCGCTGCGAGCTCGGCGAAAACGACAACCGCAGTGGCCCGACGGTCTTCTACCACGAGGGCCAGCACCGGGCCACCTATCTCTCCCTGCGACTCCCTTCGAACTACCCGCTCAGCTCCAATGCCTGGCAGACGGTGATGCAGATGAAGCAGACTCAGCCCTCCGATGACAACTGCTGCGGACCGGAGCTGGAGATGCAGGCTCGCGGCGGCGAGTGGGTCATAGCCGACAGCTGGAAGACCCTCTGGGAATTTCCAGCGCGTATCAACTCCTGGACCCGCTTCGCCTGGGACGTCTACTACTCCCAGGATGCCTCCAAGGGCTGGATCCAGGTCTCCGCCGACCTCAATGGCGACGGCGATTTCAATGACTCCGGCGAGCGCAGCCCGGTGCTGCATGGGGCGACGCTTCGGACCGAGCCGGAAGGGCCAAACGGCAGCTCCGATGGTCTTTCTGCCGGAGATCCGATCCCGTCGCACCTCCGTGTCGGTGTTTACCACAGCAGTTCACTCTCCTGTCCGAGCCCGGGCGGATGCTCGGTTGAGGTCGACAACGTCCAAGTCGTGGGGCCGAAGTCATGACGAGGCTCGCCAAGACGTGTCTCGGGCTCGCGGTGTTTCTCTCACTCGTCCTCTTGGCCATGTCGGCGATCGCTGGGGCGAGAGCACTCAGGGCTGCCAGGGTGGCCCCGGTGAATGCGCGCCTTGGAGCGGTGCGGATTGCATTCAGGCCGGGGGAGGTGGCTCTGGCTCCCAGTCGGTCGCTTGGCGCTCCGAAATGCCCCGAGCTTCTCTGTGGTGGCGTCGTGCCAAAGTCGGAGGTCGCGGCAGCTATCGCCGTGGTTTTCAACGGCGAACCGAAAAAGGCTGGCGGTTTGGCGCCGGTCGCGTCGGCAGTCCCGGTGTCCTCGCCGGAGGAAACGGAATTGCCGGTCCTCAGACCGGCACCGCCCTTGGCAGAAGCGGAACTTCCCCCTGTCGCACCTGAACCGCCGGTCGAAGAAGTTGAACCGCCTATTGGAGAAGTTGAACCTCCGGTTGAGCCGGTCGAAGAAGCCGAACCGCCGGTTGAAGAAGCCGAACCGCCGGTTGAAGAAGCCGAACCGCCGGTTGAAGAAGCCGAACCGCCGGCTGGACCGGTTGAAGAAGCCGAACCGCCGGTTGAAGAAGCCGAATCGCCAGGGCCCCCGTCGACCGATCCGGGCTGCCCGATCGGTGCTACTCAGACCTCGGCTCCGATTTCGATGAGCCTGCTCGGCTGCCGGCTGGTTGCCTCTGACAATTCCACGGAAGCGGACCCACTGCCGTTCTGGGGCAGCATCGAGTGCGCGAATGACTCCCGGTATTCGTCAGTCGAAACTGGTGGAGACACTCATCCGACTGCAAACGGCGACCCTCCGGATGGCGCCTACCGCCGCCTCACCGTCTTCGATGGCGACGACTTCTATGGCGAGCGCTGCGAGCTGGGTCTCAATGACTACAAAGTCGGCCCGACCACCTTCTACCACGAGGGCCAGCACCGGATCACCTATTACTCCGAGCGGCTGCCCGCCAACTTCCCGCTCTCGACCAGCAATTGGCAGACGGTGATGCAGATGAAGCAGGCACAGCCGTCCGACGATGATTGCTGTGGCCCGCAGTTGGAGATGGAAGCGAGGCAGAATCACTGGGTGGTTGTCGACAGCTGGCACAACCTCTGGGAATTCCCCGCACGTCGCAGCGCCTGGACCCGCTTCGCCTGGGACGTCTTTTACTCCCAGGACGCCGAAAAGGGTTGGCTGCAGGTCTCCGCCGACCTCAATGGCGACGGCGATTTCAATGACTCCGGCGAGCGCAGCCCGGTGCTGCATGGGGCGACGCTGCGGACCGAGCCGGAAGGGCCAAACGGCAGCTCCGATGGTCTTTCTGCCGGAGATCCGATCCCGTCGCACCTTCGTGTCGGCATCTACCATGACCCGGAAATCTCCTGCGCGGCGCCCGTCGAATGCTCGGTCGAGGTCGACAACGTGCAGGTCATGGAGCCCGCCTCCTAGGCGTCTGCTTCAATACCCGTCCGATGCCAAAGATGAAAAGCCATTCGGGCGCCTCCAAGCGCTTCCGCAAGACCGGTACCGGCAAGCTCCGGGGCCGTCGCGCCTACTCCAGTCACATCCTGGAGAAGAAGTCGCCGAAGCGGAAGCGGAAGATGGCACGGCCGGTCGAGATCTCCAAGAACGACGCGCCGACGGTGCGGGCCCTGCTCCGGGGGGGTAAGAAGTGAGCCGCGTCAAGCGCTCCGTCCATGCGCGCAAGAAGCGCCGCAAGGTCCTCAAGGAAGCCAAGGGCTATTTCGGCCGCAAGCACTCCTCGTACCGCTTCGCCAAAGAGCAGGTGCAGCGCTCGGGGATGTACGCCTACCGCGACCGCCGCAACAGGAAGCGCACCTTCCGTCGACTCTGGATCACCCGCATCAACGCTGCCGCGCGGCTCGAGGGCATGAGCTACTCCGAACTCATCCACGGCCTCGGCAAAGCCGAAGTCGAGGTCAACCGCAAGATGCTGGCCGAGATCGCCGTCAGCGATCGCGATGCCTTCCGCCGATTCGTGGAGCTAGCCCGGGAGGGTGCGGCCGCTTAGCGGCACACCGACACTCCAATCTCCCGGGCGGGCCGTGAAAACGGCCCGCTTTTTCGTTCCAGGAGAAGAAACCGCCAACCAGAAGGTCACACCCAGAGACACCAACCGATGATCGCCAGCCCCCAAAACGAGAAGCTGAAGCTGGTTCGCAAGCTGCGCGAGCGCAAGCACCGCGAGCGCGAGGGGCTGTTCGCGACCGAGGGCGAGGACCTCGTCGAGGCGGGGCTGGCCGCCGGCGCCGAGCCGTGCTTCCTGCTGACCGCGGCGGGCAGCGGCCTCGGCGGCGAGGAGGTCGATCCGGAGCTGCTGGCCGCGGCGTCCTCGCTGGGCTCGGGCACGCGGGCGATCGCGGTCTGGCCGCTGCGCTGGTCCGAGGCCCCCGCCTCGCCCTGTGTCTACCTGCACGGGGTTGGCGACCCCGGCAACGTCGGCGCGATCGTCCGCAGCGCCGACGCCCTGCTCGGCGGCTCGATCGCGCTCGGCCCCGGCTGCGCCGACCCCTTCTCGCCGAAGGCGGTACGGGCGAGCATGGGATCGATCTTCGCCCAGGCCCCGGCACGGGCCGGGGTGGGGGAGACGCCGGCGCCGCGGGTGGCGTTGGTCGCCCATGGTGGCGCCGGGCTCGCGGCCCTGGAGGGCGCGGCGACGCTCTGTCTCGGTGCCGAGCGGGAGGGATTGCCGGCCGAGGTGCTGGCCGAGTGCGGGGCCGAGGCGACGATCCCGCTGCGCACGGGGGCGGCCGAGTCGCTCAACGTCGCCGCCGCGGCAGCCATTGCCTGCGAGCGGATATCGTCGGCCGCGATGGCGGAGCGGGCCGATGCTTGAGCGGATCGAGGAGATGCGGAGCGAGGCCGGGAGCGCGATCGAGGCAGCTTCGACCAGTGCCGAGCTGGAGGAGCTGCGGGTCCGCTACCTGGGCCGTAAAGCCGAGCTGACAACGATCCTGCGCGGCATCGCCGAGCTGCCAGCGGAGGAACGCGGGCAGGTCGGGGGCGGCGCCAACAGGGCGCGCAAGGAGCTGGAGGCGCTGCTCGAGGCCAGGGCCAAGCGGCTCGACGCCAGCGAGCTCGAGACCAGGTTGGCCGGCGACCGGGTCGACGTCACCCTGCCCGGCGCGCCGCCACGCGCCGTCGGCCACCCCCATCTCGTCGCCCGCACGACGCGGCTGATCGAGGACGTCATGGTCGGGCTCGGCTACCGGGTCGCCGAGGGGCCGGAGATCGAGCACGACTACTACAACTTCACCGCCCTCAACCACCCGCCCGGGCACCCGGCGCGGATGCTCCAGGACACCTTCTACATCCAGTCCCACCCCGACGTGCTGCTGCGCACCCACACCTCGCCGGTGCAGGTGCGCTCGATGGAGGCGCAGGCGCCGCCGATCTTCATCATCGTCCCCGGCAAGGTCTACCGGCGCGACTCCGATGCCACCCACAGCCCGATGTTCCACCAGATGGAGGGGCTGGCGATCGCCGAGGGCCTGACCCTGGCCGACCTCAAGGGGACGCTGCTGGCGCTCTGCCGGGCGATCTTCGGCGACGAGCGCGAGCTGCGCCTGCGGCCGCACTTCTTCCCCTTCACCGAGCCCAGCGTCGAGGTCGACGTCTCCTGCTTCCAGTGCGGCGGCACCGGCTCGCTGGCCGGGCACGAGCGCTGCAACCTCTGCAAGGGCCAGGGCTGGATCGAGATCCTCGGTGCCGGGATGGTCGACCCCAACGTGCTCGGCTTCGTCGCCGACAACGGCTATGACCCCGAGCGGGTCCAGGGCTTCGCCTTCGGGCTCGGGGTCGAGCGGGTGGCGATGCTGCGCCACGGCATCCCCGACCTGCGGCGCTTCTTCGACAACGACGTGCGGATGCTGGAGCAGTTCGGATGAAGATCCCCTACTCATGGCTGCGCGAGTACTGCGATCCCGGCGTCGGCGCGGCGGAGATCGCCGAGCGGCTGGTGATGACCGGGACCGAGGTCGAGCGGGTCGGCAGCGTCGGCCCACCCTCAGCCGATGGCTTCGTGGTCGGCAAGGTGGTGGCGGCCGAGCAGCACCCCGACGCCGACCGGCTGCGGGTCTGCACCGTCGACGACGGCGAGGGTGAGCGGACGATCGTCTGCGGCGCACCCAACGTCGCCGCCGGCCAGACCGTTGCCGTTGCCCTGCCCGGTGCCCGCATGCCCGGCGGCGAGAAGCTGCGCAAGGCGAAGCTGCGGGGAGTCGCCTCGGAGGGGATGATCCTCTCGGCCTCCGAGCTCGAGGTCGGCGCCGGCGCCGACGGGATCCTCGTCCTCGACGAGGGCATCGCCGCCGGCACGCCGCTGGCCGAGGTGTTGCCGCTGGCCGAGCCGGTGCTGGAACTCGAGGTCACCCCGAACCGGGTCGACTGCTTCGGCGTCTGGGGGGTGGCGAGGGAGGTGCACGCGATCTCGGCGGCGCCGCTGGCCACCGAGCCCTGGAGCGAGGACGCCGAGGCCGCCGGCGCGGGTGAGGTCGCCGACTTCGCCTCGGTCGCGGTCGAGGTGCCCGAGCTCTGCCCGCGCTTCACCGCTCGCGTCTTCACCGACGTCACGGTCGCCCCTTCGCCGCTCTGGCTGCAGGCACGCCTGACCGCGGCCGGTCAGCGGCCGATCAACAACGTCGTCGACATCACCAACTACGTGATGCTGGCGATCGCGCAGCCGCTGCACGCCTTCGACCTCGACAAGGTGCCGGGCGGGGCGCTGACCGTGCGCGCGGCCGCATCGGGGGAGAAGATGACGACGCTGGACGGGGTCGAGCGGACCCTTGACGCGGAGACCGTGCTGGTCTGCGACAGCGAGGGCCCGACCGGGATCGCCGGGATCATGGGCGGCCAGACCTCCGAGGTCTCCGCGGAGACGACCCGGGTCTTGCTCGAGGTCGCGAACTGGAACGGCACCAACATCCTCCGCACCTCGCGCCTGCTGGGGCTGCGCTCGGAGGCCTCCTCGCGCTTCGAGAAGCAGCTGCACCCGGCGCTCTGCATGCGGGCGCAGGCGATCGCCTCGCGGCTGCTGGTCGAGCTCTGCGGGGCGAAGCTGGTGCCGGGAACGATCGACGTCGGCGCCGAGGGCCCGCCGCCGCGGCGGATCGCGCTGCGGGCCGCCCGGGTCGAGGGGGTACTCGGGATGCGGATCGAGCAGGCCGACCAGGTCGCTTACCTGGAGTGCCTCGGCTTCGAGGTCGAGGTCGACGGCGACGACCTCCAGGTCGGGGTGCCGCCGGACCGCCACCAGGACGTCACCCGCGAGGTCGACCTGATCGAGGAGGTCGGCCGGGTCCACGGCTTCGACGAGCACCTGCCGACGACGCTGCCGGCGGTGGCCGAGAAGGTCGGCGGGCTGAGCCATGAGCAGCAGCTGCGGCGGCGCGTCGAGGACGGCCTCTGCGGGCTCGGCTTTGACCAGATCGTCGGCTGGAGCTTCACCGATCCCGGCGAGAACGCGCGCCTGCGGATCCCCGACGGTGACCCGCGCGCCGACGCCGTCCTGCTCGCCAACCCACTCTCCGAGGACCAGTCGGCGATGCGGACGACCCTGCTCGGCTCGCTGCTCGCCGTCGCCGCCCGCAACCTTGCCCGCGAGGCCGGCAGCGTCGCCCTCTTCGAGTCCGGCCAGGTCTACCTGCAGCTCGACGCCGTCGGCGACGGGCCGCTGGCGGGGGTCTTCGCCGGTGAGCGCCCGGCGGCCTTTGCCGAGCCGCACCGGCTGGCCGCCCTCGCCGTCGGGCCGCTGGTTGAGAAGTCGTGGCGGGGCGGGGGAGAGCCGGCCGACTTCTTCGCGCTCAAGGGCGCCCTTGAGGCCCTCGCCGGCCAGCTCGGCGTCGAGATCGGCTTCGAGGCGGCGCCGGAGCCGTTCCTGCATCCCGGGCGGGCGGCGGCGGTCGCGATTTCCGAAGTCCCGGTGGGCTGGATCGGCGAGATCCACCCGCTGGTCTGCCGCGAGTGGGACATCGACGCCGCGGTCGGGTTCGAAATTGCCACCGCGGCGCTGGTCGGCGCCGCCACCCTCGGCGAGGAGAGCTACGAGGACGTCACCGGCTTCCCCTCCGTCTACCAGGACCTCGCCGTGCTGGTGCCGGTTGAGGTGACCGCGATGGCGGTCCGCGACGCGGTGCTGGAGGGCGGTGGCGAGCTGCTCCAATCGGCCGACGTCTTCGACCTCTTCGAAGGCGAGCAGCTCGGCGAGGGGCGCAAGAGCCTCGCTCTGCGGCTCGAGTTCCGCGCTCCCGACCGCACCCTCACCGACGAGGAGGTCGCCGCCCGGCGCGAGGCGATCAAGGCGAGCCTGGAGCAGATTGGAGGCAGTCTTCGTGAATGAGATCGATACACAACCGCTGGTCGGCGAGCCCGCGGCGCGGGTCCTGGTCGCCGGCGCCTCCGGCTTCACCGGTGCCCTGGCGGCGCAGATCACCTGGCGTCACCCGCGCCTGCAACTGGTCGCGGTCACCTCGCGCAGCGACGCCGGCACCAGGCTCGACAGCCTCTACCCGCGCTACCGGGTGCCGCTGGAGCTGACCGCGCTGGACCTCGACCGGGTTGAGGGCGTCGATGCCGCGATCGTCGCCTATCCGCATGGTGCTGCCGCGCCGACCGTCGCCGCCCTGCGCGCCCAGGGGATCCTCGTGGTCGACCTCTCGGCCGACTTCCGGCTGCGCGAGATGGAGACCTACGAGCGCTGGTACGGCGAGCACGGCGCCCCCGACCTGTTCGGGACCGGGGTCTACGGGCTGACCGAGATGTACCGGGAGCAGCTGCGCGAGGCGAAGCTGGTAGCCACCCCCGGCTGCTACCCGACCGCCAGCGTGCTCGGCCTGGCGCCGCTGGCCGAAAAGGGTCTGCTCGCCGACGTTGTCATCAACGCCATGCAGGGGGTCTCGGGCGCCGGGCGCGGCGGCGGCGACGCGATGCACTACGCCTCGATGGACGAGAACGCCTTCGCCTACAAGACCGAGGGACATCGCCACCGGCCCGAGATCGAGCAGGAGCTGGCGGCGCTCGGCAGCCCCGCCCCGGTCACCTTCGTCCCGCACCTGCTGCCGCTCGACCAGGGCGAGCTGGCCAGCTGTTACGCGCAGACGACCGAGCCGGTCACCAAAGAGCAGGTCCAGGCCCTGTATCGGGAGCGCTACGCCGGCGAGCCCTTCGTCCGCGTCGTCGACCGGCCGCCGGGCCTGCGCGACCTCCGTGACACGAACGAGTGCCACGTCTACGTGACCGTCGAGGAGCGGGGGCGGGTGATGGCCTTCTCGGCGATCGACAACCTCTGGAAGGGGGCGTCGGGCCAGGGGATCCAGAACCTCAACCTGATGCTGGGACTGGACGAGACGGAGGGATTGCGGTGAGCCAGGGCTTTTTCAGGTCCAGATGGGTCGAGGCCCCGCCCGGTGTCGAGGAGCTCGACCCGGCACAGCTGGCGCCCGGCTTCCGCGCCGGCGGCGCCCACTGCGGGCTCAAGGGCGGCGGCAGGACCGATGTCGGCCTGATCGTCTGCGACGAGGAGAGCGTCACCTCGGCACTGCTGCTGACCCGCAACGCCTCCGCGGCGGCCCCGATCCGGGTCTGCCGCGAGCACTGCGACCGTGGCCGGATCCGCGCGGCTGTGGTCAACTCCGGCAACGCCAATGCCGAGACCGGCGCGCAGGGCTATGCCGACGCGCTGGGCATGTCCGAGCGGGCAGCGCAGGCACTCGGCCTGGCGACGGAGAGCGTCGCCGTCGCCGAGACCGGCACGATCGGCGTGCCGCTGCCGATCGAGGCCGTCCTGCCCGGAATCGACGAGGCCGCGGCGGGCCTCTCGGCCACCGGCGGTGGAGTCTTCTCGGACGCGATCACCACCACCGACCGCTGGCCGAAGTGCTGCACGCTGGAGGTCGATGGCGTGACCATCTCCGCTCAGGCCAAGGGTGCCGGGATGATCGAGCCGAACATGGCGACGATGCTCTGCTTCGTCCAGACCGACGCCGTGCTCGATGACCCCGATGCCGCCCTGCGCTCCGCCGTCGACGCCTCCTTCAACCGGATCACCGTCGACGGGCAGATGAGCACCAACGACTGCGTCCTGCTTCAGGCGACCGGGGCCAGCGGCAAGCCGCTGCCCGAGGGCCTGCTGGAGGCGGTCCTGCTGCAGCTGGCGATCGAGATCGTCCGCGACGGCGAGGGGGCGGTCAGGGTGGCGCGGATCGAGGTCGAGGAGGCCGCCTCCGTCGTCGAGGCCGAGCGGGTCGCCCGGGCGATCGCCAACTCGCCGCTGGTCAAGACGGCGCTGTTCGGTCGCGACCCCAACTGGGGTCGGATCGCCCAAGCCGCCGGCGCGGCGCTGGCGGGCGAGGACCTGGAGGAGATCGGCGCCGGCTCGATCGACGCCACCGAGCTCGGTGGCGAGGAGCCCGAGGCCGAGATCGGCGTCCGGCTCGACCGTGGCGAGCACCGCGCCCATGTCTGGTTCTCTGACCTGGGCTATGAGTACATCCGGATCAACGCGGAGTACACGACTTGAAGCACTCAATCGAGAGGAGCGGACGATGACCGAGCAGGCACCGCAGTCGCGGGCGGCCGGAGCCAGCGTCGAGACGCTGCTCGAGGCGCTGCCCTACATCCGCGAGTTCCACGGGCGCACCGTGGTGATCAAGTACGGCGGCGCGGCGATGCTCGAGGAGGGCCTGCGCGACGCCTTCGCGACCGATGTCGTCCTGCTCAAGTACGTCGGCCTCAACCCGGTGATCGTCCACGGTGGCGGCCCGGAGATCACTCGCTATATGGAGCGGCTGGGCCTCGAGGTCAAGTTTCACGAGGGCATGCGCGTCTCCGACGCCGAGACCGTCGAGGTGGCGAAGATGGTCCTGGTCGGCAAGCTCAACTCGGAAATCGTCCAGCGGCTCAACCGCCACGGCCAGCCCGCGGTCGGCCTCGCCGGCGAGGATGGGACCCTGTTCGAGGTCTCCCCGCTGCCGAACGCCGACAAGGTCGGTTTCGTCGGCTCGGTCGAGCGGGTCGACGTCGACGTCCTCAACCACATCGCCGCCGACTACATCCCGGTGATCGCCTCCTCGGCCTCCGACCGCTCCGGCCAGTCCTACAACGTCAACGCCGACGAGGCGGCCGGCAAGGTCGCCGCTGCGCTCGGCGCCCACAAGGCGATCTTCCTCACCGACGTCGAGGGCTGGCTCGCCGACGCCGGCGACGAGTCCTCACTGATCTCACGGGCCACCGTGGGCGAGGTCGAGGAGATGCTGGAGAGCGTCGACGGCGGCATGCGGCCGAAGCTGCAGGCCTGCGTCGACGCGATCCGCGGCGGCGCCCAGTCCGCCCACATCATCGACGGCCGCAAGCCGCACAGCCTGCTGCTGGAGCTGTTCACCGACGCCGGCATCGGCACCATGGTCACGCCGTGAGCCTGACCGACCTGCAGACGCTCGAGGAGCGCTACCTGATGCGGACCTACAGGCGGGCCCCGGTCGAGTTCGTCCGCGGCGAGGGCACCCGGCTCTGGGACTCCGCCGGCAAGGAGTACCTCGACCTGCTCGGCGGCATCTCGGTCTGCTCGGTCGGCCACTGCAATCCGGCCGTGGTCGCGGCGGTCCGCGAGCAGGCGGGGCGGCTGATGCACGTCTCCAACCTCTTCTACACCGAGCCGATGGTGCGCCTCGCCGAGCGCCTCGCCGAGTCGAGCCTCGGCGGCCGGGTCTTCTTCTCCAACTCCGGCACCGAGGCCAACGAGTGCGCGATCAAGATCGCCCGCAAGCACGCCCACCGGCGCGGGATCCAGGCGCCGGAGATCGTCAGCTTCTCCCGCGATTTCCACGGCCGCACCTACGGCTCGCTGGCGGCGACGCCCGCACTGGCCGCGAACCCCGAGTTGGGGCCGATGTTGGCCGGGTTCCGTTCGGTGCCGTTGAACGACGCCGGCGCCCTGCGCGAAGCCGTCGGCGAGAGCACCGCGGCGGTGCTGATCGAGCCGATCCAGGGCGAGGCCGGGATCTACCCGCTCAACGATGAGGCGATGCTGGCGGCGCGGCAGGCCTGCGACGAGTCCGGTGCGCTGCTGATCCTCGACGAGATCCAGACCGGGATGGGGAGGACGGGCTCGCTCTGGGCTTACCAGCAGACGCCGGTGCGGCCCGACGTCCTGACCACCGCCAAGGCACTTGGCGGTGGCATGCCGATCGGCGCCTGCATCACCTCATCGGCGGCCGGCGAGGTGCTCGAGCCGGGTGACCACGGCTCCACCTTCGCGGGAGGGCCGGTAGCCGCCGCGGCAGCCCTGGCGGTGCTGGAGATCGTCGACGACCCAGCTCTGCTGAGGCGGGTGCGCGAGCTGGGCGCGGCATTATCCGAGCGACTGCTCGCCCTCGACGGCGTCCATGAGGTGCGAGGGCGGGGGCTGATGCTCGGCGTTGGGCTGGAACCGGAAATCGATGCCGTCGCCCTCGGCGGCGACCTGCTCGAGCATGGTCTTGTCGTCAACGTCCCCGAGCCGGGCACGGTACGGCTGCTGCCGCCGCTGACGATCGGTGCCGAGGAGCTGGACCTGGCGGTCGAGCGATTCGCCGCCGGGCTTGCGCAGTGCGCTTGAAACCGCGATTGCAGCGCCTCCACGCCCACTAGTACATACGTCCAGTCCAGGCAGGGGTCGGCTCTCCCAGGTGGAGGGGATGACCGATTGGGGGAGTCATGCGACTCTCTCGCTCCCTCCTCTGCTCCGCCGTCCTCGCCGCCGCCCTGACGCTGATCGCCTCGTTCTCGGTCTCCTCCGCGATCGCGAGGTCGAACGGCTGTCACGGTCTCCACCTCAGCGCCGCCAAGCACCGGGTCAAGGCGGGCGGCTGGGTCCGGGTCCGCGGTCGCGTCTGCCACGGCCACAAGGCCTCGAAGCACGTGCGGATCGCGATGCGCGGCCCCCACGGCTGGCAGGTTGCCGTCAAGGCCCGCGTCCACTCCAGTGGCAAGTTCACCCGCCGGGTGCGCCTCAGCCGCGCGATCGAGGTCGGCGTCGTCCACCTGCACGCCCAGCAACGCGACCACCGCTCCAACGCGGTTGCGGTCAAGCTCGGCAGCACCGCGCCGCCGGCCTCTGGCTGTGCGCTGACCGAACAGCCGGGCGAGGTCGTCGAAATGACCCTTCCCGGCTGCCCGGTGATCGCCAGTGACACTGCTTCTGACCCAAATCCGATTCCCTTCTGGGGCGCGATCGAATGCGAGAGCTCCTCGCGTTACTCCTACGGCGCCAGCGGCGGCGATACGCATCTGACCGCGACCGGCGCCGCCCAGCCCGACAGCGCCTACCGCAGCATGACCACGATCGACGGCGACGACACCTGGGGCGAGCGCTGCGAGCTCGGCAAGAACGACAACCGCACCGGCCCGACGGTCTTCTACCGTGAGGGACAGCACCGGGTCACTTTCATCTCGATGCGCCTGCCCTCGAACTTCCCGCTCAACGCCAACACCTGGCAGACCGTGATGCAGATGAAGCAGACCCAGCCCTCCGACGACAACTGCTGCGGCCCCGAGATCGAGATGGAAGCGCGCAGTGGCAAGTGGGCCGTCGTCGACAGCTGGCACGAACTCTTCAGCTTTCCCGCCAAGTCCAACACCTGGACCCGCTTCGCCTGGGACGTCTACTACTCCCAGGACCCGAGCAAGGGATGGCTGCAGGTCTCTGCTGACCTCAACGGCGACGGCGACTTCACCGACCCCGGCGAGCGCAGCCCGGTGTTCCACACGGCGACGCTGCGGACCGAGCCCGAAGGACCCCACGGTGCCTCTGACGGCCTCCCTGCCGGCGCCCCGATCCCCTCGCACCTGCGGACCGGGATCTATCACAACCCTTCGATTCCCTGTCCGGCTCCGAACGGCTGCTCGGTCGAAGTCGACAATGTGCAGGTCGTGGGGTCGTAGGTCGCCGCTAGGCTGCTTGATCCCGTCGGCGCTCCAGTCTTCACCGCCCGCGAGTCCCAACCTTGCGAATCCTCATCTTCAGCCAGTACTTCACGCCTGAGGTGACGGCGGCGCGCGCCCGCCTGCACCCGATCGCGCAGCACCTGGCCGAGCGCGGGCACGAGGTGGAAGTGGTCTGCGAGGTCCCCAATCATCCGGAGGGGGTCGTCCACGACGACTACCGGCGCCGGGTCGTCGTCCACAAGGACCTGGACGGCTTCGGGGTCCGCTATGTCTGGGTCAAGACATCCCCAGTGAAGACCACCTTCTCCCGCCTGCTCTTCTATGGCACCTACACACTGATGGCGACGCTGGTCGGCTCGAGCGGCCGGCGGCCAGATGTCGTCTTCGTCTCTTCGCCGCCGCTGCCGGCGGCGGTCGCTGCGGCCTCTGTCGCCAAGCGCTTCCGGGTGCCTTGGGTGATGGACGTGCGCGATCCCTGGCCGGAGGCGGCGGTGGCTCTCGGAGAGCTCAGCAACCCGCGGATCATCGCCTGGCTGGAGCGTCTTGAGCGCGCCCTCTACAAGAGCGCCACGGCGATTGTCACCGTCACCGAGCCCTTCCGTGTCGACATCGCCGCCAAGGTTGCCGACCCGGGCAAGATCACCATCGTCCCCAACGGCACCACCCGCGATTGGCTGGCGGCCGGAGAAGTCGAGGCTGATCGCTCCGAGCTGGACCTCCCCGAGGATCGCTTCATCTGGACCTACGCCGGCAATCTCGGCATCGCGCAGGGCCTCAGCACCGCCATCGAAGTGGCCGGCCGGCTCGGCGACCGTTTTCAACTGCAGCTGATCGGTGCCGGGCCGATGAGAGCCCAACTCGAAGAGCAGGCGGCGGCAGTGGCGCCGGGCTCGGTCGTCTTCCGCGGCCTCGTCCAGCCCGAGGTCGCCGCCCGCTACCTGCGTGCCTCCGACGCGAACCTGGTTTCCCTCGGCGCTCAGCCGGAGCTGGCCAAGTTCGTACCCTCGAAGCTCTTCGACTGCTGCGCGGTCGGCCGGCCGGTGATCCTCTCGGCGGCTGGGGAGCCGCAGCGATTGGCGGCAGCTGCCGACGCGGCTGTGTCGATTCCGCCGGAGGATCGCGAGGCCCTGCTGGGCGCATTGCGTCTCCTTGAGTCCGATACCGCGCTTCGCGATGGGCTTGGAGAGCGCGGCCGCGAGTTTGCCAGCGGGTACCTGCGGGAGGTCCAGGTCGAGCGCCTGGAGGGTGTCCTCGCGGACGTCGCCTAGGCTCGCTTCAGCACCCTGCGGACCGATCCGCCCAGCAGTGAGCCGAGGTCCCGCGAAGTTCCCGGGGCAAAGAGGCGCAGCAGCCCCAAGTAGAGGATTGCGGCGACGATGCTCTCTGCGGCAATCAGGGCCAGGCCGCGGAGCGTCCCCAGTGAGCTGGCGTCGATCAGTAGGAACTGGACCGGCACCAGGACCGCCGCCATGGTCAGGGCTGCCAGGCCAGGGGGCCAGATCGCGCCAAGCAATTGACCCTGAGAGAGGTCGAGCAGACTCGCGACCTTCCGCAGGGCGTAGGCGCCGCCCGCCAGCCCCCCCAACGAGGTTCCGGCGGCGACTCCGATCAGTCCAAGTGGGAGGAGGGCCACCATGGCGATGCCACCGACGACCAGGATCACCGACTGCAGCCTGACCAGTACATCCGGATGCCCGTCCGCCTTGACCACCTCGGTGGCGAAGGCGACCACGGCACCGCCGATCGGGACTCCGGCCAGGGCCATGGTCGCGTAGCCGGAGTCCTTCCAGACATCGCCGAAGACGATCACCGCGAGGGGCACGCCGAGCGGGACCAGGATCAGCCCCAGTGGGAAGGCGACCGCGCACATCAGTCGCAACGAGCGCATGCAAGCCGCCCGGAACCGCTCGCGGTCATCGGTGATCCGCGCCAGGGCAGGGAAGAGGACATAGGACGCGCTCTGAATCACGACCAGCAGCGAGGTGCCGGACATCCTTTCCGCGTAGCGGTATTGCCCCAATGGATTGGATCCCACAAAGCGGCCGAGGAGCACGACCGGGATCTGTTCGCTGAGACGTAAGACGAGGATCGAGGCGAGCACGTGACGGCCGTAGCCGACCAGTTCTCGCCACATCCCAAACGAGGCGAGGCGGAATTTGGGGCGCCACCGGACCAGAGCCCAGGAGAGGACGACGTCTACGAGGGCAGCTGCGTAGTAGCCGATCACCATCGACCAGGCGCCGAGGCCGTTTGAGGCGGCGACTACGGCGCTGGCGCCGAGGGCGATCACGCCCACCGGCTGGATCACCATCCTCCGGATAAAGGAGAAGCGCCGTTGCAACAGAGCCTCCGGTACCACGATCAGAGAGCGGATCACCAGGATGCCTGCCATCGCGGCGCTGATCTCGCCAATCTCAGCGTCGCCGAAGAAGACGCCCAGCAACGGCGAGGCGGCGGCGGCGAGCAGGCCAAACGCGAGACCGCCGGCGAAGGCCGCCAGGACCGCGGTGGCGGCCGCCTCCTCGAGGCGGTCGGCGCGGTGAATCAGCGCCGCCATCATCCCCGTCTCGGTGAACAGCAACCCGATCGTGACCAGTAGCGAGCCTGCGGTGAAGAGGCCGAACTCGTGTGGAGTCAGCAGCCTGGCGAGGACCAAGTAGAAGCCGAGGGTAAGGACCTGGGCGGCGACATAGCCGAGCCCGGCCATCCCGACGCCGCGGACAACCGTCTCGCCGAGGCCTTCGACTCCGATCTCCGGCTCGGCGAACGAGGCGGCCTCCACCTCCTGATCTGACGGGGGGCGCTCTGGGGGCTTGCTCAAGGCTCTGTTCGCAGCAGTGACGAGCGGCGGTTTGCGCCCATCAGCCCGCTACCCGGCTCTTCAGGCGACGCAGTTTCCCTGCCACAAGTGGCCAGGCAGAGGATCCGCGGGCGCGGCGCACGGCCGGAGAGACCTTGAGCCGGAAGGCGCGCATGTCGTCGTTGTTGTAGATCCCGATTCGGGGCCAGGCCAGGGCGACAGCGGGAGGAACGCCGTCGGGCAGCGTTGCTGCGGCCGAATACCCGGCGACGGCGGCCGCGGCGACGACCGCGCTGTCGTGGTCACCGTAGGGATAGGCGATCGAGGTGCAGCCGCCGAGCATTTCCTCGCATTTGCGGCGGGACTCGCCGAGCTCATCGGCAAGCCGCTCGGGGGAGATCTGCGTCAGTTTGGGATGCGACCTGGTGTGTGAGCCGATCTCCCAGCCGGCGTCGCGCAGCTGCTCGACCTCCGCCCAGGACATCGGCGCCAACTCGTGCTCGTGCTCGGTTCCGTCCCATTGCTCGACCCCGGGCCATGACATCGGCGCCTCACTGCCGATGTAGTCGGTTGGGACGAAGAGGGTCGCTGGCATCCCGAAGCTCTGCAGGATCGGCAGTCCCAGCTCCAGCACCGAGCGGTAGCCGTCGTCGAAGGTGATCGCGACCATCTTGCCATCGTCGTCACCGGTTACCGCCTCGCTGAAGGTGACGCCGCGGTAGCCCTTACCGGTCAGGTAGCGCAGTTGTTCGGCCAGCCGTTTGGGCGCGATCGAGAGATCGGCCGGCCAGGTGGGGCTGATCGCGTGATAGCAGAGCACGAGCACGTCCGAGCGACCCGATTCGGGAGCGGTGCCGTTCTGGGCGTTGCGATGCAGTAGCCGGCGGGCCAGCAGTGGGTTGCGCGGTACCCGGACTCGGAAAGCGACCTTCTCAGCCGTCGCCCGCAGCTGGTTGGCCCGTTTGCCACGGTAGGCCTCGAAGCGTTCGATCGCCGATCCGAACTGGGGGCGTGGGGCGAGATCGTTGAGGGCGGTCAGCTGTCTGATGTGGAGCAGGTGATAGGCAGGAGTGGCAACGTTGGGGATCGGATGGGGATAGAGGTCATAGCGAGACCAGTAACCGGTGTCGAATCGAGAGATCAGCTCCGCCAGGCCCGTCGTCGTCCGCTCGAAGGACTCCATCGCGGCGGCGTCGCCGAGGCCGCGGCCGGCGTCGTAGAACCCCCAGATCGCGAAGATCGCGCCGTTGAGGACGCAGGACGGGGTCTCGGTCGGGTACTCCTCCAGGAAGGGATGGCCCTCGAACTCGGCCAGCGTTCCGCCGGCGGCGACCGGCAGGTCCATCGTCTTCAGGGCCCGCAGTGCGGCTTCCGCGAAGCGGTCCTCGCCGGTCGCCAGGTGTAGACGGGTAAGCAGGCTTGCGCCCTCGCCCTGGACCATTGCCGAGAGCCAGGGCGGCTCGAGGATAAAGGTGTGGGGCATCGGCACCCGGTGGATCCAGCCGCCGTCGCGGGGGCCCCCGACCTGCTGGACCTCGAGCAGATGTTCGCCGGCCTTGCGGGCCGCCTCGAGCCAGGCCTCGCCCTGGCCGTCCAGGTAGCGCTCGTAGGCACCGAGGCCCCACTGAGCGGTAGCAACATGGAACTGCTTCTCGATCGGCTCCAGCCAGACGGGCGGCCAAGGGCCTTCCGGCTTCAGCTTGAAGTCGATGTAATAGCCGCGAACCTGCTCACCAGGCGCCCAGTTGGCGCCGATCGGCGGGTCGAAGGAGCCCTCGCTGCCAAAGGTATTTGGGGCACCTGGGACCAGGCGGAGGCGGTAGCGCAACGCCTGGAGGCGCTGCCTGAGATCGTTTGGGGAGTCTGTTGTGGTCAAGGGAGGCCCGGGGGGATGCGTAGACTAGCCGCCCCCATGGACCCCTCCCGGCGACGTTTGCGAGTGTTGACGATGGTCGACGGTGTCGGTACCGCCGGCGGTGGGGAGAGCATCGCCAGGCAGATCGCGACCCGGCTCGACCCGGCGCGGTTCGAGGTCTCCTTTTGCGCCACTCGCTGGGTGCCGGAGCCGGAGGCCGAGCCGGCGCTGGAGGAGATGCGAGCGGCCAGCGTCGACTTCTATGGCCTGGAGCGGGACTCCCGTTTCGAACTGCGGCCCTGGCGAGAGCTCATCTCAAGGTCGAGGCGGGCCGGGGTGGACGTGATCCATTCCCACAAGATCGGCTCGAACGTCTGGGGCGCGCTGCTCTCGCCGCTGATCGGCAACCCCGTGTTCGTCGCCCATGAGCACACCTGGTCCTACGAAGGCGACCCCAAGCGCGTCTTCCTCGACCGCGAGTTGATCGCCCGCCGTGCCGATGCCTTCATCGCCGTTTCGCGTGAGGATCAGCGGCGGATGATCGAGGTCGAGCGCGTGCCGGCGGCGAAGACCCGTTTCATAGCCAACGGGATCCCCGCCTTCCCGCCCGCGGACCCTGACCGCGATATCCGCTTCGAGCTCGGCCTCGAGCCCGACCAGCCGATCGTCGGGGCGGTGGCGACCCTGCGTCCCCAGAAGGCGCTCGAGGTCCTGCTGCGGGCGGTGCCTCTGCTGCGTGAGGAGATACCGTCCGTCGTGGTCCTGATCGTCGGTGGCGATGACGGAGGGCCGGAGAAGGAGCGCCTGCACGCCATCGCCCGTGAGCTCGGGCTCGGCTCCGCGCTCCAGTTCCTCGGCGAACGCTTCGATGTCCCGGACCTGGTTGCCGCCTTCGACGTCGCCGCGCTCAGCTCCGACTTCGAGGGCAGCCCACTCTCGGTGATGGAGTACATGGAGGCCGGTAAGCCCGTGGTGGCGACCCGGGTTGGAGGGTTGCCCGACCTGGTCGAGGACGGTGTCAGCGGCCTGTTGGTCGACCGGCAGGACCCTGCCGCGCTGGCGGCTGCTCTGGCCGAGGTGCTGCGCGATCCCGAGCTCGCGGCGAAGATGGGCGAGGCGGGTCGGGTTCGCCGTCGCGAGGAGTTCTCGATCGAGGCCACCGCTCGCCACGTCGGCGACCTCTACGAGGAGCTCTATGCGGCGAAGGCCGCCTGACCTCAGGCGCCGGCGATGAACTCGGCGGTGCGGGCGCACTCGACCTGCATCGTCGCCGCCCGGACCAGCGCGTTCCCTGCGGCGATCCTCTTCTGTCGCAGGCGCTCGTCATTGCCGAGTGCCGCCAGCGCTTCGGCCCCCGCCTCGGCATCGCCGGCGGGGATCAGGCTGACGGCACCGCCGACCGCGGCGCCGATGCCGCCGACGTCGGTGGCGACCACCGGCAGGGCTGCGGCGAAGGCCTCATAGAGCACCTGTGGCAGCCCCTCGGTCCAGGAGACGTGCAGCAGCGCCTGGCTCTCCCGGTAGAGCGAGGTGAGGCCGCCGTTCAGCGGCACGTAGCCCCGCATCTCCGCCCGCCCGGCAACGCCCAGCTCTTCGAGCCGGGCTTCCAGCTCTCCGCCGAGGCTGCCCTCGCCGCAGACCACCAGCCGCCAGCGCGGGTCGCGCTCGACCAGCAGGGCGAGGATGTCCGCCAGCAGCAGCGGGTTCTTCTCAACGTCGAGCCGACCTACGCTGAGCGCGGTCAGCTCGCCGTCGTAATCGACCGCACGCGAGTCCGGGTCGATGACCTCAGCTTCGTCGACCAGGGAGACGCTGATCTGCAGCAGCCGGCGCGACTTCCCGTAGTTGGCGGCGACGGCGGGGCCGACGGCGATCACTGAAGAGAAGCGGCCTAGGAAGCGGAAGCCACCATCCATCAGGTCCGCGATGCGGTGCAGCGTCTTGCGGTCGGGATGGCGGCTGCGGACGTACTCGGGGGTGTCCTGGCGCACCCCGAGTACGACCTTCTTCCCCCGCGCCCAGGCCATCAGCGCGATCGGGAAGGCGAGTGGGTGGGGCCCGAACAGGCAGACGCAGTCGATCTCGCCGAGTGTCCTCCAGAACGTCCTCAAGGTCCCCATCACGCCGGGCAGGAAGCTGCGCGGGTCGGTCAGACGGGCGTAGTAGGGGAGCGGCACGAACTCGACCTCCTCGCCCAGCTCATAGCGGGCAAGTCCCTCCGAGGACGGCGCCAGCCGGCCCAGCACGGTCAGCCGCTCGAAATGCTCACCGAGGCTGGAGAGGAAGAGGGCGAAAGCCCGCTCGGCGTAGACCGCCCCGTCGACGCGGTGGTAGGAGTAGTCGGTGTAGGCGGCGAGGCGCATCGGCGAGGGCATCTTCGCGGTAGCGACGGCGGATTGACCTAGAGTGCCCGGCGTGGAAGCGGTCGAGGGCGAGCAGCAGGGGCGGCAGTGGCTTGGCTGGGCGGTCCTGTTCGTGCCTATCACGGCGTTGTTCGCCTGGTGGGGACTGGATGCCGGCGCCTACTTCGGTGTCGTCTTCTACCCGGGCGAGATCGGCGTCCTGGCGCTGCTGGCGATGCTTCTGCTCAGCGCCCCACTTCGCGCCCGGCTCGCGGGGGCGCCGGCCCTGGCTCTGCTGGCGCTCCTGGGGCTCTCCGCCTGGGTGCTGCTCTCGATCCTCTGGACGCCGACCCCGGAGATCGCCGTAAGCGACACCCATCGTGTCCTTCTCTACGCGGCGATGTTCGTGCTCGGGATCTGGATCGTCGGCCTGCTCGGCGAGCGGTCGGAACTGGCGCTGCTGCCGGTCGCCCTGGCCGGTGTGATCGTCGGGGTCGTCACGGTGATCACCTTCGGCCATGGCACTGACGTCACCAGCTATCTCCATGAAGACGCGACCCTGCGCTTTCCGGTCGGGTATCGCAACGCCAACGCCGCCTTCTGGCTGATTGCCGCCTGGCCGCTGATCGCGCTCGCGGTCCGCAGGCGGTTCCCATGGCCGCTCCGGGCGCTGATGCTCGGTGCCACGACGATGCTGCTGGAGCTGACCGTGCTCTCGGAGAGCCGCGGCTCGCTTCCCGCCGCCGTGGTCGCGCTGGTGCTGCTGATCGCGCTTTCACGGCGGGGGCTGAAAGTAGCGCTATTCGTCGCCCTCGCTGCGATCCCGATCATCCCCGCGGTCCCGACGCTGCTTCACGTCTTCCAGCACGGCGCCGCGAACGCCGGGGCGATCCCACTCCTGCACAGCTCCGCCCGGGCGATCTTCGTCTCGACCCTCGGCTCGATTGCACTCGCCTCCGTCTATCTCGGCCTTATCGAGCCCCGGGTCAGCATTGGCGAGAAGGCTCTCACCCGGGTCTCCCGCGTGGCCGCCGTAATCGCGATTCTGGTCGTGCTCGCCGGAGGCGCTGTCTTCGTCTCCAGCCACGGCGGTCCGACCGGGTTCATCGGCCAGCGAATCGACGAGCTGGGGGCCGGGACACCCGACCTGCACAGCCAGGGCACGCGTTTCGGGGTCAACATCAGCTCCAACCGCGGCGACATCTGGCGGGTCGCTTTCGACGAGTGGAAGGACAACCCGGTTCGTGGCGGCGGCGCCGGCTCCTGGCAGGTCGAATACCTGCGCGAGAAGACCGTGGCGACGGGCCCGCATGACCCTCATAGCGTCGAGATGCTGATGCTCTCCGAGTTTGGCTTGCCGGGGATCCTGCTCTTTGCGACATTCATGGTCGCCGCCGTGGTCGCGGCGCTGCGCTCGCGGCGGCTCGGGCCGCCGGCGCTGACCCTGGTCGCCGGTGGTCTTGCGGCCGTCTCTCAGTGGTTTGTCCAGGCGTCTTATGACTGGCTCTTCTTCTACCCGGCGGTGACCGCGCCGGCGATCTTCCTGCTAGGTGCCGCGGTGGCGCCGGCGCTGCGCCCGGCGGCGGCGAGGATCCGTGTCGCCCCAAAGGTCGCTGCCCTGGCGCTGCTGGCGGTCGTGGCGGTAGCGGCCGGCGCACTCTTCCTCTCTGCCCGCTTTACCGATCGTGGTGAAGCCGAGTGGCGCACTGATCTTCCCGGCGCCTACGACGACTTCGACCGAGCCGCCTCGATCGACCCCTACGCCGTCGAACCGCTGCTGGCAAAGGGTTCGATCGCCCGCGCGGTAGGGGATGGCTCCCTCGCCGAGGACTCGTTCCGGGAAGCGATTGATCGCGAGCCAGAAAACTTCACGGCCCACTACTTCCTCGGGCTCACCCTGCTGCGGTCCAATCCAGCTCTTGCCTCGCGGGAGCTGCGGATTGCTCAGCGCCTGCAGCCGCACTTCGCTTTGCACGCTCTGATCGAGCAATCGAGAGAAGCGCAGGCCCGAGCCCAAGGAGGAGCCAAAGCTCCTTGTTGTACTCCTGGGAAATGAAGAAGTCGGCGACCAGGATTCCAACCAACCCCACGGTCAGCCCGCGCGCAAGCGCCTCGCCGCCGCGATCGCCCAGCGCCGTGAAATGGCGCGCGGCACGGATCGCGGAGCTGACCGAGAAGATGACGATGACCATGAAAAGGCCGAGGCCGACGAGGCCCAGTTCAGCGGCGATTCCCAGGTAGGTGTTGTGAACCACCTTGGGCGTGGAAATGATCAGGTCGGTGCGACCCAGCGCTCCCGGTTGCAGCAGGTAGTGCCGGGCCGAAGTCTGAAAGTTGCCGGCGCCGACTCCAGTCACCGGGTTGGCTTCAGCGGCTCGCTGTGCCACCTGCCAAATGGTCGTGCGCCCCTCCAGCAGCGCCGTCTCGCCGTCGGTCGTCAACTGCAGCCGTTCGGTTGCTTCGGGCGGGGCCAGGACGGCGAAGTAGTAGAAGCTGGAAGCGGCGATTACCGCGGTTGCCGTCAGCGCCAGTGGGCGCCAGCGGCCGGCGAAGACGATCGCGGTGAGCAACGAGGCGGTCAGGGCAATCAGACCGCCGCGTGAGACGGTGAGGAAGATTCCAATCACGCAGAATCCGGCCACGCAGCCGGCGCCGAAGCGGAGCTCAGGCCGGTCCTTCATGTTCGCCGCAAAGGCTGCCGAGAGGGCGACCCCGGCGACCAGCACTGAACCCAGTTCGTTGGGGTCCAGGGCCGAGCCTTCGAGGCGGGCCGCCGCTGGGGGCTCGTTGAGGATTCCGTAGGCTGACGCCGCCAACGCGCCGAGCACGATTCCGGCGATGATCATCAGCGCCTGTTTGCGGTTCCTGACCGCGGTGAAGACGATCAGGATCAGCAAGGCGTTGGGGATATAGCGGGTCAGGGCACCGATTACCTCAGAGGGGCTCTCCGCCCAGGTGACACCCAGCGCGACCCAGGCGAGGAAGAGGCCGATCACAAGCGAGATCGCCGGATGTGCTTCGACGAACTCTTCTTCCTTGTCACGGGTGGCGATTGTTGCGATCCAGGCGATCACCACCAGGCCGCCGCCGAGCTTGCCGACGCTGACGACGGAGCCGAGGTGGAGCAGCTCGAGGAAGCTGAGGAAGCTGAAGAGGGCGAGGCCGGCGGCGAAGTTGGTGAAGATCAACAGGGCGAAGGCAAGCCCGATCGCGGCGGCGATCGCCAGTTTCGGGTCGACGCCGGCGAGCAGGCCGACCATCGCGCAGAGGAAGACGAGGGCCGCGGGCCAAAGTCGGTCGAGCGGGATCAGCCGCGCCACCGTCGGCACGTTATTGCGGTGATTGGAGCCGCACGCCGGAGGTCGACTCATCCCGGCTGGGGGGAGCAGAGCCGCCGGCCCTGGCGGCGTAGTGATATTGGCCCTTGGCCGGGCGCTTGGTGCCGACGATGATGAAGCCTGAGGGGGAGATGCTGTTCTCGGCCAGTAGCTCGCCCAGTTCGTGAAGCTTGTCCATCCGCGAACGGCCGATCCGGACGACAAGCAGGACGTCATCGGCGGCGATCGCCAGTGGAAGGGCGTCGACGACCTCGTTGATCGGCGGTGAGTCAACGATCACGAAGTCGGCGATCTCACGAGCCCTGCTTATCATCGCACTGGCCGCCGGGGTCGAGAAGAGGTCGGTGATCCAGCCCTCGCGGTAGTCCGGCTCGGCGAGGAGCAGTCGCAGGTTGGAGCCATAGGTCTCGGTCTGGACCAGGGCATCGGTGAGCTGGGCTTTGCCGATCAGGACGCTGACCACGCCACCGCTGTCGGGGCTCGCCGAGAAGAGACGGCCCAGCACCGGGCGGCGCAGATCAGACTCGATCAGGATGACCCGTTTGCCCAGCAGCGCCAGCGAGGCAGCGAGGTTGACAGCACTGGTCGTCTTTCCCTCCGAGGGCGAAGAGCCGGTGACCAGGATGACCCGCCCTCGGCCGCTCTGGTCTCGGCTGAAGCCGCCGGCCAGGGTCGCCCGCAGGGTTCGGTAGGCCTCGCTGATGAAGGGTGAGGTCTGGCCAGGAGAGAGCGGGCGGTCGGAGCGGTTACGAGGCGCCTTCGGGATCCGGGCCAGGACCGGTAGGCGATAGAGGCGCCGCAGCTGCGATTCCCGGCGCAGGCGTGGGTCGAGGACCTGGAGGGCGAAGGCGCCACCGATCCCGAGGATCAAGCCCGCGATCAAGCCCGCGATGATGCTGAGGGTGGGTTTGGGAGATGCCGGTGCGGAGGGGACCGAGGCCCCCGTCTGTATCCGCATCGTCGGGTCTGGGCCCGACCGGAGGGTTTGCAGCTCGGCGATCTGAGCGGACACTGATAGCCCTGCGGCTTCGGTCGCCACTGCGGCTGAGGGGTCGGCGCCGGCGATCGCTTCGAGTCGGGGAAGGCGCGCATTGATCTGATCATGCAGGCGGGCAGTCCGTTCGTCGACGGCTGCCTTGGCAAAGGCGTCGGCTACCTTCTGGGCGTACACAGCTGAGGTCTCACTGGCGGTGACGGCGACGATATTGCTGTTGGCGACCGGTTCGGCGGTGACGGCGGCAAGTAGGGCTTCCGGCGTTTCGCTGGTCTTCAGATCATCGGCGGCCCGCTTGGCGACATCAATGTTGGTGATCAGCTGCGAGGCGGTCTGAACATCTCTGGTCGGGTCAGCCGATTCGCGCAGCAGGCCGAGGCTGGTGAGGACCGGATCGTCCCCGGTGATCGGGGTAATCAGCATGTCGGTTGTCGCTTCGTAGGTCTTGGTCGCGGTCGCGACATAGAGGATCGCGATCAGAGTGGTGGCAACCACCGCAGCAAGAATCACCCAGAAGCGCTCACGGACCGTCTCCACGTAGCGAGACAGCCCCTCCTGTTCCTCGGCGGGCCGCAACCAATCGGCGGAGCTGCTGTATTGGGGTCGGTTCAAGGGTTGAACTTGTTCGTTGCGCGGACCACGGATCCTCCGCCGTCATTCTCTCAATCGGCGGCGCGGCTCGAACACCTTAGGGTCTGCTCCGGCTGGCTGCCGTTTTGCAGCCGGTCGTCGATGTCTTGCGTGGTTCGACTCCGCTCTGACAGACTCCCCAGATCGCCTCCCGGAACGTCACCAGCACCGCCGAGCGCCTGGCTGAAATCGTCGGGGCGGCGGAGCAGGCCGCCTCCAAGGTCATCGACGACGCCGAGGAGCAGGCCCAGCAGCGCCTGGACGAAGCCCAGATGGAGGCGGATCGCCTCGTCACCGAGCGGCTCGCCTCGCTTACGGAGCTGACCGACTCGCTGGCAGGTCAGGCCGAGGAGATAGGTCGCCAGTCGGATCGGCTGCTCACCACCCTGGCGGAGGTCCGGGATCAGGTCGGCTCCGGGGGGGAGGGCGGCAGGCTTGGTCGACCCCAACCGGCCGGCGGTCCGTCGCGGGGCCCCCACCTGAGCGCCGTCGCCCCGGTCGGGGAAGACTTCTCAGAGATCTCGGAGCCGCCGCGGACAGCGGCCCATGGCGGCTCTGCGGGCGCCCGCCTGCTCGCGACCCAGATGGCGGTCTCCGGCAGCAGCCGGGAGGAGATCGAGTCGCGCCTGCGAGGCGGGTTCGAGATCGAGGACGCCGGCTCCATCCTGGATGCAATTCTCGGACCGGAGGACTGATGCACGAGGACCCGACGCGCTTGATGGGAACCGAGGGACATGGCCCCGACGGACAGAAGCCGCACGGCAACGTGCGGCTTCTGGTGGCGGGGCTGGTCGCGGTGATCGTCGGCTTGGTCATTGCCGTAGTCGTGATTGCCGGTAACGACAACGGCGACAGCTCGACCGCTTCGACCGCGGAAACGGTCACCACCTTGTCGACCACCACCGGGACCACGACCTCGCCCACCACTTCCACGGAACCGACGACGACGGAGCCGACCACCACCACCGAACCGACCACGACGCCGACGACGACGTCCTCGACCACAACGACGCCGACCACCCCGACCACCGCGCCGGAAGAAGAAAACGGCAGCGGCGGCATCGGCGCGCCCTAGCGGCGCGCCCCGGCTCAGACTCCGCCGGAGAGGCGCTGGTGCGCCAGCTTGGCGAAGATCACATAGCGGTGTGAGGCGCTGTAGAGCGGGTGGCAGGCGCTCAGCACCAGCTGCTCGTAGCCGACCTTCCTGACGATGCCGACGTCGCTGGGGTCGACGATCGCGGTGCGCTGGACCCGGTAGACGAAGGTGGCGTAGGGCATCTTCACGGTGATCGGGTCGCCGACCTTCATCGAGTCGATGTGGCGGAACGGCGCCAGGTAGGTGGTGCGGTGGCCGGCGATCCCGACCGTGCCGCCCTGGCCCGGGAACGGGGTTTCCGGGTAATGGCCGGGCCCCTTCTCGAGGCTCGCCGTGTCGGTCCCCTGGATGACGACGATGTTGAGGCCGTCCATCGCGGGCGCTTCGATCCGCCCGATCGACTCGCCGGTTTCCACCGAGGCGGCGAAGCGCCGGGCGAGGATCCGGATCCGCCGGCCCGGGTTCTCGACCTTGGCCACCGCGCGCCGGTCCTGGGGGGTCGGGTAGGCCGCTTCGAGTTCGTTCAGCTGGCTCGCCGCTTCCTGCTGCTTGATCGACCCGTATATGGAGGAGAGTGGCTCCTTGTAGGCGAGCGTCACGGCGACGTCGGTGACCACCACCAGCCCGGCGGTGATCAGCGCGATCGAGAGGATGTGCCCGAAGCGTCGCATTGCCATCCAGTCTGCCAGCGCCGGCCGTCGCGCGGGAGTTCGTCGTGCGAGACTTGCGCCTCCCGTGAGTCCCCAGCCACCAAGTTCGAGTCCCACCGCCAGCTACGAGGCCGACCCCGCCAAGGTCGACCGGGTGCTGCTGCTCTACTCGGGCGGGCTCGACACCAGCGTGATGCTGAAGTGGATCCAGGACTCCTACGAGGCCGAGGTCGTCTGCCTCACCGTCAACCTCGGCCAGCCCGGCGAGGACTACCGCGTGATCGAAGACAAGGCGCGCCAGCTCGGCGCTGTCGAGTGCCACGTCGTCGATGCCCGCGAGCGCTTTGCCGCCGAGTTCCTGGCACCGGCGATCAAGGCCAACGCCGTCTACGGCAACGGCTACCCGCTCTTCACTGCCCTCGGCCGGCCGCTGATCGCGGCGCTGGCGGTCGAGCACGCCCGCAAGTCCGGCTGCGACACGATCGCCCACGGCTGCACCGGCAAGGGCAACGACCAGGTGCGAATCGAGGCGACGGTGGCGACGCTGGCGCCGGAGCTGCGGACGATCGCCCCGGTGCGCTCCTGGCAGATGGGCCGCGAGGAGGAGATCGCCTATGCCCGCGAGCACGGGATCCCGGTCAAGGGGGGGACCGAGGTCGCGCCCTACTCGATCGACGACAACCTCTGGGGGCGCTCCTCGGAGGGTCGCTGGATCGAGGACCTCGGCCACGCTCCCGACGACGACGTCTTCCAGCTTGTCACCCGGCCCGAGGAGGCTCCCGACGAGGCCGAGACGGTCACGGTCGGCTTCGAGGCCGGCCTGCCGGTCTCGCTCAACGGCGAGCGCCTCGGCCTGGTCGACCTGCTCGAAAAGGCGGCCGACATCGGCTGCCGCCACGGGGTCGGCATCGTCGACCACATCGAGGACCGGATCGTCGGCCTCAAGGTGCGCGACATCTACGAGGTCCCCGCCGCCGCGATCGTGCTCACCGCCCACGAGGAGCTGGAGCGGCTGGTCGGGACGATCCACCAGAACCAGTTCAAGCCGGGCCTCGACCAGAAGTGGGGCTACCTGGTCTACGCCGGGCTCTGGTGGGAGCCGCTGCGCAGCGACCTCGATGCCTACATGGACGCGGTCAACGCCCAGGTGACGGGGGAGATCGGCCTGCGTCTCTACAAAGGCAGCGTCCGCGTCGTCACCCGCGCTTCGCCCAACGCCGTCTACGACTCCGAGCTGGCCAGCTTCGATCAGTCCGGGGGCCTCTTCTCGCAGGCCGCCTCACCGGGCTTCATCGAGCTCTGGTCATTGCAGTCGCGGATGGCGCACCGGATTCGCGAGCGCGACGGGGGGGAGGGCTGATGCACGACTCGCTCGGCAGGGCCGCGGTCCGCTTCGCCTTCAGGTACCTGCGCCGCCGCTACAGGCGCGAGATCCGCATCGGGATCGGCGTCGGCGCGGTCGCGATCGGCATCGGCGCCTACCTGGCGAGCCGCAACGTCCCCGAGGGCTGAGCGTCTCGCCTGGCTCCGCAACTTACGTTGCGGGTTATCGACGACTTGTGAGCAATCGCTAACGGAGTCCGTAGCCTCGGGCTTCTGTTGGGGCCGATTCAGCTCAGAAGGGACCTCGCAGCGCTCGGTGCAGCCGCGCTGCTCTGTGGCCTGCTCGTAGCGATGCTGGCGATTGCGCCCCGCGCCGGCGCCGCCGACGCCGGCTCGCTTGAATCCAAGCTTGCCTCGGCGCGGAGCGAAGCCAGTTCGATCTCCGCCTCGCTGCAGGCGAGCAACGAACAGCTGACGAGCGCCCAGGCGGAAGCGGCAAAGGCCGAAGCCCATGAGCAGCGCCTCTCCGGCCTGCTCGCCGAAGGCGAACAGCGCGCCGCCGAGCTGAGCCGGAAGGTGGAAAAGACCCGCCACGAGCTCACGGTCGAGAAGGCGCGCCTGCGCCGTTCCCGCGAGGCCCTGGCCGAACGCCTGGTGGCGATCTACGAGAGCGGCACCCCGAGCACCGCCAGCGTCGTCCTCGGCTCCGCCAGCTACCAGGACCTGGTCACCAGGGCCGATTACCTGCGGGAGATACAGGAATCCGACAGCGCTCTGGCCGACCGCGTCGAGCAGGTGCGCAACGAAGTCCACCACGAGGTTGACGTCGTCGCGGCTCTGCAGAAGCGCGCCGTCGCCTACGACGAACGCCTCGCCGCGGCACGCTCCCAGATCGCCTCGGTGCGCGAAGCGGCCGAGGCCTCGGCCGCCCACCTGGCATCGATCAGCGCCGCTCGCGAATCGTCGCTCGCCGGGCTCAAATCCAGCATCGGCACCTGGGTCAAGGAGATCCAGAAGGCCCGCGCCGCGGAAGCCCGTGCCGCCAGCCAGTCCGAAGCCGAAGAAGAAGTGGGCCGCTGGCTCGGCGGCCCCTACTCGATCCCCGCCTACATCGTCATGTGCGAGTCCGGCGGTAACTACTCGGCCGTCAACCCCTCCAGTGGTGCCGGCGGCGCCTACCAGGTGCTTCCGTCTACGTGGGAACTCTACGGCGGACAAGGCGAACCCCAGAGCGCTCCGAAAGCCGAACAAGATCGCATCGCCGCTGAAATCTGGGCCGACTCAGGTTCCAGCGCCTGGGTCTGCGGGTAGGTCGAGGAGCGCTGAGAAGGGGTTTCGTGAGATAGCCACGGAATTAGCGCGGAAGTGTGCCGGAAGAGGGCGGTGGCATCTGGTCCAGTTGGCATAGTCGCAGCCACCCCGTGAGCACTCCCACCGCCGTCCATCTGCATGCCCACAGCGAGTACTCGCTGCTCGATGGCGCCTGCAAGATCGACGCGATGGCGGCACGGGCGGCGGAGCTTGGACAGCCCGCTCTGGGGCTTACCGATCACGGCGTGATGAACGGGGCCGTAGAGCTCTACAAGGCGTGCAAGAAGCACGGGATCAAGCCGGTCGTCGGGCTCGAGGCCTACTTCGTCGAGGACCGCAAGACGATCAAGGAGCAGCCGCGCTACGAGCGCAACCACATCACCCTGCTGGCCGAAAGCGACCGTGGCTACGCCAACCTGGTCCAGCTCACCTCCGCCGGCTTTCTCGAAGGCTTCTCGCGTGGCAAGGCCAACGTCGACATGGAGCTGCTGGCGCGGCACTCCGAGGGCGTCATCGTCCTCACCGGCTGCCTGCAGTCGCGCTTCTGCCGGCGCCTGGTCGAAGAGCGCGTCGACGACGCGCGTGCCCATCTCGACGATCTGATCCAGGCCTTCGGCCCCGACCAGGTCTACTTCGAGGTGCAGAAGAACGGGATCGAAGAGCAGGACAAGGCGAACGAGGGGATCGTCCGCTTCGCCCGCGAGCTGAACCGTCCCGTCGTCGGCACCGCCGACGTCCATTACCTGCGGCGCGAGGACTTCGAACACCACGCGGCATTGCTCTGCGTGCAGACGAAGTCGACCCTGGAAGCGCCGAAGATGAGCTTCGACACGAACGAGTTCTACATCAAGAGCTCCGAGGAAATGATCGATTCCTTCGCCGAGTGGCCGGAGGCGGTTCCGACCTCGCTGGAGATCGCCGAGCGCTGCTCCCTGAACATCGAGCTGGGCAGCCTGCTGCTGCCGAAATACCCGACCGAGGACGGCTCCGAGCCGGAGGCGATGCTGCGCCGGATCGCCGGCGAGGGACTGCGGGCCCGCTACGGCGACCCGGCGCCCGCCGAGGCGGTCGAGCGGATGGAGTTCGAGCTCGGGGTGATCGAGGAGATGGGCTTCTCCTCCTACTTCCTGATCGTCTGGGACTTCGTCCGCTACGCCAAGGAGAACGGCGTCGCCGTCGGCCCGGGCCGCGGTTCCGCCGCCGGCTCGATCGTCTCCTACATCCTCAAGATCACCGATCTCGACCCGCTCGCCGAGGGCCTGATCTTCGAGCGCTTCCTCAATCCCGGCCGCAAATCGATGCCGGATATCGACATCGACTTCTCGGTCCGCGGCCGCGAGCGGATGATCCGCTACGTCGGCGAGAAGTACGGCCGCGAATCGGTCGCCCAGATCATCACCTTCGGCAAGATGGCGCCGCGCGCCGCGACCCGCGACGCCGCCCGTGTGCTCGGCTACGACTACGGGACCGGCGACCGCCTGGCGAAGCTGATCCCGGAGCCGATCATGGGCCGCAGCCCCTCGTTCGCGGAATGCCTGAAGAAGGGCCAGGAGCTGAAGAGCACCTACGACGCCGAGCCGGACGCGAAGAAGATCATCGACGTCGCCCAGGGGCTCGAGGGGATCGTCCGCAACAACTCGATCCACGCCGCCGCGGTGGTGATCGCCGACCGGCCGCTGCAGGAGGTGGTGCCGTTGCAGTTGGCCGAGGATCGCAGCGCCCCGGCGGCTCCCAGCAACGGCAACGGCTCGGGCAAAGCCGAGCGCCAGTACAAGATCGTGACCCAGTACTCGATGGGCCCGATCGAGGAGATCGGCCTGCTGAAGATGGACTTCCTCGGCCTCCGCAACCTCGACGTGATCGAGGACGCGATCGACATCATCCAGCGCTCGCGCGGGGAGACCGTCGACATGGAGGAGATCCCGATCGACGACGCCAGGACCTACGCGATGCTGGCCGGGGGCGACTCGACCGGGGTCTTCCAGTTCGAGTCGGAGGGCATGCGCGACGCCCTGCGCAAGGTCGGGCCGACCGAGTTCGCCGACCTGGTCGCGCTCGGCGCCCTCTACCGGCCCGGCGCGATGGCCTACATCCCCGCCTACGCGAAGGGCAAGAAAGACCCGACGACGGTCCGCTACCCCGATCCGCGCCTGCGGGCGATCACCGAGGAGACCCACGGCTGCGTCATCTACCAGGAGCAGTTGATGGAGATCTCGCGCTCGATGGCCGGCTTCACCGGTGCCGAGGCGGACGATCTGCGCAAGGCAATCGGCAAGAAGAAGCGCGAGCTGATGGCGACGATGAAGGACAAATTCATGCAGGGGTTGGCGGAATCGAAGACCGCTCCCAACGTCGCCAAGGACCTCTGGAAGCTGAACGAAGCGGCCGCCGACTACTCCTTCAACAAGTCCCACGCCGCCTGTTACGGGCTGATCTCCTACCGCACCGCCTATCTCAAGGCCAACTACCCGGCCGAGTACATGGCGGCGGTGATCTCCTCGGTGATGAGCACCAAAGACAAGGTCCCGTTCTTCGTCAACCGCTGCGCGGAGATGGGGATCGACGTGCTGCCGCCCGACGTCAACTCCTCCGACCACAGCTTCGTCGTCAACGAGAAGGCGATCCGCTTCGGCCTCGACGCCGTCAAGAACGTCGGCCACTCGGCCGTGGAGGCGATCCTGCGCGCCCGCGAGGATGGCGATATCGCCTCGATCTGGGACTTCTGCGAGCGGGTCGACTCGCGCGCGGTCAACAAACGGGCGATCGAATGCCTGGTCAAGTGCGGCGCCCTCGACTCGACCGAGGCGACCCGCAAGGGGATGCTGGAAACCCTGCCCGCGGCGCAGTCGGCGGGTCAGAAGGCGCAGGAGGACGCGCAGATGGGGCAGGGCTCGATCTTTGATTTCGGCGAAGACACGGACGCCGGCGGAGGGGCGAAATCCCAGGCCCACCACCGGCCGCCGATCTCCGCCATCGAGTTCGACCGGGCCGAGTTGCTGGCGCTGGAGAAGGAGACGCTCGGCACCTACCTCTCCTCGCACCCGCTGACCGAAGTCGGGCCGGCACTACGGGCCCGGGTCGACTGCAGCCTGGCTCAGCTGGGAAGCAAGCCCGACGGCTCCTGGGTGACGGTCGGCGGGATCGTCGTCGAGTGCAAGAAGATCCGCACCAAGAGCGGCTCGCAGATGATGTTCGCGACGCTCGACGACGTCGAGGGCCAGGTCGAGATGCTGGTCTTCAAGGCCGACGAGTCAGAGAACGCCCAGGTGATCGCCCCGGACGCGATCGTCGTCGTCCGTGGCAGGCTCGACCACAAGGACCGCGGTGAGACCAAGCTGGTCGTCCAGGAGGCGCAGCGCTTCGAACCCGACGCCGCCGAGATCGCCCGCGCGCCCAAGGCCGCGGCGGTGCCCTCGGGGCCGTTCAAGGTCGAGGTCGATCCGAGCCGCCTCAGCTCCGGTCTGGTCGATGAGCTCAAGGCGGTGCTCGAACACCACAAGGGCGACGCCGACGTCCACCTGGTCATGCAGACCAGCGAGGGCCCGCGCAGCCTGCGGCTCGGCAACGACTACCGGGTGCGCCCTTCCAGCGGCCTCCTGGCGGAGATAGACCACGTCCTCGGCCAGGCCGCCCTGGCCGCGTGAAAACCGGCGCATCTCGGCGTCCTCGGTCGCTTGTGTGCCGAGCACACGGCGCTCCCTGCGTCCTTGACCTGCTTGGTTTTCACGCGGCCAGCCTCACCTAGACTTATTCCATGACCGTTACGCGCACCGAGGTTGGCGAGTGCCGCCAGTGCCGCTCCTTCTGCGACAAGATGGTCGAGCCGCGCGGTTGCATCGAGCTCGGCTGCCGCTTCCTCTACAGCTACGTCGATCGCTTCAATGGCCAGCAGTACGTCGGCTGCATGCAGGAAGTGTTCGCGGCCGAGGTCGAGCTCTCGGCGGTGCTCGAGCCCGGCGGCTTCGGCGGCGTCAAGATGACCGGCAAGTCGCTGCCGCACTGCCAGTTCACGGTCGAGCAGGCCTACGAGGGCTCGGGCGAGTCCTACGACTGCGTCAACCGCCGCTTCTTCGACTGCACCGAAGACGGCGCCGAGGGCCTGCGTGCCTTCGATCTGCGCGACGTCTAAAGCGACACGAATTCGTGTAAAGAGACACCGTTTCGTGTAAGATTCGTCGCCATGACTGAGACGGCGGGAGTTGCAGAGATCGACGCGGACCAGGTTCTGGCCGAGGTCACCGGAGCGGGCGCAGGGCCCGATCAGGAGGGCCCGAAGTTCACGCTCGAGCTCAACCAGGACCAGAAGGACATCAAAGAGTGGGTCCACGGCTTCGCGGAGGGCGTCGTCCGCCCGGCCGCCGAGGAGTGGGACGAGCGCGAGGAAACCCCGTGGCCGATCATCAAAGAGGCCGCGGACATCGGCCTCTACAGCTTCGAAGCGCTGGGCCAGTTCTGGTCCGACGAGACCGGCCTGACCCTGCCGATCGCCAACGAGGAGCTGTTCTGGGGCGACGCCGGCATCGGCATGGCGATCATGGGCACCACGCTCGCCGTCGCCGCGATCTTCGGGCAGGGAACTCCCGAGCAGATGGGGGAGTGGATCCCCCAGTGCTTCGGCACCACCGACGACGTCAAGCTGGGCGCCTTCTGCGCCTCCGAGCCGGATGCCGGCTCCGACGTCTCGGCGATCCGCACCAGCGCCAAGTACGACGAAGCCACGGACGAGTGGGTGATCAACGGCCAGAAGGCCTGGGCGACCAACGGCGGCATCGCCAACGTCCACGTCGTGATCGCCACGGTCGACCGCGAGCTCGGCTCGCGCGGCCACGCCGCCTTCGTCATTCCCCCGGGGACCAAGGGCTGCGAGCAGGGCGCCAAGGTCAAGAAGCACGGCCTGCGCGCCTCACACACCGCCGACGTCCACCTCGACGACTGCCGCGTCCCCGGCTCCTGCCTGCTGGGCGGCAAAGAGAAGCTCGACGAGCGCCTGGCGCGGGTCCGCGAGGGCAAGAAGTCGAAATCGCAGGCGGCGATGCAGACCTTCGAGGCGAGCCGGCCGACGGTCGGTGCCCAGGCGCTCGGGATCGCCCGCGCCGCCTACGAGTACGCGCTCGAGTACGCCAAAGAGCGCCGCCAGTTCGGCAAGGCGATCATCGAGAACCAGTCGATCGCCTTTGCCCTGGCCGACATGAAGCTGGAGATCGACGCGGCCAGGCTGCTGGTCTGGCGTGCCGCCTGGATGGGCCGCACCGGCCAGACCTTCGAGAACGCCGAGGGCTCGATGTCGAAGCTGAAGGCCGGCGAGGTCGCCGTCTGGGCGACCGAGCGGGCAATCCAGATCCTCGGCGGCAACGGATACACCCGGGAGTTCCCGGTCGAGCGGATGCACCGCGACGCGAAGATCTACACGATCTTCGAGGGCACCTCGGAGATTCAGCGCCTGGTGATTTCGCGCGCGATCTCCGGCGTCCACATCAAATAACGAATTTACGGCGGGAGCGAGGGGCCGGTGCAAGCCGGCCCCCGTCGCCTGCTCTGA
>CAVTKD010000013.1:0-18164 GCA_963735235.1 uncultured Solirubrobacterales bacterium | reverse complement strand
AGATTATCGGAACACCGGGTCGACCAGCCCGAGCCGCTGGCCGAAGTCGGCTGACGCTGGTACGTTCGCGCGGGTGACGACCCGGTTAGCCCGCCTCGCCGCAGCGCTTGCAGCGCTCTTCCTGCTTTACCTGCCGGCCACGGCCAGTGCGACTCCGAGCGAAAGCGCCGCCCGGCGGCTGGCCGACATCTACGCGCCGATCACGATGCTGCGCGAACAGCGGAACCCGCCCTGCGAAACCAGCGCCGAGCAGTACCAACCGACCAGCGTGGGCACCGTGCTCGGCAACCCCACCGTCACCCTCACCCACGACGACCTCGCGACCGGGCGTCTGGAGAAGGTGAAGAAAGCGCCGACGGCCGATGACATCGCCGGCCTCCCCGACGGCTACTACCTCGACCTCGAAGGGCAGGCGCTCGGCGACACCTGCGTATACGCGCGGGCCTTCGAAAAGCTGGTCGAGGAAGGCAGGGCACCGGCGGTCGTCTACGCCCACATCGCCCGCGAACCGAACCACTCCGGCTTCGCTCTCCAGTACTGGTTCTTCTGGTACTTCAACCAGTTCAACGACCTCCACGAGGGCGACTGGGAGGGCATGCAGCTCAGCTTCGAAGCGGACACGACGACCGCGGCCCTGGACGAAGAACCGCACGAAATCATCGTCTTTCAGCATGCCGGCGGCGAGCGCGCGAGCTGGGGCGACTCGAAGGTGCAGAAGGAAGGCACCCACCCGATCGTCTACCCGGCGGCCGGATCGCACGCGACCTTCTATGACTCCGCCGTCTACATCCAGAACGGCCAGCACGGCTCCGGCGTCGGCTGCGACACCACCACCGAACCGCTGCGCGAACTGAGGCCGAGACCGGTTCTGATGCCGGAAACGGCGCCGGAAAGTGGTCCCTTCGAGTGGCTGACCTACGACGGGCGCTGGGGCGAAAAGGAAAAGGGCTTCAACAACGGCCCGACCGGGCCGCAGACGAAGACGGTCTGGAGGGAACCGTTCGCCTGGATGGCCGAGCAGCGCACGAGCAGCCCACGGCTGCCGGGCGGCTCGATCGCCGGCCCGCAGATCACCGGCGCCTTCTGCGGCGCGGTCGCACAGGTCTCGGACTTCATCAACCTCGAGGCCAAGTCGCGGACTCTGGCGATCGTCACGCTGGCCGTCCTCGGCCTCCTGATCGCCCTCTTCGTCGGCCTCACCCGCTGGGGCCCGGTTGACCTCACCGAGCTGCGGGCCAAGCGCGCCTTCGGCCAGCTGGTCCGCACCGCCCGCCAGCTCTACGGTCGCCACTGGAAGGTCCTGGTCACGATCGCCCTGGCGGGGCTGGTGATCGTCGCCGGGACCAATCTTCTCGCCACCCTGCTCGCCGGCGGCCACTCGGCCAACGACGCAGCCGGGCGCTCGGGCGTCAACCTCGCGCTTGCCGACCTGGTCGAAGGGATCGCGCGGCCGATCGCGCTGGCCGTGGTCGCGGCGATCGTGATCATCTTCATGCGGCTGCTGGTGGAATCTCGGCCGACCGGGTTCCGCGCCTGCTGGAACGGTATGAGGGAGCGCTTCTGGCGGGTCGTGGCGGCCCTGCTGCTCGCCACCTTGGGGATCCTCCTGATGACGATCACGATCGTCGGCATCCCCTTCGCGATCTGGAAGCTGGTCGGCTGGTCCTTCGTCGGGCAGGAGGTGCTGTTCACCGACAAGTCCCTGCGGGAGTCCTTCCGCGGCAGCTCCGAGTTGGTCCGCGGCCGCTGGTGGCACGCGGTCCGGGTCGTCGTCTTCCTCGTCGCGCTCCTCTTCGTCACCGGCCCGGTCTTCACCCTGGCGCTGATTTTCACCCCGCTGCCGTTCCTCGTGATCAACCTGCTCGGGGCGCTGATCTTCTCGCTGCTGATCCCATACGTGGCAATCGGCCAGACGCTGCTCTACTTCGACCTGCAGGCGCGGGCCGGAGCCGAGCCGGCGAAGCCGCGGCGCTTCCAGCGGATAGATTCTCCTTCGTGAAGCTGCTCGCCTTCAGCGACCTGCACCGCGACCTCGAGCAGGGCGCGAGGCTGGTCGAGATGTCGGCCGGCGCGGACGTCGTGATCGGGGCCGGCGACTTCGCCTCGGTCCACGAGGGCCTGGAGGAGACGATCGCGGCGCTGGCCGCGATCGAGACGCCGACGGTGCTGGTCCCCGGCAACAACGAGACCGTCGACGCGCTGCGCGACGCCACCCGCAGCTGGGAGGCGGCCACGGTCCTGCACGGCGAAGGGATGGCGATTGCCGGCACCGAGTTCTTCGGCCTCGGCGCCGGGATCCCGGTCACGCCCTGGGACTGGAGCTTCGACCTCGACGACGAGGAGGCGGGCGGCATGCTTGCGCCCTGCCCGGAGGGAGCGGTGCTGGTCCTGCACTCGCCCCCCAAGGGGCACTGCGACAGTGCCGGAGACGACACCCACTTCGGCAGCCCGGCGCTGCTGCGCGCGATCGAAGAGAAGCGGCCGCGACTGGCGGTCTGCGGCCACATCCACGAGTCCTGGGGCTGTGAGGGGGAGATCGGCTCGACGCCGATTCGCAACCTCGGCCCGACCGGCACCTGGATCGAGCTCTAGGGCGCATGGGAGCGGGCGGCCCCAAGCGCGCCGGGCTGGTCCTGGCGACCCTGATCGGGGTCGCCGGCGTCGCCAACCTCAACCTCGCCGTCGCCAACGTCGCCCTGCCGGACATCGGCCAGGCCTTCGACGCCGGCCAGACGACGGTCGACCTGATCGCGGTCGGCTACTCGCTCGGCCTCGCCGCCTCGGTCCTCTACCTCGGCGCCGTCGGCGACCGCTACGGCCGCAAGTCGATGCTCGTGCTCGGCATGGCGCTCTCGATCCCGGCTTCGCTGCTGGCCGGCTTCGCCCCCACCGCCACGGTGCTCTTCCTCGCCCGCGTGCTAGGCGGCGTCGCCGCCGGCATGGCCTACCCGACGACGCTGGCGCTGATCACCGCGCTCTGGTCGGGCAGCGAACGGACCAAGGCGATCGCGCTCTGGTCAGCGCTCGGCGGCGGCGCCTCGGCGCTTGGCCCGCTGGTCGCCGGTGCCCTGCTGGAAGGGTTCGACTGGGGCTCGGTCTTCCTGATCAGCGCGCCGCTGGCGGCGATCGCCCTGGTCGCCGTCTGGCGCCTGATCCCGGCCCACGTCAACGAGACCACCAACCCGGTCGACCACTTCAGCGGCATCCTCTCGATCGCCCTGGTGGCGGCGCTGGTGCTGGCGATCAACCTCGCCCCGGAACCGGGCAAAGGCACGACGGCGATCGTCCTAGGCGTCATCGCCGTCGTCGCGACCGCCGCTTTCGTCCTGCGCCAGCGGCGGATCAAATTCCCCCTCTACGACCTCAAGATCGCCGCCCGCAGCACCTTCTGGGTCGCCGCATGTGCCGGGATCATCGTCTTCGGGTCGCTGATGGGAGCGATGTTCATCGGCCAGCAGTTCGTCCAGAACGTGCTCGGCTACTCGACCCTCGAAGCCGGCCTGGCGATCCTCCCCGGCGCCGTCGGGATGATCCTCGTCGCCCCCCGCTCGGCGAAGCTCGTCGACTCGCGCGGCTCCCGCTTCACCCTCCTGCTCGGCTTCTTCTTCTGCCTGCTCGCCTTCGCGGTGATGCTGGTGCTCTGGGACGAGAACGCCTCCTACTTCGTCGTCGGCCTCGGCTACCTGCTGGTCGGGATGGGCGTCGGCTTCGCCGGAACTCCGGCCTCGCGCTCGCTGACCGGCTCGGTGCCGGTGACCAAGGCCGGCATGGCCTCGGGCACCGCCGACCTGCAGCGCGACCTCGGCGGCGCGATCATGCAGTCGATCTTCGGCGCCCTGCTGACCGCCGGCTACGCCGCCAGCTTCAGCTCGCAGATCGCCTCCTCGCCGCAAGCGGCCAAGGTCAGCGAAAGTGTCCAGAACGAGTTGACCAAGTCCTTCTCCAGCGCCGCCAACACCGCCCAGCAGTACCCCGAATACGCCCAGCAGATCGCCGCCGCCGCCCGCAGCTCGTTCCTCGACGGCGGCGACTGGACCTACGCGGCCGGAATGATCGCGATCGTCCTCGGCATGGCGATCGTCTTCTTCCTCTTCCCCAAGCACGATCGAGAGCAGCGCCTGCTTGCCGAGTACCACTCCGAAGACACCGGCGCCGCAGCCACCCCTGGATAATCCGCCGATGGCGCACCGCCTACTCAGGGCCACCGACGCGTTCTGGCGGCCGTCGAACCAGATGAAAGTCGAGAACACCGACCTCGGCAAGCAGCTCGTGGCCGGCTCGCTCGGCGCCCGGCTCTGGCGGCTGGCACCGGGCCAGGCCTCGACCAGGCACCGCCACCGCGGCCAGGAGGAGCTCTACCTCCTGCTCGAGGGAAGCGGGCGGGTGCGCGTCGACGGCGAATTGCTGACGCTGGCGCCGCTGGACTCCCTGCTGGTCGAGCCGGGATCGGTGCGCCAACTCTTCAACGACACCGATGCCGATCAGCTCTGGCTCGTCGCCGGCGCCCCGCCGGAAGAGGCCAGCACGCTGGAGATGAGCGAGGAGCTGCTGCGCGACCTGTACCCCGACGGGCCGAGGGCGCTGCCTCCCGAGCTGGAGGGGCGCGGGCACTAGGTTTAGGCGGTGCAAGCCGAGCCGACTCCCGGCATCGCCTTCGAGAGCACCGCGGGCCGCTGGCTGCTCGGCGTCGCCGTCGCCGGCTCGGGGATGGCCTTCCTCGACGGCACCGTCGTCAACGTCGCCCTGCCGGACATCGGGCGCGACCTCGATGCCAGCACCAGCGCCCTGCAGTGGATCCTCAACGGCTACCTGCTGACCCTCGCCTCGCTGATCCTGCTTGGCGGCTCGCTCGGTGACCGCTATGGCCGCCGCCGCGTCTTCGTCCTCGGCGTCGGACTCTTCACCCTCGCCTCACTGCTCTGCGCGATCGCCCCCAGCGTGCAGCTGCTGATCGGCGCCCGGCTGCTGCAGGGCGCCGGCGGGGCGCTGCTCACCCCCGGCAGCCTGGCCATCATCGAGGCCAGCTTCCGGCCCGGCGACCGCGCCCGCGCGATCGGCGCCTGGTCGGGCCTGGGCGGCGTCGCCACCGCGCTCGGGCCGCTGCTCGGTGGCTACCTGATCGGGGCGATCTCCTGGCGGGCGATCTTCGTGATCAACCTGCCGATCGGGATCCTCGTCGCCCTCGCCGCGACCCGGCATGTGCCGGAGACCAGCGACCCGACCGCGACCGGCCGCATCGACCTGCGCGGCGCGGCGCTGGCGGCGCTCGGCCTGGCCGGCACCACCTACGCGCTGATCGAGGCCCCGGGCAAGGGCGCCTCGGCGGCGATCCTGGTCACCGGCATCGGCGGCATCCTCGCCCTCGTCGCCTTCTTCGCCGGCGAGCGCAGCAGCCCCAACCCGATGCTGCCGCTGGAGATCTTCCGCTCGCGCCAGTTCAGCGCCGCCAACGGGGTCACCTTCGTCGTCTACGCTGCCCTCGGCGGCTTCTTCTTCCTGCTCGTCTCCTTCCTGCAGATCTCGATGGGCTATACGCCGATCGAGGCCGGCGCCGCCTCGCTGCCGGTGACCTTCCTGATGCTGCTGTTCTCGGCCCGCTCCGGAGCACTGGCGCAGCGGATCGGCGCCCGGGTGCCGCTCACCGTCGGGCCCCTGGTGATCGCCCTCGGCCTACTCTGGATGACCCAGATCGACCCCGGCGACAGCTACCTGACGTCGATCCTGCCGGCGGTGATCGTCTTCGGCGCCGGGCTCACCCTGGTCGTCGCCCCGGTCACCGCGACCGTCCTCGCCGCGGCCGACACCCGCCACTCCGGGATCGCCTCCGGCGTCAACAACGCCGTCGCCCGTGTCGCCGGCCTGCTCGCCGTCGCCGTGCTGCCGGTGGTCGCCGGCCTCACCGGCGACAGCTTCTACAACCCGGCGAAGATGACCCACGGCTTCCACGTCGGGATGGTCGTCTGCGCCATCCTCGCCGCCGCCGGCGGCATCCTCGCCTGGCTGACGATCGAGGCGACCGTCCTCCACGCCGAGCCCGAGCCCGACGGCGACACCCCCGAGCGCCTCGGCGAGGACTTCTCCTGCGGCATCGACGGCCCACCGCTGCGGCCCGGGCGCGAGGCGGACTGCAGCCCGGTCGCGAGGCAGGCTTAGACCCCCACGGCCGCGAATACACCTGTGAGAGCCTCAGTCCCGGCCCCGCGAGCGAAAGGCAGCACCCGATGAGCAGAGCGACCCGGGCCGTTCAGTCGCCGGCGCTGACGTTCGCGTAGATCATCGCACCGAGCGGCAGGCCCAGCGCCAGGTTGCGGGCGCCGACCCTGACCAGAGTCTGGGAGATCACTGCGTTGGCGATCGCGGCGACCAGCGTTTCCTCGCGCTCGGCGATCGCGTCCGCCTGCGGCAGGTGCTTGGGCTTGGCATCGAGCACCGGTGCACTGGAGCTGGTCGCCGCACTGCCGGCGCCACCGCCCTCCCCCAGGCAGCCCAGCACGCCCTGCGCGATCAGCTGCGCCCGCGCTTCCGCCCCGGCTTCGATCGGGTGCAGGTTGTCGGCCTGCATCAGCTCCGGGTGCGCGGCGACGAACCCAGCCCATTCAGGCACTTCGGTCCCCGGCCGCGAGGCGGCGAATTCGGCCACGGTGCGGTTCTTGCCGGCGTCGCTGACGCCGCCGGGATGGAGCCCGTGGATGGTCGGCACGACCATGCAGCGGTTGCCGACCGTGGCCGCGACCTTGCTGAGGTTTTCGGCGAGGATCTGCGGATAGCTGGGGTTGTCGTTGGTGCCGGCGTCGAAGACGATCACCGACTGCGAGGGGTCGTAGCTTTCTTCGAACAGTTCGAGGATCTCGTAGCTGTTGTAGCCGCCTTTGGCGTTGACCGTGAGCGGCGCGCCGGGCAGGTACCTGGCCAGGTAGGGGGAGGTCAGTTCCTCGAGGCTGTCGCCGACGACGAGCACGCCGCCAGACCCTTCCGAGGCAGCGGCGCCGGGCGCGCACGCCGCCAGCGAGAGGATCGCCGCCGCGATCGCCATCCCCGCCAGCCTCCCGATCCCCGCCATCGGCCAGATTTCTACACTACGAGCCGATGATGCCCGCATCGCCTGTCGCCCGCCGGCTTCCGATGCTCGGATTGGCGTCACTGTGCGCGGCTGCGCTGGCACTCTCAGCCTGCGGCGGCGGTGGTGGGGGGAGCACCACGACGGCGACGACCGCGGCCGCCCCCTCCAAGCAGCAGGCCGCCACCAAGCCGGCGGCCGACCCCTGCCGGCGCCAGGTCGGCGGCTTCCTCAAGGCGATGACGGCGCTGCGCGGCAACCTCGCCGTCGGCCTCAGCTACGAACAGTACGCGGCGGCAATGCACGGGGTCAGGGCCGCCTACGGCAAGGTCCCGGTCGAGCAGCTGACGCTCGACTGCCTCTCCGCCACCGGTGCTCCCGCCGAGCGGGCCCTGAACAAATACACCGACGCCGCCAACGCCTGGGGCAAATGCCTGGCCGAAGCCGGCTGCACCACCGCCTCGATCGAACACGGCCTGCAGCGCAGGTGGCGGGTCGCCTCGTACTACCTCTCCGAAGCCCGGTAGGCGGCGGCTACCGGGCCCGCTACGGCGACGAGGCCGGTGTCTCCCGGGCGACGGCAAGCGGCGACTTTCGGCGGCTGCTCGATGCCGGCCTCGTCGAGCAGCGGGGCAAAGGGCGGAGCACCCGCTACCACGCTGCCGAGCAGCTCCTCTCCAAAGGGTCCTGAACGAGCCAGGGCCGCCCGGAGGCGGCCCTGGCGCTGGTGCATGGACGAACGCGGGAACGGCGGCCGAGTGGGACTACGCCCGGTCTCCCTTTGCTCGCCGGTGCCCGGGGTGGATTCCGCCGGGCGCCCAAACCAGTGCGGCGCCTAGCGGCCCTGCACCTCCAGAGTCCCCTCAAGCATGTGACTCGAAATTAGGACCACCTCCTTTCTCTGGTCCGAGAATTGAAGCAGACCGCCCAGTCGCGCTCTGCAGCGCATATCGTGCGGACCCTCAACGGCCAGTGGAGGCGGCGAACAGGTACTCGAGCAGCGGGTCCCAGCCGACCAGGTGCTCTTCGGAACCTGGCTGGTCCTGCTCGGGACCTGGGCAAGTCGTGACTTATCGGACACATGAACTGGCCCGGGAACAGAGCGAACTACTTAAGTACCTCTATGGAGAGGTAGAGAAGACAGCCCTCTCGGAAAGGGTGGAAATCAGCCGAGGACGGGATTTACTCAGATGCGGTATCTGCGTCTGAATCGTCCTCGTCTTCGGAGGCTTTGAGCTCGGTGTCTGCCCAGCTGCCGACCTCTTCGACCAACGCGACGGTGGCGTCGCGGTCGAGCGGCTTGAGGTCAAGGAAGTACTCGCCGTGCAAGGGAGCGGCGTACTGGCTCAGCTTGCGGAGCCGATCCACTGCGGGCGGCGGCTCGATGCCGGCGCTGCGAAGAATCTCGATGAGGCGGCCGAGGTCATGGTCGCGGGCGGGCACGGAGTCGCGCTGGACGATCACCGCTGCCAGCCACAACTCAACCGCCTGCTGGGCATAGAGGCCGACCGTCTCGTCGGCGATGTCCGCAGCGGCGGCGAGCTTGTGAAATGCGTACGCCTCGCCGCGGGCCCGACGGGCGAGGCGAATCGAGAGTGCAGAGCGGTCGGGCGGCCCAGTCATCTGGCGCTCAATGGTCCGAAGTCGGGTGGTCCGGGGGTGCCGGTGGCGACACGCAGGCAGGCGGTCGAGAATTCGCCGAGCAGGCTAACCACAATGGCGGCTGTTCCAGATCGCTCGGGCAGCGCCCCATACGATCGTCAGATGAACGAGAAGACCTGGGTGACCCGTCCCGTCGAGCAACGCGACTGGGAGGCGTGGCAGCGGTTGTTCACCGGCTACTGCACCTTCTATGAACGAGAGACCTCCGAGGAGCACCTGCGCCGGGTCTGGTCGTGGATCCACGAGGAGCGCACGGTCGAGGCAATCGTCGCCGTCCCGGCCGACGGCAACGGCGAGGCGGTCGGCTTGGCGCATTTGCGCTCCTGGGTGCGGCCGCTGCGTGGCGAGATCGCCGGCTACCTGGACGACATCTTCGTGGAGCCGGCGGTGCGCGGGAGCGGCGTGGTGGAGGCACTGTTTGCCGCGATCGACGCCACGGCGTTTGCACAGGGCTGGGGCATAGTTCGCTGGACGACCGCCGACGACAACTACCGGGCCCGGACCGCCTATGACCGGGTCGCGACGCGGACCGGCTGGATCACCTATGAGATGACGCCCGGCGGGTAGCCGTGGACAGTCACAGGCTGGAGCACTGTCGCTCTCCACAGTGGACTAAATCCCGTCCCGCAAATCGCCGGCGAGAATCAGCCGCCGCCGTCCTGGGGCGCGAACCACTTTCCCATACGCTCCTCGCTCAGCACCCGGGACGGCTCCACCTGGCGGCTGAGGGAATCGCGAAGATCCTGGCCCGCGTCCGCTTCGCTCATCCAGCCCCTGAACACAGGCTCCAGCTCCGGCCCGGGGAAGCGCCCCCAGGTGAACGACCACTCATAGTGCTCCCCCGCCCGCTCCTCGCGCCAGGCCTCATAGCCGTCGAGGCCCGGGTCGCCAGCGTCCAGGGCTTCGGCGACGTAGATCGCCCCCTCGACCGCGTCGGCGATTCCCTGCGCCGTCCCGGGATGCTTGAAGTGGCAGGCGTCGCCCACCAGCGCCCAGCCCGGCCCGGTCGGGGAGCGGAAGAAGCCGCGCATAAGCGACTCCGGGGCGACGATCAGCTCGGAGGCCATCTGGGCCCGCTCGAGGACATCCGGCTCGATCGTCTCGGGAAATCGGCTCAGCTGCTCGAGGTAGCGGCGCTGGCGCTCGTCCTTCGAGCCACGCGTCAACTCGGCGTTGCCGGCCGCAAGCAGCAGGTGCAGCCCGTCCTCGACCGCCCATCTGTTCGCGCCCTCCTCCTCCCTGATGTCGAGTGTCGCGTAGCCGTTGTCGGGAATGCCGCTCCAGTAGGCGAAGAGGAATGAGATCTCCCCGCTCAGCGGGCGCTCCTTCTGGAGCCCCAGCTGACCGGCAACCGTCGAGCCCCGGCCGTCGGCTCCAAACACCCATTTGGCGCCGATTCGCTCGCCGCTCTCGAGCACGACTCCGCCAACGGGGTCCACCACGGTCCCGGAGCCGATCAGCTCGACCACGCGTTCACCGAAGCGCCCCTCGGCTCCGGCCGCAAGCGCGGTGTCGAGGATCGCCTTGTCCAGGACAGAGCGCCGCGGGGCCGCGGCCTGCTCGAAGCCGTCGACCGGCGTGAAGGCCCCCGCGATCTCGTGGCCGAGGCCGATGATCCGAAAGTCGAGGAGCGGGACCTCGTGGGCGGCGCGCAGGGTGTCCAGCACTCCGAGCTGCTCGAAGCGGGCGAGCGTATTTGGGAAGACGATGTGGGTGGAGACCGTTTCGCTTGGAAATATGTCGCCGTCGACGATCAGCACGTCCCAGCCCTGCCGGGCGAGGGCAAGCGCCAGAGTCGAGCCGGCGCAGCGAGCGCCCACGATTACGGCGTCCCTTTCCTCCATCAGATGCTCTCGGCGAACGAGGTATCAACCATTGAATGCTCCTTGATCTGAGGTGGGGTGAACGGTCCGGATAGCCGAACGAACCTAACCCGCTCCGAAGGATCTGTCATGACCTGACCTGACTGAGTTTTCACGCCGCTGCCGGGCTTGACTCGGCCTTGGAGTGATCAGGTCTGACCACTGACGCGGAGGACCGCCGCGGCCTCAAACCAGTCACCGATAGGAAGGCGGCGGCACCGGGAGCGATGTAGAGGTCGAAGGAGAGCAGCTCGCGGCCATCGTCCGAAGCTCCCGGCCGGCCCTTCCCTCAACCAGCCGCAAGCGCGGCCATCGCCACCTGAAGCTGGGCGAAGTCGAAGTAGGTGTCCTTGGTCTTGACCAGGCCACCCTCGAGGGCGATGACGTCGACGCAGTCGACGCTCAGATCGGCGTTGATCATCGTCCATTCCATGACCCAGTGCTCGGAGCCGAAGAGGGCTCGAATCGGCTTGGAGGCGAACTGCGGGAACTGCGCGAAGGTCTCGGCGGCGGCCGTGCGCATCGCCTCACGTCCCTCGGCCGCCGGACCGGCGCCGTGGGTGCAAAAGCGCGTGTCCTCGGTGTGCATTGCCGCAATCGCGTCGGGGTCGTGGCCGTTCCAGGCCTCCGAGTAGCGCTGCTGGATCGCCTTCACGTCCGTTTCGGTCGGCGTCTCGCTCACTGGTAAGCCTTTCCTTGGGGGTCGACGCAGCTTTTCACAACAAGTTGCAGATGCGACTAGAGTCGCTGGCATGGCTCATACCGGCGAGCGCTTCGAGATGCCAGACGGCAGCACCTACGAGGTGACCGCGGCGGCGGCCGACACCGGCGGCGATTTCGTCGGCATGGAGTTCACCCTGCCACCGGGATCGGTCGCCCCGCCCCCGCACGTGCACCCGACTCCGGCGGAGTCATTTGAGGTGATCGAGGGCGCGCTGGACCTGGTGGTCGATGGCAAGTGGAGGACGTTGACTGTGGGCGAATCGGCGTCAGTGCCCCCCGGAGCGCTGCACACCTTCAAGAACCGGAGCGGAGAGACCGTCCGCGTCGGCAACGTCCACCGCCCCGCAGTCCGCTTCGAGGACTACATCGAACACATCTACCGGCTGATGAAGGCGCGAGGGATCAAGCGAGTAAAAGACCCGCGGGTGCCCTTCTACCTCTCGATGCTGATGCTCGAGTACCCGGAGACGATCCGTCCCGGTCGCACCCGTGAGCGGATCGGGATGGGAGCGTTGGCGGGAATCGGCCGGCTGGTCCGGCTGCAAACGACGCCCTGACGCGAATCGGGATTCGCCCTATTCGGGCGATCACCCCAACACCGAAACTCGCTTAAAAGTGGCTTTCACTAGTGCGCCCGACTGGATTCGAACCAGTGACCTTCGGTTTCGTAGACCGACGCTCTATCCAGCTGAGCTACGGGCGCAAGGAGCGGAGATTCTAGGGCTAGATCCGTTTCCTCAGCGCCTCGGCCTCCCTGGCCACGTCCTTCTCCGCCAGGGCCAGGTCGCCGCTCGCCCGGTCCATCTCCTTGCTGCGCTGGTGGAAGAAGGCGCCGAAGGAGCCGGCCAGGGTGGCGACGACTGTAATCGCGTAGATGTCGAAGAAGAGCTCGAGGACCTTGCCCAGCTGGGTGGTCGGGCTGGCAACCGAGGAGGCGGTCAGCAGCTGCGAGGTCGAGAAGAGGAAGGCGTCGAAGACGCTGTGGATCTGGGTGCCGTGGGCGTGGCGCTCGGAGACGTAGACGATCACCGTGAAGATCGCCGCGAAGAAGACGGTGGCGAGGACGATCGTCGAGAGCCGCCGGCGCAGGTGCGCGTGGGTGGAGGTCGAGCCGCGGGCGACGGCGATCGCCTCCCGGCTGGCGTGGTTGATGTGCTCCCGGCGGCTCAATCAGGCTGGGCCGGCTGGTTGAGCCGGACGTGCCAGCCGACGGTGGCGGTGGCCACCCGAGTGCCGGCGGCGTCGGTGAGGACGACGGTGCAGGGGAACTCGACCTTGCCCTCGCGGTCGAGAGTGGCGAGCGCCTCGTCCTTGGCCATGCCGAGCTCGGCGGTGGCGGTGATCGGCCCCCTGGCGATCTTTTCGTAGGCGATCTCGGCGCTGCGGGCGAGCGGGGTGACGTCGCCCATGCGCTCGGCAAAGGCGCCGACGAAGGCGGCCCCCGAGGCGTTCTCGGCGAGGGTGAAGAGGGCGCCGGCGTGCTGGGAGCCGACGTGATTCTTGAGTTCGTCGCGCTCGGGGAGCACGGCGGTCGCCTCGCCCTCGGCCATCTCGGTGATCTCCAGTCCGAGGTAGCCGGCGAAGGGAACTGCCTGGGTCATGCCAGCCGCGATCGCGTCGAAATCCGTCATCGCCGAACCCTATCCGGCGGCGGCCGGTTCGGCGCCTCAGGCTCAACGGCCCTCGAACGTGGCATGGCCGGGGCCGCCGTGCTCGAGGAAGGTCTTGACGGCGTTCTGCAGGTCCTCGCTGGCGAAGAGGTCGGCGGCTTCGGTGCGGACAGCCTCGTCGGCGGCGGGCATCCCGCCCTCGCGGAAGCGGCGCAGGATGTGCTTGGTCATCGCGTGCGCCTTGGTCGGACCGGCGGCCAGCTCGGCGGCGAGGGCGCGCGAGCGCCCCTCGAACTCGTCCTCGGGGTAGATCAGGTTGACGACTCCCCAGCGCTCGAGCTCCTCGGCGCCGTAGACGTCGCCGCTCATCACGAACTGGCGGGCGCGGCCGCTGCCGGCACGCTCGGCGAAGCGCTGGGTGCCGCCCATCGACGGCGTCAGCCCGACTACTTTCTCGACCAGGCCGAACTTCGCCCTGGGCGAGGCGACGAGCAGGTCGCAGGCGAGCGAGATCTCGAAGGCCGCGGTCAAGGTCAGCGCGTGGGCGGCGAAGACGACTGGCGCCGGCAGCGCCTCCAGCAGATCGATCGTGTCCAGGAGTTCGTCCCAGAGCCGGCAGCCCTGCTCCGGGGTCAGGCCCTCGAAGACGTGGACGTCGACGCCGCCGGAGACGGCGCGGCCCTCGGCCCGGATCAGCAGCGCCCGCGGCGGCTCGACCGCCAGCGCGGCGACCGCGGCCTGGAAGTCGTCGATCATCCGCTGGTCGAAGAGGTTCAACGGAGGGCTGTCGAGGGTCAGCACCGCCAGCTCGCCCACCTCGCGCTCCAGCCGCGCCGCCGGCCCCGGCTCAGGGGACACGGTGCACCTCGAACAGGTTGGTGCCGAGTTCCTGGCCGTCGAGCCCAGCGGTGATCGCGACCAGCTCGCCGGGCCGGGCGATCCCGTGCTTGGCGGCGAGCCCGGCGCAGTGGTCGAGCAGGCTGCGCAGCTCAGTCCCGAAGTCGCTGAGGACGGCGGTGACGCCGAAGAGCAGGTTCAGCCGCCGCACCGTCTCGATGTGCGGCGAGACCGCCAGCACCGGCACGTCGGGCCGGTGGGCGGAGACGAGGCGGGCGGTGCGACCACTGTTGGTCGGCACCACCAGCGCCTTCAGGCCGAGCCGGTAGACCGCGCCGACGGCGCTCTGGGCGACCGAGTCGGCGACGTCCTGGGTGGCCTGGTCGGTGCGAGTGAAGAGCCACTCGCCATAGCGCAGGTCGGGCTCGGTGGCGCGAGCGATCCGGTCCATCACCCGCACCGCCTCGACCGGGTTCTGGCCGACCGCGGTCTCCTCGGAGAGCATCACCGCGTCGGTGCCGTCGTAGATCGCGTTAGCAACGTCGGTCACCTCGGCCCGGGTCGGGCGCCTCGCCGTGACCATCGAGGCCAGCATCTGCGTCGCCGTGATCGCCGGCTTCGAGACCAGGCCGGCGGCGCGAATCAGCCGCTTCTGCTCGACCGGCACCTGCTCCAGCGGCACTTCGATGCCGAGGTCGCCGCGGGCGACCATGATCCCGCCGGTCGCGACGCGGACGATCTCCTCCGCGTTCGCCGCCGCCTCCTGCTTCTCGATCTTGGCGATCAGGGGGATGGTGGAGCCGAGCTCCTTGAGCCGCTCGGCAACCGGCTCCAGGTCGGCGGCGGTGGAGACGAAGGAGACGGCCAGCAGGTCGACGCCGTTCTCGACCGCGAACTCGACCCAGCTGAGGTCGACGCCGGTGGTCGCCGGCAGCGCCGCACCGCCGGGGATGTTCATCCCCTTATGAGAGGAGAGCGTCCCCCCCACCTCGATCTCGCAGTCGACCCCGTCGGGCTCGGGGTCGGCGACCCGCAAGCGGATCGCCCCGTCGGCGAGGTAGACGAGCTGGTTCTCGCGCAGGTCGGTGACGCCGGGCCAGGAGACCGGGATCGTCTTGCCGTCGCCCTCGACCTCGCGCGGGGTCAGGGTCACGTGCATCCCCGTCTCCAGCTCGGCGTAGTCGTCGCGCAGCGTGCCGATCCGCAGCTTCGGCCCGGGCAGGTCGCCGAGCACCGCGACCTCGCGGCCGACCGCTGCGGCGGCGGCGCGGATGTCGTCAATCGTCTGCGCCTGGCGCTCGGGCCCGGCGTGGGAGAAGTTGAGGCGGAAGACGTCAGCCCCGGCCGAGACCAGCTGCTCTAGCGTGCTCGCGTCCCAGCTCGCCGGCCCGACCGTGGCGATGATCTTCGTCCGCCGCTCGACGTGGACGCCGGAGCCGCCTATGGGATTGGCCTGCATCGCCTGACTGTAGAGGGCGACTACTCGTTGATGAAGACCGGCGTGCCCAGGGGGACCTCGCGGAAGAGCCTGCGCATGGTCGCGTCGGTGGCGCGGATGCAGCCGTGGGATTCGGCGGCGCCGACCGGCCCGGGCGTGCCGTGGATCGCCAGCCGGTCGCCGCCGATCCAGCCTTCCGGCAGGTGCGTCTGGCGGCCGCTGATCGCCAGCGCGCAGCAGCCGTAGAAGGGGCTTTCGTCGAAGCTGAGCGCGTCGGTGATGCCGTAGCGCCCGGTCGGCGTTTCCGAGCCAGGGGCGCCGACGGTGACGGTGAAGCGCGAGATCTTTGCCCTCCCGTAGCGCAGGGTCAGGCGCAGGGCGGAGAGGTTGGCGTGCAGCGAGTACTCGGTCCAATAGATCTCGACCTTGCGCGGTTCACGGCGGATCCAGCCGAGCTGCCCGTTCGGCATGTCGGCGGTGGTGACGCCGAGCCAGCGGGGCGTGGTCTTGACGATCGAGAGGACGACCGGGGATCCGAACTCGGTCCGCGGGCCGAGGTTCTCGACGAAGCCGTTGCCGGGCGAGCTCCACATCGCCGTGCGGGCGCCGGGGCGCAGGTGGGCGATCGCGTAGGCGGGCTCGTGCGGTGGGCGCTGCGCGAGCGCCGGGATGCGCGGTTGCGCGGCGGCGGCCGGGAGAGGCGCCGGCTTCGCGGCGGGCTTGACCGGGGTCGGCTTCTGGACGGGCACCCGCACCTGCTCGGTGGCGACGTCCGCGGCGGGGTCGTCGGAGTGGACCGTCGCCAGCGCCAGCGCCGCCAGCGAGATGAGCGCCACGGCGACCGCCACCACGCCCAGTGCCGTCAGGATCCTGCTGCTCATCCCGCCATAATCCCGACTCGGGGCCCTGCGCGCCGGCAGGAAGCGCCGTGTCCTCTGGCACGCAAGTAACCGAGGACGCCGCCATGCGCCACCCGGGAACGGAGAACGGAGAGGGAGGGATTCGAACCCTCGAGAGAGCTTGCGCCCCCTACTCGCTTAGCAGGCGAGTGCCTTCAGCCACTCGGCCACCTCTCCGGGCACTCCGGCTCCGATTGTAGGAAGTAACGGGGCACGGCGCGGCTAGTCTCGTGCCAGTGTCCGTCCCGCCCAGCCAGTCGCACGAGCGATACGAGCAGATCTTCGCCGAGGTCGAGGCGCCCTTTGCCTTCGTCGACCTCGACGCGATGTGGTCCAACGCGGACGAGATCCTGGGCCGCGCCGGGGCCAAACCGGTGCGCGTCGCGACCAAGTCGGTGCGCTGCCGGGCGCTGCTGGAGGCGATCCTGCGCCGCGACGAGCGCTTCGCCGGGCTGATGACCTACACCCTGCCCGAGACCCTCTGGCTCGCCGAGCAGGGGTTCGAGGACCTGCTGCTTGCCTACCCGACCGCCGACTCCGTCGCGCTCGGCGAGCTGGCGCTGCGCTCGGTCGCCAACCCGGGAGACGCGCCGGTGGTGATGGTCGACTGCGTCGAGCACCTGCAGACGATCGAGTCGGTGCTGGGCGCCGACGCGGCGCCGGTCCGGGCCTGCATCGACATCGACGCCGGCTGGTGGGCGCTGAGCGGGCGGGTCAAGGTCGGCGCCAAGCGCTCGCCGGTGCACAGCGCCGAGCAGGCGGTCGCGCTGGCCCAGGAGATCGAGAAGCGCCCCCAGATCGAGCTGGTCGGGCTGATGGCCTACGAGGGCCAGATAGCCGGCGTCGGCGATCGGCCGCCCGGGCAGCGCCTGCGCGGCGGCGCGATCCGCTGGCTGCAGCGCCGCTCCGCCGCCGAGCTGGCCGGGCGCCGGGCGGCGATCGCCACCGCGGTGGGCGAGCTCACCGAGCTCGAGTTCGTCAACGGCGGCGGCACCGGCAGCCTCGAGTTGACCGCCGTCGAGGACGCCGTCACCGAGGTCACCGCCGGCTCCGGCTTCTACGCCCCCACCCTCTTCGACCACTACAGCCGCTTCACACTCACTCCCGCCGCCGGCTTCGCCCTGCCGATCGCCCGCAAGCCCTCGCCGCAAGTCGCGACCGCGCTCGGCGGCGGCTACCTCGCCTCCGGCAGCGGCGACAGGGCGCGCCTGCCGTCCCCCTGGCTGCCCCCGGGCCTCGACCTCGACCCCGGCGAGGGCGCCGGCGAGGTCCAGACTCCCCTGCTCGGTGACGCCGCCGAGAGCCTGCGGATCGGTGATCGCGCCTACCTCCGTCACGCCAAGGCCGGCGAGCTCTGCGAGCACTTCAACACCCTCCACCTGGTCGAAGGCGAAGAAATCGTCGACGTCGTCCCCACCTATCGCGGCGACGGCCAGGCGTTCCTCTAGGGCCCGAGGACCCGCGCCGCGTACTCGTTGGTGAAGGTGCGGCTGGGGTCGAGCTCGTCGCGGGCGGCCTGGAACTCGGCCCACTGCGGGTAGAGCGGTGCCAGCGTCGCCGCCGTCTGGAAATGGCGCTTGCCCCAGTGGGGGCGGCCGCCGTAGGAGCTCATGATCTCCTCGACGGCTTCGAAGTAGGGACGCCACTCCATGCCGCGGTACTGGTGGACGGCGATGTAGGCGGTGTCGCGCTCGTGCGAGGGGCTGAGCAGGGCGTCATCGCCGGCGGCGACGCGCATCTCGATCGGGAAGAAGACCGGATAGCGGTTGGCGCGCACCCAATCGATCACCCGCCGCGCCGCCTCCGGCCCGTGCTCGCGCGGCACGCCGTACTCCATCTCGGTGAAGCGGACGCGGCGGTCGTTGGCGAAGACGCGATCGCTGCGATCGACCGCACGGCTGCCCGAGGCGAGGCGCCCGGCGAGGCGCGAGAGCGATGGGATCGCTGCCGGGAGTCGCCTGCCGGTCGCCGAGAGCGCCTCCAGTGCCCAGTTCTCCAGCACCACATCGTTGAGGTAGGCCGCCGCCCGCCGGCGCGGGCGCGCCGGCCCCTCGGTGCGGTTGCGCTCGAGGACCA
>CAVTKD010000012.1:0-102264 GCA_963735235.1 uncultured Solirubrobacterales bacterium | reverse complement strand
GGCGGGTGGCAGCGTTGATGCAGCGGTCCTTAGGGCCGGCGCGGAGATCGTCCGTACCGCCTCGCGCACCTGGCACATCCCGGTCAAGATCCTCGGTCCGGAGCCGGGTGACCCGGGCGCGGAGTCGTACGCCTCTGGCCAGTGGTCCCAAGAGATGGTCGATGTGGCTTTGGGCCTGCTCTCCCCGGCCGGTGAGAGCAAATAGTTAAACTCCGATGGGAATTCAGGTAAATAGCCAGAGCGAATACAAAGGAGCGGTTCGATGGCGTTGCAACTTGGTGACATAGCACCAGACTTCGAGGCCGACACGACCGAGGGCCGGATCAAGTTCCACGATTGGATCGGCGATTCGTGGGCGGTCCTCTTCTCCCACCCGAAAGATTTCACCCCGGTCTGCACGACCGAGTTGGGCTACATGGCGAAGATCCAACCCGACTTCGCGAGCCGCAACGTCAAGATCATCGGGCTCTCCGTCGACCCGCTCGACAAGCACGAGGAGTGGGCGAGCGACATCGAGGCGACCCAGGGAACGGCGCCGAACTACCCGATCATCAGCGACGTCGACTTCAACGTCGCGAAGCTCTACGGGATGCTGCCGGATGACGTCTCCGGCGACGCCGCCGACCGCACCCCCGCCGACAACCAGACGGTGCGCAACGTCTTCGTCATCGGTCCCGACAAGAAAATCAAGCTCATCCTCATCTATCCGATGACGACCGGGCGCAACTTCGACGAGGTTCTGCGCGTGATCGATTCGCTGCAGCTGACCGCCCAGCACAAAGTCGCGACCCCGGCCCAGTGGCAGCAGGGTGACGACGTGATCATCGCCGGCTCGGTCTCCAACGACCAGGCGAAGGAGATCTACCCGGATGGCTGGGAGGAGCCGCGCCCCTACATCCGCATCGTTCCGCAGCCCAACGGAAGCTCGAGCTAGCCGAGTCGCTGCAGCAGGTCGCCGAGGATCCGCGCGGTCGCTCCCCAGATCAACTGTCCCTCCACCTCGTAGGTGGGGGTGCGGATGGGGACGCCGCGGCGGACCAGGCGGCGCATCTCGTAGCTCTCGCGCAGCACCTCCAGGGAGAAGGTGAGGACGGTCTCGACCTCGGTCGGGTTCGGGCGCAGGCCCAGCTCGGCCGGGCGGGCGACGAGGCCGACGAAGGGGTGGACGCGGTAGCCGGTGACGAAGGTCGAGACCGGCGGCAGGGCGCCGACCAACTCGACCCGGGTCGGAGAGAGGGCGATCTCCTCCTCGGCCTCGCGCAGCGCCGTCGTCGCCAGGTCGGCGTCGATCGCGTCCTGGCGCCCGCCGGGAAAGGAGATCTCGCCGGCGTGCCGGCGCAGGTCCGCCCGGCGCTCGGTGAAGATCAGCCCCGGCTCCTCGGGCCAGCCGTAGACCGCCAGCAGCACCGCCGCATCGGTGCCGCCGTGCGTCTCCATCGCCGCCGCCGCCTGCGGGGTGAGCAGGCGCTGAGCGAGGTCGTTCAAATGATGACCTGGACCGTGCCGCCGTCCACCGACCAGGCGGCGCCGGCCACGTAGGAGGCGCGCTCGGAGCAGAGGAAGACGATCGCAGCGGCGATCTCGGCCGGGTTGGCGAGGCGGCCGATCGGGCGCTTGGCGCCGGCTTCGGCGAGCGCCTCGGCGCGGCTGGCGGCCCCGGACAGCGCCTGGGATTGGTCGAGCAGGCCGCCGGGCTCCATCCACATCTCCGATTCGGCCGGGCCGGGGCAGATCGCGTTGACGAGGACGCCCCGCTTGGCGTAGCGGTCGGCGAAGAGGCGCGAGAGCGAGAGCTCCGCCGCCTTCGCGACCGAGTACTCCGGCATCGAGGCCGAGGGGCGCTTGCCGGCGGTCGAGCAGACGTTGACGACGCGGCCCCAGCCGCGCGCGGCCATCGCCGGGGCAGCGGCGCGCATCGCCCGCAGCGGCGCCATCACGTTGAGCTCGTACTGGGCGCGCCAGTCCTCGTCGGGGACGTCGTCGAGGTCGCGCCAGCGGGCGGAGCCGGCGTTGTTGACGAGGACGTCGAGGGCGCCGAAGTACTCGCCGGCGGTCGCCAGCAGACGCTCGCCGGCATCGGCGGCGGTGACGTCGAGGGCCAGCACCGCGGCGCGGCCGCCGGCCTTCGCCCCGGCTCCGTCGGCCTCTTCCTGGACCTCGCGCAGGCGCTCCTCGCCGCGGGCGACCAGCAGCACGTTGGCGCCCTCGGCGCAGAGCCCGATCGCCGTCTCGCGGCCGATGCCGCGGCTGGCGCCGGTGACGGCGCAGGTACGCCCGGCGAGGCCGAGGTCCATCTAGATCGTCTCGACCCGATCGGAGATCGCGATCGAGGTCTCGCTGGCCAGCACCTTGTGAACCGGGCACTTGCCGGCGATCTTCAGCAGCCGCTGGCGCTGCTCGGCGTCGAAGCTGTCCGGCAGTCGCAGGACCACCTCGAAGGCGGCCGGCGCCAGGCCCTCGGAGGCGAAGTCGACCTCGACCTCGAGCGCGCCGAGGTCCCAACCCCTGCGCTCCGCGTAGAGCTCCAGGGTGATCGCGGTGCAGCCGGCGAGGCTGGCGGCGAGCAGCTGGGTCGGGCTGGGGCCGCTGTCGTTGCCGCCGGCCGCGACCGGCTCGTCGACGACAATCTCGTGCCCGCCCTCGATCTCGACGTCGTGGGCGAGCCCCTCGCTGCGGCGGGCGAGGACCTTCACTGCCGATCCTTGCCCCGGCCCTGGAAGAGGGCGGGCTCGTCGACGTCGGCGAAGCGGGCCAGCGCGTAGGCGAAGTCAGAGGCGCGGTTGACGAAGTGGATCACGGTCTCGCCGTTGAGCTCGCCGGCTTCGGCGAGGGCGGAGATGTGGCGCTCGGCGCGGCGGATGACTGTGCGGGCGACGTCGAGCTGGGCCGAGAGCGGGTTGCCACCGGGGATGACGAACTTCGGCGGCAGCTCGACCTCGGCCATGTAGCGGTCGATCAGGCGCTCGAGCTCGGCGACCATCCCCTCGGTGACGCGGCTGACGCCGTCTTCGAGCCGCTCCGCGGCCTCCGGTGCGGTCGCCAGTTCGGCGCCGGCGACAAAGAGGTCGTCCTGGAGGCGCAGGATGTCAGCGGCCAGCTCGGCCTCGGCGGAGCCGCAGAGGGCGCGGGCGACGCCCAGCTGCGAGCAGGCCTCGTCGAGCGAGCCGTAGGCCTCGGTGCGGCCGTGGTGCTTGGGGACGCGGCCGCCGTACCAGAGTGAGGTGCTGCCGTCGTCGCCCTTCTTGGTGTAGATCTTGACCACGGGCCGATCCTACGCCGCCGCGCCTAGCGGACCGGGTTGAAGGCGAGGCCGGTCATCACCTTGGGGAAGAAGTAGGTCGACTTCGGCGGCATGTTCTCGGCGGTCGCGGCGACGGCCTTGACCTGGTCGATCGGGACCGGGCGGAGGATGAAGGCGATGTCGTGCTCGCCGGAATCGACCCGGGCGAGCGCGTCCGGCACGCTCTTCGCGTACTCGAGCCCGCGGCGGGCGCCGATGTCCTCGTCGCTCATCTCCGCCAAGCCCTTGAGGACCAGGGTCTCGAGGATTGCCGAGTCGAGGCGGCGGTAGGCCTCGGGCTTCCCCGCCAGCACGTGGTCGAGCGCGCCGGTGTCCTTGAGGCGCAGCCGGTAGGCCTGCTTGTGGAAGGAGTCGTAGAGGCCGAAGACGCCGACGCCCTGCTCGCCGGCGGGGTCGATCGCCTCGGTCCCGACCTCCTCGCTGTCGAAGAGCTCGCGCAGGCCGCCGCCGAGGCGGCGCATGCGTTCCGGGTCGGCGGCGAAGCCGGAGAGCAGGCGGTGGGTGGGGAAGACGGTGAGGCCGGGGTCGTCGAGGCCGGTCAGAGCCATCAGCGTGTAGTTGTGCGACCCCTCGCCGCCGACCTCGTCGCGGTAGGCGCGCGCCGTCTCGTAGCGATGGTGGCCGTCGGCGATCAGCAGCTCGGCGCCGGCGAGCAGCTCGGTGACGGCGGCGTGGATGGCCGGGTCGGCGATCCGCCAGACACGGCTGACCGTGCCGCCTTCGTCCGTGGCCTCGCCCCAGGGCTCGCCGCCGAGCGCCGGCTCGACCAGCGGCCAGGCGTCCTCGCTGCTGAGCGAGAAGATCGGCGAGAGGTTGTAGCCGGTCGCCCGGGTCAGATCGAGCCGGTCCTGCAGCGGCCCCGGGTGGGTGCGCTCGTGAGGGCGGATGCCGCCGCTCTCGTAGTCCTCCACCCGCACCCGGGCGAGGATCCCGTGGCGGCTGTGGCTGGAGCCGTCGGGCGCCGTGTAGTCCTGGGTCAGCGCCCAGATCGACGGCTCGGCGTCCTCGACCAGCGCCCCCTCCGCCCGCCAGGCGTCGATCGTCCGCGCCGCCTCCGCGTACGGGTCGGCGGGCGGCGGCTGGGCGGGATCGAGCGCCAGGTTGACAGCGGCAACCGCCGGATTGGCGGCGAACGGCTTCGGCAGGTCGATCGCGACCGCGTTGTAGGGCGAGCGCTCCAGCAGGCGAGCCCGCCCGGCGGCATCGATCACGTCATAGGGCGGGGAGGCGACGGCGTTCAGAGAGCCGACCTTTCCGAGGTCGTAGTGCAGCGCCTTGAAGGGCTGGACGTCCGCCATGCGGTCAACGCTAACGGGTGTTCTCGACCGCGTCTAACACCCCGTCCGGGACCGCTCTAGACTGGGCCGGGTCGGGGTGTGGCGCAGCCTGGTAGCGCGCGGCCTTTGGGTGGCCGAGGTCCTCGGTTCGAATCCGGGCGCCCCGATTTTTCTCGCCGACTCATCTTTTTAGCCTCGGCCGGGAGAGGCAGAGGCTTGGAGACGATCGGCGGCGGCAGCGCCGTTGGACGATGGCTCGGTGGACGTTTGTTCGGTGGGTATTGTGGGAAACGTGTCGATAGTGGCTGGGATGATGAACGAGGGAGAAAGTGTCGAGCGGCGGGTCGAACGGGCCGTCTTCGAAACCGACCGCCATCTGGTTGTCGGTGACGTGACCCTGCCTCCAGCCGGCTACCAGAGCCGTTTCTCGGACTCCCTCAACCGCGCCGACATCGATTTCGTGCCGCTTACGAACGTCGAAATCACCTCGCTGACGGACGGCAAGGTGAGCGAGCGGCCGTTCATCGTCCTCTCCAAGCGCCACGTCCGCATCTCCTACCCGACCGCGACTTAGTCGCGCGGCGCCGGCCGGAAGGGCCAGGCGCCGGGGCCGGCGAGTCAGGCCCGGCGGGCCCGGTTCCTGCTGGCGTAGGAGCCGAGGTCGATCGCGAAGGCGAGGATGACGATGAACCACTCGAAGCCTGCGACGCGGTTGGAGCTGCTCCACATTGCCGCGTAGGCCAGCGTCGTCCAGGGCAGCAGGAAGAAGCCGAGGAAGGGCACGAACCAGCTGTCGAAGGCGCGGCTGAGCAGGTCCGAGAAGAGGAACAGCGCGAACAGCGCCAGGCGCGGCGAGATGAAGGCGAAGAGGACGAGGAAGCAGCCGATCGGAGGACCGTATCGCTCCGCAAGGCGGCGGCGGCGACTTCGGGTCCCGAACGCGAATTCGCGAGATCAGTTCACAGGCTCGTTATCTCGCTGCCGTAACGTCTACGGCAGGAGGAAATGAGATGAACAGACTCGGAAAGCTGATGACCATGCTGAATCCAGAGAAGACCCGCATGCCCGCGCCCGAGGACGCGCTGCCCGGCCGCAGCGAGCCCGGCTTCGAGGTTCCCGACACCCACGCGGTGCTCGGCACCCCGATCAAGCCGCCGTTCCCCACGGGGATCGAGACCGCCTACTTCGCGCTCGGCTGCTTCTGGGGGGCGGAGCGCCTGTTCTGGGGCCTCGACGGCGTCTACACGACGGCGGTCGGCTACCAGAACGGGACCACGCCCAATCCCACCTACGACGAGGTCTGCTCGGCCCGGACCGGGCACGCCGAGGCGGTCCTGGTCGCCTTCGACCCGGCGAAGATCTCCTACGCCGACCTGCTCAAGGTCTTCTTCGAGGAGCATGACCCGACCCAGGGGATGCGCCAGGGCAACGACGTCGGCACCCAGTACCGCTCGGGCATCTACTTCGCCAATGACGCGCAGAAGGCGACGGCGGAGATGGCGCGGGACGCCTACGACGAGTCGCTGCGGGCGGCCGGCAAGGAGCCGATCACGACCGAGGTCGAGCCCGCCGGGCCGTTCTACTACGCCGAGGAGTACCACCAGCAGTACCTGCACAAGGTTCCCAACGGCTACTGCGGCCTGGCCGGGACCGGGGTCTCCTGCCGCATCCCCGCCGCCACTTCCTAGGCGCGGGGATGCCCCACCGGCGCGGCGAATAGCATCCCGCGCCCGTGGCACCCTCCTTCGTCTCCTACATAGGTGGCTGCTTCGCCGTGATCGGCATCGTCGCGGCGGTCGGCCTCGGCGGCTACTGGCTGCGGCGCTGGATCGTGCCGGAATTCTCCGGGGCGCTGGCGCGGCTCGCCGACACGACGATCGCCGTCGCCCTGCTGATCCTCTCGCTGGAGCTGCTCGGCACGCTCAGCATCCTGCGGCTGGGCTGGATCATCATCGTCACGATCGCCATCGGGCTGGCGGCGGCGCTGCTCGGCTGGCGCCAGGCGCCGCGCGGTGCCGAGGAGGTGCCGGCGCCGAAAGTGCAGAAAATCGCCCTCTGGATCGCCGTCGCGGTCGCCTCCTTCACGGTCGCCGAGTGGACCTTCCCGGCCCAGCTCAGCCTCGACCAGGGGATGTTCGGAGGCGACACCACCTGGTACCACATGCCCTTCGCGGCGCGGATGGCCCAGGAACACTCGACCGTCCACCTGCTCTACACGGACCCGCTGCGGCTTGCCGCCTGGTTCTACCCGCAGAGCTCGGAACTGATCCACGCCGCCGGCATCGTCCTCTTCCACAGCGACTGGCTCTCGCCGCTGATCAACCTGATCTGGGTCGCGGTGGCGCTGCTGGCCGCCTGGTGCGTCGGCCGCCCGTACAAGGTCGGGCCGGCGACGCTGGTCGCCGCCGCGATCGTCCTCGACTCGGGGGTGATGATCGAAACGCAGCCCGGCGAGGGGCGCAACGACATCATGGGCGTCGCCTTCCTGATCGCCTTCGCGGCCTTCCTGATCAACGGCCACCAGCGCCGGGCGCCCAAGTCCGGGGCGGTGCAGGACACGCCGGAGACCGACGCGCCGCTGCTCGACAAGGGGCCGCTGATCATGGCCGGGATCGCGGCCGGGCTGGCCGCCTCGGTCAAGCTCACCTTCCTGATCCCGGTGGCGGCGATCGCGATCGGCGTCGTCCTCTTCAGCGGCAAGGGACGCCGCGTCACCACCACCTGGGTGATGGGGCTCTCGATGCTCGTGGTCGGCGGCTACTGGTACCTGCGGGCGGCGATCAAGACCGGCGGCAACCCGATCCCGCAGAGCAAGTTCGGGCCGCTGAAACTGCCCACCCCGGACCAGATGCCGCTCGACCCGCGCCCGCGCTTCGCGGTCGCTCACTACCTGACCGAGCCGACCATCTATCGCCGCTGGTTCTTCCCCCAGCTCGACAACGCCTTCGGCCCGCTCTGGCCGCTGATCCTGATCGTCGCCGTCGCCGCGGCGGTCTTCATCGCCGTGCGCTCGAGCAACAAGATCCTGCGGGTGATCGCGGTCGCCGCGCTCGTCACCGCCGTCGTCTACGTCTTCACGCCGCTGACCGCGGCCGGCCAGGAGGGCTCGCCGACGGGGTTCTTCACCAACACCCGCTACCTGGTCCCGGGGCTGGTCCTGGCGCTGGTGCTGCTGCCGATCGCGCGGCCGCTGCGGGCGCCGGACAAGCGCGCCTGGCGAACGCTGCTCTTCTTAGCCGTGGTCTATGCGATCACGGTGCTGGCGACGCCACGCTGGTACCCGGGCTTCCTCGTCGGCACGATCTTCCTCACCCTGGCGCTGGTCTGGGCGCCGGGCGCGCTGGCCTGGCTGCGCGCCCGCGGCGAGGTCAGCCGCGCGGTGGTCCTCGGAGTGAGCGCCGTGGTGGTGCTGCTGGCGGTCGTGCTCGGGCGCGCCCAGCAGGTCCAGTACGCCGACCACCACTACACCGAACCGGACCACTTCCTCCAGGACGGCGGGCCGAAGAAGGCGTACACCTTCGCCCAGCACCAGCACGACAAGCGGATCGGCATCGCCGGCTCCGGCGAGATCTTCTTCGGCCAGTACGGCTTCTACGGCAACGACCTCTCCAACCACGTCCAGTACATCGGCGTGCCGGGCCCCGACGGCACCTACCGTCTCGCGACCAGCTGCCAGCAGTTCCGCCGCCAGATCAACCGCGGCGACTACGACTACCTGATCATGAGCCGCTACACCGAGGACTCCCCGGAGGCGCCCTACTGGTACCGGATCTACTACTGGGTGGAGAGTGACCCGGCGCTGAAGAAGATCATCGAGGAGCCGGACATCACGCCGGAGCCCGACTACGTCTTCAAGGTCAACGGCAAGCTGAATCCCGCCGGCTGCGCCCAGCTCGAACAGTCGTAGTCCTAGGGGCGGCCTGGCTCAGGCTGGCGAGCGCTGCCCGGCGGGTGTGAGCGCGTGCTCGCGGATCAGTTCGGCGGAGCGCCCGGGCTGCTCCCACCAGAACATGTGGCCGACGCCGTCGAGCAGCTCGAGCCGGGAGCCGGGCAGCAGCGAGGCGATCTGGCGGCCGTTTCCGACGCCGAGCACGCGATCCTCGGTGCCGTGGACGATCAGTGTCGGGGTGTCGATTTGGCCGAGGCGCATCTGGGTGTCGTGCTGGACGCAGGCGCGCATCTGGCGGAAGATGAGGTCGCGCGGGGCGGGCAGCGCCGAGGCCATCTCGACGAAGCCGGCGAAGCCGGAGTCGTCGGCGCGGAAGCCGGGGGAGAGGTTGATCTCCCACATCGCTCGGAAGACCCGGTCGCGGTCGCCCGACTGCATCGCCTCGCCGAGCAGCTGCGTCTCCTCGGTCCCCATCAGCGTCGCGCCCGCGCCGCCGCAGTAGGTGGCGCCGAGGCCGAGGGTGAGCAGCCGCTCCGGGTGGGCGAGCACCAGCTCCTGGGCGATCATCCCGCCCATCGAGATCCCGAAGACGTGGGCCCGCTCGATCTCCAGCGCGTCGAGCAGCCCGGCCGCGTCGGCGGCCATGTCGGCGGTGGTGAAGCGCCCCTCGACCGGCGCGGAGAGGCCGATCCCGCGGTTGTCGAAGACGATGCAGTCGAAGCTCCCTCGCAGCTGGGAGAGGAATGGCTCTCCCCAGGCCAGGTGCGTTGCGCTCATCCCCTGGATCAACAGCAGCGGCTCACCGCTCCCGGCGCGCTCGTAGTTCAGCTCGGTCCCTGACACCTGCGCTTTCGGCACGGGGGGATGCTAAGCGATCCGATATCCCAGGGCCTAGTCTTTGCGGCCTGCCCCCGTAGCTCAGTGGACAGAGCACCGGACTTCTAATCCGACGGTCGCTGGTTCGAATCCAGCCGGGGGCGTGCCGGGCGGGCGCGCTGCGCGGGCGATAGGCTCGGCCCGGTGAGCGAACGAATTGTCGTGCTCGGGGCCGGATTCGGCGGCTTGGAGCTCTGCGCGATGCTGTCGGAGGCGGTCGGCGGGGAGGTCGACGTGACCCTGATCGACAAGAACGACAGTTTCGTGTTCGGGTTCTCGAAGCTCGACGTGATGTTCGGTCGGGCGGCGGCGGATGCGGTCCGGCTTCCCTACGGCGAGATCGCCAAGCCAGGCGTGCGGGTCCTGCGGGAGACGGTCACGGCGATCGATCCCGAGGCCCGGCGGGTGACCACGGACGCCGGGATCCACGAGGCCGACGTTCTCGTCGTCGCGCTCGGCGCCGACTACGACATGGACGCCACGCCCGGCCTCGCCGAGGGCGGCAACGAGTTCTACTCCGTGGCCGGCGCCGAACGGCTGGCCGGGATCATCCCGAAGTTTTCGCAGGGGCACGCGGTCATCGGCGTCTGCGGGGCGCCGTTCAAGTGTCCGCCGGCACCGAGCGAGTGCGCCCTGCTCCTCGACGAGGAGCTGACCGCGCGTGGTGTGCGCGAGGCCTGTCAGATCTCGTTCGTGATCCCGCTTGGCACACCCGTGCCTCCTTCGCCGGAGACATCCGCCGCGCTGGCGCAGGAGTTCGCCGAGCGCGACATCGCGCTGATTGCCGACCGCCGGGTAAGCGCCCTCGACCCGGCGCGCAGCGTCGCGATCCTCGACGACGGCGCCGAGCTGCCCTTCGACCTCTTTCTCGGCGTGCCCAAGCACCGTGCCCCCGAGGTGGTACTCGCCAGCGGCATGGCCGAGGACGGCTATGTGCCCGTGGACCCGGCCACGCTCGAGACGCGCTTCCCGGGGGTGTACGCGGTCGGCGACGTTGCCACGGCGGGTGTGCCGAAGGCCGGCGTGTTCGCGGAGGGCGCCGCGCGCATCGTGGCGCAGACGCTGATCGCCGGATTGCGGGGCGGCGAGCGGCCGGGCCCTCATCTCGGGCGCGGCACCTGTTACATCGAGTTCGGCAGCGGCCGGGTCGGCAGCGTCGACATCGACTTCCTCTCGGGCCTTTCGCGAACCGGGAGCTTCAACGCGCCGTCCGCTGCCCTGGTCGCGGAGAAGGAGCACTTCGGCGCCAGCCGCCGCGCCCGCTGGTTCGGTTCCTGAGCCGGCCTTCAGAGCCCGGGTGGGTGGCGGACCACGAAGCCGGCGTGGGAGTTGGGGGCGAGGTGCCAGCGGGGGCCGGTGCCCTGGGCGTCGCCGACGGTGTCCCAGCGCAGGCCGGCGATCTCGGCGAAGGCGTGCTCGGAGTTGGCGTAGACGGTGATCCAGCGCCCCGGCCCGGGGGCGCCCCAGGACTCGAGCGGGACCGAGGCCAGCGGTTCGGGGATGAGGCCGCCGCCGAAGAGGGCGAAGCTGACGGCGCCGGAGCAGTCGTAGCCGTTGGAGTAGAAGGAGCCGTGGCCGCCGCCCCATATATAGGGGCGGCCGACGATCTCATTGGCGTTGTTGATGGCGCCCTTGACCGCTTCGGGAGCGTCGGGCGGGGCCAGGGCGATGCCGGTGAGCAGGATCGCGTTGGAGCTGCCGGGGGCGCTGGCGGCGCGGCTGTGGGCGAAGATCTGGCCGCCCTTGGCGGCGGCGCTGGGGGAGATCGAGCCGTTGGAGCCGGCCGAGGCGGCGGGCATCGTGGCGGGATCGCTGACGGCTTCGGATTCCGCCGGCTTGGGCGGGGAGGCCGAGGCGGCCCGGGCTTCCGCCTCGGCAATCCTGCTCCTGGCTTCCATCAGGACGAGGCTGTCGCCGAGCCGGTTGAGCGCGTCGTCAGCGTTGGTGGTCGAGGCGATTGCGGCCAGGACGGTGTGGCCGAGGACGTCGAGCCCATGCGGCGCGGTGGCGGGCGCTCTGGTGCAGAGCGGCAGCGCCAGCAGGGCGACCGCGCAGATCAGCGTTCCCAAGGCTCGGCGCACGCTGGAAACCTTAATGGCCGCTTGTTGACTTCATCTTTCGCTTAAGCCGCGGGGGGAGAATCGAGGGTGTGTGAAATTCCTTCTCGTCCCCTTCGCGATCGTCGCCTTCATCCTCTTCCTGTTGCTGCTGGGCGCGATCGGCCTCCTCGTCTCGATGGCCGTGCTGTCCGTATTCGGCCGGATCTGGCGCCTGGTCATGCGCCGGTAGGTGACAGGTCGCCGGGCGGCTCAGCAGGCGTGGATGCCGGCGGCGCTCTTGACGACCTCGAAGGCGCGGCCGGGGATCCGCTTCAGCTGGTCGAGGTTCTCGTCGTCCCAGCGGCGGTCGCTGCTGCCGCTGAAGTACCAGTTGGAGCCATTGTCGGCGACGATCAGGCCGTAGCGCTTCATTGCCACGGCGATCGTCTTCGCCGGGCCGCTGAAGCCGCCGAGCCCGTACCCCGCCTTCAGTCGCAGGCGTAGCCCCATCGGCGGGGCGTCGCCGCTGGAGCTGTCCCCGGCGCAGTGGGAGGCGGGGTGGACCCAGGCGTTGCGGGTGCTGTCGAAGGTGACGCGGATCGCGTGTTCGAGCTGGCCGGCGGCGACTTCGTCGTAGCGGACGAGACCGGGGTAGATCGGCAGGCCGGCGGCGTCGGCGGAGGTCCAGCCGTCGGGGCGCAGCGCGGTCGAGTTGAGGTCCCAGGCGGTGCCGGCGTCGGCGTTCCAGTGCGGCCTGGGCTTGGCGACGTAAAAGGCACGGTAGAGCTCGTAGAGCGTGCAACTGGAGCTGTCGACGGCGAGCACGTGGCGGTCGCCGTCACTGCCGTTGCCGCCCTCGACGGGCGCGCCGGCGGGGACGGGGAACGGCCCGGGGTCGCTCTCGTCACCGTAGGCGGTGTAGTGGATGGGGAGCCGGCGCTGGCCGGTGCCGACGACGGAGTAGGGAAAGCCGTAGGGACCGGGCGAGCCGAAGTCCGGGTGCAGGCGGTCGCCGCCGTGTGAGTCGATGTAGGAGATGTAGGCGGCCGAGCGCGGGTCGCGGGGCGCCTTGGAGATGTCCTGGTTCCAGGCGGCCTCGTTGCCGAGCGACGGGGCGCGCGGCGAGAGCGAGGCCGGCGGGTCGGGGAAGACCTGACAGGAGCCGAGGCTCGGGTAGGGGCCGGCCCTCGCCTGAGCGGCAGGGGCTGGTGACCCAGACGCCACGGAGGCGCCGCACGCCACCACGGCCACCACCACGACAGCCGCGACCGGACCCAGGGATCGCAGACGTGCCTGAGCTTTCCCGCCATATAGAGGCTTCAAGTTCAGACACCCCCTGGCGGCAAGCCCTCGCGCACGGTGAGACGCCCGACCTCGAGCTCCTCGATCTCGACCCGGCCGAACCTGGCGCGGCCGACCGCGAGGCGGCTGATCGTCAGCCGGCCGATCGCGAAGCCGCCGATCGCCGCGGCGCCGACGGCGAGGGCGCCGATCGCGGTGGCGCCGCGCAGCTGGGCGCCGGTCAGGGTGCCGGGCCGCAGCTCGGCCTTGAAGAGGGCGACGGAGGGGAGCTTGACCACCGTGCCAACCGTAGCGCGACCGCCGCGCTCGCCGGCCGGGTAGCTGGACCGATGGTTAGCCTGCGGCCGATGAGCCTGGACGGCCGCCCAATCCTGCTCGCCATTCAGCACGTGCCCTGGGAGACCCCGCACCGGATCCTCGACGCCTGCGGCGACCTTGCCGTGCGCACCGTGAGGCCGCTCGCCGGCCAGCCGCTGCCGGCCCACGAGGAGGTCGCGGGCGCCGTCGTCATGGGTGGGCCGATGAACGTCGACGAGGTCGGGCGGTTCCCGGGTCTCGAGCCCGAGCGCGAGTGGCTGGTCGAGGCGGCGCGGCGCGAGCTGCCGGTGCTCGGCATCTGCCTCGGTGCCCAGCTGCTGGCGCGGGCGCTCGGGGCCGAGGTGCGGCCGGGGAAGGGGAAGGAGCTCGGTTTCGCCCCGGTCGAAGTCAGCGATCCCTCCGACCCGATCCTCGGCGCGCTCGCGCCCAGCACCGACGTCCTGCACTGGCACGGCGACGTCTTCGACCTGCCCGACGGCGCCCGGCCGCTCGCCTCCTCGGCCCTGACCGAGCACCAGGCCTTCCGCCTCGGTAACGCCTGGGGAGTGCTCTTCCACCCCGAGGCCGACTTCGCCCTGGTCGAGGCGTGGCTCGGCGCCGCGGAGATGATCGACGAGGCGGTCGAGGTGCTCGGCAACGACGGCGCGCACGCGCTTCCGGCCCAGGCCGAAGCTGCGGAGCCCGTCCTGGTCGAGCGCACCACGCCCGGCTTTCGCGCCTTCGCCGAACTGGTCGCCGCCGGCTCCACCGTCGCCGGGTAGCCGCCTTCCCTACTTTGTATGACGCACTCCATGCCCGCCGCCATCTCAGTCAAAGACCTGCGCAAGTCCTTCGGCGAGCTCGAGGCCGTGCGCGGCGTCGAGTTCGAGGTCGAGGCCGGCGAGGTCTTCGGCTTCCTCGGGCCCAACGGGGCCGGCAAGACGACGACGATCAACATGCTCTGCACCCTGGCCAAGCCGACCAGCGGCAGCGCCGCCGTCGCCGGCTTCGACGTGGTCGCCTCGCGCGACGATGTGCGTCGCCACATCGGCCTCGTCTTCCAGGATCCGACGCTGGACGGCTATCTCACCGCCGAGCAGAACCTGCGCCTGCACGCCGAGCTCTACGGGGTGGAGAAGGCGTTGGTGGCGCCGCGGATGCAACAGGTGCTGGAGATGGTCGGGCTCTGGGAGCGGCGCGACGGCCAGGTGCTGGCCTTCTCCGGTGGGATGCGGCGGCGGCTGGAGATCGCCCGCGGGCTGATGCACTCGCCGCGGGTGCTGTTCCTCGACGAGCCGACGATCGGGCTCGACCCGCAGACCCGCAACTCGATCTGGGGCTACATCCGCCAGTTGCAGGAGAGCGAGGAGATCACGATCTTCATGACCACCCATTACATGGACGAGGCCGAGTTCTGCCGGCGGATCGCGATCATGGACCACGGCGAGATCGTCGCCCTCGACACGCCCGAGGCGCTGAAGGAACAGGTCGGGGCGGACCGGATCCGGATCGAGACCGACGACGACGGGGCCGCGATCGAGGCGATCGAAGCGCGCTTCGGGCTCGAGGCCGGGATCTCCGAGGGAGCGGTCACCTTCGCGGTCCCCGACGGCGAGGAGTTCGTGCCGCGCCTGTTCGCCGAGCTGGGGGTGCCGATCCGCTCGGTCAGCCTCTCGCGGCCGACCCTCGACGACGTCTTCATGTCCCACACCGGGACGACGATCCGCGATGCCGAAGAGACCGATGGGGGCGCCAAGGCGAAAAACAAATTCGCCGCGCAGATGATGGGCGGGGGACGGCGATGAGTGCGCCTGGGACCGGCACCGCGACGGCGCCTGCGAGCGCGTCCGCCAGGACTGGCCGGGCCGATGGCGGCGGGCCGCCGGTCGTCACCGTCACGGTGCCGCCGCGCAGTTTCCGCAGCGAGCTGCGGGCGATCAAGGTCGTCTGGCGCCGCGAGCTGATCCGCTTTCGCAACGAACGGGTGCGGATCGTCACCTCGCTGGCGCAGCCGCTGCTCTTCCTCTTCGTGCTCGGCTCGGGCCTGCAGCAGCTCTCGGCGGCGAGCACTCACGGGGTCGACCTGAAGACCTTCATCTACCCGGGCGTGCTCTGCATCTCAGTGATGTTCACGGCGATGTTCTCCGCCGCCTCGATCGTCTGGGACCGCGAGTTCGGCTTCCTGCGGGAGATGATGGTGGCGCCGGTGCGCCGCAGCTCGATCGTGATCGGCAAGTGCTTCGGCGGCGCCACCGTCGCCTCGCTGCAGGGCGTCATCCTGCTTGCCCTCGCCTGGACCGTCGACGTCCCCTACAGCGTCTCGCTGATCCTCGGCGTCTTCCTGCTGCAGCTGCTGCTGGCCTTCAGCATCACCGCCTTCGGCGTCATGGCAGCAGCACGGATCAAGCAGATGCAGTCCTTCATGGGCCTGATGCAGCTGGTCGTGATGCCGATGTTCTTCATCTCCGGAGCGCTCTTCCCGGTCACCAACCTGCCCGGCTGGCTCGCCTTCCTCAACCGCATCGATCCGCTCACCTACGCGGTCTCGCCGATGCGCAGCATCGTCTTCAACCACCTCGACCTGAGCAAGCAGGCCGAAGCGTCCCTCAACCCCGGCATCACCTGGTTCGGCTGGACCGTGCCGATGGCGCTGGAGATCTTCACCGTCTTCGCCCTTGGCATGGCGATGCTGGGGATCGCGATCTGGGAGTTCAACTCGGGCGAGTAGCGGGCGGTCCGTCATTGCCCTACGGGCAAAGAGGTAATCCCCGCCCTGGCCCGGTAGATTTCAGGTATCGCGGTGGACGTAGCTCAGTTGGTAGAGCTCCTGGTTGTGGTCCAGGTGGTCGCGGGTTCGAGCCCCGTCGTTCACCCCTCACGGAAGCCGCTTGTAATGCGACTCCCACGCGATTGAGGCAGATGTGACGAATGCAGAGGGGCTCAATCGGGGCTCAATTTCCCGTAGGCGCCCTAGCCGGGCATTACCAACGCTCACCGCCCCGCCGCGGGCGAGCGCCCGGCCCAGATCAGCTCGACGACCCCGCAGGGCCAGGCCCCGACCAGGAAGCCGCAAGCGCTGGAGAGACCGAGGAGGTCGAGCGCCGCGGCTGGATCCACACCAAGGTCAACCGCTGCATCAACGTTCTACCGCGAGGCCGGAGGCATGTCGTCGTCTTTCCCCGAGCCCACTGACCTGCCGACGATCATCCCCTTGAATTTGAGCGTCTGTTCATCGCCGCCCTCATCGGCTGGAAAGGCCATTACTTGCTCGCGGTTGCCTGGGTCGAAGACCACCTCGAGCACCTCGGTCTCAGCAGGGAGGCCGGTGAGGAACTCTCCGCGTTCGATCCTCTCCTCGACTCCCTCCATCTGCCGCCATGCCACCTCGGCCCTCGCCTCGAAGGCCGGCTCGCCCTCTGGCATGACCCGTACCACCAGCTCCCAAATCCGCCTTCCCTCTCCGGCTTTGTTCTTGAACGAGAAGTCGGTCGGGCTCGCCGAGAGGACCTCGGCTCTGGCCCGCCTTGCCTCGCTGAGGAACCGCTGCAGGTCCAAGCTCGCGTCGTCCTTCGCCGATTCGTCCTCTCTCGCCAGTCCCAGGAGCCTTAGTCGCGCCAGCTTCCCCGCATCGGGGCCATCGCCAACCTCTTTGCTGCCGCGCCAGGCGACTCGAATCGAGACCGTGTCTGAGACCAGGAAGTCGACGCCATTGTCCCGGAGTTGGATTGTCCCCACCAGCGGAGGAAAGGGGAACGCATCGAAGGCCTCTCGGCCGAAGCCGTAGTAGCCGATGTCGGGCTCCAGGCGCGCCGCCCTTTCTGGAAATGGATTCCCAAGGCGCCCGATCTTCTGGACGAACGGGGTCGGGTCTTCCTCACCCGACTCCGACTCTGCCCGCGTTACGAACAGCGCGAGGTAGACGACCTCGCCGATCTGCTCGTCGATCAGACGCAGCGCCTCAGCGTGCTCGATGGTCACGGCGTCCTTCGACATCGCCCGCGCAGTATGCCGCAGGGTGCCGGCTACCGCGAGATCGGCGAGCGCCGCGGTTGGAGAGTCGACCTCAGCGCCGAGACTCGGCCGTGTCCGGATAAAGATCCTTTACTTATCGCGAGGGGCGAATAGAGTCATCTTGGCAAGCAGCTACCGAGCTGCCGGCTCAAAATGGAATCGAGCCGCACCGCCCTGAGGGGAAGGAGAATCAATGGAGGCCGGTCAGAGTTCAAGGCCACCTGCCGGAGGCCAGCGTTCTGCCTGGATCGCATTCGCAGGAGTGATGATGGTGATCCTCGGCAGCCTGGATGCGCTCTGGGGGCTGGCGGCGATCCTCAACAACGAAGTGGTCGTGGTCGGCGGTCACGGCGCGCTGATCCTCGACCTCACGACCTGGGGCTGGGTCCAGTTGATCCTCGGTGCTCTCGTCGGACTTACCGGCATCGGCCTGCTCGTCGGCAATGCAGTGGCTCGCGTCCTGGGGATCTCTCTCTTGGCGATAAACGCCATCCTGCAGATCGTCTGGTTCTCGGCAGCGCCGTTGTGGGCGTTCCTGATGATCGTCCTCGACGTCGTGATCATCTACCAGCTGATGGTCAACTGGCGTGAGGACGGGGTCCGCTGATGGCGATCGCAGACATAAGTTTCGGCGAGTTCCTGCTTTCAGTCTTCGAGTTCTTCCTGCTTTTCGCCTGGATTTGGATTCTCATCACGGTCATCATGGACCTCTTTCGCGACCACAAACTGTCGGGAGTGGCGAAGGCCGTATGGGTGTTCTTCTTGGTCTTTCTGCCGTTTCTCGGGGTGCTGCTCTATCTGATCGTTCGCGGCAACGGGATGCGCGACCGCACGCTCAAAGAGCAGGCCGACACGAAAGCCCACTTCGACAGCTACGTGCGCGAGCAGGCGCACGCCGGCTCTCCCGCGGACGAGCTCCACAAGCTCGCCGAGTTGAAAGACAAGGGAGCGCTTTCGGCTGAGGAGTTCGAGCAGGCGAAGGCGAAACTGCTCGCCTAGCATCACTCGGGAATAACTTCATCAGCCGGAGAGAAGGTGAATTTGACGGCTCAGGCGATCAGCGTTATCGCTCCGCGCACGATCAACAGCGCTCCCGCGCCGGCCGCGATCCGGATCGCGATCCGCCGACCGTCTCGGTGCAACGAGGCCTTGAAGCGCTCCACCCGCCCCGGCGTCGCGTCCGGCTCCAGCCAGTAGGAGAGGAGGGGCAGCTCGAGCAGGGCCAGCATGATCAGGTTGAAGCCGAGTATCGCGAGCACGGTCTCCGCTGCGCCGAGATCGTCCTTCGCCAAGCGGGTGAGGGCAACCAGATAGGAGGCGCCCGGCAGGGTCAGGAGCGCTCCGACGGCGAAGGTGGTGCGCGGGGTGCCCCGGCTCAGGACCTGCTGCCAGCGCGGCGGCCCCTTCTCTTCCTTCGCCTTGCCCTTTGCGGCCCTGCGTCGTTCCCGACGCTCCTTGAGGATCGCATCGCGTTCGCCGCCGAGGACCCGCGCGACGATGAGAAAGATCGCTCCAAGGGCGATGTCGGCCACAGGGCCAAGCGTGTCCTTGGCGGCTTCGACCGCGCCTGAATCCTCCAAGGAGAAGACGATCACCAGCCCCAGCGAGATGCTGGTCATCAGCGCCCCGAGCAGGTAGCCGAGCATCAGGTTCCGCGGCTTCGGCAAAAGCAACATCACCGTGGTCGCGGCAAGAAGCGTTGGATTCAGGGCGGCCGAGAAAGCCAACAGGAAGATGTCCACGCTCGGACTCAATCAGCTCGGGGACAGCCGAACGATGCGCGGCCATTGGTGCCCCGCGAGGGCTCCAGCGAGCGCGCTGAGCAATATCGCTTCCGCTCTTGCCACGTGTGCCACCATCGACGCACCCCCAAGGAAAGGCTTACCAGTGAGCGAGACGCCGACCGAAACGGACGTGAAGGCGATCCAGCAGCGCTACTCGGAGGCCTGGAACGGCCACGACCCCGACGCGATTGCGGCAATGCACACCGAGGACACGCGCTTTTGCACCCACGGCGCCGGTCCGGCGGCCGAGGGACGTGAGGCGATGCGCACGGCCGCCGCCGAGACCTTCGCGCAGTTCCCGCAGTTCGCCTCCAAGCCGATTCGAGCCCTCTTCGGCTCCGACCACTGGGTCATGGAATGGACGATGATCAACGCCGATCTGAGCGTCGACTGCGTCGACGTCATCGCCCTCGAGGGTGGCCTGGTCAAGACCAAGGACACCTACTTCGACTTCGCCCAGCTTCAGGTGGCGATGGCCGCGCTTGCGGCTGGTTGAGCCCACACGAGGACTGACGGCTCAGGCGGCAGACGCCGAGCCGAGGCATAACTAGGGTCGCCCCACCGAGCAGCGGGGCAGCGCCAGGAGGTTGTCGAGCCGCAGTCCGTCCGCGCGGCACTACCGATTGAAGTATTCACACTAATTGAGAGAATGCAAGAGCGGATAGGTCACCGCTGCCGCCGAGCCGTGACTTGCCTGCCTGCGCGTGTCGGCGTCGCCATCCCGGACCACCCGACTTCGGACCATTGAGCGCCAGATGACTGGGCCGCCCGACCGCTCTGCACTCTCGATTCGCCTCGCCCGTCGGGCCCGCGGCGAGGCGTACGCATTTCACAAGCTCGCCGCCGCTGCGGACATCGCCGACGAGACGGTCGGCCTCTATGCCCAGCAGGCGGTTGAGTTGTGGCTGGCAGCGGTGATCGTCCAGCGCGACTCCGTGCCCGCCCGCGACCATGACCTCGGCCGCCTCATCGAGATTCTTCGCAGCGCCGGCATCGAGCCGCCGCCCGCAGTGGATCGGCTCCGCAAGCTGAGCCAGTACGCCGCTCCCTTGCACGGCGAGTACTTCCTTGACCTCGAGCCGCTCGACCGCGACGCCACCGTCGCGTTGGTCGAAGAGGTCGGCAGCTGGGCAGACACCGAGCTCAAAGCCTCCGAAGACGAGGACGCAGATACCGCGGGCGGCGTTGCGGGATGAGACGCTCGATGTCGCCAACCCGCTATTGACAATCGCGCTGTTCGCCTCACTGCGCCGTCTTCCCGAGACTCAGGTCGAGGTGATCGTGCTCGCCTTCCATGGCGAGCTGAGCCACTCCCGAGATCGCGACCTGCTCGACCTCCCCGCCGGTACCGTCGGGGCCGGATGCGGCTGGGACTGGGGAAGCTGCGCCGGGATGGGCCGCCCCGGGCTCCCCGCCATCTATCCTCGTATCCATGGCGAGTAGCTGGATGTCGATCCCATATGTGGAGTGGAGTGAGACCCGCGACACGCTGCACGCCCACACGCAGGTGCTCGGCAAGCTGGCGGCGACGCTGGCCCCGCCCGAGCCGCAGCTCCAGCACGCGGCGCTGCGGCTGACCGCGCGGGGTTGGGAGACGGCGCCGCTGCCGACGCCGGACGGATCCGGCTCCCTGGTCGTGGCGCTCGACCTGCACTCGCATAAGGCGGTTGCCGAACATGGCGACGGGCGCCGGCACGCCGTCCCGCTGACCCCGGACCGGCCGGTGGGGGAGGTCACGCGCGAGCTGCTGGCGGCCGTCCGCGAGCTCGGCGGCGCGGTCGAGATCGACCCGATGCCGCAGGAGGTCAGCTGGACCGTGCCGCTCGACGAGGATGCCGAGCACGCCCGCTACGACACCGACCGGGTCGCCTCCTACTTCGCCGCCGCCGGCCAGGCGGCTCTGGCCCTCGCCGCCTTCCGGGCTCCCTACCGGGGCCGCTCGACCCCGGTCAACGCCTGGTGGGGATCCTTCGACCTCGCGGTCAGTCTCTTCTCGGGAGCCCCCGCCGAGCCGCCGTCGAGCGACTTCATCATGCGCAACGCGATGGACTCGCAGGAGGTCGCGGTCGGCTGGTGGCCCGGCGACCCGCGCTACCCGCGCGCCGCCCTCTACGCCTACGCGCACCCGGCGCCGGAGGCTTTCGGCAAGGGCGCGCTCTCCCCGGCAGCGGCGCATTGGGAGGGGAGCCTGGGCGAGTACGTGCTCGACTGGGACGACGTCTGCGCCGCCGCGGACCCTCGGGCCTTCGCGCTGGAGTTCCTGCGCTCGGCCTTCAGCCACGCCTGCCTCAGCTGCGACTGGGACCCGGCCCTGGCCGCCAGCGCCGAGAGCAAGCCACCGCCGGTCGTCTGACGACTTGTTGGTCGGTGCGGGGGTCGAAGTCCTCGTCATCACTTTTCCCCCGGGTCCTCGGGCGGATCGAGCCGCTCGGCGAGACCGCTGAAAGCTCTTCTCCATTTGGAAGTGGTGGGCAATCGGTCGGCGTGGTAGCGAGCGGTGGCCGCAATGTCTTCCAGCGCCATCTCCTCGCGCCGCTTTACCTCCGCTTTCAACATCGGTTTTGGCGCCGCCGCCATCAGGTGGGTTTCTCGTCGACCATGATTTGTGCCTCCAGGCGTTGGGTGTGGACGTCGAGCTTGGCGCAGATGGGCCGTTTCTCACGTTTCGACCGGCTCGGCCGTTTATCTACTGAGATGAGCATCACTCCTGGCTGGACCATTTACGAGAGCCCAATCGGGCCGCTGAAGCTGATCGCCGGGCCGCGGGGGTTGACCAACATCTACTTCCCGGGGCGGGCGCCGCGGCTGCCGGAGGGTGAGAGGCGGCTGCTGCGGGAGGCGGTCGCGCAGCTCGACGGGTACTTCGCCGGGGAGCGCCAGACCTTCGAGCTGGACCTCGATCTTCGCGGCAATCCCCTGCAGACCGCGGTCTGGCGCCGGCTGCTCGAGATTCCATATGGGACGACGACGACCTACGGCGAGGTGGCCGGGGCGGTCGACGAGTCCCTCTACGACCCGGCGCTCGAGCCCTACAAACGGGCGCGGGTGGTCGGCGCGGCGATCGGGCGCAATCCCGTCCCCGTCGTCGTTGCCTGCCATCGGGTGATCGGCGCCGATGGCTCGCTGACCGGCTACTACGGCGGCCTGGAGCGGAAGAAGCTGCTGCTCGATCTCGAGAGCGGGGTCGTCGGCGAGCAGCCGCCCGCGAACGGCTCGACGGATCCTCAGCTGGCCCTGCTGTGAGCGGCGCGCGCTGCACGCGACGGTCGACAGCCCGATCGGTGAGCTGCTGCTGCTCGGCGACGGCGGCGCGCTGCGCGGTCTCTATATGCAAGAGGGCCGCAAGCCGGGCACGGTTCCGCGCGGCTGGGCGCGTGACCCGGAGGCCTTCCTCGAGGTGCGCACCCAGCTGGGCGAGTACTTCGCCGGCGAGCGGAGGAGCTTTGACCTGCCGCTCGAGCCGGCCGGCTCGCCCTTTCAGCGCCAGGTCTGGCGGGCGCTGCGGGAGATCGGTTACGGAGAGGCGCTCAGCTACGGCGAGCTCGCCCGCCGCATCGGCCGGCCGAACGCCCCGCGGGCCGTCGGCGCGGCGAACGGCGCCAACCCGCTCTCCGTCGTCATCCCCTGCCACCGCCTGGTCGGCGCGGACGGAACGCTGACCGGCTACGGCGGCGGGATCGAGCGGAAGCGGCTGCTGCTCGACCTGGAGGCGGGCTAGGCGGCCTGCTCGCGGGCGGGGACCGGGCTGGGCGTCTGCTCGGCCGAGCGGGGGCCGGCGAAGTGGCCGACCCTGGAGGTCTCGAGGTCGCGGCGCACGAGCCGGCGCAGGAAGAAGTTGCAGGCGACGACATGAATGCGGGACTGGGTCTGGACGTAGAAGCGCCGGGAGAGGCCGGTCAGGCTTGGGTAGTAGTTCGCCACCTCGACCGAGACATGGAGCCGGACCTCGCCCCGGTCGCCCTCATCGTGGCGCTCGAAGTCGAGCTCGAGATAGCCGCTGCCGTTACGGCCGCGCCCGGCGACGAGCAGGCCGCGATCGATGCGCCAGCGGACGATCCCGCGGCAGCGGTCCATCTCGTATTCGGGCGCGCGGAAAGTGAGCAGACGCAGTTGGGGGAAGAGCAGGACCACGGAGCGCTCGGTCTCGGTGTAGTGGACGCGCATCAGGCCGAGGCTGAAGCGCCGCAGCGAGCTCCAGTAGGTGCGGGCGGCGCGCTCGAGGTGTTCGGGGTCCCAGAGGCCGGCAAGCGCGGCGGCCGGGAGGACGATGTCCGCGCCCTGCCTGGAGGTGACGGCGCCGGTCTCGGGGTCGAGGGACGTCTCGTCGGTGGGCGGGCGCAGGACCGCGCCGGCGATCGCCCTCGTCCTCCTCGTCCTCCTGGCCATGAGGCCATGCTAGCCACGGCCCGGTCCGGCTCAGCCCGCCCGGTCCGGCTCAGTCGCCCTTCTTCTCCTGACGCGGGCTCTTCCTCTCCTGGCGTGGCCGGTCGGCCGCGTGAGAGAGGCGTTCGGCCTGGCCGCGCAGTTCGTCTCCCGCTTCACGGGTTGCGGCGGCAGCCTCGTCTCCCACCGCCGCCAGGCCCTCGCTCGGCTTGCCGCCGACGATGTCGCGGAAAGCTTCCTTGAAGCGCTCGGTGCGGCGGTCGGGCGGGAAGCGGACTTCGGCCCTGGCTTGCCTGCGCGGCCGGTGCTCGCCGTACCGGCGCTGGGCCCAGAACGAGTCCGGCTTGCCGAGCCGGGAGGCCCCGTAGATCGAGAGCGGCGGGATGAAGAGGCCGATGACGCCATGGAGGATCCGGCCCTTGGAGATACAGATCAGGACCACGAGGAAGAGCAGCAGGGTGCCGACGATGTTGAGGATCACCTCGCCCGCGCTGTCGGCGTTCACGGCGAACGGGTTGATGCCGAGCAGGACCAGGCCCATCAGGGCGACCGTGATCACCACCGCGTCGACCGAGCTGCGCCCCTCGCGCTCCCAGTAGACGTCCTCGAGGTGGACCCAGAGCGCGAACTCGTCGATCGTCAGGCCGACGCCGATACCGAAGAAGAGGGCGCAGATCTCGGTGTAGGGGGAGCGGCCGTCGGCGACGAAGGCAAGGGTGCCGGCGAGCATCATCGTGACGATCCCGAAGACGAGGTGGTGGAGGTGCAGGCCGGTCTCGCTTTCGATGTTCCCCGGCCACCAGGAGACGCTTTCGCTGCGGATGATCCGCGTGCTCATGCGGATGAATGCGAAGGAGCCGACGAGCCCGACGAGGACGAGGAAGACCGCCTGCTCGTGGTTGTCTTCGAGGTTGCTCCAGAAGTCGGAGAAGATCGACGCGGTAGTCATGCGAGGGGCCGAGTCTAAGCTGCGGCGCCGATCCGCGAAACCGCGTAGCGCCGCACTGCTCAGCGTCGGGCGTCTAGTGCCGCAGCGCCGAGCGGAAGCGCGTGCGGTACTCGGCGGGACCGACCCCGAGGACGCGGAGGAAGGCGCGCCGCATGGTCTCGGGGCTGCCGAAGCCGCAGCGCGTGGCAACCGTGTCGATCGCGCCGGCGCCGTCCTCGAGCAGCTCGCGGGCGGCCTCGACGCGGACGCGCTCGGTGAAGCGGGCGGGCGTTGTCCCGGTCTGCTCGGAGAAGAGGCGGCGCAGGTGGCGCTCGGAGAGGGAGGCCCGCCGGGCGAGCTGGGGGAGGCGATGGTCGCCGGCGGGCTCGGCGACGATGGCGTCGAGGATCTCGCGGATCGGGGCGGCGATGCCGGCCGGGAGCTCGAGGCGCTCGGAGAACTGCGACTGGCCGCCGGGGCGCTGGAGGAACATCACGGTCCAGCGGGCGACCGTCCGCGCCATCTCCGGCCCGTGGTCCTCCTCGACCAGGGCGAGGGCGAGATCCATGCCGGCGGTGAGGCCGGCGGAGGTCGCGACCGGACCGTCGCGGACGAAGATCCGGTCAGGCGCGACGCGGACGCCGGGGTGGCGGCGGGCGAGCTCCTCGCAGAAGGCCCAGTGGGTGGTTGCGGCCCTGTCCTCGAGCAGGCCGGCCTCGGCGAGCACGAACGCCCCCGTGCAGACCGAGCAGGTGCGGCGGGCGCCGGCGGCCATGCGCCGCACGGCCGGAGCGAGCCGCGGGTCGCCGAGGACCCGATCGATCTGCAGGCCGCCGCCGACGATCACCGTGTCGACGCCACGCAGGCGCACCTGGCCGAGCGACATGTCGGCGGCGAGGCGGACTCCGGCCGAGCCGCTAACGGGCTGGCCGTCGGGGGTCGCGATCAGCATCCGGTAGCCGCCCCTGCCGCCGAGCAGCCGGGTGGCGGCGTCGAGCACGTCGGAGGGGCCGACGATGTCGAGCAGCTGCACCCCGTCGAAGGCGACGAGGACGACCTGACGCGTGGGAGTCGGCACAGGAGGAATCTCGCAGGCACGGCCGCTGTCCGCAAGGACGCATATCCCTCGAATCCGGACAAGGGCCGGCGGCGGCCGGGTGAAGCGCTGATAGCAATCGGACCATGTCCTCCCGCCAGCCGCCCATCGAGCCCACGCCCAGCCCGCACGGGAGCCGGCGATGAGCTCGGTCGGGAGCTGGGCCTGGGCGGAGCGGACCGGCGGGCGCCTGGGCCGGGCCGACAGCGCCGAGCTGCTGCGCCAGGGAGTGCTCGCCCAGCTCTCGCGCCTGCCCGCCGCGCTGCGCCGCCGGGTCGTCCGGGACGGGAGCCCGCTGAGCCTCCCGACCGCCCCGGACACGGCGCTGGCCCGCGAGGCCGAGGAACGGGTCCGCGAACTCTCGAAGCCGCCACTCTACGGCCACTGCCTGCGCACCTGGGCCTTCGCGGCGCTGTTCGCTCAGCGCGACGGCGTCGATCACGACGAGGAGCTGCTGTACCTGGCCTGCGTCCTGCACGACCTCGGGCTGACCGAGGCGCACGAGGGCCGCGACCCGAGCGCCGCCTGCTTCGCGGTCGAGGGGGCGCGGGCGGCGCACGCGCTGGTCTGCGACCACGGCGCGCCCGAGGATCGTGCCCGCACCGTCGCCGAGGCGATCTCGCTGCACCTCAACATTGCGGTGCCGGAGCGCTACGGCCCGGAGGCCGTCCTGCTCAGCAAGGGGGTCATGCTCGACGTCGTCGGTCGCCGGCTGGAGCGGCTCCCGGCGGCGACCCTGTCGGCGGTCGCGGCCAGGTGGCCGCGCGAGGGTTCGGGCGACCTGCTCCTCGCCGACACCGCGCGCCAGGCCGAGGTCCGACCGCACTCCCGCGCCGCGCTGCTGCAGCGCCTCGGCTTCACCAAGCTCGTCTCCGCCAACCCGTTAGATCGGGCCCGATGACCGAGGCCGCGCATCTGTGGCGCTCGCCGCTGCTGGGGAGTCGCGGGGAGGTCGAGCTCGGCGGCGGGCGTCTGGAGTACTTCGACCGCGGCGACGGACCGGTGCTCATCTTCGCCCACGGCTGGCTCGCCAACGCCAACCTCTGGCGCGACGTCGTCGATCGTCTCGCCCCCCATTTCCGCTGTGTCGCGCTGGACCTGCCGCTGGGATCCCATCGGGTGCCGATGGGGGCCGACGCCGACCTCAGCCCGGCCGGCTGCGGGGCGCTCATCGCGGAGACGCTTGCGGCGCTCGACCTGAACGAGGTGACGCTGGTCGGGAACGACTCCGGTGGCGCTTACTCGCAGATCGCCACCGCGGCTCATCCGGAGCGCGTCGCCCGCCTGGTTCTGAACTCGTGCGAGACCCCCTACGACGAGTTCCCGCCGCCGCCGTTCGACGGCCTGCCCGCGGCTGCCGCCGACCCGGCGGTGCTCGGCCAGCTCTTCGAGGCGCTGCGCGACCGCGAGGTCCGCGCCACGCCCGCCGCCTACGGCCTGTTGATCAAGCACCCGATCGAGGATCTGGTCTCCGACTCCTACGCCCTGCCCTGCTTCAGCGACGCCGACGTCCTGCGCGACACCGCCAAGGTGATGTCCTCCGCCTCGTCGGAGCCGGTCCACGCGGCCGGCCGAGATCTGATCGCCGGCTTCGAGCGGCCGGTGCTACTCGCCTGGGGCCCCGAGGACCAGGTGTTCCCGCTTGCCAATGCACGGCGCTATGCCGGCGAGCTTGCCGGCGGCCGGGTCGCGCTCGTCCCCGACGCCTACAGCTTCACCCCCGAGGACCAGCCCGCCCGCCTCGCCACGGCGATCGCGGAGCTCTGCGCCGAGGCCGTGACGGGGGAGGCGGCAGGGTGAAGGTCGAGAGGCTGAACGCCGGCTGGATGACCGCCTCCGCGGCGCTCTGGCGCCAGGGCGAAGACCCTGAGAAGCGGCTCCGCATCCCGGTTTCCGCCTACCTGGTCGAGACGGAGACCGAGCGGATCCTGATCGACACCGGGCTGCACCCCGGCGCCTGCGCCGACGTCTCGGCGCACTACGACGGCGCCGAGGCGATGAGCCTCTTCTCGCTCGAGATCGACCAGCCCGTAAGCGAGCAGATCGACGTCACGACGATCACCAAGATCGTCCTCACTCACCTGCACTACGACCACGCGGGCGGCCTCTCGCTGCTGCCCACGAAGATCCCGGTCGTCGTCCAGCGCCGCGAGTGGGAGGCCGGCGGCGACCCCGATGCCATCGCGCGGAACTTCTTCCTCCCCCGCGACTACCTCGACGGGGAGCGCGAGGTCGTCCTCGTCGACGGCGACCACGACCTGCTCGGCGACGGCTCGGTCGAGCTACTGCTGACGCCCGGCCACACTCCCGGGCATCAGTCCGTCCGCGTCGGCGAGGGCCTGGTCATCGGTGCCGACGTCGCCCACTTCGCGACCGGCCTCGACGACCACCGGTTTCCGCCCTTCGGCGACGACCTCGCCGAGCAGGGCCGCTCGGCCGAACGCCTCCGCGCCCTGCGTGACGGCGGCACCTGCGTCATCCCCGGCCACGACCCGGACCTGCTGCGCCCGGGGCCGGTGGCGGTTTGACGCGCGGCCGGCTTCGGTTGTGGCCGGATCGAACCGAGTCCCGCCGGTAGCCGTAGTCCGATACGACGGCGGTGGGGCTCGCGATCCATCGCCGAATCCAGGGCCACCTGTCGAGAAGGAGATGCGGATGCCTTCCAATTCAGGTCTCGATCCAGACGTACTGCACCTACTTGTGGTGGTCGCGCAGGCCGCCAGAGGAGAAGAGCTGCGCGCCGGGTTGGCGAGGCTGTCGGGTGAGCGCCGCCTCGAGCTGCGCGTTGTCGCCCCGGCTTACGCCGGCTCGATGCTCAAGTACCTCGCCGGTGACGCCGACGAGGGCATCGAGCGAGCCCGCGGCCGGCTGCGCACCTCGGTCGCCGAAATGAATCGCGGCGAGACGGCGACTGCAGGCGGCGAGGTCGGCGAGGCCGACCCGCTGATGGCGATCGACGATGCGCTGGTCGAGTTCCCGGCGGACGAGATCGTCATCGTGCCCTCGCCCGAACGCGATCAGTGGGCGGAGAAGCATCTCTTCGAGCACGTCTGCGAGCGCTTCGATCTGCCGGTCACGGAGATCGAGATTGCCGAGGGTGCCTAGGACGCACCGCTACTCACTTAACGCTTAGGCAGTCCATAGCTCGCCCATAGGAAGGCCTTCTACCATAGGAAGGCCTTCTACCGTCGGTGCATGAGCACGAGCGATTCATATTCCATTCCCAAGTTCTCGCCGCCCTGGCCACGGAGGCCAATCACGGCGTCCGCTCGAAGCCGGCCATCCCGCGGCCAGCCGTTTTCAGACCCGTTCCCGCACCGGTGGGAGCGTTTCGCGGAGCCGGCGCGAGACGAGCGTCCGCAGGCGTGCACTCTCAATCCGTGCGGTCCACTCCCTGAGCTCCGCGTGGTCGAAGTCCGCGGGGAGCGAGAGCTCGGGGAAGAAAGCTTTGCTGCCGGCGGCGGCGCGGACGTAGACGGTGTCAAAGAGAGCCTTCTGAGGAGTGGCCAGGTAGCCGATCTCCTCCGAGCCGTGGTAGCCGCCAAAGAGCTTGGGGGCGAGATGATGGATCTCATAGCGGCCGAGGGTGGTTGTGATCCGCTGGGCACGGTCGAGCGAGGCGACCGAGATCTGGCGTGGGATCTGCTCGATCATCTCGTGGTGGGAGAGGGCCGAGAAGAACGACACGTAGGCCGGCAGCGGTGCTGTCAGATAGGGGGCGACAGCGAACGGCGCGACATCGGGGTCGAGCGCCCAGAGGCCGCGACGCAGCCGGCGCACGAGCCCGGCCTCATCCATGGCGCGAAGCCGCCGGCCGGCGGTCCCCTGGGCGGTCCGCCATCGCGCCGCCGCCTCGCGGGTCGTGACGATCGCGCGGTTCATGCTCAGCAGGTCGCCGTAGGCGTCGGCTGGTGTCATTTCGCCTCTTCCAGCGTCTCCGCGACGAAGGTCTGCATTTGCTCCCAGGCCCCCTTGGCCTCATAGAGCTCGACTGCGTCGGGCTCGAGGAAAGGAAGGACCTGATCGCGGAAAGCGGCGTAGGGCAGCCGCAGGGCGATGTCGGCTGCTTTGGTGAGGATCTGCGAGTCCACGGATCCAGGAGTAAGCGAGCGTCGATGCAAGAGCAGATCGAGATCGAAGACGTCGCGCGCCTGGGTCTCGGGACGACCCGCGAGGGCTCTGGCCTTCTGCTCGGTGGGGGCGTCCTCGGTGTAGTGCTGGACGCTTGGTGAGCGCAGTGCATAGGGGGCGACGATGTGGCTGGGAATCGCCTCGAGGCGGTAGCGCTCCTCGCCGTTGCGGTTGCTGAACTCGATCTTGGTCCGGACCAGCTCCGAGCGCCCCGAGACCTCGATGCCAACCTTCCAGCGCCGCGTCGTTGCGGTCTGCTTGGGCTTCGAGGACTCGGCAATCGACAGGCCGGCGACACGAAGCAGGATTTTCATCACCCCGGAGCCGAGCACGCCGTCGACCTTCTCTTCCAGGCCCCACGGCTCGACTCCACTGACGTCGAGATCGATGTCCTCGGAATAGCGCAGGCTGCCGTAGAAGTAGCGCAGGTTCGCGCCTCCCTTGAGCACGTAGCGAGCCGGGTCGAGGCGCCTCGAGAGAACGTCGAGAAAGGCCACGTGAAAGAGCTCGGTCGTCTGGGCGTTGGTGAGTGGCTCCATGCCTCAAGGATACAAGTTAAACGCGTATTTCGCCTCTAATCGGCATTCTTGATTGCGTCGAGGTACGTCATCGCCGTCCCTCGGCTCATCCCGAGGTGTCAGAGTGAATCGATGAGTGGTGCGGTGAATTCATGAGCGGTGCGAAATGAGCGGCGCGGAGGCGAGCCTGGCGGTCTCGGTCTTCCTGGCCTGCGCGGTCGAGGCGGTCGAGGCGCTGACGATCGTGCTCGCGGTCGGCTCGACGCGGAGCTGGAGCTCCGCCTTCTCGGGCGTGCTCGCCGCCCTGGCGGCGCTTGCGGTGCTGATCGTCGCGCTTGGCCCGGCGCTCACCTCGCTGCCGATCGGCGTGCTGCGCATCGTCGTCGGCGGCCTGCTCCTGGTCTTCGGCCTGCAGTGGCTGCGCAAGGCGATCCTGCGCGCCGCCGGGCTGAAGTCGATGCACGACGAGCAGGCGATCTTCGAGGCCGAGGCGCTCGCCGCCGGCAGCGCCGGCGCGGCGACCGGGGAGTTCGACGGCTACTCCTTCGCGATCTCCTTCAAAGGGGTGCTGCTGGAGGGCCTCGAGGTCGCCTTCATCGTCCTCACCTTCGGCGCCAATCAGCACGACGTCGGGCTCGCCGCCGTTGCCGCCGGCGCCGCGGTGGCGCTGGTCGTCGCGGTCGGCTTCGCGGCTCGGGCGCCGCTGGCCCGCGTCCCCGAGAACTCGATGAAGTTCGTCGTCGGGGTGCTGCTGACGACCTTCGGGGTCTTCTGGGGCGCCGAGGGGGCCGGGGCGTCGTGGCCCGGGGGAGAGGCTGCCCTGCCGGTGCTGGCGTTGTTGATCTTCGCCGCCGCGGCGCTGATGGTGCGCGACCTGCGGCTCGGCCCGCCGGCGCTCGCCGGGGAGCTGGGGCGATGATCCGCGGCGCGGCTCTGGGTGTCTGGGACTTCGTCGTCGGTGACGATTGGCGGACCGCCGCCGGCGTGGTGGCGGTGCTGGGCGCGACCGCTCTGGTGGCGGCCGCCGGCCTGCCGGCCTGGTGGCTCAGCCCGCTCGGGGCGCTGGCGACTCTCTACTGCTCGGTCAGGCGCGCGGCGGCCCATCCTCCTGGCAGCTGAGCGGCGCCGGCGGTGCGTCAGTGGGCCTGGCTGCCCCAATCAGCAGCAGGAAGCCGCCGATCATGAACGGCCATCCGTTCGTCACCGTGAGGCCGACGAATTGGCGATGACCAGTTGGCGAGAGAACCCGTTCGTTAGTTCCGGTCGAGCTCTGGGCTCGCGATCAGGGCGCCATCGCCGCCGCCGCGGTTGCGCCGCCGCTTCATGATCCAGTAGACGATGCCGAAGACGATCGCCGCCGCCACGACGTAGTCCAGGTAGGCGAGTTTGTGGCGCCATTCTTCCCAGTTGTCGCCTACCTTTTCACCGACGATCGCCAGCGCCAGCACCCAGGGGATGCAGCCGAGCAGGGTGTAGGTGGTGAAGCGCCAGAAGGGCATCTTGGCGACGCCGGCCGGGAGTGAGATGAAGGTGCGGACGATCGGCAGCATCCGCGAGAAGAAGACCGTCCAGCTGCCGTAACGCTCAAACCAGTCATCGGCCCATTTCAGATGCTTGGGGCTGATGTGGATCAGCTTGTTCTTTTCCAGCAGGTCGAGGCGCCCGTAGTAGCCGACCGCGTAGGCGATCCAGGATCCGACCAGGTTGCCGAGCACGCCGGCGGCGACGATCCCGAACAGGGTCAGTTCCCCTTTGGAAACGGCAAATCCGGCGAAGAGCATGATCGCCTCGCTTGGCACCGGGATGCAGGCCGACTCCAGGGTCATCAGCAAAAAGACCGCGACGACACCGGCCGAGCCGATGAATTCGGTGGCGACGTCGACGATCGGTTCGACGACCTTGTCGGTGATGCTGGCGAGCAGGAGGAGGTTCACGGAGCGCGGGACTCTCGCCTCCCGGTCTTAAAGGCAGATGAGAGACGCCGGCGCCGCACGCCCCTGATCGCGGCTTCGGTGGCGATCCAGGCGAGCAGGACCAGGAGCGTGGGCAGCGCGACAAAGGCGACGATGCCGATCCCCGCCGTCAGCAGGATGGCGAGGAGAGTTATGCCGATGGCGATCAGGACATCGGCCAGCAGCGCCCGCCGCGCTGCCGCCCCCGGCGAGATCTCGCGCGGCAACCTCACCAGCGCTGCCCCGGGCGCAGGTAGACCGCGAAGAAGTCGCGTTCGTCAGGGGTCAAATAGCGTTCTGGCGGGCGCAGCATTTCCGGCAGCAGGTTGCTCGGTTCGATGGCCCCGGGATGGCGGTAGCTGATGAAGCTGGTCCAGTCTTCATTGATGTCGAGCTCGAGTGCCCGAACCGCCCCCGCCCGCTGCAGGATCTTCGCCAGCGATTCGACCGTCTGGAAGTCGGCAGCGGCGTAGAGCAGGTTGCCGCGGCTATCGACGCCGAGGCCCGAGCGCCAGACGCGGACCGCGTTGTTGACCGTCTCACCCCATTCGGGGCCGTCGCTCAGCTTCGGGCTGAGCCGCCCCCCTTCGATGATCGGTGGCAGGTTCTGCTTCGCGAACCAGACGTTCGCCGGCGCTCCCGGGCCCTGGTGCCAGGGGATGACGTCGACCCGTCCGTCGCGGTACTCAACGACAGTGGCAACCCCGTCCACCATCGCTTCCTTGACCTGGCCGCGGTAGATCAGGCCGGCGTTCGAGGTTTCCAGCGGGAAGCCTCCGTTGAAGGTCGCGACGACACGACTGCGCTTGGATTCCGGCACCTCGGCCGGGCCGCGGTGGGCCAGCGGAGGTGGCGGCTCCGCCAGACCGGGGACGTAGGCCAGCCTCGTCCGCGACGTGTCGATCCAGGCGACGCCGGCGACGAACTGGGGGTATTCGGGATCGCTGCGGAAGGTCGTCAGGAGGACTGGAGGCCGCGGCCCGGCCTTAGCCGCCGCCTTCTTCCAGACCCCCTCACCGGGCAACGCCGGCTGAATCAGCGACTTCACGTCGGGCGGCTGGTACGCGTCGCCGACCCTGCCCTGGGCTCCTTCACCCGCTGATGCGATCCCGACCTGCGGCAGGGAGCGCAGGCTTGGCCCGCCCTTTTCGGGCGCGTTCAACGTGTAGTACCAGTTCTCGATTTCGGAGACGAGCGAATTTCCTCCGTTCTGGCGCAGCCACTCGACGCTGCGGACGCCGAGGCCGACGTTGTGCTTTTCACCCATCGCCTGCACGTAGGAGATAGCGGCCGGGATCAGGCAGGCAATCGCCGCGAGCAGGAAGATCCTGCGCGCCCGGCGCCAGAACGGAATCGGCTGGTAGCGACGCTCGGATCGAGCGGACGGCATCGGCGAAGCCTTGCGCCCGGACCTGAAAGGGAGGTGAGAGTTCAGGCGGGCCGGGCAACGCGAGTGATCGTCGCGCCCTGGTCGCCGGGGAGGTTTGACGATGACTCTCATCTGCGGTTAATCGCGGTACTCCACACTGCCGCGCCATGACTGAGATCGCGATGTCACCTCCAGCCTCCGCCCGCCCCCACGCCGCCCCGTCGCTGGGTCGTCAGATGCTCAACAAGGTGCCGGAGATCACCATCTACTTCTGGGTGATCAAGATCCTCTGCACGACGGTGGGGGAGACCGCGGCGGACCTGCTGAACGAAAACCTCGGCCTCGGCCTCACCAACACCACCTACATCATGGCCGTGGCCCTGATCGTCGTGCTCGTCTTCCAATTCAGAGCGAAGAAATACGTACCGGGGATCTACTGGCTCGCGGTGGTCCTGATCAGCGTCGTCGGCACCCTCTTCAGCGACAACCTGGTCGACAACCTCGGCGTCGAACTGCAGACGACCACGATCGCCTTCGGCGTCATCCTTGCCGCGGTCTTCGGCGCCTGGTACTGGAGCGAGCGCACTCTCTCCGTGCACACCATCGTCACCAGCAAACGCGAGGCCTTCTACTGGCTGGCGATCCTCTTCACCTTCGCCCTCGGCACCTCGGCGGGGGATCTGGTCGCCGAGAAGCTCGAACTCGGCTACCTGCCCTCGGTCGGGATCTTCGCCGGCGCGATCGCGATCGTCACCGTCGCCCATCTGCGCTTCAAGTTGAACGCGATCCTCGCCTTCTGGATCGCCTACATCCTCACCCGGCCCCTCGGCGCCTCGATCGGCGATTGGCTCTCGCAGCCGGTCGAAGAAACCGGCCTCGGCCTGGGGACGATCCTGACCAGCCTGATCTTCCTCACCGCGATCCTCTCGCTGGTCGTCTACCTGACGATCTCCAAGCGCGACCTGATCGCGGTCTCCGTCGCCGAGGCCCAGCTCGACGGAGCGCCGGGCCCGGGCGGGCTGGCGGTCGCCGGCAGGTCCAAGGTCCTCGTGGTCGCCAACAAGATGGAGGCCACCAAAGCCCTCATCGACGCCGTGCGCGAGCGCGCCGCCGCCGCCCCGGCGCGCTTCTTCGTTCTTATCCCGAATCCAGACAACCTGCCGTTCGACCGAAACAGCCCCGACACCAGCGACGGCGAGCATGTGCTGGAGCGGATGCTGCCTCTGCTCAAACAGCAGTCAGGGGCCGAGGTCGAAGGTGGGGTGGCCAATAGCCCCAACGCCTACGACGACATCGTCGCAGCTCTGGACAGCGGCGAGTACCGGGAGATCATCCTCGAGACGCCCCCTAGCCACGTTTCGCACTGGCTGCACGTCGACCTGCCGCAGCGGATCGCGCACCTCGGCTACCCGCTGACGACGGTGACGGCGACCGCGTAATAGGTAGTGCTGTCCCAAGCTGTTAGGGTTGCCTAATTCCATTGTCGCTCTGGAGGCAGGCAGCTTGTCGTTCGCCCAAACCGCAGCACTTGGAGCCCTGGCGGGCTTCACCATCTACCTCGGCCTCCCCTTTGGCCGCCTGACGCTGCTCGGCGACCGGGCCCGGGTCGCTCTGGCGATGTTTGCGGTCGGCGTCCTCGCCTTTATCTTCGTCGACGTCATGGAGCACGCCTTCGGGATCGTCGAGGCGGCGGTCGAGGGCTTCAAGGACGAAGGCGATAGCTTCGGCCACGCCGCCGGCCTCGCGGCACTGCTCGGCGGTGGCTTCGGCCTTGGCCTCGCGGGCTTGGCGATGATCGAGCGCCGACTCCGATCAGCGCGGCCGCTGCCGCCGATCGCTGGCGGGGCCGTTGACGTGTTGAGCGCCGAGGATCTCATTCGCGAAGAGGCCGCGGCTCGCGCTCGGGCGCTGCGGACGGGGATGACGATCGCGTTCGCGATCGGCCTTCACAACTTCGCCGAGGGTCTCGCGATCGGGGTCTCGGCGAGCGTCGGCGACATCAGCCTCGCCCTGGTCTTGATCGTCGGCTTCGCCCTTCACAACGCCACCGAGGGCTTCGGCATCGTCGGCCCGCTCGGCAACGTGCAGCCCTCTTGGCGCTGGCTGGGGCTGGTCGGCTTGATCGGCGGCGCCCCCACCTTCCTCGGCGCCATGCTCGGCTACAGCGTCACCTCCGAACCGCTGGAGCTGGTTTTTTACGCCGTTGCCGGCGGCGCGATCCTCTACGTGATCGGCGAGGTCTGGAACGGGATGCGTCGCTATGGCCACCGCGAGCTCGGACTTTGGCTGCTCTCCGCGGGCTTTTTCGTCGGCGTGGTCACCGATCTGCTGGTCGCCTACGGCGGCGGCTGAGTCTCCTCGAGTCAGTTTCCCGGTGTGAGTGCCAGCCGGTTCTCATCTGGCATTCATCTTCACTGGGAAGCTTGTAGGTATGAACGTCTTGGTTGTCGAGGACGAGGTGAAGATGGCGGCGCTGCTTCAGCGCGGCCTCAGCGAGGAGGGCCTGACCGTCGACGTCGCCGCCAACGGGGAGGCTGCGCTCGGGATGGCCCGTTCCTCCACCTACGACGCGATCGTCCTCGACGTGATCCTGCCGGGCATCGACGGCTTCGAGACCTGCCGGCGGCTTCGCCAGGAGGGGGTCTGGGCGCCGGTCCTGATGCTCACCGCCCGCGGCGCCCTCGAGGATCGCGTCGCCGGGCTCGACGGCGGCGCCGACGACTACCTGACCAAGCCGTTCTCGTTCGCCGAGCTGCTTGCTCGCCTGCGCGCCCTGGTCCGCCGCGGCCATAGTGAGCGCCCGGCGATCGTCGAGGTCGGGGACCTGCGCCTCGACCCGGCGACCCACCAGCTCTGGCGCGGCGAGGAGGAGATCGAGCTCTCGGCCAAGGAGTTCGTCCTCTTCGAGACCTTCATGCGCCGGCCGGGCCACGTGCTGACCCGCTCGCAGCTGCTCGATCGGGCCTGGGAGTACGACTTCGAGCACCGCTCCAACGTGATCGAGGTCTACATCCGCTACCTGCGGCGCAAGGTCGACCTGCCCTTCGGGGTCAGGTCGCTGGAGACCGTTCGCGGCGCCGGCTACCGGCTGCGAAAGGACGGCGGGCGCTGAGCCGCGTCTCGATCCGCCTCCGCGTCACCCTCGTCTTCGCGGCGGTGATGGCGCTGGTCCTCGGCGCCACCGGCGTCTTCGTCTACCTGCGCTTCGCCAACGAGCTCGACGCGACGATCAACTCGGGCCTGCGCTCGCGGGCCAGCGACGTTGCCTCCCTGGTCAAGGCCGCCGACTCGAGCCTGCGGGAGAGCCACCGCAGCCTGGTCGGCCGCAACGAGAGCTTCGCCGAGGTGCTCGACGCCGGTGGCGGCGTCACCGACTCCTCGCTGGCGGTCGGGCGCCACGTCCTGCTCACCTCCTCGGAGCTGCGGCGGGCGCTGCGCGGGCCGATCCTCCTCGATCGCGGCCCGCTGCCGGGGCTGCGGGAAGAGTCGCGGCTGCTGGCGGTCCCGGTCAAGGAGGCGGGCCGGGAGCAGGTCGTCGTCGTCGGCATCTCGACCGAGGCGCGCGGCGAGTCGCTCACCGACCTTGCCCAGCTGCTGCTGATCGGCGGGCCCGTGGCCCTGCTGCTCGCCTCGCTGGCGGCCTACGGGGTGGCCGCCGCGGCGCTGAAGCCGGTCGAGGCGATGCGCGCGCGGGCGGCGGAGATCTCGGCCGCCAAGCCCGACCGGCGCTTGCCGGTGCCGCCCAGCGACGACGAGGTCGCGCGGCTCGGGAAGACGCTGAACGAGATGCTCGAGCGCCTCGGCGAGGCGCTCGAGCACGAGCGGGCCTTCGTCGCCGACGCCAGCCACGAGCTGCGCACGCCGCTGGCGATCCTGCGGACCGAGCTGGAGCTGGCCCTGGCGGCAGGTCGCTCGCCGCAGGAACTGCGGGCGGCGCTCGCCTCGGCGGCCGAGGAGACCGACCGGCTCACCCAGCTCTCCGAGGACCTGCTGACGATCGCCCAGACCGTGCGTGGCGACCTGCCCCTGCGCCTGGCGAGCCTCGACCTGAAGGAGACCCTCGACGGGGTCGGCCGCAGGTTCGCGCGCCGGGCGCAGGAGGGAGGACGTGGGATCGAGGTCTCGGCGCCATCCGCGCTTGCGATCGAGGCCGACCGGCTGCGTCTCGATCAGGCGGTGGGCAGCATGGTCGACAACGCCCTGCGCTACGGCGACGGGACGATCGAGCTCGCCGCCGAGGCCAGGGGCGGGTCGGTCGAGATCCACGTTCTGGACCGGGGCGAGGGCTTCCCGGAGGAGTTTCTCGGCCGCGCCTTCGAGCGCTTCAGCCGCGCCTCGGCGAGCAACCGCGACGGCGGCAGCGGCCTCGGCCTGGCGATCGTCCAGACCGTCGCCCGCGCGCACGGCGGAGAGGCTCACGCCGCCAACCGCGAGGGCGGGGGCGCCGACGTCTGGCTGACGCTGACGGTGCCCGTCTCATCTGACCTTTAGACGCCGGGCCTAGCCTGCCGTCGCCTCCGGTCTCGCCAGCCTCTATGGACTCCCAGCTCGAAAGAACCGCGTCGGTGGACGCCGCTGCCCGCGCCCGCATCCGCGCTTCCGACCTCGGCGCCCGGCACCGGCAGCACACCTACTCGAAGGTGCCCGAGATCACCGCCTTCTTCTGGATCATCAAGGCGCTGACGACGGGGATGGGGGAGTCGACCTCCGACTTCCTCGTCCACAAGCTGGTGCCCGAGCTCGCGGTCGTGCTCGGCGGCATCGCCTTCGTCGTCGCCCTCTACCTGCAGTTCTCGACCGACCGCTACGTCCCCTGGCGCTACTGGCTGGCGGTGGCAATGGTCGGCGTCTTCGGCACGATGTGCGCCGACGTCCTCCATGTCGGCCTCGGCATCCCCTACGTCGTCTCGACGATCTTCTACGCGATTGTCCTTGCCGTCGTCTTCCGCACCTGGCACCGGACCGAGGGCACGCTCTCGATCCACAGCATCACTACCGAGCGCCGCGAGATCTTCTACTGGGCGGCGGTGCTCGCCACCTTCGCCCTCGGCACCGCTGCCGGCGACCTCACCGCCGTCACCTTCGGCCTCGGCTTCTTCGGCTCCGGGCTGATCTTCGCCGCGATCATCGCGATCCCGGCCGTCGGCTACTTCCGCTTTGGGATGAACTCGATCCTCGCCTTCTGGTTTGCCTACGTCGTCACCCGGCCGCTCGGCGCCTCATTTGCCGATTGGCTCGCGGTCTCCTCCGCCCGCGGCGGGCTGGCGCTCGGCACCGGCCTGGTCAGCTTCGTGCTGGCGGCGACGATCGCGACGCTGGTCGCCTACCTGACGATCTCCCACGAGGACACTCCGGCCTAGGTGTAGATGCCAATCACGCCAGGGATGGCCCTTGGGGTCGCCGCCCACGCCAGCGCCCGGGCCGCTGCCGGCGTCGGCTAGCGCCGAGGAGTGTATTTCCCGCCCATAGGCAGGGAAATACACTCCTCGGTCTCAAAAGGCGCCCCGCGACTGAGCTGCAACGATGCGATGACCTGCCCTGTGTGGCTGATCCGCTGAGCAGGTAGCCGGGGCAGGGCGCCGGCGCTTGCCTCTAGCTTCTGCGGCGTGTCTTCGACGCCGGGAACGAGCAGAGAGGCGACGCCGTCGCTCGACGCCGGCACCCGCGCCGCGGCGGCAATGGCGCTTGGCTCGATCGTCTCGGTCCAGTGCGGGGCGGCGCTGGCGACGACGCTCTTCGACTCGGTCGGGCCACTGGGCGCGGTCTTCCTGCGCTCGGCCTTCGGGGCGCTGGCGCTGCTGGCGATGGCGCACCGCAGCCTGCCCTCGCTGCGCGGGCGCCGGCCCTGGGACATCGTCGCGTTCGGCGTCGCCCTGGCGGCGGTCAACCTCTGCTTCTACGCGGCCCTGGACCGCCTCCCACTCGGCATCGCGGTCACGCTCGAGTTCGTCGGCCCGCTCGGCGTCGCCCTGTTCGGCTCGCGGCGGGCGCGCGACGTGGTCTGGGCGCTGCTGGCCGCGGCCGGGATCCTGCTCCTCTCCGACGGCTCGGGCGGAGGTGGGATCGATCCGCTGGGAGCGGCGCTGGCGCTGACGGCCGGCGGCTTCTGGGCCCTCTACATCCTGCAGAGCGCGCGGGTCGGCAAGAGCTACCCTGGCCTCGGCGGGCTGGCCGTGGCGGCGGCGATCTCGGCCGTGCTGGTGGCGCCGTTCGGGATCGCGCAGGGCGGCAGTGAGCTGCTGACGCCGTCGCGCCTGGCTGTCGGCCTCGCGGTTGGCCTGCTCAGCTCGGCGATCCCCTTCGCCCTGGAGCTGGAAGCCCTGCGCCGGCTGCCCAACGCGGTCTTCGGCGTACTGATGAGCCTGGAGCCCGCGGTCGCCGCGGCAGTCGGCTTCGTCGTCCTGTCCCAGGGTCTGGCGCTGATCGAAGTCGTGGCGATCGCCCTCGTCGTCACCGCCTGTGCCGGAGCGCTGCGTTCGGCGGCGACGCCGCCGCCCCGCGACGGCTGAGGGCCGCAGGGCCTAGCTGGCCCAACAGCTCTTCGAGCCCGGTGTCGCCACCATTGAAGTAGCTCGAGTGCGTCTGTTCGATCGTCTCCAGCGAGTCGGCGCCGAGCAGGACGATGTCCAGCTTGGTCTCGAGGCCGTTGGCCTGCTCGGCCTCGGCGTAGGCGGCCTGGGCGGCGTCGTAGTCGGTGCCGAACCGCTGAACAGCGGTTTCCCCGGTGTCGGGATCGAAGGTGATCAGGAAGTGCTTGATGTCGTCAGGGCTCATTTGTCGTGCCAGGTCGAGTCGAGGGACCATGATGAATTGCCCGGGGCAGAGGGTGATCAGCACCGCCCACTTTGACCCTCGTGCGGGTGGTGCTCGCCGGGTCGTCCATCGCTCAGTGGGCGATGCTCGCCGAGCAGATGACCCAAGTCAAGATCACTCCGGGTCGAAGACTTGTCACACTAAAAGCCGTGAGCACCGATGTCACCTACGCGCTGGACGGCCGCCCGGTCTCCAGCGACGAGTTCTTCGACGGGATCGCCGGCGGCGGCCGCCAGCAAGCCGTGCAGCGGATGGTTGCCGGCATCGAGAGCGTCTCCTGCGACGAGCACGGTGGGCGCGCGGAAGTGGCCGAGATCGATCAGACGCCCGAGGGCTTCGGTTTCACGATCTCCGGCTGCTGCGACGACCTCATCGATCGTGCCCATCGCAGCGCCGCCGCGGCCCCCGTCCTCCAGTAGCTAGCGGATCCTCTGGAAGAGGTAGATCGCAACGAGGACGAGGACGACGATGATGAGAATGGTGATCAGCAAGTTGCTCCTCCAATTTGGTTGACGGTTTCGCTCTGGTCCCCGGGGGGCACAGGTTCGAAACGCGGCACCGCCGCCGGTCGCGAGTTAGCCTCCCCGGCGACAACTAGTGGAGGGAGGGACGATGCTTTCTTGGCTGGCCGAGAAGATGATCGCCCGCAACATGAAGTCGATACGCGCTGGAGACACCGGGCCGACGCTGGCGATGGACGCCGACGACGTCAAGTTCACTTTCCCAGGAGATAGCTCGTTCGCGCCGGGTGCGAGCAACAAACGGGAGCTGGAGCAGTGGCTCGACCGCTTCGTCAGCCTCGGGCTGCAGATCTATCCCGAAGAGGTGATCCTCAAGGGATTCCCCTGGCGGCAGACGATCTGCGTCCGCGGTCACATCCATCTCGACGACCCCGAGGAGGGGCGCGTCTACGGCAACCGCTACGTGATCTGGGGCCGGATCGCCTGGGGAAAGCTGCGCGAGTATGAGGTCTACGAGGACACCGAAGAGACCAGGAGACTCGACCAATACCTGGCGCGCGTCGGGGAGGCGTAGGGCAGCCGTGGCCGGGGGCGCGAAGGCGATCGCGGTAAGGGCGACCGTGCGCGGTGAGGTGCAGGGCGTCGGCTACCGCGACGCGACGGCCGGCGAGGCGAGCCGGCTGGGCGCGCTGGGCTGGGTGCGCAATGGCGAGGACGGGGAGGTGCTCGTCCACGCCGAGGGGTCGGAGGATGCGGTCGAGGGGCTGATCTCGTTCCTGCGCGAGGGGCCGCCGGCCGCGGAGGTGGTCGAGGTGGAGGTCGAGCGCCTCGAGAAGGCCGAGGGCCACGAGCAGTTCGCCGTCCGCGGCGTCAGCGCCGGCGCCTTCGTCGTCCAGGAGCACGCCGCCACCGCCCGCCACTTCGACCTGCGGCTGGAGGTCGACGGGGCGATGCGCTCGTGGGCGGTGCCCAAGGGCCCGTCGATGGACCCGGCCATCAAGCGCCTCGCTGTCCAGGTCGGCGACCACTCGATCGCCCACAACGATTTCGAGGGCCCGCTCGGCGAGGGCGGCGTGATCGTCTGGGACCGCGGCACCTACGAGCAGGGCGGCCGGGTCGCCTGGCCCGAGGCGCTCGAGCGCGGCCACGCCGTCTTCGTCCTGCACGGGGAGAAGCTGCACGGCGGCTTCGCCCTGCAGCGCACCCGCCCCGGCGAGAAGCCGCAGTGGCTGCTGATCAAGCGCCGCGACGAGGACGCGCGCCCGGGCTCGGACGTGGTCGCCGAACAGCCGCGGTCGGTGGCCGGCGGCAGGACGCTCGACGAGCTCGCCCGCGGCCAGGCCACCTCATGAGCGGCGGCACGGACCGGATCGTGGCGGCGACGGTCGACGAGATCACGGTCGCGGATGGGCCGGATGCCTGGTCGGCGCTCGGATTCGCGGTCGACGAGGGAACCTGCGTCGTCGGAGGTGTGCGGATCCGACTGGCGGGCTCGAAGGCCGGCAAGGGCCTGACCGGTTGGTCGCTGCGCAACGCCGGGAGCACCGAGCTGGACGGGCTGCCGACGTCGCTGTCGGATTGCCGGTCGCCCGAGGACGTTCCCGTCCACGCCAACGGCATCGCCGCGCTCGACCACGTCGTCGCGATCACGCCCGCGCTCGAGCGCACGGTCATGGCGCTGGAGGACGCCGGCCTCGACCTGCGCCGGATCCGTGAGGAGCCGACTCCGGCCGGTGCCCCGCGGCAGGCGTTCTTCCGCCTCGGCGCGACCATTCTCGAGGTCGTCCAGCAGCCGCCCGAGGCGATCGGGCCGGGCGGAGCCGGCGGGGCCGCCTTCTTCTGGGGCCTCGCCTTCGTCGCCCCCGACCTGGACACCACCGCCGCCGGCCTCGGCGACCGCGTCAGCGAGATCCGCCCCGCCGTTCAGCCGGGCCGCCGCATCGTCACCCTGCGCCGCTCGGCAGGCCTCTCCGTTCCGGTCGCGCTGATCACCCCGCCGGCTCCGTGACGACTACGCGATTGGCAAGGTGAGCACGAAGAGCAGGCCGCCGAGCAGCATTGCCGCCGCGAAGACCAGGACGCAATAGATTCTCTTTGTGGAACTCGAACCGGGGAATCGGGCAGGGGCAGCCAGGCGATCACCGAGTTCTCCGAGGCCTACGCTGACCAGAACGAAAGCGACTACCAGGCGCTGCTCGATTCCGAGAGCGCCGGCGACCTGACCATAGAGAGAGGGGTTAGCTGTGAGATCCGAGAGCACCGAGGGCGCGCCGAAGGCCGGCCATCCGAAGATCGCCGCCGCCCTGATCGGCCTCGCCACCCTGCTCGCGGTCTTCGCGATCTTCTCGATCTGGGCCAACCGCCAGGCGCTCAACACCGACAACTGGGTCGACACGAGCGGCAAGCTGCTGCAGAACGAAGACGTCCGCGGCCAGCTCTCCAATTACCTGGCCGACCAGCTCTTCGCCAACGTCGACGTCCAGGCCGAACTGGAAGGGACGCTGCCGCCGCAGCTGCAGCCGCTGGCCGGCCCCGCCGCCGGGGGCATCCAGCAGCTGGCGCCGCAGATCGCCGAAAAGGCGCTGGAAAATCCCCACGTTCAGGAACTCTGGGGCGAGGCCAATCGCGCCGCCCACCTGACCCTGCTGAAGGTCCTTAACGACGAAGGCTCGACCGTCTCCACCGGCGGCGGCGAAGTGAAGCTCGACCTCGGCTCGCTGGTCTCGCAGATCGGCGGCCAGCTCGGCGTCGGCGGCGGTCTCGCGGCAAAGATCCCGGCCGGCGCCGGGCAGGTGACGATTCTCAAGTCCGAACAGCTCTCGACCGCGCAGAGCGTCGCCCAGGCGATCAGGGGCCTGCCGATCGTGCTGACGCTGCTGGCCCTGCTGTTCTACGGCCTGGCGATCTACCTGGCTGGCCCGCGCCGCCGCCGCGCCCTGCGCTCGGCCGGCTTCGGCTTCATCGTCGCCGGAGCTCTGGCGTTGATCATCCGCGGCCTGGCAGGGGACTCGGTGGTCGGCGCGCTCGCGGCCAACGAAGCCGTGAAGCCCGCCGTCGAAGCGGTCTGGAGCATCGGCACCTCGCTGCTGGTCACGGTCGCCTCCTCGGCGATCGCCTTCGGGATCCTGGTCGTGATCGGCGCCTGGCTCGCCGGCCCGACCCGGCCGGCTACGGCGCTGCGCCGCGAGGCCGCCCCTTACATGCGCGAGCAGCCGGGGGCGACCTACGTCGTTGCCGCGATCGTCTGGCTCGCCCTGATCGCCTGGGCTCCGATCGCCGCCTTCCACAAGCCGATCGGGATCCTGCTCTTCGCGCTGCTGTTCGCGCTCGGCACCGAGCTGCTGCGCCGGCAGACCCTGCGCGAGTTTCCCGATGCCCCCCAGGGCCAGGCCGGCGAGCGCCTGCGCGCGCTCTGGTCAGGACGTGCGCGGACCGTCGCCACCGGCGACTCCTCGGAGGTCGGTGAGCTGGAGCGGCTCAGTGCCCTGCGCCGCGGCGGCGACCTCAGCCAGGCCGAGTTCGACGCCGCCAAGGCCCAGATCCTTTCCATCCAAGTCAAAGGAGCTGACTGATGCTGGTGCCGCGGCCCCGCCCGCGTCGCGAGGCGGTTGGTGGGATCGTCCGGGGATGAACGAGCAGGTTGCCCTGGTCACCGGAGCGGCGAGCGGTTTCGGCCGCGCTCTGACCGAGACATTGACCGGGCGCGGGGTGCGGGTCGTGGCCTGCGACGTGGACGAGGCCGCGGGAACCGAGCTTGCCGAGGCCTGCGGGGCGCTTTTCGTCAGCTGCGACGTCAGCGAGCCCGAGCAGAACGAGGCCGCGGTCGCGGTTGCGGTCGAGGAGTACGGCGGGCTCGACCTGGCGTTCCTGAACGCCGGCGTCGCCTTTGGGACCCAGCTCGGGGAGGGCTTCGACGTCGACGCCTACCGCCGGGCGATGGGGGTCAACATCGACGGCGTGGTCTTCGGGGTCAACGCGGTGCTGCCGGCGATGAAGGCGCGGGGAGGGGGCTCGATTGTCGCCACGGCCTCGCTGGCCGGGCTGACGCCGGTGCCGATGGACCCGATCTATGCCGCCAACAAGCACGCGGTCGTCGGCCTGGTGCGCTCGCTGGGGCCGACCTTGGCCGGCGACAGCATCCGCATCAACGCGGTCTGTCCGGGCTTCGCCGAGACGGCGATCATCGGCCCGATCCGCGAGTTGCTGTTGAGCGAGGGGCTGCCGATCATCCCCGTGCGAGAGGTGATCGACGTCGTCGTCGACATCTTCGACGGCGAGATGAGCGGCGAGTGCTGGTTCGTGCAGGCCGGGCGCGAGAGCCAGGCCTTCGGCTTCCGCGGCATCCCCGGCCCGCGCGGCTGAGGAGGGGACTATCCGCGGGGCGGTGGGTGCAGGTGCTCGACGCCGAAGCCCCAGTCGCGCTGCAGGCGCGCCGCGATCAGAGAGCGGTGGCAGGCCTCGGGGTCGCGCTCGACGCATAGGAGTGCCGCCGAGCCGGCGCCGATCCAGTTGACGATCGGGCCGAGGTCGACGGAGTCGAGGATCTGCTCGGCATAGCCCTGGGCGTACTCGGAGGCGAGGACCGTGCGCGAGCGCTTGCCCTCGCCGAGCCTGGCGTCCTCGCGGTACTGAAGCTCGCGCAGCACGGTGGTCGGTGCCAGCTCCTTGAGGTGGGTGTAGCCGATGCCGGCCTCGCCCAGCGCCGCCTGTAGCCGCCGCGCGTTCGCCCAGGCATACTCGCTGCCGCGCACGCCGCGGCGCTGGCGCACATCGAGGAGGAGGTCGACACCGGCATCGCCCAGGGTCACGAGAAACGACTCGCGGTCGAAGCCATAGACGCCGATCGTTGCGATCGAGGGCACGGGCTGCACCGGCACCGGTCAGCCGACCTGCTCGGTCGGCCGGATCAGGATCTCGTTCAGCGAGACGTGCCATGGCCGGGTCGTCGCGAAGGCGATCGCATCGGCGATGTCGGTGGCCTCGAGCATGTGGATGTCGGCGAAACGTGCTCTGGTTTTCTCCCGCACGCCGTCGCGGATGTGGTCGGAGAGCTCGGTGTCGACGGCGCCCGGCTCGATGATCGTCGTGCGCACCTTGCGCTCGGCGAACTCCTGGCGGAAGGACTCGCTGAAGGCGCCGACCCCGAACTTGGTCAGGTTGTAGACGCCGGAGCCCGAGCGGGCGATGCGCCCGGCGACGGAGCTGATGTTGACCAGGTCCGCGCAGCCGCGCGCGGAGTCCTTGGCCGCCGCGAGCAGATGGGGAAGAGCGGCGTGGGTGGTGTTGATCAGGCCCTTGAGGTTGAGGTCGATCATCCGGTCCCACTCCTCGGTGGGCGCGTCCTCGATCGGGCCCAGCAACATCTGGCCGGCGTTGTTGACGACGATGTCGAGTCGCCCGAGCTCGTCGACGGCGCGGCCGACGGCGGCGCTGGCCTGCTCGGGGTCGGTGATGTCGGACTCGATCGCCAGGGCGGTGTGGCCCTCACCGCCGATCTCCGCGGCCAGCCGCTCCAGCCGCTCGAGGCGGCGGGCCGCCATCGCGACCTTGGCTCCCTGGGCGGCGAGCGCCCGTGCAGTCGCCTCGCCGATGCCGCTGCTGGCGCCGGTTACGAGTGCGACCGTTCCGTCGAGTGAGTTGCTCATCGCGATCCCTTCGTTCGTTTTCGCGATCCAGCTACCCGTTTTGTCAGCAGCTACTGCGCGAGCTGCCGGCCGGGCACCTTGCCTGCGCCCGGCCGGCAGCCTCGCTACTGGACGGCCTTTTTCAACTCCGCGCCGGGGCTGAACTTCGGCACCGACTTGGCCGCGATCTGCATCGACTCGCCGGTGCGGGGGTTGCGTCCCTCGCGCGCCGCGCGCTTGACGGCGGAGAATTTCCCGAAACCGGTCAGCCGCACCTCGTTGCCGCCGGAGATCTGCTTCGTGATCTCCTCCAGCGTCGCCTCGACGGCCTTCTTCGCCTGACCGTTGTCCAAGCCGCTGCGCTCCGCGACTCCGCGTACGAGCTCATCCTTGTTGACGATTCCCACGTTGCCTCCGTTTAAGTTGACGATCCGCGGATGCGGACTTTCGCCCGGGGACGCTACTCAGTCCGTCAGTCGTTTCGCGCCGGGGCTGGCTCTACGTCTCGTTGCCGGTGCGAAGTGTGGCCGCCGAGACGCAGCGCGGCCGAGCGGCCGGGTGGGTGGGCGGGGCGGTCCCGTAGCCTCAAGGGAGTGGTCGAATCCAGCCCAGCCATTCGCGGTCTGACCGTCGCCCTGCTCTCCCTACGCATCGCCTACGGCATCGCCCTACTGGTGGCGCCCGCCAAGGTCGCCGCAAACCGCTGGCTGGGGCCGGGCGCTCGGCAGCCGGCGGCGGAGGTGCCGCTGCGGGGCATGGGTGCGCGCGAGGTCGCCGTGCACGGGCTGGCCCTGACCGCCCTTCTGCGCGGCTCCGCGGTGCGTCCCTGGCTCGCCGCCAGCATCGCCGGCGACCTCGCCGACATCGGCGCCGCCACCCTCGCTCGCGACGGCCTGCCGGACGGCAGCGCCGCCGCGACCGCCGCGGTCGCCGGAGGCTCGGCGTTGCTCAGTGCCGGCGCCGCCGCGCTCCTCGACGAGTAGGCGGGTGCGGCTCCTTGAGGCGCTTCCCCTTTGCCCCATGCGATGATCGCCGCGATGACCCTGCATCCGAGCGGCCGGCACACCGAGGAACACAAGATCGTCGAGTCGGGCGAGAGCGAGCCCGAGCAGCTCTATGCCTTCATCGAGATCCCCAAAGGCAGCCGCAACAAGTACGAGCACGACGAGGAGACCGGGCACGTGATCCTCGACCGCTTCCTCTCCTCCTCGACCGTCTACCCGACCGACTACGGCTACCTGATCGGCCACCGCGGCGAGGACGGCGACCCGCTCGACTGCCTCGTCTGCGTCTCCGAGCCGACCTTCCCCGGCTGCGTGATCCCGGTCAATCCGGTCGCTCTCTTCAAGATGAGCGACGAGGCGGGGATCGACGACAAGATCGTCTGCGTCCCCGTCCGCGACCCGGGCTGGTCGCAGATCCAGGACCTGCCCGACCTGCCCGAGCAACTGACGCTGGAAGTCGAGCACTTCTTCTCCGTCTACAAGGACCTCGAACACAAGGTGGTCGAGGTCGACGGCTGGCACTCGCTGGCGGACGCCCGCGAGACGATCGCCCAGGCCCGCGAGCGCGAGCTGGAGCTCGAGCGCACCACCACCGGCCCCGCTTGATCGCGCCGCCAGGCGGCGATCATGCAGCCGCCGCTTAGAGGATTCCTGGGCTCGCGGCGAAAGACGGCCGCAATGCCGATCCCCGCAGCAGCAACCCGCGTCCTGTCCACCCGTCTGGCGATTGCACTGGCGGCTCTGGCGCTCGCTGCGCTTGCCGCGCCGGCGCTGTCCGCCGCCGCGCCGGCGTCCCCGCTGGTGACGCTGAAGACGGTCAAGGTGGGCGCGGCCGGGAACAGCTCGGTGGCGATCGTGCCGTTCACCGATGCGATCTACCGCTCCTGCGAAGAAGCTCCCGAAAGCGCCAAGGAATGCCTGATGGTGGGCGGCGTCAAGTACGGCTACGGGATCGGCCAGCTCAAGGTCACCGTCAAGCAGTGGGTGACCTTCCTCAACACGGCCGACCCGAGCGGGCGCGACCCGCACAAGCTCTACGAAACGAGCGAGAGCTCCTCGGCCTGGCCCAAGTTCGGCCAGATCGACTTCTCCTCCAGCGCCGGCAAGGGCCGCCACTACACGGTGGCCTCGCCCGAATGGGCCGACAAGCCCTACGGGTTCGCCAACTTCCTGCGCGTCGCCCGTTTCGACAACTCGCTCTACAACGGGCGGCTGCTCTCCAGGCAGACGAGCAGCGAAGGCGGCTTCCGCTACACGACCTACCGGGTCCGGCTCTCGTCGAAGACGGAGACCGGCATGTACGACTTCAACGGCGGCAAGCGCAAGGGCCCGACCCGCGCTCACAAGACCGGCTTCGTGATCCCCAGCCAGGACGAGTGGATCAAGGCCGCCTACTTCGACCCCAGCGGCGGCGGCACCTACTCCTACTGGAAGTACCCGACCAACGCCGGCGTCTTCGGCGACGGCACCGCGACCGCTCCGAAGACGACGACGCTCGACCCCACCAGCGGCGACGTCACCAACTCCGCGACCCAGCCGCTGGCGACCTACCACGCCTCCGAAGTGGCGGCCCCGAGCTGGTGCCCGGCGGCGTTCTCGGCCGAAGACTGCCTGACCGTCAACCCGCTCGGGCTCTCGCCGACCGCCTACGAAAAGGCCTACCAGGGCAGTCTCGGCACGGTTGGCCAGGCGAAGACGACCTCACCCTGGGGCACGCTGGACCAGGGCGGCAACGCGGTCGAGTGGACCGACACGATCGCCCCGGCCCCGGCGGGCAGCGGCAAGGGACGGGTCTGGCGGCGCCTGCACGGCGGCATCTCCAACGCCCCCGCCTACCAGCTCTGGCTCTCCGCGGTCGGCCTGCAGCCGCAGGACAACGCCCTCTTCACCGCCACCTACCCGTGGCTGGGCTTCCGCATCGGCGTGCTCGGCAACCTCAAGGTCGGCAAGTAGCACTGAGCCTGGTGCTCGGTCGCTTCGCGTCAGTGGCGCGGAGCGGGCCGGCGGCCGCTGCGCCGGAAGATCGCGATCGCGTCGCTCTTGGCGGCGGCCGCGTAGAGGAAACGCCCGTCGGGGCTGAGGACGAGTGAGCTGAGGCCGCTCATCGCCCGCCCGGTGGGGCACTCCGGGACGGCGGGCACGGCGACGCAGCCGGCGCCGTTCGGCTTCTGGGCGACGGCGCCGGAGCGCTTGCTGCGGTTGAGGACGGCGATCGCGCCGGGCACGAACGAGGCCGCGTAGACGTTGGTCCCGTCCGGTGAGACGGCAAGCCCCTCGGGAGCGTTGAGGGCGCGGCCGAACGAGCAGCCGGCCGAGCGCATGAAGACGAGGCAGCCGGAGGAGCCGGGCTTCTGGGTGAGCAGTCCCGAGGCGGTCGAGCGGCTGAAGGAGGTGACGCTCTTGCTGAACAGCGAGGTCACGTAGACGTCCTTGCCGTTGGGGCTGACCGCGACCGCGTCGGCGCCGTCGAGCTGGGCGCCGGTGGTGCAGCCGGCGAGTGGGGTGGAGACGATGCAGCCGTCCCCGCCGCCCGCCTGGGTGAGTGCGCCGGTCGAGGGGTTGCGGGTGAAGGTGTCGATGGCTTCGGAGACCGCGGCGCCGGCATAGAGGCTCTTGCCGTCGCCGCTGATCGCCATCCCCTCGATCGCTTCCAGGGCGAGGCCGGCGGCGCAGCCGCTGGTCGGGGTCGCGGTGATGCAGCCACTGCTGCCGGCCGGCTGCGTCAGGGCACCGCCGGACGGGTCGCGGTCGAAGACCGCGATCGCGTTGCCGAAGAAGGAGCCGACGTAGACGTTCCTGCCGTCGGGGCTGGCGACGATCACGTCGGGCCCGCCCAGCGCCCGGCCGCTGGCACAGCCGGGCAGCGGCAGGGCTGCGATGCAGCCGCTGCCATCGCGGCTCTGGCTCAGCGCTCCACTGGAGCGGTCACGGTGGAAGGAGGTGACCGCCTCGCTGCCCAGCGAGGTCGCGTAGACGTTGCGACCGTCGGGGCTGACCGCGACCGAGTTGGGTCCGTTGAGGCCGACCGCCGACGTACAGCCTTCGGCGCCCTTGGCGGCGATGCAGCCGGCGGCGCCCCGGCCCTGGGTGAGCGATCCCGTGCCCGGGTCGCGCTTGAAGATCGCGATCGCGTCGCTTCCCGCCGAGGCGACGTAGAGGCTCTTGCCGTCGGGGCTGAGCGCGACGGCGCGCGAGCCGAGCAGGGTTGCCGGCCCCTTCAGCGCCCGGGCCGGTGCGCACCTGCCGGGATCGGCGGATCGATCGACCAGGCAGCCCTTGGCGCCGGAGAGCTGCACCAGGGTCCCGGGGGCAGGGGTCGGCTGGGGGCTCGCCGGCTGTGCGGCCTGCGGCGCCGGTGCGGCCAGCGCGCCGGCGGGGAGGAGGAGCGCCGCCGCGAGAGTGAGTGACGCGGCAAGCGCTCGGAGTGAAGGGCGGCTGTGTCGGGCGAAGAAGGGCATCATCGGGTGGCGGAGGTTAGTTCCCGCACCGGAGCCTGCCGGAGTGCGGTCGGGTGGTGCGCTAGGACCCTTCCGGAGACTCGAGTCGCCGCTCCGGCTCCGGCTCCGCTCGCCGCCGATGCCAGCGCCAGGCGAGGTAGCCGGCGACGACGATCGCGAGGACGGCGACCGCGGCGATGCCGCCGACCTCGAGGATCTGCTTCACCACCGAGCCCAGCAGGTAGGCGGCGAGGCCGACCGAGGCGGCCCAGGCGATGCCGCCGAGGGCGTTCCAGAAGAAGAAGGTCGACCAGCGCATGCGGGTGATCCCGGCGAGCCAGGCGGCGGCGATCCGCAGCCCGGCCACCCAGCGGCCGAGGAAGACCGCCTTGGGGCCGTGGCGCTCGAAGAACGGCTCGCCTTTCCTGATGATCATCAGCCGATGGTGTTCGAGCGGCCCCGGTTTTTCGAGCAGGCGGCGTCCGCCGTGGCGGCCGATCAGGTAGCCGAGGTTGTCGCCGATGATCGCCGCCGTCGCGGCGATGACAATCACGAGGATGATGTTCATGCTGCCCTCGTGGGCGAGCAGGCCGGCGGCGATCAGCGCCGTCTCGCCGGGGACGGGCAGGCCGGTCGACTCGGCGCCGACCAGTCCGGCGAGGGCGATGTAGCCGAGATGGGCCGGGACGGAGAGCAGCGCCGAGGGCGGCATCAGTCCGCCGCACGATAGAGGCAGGGCTCAGGCGCGCGGGCGCCTGCCCGTGCGGTTGGTACGGTCCTCGGCGGGAAAGTGAACGGTTCAGAGGCAGAGACGAAGACGGTTCTGGTCAGCGGCGGCTCGGGGTTTCTCGGCGGCTGGTGTGTTGTCGAGCTGCTGCGGCGAGGCTATGAGGTGCGCACCACGGTGCGCGACCTCGCCAAGGAGCCGGCTGTTCGGGCCAAGGTCGCCTCGCAGGTCGACGCCGGCGAGCGCCTCTCGTTCTATGCCGCGAACCTGGACCGCGACGATGGCTGGACGCAGGCGGTGGACGGCTGCGACTATGTCCTCCACGTCGCCTCGCCGTTCCCCTCGGCGCAGCCGAAGGACCCCGACGAGCTGATCGTGCCGGCGCGGGAGGGGACGCTGCGGGTGCTGCGGGCGGGCCTCGACGCCGGGGTTGATCGCGTCGTCATCACCTCTTCGATCGCCGCGGTGCGGGGTGGCGTGACCGAGTCCGCTGTGCCGCTGACCGAGGAGAGCTGGACCGACGCCGCCAACACCGCGCTGACGCCCTACACGCGCTCGAAGACGATCGCCGAGCGCGCCGCCTGGGATCTGGTTCGCGAGCGGGGCGAGGCCGGGAAGCTGGCCGTCGTCAACCCCGGCGCCATCCTCGGCCCGGCCCTGGGCGGGGAGGACTCCACTTCGTTGCAGATCGTCCAGCGGCTGCTGAACGGCATGCCGGGCACGCCGCGGATCGGCTTCAGCGTCGTCGACGTCCGCGACGTGGCCGACCTGCAGATCAGGGCGATGACCGCTCCGGAGGCGAGCGGCGAGCGGCTGATCGCGGTGGCGCAGTTCCAGTGGATGGCGGATGTTGCCGCGGTGCTGCGCGACCGTCTCGGGCCGGACGCTGCGAAGGTGCCCAAGCGCTCGATCCCCGATTTCGTGGTCCGCGCGATGGGGATCTTCGACCCCGGTGTGCGCTCGATCGCCGGCCAGCTCGGCGAGAGGGTCGAAGTGTCGAGCGAGAAGGCGCAGGCCCTGCTCGGCTGGACGCCGCGCCCGGTCGAGGAGACGATCGTCGACTGCGCCCAGAGCCTGGCGGTCGACCGGGAGTGAAGATGCGCGCCGCGGTGCTCGAGGAGTTCGGGGAGCCGCTGGTGGTCGAGGAGGTCGAGCTGGCGGAGCCGCTGGCTGGGGAGGTGCTGGTCCGGATCGCCGCCTGCGGCGTCTGCCACACCGATCTCTACAGCGCCTCCGGCGCCGACCCCTCGGGCTACGCGCCGGCCGTGCTCGGTCACGAGGGCGCCGGGGTGGTCGAACGGGTCGGGCCCGACGTCACCTCGCTCGCGGAGGGCGACCACGTCATCACCCTCTTCTCGCCCCAGTGCGGCGAGTGCGTCCACTGCCTCGATCCGCGGACCAACCTCTGCATGGCGATCCGCGAGCAGCAGAACAAGGGCTTCCTGCCCGACGGCACGACGCGGATCTCCCGCGACGGCGACGGGATCCGCCACTTCATGGGCTGCTCGACCTTCGCCGAGTACACGGTGATGCCGGAGATCGCCCTGGCCAAGGTCAGCCCCGAGGCGCCCTTCGAGCACGCCTGCCTGTTCGCCTGCGGCCTCTCGACCGGGCTCGGGGCGGCGATCAACACCGCCGCCGTGGAGCCCGGCAGTACCTGCGTCGTCTTCGGCGCCGGGATGGTCGGGCTGGGCGCCGTCGCCGGCTGCCGCCTGCAGGGGGCCGAGCGGATCTTCTGCGTCGACCTCTCTCCGCAGCGGCTCGAGCTGGCCCGCGGCCAGGGCGCGACCGACCTCCTCGAGGGCGGCGAGGGCGCGGTTGAGGCGATCCTCGAGATGACCGGCGGCTTCGGCGCCGACCACACCTTCGAGGCGACCGGCAATGTCGCCGTGATGCGCCAGGCGGTCGAGTCGGCGCGGATGGCCTGGGGCCTGTGCACGGTCGCCGGGGTGGCCGGCAGGGGGGAGACCCTCGACGTCGTCCCACGCCTGCTGATCACCGGCCGCCGCATCGCCGGCTCCTCCTTCGGTGGCGTCAAGGGGCGCGACCAGGTGCCGGTCCTGGTCGAGCGCTACCTGGCCGGCGAGATCGACGTCGAGCCCTTCCTCTCCCACCGCCTCAGCCTCGACGAAGTGAACCGCGGCTTCGAGCTGATGGAGGCCCAGGACGGGATCCGCAGCGTTATCGAGTTCAGCTAACGCGGGCCGGCGACGGCAGCTGCTCCAGCGCTTCGACGGTGTGGGCGCAGGCGCGCGCCGCCTCGACGCCCTTGACCTCGAAGTGCTCTGAGAAGAAGGAGAGGTGGGCCTCGTGCTCGTGGAAGTGGTGGGGGGTGAGGACGGCGGAGATGACCGCGACCCCGGTCTCGAGCTGGACCTGCATCAGGCCGCCGATCACCGCTTCGGCGACGAACTCGTGGCGGTAGATGCCGCCGTCGACGACGAGGCCGGCGGCGACGATGGCGCTGTAGCGGCCGCTCTCGGCGAGCTTCTTCGCGTGCAGGGGGATCTCGAAGGCGCCGGTGACCTCGAAGAGGTCGATCTCCGACTCCGCGGTGCCGAGGCGGCCGAGCTCGGCGACGAAGGACGAGCGGCAGCGGTCGACGATCTCCTTGTGCCAGCAGGACTGGACGAACGCGACGCGGGTGCCGGGCTCGGCCTTGGCATCGGGTTGGCTGACGTTCACCTTCAGGGCTCCTCTCTGCGGGGCGGGGAGGCAAAGCCTAGACGGCGATCCGGCTCCGGACGGCCCGGCCGGAAGCGCCGCCCCCACCGCAACTCTGCGGCTCGATCGAGTTAACTGAGCAAGCACATGCCTAATCCCCGGCAATAGCCGGAGAGCGGGGGAACCAAGTTCCCGGGGCTAACCCACCGCAAGGTGGGGGCGCAGGCTCCTTCAGCGCCAGCCCGTCAGCTAACCCCGTAGGCCGACGAAGGAGGTATCGATGTCGATCGCCCGCGGGGCGGCCTTTCGGGCTGCCCTCTGCATCTCACTCGCCGTATTCGCCACCGCGCTGGTCGCGGCCCTGCCCGGGGCTCGGGCTTGGGCCAAGGGCGCGCCAGGCGGCCTCTCCACCTACAGTCCCGAAACGAGCACCGAGCCGGCGCCACCGTCCGCGCCGGCCGGCAAGGCCGTGATCGACCACGGCCGCGCCCTCGCCCCGCTGGACGCGCCGTCCGCTGTGCGGCGGGTGATTGTCGCCGCCAACAAGATCCGCGCCAAGCCCTACATCTGGGGCGGCGGCCACGGTCGCTGGTGGGACGCCGGCTATGACTGTTCCGGTGCCGTCAGCTTCGCCCTGCACGGCGGCGAATTTCTCTCCAGCCCGCTGCCGTCGGGCCCGATGGAGCACTGGGGAAGCTCGGGGGCCGGTCGCTGGATCACCGTCTACGCCAATGCCGGCCACGCCTTCGCGGTGATCGCCGGGCTGCGCTGGGACACCGTCGGCGACACCAGCGGCACCGGCCCGCGCTGGCACGACAGCATGGTCAGCCAGCGCGGCTTCGTCGCCCGCCACCCCGAGGGGTACTGAGCCCCGGTTCCGCCTTAAAGATCCGCTCAACGGTGATCCAGTTGCGGACGCGCTCCGCTATTGGGGGGAACTACCCACTGCAAAAAGGAGCAGCATGGACCCCGAAGCAACCCTCAAAGAGACGAACGTCGACGACGTCGTCCGCCAGGCGGCAGATGACGCGTCGGAAACCCTCAGTGACGGCGACACCAGGCTCAGCTTCCTGAAGAAGGCCGGCCTGGCAGGCGGTGCGGTGATCGGCAGCGGCGCTCTGCTCGGTGCCCTCAGCCCCGCCGGTGCGCTGGCCAAGGGCGGCAAGGGCCGTCCCCCGGCAAGCTTCGGCAAGGGCGACATCGGCATCCTCAACTTCGCCCTCACCCTGGAGTACCTGGAGGCCGCCTTCTACAACGAGGCGACCGCCAACCAGAAGAAGTCGAAGTTCATCAAGGACAAACAGACGCAGGTATTCCTCAAGACCACCACCAGCGACGAGAACGCCCACGTCGCCTTTCTCAAGAAGGCGTTGGGCAGCAAAGCGACCAGCGCGCCGAAGGTCGACTTCGGTGGCACCACCTCCAGCGAGGCGTCCTTCGTGAAGACGTCCGTCGCCCTGGAGAACACCGGCGTCCACGCCTACTCGGGTCAGGCGCTCAACATCGCCAGCCCCGCGTACGTCGCGGCGGCGCTCTCGATCCTCACGATCGAGGCGCGTCACGCCTCGGTGGCCGGCCTGATTCTCACCGGCAAGCCCAGCGGGATCACCCCCGACGGGCCGTTCGACACGCCGTTCACGGCGGCTGAAGTACTGAAGGCGGTCGAAGGTACCGGCTTCCTCAAGTAGCGAGTAGGACGAGTACCGGAGCAGGCGGCGGAGCCGGTCGACCCGATCGGCTCCGCCCGGGCTCCCGCCGCACCAGAACTTCAAACACCAAGCCAGATCTCAATCTCGCAATCGGAGGTAGCCATGCCCAACATCGGACCAATGGAGATTCTCGTAGTCCTGATCATCGCCCTCGTCGTCTTCGGGCCCAAACGCCTGCCGGAGCTGGGCAAGTCGCTCGGCAAGGGGATCAGCGAGTTCCGCGGCACGATCAGCGGCGACCACACCCCGGAGGCAACGCCGGCGGCGATCGAGCCGACCCCCGTCGCCGTCGCCCCCACCAGCCCCGTGGCGGAGACCGCCCCGGTCGCCGAGCCGCGGGTCTGAGGAAAGGCGATGCGCCGCGTAAAAGCAATCTCACATGAGGATGAGGTGAGCCTCGTCGAGCATCTCGACGAGCTGCGCGCGCGCATCGTCGTCTCCCTGGCGGTCTTCGGCGTCGCGCTCGCCCTCTGCTTCTGGCAGAACCATCTGCTGCTGGAACTGGCGAGCGCGCCGCTGCCCTCCAACCACGACAAGCTGATCACCTTCGGGATCAGCGAGCCGTTCACCACCACGGTCACCGTCTCCGCCTACGGGGCGATCATCCTCTCGCTGCCGATCATCCTCTACCAGCTGTACGCCTACCTGCTGCCGGCCTTCGCCGACAAGGAGCGGCGGGCGATCCTGCCGCTGCTGCTGCTGATCCCGGCCCTCTTCATCGCCGGCATCGTCTTCGGCTACTTCGTCGTCCTCCCGGCCGCGACCAAGTTCCTGCTCAACTTCAACGACTCGCAGTTCAACGTCCAGGTCCGTGCCAAGGAATACTACGGTTTCTTTGCGCAAACGCTGCTGGCCTGCGGGATCGTCTTCCAGATCCCGGTCGGCATCCTCGCCGTGGTCAGGCTCGGCATCGTCAAGGTCCACCAGCTGACCGACAACCGCCGCTACGCCTATCTGGCCTGCGCCGTCATCGCCGCCGCGCTCCCCGGTGTAGACCCGGTCTCGATGCTGCTGGAGACGGCGCCGCTGATCGCCCTCTACGAGCTCAGCATCGTCCTCGCCCGCCTCTTCGGCCAACCAAAAGCGACGCCGTTGACCGAGCCCGCTGTACAGAAGCCCTGAGTAGTGCTTGAGTAGGCCCGTGATCGAGGCCACGACCGCTGAGCCTGGCTTTCGCCACGGGGCTTTCTTCTACGCCGATGCGGATGAGTTCCTGGCCGGGACGGTGCCGTTCGTCCAGGAGGGCCTGGAGGCCGGGGAGGCGATCCTGGTCGCCCTGCCGCGCTCCAACCGCGAGCGACTCGACGCCGCGCTCGGTGGGGACGGCGCCCGGGTCCTCTTCACCGAGATGGAGGACCTGGGGCGCAACCCGGCCCGGATCATCCCCGCCTGGCGCGACTTTCTCGACGCCCACAGTGGCGACGGGCAGGAGGTGCGGGGGATCGGCGAGCCGGTCTGGCCTGGGCGGACCGCCGCCGAGCTGGACGAGTGCGAGCGCCACGAGTCGCTGCTCAACCTCGCCTTCGCCGGTGGCCGTCCGTGGTCGCTGATGTGCCCCTACGACACGACCCACCTCGACGAGGGGGTGCTGCGCGAGGCCGAGCACAACCACCCGATCGTCTGCCGGCATGGCGAGGCCGGCGACAGCGATTCCTACCTCGCCCCCGAGGCCCGCAGCTCGCTCGACGGTCGGCTGGCGCCGGCTCCGCGCGACGCCGTGGAGATGCTCTTCACGGTCAAGACGCTCAGCGACCTGAGGCGCTTCGTCGCCGAGCAGGCCCGCCTGCTCGGCCTCGGCTCCTCGCGAATCGATGACTTCGTGCTCGCCGCCAACGAGCTGGCGATCAACAGCCTCCGGCACGGAGGCGGCAGGGGGACGCTGCGCATCTGGAGGGCGGGCGAGGTCGTCGTCTGCGAGGTCGACGACGAGGGGCGGATCGACCGCCCCCTGGTCGGCCGCGAGCGGCCGCGGCCCGATCAGATGGGCGGCCGCGGCCTCTGGCTCGCCAACCAGGTCTGCGACCTGGTCCAGGTCAGGTCGGGGGGCGCCGGCAGCACCGTTCGCCTGCGGATGTCCCTCGTGGAGCGCTAGGTGTCCCGCATAGCGGGAATCTCCTGGTCCTGCGCCGCCGCGCTCGCCGTCTTCGTCGCCTGGCTGGCGCTCGGCTCCAGCGGCCAGACCGGGATCGGCTTCTTCTACGCGATCCCGATCGGCCTGGCGAGCTGGTGGTTCGGCTGGAAGGGGGGCGCGGCGGCCGTGCTCGGCTGCGCTGCTCTCTACGTGGCCGGCGCGGCAATACATCCGGTCTCCCATTTCGGGGTGGCGCTGGGGATCCGCCTCGTCGCCTTCGTCGCGGTGGCCGCCGTGGTCTCGGTGGTGAGGGAGCGGGTGATCGCGCTCGAGCACTCGGCGGAGGAACTGGAGGAGATCCGCGCCGCGCTGACGCCGCCGAGCTTGCCGGAGCTGTCTGATGTCGACGCGGCGGCGGCGTTCGTTCCCTCCGAGCTGGGGGTCTCCGGCGACTTCTACCTGCTCACCAACGGTCCCGACGGCTCGACCGTGGCGGTGGTCGGCGACGTCGTCGGGCATGGGCCCAAGGCGGCGCGCCTGGCGACCTTCATCCGCGCCCGGCTGGCCGCCTTCGCGGCCAACACCGCCGACCCGGCGGAGATCCTGAGGCTGGCCAACGCGGCGCTGCTCGATCGGCCGGGGCGGGACGACGAGCTGGTCAGCGCGGTCTGCGTGCGGCTTGGCGCCGCCGACTCCGCCGTCTCCTGGGCGATCGCCGGCCACCCGCCGCCGCTGCGCCTGCCGACGCTGCAGACCCTCCAGGCCGACGCCTCGACCCTGCCGCTCGGCGCGGACCCCGACCTCTCGTTGAGCACCGGCGAGGCGTCGATGGGGGAGGGCGACGGGGTGCTGGTCTACACCGACGGCGCCACCGATGTCCGCAGGGATGGCACGATCCTCGGTGAGAAGGGGCTGCTCGGACTGCTGGCCCCGCTGGCGGGCCTGCCCGCGAGGGCGCTCGTCAACGGCGCCCAGGGGGCGATCCTCGAGTGGACCGACGGCCCGGTCAGGGACGACCTCTGCATCCTCGCCCTGCGATCGAGGACCGATTCCTAGGCCGGTCGGGCCAGGGCCCAGGCCAGCCGCTCTTACCGGCTCTGGGCCAGCTCCCGTTCGATGATCGCGTTGAGCGCGTCCTCCACGCCGTCGGCGGGCGTGCTGGAAATGCGCGCCGCCGAGGCGACCGCGCGGACGCCTTCGGCCGCTCGCAGGGCGTGCCAGTGGGAATCGAACGACTCACCGGAGGTCGCTACGGCGCGGCCGGCGTCGCCGAGGAGGCGCCAGCGCCAGCGCCCGACAAGATCTTCATAAGCATCGAATTGAGGCATCGGACTCTCCCGTCTCTCAGTAGGGGAACATATGTTCGCATTACCTGCGGACGGTAAAACCGTGCCGCTCAAGCCGCGCCGTGCGCCGCCGCCGCTACCCTGGCGGCCGGTGAACGCGAGCCCCGGCAAGACCGTCGATCCGTACCGGCGGCAGCAGCGCCGCCGCGGCGTCATCGCCTGGGTCACGGCCGCCTTCTTCATCGTCCTCTTCGTCGTTGCCGTAATCGCCGGTGGCAACGAGGAAAGCGGGGGTCACGAACACCCCAACCCCTTCGGGTACGCGATGACCGCGAAGCAGTATGCGGCGCTGCGGCCCGGCCTCGAAGAGCAGCTCTTCGTCAACCGGCTCGAACAGACCGGCCTGCCCGAGAACCTGACCAAGGACCGCTACGTCCACCTCTTCCCGCCGCACGGCGAAGACGTCGTCTGCAGCTACTGGGAAATTGCCGGTCACCCCGGCGTTGTGGCGCGGATTTGCTTCTCCTCCTCCGAGGGTAGGCTGGTCCAGAAGCTCCAGCGCGCCGCCGCGGACGCCGCGGGGACGGAGGAACAAGTGTGAAAGACGTCCAACTGACCCATATCGGGGGGCCCACCGTCCTGATCGAGATCGGTGGCTGGCGGCTGCTCACCGACCCGACCTTCGACCCGCCCGGGCGCAGGTATCGCTTCGGCTGGGGGACGAGCTCGCGCAAGCTGGAGGGACCGGCGCTCGCCGCCGCCGATCTCGGCCCGATCGATGCCGTCCTGCTCAGCCACGATCACCATGACGACAACCTCGACGACGCCGGCCGGGCCCTGCTGCCCTCGGCCGGCACGGTCGTCACCACCGTCCCCGGGGCGAAGCGGCTCGGTGGCAACTCCCGCGGCCTCGGGCCGTGGCAGGCGACGACACTCGAGCACGCCTCGCGGCCGGCGATCGAGATCACCGCCACGCCCTGCCGCCATGGGCCGCCGCTCAGCCACCCGATCGTCGGCGACGTGATCGGCTTCGCGCTGCGCTGGAAGGGCCAGGACCACGGCGTGCTCTGGATCTCCGGCGACACCGTGCTCTACGACGGCGTCCGCGAAGTCGCCGGCCGGCTCGAGGTCGACACGGCGCTGCTGCACCTGGGCGGCGTCCGCTTCCCCGTCTCCGGCCCGCTGCGCTACACGATGACCGCCGAGGAGGCCGTCGAGCTCTGCGGCCTGGTCAAGCCGCGGACCGCGATCCCGATCCACTATGAGGGTTGGAAGCACTTTCGCCAGGGCCGCGAGGCTGTCGAACAGGCCTTCGCGGCAGCCCCCGAGGACTTCCGCGCCCGCGTCCGCTGGCTGCCGCTCGGCAGCGCCGTCGAGCTCGACTGAACGCCTGTCGCGCCGGCCGCGCGGGCGTCTGAGCGAGACCGCCCGGGGCGGCCGGGCGCTACCGTCGTGTCATGGCCGAAATGATCTGCCCCAAATGCAAGGGACCGATGCGCACCCACAGGCGCAACGGCGTCACGATCGAGCAATGCCGGAAGTGCCATGGCATCTTCCTCGACCGCGGTGAGCTCGAGCAGCTGATCGGCGCCGAGAGCTCCTTCCTCGGTCGCGACGACCTGCCGGGAGCGGCGCACCGCGATCCCGCCGGCCCCGGCCGGTGACCCCGCCCCAAGCCCTGATCGAGTTCCCGGCCGACGATTCCGGGCGAGCGCTGCGCTTCTGGCAGGGCCTGCTCGGGGTTGACCTGGCGCCAAGGGCCGCCGATGCCGGCGCCGGCTGGGAATACGAGGGCGACGGACTGCGGCTGGGCGTTCACGAGCGGGGCCGAGGCCCTGGCGACAGCGCCTCGTTGCCCTACCTCGCCGTCGCCGAGATGGCTACGGCGCTGGAGCGGGTCACCGAGCTCGGCGGCTCCGTCGTCCACCCGGGCGAGCGCTGGTCGATCTGCCGCGACTCCGAGGGCAGCCCCTTCGCCCTCGAGTCCGTGTCGGACTAGCCGGCGGCTAAGCCGGGCCGGCGCCGGCGAACGGCTCGACGCGGAAGGCCGAACGGGTGGGGTGTTCGGGCTTGAAGAAGGTCGCGGTCTGGTTCTTCAGGCGCCAGGGGAAGGGCAGGCGGCCGCCGGGCGAGCCGAGGAAGCGGGTGAAGAGGACCGAGGCGCGGTTGCAGCTGATCCCCGAGCGCGGCGGGATGTAGAGCAGGTACTGGCCCTTGGGGAAGGAGAGCGGGGCGACGACCACGTTGGAGTTGACCGTGAAGAAGCCGTGGCAGAGCACGCCGAGTTCGGAGTTGCCGTTTCCGCCGCCGCCGGAGGAGAGCGCGACCGAGAAGCCGGCTGCGCCGCTTTGGAGGAAGGACGCCTTGCCGCTGCCCTGGGAGGTGACCCGCCAGGGCCTTGGCAGGACGCCGTCGTAGTCCTCGAGGAAGCGGGTGAAGAGCCTTGAGGCGGCGGCGCAGTTGAGGCCGGAGGAGGTGGCGATGGCGATCTTGTAGCTGCCGGCGGGCAGGCTCGCCGGGCCGATGCGGTCGTTGTGGAGGACCCGGAAGCTGGGGCAGGAGGGGACCGCCGCGGCCGGAGCCGAGCCGGCGCTCAGCGCCAGGGCGATCAGCAGGGCGGCGCTCAGCGTCGAGGCGAGGCCGAGCTTCTTTGCGGTCGAGTTGCTCCTGATCGGCATGGTGCGCAAATCTATTGCGGTCGGCGGACAGTCCCTTGCCGCATTGGCCTCGACCACTTCCGTACGTAGCATGCGGCCGACAGATGCCTGAACCAGTCAAGCGCAATCAGCGCTACATGCCCGGGCTGGACGGGTTGCGTGCCGTCGCCGTCCTCGCCGTGATCGCCTTCCACCTCGGGTTCGGATGGGCGCCCGGGGGGCTGCTCGGGGTCGGGATCTTCTTCACCCTCAGCGGCTACCTGATCACCGACATCCTGCTCTCGCAGCTGGCCCGCCACGGCCACATCCGCCTCGGCCGCTTCTGGCTTGCCCGCGCCCGCCGTCTGCTCCCGGCGCTCTTCCTGATGCTGGTCATCGTCGTCGCCTGGGTGACGATCTTCGGCCCCGCCCAGCCGCAGCAGTTCCGCGACGGCGTCGTCGCCTCGGCGCTCTACGTCAGCAACTGGCAGCTGATCTTCGGCGACGTCTCCTACTTCGCCCGCTTCGCCGCGCCCGGGCCGCTCAACCACCTCTGGTCGCTGGCGATCGAGGAGCAGTTCTACATCGTCTGGCCCTTCGTCCTGCTGCTCGGGGTCAAGGTGGTCCGCGAGGCGCCGCTGCCCTCCGGGGTGCGGCCGCGGCTGGCCGGCGCGACGCTGGCGCTGGCGCTGCTCTCGGTAATCCTGATGGCGGTCCTCTACCACCCCAGCCTCGACCCCTCGCGGGTCTACTACGGCACCGACACCCGCGCCTTCGAGCTGCTCTTCGGAGCGGCGCTGGCGATGGTCTGGCCGAGCCGCAAGCTCAGCCGCCGGATCTCCGCCGGCGCCCGCAACACACTCGACGGCCTCGGCGCCGTCGGGCTGTTGACGATCGCGCTGATGATCTGGCGCACCGGCCAGTACTCCTCATTCCTCTACCGCGGCGGCTTCGTCGTGCTCTCGATCGCCACCGTGCTGGTCGTCGCCGCGCTCGCCCACCCGGCCAGCCGCCTGGGCCCGATCCTCGGCTGGAGGCCGCTGCGCTGGGTCGGCGTGCGCTCCTACGGCATCTACCTCTGGCACTTTCCGATCATCGTCCTCACCACGCCCGGGGGCATCGCCAACGGGACCGAACCGCTGCGCGAGCTGCTGCAGGCGGCGGCGATCCTCGGCGCCGCGGCGCTCTCCTGGAAGTACGTCGAGGAGCCGGTCCGCCACGGCGCGCTCGGGCGCCTCTGGCGGCGCGCCCGCTCGGGGGCCTGGCGGCCGCGGAACATGTCGCGCGAGGGCTGGGCCGTGGCCACCGCGTCCACCGTGGTCGTGGTTGCCGCGATCGCCGGGATGGCAGGTGTCAACTCGGTCGCCGCCGAAGGCAAAGACGCGCGGGTGGAAGAAGCGACTGCCGCCGGCACGACCAAGCCGCCGCCGCTGACGCCGGCCCAGGCGGCCTCCTCCAAGCGCTCCTCCTGCAAAGCCGTCGTCCATATCGGCGATTCCACCTCGGAGGGGCTGACCTCGGCCGAATACCTGCCGCTGGCGAGCCAGCGGATCGAAGCCCAGTACGCCGACGTCGGCGTCAGGGAAGCGCATTTCGAGATCTCCGGCGCCCGCTCGATCGAAGAGCAGTTTGAAGGCGAACCGAACGCGCGCGAAGTGGCGGAAGCCTGGAAGGCCGAAGGCTACAAAGGCTGCTGGGTGCTGGCGCTCGGCACCAACGATGCCGCCGACGTCTTCGTCGGCTCTGCCGTCAGCGACGCGGAACGGGTGGAAAAAATGATGACCGCGATCGGCGACGAACCGGTGCTCTGGGTCAACGTCCGCTCGATCGTCGAAAGCGGCGATCCCTACGCCGAGGAGAACATGAAGGAATGGGACAAGACCCTGGTCACCGAGTGCGCCAGATACCCCGACATGCGCATCTACAACTGGGCCAAGGACGTCAAAGACGAATGGTTCATCGAAGACGGCATTCACTTCACCTCACCCGGCTACGCCGCCCGCAGCGAGCTGATCGCCCACGCCCTCGCCCACGCCTTCCCGTCCTCCGGCGACAGCGAGGGCGGCAGTCACTGCCTGATCAGCTGAGCCGCCCGCCCTCGATCTCGACCGGCTCCAGCTCGTCGGCCGGCTCGAAGCCGAGGATGCGGCCGTAGAAGTAGAGCTCGGCTTCGAGGCAGCGGATCTCGGTCTCGGCGCGGCGGAAGCCGTGCTGCTCGCCGGCGAAGGCGAGGTAGGCGTGGGGTACGCCGTTCTGCTTCAGCGCGGCGACCATCGTCTCCGCCTGGCTCGGCGGGACCACCTCGTCCTCGAGGCCCTGGAAGAGGATCACCGGCGCCCGCAGCCGCTCGACGAAGTGGATCGGCGAGCGTTCGCGGTAGAGGTCCGCCCGCTCGGGATAGGGGCCGATCAGGCCGTCGAGGTAGCGCGACTCGAACTTGTGGGTGTCCTTGGCCAGGGTCTCGGTGTCGGCGACCCCGTAGTAGCTGGCGCCGGCGGCGAAGTCACTGTGGAAGACGAGCGCGCAGAGGGTGGCGTAGCCGCCGGCGCTGCCGCCGCGGATCGCCAGCCGCTCACCGTCGACCTCTCCGGTCGCGGCCAGGTAGCGGGCGGCGGCGATGCAGTCGTCGGTGTCGACCACGCCCCAGGCGCCGCGCAGGCGCTCGCGGTAGGCGCGGCCATGGCCGCTGCTGCCGCGGTAGTTGACGTCGATGACGCCGAAGCCGCGGCTGGTCCAGAAGACGAACTCGCGGTCGAGCGCCGGGGTGGTGTGGGAGGTCGGGCCGCCGTGGCTCTGGACGATCAGCGGCGGCAGTTCGCCCGCCGGGCCCTCGAACTCGGCGTTGGCGGGCGGGTAATAGAAGCCGTAGGCGGTCTCACCGCCGCTGGTCGGGAACTCGATCGCCCGCGGCGCAGAGGCGTAGGCGGGATCGGCCGGCTCGTCGCTGGCCGAGCGCACCAGCTCCAGCTCGCCTGCCGCGATGTCGAAGACGACGATCGCGGTCTCGCTCTGCGGCGTCGCGGCGGCGAAGGCGACGGTGCTGCCGCGGGCCGACAGCGAAGGATGGCCGAAGGAGGTGAAGGGGAGGCCGAGCTCGCGCGGCCGCGCGGCATCGGGCTCGAGCAGCTGCAGGGTTTCCTCGCCGCGGTCGCAGCGCACGATCGCGATCGTGCCGCCATCGAGGAAGGCATAGGTCGAGCCGCCGAAGAGCCACTGCGGGTGCCCGAGGTCGGCTTGCTCACTGGTCAGCTGCTCGATGGTGGCGTCCCCCTCGCCCGGGTCCTCGTCGCTGCCACCGGCTCCGGCCCGGTAGAGGTTCCACCAGCCGTCGCGGTCGGAGACGAAGTGGAGCCGGCCCGCTGGGTCCCACTCGGGCTGGAAGACCGACTCGGCCGGGCCGCCGGCGACGAGTCGCGCGTCCCCGGGATCGTCGAGCGGCGCCACCCAGAGCTCGGTCCCGTCCCAGGGCATGTTCGGGTGCTCCCAGCAGGTCCAGGCCAGCCACTGTCCGTCGGGGCTGACGCGGGGGAAGGAGTAGAAGTCGCGGCCGGACGCGAGCACCGTCGGCTCGCCGCTGCCGTCGATCGCCAGGGCGACGATCTGGTTCTCGGCTTCGCCCTCGCCGTGTACCTCCCGCACGCAGACGACGGTACGGCCGTCGGAGGTGACGCGGAAGTCGGCGTAGCGCAGGGCGGAGGCAGTTGCCGCCTCCGGCGTTATCGCCACCGGCGCCTCTCCCAATCGCTGCCGGTAGAGGCGCCCGTCGGCGAAGTTGCTGAACAGGACGAGGTCGGGCGCGGCCAGGCGCCAGGCGCCGCCGCCGTACTCGTGGACGCGAGTGCGTACGTAGAACCCCTCCGGCGTCACCGTCTCGATCTCGCCGCCCTCGGGCCGCCGCACCAAGACCACGCGCCCGCCGTCGATGGGCCGGCCCTCGGCCCACCAGACGGCGCCGTCGCCGGCCAGCTGCGGTGCTCCAAGCCGCCGGCCTGCGCGAGCGACGGTCTCGGGGTCGATCGGCGAACGCCAGGAGCCGTAGGGAGCGACGGTGGCCACGGGCTCAGTCTAGGAGGGGCTGTGGGCCGGTGCCGGTTGAAGGGTTGTGGTCGTTGTAGCCGTCAAAAGCTTCAGCCACCGAGGCGCCGTCCTCCATAGACTGCCCGCCCCGATGACCAACACTTACGAAGTCCCCCAAGAGTCCCGTGACCTCCGCGACATGGTGCGCCGGCTGGCGCAGGAGAAGATCGCCCCGCGCGCCGGCGACATCGACCGCGAAGGCAAGTACCCGTGGGACGTGCGCAAGCTGCTCGCCGAGCACGACATCCTCGGCCTGCCCTTCTCCGAGCAGCACGGCGGCACCGGCACCGGCACCCTGGTCCTGCAGATGGCGGTCGAGGAGATCGCCAAGGCTTGCGCCTCCTCGGCCCTGATCCTGATGATCCAGGAGCTCGGGACGCTGCCGATCCAGCTGTTCGGGTCCGACGAGCTGAAGCAGCGCTTCCTGCCGAAATGCGCCAGCGGCGAGTGGTCGCCCGCCTTCGCGCTGTCGGAGCCCGAGGCCGGCAGCGATCCGGCGGCGATGCGGACCACCGCCGTCCGCGACGGCGACGAGTGGGTCATCAACGGCCAGAAGAACTGGATCACCAATGCTTCCGTCGCCGACTTCTATGTCGTCTTCGCCGTAACCGACCGCGCCAATCACCGGATCAGCGCCTTCGTGGTCGAGAAAGAGCGCGAGGGCTTCGACCCCGGCAAGCTCGAGCACAAGCTCGGGATCAAGGGCTCGCCGACCGGCTCACCCTCCTTCACCGACGTCCGCGTCCCGCACGAGAACCTGATCGGCACCGAGGGCAAGGGGCTCGGCGTCGCGCTCGGCACCCTCGAGCGCACCCGCCTCGGTGCCGCCGCGCAGGCGGTCGGGATCGCCCAGGGCGCGACCGACTACGCCAACGAGTACGCCAAGGAGCGGATCGCCTTCGGCAAGCCGATCAACGCTCTGCAGGCGATCCAGTTCAAGCTCGCCGACATGGAGACCGGCACCGCCGCCTCGCGCGAGCTCCTCTACAAAGCCTGCTCGATGGCCGACAAGCCCGAGCGCCCGGCCGATCTCGGCAAGTGGACCTCGATGGCGAAGCTCTTCGCCTCCGACAATGCGATGAAGGTCACGGTCGAGGCGATCCAGGTACTGGGCGGCTACGGCTACGTCAACGAGTACCCGGTCGAGCGCATGCTGCGCGACGCCAAGATCACCCAGATCTACGAGGGCACGAACGAGATCCAACGCGTCGTCATCGCCCGCAGCATGGGTTCCTAGCGCCGCCCGGTCAGCCCTCGTTCACGACCACGATCTCGCGCAGCCGGTGAGTGTCGACGTCGTAGACGAAGCCGCGCACCCGGTCGCGGTGGGGGAGGAAGACGGAGCGGCGGACTCGCAGGATCGACTGCCGGACATCGGCGTCGACGTCCCGGAAGGACTCGATCGCGAAGGCGGGGGAGACGCCGCTCGCCTCCAGCAGCTCGGCCCTGAAGCCATCGTCGGTCAGGGTCTGCATGCCGCAGTTGGTGTGGTGGATCAGCATCACCTCGCGGGTGCCGAGCTTGTGCTGGGAGACCGCCAGCGAGCGGATCACGTCGTCGGTGATGACGCCGCCGGCGTTGCGCAGCACGTGCGCCTCGCCGTCGGACAGCCCCAGCGCCGCGAAGACATCGAGCCGCGAATCCATGCAGGTGACGATCGCCAGGTGCCGGCTCGGCTGCACGTCGAGGTGCTTGTCCGGCAGCAGCTCGGCGAAGGCCCGGTTGTTGGCGATCAGCTCGTCGATCGTGTCCATCGCGGGCCAGCCTAGTCGGCGCAGCGTCGCCTAGGCTCCGCCCGTGGATCTGGATATCCGTCCCGCGACCGAGGCTGACATCCACCTGCTCTTCAGCCTGATCGTCGAGCTGGCCGAGTACGAGAAACTTGCCGACGAGGTCAGCGGCGACGCTGAGGTACTGCGCAAGACGCTCTTCGAGCAGCGAGCCGCCGAGGCTCTGATCGTCGAAGTGGGGGGTGAGCCGGCCGGCTACGCGATCTTCTTCACCACCTTCTCCAGCTTCGAGTGCCGCTCCGGGATCTGGCTGGAGGACGTCTACGTCCGCCCCGAGAATCGCCGTGGCGGCATCGGCCGCAAGGTGATGGAGCATCTCGCCGCCCTCGCGCTCGAGCGCGGTCACGTCCGCCTCGACTGGTGTGCCCTCGACTGGAACGAGCCCGCCCTGCGTTTCTACGACAAGCTCGGCGCCACCCGCCTGGACGACTGGAAGATGATCCGCCTCGACCGCGACGGCATGCGCAGACTCGGCGAGACCTGAGTCAGCCGCCGGCGCTCTCCTCGGCCCGTCTGAGCAGGAGCTGACGCTCGCGCGAGTTCTCGGTCAGGGCCGCGGCTCGCTCGAACTCCGCGGCGGCCTCGTCGTGGCGGCCGAGCCTGGCGAGGAAGTCGCCGCGGACGCTGGGGAGGAGGTGGTATTCGGCGAGCGCGGGCTCGGCGGCGATCTGGTCGAGCAGTTCGAGGCCGGCCTCGGGGCCGAAGGCCATCGACAACGCCACGGCCCGGTTCAGCTCGACCACCGGCGAGGGGGCGATCTGGGCGAGGGTGTCGTAGAGGGCCGCGATCCGCATCCAGTCGGTCTCCTCGGCGGCGCGGGCGCGAGCGTGGCAGGCGGCGATCGCCGCCTGCAGCCCGTAGGGGCCGAGCGGACCGCGCAGTTCTTCCGCCCGCTCCAGCGCCCGCAGGCCACGGCCGATCAGCAATAGGTCCCAGCGCGAGCGGTCCTGGTCGAGCAGCAGGACCGGCTCGCCGTCCGGCCCGAGCCGGGCGCGGGTCCGCGAGGCCTGTATCTCCAGCAGCGCGATCAGCCCGTGTGCCTCGGGCTCGCCCGGCGCCAGCTCGGCGAGGATGCGACCGAGCCGCAACGCTTCCTCACACAGCGCCGGCCGGATCCAGTCCTCGCCGGCGCTCGCCGCGTAGCCCTCGTTGAAGACGAGGTAGATGACCTCCAGCACCGAGGACAGCCGCGAGCGCAGCTCCTCGCCGCGCGGCACCTCGAAGGGGACGTTGGCGTCGCGCAGGGTTCGCTTCGCCCGCACCAGGCGCTGGGCCACGGTCGACTCCTTGGCCAGGAAGGCGCGGGCGATCTCCGGGGTCGTCAGCCCGCCGAGCAGGCGCAGGGTCAGCGCCACCCTGGCCTCGGAGGAGAGGACCGGGTGGCAGCAGGTGAAGATCAACCCGAGCAGGTCGTCGCCGACCTCGTCGTCGAGGGCCGCGTCGAAGTCGGCGCCATCCATCGCCATCTGGACGCCGATGTCACGGGCCATCTCTTCCTGCTTGCGCTCGAGCGTGGCGCCGCGGCGCATCAGGTCGATCGCCCGGTTCTTGGCGGTGGCCATCAGCCAGGCGCCCGGGTTCTCCGGGACGCCTGACCGCGGCCAGCGCTCCAGCGCCGCCAGCAGCGCATCCTGCGCCAGGTCCTCGGCGAGGCCGACGTCGCGCACCATCCGCGCCAGGCCGGCGACGAGGCGGGCGGACTCGATCCGCCAGACCGCCTCGATCGCCTGCCTGGCCCCGGCGTCAGCCACCGCCTACGCCTGCTCGGCGGCTTCCTGCACGTCCTGTGGGAAGTCCTCCATCTCGAAGACCCGGCGCACCTCGATCATGCAGTTCTCGCCGGGGCAGCGGGACGCCCACTCGACTGCCTCCTCCTTGGAGCGTGCCTGGATCAACCAGTAGCCGCCGACGACCTCCTTGGCCTCGGCGAAGGGCCCGTCGGTAACGGTCACGTCGCCGTCGCTGAAGCTGACCCGGGCACCTTCGCCGGGCGGGTGCAGCCCATCGAGCGAAAGCAACATCCCCGCCTTGCGCAACTCCTCGTTGTAGCGGCTCATCGCCGCCACGTCCTCGGCCGTCGGGTTCCACTCCTCTTCGCTTATACCCGGGTACATGAACATCATGAATCGCATCTCATCGCTCCTTGAGTCGTAGATGTGGGCTCGTGCCGCGCGTGCGGGCAGTTTGAACCCTGGTCTATACGGGCAACGAACGGGTGGGCCGGAAATCGACAGGTTGAGTCCGGTTGGAGTAGTACTCTTTTATTCAGGATATTTTGGGAACGTTCTCTACAGGTTTGCTTAATGGTGACGGCCGGAAGGTTCTGGCTATCGAGGACGACGCCGAAACGAGAATGGCCCTGCGGTCCCTGCTCGCCGGCACCGAGTTTGAGCTGGTCCAAGCGGCCGAGGGCGGTGAGGGCCTCAAAGCCTTTTACGCCGAGCGCCCGGACGTCGTCCTGCTCGACCTCGGCCTGCCAAACGAGGAAGGCTGGGCCGTCCTGGCCAGCATCCGGGAGCTGAGCGACGCCCCGGTCGTCGCGATCGCCGCCCACGACGGTGAGGCCGCGAGGGTGCGGGCGCTGCGCTCGGGCGCCGACGATTGCGTCACCGAGCCGATCGGCGGGCCGGAGCTGCTGGCGCGCCTGGAGGCGCTGCTGCGACGCCCGCGCTCTCCGATTGAGGCCGCCGCCACGGTGCTGGATGACGAGTTCATCCACATCGATCGCATCCGCCATCGGGTGGAGGTGCTGGGGGTGGAGGTCGCCCTCACCCCGACCGAGTTCCGCATGCTCTCCACCTTCGCCGAGCATCCAGGCCGGGTGCTCGGCCATGGGCAGCTGCTGGAAATGATCTGGGGAAATGGACTGCGGGAGCGGGACGAGGTGAAGCTGTACGTCAGTTATCTGCGCCGCAAGCTGGAGGATGCGGCGCGGGTCGATCCGGTGGAGACGGTTCGAGGGGTCGGTTACCGCTACCGACCGCGCAGGACTCGCCTAGCGCTCAAATAAGCTCATACTCAATTCCTACTCCTTTCAAGCGAAGTTCCAATTTGGCCTGTCGAAGCAGGCGGTATGCGATCCGCTTCGAAGCTCGTCGCCCTCGGTCTGCTCGGCCTTCTCGTCGCCCTCCCCGAGGCTGCCGTCGCCCGGCAGCCGGTCCGCGGTGGTGTGATCCACGCCTGCCTCGTCACCAAGGGCAAGGCGCGCGGCACGCTGCGCGTCGTTCCCGCCGTCCGTAGCTGCAAAGGGCGAGGGCGGGCGGTCGCCTGGAATCTCCAGGGCCCGGCGGGTGGCACCGGTGCAACCGGCGCCTCGGGCGCCAACGGCTCTCAGGGCTCGCCCGGCTCGGAAGGGTCCCGTGGAGCCGACGGCGCCCAGGGCCAGGTGGGCTCCAACGGTTCGCCCGGCTCCGACGGATTGCCAGGCTCGCCCGGTGCCACCGGCCTCCAGGGCCCGGCGGGCTCGATCGGCCCGGAAGGCCTGCGCGGCCTGATCGGACTGGAAGGGCCCGCCGGTCAGATTCCACAGTCGGTCCTAGACACGATCCAGTCCCAGACCGAACAGATCAAAGAACTTGAAAAAACAGTCACCACGCTGACTCAGAAAGTGGTCAGCGCCGAAGGGGTAGTCGGGACCGTGCAGAGCAGCATCACCGGGCTGCAGGGGACGGTCTCCGGACTACAGGGAGGCGTCACGGGAGTGGAAAACACGGTGACGACTCTGGGAGGCAATCTGACCACGCTCGGAGGCAACGTGACGAAACTGCAGGGGACGGTCGCGGGAGCCTGCACCCAGCTCACCGGGGTGACGACCCGCACCAACGAACTCGGCACTGTCATCGCTGGGATCAATCCACTCGGGATCGTCAAAGGCCTGCTTGAAATACCCACCGTCCCGACCGCCCTCGAATCGTTCACGTGCAAATGACGCCCACCGCCGTGACCGTCAGCGTCGCCAGCCACCGCTAAGCGCGCGAAGTGTGTTACTCCTCGCGGGCGGTGATGCGGAAGACCGAGACGACCTCGGCCTGGTGCGCCTCCGGATGGGCGACGTAAGCACTGGGGCCGCCGCCAAACCAGCCGGCGGCTTCGTTGTTGCCGACGAAGATCCCCGGGTGGTGCGTGCCGTTGGCGTCCTGCACCCAGACCTTGTCGCCCTCCTTGAAGCCCTCAATCGTGTCGCTCATGGGCGCAGTCTATCCCGCCCTGGGCAGCCTGCACCCGGACCGCTCCGGTTTCCCGATCCAACCGCGGGGTACCAGCGCCGCAGTCCGTCAGGGAGTCAACGAGAGGAGATGACGATGATCCGTGGCCTGATTGCCGTGCTCATTGTGGTCGCACTGGTGCTGGTCCTGCTCAAGGTGGCGGTGGCCGGAGGAATCCTCGGCCTGATCGCGATCGTCCTGCTCGTCCTACTGCTGCTCGGGCGGCTCTAACAGGGCCCCAGCCGCCACAGCCGCTTGCGGTACACGCGCATCGAGCTGTGCCTCCAGTCGCCGTGGGTCTGGTTCCTCAGACCGGGGACCAGCTCACGGTGAAAGGGAGAGCTGAGGCTCTCGTTGTGGCCGATCACGTTGGTCAGCTTGATGTGGAAGCGGCAGCGCAGGTACTGGGTCAGGCGCAGCGAGGCGTTCAGCTGGCGCGGATTGCCGAGCACGTCGGAGTCGGGATAGCCGATGTGCTCGATCCCGATCGCCGTCCAGTTGAGGCCGACGGTATGGCGGCAGCGGGTGCGCAGGTTGACCATCTGGAAGATGCGGCCGGAGGAGCCGACGACGAAGTGGGCGCAGACCTGGGGCAGCTCGTGCAGCTCGACGTCGGGGACGTCGTCGGCGAAGGTGTTGAAGTCGGCGCCGACGCTGCTCGCCTCGGACATGTGCTCGACGATCACCCGTGGGTGGGTCAGGCGCCAGGTGTGTTCGCCGTAGTGGCGCTCGGAGTAGGCGGCCATCTCGCGCTTGCGTTTGGGGCCGAAGGGGATCGGGTCCTGGGCGATCGGCGGCCGGGCGGCGCCGGCGCTGGCAGTGCCGGCCTCCGGCGCGGCTTGGGCGGGGCCGATCGAGACCGCGGCGAGGACGATCAGGAGAAGCCCTGCGGCGACCGCGATCGCTGCTCTGGCAGTGGGTCCCATCGGCGGGGATGCTAGAGGCGCCATCCGTCTCGGCGCTTTTCCCGAGGGGTAGCCTCGTCGCCATGGCCACACCGGCAGAGCCGATGAAGGCGAAGCTCAGCGACCGTCCCTTCAGCGACCCCGCCTGGGTCTTCGAGCGCAAGCTCGACGGCATCCGCGCCGCGGTCCGCCGCGAGGGCGGCGAGGTGACGCTGACCTCCCGCACCGGCCGCGGCATGAGCTCCACCTACCCGGAGCTGATCGAGGCGGTGGCGGCCGAGGCCGCCACCGACTTCCTCGCCGACGGCGAGATCGTCGCCTTCGAGGGCTCGCGGACCAGCTTCGAGCGCCTGCAGGGGCGGATGGGCATCCACGACGCCCGCCTGGCCCGCCTGAGCGGGATCCCCGTCTTCCTCTACCTCTTCGACCTGCTCGAGTTCGATGGCCACGACCTCACCGGCCTGCCACTGCGCGAGCGCAAGTCGGCGCTGCGCCGGGCCTTCGCCTTCGAGGGCCCGGTCCGCTACACGCCGCACCGCAACGAGCGCGGCGAGCAGCTCTTCGCGGAGGCCTGCGCGAAGGGCTGGGAGGGCCTGATCGCCAAGCGCGCCGAGAGCACCTATGTCCACGGTCGCAGCGGCGACTGGCTGAAGCTGAAGTGCTCCTTCGAGCAGGAGCTGGTGATCGGCGGCTTCACGCCGCCGCAGGGCTCGCGCCGGCGCTTCGGGGCGCTGCTGGTCGGCTACTACGAGGAGGGCGAGCTTCGCTACGCGGGCAAAGTCGGGACCGGGTTCAGCGCCAGGGCCCTGGAGGACCTTGGCGGCAGACTCGAATCGCTGGAGATCGACAGCTCGCCCTTCGCCTGCGACGGCCTACCGCGCCAGGCGCACTGGGTCGAGCCGCGCCTGGTCGGTCAGTTCGCCTTCAGCGAGTGGACCCGCGACGGCAAGCTGCGCCACCCGCGCTACCTCGGCCTGCGTGACGACAAGCCCGCCGCCGAGGTTATCCGCGAGGCTCCTGCGCGGCGGCTCTGATGGCGAGAATCACCATGTCGTCGCGCAGGCCCCCGTCGCTGCGGGCGACGGCATCCTGACGGAGCTGCTCGGTCATCTGCGCCAGGCCGGCGCCGGACAGCGCCAGCGCCTTCTCGCCGAGCGCTTCGGGCTCGCGGTGGCGCGTCCGCGGCCCGGCCTCGAGCCAGCCGTCGGTGCAGAGCACCAGCGTGTCGCCGTCGGCGAGAGGCCCCTCGTGGCGCTCGATCGCCGGCTCGGGCCAGGCGCCGAGGACCGCGCCGCCACCGAGCTGGGAGGCGCTGGCCGCCGCGATGTGGAATGCCGGCGGGTGACCGGCGGCGGCGAGCGCGAAGCTCCAGCCGTCGGCGCCGCCGCGCAGGCGGACCAGCAGCGCGGTGGCGAAGTCGTTGAGGCTGGTCCCGTCCAGGAGCAGTTCGTTGACCCGGCCCAGGACCTCCTCGGGCTCCTCGATCTCACGTGTCAGGCCCCGCACCGCGTGGCGTACGGCCACCGAGACGGCCGCCGCGGCGCTGCCCTTGCCGGCGACGTCGGCGATCAGCACCCAGCAGCCGTCATCGGTGGGGAGGACGTCATAGACGTCGCCGCCGATCTCGATCCGCTCGCCGGCGGCCTCGAAGACGACGGAGATCTCCAGCCCCTCGATCGGAGCGGGCGAGGGTGGCCGCAGCCCTCGCTGCAGGTTGCTGGCGATGCGGTCGCGTTCGCCGTAGAGGCGGGCGTTGTCGAGCGCCATCGCGGCACGGTCGCCGAGCTCGGCGAGGAACTCGAGGTCGGCCGGGTCGTACCTGAGGTCCGGGCGGACGTGGAGGAAGGAGAGGGCGCCGAGGGTGCGGCCGCGGGCGACCAGGGAGACCACCGCGGCCGAGTTGTAGCCGGCGTCGTCCATCAGCTGGCGGTGCTCGTCGTTCTGGGCCACCTGGTCGACGATCGCCGGCGCTTTGAGGTCGCGCCAGATCATCGGCCTGCCTCCGCGCAGCACCTGTGCGACCGGGTGCTCGCCGCCGGGGTCCAGGGGCGTCTCGCGGCGGATCCGCTCCAGCCTCGCGCCCGCCGCCGGGTCGGCCGCGGCGACGATGCTGTCGCCGAGCCGGCCGTCGTCGCGGACGAGGTCGATCACGCAGAGCTCGGCCAGCTCGGGGACGGCCGTGGCGACGATCGTGCGTGCCGTCTCGGTCGGGTCGAGCGAGGCGTCGAGCGTGCGGCTGGCCGCGACCAGGAACTCCTGGGCGCGCCGCCGCCGCCGCTGGGCGGTGATGTCGCGGGCGATCACCGAGGCGCCGACGACGCCGCGGACGGGGTTCTCGAGCGGCGAGATCGTCAGCGAGACGTCGATCCGGGCTCCGTCCTTGCGGATCCGCTCGGTCTCGTAGGTCTCGAGCCGTTCGGAGCGGCGGACCCGCTCGAGGATCGTCACCTCCTCGTCCCGGCGGTCGGAAGGGATCAGGAAGGAGATGTGCTGCCCGATCGCCTCCTCGGCCGAGTAGCCGTAGAGCCGCTCGGCGGCCGGGTTCCAGGAGGTGACGACGCCGTCGAGGTCCTTGCTGAGCACCGCGTCCTGGGTGCTCCTGACCACGTCGGCGAGGCGTTGAAGCTCAAGTTCCCGCGAATCTTCCATCGCCCCGAAAGCTACTGACGGTGCGGCCCCACGGCGGGGTTCGGTTGGCGCGGAGCGGGTAGAGGCGTCTTATCCATTCCGCCCCTCAGGGAAGCGCCGGTGTCAGCCGGACCTTCACGGGCACCGACTGACAAGGAGAAGCGATGGCCGATTTGACGACCCTCGAGGAGAAGCTGGCGGAGGTGACCGGACTGGCGGGTGCCGCCCAGGAGACCACCAAGAAAGTCGAGTCGCTGCTCGATGGCGACTCCAGCTCCTTCGGCGAAACATTGCGGAAGATGCGCGAGGAGGCAGAGGAGACCGAAAGCCGCTGCGTCGAGCTGGCCGGCGAGCGCGACGGCAAGAAGACGGCGATCCTCGAGAAGGCGCAGGAAACCAAAGGCGAGGCAGTCGAGATGATGCGCACCTATCTCGGCCAGGACTCCGATGAGCTCGACGGCTTCGAGTTCCTGATCATGGCCGAGGCCGGCGAGGTCGGGCACTGGGCGATCCTCGGCAAGCTCAACGAGAGTGCCGGCGAGCAGCGCGTCCGTGAGCTGGTCGAGTGGGCGCTGCCGATCCAGGAGCGCCACCTCGCGACCGTCCGCGACGGCTCCTTGGAGCTCGCCGCCGGCGAGGACCCGGACGCCTGAGGCCCACGCCTTGGACCAGGTCGAAACTTCCCAACGACGAAAGGCCGTACGAATGAGCGGTCACCGACAGACTTCAGAGCAGGCCGACAGCCTTCGCGCGGCAACCGCGAAGGCCAGGAAAGCCCACAGGAAAGTCAGCTAGCCGCCGCATCCGCGGCGGCGGCTCAACTCGATGGCCGGCAACGGGGCACGCCGTGCGCGGCTGCGGCGCTCGGACTGCTCCGGCGAGGGCATCAGCCGCCGCCGCCGTGGTCGCGGTTTCTCTTTCGAGGACGCCGCCGGCCGGCCGATCGAGGACGAGGAGACGCTGGAGCGGATCCGCGACCTGGCGATTCCGCCGGCCTGGGAGGAGGTCTGGATCTGTGCCGATCCGATGGGCCATATCCAGGCCACCGGTCTCGACGTCGCCGGCCGCAAGCAGTACCGCTACCACGACCGCTGGGAGCGGCGCCGGGCCTCCCGCAAGTACGAGGAAATGCGCGATTTTGCCCGCGAGCTGCCGCGCTTGCGCCGCGCTGTCGCCCGCGACGTCAAGCTCGACGGGATGCCGCGGGAGCGGGCCCTGGCCTGCGCCGTGCGCCTGCTTGACCTCGGCTTCTTCCGGATCGGCGGCGAGGAGTACGCGGAGACGAACGAGAGCTACGGAGTGGCGACGATCCTGCGCGAGCACGTCAGCGTCCACGACGGCGAGATGGTCTTCGACTTCCCTGCCAAGAGCGGTCAGCGCCGCGTCCAGTCGGTCCGCGACCCCGACGCGATCGCCGCCGTCGAGGCGATGCGCCGTCGCCGCGGCGGCCCCGACGACCTGCTCGCCTTCAAGGCCGGCGGCAGCTGGCACGACGTCCGCTCCGTCGACGTCAATGCCTACATCCAGGAGAAGATCGGCGAGCGCTTCTCGGCCAAGGACTTCCGCACCTGGCACGGCACCGTGCTCGCCGCCGCGGCGCTGGCCGCCCAGCCCAGGCCGAAGTCCGAGGCCGCCGGCAGACGGACGATCGCCGCCGCGGTCGCCGACGTCGCCGCGGCACTCGGCAACACGCCGGCGGTCTGCCGCCGCTCCTACATCGACCCGCGTGTCTTCGATCGCTTCCGCGACGGTGTCACGATCGATCCCCCGCGCCTGCGTGGGGGAGAGATGACCCCGCGGGTACGGGGGCGGGTGGAGCGCAGCGTCCTCGAGCTGGTCTCGTGACGGCTACGACCGCGCCGATTGGGTAGGAATGGGCATGGACGTCAAGGCCCCGTTGCGCCGCTTCGACCGCTTTCAGCAGCAGCACCGCCTGCTGGCGGCGCCGCTCGGGGTGGTCAAGAAGTTCGGCGACGACGAAGGCGGCAGCATGGTTTCGCTGATCGCCTACCGCGCTTTCTTCTCCCTCTTCCCGCTGCTGCTGCTGATGACCACGATCCTCGGCTACGTCCTCGCCGACGACCCGAGCCTGCGCGAATCGGTCGTCGACTCGACCCTCTCGCAGTTCCCGGTGATCGGCGACCAGCTGCGCGGTGGCACCCTGACCGGCAGTGGCGTCGCCCTCGCGGTGGGGATCGTCGGCTCGCTGCTGGCCGGGCTCGGCGTCGTGCTGGAGACCGAGCAGACCTTCGACAAGGTCTGGGGGGTGGCGAAGGACGACCGCCGCGGTTTCCTCGGCTCCCGCCTGCGGGCGATCGGGCTGCTGCTGGTGCTGGGCGGGCTGGCGGTGGTCTCGACCGTCGTCTCCGGCCTCGTCTCCGGCGGTGCGCACCTCTTCGGCCCGGTCTGGGGCCTGCTGATCGCCACCGCGCTCAACCTCGTCGTCTTCGCCGCCGTCTTCCGCCTGCTGACCACCGAACAGGTCGGCTTCCGCGCCCTCGTTCCCGGCATCCTCGTCACCACGGTCGGCTGGGAGGTCCTGCAGCTGCTCGGCGGCTGGTACATCTCGCACGAGGTGCGCAGCGCGCCGCCGGCCTACGGCACCTTCGCCCTGGTCATCGGCCTGCTCGCCTGGATCCATCTCGGCGCCTTCTTCACCGTGCTCGGCGCCGAGGCCAACGTGGTCCGTGAGCGTCGCCTCTGGCCGCGCAGTTTGTTGCCCGACGACCGCGGGTAACCCAAGCGGGAACACCCGCCGGCCCGAAATCCCAGCGGCTTTTCACCGGGCCTTGCCCCGGTTCCCGCTCGGATGAGACGACCAACCGTTTCCCCCACGGTGAGGCGTTTCGGGCCGGCGGGCCAGACAACTTCAGACCGGAGGAGATCCCGACGGCAGACGAGCGTCGCCGCCGGCTGAGGAGAGGAGAAGCGATGCCGCCACGCGGAGTGAAAAAAGGCAGCAAACGGGACCGCCAGTACAGAGAAATCAAAAAAAGCGAGAAGAAACAGGGCCGCTCGACCAGGCGCGCCGAGGAGATCGCCGCCCGCACCGTGAACAAGGAAAAAGCGCGCGCGGGTGAGTCGAAAAGCGCCTCCCGCACCTCCACCAAAGGCAAATCCGCGAGTAGCCGCGGCGGCAAGCAGTCGGGCAAAGGCCCCGCTGGACGCACTCGCGAGCAGCTCTACAACGACGCCAAGAAGCTCGGCATCGAGGGTCGCTCAAAGATGAGCAAGGACCAGCTCCAACACGCCGTCGCCGGTGCCAGCTGATTGTTCCCCCCGGCCTGGCGGCTACTGACGATTGCCCGGCGCCCGAACGGGTATCCGGCGCCCATGCAAACGATCAAGAAGAAGCTCGCCCGCAAAGCGGTCAAGTCGACTGCGAAACACACCGCTCGCGGCACCGCCTCGAAGTTGAGGCGGGAACGGCTGCGGGCCACGACCCTGCTCGGCCTCGGTGGCCTCGTCGGCGGCGTGGTCGCCTGGCTGGTCGCACGCTCCAGTGCCCCGACCGTGAGCCCCTCATGAGCACGGACAACGGCACCGAGCGTCCCGCTGACGACGAGCTGGTGGACGAGGAGGTCGAGGCAGCCGCCGAGGAAGCCGGCGGGATCGGCGGCGCCGTTTCCCAGGACAGCGACGACCCGGCCCAGCAACCGCTGATCGAGTCCGGTGAGGGTGAGTCCGAGGGCTTCGAGCTGGCCGAGAAGCAGCTCGAGGACATCGCCAGCCATGGCGACGAACACCGCTTTCCCGACCGCGACGCCCCGCCCGCCGAGGACCGCGAGCAGGTCGAGCGCGGCGAGGCGGACGAGACGATCCCCCGAGACGGTTAGAGAAAGGCGCGACGATGGAGGGCAGGAAGCTTGGCGCCACCGGGCCCACGGTCTCGGCGGAGGGCCTCGGCTGCATGGGGATGTCGGAGTTCTACGGGACCGCCGACCAGGGCGAGGCGAGGAGGACGATCGAGCGGGCGCTGGAGCTCGGCGTCAGCTTCCTCGACACCGCCGACATGTACGGGCCCTTCACCAACGAGAAGCTGGTCGGCGAGGCGATCTCCGGCCGCCGCGACGAGGTCGTCCTGGCGACCAAGTTCGGCAACGTCCGCGGTGAGAACGGCGAGCGCCTCGGCGTCCGCGGCGACGCCGAGTACGTGCGCCGGTGCTGCGAGGACTCGCTGCGGCGCCTCGGCGTCGAGCGGATCGATCTCTACTACCAGCACCGCGTCGACCCCGGGGTGCCGATCGAGGAGACGGTCGGGGCGATGGCGGAGCTGGTCGAGCAGGGCAAGGTCGCCCACCTCGGCCTCTCCGAGGCGGCGCCGGAGACGATCCGGCGCGCCCACGCGACCCACCCGATCGCCGCGCTGCAGACCGAGTACTCGCTCTGGAGCCGCGATCCCGAGGACGAGATCCTGCCGACCGTGCATGAGCTCGGCATCGGCTTCGTCGCCTATAGCCCGCTCGGCCGTGGCTTCCTCACCGGCCGCTTCAAGAGCATCGACGACCTGCCCGAGGACGACTTCCGCAGGGTCAACCCCCGCTTCGAAGGCAAGAACTTCGACCGCAACCTCGAGCTGGTCGAGCAGGTGACTGCGATCGCCGATGAGAAGGGCGTCGCCGCCGGTCAGCTGGCCCTTGCCTGGGTGCCGCCGTTGGAGACCGCTACGCCGACATGTCACCGGTCGACCGCTAGTCGCGACCTGCTCCGGCGCCGCGGCGCCTGGCACGCGCGGGGGGTTCAGCCGCGCAGCGCGGCGAGGGCCTGGTCGCGGGTGCTGTGGATCGGTATCGAGAGCTCCAGGCCGGTGATCTCGAGCACCCGGCGCACCTGGTCGTTGTCGCTGGAGATCACGACCTGTCCACTGCCCTCGCCGTCGGCGGCGCGATCGAGGCGCTGCCAGGCTCGCACGATCAGGGCGATTCCGGTGGAGTCGATGAACTCGCACTCGGTGAGGTCGATCAGCACCGAGGCCTCTCCAGAGGAGACGGCGTCCTCCAGTGGGCGCTCCAGGTCGGAGGCCGTGCTCAGGTCGAGCTCCCCGCGAACGGCGATGACGCAAACACCGTCATCGAGCTTGGCGGCGGATGCCTCGAATGGCGCCGGGATCACGCGCCGATGCTACCGCAGGGGTGCCCCTGTGCCCAATGCCGGTTTGCTCTAGCCCCCCGGGGGTAGCAATTGGGCGGCAGCGCGGAAAGCTATGCTCGCCGCGAGACCCACGAAGGCGTCCAGCGCTTGGGGACTGGCTTAAAACGTGAATACGACCACCGACGACCGATCGGGCCTTCAGATGTCCCTTCCCGCGCGGGCCGAGAACGTCGCAGTCGTGCGCCACGCCCTCGCCGGCCTGGCGGAGCGGATCGGGATGGACGAACCGGGCCTGGCCGACCTCAAGACGGTCGTCACCGAGGCCTGCATGAACGTGGTGGTGCACGCCTATCCCGCCGGTGAGCCGGGGCCGCTCGAGGTCGAGGCCATCCCCGAGCAGGAGGGCCTGACCGTGGTCGTCCGCGACTTCGGGATGGGGATCCGGCCACGGCCAGACGTCGAACGGCCCAGCCTGCGGATCGGCCTGACCCTGATCGCCGCCCTCTCCTCCAGCTTCGAGATCAAGGGCGGTGTCGATCGGGGCACCGAGATCCGCATGCACCTGCCGTTGCGGGCTCGTGGCAGGGAGGCGGGGGAGGACCGTCAGCAGGCCGGCTCGCCGGCCACCGCCGAGGAGACCGAGCTGAGAGTCGGCCATCCCGACCTGGTCGGCCCGATTCTCAGCCGCGCCCTGGGCGCCCTCGCCGCCCGCCGCGCGATCACGGTCGACCGCCTCTCCGACACGATGCTGCTCAGCGACGCTATCTCCGCGGGCGCCCCGCAGATCTTCGAGGACGAACGCGTCTGCCTCAGCATCGCCGATCGCGACGAGGGTGTCGAGCTTCGAGTCGGGCCGATGCCGAGCGGCGGCGCTGAGCGCCTGCGCGCCAGCCTCGAGCTGCCGGAGCTGGGCGGCTCGCTGGAGAGCCTTGCCGACGAGCTGCGGGTCGAGGAGGGTGACGACGGGGACTTCCTCGTCGTCGGCATCGCCGCGCTGGCCGCTTAGCGGCCCTCGCTGTCGCGGCTCTGTTCGGCGACCTCTTCGCGAATCCGCTCCAGCGTCCGCCGCAGGATCCGCGAGACATGCATCTGCGAGTGGCCGATCCGCTCGGCGATCTGCGACTGGGTCATGTCCTCGACGAAGCGCAGTCGCAGGACCAGCCGTTCGCGCTCATCGAGATGGGGGAGCGCTCTCTCCAGGGCCAGCCTGTCGTCGACCAGCTCGAAGCCCTCGTCCTCGTCGCCGACCCACTCCGAGGCGGGCGATTCCTCTTCGTCGCCCCCGACCGGCCGGTCGAGGGAGAGCGGCCGGCGGTTGTGGTTGGCCTCCAGGACCTCGAGCACGTCGTTGGGGTCGACCTCGAGCTTGGCGGCGATCTCACCGACCGATGGCGAGCGCTGCAGTTCGACCGTCAGCGCCGACATCGCCTTCTCGACTTCGGCCATGCGGTCGTGCAGCCCGCGCGGCACCCGCACCGTCCAGACGCGGTCGCGGAAGTGGCGCTTGAGCTCACCGAGGATGGTCGGCGAGGCGAAGGCCGCGAACGGTGTGCCGCGGGAGGGATCGAAGCGGTCAATCGCGTTGACGAGGCCGAGGCTCGCGACCTGGAGCAGGTCGTCGAAGGACTCGCTGGCGCCGCGGTAGCGCAGCGCCAGGTTCTTGGCGAAGGGGAGGTAGCGGCGGACCAGCTCCTCGCGGGTCGCCTGGTCGCGGTGCTCTTCGAAGCGGGCCCAGAGCGCCTGCTCGCTGACGAGGCCGTCGCCGGGTCCCGGCGCCGCTTCGTGTTGGGGTGGTCGAGTTTCGTCCCGTTTCGCTGCCATCGATGCCTCGCGCCGGATAGTTACACCGGCGCCGCCCTGAGAGCGTTGAAGAAGCCGTGCAGCGCCCGGCGGCCTGATTATGGCCCCCGCTCTCAACACCATAGCGGTGCCTGGTCGCTAACCGCCGGGCTTGGTGACGGGGGCGAACTGGCCGCGCGGGAGGCGTTTGGCGCGCCCCTCGTCGACCGCCTCGCGCAGCGCCGCCTGGAACCGGCCCGGGCCCCAGTAGCGGGCGCCGACCCGCTGCCGCAGCTCACGGCGGTTGGCGCTGCCGTGGTCCTGCAGGGCGCGGTCGATGAGGCCGACCTCGGCGTCGAGCGGGATGTCGGGGTGGGGCCCGCTGACCGACATCCCCCGGGCCGAGGAGAGCGGCCCGGGACCTGGGCGGAAGCGCGGCCGCGGCCTGGAGGGCGCGGGCTTGGCGCCCTGTCGAGGTGCCTTGTCCGCCTCGCCGCCCTCCGCGGTCAGCGGTTCGGCGATGTCCTCAAGCTGCTTCTGCTCGGCTTTGACTCCGAAGAAGAGCTCGGCGATGCCGCCGATCGCCATCACCACGGCGCCGACGAAGAACCCGATCGCCACCTGGTCCTGGCTGCCGCTGGCGATCAGGTGGCCGAACAGCAGCGGCCCGGCGATGCCGCCGGCGGCGGTGCCGACCGCGAAGAAGAAGGCGATCGAGAGCGCCCGCGTCTCCATCGGGAAGATCTCGCTGACGGTCAGGTAAGCAGAGCTGGCGCCGGCCGAGGCGACGAAGAAGATCGCCATCACGAAGGCCATGAAGGACCAGGTGGTAAGGCCGCCGTCGAGCAGCGCCACGCCCAGCGCCGCGGTCAGCAGCGCCGAGACCAGGTAGGTGCCGGCGACCATCGGTTTGCGGCCGATCGTGTCGAAGAGACGGCCGAGGGTGAGCGGGCCGAGGAAGTTGGAGGCGGCGAAGAGGGCGATGTAGAGGGGGATCGCGCCGGAGCTGACCTTGAAGAATTCGCCCAGCAGGGTGCCGAGGTCGAACGTGACCGCGTTGTAGAGGAAGGCTTGGCCGACGAACAGGGCGAGGCCGAGGGCGGTCCGGCGCGGGTATTTGGTGAAGGCGGTGCGGGCGATCTCGCGGAACGGGATCCGCTGCCGCGGGCGGACGGTGATGCTGTCGTCGGGCTCCGGCAGTTCCTCGCCGGTCTCCTTGCGGACGTCGTCCTCGATTTCGCCGACGATCCTCTCGGCCTCGTCGTTGCGGCCATGGATGAAGAGCCAGCGCGGGCTCTCCGGCACGTTGCGGCGGACGATCAGGATGCCGATCCCGAGCACGGCGCCGATCCCGAACGACAGACGCCAACCGAAGTCGGTGGCGAACAGCGACGTGTTAAGGAAAACGGTCGTCGCCAGGGCGCCGCCGGCGGCTCCGAGCCAGTAGCTGCCGTTGATCATCAGGTCGACCCGGCCGCGGACCCGGGCCGGGATCAACTCATCGATCGCCGAGTTGATCGCCGCGTACTCGCCGCCGATCGCGGCGCCGGTGAGGAAGCGGGCGGCGTAGAAGTACCAGGCGGTGAACGAGAAGGCGGTCGCCACGGTCGCGGCGATGTAGAAGGCGAGCGTGAAGAGGAAGAGCTTTTTGCGGCCGAGGCGGTCGGTCAGCTGGCCGAAGAAGAGGGCTCCGATACAGGCGCCGCCGACATAGAAGGCGGCGGCGGTGCCGATCTGGCTGGCGTCGAGGCTGATCCCGCTGCCGGCTTCGGTGAGGCGATCGCCGACGCTGCCGACGATCGTCACCTCGAGTCCGTCGAGGATCCAGACCGTGCCGAGCCCGATCACCACCAGCCAGTGAAACCTTGACCATGGAAGCCGGTCGAGCCGGGACGGTACCTTGGTCTCGATCGTGCCCTCCACGTTCATATCGGTTCCCGGATTTCGGTTTGTCAATCCTTTCTGGCTTTTTCTGCTCGCCGTCGCGCTTCTGCTCGCCGTCCCCGCCAGCGGCCGCGGGGCGGTCTGGCGCCCGGCGCCCACAACCAGCGCCTGGCAGTGGCAGTTGCAGGGCAAGCTCGACACCGGCATAGCGGCTTCCGTCTACGACGTCGACGGCTTCGAAACTTCGAAGGCGACGGTGCGCAGGCTGCACCGGCTGGGCCGCAGGGTGATCTGTTACCTCGACGTCGGCAGCTGGGAGAGCTACCGGCCCGACGCCGGCCGCTTCCCCCGCTCGGTCATCGGCGACGTCTACGAAGGCTTCCCGGAAGAGAACTGGCTCGACATCCGCCGCTTCCATCGCTTCGCCGGCCCACTCCGGGACCGGATCGCGATGTGCGCCCGCAAGGGCTTCGACGCGGTCGAGCCCGACAACATCGCCGGCTGGGAAAACAAGACCGGCTTCGACATCAGCGCCGGCGACCAGCTGCGCTTCAACCGCTGGATCGCCCGCCAGGTCCACGCCCGCGGCATGTCCGTGGCCCTGAAGAACGACGGTGGCCAGGTGAAGGAACTGCTTGGCAGCTTCGACTTCGCGATCGTCGAGGAGTGCTTCCAGTACGAAGAATGCGGGCTCTACCGGCCCTTCACCGAACACGGCAAGGCGGTCTTCGAGGCCGAGTACGAACTCGACCCGGCCCGCTTCTGCGCCGCGGCCGAGGCGATCGGGTTCAGCGCCATCCGCAAGTCATACGACCTCTTCGCCCGGCCCTGGGAACCGTGCGTTTTGCCTGCTCCGACTGGGCAGGCTAATCTCGGGTAGAGAGCGGTAACCGCCAGCCCGCGAAGGAGAGCCGATGGGATTCGACCAGTACCACGAGCCACCCGAGGAGCTGTCGCCGGAGACCCGGACTTTTGCGCGGATGTGCGCTTCGCTGACCGAGGAGGCGGAGGCGATCGGCTGGTACGAGCAGCGCCTCGCCATCGAGCAGGATGCCGACGCCAAGGCAATCATGAGCGACGCCCAGGGGGAGGAGTTCAAGCACTTCGCGATGGACCTCGAGTTCCTCCTGCGCCGCACCCCGCGCTGGAAGCAGATCTGCGAAGGCGTGCTCTTCCAGGACGGCGACATCGTCGAGCACGGCGAGGCCGCCGAGGCGGCCTCCGAGGACGGCGACTCCGACGACGAATCGACCGGGGCGGCCGACGGCTCGCTCGGAATCGGCAGCCTCAAGGGGGAGGAACGTTGAACCATCTACTGCGCCATCTGGCACCGATCTCCGATTCCGGCTGGGAGCTGCTCGACGCCGAGGCGCGCGAGCGTCTCGGCCCGTCGCTGGCGGCACGCCGCCTAGTCGACTTCGGCGGGCCGCGCGGCTGGCGGCACTCGGCGACCAACCTCGGCCGCATCGGGGAGGTCGAGCCCCCGGCCGCCGACGGCGTCAGCGCCGCGCAGCGGCGGGTACTGCCGCTGGTCGAGCTGCGGGCCGAGTTCACGGTCTCCCGCGCCGAGCTGGCCGACAACGATCGCGGCGCCGTCGACGCCGACCTCGAGTCGCTCGACGACGCGGCGCAGCGGATCGCGATCGCCGAGAACGTCGCCGTCTTCCATGGCTGGGCGAAAGCCGGGATCATCGGCATCGCCGAGGCCTCGCCGGTCAAGGCGCGGCCACTGGGCGACGGTGCCGAGGGCTACCCGCGCTCGGTCGCCAATGCGGTCGAGGCTCTGCGTGAGGTCGGCGTCGAAGGTCCCTACGGCCTCGCCCTCGGCCCCGACGAGTACACCCGGGTGATTGAGACCGCCGAGCACGGCGGCTACCCCCTGTTCGATCACCTGGCGAAGATCCTCGAGGGGCCGATCGTCTGGGCGCCTGGGGTTAAAGGTGCGGTCGTCCTCAGCCTGCGTGGAGGGGACTTCCTCTACGAGTCCGGCCAGGACCTGGCGATTGGCTACAGCCACCACGACGCCGAGACGGTGCACCTTTACCTGGAGGAGAGCTTCTCCTTCGTCGTCGCGACGCCGGAGGCGGCGGCGCCGCTCTCTTCCTGAGCGGCTTGGGCGGTGGCACCTTGGAAGCTCCCCTTGGTCGTGCTCGCGATCGTCGTCCCGGTCGCCGCCGGCTTCTACGTTGGCGGCCCCGGCGCGGGAGTCGGCGCGGCCGCTCTGGTTGCGGTTGGGATCGTCGTCGTGGCGGTCCGCGAGCGCCCCCGGGGCGCGATCGGCGAGTCGCCTTCGGGCGTCGATAGGCAGCGGCTGCTGGTTGTCGTCAGCTCCGCGGTCGAGGAGCCGGAAGCGATCAGGGAGATCGTCGATGCGGCGGCGAGGACGAGGAGCTCCCCGGCGGCGGATCCCGAGGTGCTCGTCCTGGCCCCGGCCCAGATCGGCTTTCTCGATCGCTGGGCTTCCGATCTCGAGGGCGCCCGGCGCGAGGCCCAGCGGCGCCTGGTGATCACCGTCGCCTCGCTGGCCAAGGCCGGCGTGACGGCCGAGGCCCGGGTTGGTGACGAGGACCTCGTCCAGGCGGTCGAAGACCAGTTGCAGAGCTACCCCGCCACCGAGGTGATCCTCGCCACCGGGGACGCCGAGGAAGACCCGGCCGGCGAGGCCGCCGCGATCGAGCTGGAGCCACGCCTGCGGGCCGAGTTCCGCCGGCTGGTCGTCAGCGGTCCAGCAGCTCGCTGAAGCGCAGCGCCGCCCTGGTCGGCAGCACAAAGGCGTCGTGGCGATGCAGCAGGCCGGCCCCGGTGAGGTCGCGGACCGCTCGCTCGATCGCGTCCCGCTGGGCGAATCCGGCGGCCTCGCCGCCGATCTCCCGGGTCAGTTCGGCAAGGGTGATCTGAGCGGGATAGAGGTCGACGAGCTGTTGCAGGACGACGGACTCGGTGGCCGAGTCTTCGGCTGCGGGGGTCGGGCTGTCGTCGGTCCGGTCCATGCCTCTCTGCCCGCTAAGGCCCGGGCCGGCCCGAACTCTCCCCCGGCGCCCCACCCTCGGAGTCGCTCAGCCCGAGCACGTGGCGGGCCCAGGGTGCCTCGATCGCCGAACGGTAGAAGTGCTGCATCGAGCCCCGCACCGGTTTCGTGCGGACCAGCGTTATCGCCGAGCACTCGGCGAGCACGCGGACGTGGTAGCTGACATTGCTGAGCGACTGGTCCAGAGAAGCGGCGATATCGCGTGGACTGATCGCCTCCTCTGCCGCCATCTCGCGGAGGATCTCGCGCCGCAGCGGGTGGCGCAGGGCGATCAGAAGGTCGTTGTCGTCTGAACGGTTGAGGCTCGTCATCGCGGCTCTCGCAATATAGAGCAAACGAAACGTTCTGTCTGTAGAGCTTCTGTCTGCGGAAGAATCGGTGTGGGCAAGCGGGTTAGGCGTCCTCGCTGACGCCGCCCATCTCGCTGAAGACGGCGGTGACGCCGTCGCCTTCGCGCTGCTCGTCGGCGATCACGTGGGAGACCGCGTTGATCAGCGCCAGGTGGGTGAAGGCCTGGGGGAAATTGCCGAGGTGGCGGCCCGAGTCCGCCTCGAGCTCCTCGGCGAAGAGGTCGAGCCAGCCGGCGGCCTCGAGCAGCCGCTCGCAGAGCTTTCGCGCCCGCTTGCACTCGCCGATCTCCGAGAGTGCCGAGACCAGCCAGAAAGAGCAGATCAGGAAGGTGCCCTCCTTGCCGTGCAGTCCGTCGTCAGTCTCGTGGACCTTGTAGCGGAGGACCAGGCCGTGCTCGGTCAGGTCGGCGGCGATCGCCTCGACCGTGGCTTGCACGCGCGGGTCGTCAGGAGGGAGGAAGCGCAGCAGTGGGATCAGCAGCAGCGAGGCGTCGAGCGCGTCGGTCTCGTAGTGCTGGCGGAAGACCCCGTCGCGAACGCCGCGTTCGAGGATCTCCTCCTTGATCTCATCGGCCTTGGCCTGCCACTCGTCGGCAAGCTCGTCAAAGCCGGCGCCGCGGGCGAGCCGGGTGCCACGGTCGACCGCGACCCAGATCATCAGCTTTGAGGAAACGTAGTGCCGGGGCTCGCCGCGCGACTCCCAGATTCCCTGATCGGGGTTGTGCCAGGCGTCGATCGCCGCTTCCACTTGGTAGCGGATCAGTTCTCGGTCGGCTGGGGTCCCTTTGCCCCGTAGCGCTTTTTCGTGCAGGTAGATCGAGTCGAGCAGGGCACCCCAGACGTCGTTCTGGCGTTGGTCGTAGGCGCCGTTGCCGATCCGCACCGGCTTCGCACCGCCGTAGCCGGAGAGATGGTCCAGGGTCTGCTCGGTCAGCTCCTTCTCGCCGCCGATCCCGTACATGATCTGTAGGTCGGGCTTGTCCCTGCAGACGTCGACGATGAAGCGCATGAAGTCGCGCGCCTCCTGGTCGAAGCCGAGCGTGTGCATCGCCCAGAGCGTGAAGGTCGAGTCGCGGATCCAGCTGAAGCGGTAGTCCCAGTTGCGTTCGCCGCCCGGGGTCTCCGGCAGCGAGGTGGTCGGCGCCGCGACGATCGCTCCGGTGGGGGTGTAGGTGAGACCCTTGAGGACGAGGGCGGAGCGCTGCAGGTGGATCCGCCAGGGGTGGTCGGGGAACTTGCCGCCGCGCAGCCAGTCGCGCCAGAACTCTTCGGTCGAGTCGAGTCGCTCCAGCGCCTCCGGGGCGCTGCGCGGCCCGCCCAGGCCCTCGTCGCCCCAGGTGACGGCGCAGAAGCCACTCTCGTTCTCGCGCAGCGTCAGGGTGCCGCGGGCGACGCCGTCCTCGAGGGTCAGTTCCATGTCGCTGGTCAACCGCAGCTCGGTGCCGTCCTCGGCCCGGGCGAGGGCCTCGCCCAGTTCGCCGCCGCTCCAGTTCGCGGCTTCGAGGCCGTAGCCGAAGCGCGGCAGGCACTCCATCTCCATCTCGACTTCGCCGTCGATGCAGGTGACCGTACGCATCAGCGAGCGGTCGGATTCGTGGTCGGTGTCGGGGCGGCTGCCCTTGCCGTCGGAGGTGGTCCACTCGGCGATCGTCAGGGCGTCGTGGACGACCGCCCAACCGGTGTCGGTCACCCAGGTGGTCTCGATCACCAGTGTCCCCGGCTCGTAGCGGCGGCCGATCGGGACGACGACGCCGCGTGGCTTCAGCTTGAAGTGGCCGGCGCCGCGATCGAGCAGCGCCGCGAAGGCGCTCGGCGAGTCGAAGCGGGGGAGGCAGAGCCACTCGACCGAGCCGTCATAGGAGACCAGCGCAGCGGTATGGCAGTCGGAGAGGAAGCCGTAGCTGCCGATCGTGGGAAAGCGGTCTTCGAGGGCGCTCACGGCGACGTCCAAGCTACCAGCGCCCGCGGGCGGCGAGAGAGAAGACGGCGTCGCTACGCTGACCCCATGTTCCTGCCGTTCGCCCACGTGACCGGCATCTACGGCCCGCTGGAGCTGGCACCGATGCTGATCGCCGCGGCCCTCTACGCGAAGCGGGCCGCGACCCTTGCCGCCAAGGGGCGGCCGGTGCCGCTCTGGCGCCAGGTCTGCTTCGCCACGGGCCTGCTGGTCATCGCCGCGGCGCTGATCTCGCCGATCGGCGACGTCGCCGAGCAGCTGGTCGTCGCGCACATGGTCGAGCACCTGCTGATCGGCGATATCGCCACCCTGCTGCTGGTCCTGGGCCTGACCGGGCCGCTGCTGCAGCCGGTGCTGGCGATCCCGGTCTTCGACCGCCTGCGGGTTCTCGTAAACCCCGCGATCGCCTTCCCGCTCTGGGTGCTCAACTTCTACCTCTGGCACATCCCGGCGCTCTATGACGCCGCCTACGGCGGGGCGCCCCTGCACGCGCTCGAGCACGCCACCTTCATCTTCTTCGGCTGCCTGATGTGGATGCCGGTCTTCGGGCCGCTGCCGACCCCGAAGTGGTTCACGGCCGGCTGGAAGGTCGTCTACGTGATCGCGGTGCGCTTCGCCGGGGCGATCCTCGGCAACGTGCTGATGTGGTCGGACACCGTGCTCTACACGATCTACCGCCCCGGCGAGCGCGAATGGCATCTCTCACCGGTCACCGACCAGAGCATCGCCGGCGTGATCATGATGGTCGAGGGGACCTTCCTCGGCCTCGGCCTGCTCGCCTGGTTCTTCTTCAAGGCGGCCCGCGAGGGGATCGAGAAGCAGCGCCTGCTCGACCTCGCCCGGGACCACGGCTTCGAGCTCGACGCCGAGCGGGCCGAGCGGGCCGTCGCGGCCGGCCACGGCGCCCGGCTGGAGCGCCAGATCCTCGCCGCCGATCCCGTCGCGGCGCCGATCGGGGGTCCCGGTGTCGCCACTTGACGAGGTGCGTTCCTGGCTGGTCACGGGGCCGCTGGGTAGGGGCCTGGCCTTCGCGATCGACTTCGGCGTGGCGGTGCGCGCCGCCCTCGCCCGGCGCCGCGCCGAGCGATGAGTTGATCTAGGGTCAGGCGCCGATGGAGACCTCCCTTACAGAGTTGCCCGACTCGCGCGTGCGGGTCGAGGTCGAAGTTCCGCCGAAAGACGTCGAGCGCGCCGCCTCGCGCGCCGCCCGGGCGATGGCCAAGGAGATGCGGATGCCCGGCTTCCGTCAGGGCAAGGCGCCACCGTCGCTGGTGATCCAGCGGCTCGGCTTCGCGCCGGTGCTGGAGGAGGCGATCCGCGACGCCCTCCCCGAGTGGTACGAAAGGGCCCTGCTCGACAGCGGGATCAGCCCGATCGGCGATCCCAGCATCGAGATGGTCTCGACCCCGGACTCCGAGGGTGAGCCGCTCGCCTTCAAGTTCGAGGTCGGGGTGCGGCCGCCGGCCAAGCTCGGCGAGTACAAAGGCCTCGAGGTCGGCCGGGCCGAGAACGAGGTGCCCGACGACATCGTCGATCGTGAGATCGAGCGGGTCCGCGAGGGCTTCGCCCGGCTGGAGCCGGTCGAGCGCGAGGCCGCCGAGGGCGACTCGCTGCTGATCGACTTCGAGGGCTCCGTCGACGGCGCCGCCTTCGAGGGCGGCAAGGCCGAGGACTACCTGCTGGCGCTCGGCTCCGGGCAGCTGATCGAGGGCTTCGAGGAGCAGCTGACCGGCGCCAAGGCCGGCGAAGACCGCAAAGTCGAAGTCACCTTCCCCGACGAATACCAGGCCGAGCACCTGGCCGGCGAAGACGCCGTCTTCGACATCAAGGTCAAAGAGGTACGGGAGAAAATCCTTCCCGACCTCGATGACGACTTCGCCTCCGACGCTTCGGAGTTCGACACCTTGGCGGAGTTGCGCGCCGACGTCCGCGAGAAAGTCGGCCAGGCGCTGGACAGCCGCGCCGAGGAGGACTTTCGGGTCGCTGCCATCGATGCCGCGGTCGACGCCGCGACCGTCGAGGTGCCGGACGAGCTGGTCACCGGCCGCGCCAACGAACGCTGGGAGCGGGTCGAACGCCAGCTCGGCAGTCGCGGCATGGACCCTAACGCCTACCTGCAGATGCAGGGCAAAACTCGCGAGGAGATCATCGAGGAGTCCAGGCCCGACGCCGAGCACGAGCTGAAGCGCGAGGCGGTCGTGACCGCGATCGCCGCCGCCGAGGAGATCGAGGTCAGCGACGAGGAGATGGTCGAGGCGCTCGAGCACAGCGCCGAGCACGAACGCACGACCCCCGAGAAGCTGCTGGCCCGGCTGCGCGAGAACGGCCGCGACGCGATGGTCCGCGACGACATTCGTGCCCGCAAGGCGATCGAACTGGTGGCCGAGGCGGCGGTGCCGATTCCGCTCGAGCAGGCCGAGGCGCGGGAGCAGATCTGGACGCCGGAGAAAGAGCGTGAGAAAGCCGGCGGGCTGTGGACGCCGGAGTCCGACTGAGCACCCTGCCATGAAACGAGCTCCGTCTGACGCTCATTCCCGCCGGCTTTGCGGAAGAGCTTCCAGGGGTTCGGACGTCCCTGTCGAGGCGTTCAAGCCTTCTGCGTGCCATAGGCGCGCACCAACATCCGGAGCTGGCGCGCTTCAGCGCGCGCGACAAATTCGCCCAGAGGGCAACCAGACCCCTCCCTCAGCACCCGCTCCAAGCGGTCCCTCCGCCGACCGTAGCCACGCCTAGCTCCTTCTATAGAGTCCCCCTGGTGACCCCCCTGATCCCCATGGTCGTCGAGCAGACCTCGCGCGGCGAGCGCTCGTTTCGACATCTACTCGCGCCTGCTCAACGAGCGGATCATCTTCCTCGGCACCGAGGTCAGTGAGCCGATCGCCAACCTGATCGTCGCCCAGCTCCTGCACCTGGAGTCCGAGGACCCCGACAAGGACATCAGCATCTACGTCAACTCGCCCGGTGGCTCCGTGTATGCCGGTCTGGCGATCTACGACACGATGCAGTTCATCAAGCCCGACGTGCAGACGATCTGCGTCGGCGTTGCGATGAGCATGGGCGCGCTGCTGCTGAGCGGCGGTGCCGCCGGCAAGCGGATGGCGCTGCCCAACTCGAAGATCCTCATCCACCAGGTCTCGGCCGGGTTCCAGGGCCAGGCGACCGATATCGAGATCCACGCCAAAGAGATCATCGACGTCCGCCGCCGCCTCGACGAGATCATCGCCAAGCACACCGGTCAGCCTTTCGAGAAGGTCACGAAAGACACCGATCGCGACTACTTCATGAGCGCGGAGGAGGCGAAGGAGTACAACATCGTCGACCGCGTCATCGAACACCACTGAAGCGCCCGGCCCTTCTCGTCCTCGCCTTCCTCGCCGCGCTTGCGGCTCTGGCCGCTCCCGCTTCCGCCCAGATCTTCGGTTCCGATGGAGCGATGCCGTTCTACGCCCACGTCTTCCCGGTCCAGGGACCGCACGGGACCCGCGGCGCGATCGGTGAATTCGGCGCTCCCCGCGACGGCGGGCGCACGCACGAGGGCTTCGACATCGTCGCGGCCTGCAACACCGAGTTGGTCGCGGCCGCCAGTGGCCGGGTGCTGCAGACCGGCTACGACCCGGTTCTATACGGCAACTACCTGCTGATCCACGGCGAAGGGGAGCAGCGCAGCTATTTCTACGCCCACATGCCGCGTCCGGCCCTGGTCCACGGGGGCGAGCGGGTCTGGGCGGGGGAGAGGGTCGGCGCCGTCGGCGAGACCGGCAACGCGATCAGCGTCGGCTGCCACCTCCATTTCGAGATCCACGTCCACGGCGTCCCGGTCGACCCTGAGCCCGAACTGCGCCGCTGGGACCGCTACAGCTGAACGGCCCGCCAGTCCTCATAGGAGGTGTTCGAACCAGAGATTGGCCTTGCGATTGACGTTGTAGGCGGGTACCTCGCGGTAGCCGGCGGCGCGGTAGAGGCCGACCGCACTGGTCAGGTAGTCGGAGGTGTCGAGGCGGGTGGCGCGGCAGTCGTGGCGGCGCGCGATCTCCTCGAGCTCGGTCAGCAGCCGGCGGGCCAGGCCCCGGCCGCGGAAGGCGGGGGCCAGGTACATGCTCTTGACCTCCGCCACCTCGGTCTCGAGGTGGCGGACGCCGCCGAGCCCGGCCGGCTCGCCGTTGACCCGGGCGAGCAACAGCACACCACCGGGAGGCGTCAGGTCTTGCGGCAGCCCCGCCGCGATCTCCGCCTCGATGTCGAGATCCATGTCGAGCGGCCCGTCCGCCTCGCGGATGAAGGCGTCGAAGAGCGCCAGTACCTCGGGGTCGTCGAGTCGGGTCGCTTCTAGCCTCACGTCCATCGTCGCCGGCGCGTCAGATTTACAGCCCCAGCTCGTACTCGACCCACTCGGAGCGCTCGGCGCCGGTGCTGTCGTAGAGGCGCTGGGCGACGTGGTTGTCGGGGGCGGTGGCCCACTGCTCGAGGTGGGCGGCACCGCGCTCGCGGGCGACGGCGGCGCTGGCCTCGATCAGCGCGCGGCCGACTCCGCGCCCACGCATGCCCGCGCTGACGAAGAGGTCGTTCATCAGCACCGACCCTCTCGCGGAAAGCGAGCTGAAGTGCCAATAGAGGCAGGCGTAGCCGACCAGCTCGCCGCCGTCCCGGGCGCCGAGCAGCATCCCGTCCTCGCTCGGCGCGAGGAAGCGGTGGAAGAAAGTGCGGTTGCGCTCCTCGTCGATCTCATCGACCTCGTAGAAGCGCTGGTAGGCGGCGATCAGTGGCAGTAGCCGCTCGAACTCGGCGACGACGACGGGTCCTATCTCGAGCTCGGCCGGCACGGCTCAACCGTAGCGCGGGCACGCAAGGCTCGGATCACGAGCAGGGACCGCCGCCCGCACGAAGTAAACGACCCCACAGACCCGGTTTGGACCCCTGATTAAGCTGTCGGGGGCCTATCGGAGGTAATGATCATCCCGTTAGGAGGGGATTCCGCTGGCACGTCCCACAGACTCGAACGAGCAGCTCCTCTGCAGCTTCTGCGGAAAGTCGCAACGCCAGGTCAAGAAGTTGATCGCCGGCCCCGGCGTCTACATCTGCGACGAGTGCATCGACCTCTGCAACGAGATCATCGACGAGGAGCTGACCGCGGCGCCCGCCTTCGAGCTGGAGAACCTGCCGAAACCGCAGGAGATCCACGACGTGCTTGAGGAGTACGTGGTCGGCCAGGAGGCAGCCAAGCGCTCGCTCGCCGTCGCCGTCTACAACCATTACAAGCGGGTCCAGATCGCCCAGTCCGAGGAGACCGAGGTCGAGCTGCAGAAGTCGAACATCATGATGTTGGGCCCGACCGGCTGCGGCAAGACGCTGCTCGCCCAGACCCTGGCCCGGATCCTCAACGTCCCCTTCGCGATCGCCGACGCGACCGCGCTGACCGAGGCCGGCTATGTCGGCGAGGACGTCGAGAACATCCTCCTGAAGCTGATCCAGGCTGCCGACTACGACGTCAAAAAGGCCGAGACCGGGATCATCTACATCGACGAGATCGACAAGATCGCCCGTAAAGCCGACAACCCGTCGATCACCCGTGACGTCTCCGGCGAAGGCGTGCAGCAGGCGCTGCTGAAGATCGTCGAGGGGACCACCGCCTCGGTGCCGCCGCAAGGCAGGCGCAAGCATCCCCACCAGGAGTTCCTGACGATCGACACCACCAACATCCTCTTTATCTGCGGCGGCTCCTTCGCCGAGCTCGACAAGGTGATCGAGCGGCGGGTGGGCGACCGCGGCATCGGCTTCGGCGCGGCGATCTCCCAGCGGATCGAGAAGGACGCCGGCCAGTGGTTCGAGCAGGTGCTGCCCGAGGACCTGATCGAATATGGCCTGATCCCCGAGTTCATCGGACGCCTGCCGGTGATCACGGCGATCCACCAGCTCAGCCGCGACGACCTGACCACGATCCTGACCGAGCCGCGCCACGCGCTGACCCGCCAGTTCCAGCGCTTCTTCGAGTTCGACGACATCGAGCTGGTCTTCGCCGAGGACAGCCTCGAGGCGATCGCCGACAAGGCCCTGGAACGGGAGACCGGTGCCCGTGGCCTGCGCTCGATCCTCAAGGAGACCCTGCTCGACGTCCAGTTCGAGCTGCCCTCGCGCCGCGACGTCACCAAGTGTGTCGTCACCAAGGAGACGATCTCCCAGGGCCGCCGCCCGACCTTGGTTACCGAGGCGGCGCCACAGGACATTGGCGCTGCTGAGGACGGGCTCAGCGAGGAATCCGCCTAACTAGACTCGCCGGGGTGAACGGCCCCGGCAGGCAGAAGCTCGAGAGCATCACCCGGTACGACTCCGCCGAGGTCGAGGCGCGGATCTTTGCGGAATGGATGGAGGGCGGTTACTTCCACCCCGACGCCGAGGGCACGCCGGAGGAGAACTTTTCGGTGGCGATACCGCCGCCGAACGTGACCGGCGTCCTCCACATGGGCCACGCCCTGAACGGCTCGATGCAGGACGCACTGGTGCGGATGAACCGGATGCGGGGCAAGACATCTCTGGGTCCTCGGCACCGATCACGCCGGCATCGCCACCCAGTCGGTGGTCGAGAAAGGCCTGGTGGCGGAAGGTGGGAGCCGCGAGGAGCTGGGCCGTGAGGAGTTCGTCAAGCGGGTCTGGGAGTGGAAGCAGGAGTACGGCTCGCGGATCGTCGAGCAGTACAAGCGGCTCGGCGCCTCCTGCGACTACGAGCGCGAGCGCTTCACGCTCGACTCCGGCTACGCCCGCGCCGTCCGCCACGTCTTCAAGCGGCTCTACGACAAGGGCTACATCTACCGCGACTACTACATGGTCAACTGGGATCCGGGCTCGCAATCGGCGATCTCCGACCTCGAGGTCGAGAACAGGGAGGTCGAGGACGCGCTGTTCTCGATCGACTACCCGGTCGAGGGCTCCGACCGGGTGCTGACGGTGGCCACGGTGCGCCCGGAGACGATGCTCGCCGACACCGCCGTCGCCGTGAACCCTGGCGACGAGCGCTACGCCGACCTGGTCGGCAAGTTCTGCGTGCTGCCGCTGGTCGGGCGGCGCCTGCCGATCATCGCCGACGACCACGTCGACCCCGAGTTCGGCACCGGGGCGCTGAAGATCACTCCCGGCCACGATCCCAACGACTTCGAGATCGGCCGCCGGCACGGCCTCGGGGAGATCGTCGTGGTCGGCCCCGACGGCCGCCTCACCGAGGAGGCCGGGGACTTCGCCGGAATGGGCGCCGCCGAGGCCCAGGAGGCGGTGGTCGCGGCGCTGCGCGAGGCGGGCCGGTTGCGGGCGGAGGAGCCCTACACCCACTCGGTCCCGTTCTCCCACCGCTCCGGGGAGCGGATCGAGCCGCTGATCTCGCTGCAGTGGTTCTGCCGCATGGAGGAGCTGGCGAAGCCGGCGATCGAGGCCGTCGAACGCGACGAGGTGCGGATCGCCCCGGCCCAGTGGAAGCGCGTCTACCTCGACTGGATGCGGGAGATCCGTCCCTGGTGCATCTCCCGCCAGCTCTGGTGGGGCCACCGGATCCCAGTCTGGTACTGCGATGCCTGTGAGGAGACAATCGTCGCCGAGGAGGAGCCGGAGCGCTGCGGCGCCTGCGGTGGCGAGCTGCGCCAGGAGGAGGACGTGCTCGACACCTGGTTCAGCTCGGCGATCTGGCCCTTCGCGACGCTCGGCTGGCCCGAGGACACCGCCGAGCTGCGTGCTTTCTACCCGACCAGCTTCCTCACCACCGCCCGCGAGATCCTCTTCCTCTGGGTGGCGCGGATGGTGATGACCGGGATCGAGTTCGCCGGCGACGTGCCCTTCCGCGACGTCTACGTCCACTCGGTGATCCAGGCCCGCGACGGCCGGCGGATGTCGAAGAGCCTCGGCACCGGGATCGACCCGCTGGAGGAAATCGACGTGCACGGCGCCGATGCGCTGCGCTTCGGCCTGCTGGCAATGTCCTCGACCCAGGACGTGCGCTTCTCCGACGCCAAGGTCCAGCAGGGCGCCGACCTCGCCAACAAGCTCTGGAACGCCAGCCGGCTGATCCTGCTGAACGCGGCCGCGGTCGAGGCCGGGCCGCGCCCGCTTCACGTCGAGGACCGCTGGATCCTCTCGCGGCTGGAGCGGACGATCGCCTCGGTCACCGCGAGCTTGAGACCTACGACTTCGCCCATGCGGTCCAGGAGGCCTACTCGTTCTTCTGGCGCGACCTCTGCGACTGGTACCTCTAGATCGTCAAGCCGCGCCTCTATGACGGCGAGGCGGAGGTCTCGGCGACGCTGCTCTACGTACTGGAGCGGGTGCTCACGCTGCTGCATCCGACGATGCCGTTCGTGACCGAGGAGATCTGGTCCTTCCACCCGTCTCGCCGTGGCCACCTCGTCGTCCACCTGTTCCCCGAGGCCGACGAAGCGCTCTTCGACCAGGCCGCGGAGGCCGACGTCGAGGGCGGGATCGGGCTGACCCAGCGCCTGCGCGCCTGGCGCGATCTCGTCGACGTCCCGGTGAAGAGCGTCCTGGCGGCGTGGATCGACGGGGTCGAGCCACCCGAGTTCGTCGCCCGCCTGGCCCGCTTCGAGTTCGACAACCCCGTCGATGGTGAGCCGGTGGCAGCTATCGGGCCGGTGCGGATCCTCGCTTCGGACCAGCTCGATGCCGGGGCGGTCGCGGTCCGGCTCGACAAACGCCGCGAGGAAGTGCTTCGAGGCCGAGGTCGGGCGGGCCGAGCGCAAACTCGACAACGAGAGCTTCGTCGCCAAGGCGCCCTCCGAGGTGATCGAGGAGGAGCGCGGCAAGCTCGAGCGTTATCGGGCCGAACTCGCCGAGCTGGCTTGAGCTTCGACCCCGACGCCTACCTCGACTCGCTGGAGCCGATCGGCTGGCGGCTCGGCCTGGAGCGGATGCACAAGCTGACCACGGTGCTGGGGATGCCCCAGCACCGCTTCGCCTCGATCCACGTCGTCGGCACCAACGGCAAGTCCTCGGTGACGAGGATGACCGCGGCGCCTCGCTCGAGGCCCACGGGGTCGGTTCCGGCGCCTGCCTCTCGCCGCACACGGCCAGCTGGGCCGAGCGGACCCTGATCGACGGCGAGGAGGTCGGCGCGGGGGAGTGGGCCAGCGCCGTCGAGCGGGTCGCCAAGGCCGCTGAGGGCGTCAACCGCAGCCTCGACGAGGACGACGCGGTGACTCAGTTCGAGGCGGCGACGGCGGCGACCTTCGTCGCCCTGGCGACGGCGAGGGTCGAGGCCGCGGTGATCGAGGTGGGGCTGGGGGCAGGCTGGACGCGACCAACACGATCCCCTCGCGGGTGACCGTGCTGACCTCGATCGGGCTCGACCACACCGACTGGCTGGGGGAGACCGAGCCGGAGATCGCGGCCGAGAAGCTGGCGGCGCTGCGCGACCAGACGACCCTGGTGGTGGGGCGGGTCTCGTCCGCGGTCGGGGCCCTGGCCGAGCGGGCCGCCGCCGCGCACGGCGCGCGCCTGGTGTGGGCGCCGGAGGACCCCGGGGCCGAGCTGCGTCTGCTTGCCCCCGGCGGCTTCCAGCGCCGCAACTTCGCGCTCGCGCGGGCCGCGGCGGAGGCCTTCCTCGGCGATCTGGATCCCGAGCTGGCGACGACGGTGGCGGCGACTGTGCCGGTTCCGGGCCGGCTGGAGCAGATCGCCGAGATCCACCTACGTTGACGCCGCCCACAATCCCGACGGCGCCGCCGCCCTGGCCGAGGCGCTGCCCGCGCTCACCGGCGGGCGCCGTGTCGTAGCCTGCCTGGCGATCCTCGCCGACAAGGACGCCGCGGCGATGATCGGGGCGCTGGCGCCGGCCCTGGACCGGGTCGTCTGCACGGAGCTGCCGGGCGCGGCGCTGGAGGCCCACGGACGGCCGGGAGCGGCGTCGCGGGCCGCCACCGAGCTTGTCGCCGCCTGCGAGGAGGCGGGCCTGCCGGCCGAGGCCGAGCCGAGCTTCGAGGCGGCGCTGCACCGCGCCTTCGGGCTCGCCGCCGAGCCCCCCGAGGGGGCTCTCCTCATAGTCGGCTCCCACTACGGCATCGCGCCGGCGCGCGACCTGCTCTGAGCTGGAACCTGTGCGAGGATTCCGGCATGGATCGCGGCGCCGGCTCACAATTGCTCTCGATGATGGGCCTGGTCGCGGCGGTGGTGGCGGTGGTGATCCTGGTCTTCTTCGGGGTCGGTTACCTCGGCTGGCTCTTCCTCTGACGGGCGAGGCCACCCACGCAAGCCCGACAGGGTTCGTGACCTGCGTGGAGAAGTAGACTGCCGCCTCCCTCTAGGGGGCGCCCACCAATGTCACTAGCGATCTTCGGCATCAGCAACAGCGGCCTCAACCTGGTCGCGACCCTGTTTCTCCTCATGCTGGTCGTTCTCTGGCTGGCGTTGATCGTCTACACCTACCTCGACGCCCGCCGCCGCATCTCCGATCCGTTCCTGGTCGCCTGCGCCACGGTCGCCTCCTTCTTCCCGTACATCGGCACCGCCGTCTACGCGATCGTGCGCCCGCCGGAGTACCTGGAGGACGCGCACGAGCGCGAGCTGGAGATCAAAGCCGCGGAGCTGCGGGTGCGTCAGCTGAAAGAGCAGACCTGCCCCAACTGCGAATACCCGGTCGAGAAGAACTTCCTGCGCTGCCCCAACTGCCAGCGCCGTCTCAAGGACCCCTGCCCGACCTGCAGCAAGCCGGTCGACCCGCGCTGGGACCTCTGCCCTTACTGCGAGACTACGCTCGGTGGCGGCGGTGACCGCGAGCGGACGCGCCGCCCACAGCGCGAGCGCCGCCCGGAGCCGGAGTCGCGGCGACCCGAGCCCGAGCCGCGCTCGGAGCAGGCGCCGAAACGCTCGCCCACCCGCCGCAAAAAAGCCAGCTCGGCGAGCAAGAGACCTTCCCCGAGCACCGTCAGTAAAGAGCCGGCCCGGGGGGGCCCCGAAAGAGGCCCCAAGCCCAAAACCAGAACAAAGGAGCACCAGCCGTGAGCCGGACCCTGATCCTCGTCAAGCCTGACGCGTTCGAACGCGCCCTCAGTGGCGAGGTCGTCGCCCGTTTCGAGCGCAAGGGGCTGCGTATCGTCGCCCTCAAGTCGATGCAGGCGGACGAGGGCGTAATCGCCAACCAGCACTACGCAGAGCACGCCGAGAAGCCGTTCTTCGGCGAGCTGGTCTCCTTCATCACCGGCGGCCCCTGGTCGCGATCGTCTTCGAGGGTGCCGAAGCGGTTCCGGCGGCCCGTCAGTGATCGGGGCGACCAACCCCGTCGCAGGCCGCTCCCGGCTCGATCCGCGGCGACTTCGCTCTGGAGATGACCTTCAACATGGTGCACGGCTCCGATCGGATGAGTCGGCCGAGCGCGAGATCGGAATCTGGTTCCCCGAGCTGTCCTGAAGCCCTCGCGATGAGGGTCGTACTGGCCTCCAGCTCTCCGCAGCGGAGGGAAATTCTTCAGAAGCTGGGGATCGACTTCGAGGTGATGGTGCCCGGCGTGGATGAGCTGACCTGGGGCGACCCCGAGGTAGAGGTCGTCGAGAACGCTCGGATGAAGGCTCGGGCAGTTGAGGTACGCCCTGATGTGTTGGTGATTGCCTGCGATACGGATGTGGTGCTGGATGGGAAGGCGCTGGGGAAGCCTTGAGGTGAGGTTGAGGCTCGGGAGTATCTGGACCGGATGTCGGGGCGGGCACGAGGCGCTGAGTGGGTTGGTGGTGCTCCGAGACGGGGAGGAGCTGTCGGGGCTGGAACGGACCTCCGTTGTCTTCAGGGAGCTCCCAGAGGGGGAGAAGGAGCGGTATGTGCGGTTCGGGGAGTGGCGGGGGCGGTCCGGGGGGTACGCGATCCCAGACGCTGGGGTCGACGCTGGTGCAGCGGTTGGAGGGGCAGCGTCTCCAACGTCGTCGGGCTGCCCGTCGGGCTGCTGGTGGAGCTGGCGCCGGGTCTTTGAGCCGGCCTGACCGGAGCGGACAGGCCGATTAGGTGCGTTTGGGATGATTTCCCTGGAAATTCGCACATGGGCATATTCAGCTACTTGACACGGCTCGGCGGCCGCGACATGGCCGTCGACCTCGGTGGTGGCGATCGACTCTCGCGACGGCAAGGTCCGCGCGGTCGGGGCCGAAGCGAAGCGAATGCTCGGGCGCACGCCGGGGACGATCACCGCGATCCGGCCGCTGAGGGACGGAGTGATCGCCGATTTCGACGTGACCGAGCAGATGCTCCGCCATTTCATCCACTCGGTTCACTCGACGCGATTCGCCCGCCCGCGGATCGTCGTCTGCGTCCCGTCCGGGGTGACCGGCGTCGAGAAGCGGGCGGTCGAAGAGGCCTGTCTCGTCGCCGGCGCCCGCGAGGCCTATCTGATCGAGGAGCCGATGGCGGCGGCGATCGGTGCCGGCCTGCCGGTGGCGGAGCCGACCGGGTCGCTGATCGTCGACATCGGCGGCGACACCACGGAGGTGGCGGTGATCTCACTCGGCGGGATCGTCGTCTCGCAGTCGATCCGGCTCGGCGGCGATGAGCTCGACGAGGCGATCGTCAGCCACTGCAAGCAGGCCTACAAACTGGCGATCGGCACCCAGACCGCCGAAGAGGTCAAGCTTGAAGCCGGCTCGGCCACCGAGCTGCACGAGGAGGTTCGGACCGAGATCCGCGGCCGCGACATCGTCTCCGGCCTGCCGAAGACCGTGATGCTGACCAGCGAGGAATCCGCGAGGCCCTCAAGGACCCGGTAACGCGATCGTCGACGCGGTCAAGGAGACCCTCGACCGGACGCCCCGGAGCTGGCCGGCGACATCATGGACCGAGGCATCACGCTGGCCGGCGGTGGCTCCTTGTCTTCAGGGATTCGACGAGCGGCTCCGGCAGGAGTGCCGATGCCCGCCCAGCTCGCCGATTCCCCGCTGACCTGCGTCGCGGTCGGATCCGGCCGCTCAGCTCGAGGAGTTCGAGACGATCCACCGCGCCGAAAAAAAGCACCGAACCT
>CAVTKD010000011.1:0-46565 GCA_963735235.1 uncultured Solirubrobacterales bacterium | reverse complement strand
GGGATCGAGACGACGCTGATCAGGTCGGTGCCTTCGCGCTGGAAGCGCTCGTCCTCGGCGACCTGGACATCGACGTAGAGGTCGCCGGCCGGAGCGCCCGAGCCGCCGGCGTGCCCGGCGCCGGAGATCCGCAGCCGCTGCCCGCTTTCGATCCCGGCCGGGATTTCGACCTCCTGGGCGCGATGGCCGGGGGTGCGGCCGCTGCCCGAGCAGACCTCGCAGGGCGTCTCCGGGACTTTGCCGGCGCCGCCGCAGACGTCGCAGGCGACCCCGCGGACCATCTGGCCGAACGGGGTGCGGGTGACCTGGCGCAGCTGCCCGGCGCCGCCGCAGCGCTCGCAGGTGGAGATCGGGGTGCCCGGCTCGGCGCCGTTGCCGTGGCAGTGCTCGCAGGCGCCGACCGCGTCGAACTCGACCTTGCGGCGCACGCCGGTGGAGACCTCCTCGAGATCGACCTCGACCGAGACCATGATGTCGCCGCCGCCCGCCTGGCCGCCGCCGAACACGTCGCCAGCGCCGCCGCCGAAGAAGGCCGAGAGGATGTCGTCGATCGAGCCGAAGGAGGAGGCGCTGCGCGGGTCGAAGCCGCCGGAGCGCAAGCCCTCCTGACCGTAGGCGTCGTAGGTCTGCCGGCGCTCGGCGTCGGAGAGCACCTCGTAGGCCTCGGCGGCCGCCTTGAACTTCTCCTCCGCCTCGGGATCGTGGTCGTTGACGTCGGGGTGCAGTTCGCGGGCGAGGCCGCGGAAGGCCTTCTTGATCTCGGCCTCGCCGGCGTCCCGGCTGACGCCGAGAACCTCGTAGTAGTCGCGCGCCATCGGGCTCAGTCGTCGTAGACGGTCTCGAAGTAACGGGAGAGCTCGCGCGCCGCGCCGCGCACCGAGGCGATCGCGGTCGCGTAGTCCATCCGCAGCGGGCCGACGACGCCGACCGATCCGAGGTTGCGGTGGCCGAGGCCGTAGTTGGCGCCGACGACGCTGACCGAGCGCAGCTCCGGCTGCGGGTTCTCGGCGCCGATCCAGAGGAAGACCGAGCGCTCGTCGAGAGTGGAGCGAAGCATCTGCAGGACGCCGGCGCGGCGCTCCAGCGCCGTCATCAGCTCATCGGCGCGGGGCAGGTCGGCGAGGTGCGCTTCGGAGAGCAGCCGCGCGGCACCGTCCATGTAGAGGTCGGCGCCGGTCTCGCGCTCGAGCTCGGTGAAGGCGGCGCCGAGGGTGGCGACGAACCCGGCCTCGACCCGGCCCAGCTCGGGGTCGGCGAGCCGGCCGGCGATCATCCGCGAGCCGACGCCGAGCCCGGAGAGCGACTCGTTGAGGTAGCTGGAGGCCCAGGCGACCAGGCCGCCGTCGACCGGGCGGTCGAACTCGAAGACCCGCCGGGCCACGTCGCCGGTGGAGGCGATCGCGATCACCACGACCTTGGTCGGCTGCAGCCGCAGCACCTCGACCCGGTGGATCGTCGCCGCCGCGCTCGGCACCGGCGCCGTCGCCATCGCGACCAGATCGGTCACCTGCGCCAGCGCCGCCGTCGTCTCCCGCATCGCCTCGTCGACCTCCCGCCGCAACCGCGACAACTCCAGCTCGACCCGCGTCGGCGCCGGCGGCGCCCCCGATTCCAGCAGCAGGTCCACGTAGCGCCGGTAGCCCGAGTCCGTGGGAACCCGACCAGCCGAGGTATGCGGATGCGTCAAATACCCCGCCATCTCCAGGGCGGCCAGCTCAGCCCGAACCGTCGAGGGACCCCACTCCACCTCCCGCTGCTCCGCCAGCTCGCGCGAGGCTACCGGCTTCGCCGACGCCAGATAGGCATCGACGACCAGCTGCAGAATCAACTCCTGTCGATCGGAGATCATCTTTACATCTTAGGAATCAGCCAGGCGCGGCTCCGAGGAGGGTGCGGGCACTCCTCCCGCCCTAAAGCTGTATTTCAGCCTCGGCGTTCTTGATGATCTGCGTATCGCCCTGAGCGGCAACCGTGCCAATCGTCACCCGATCCCCGTCCACCGACTTGACAGTCCCCGAGACGACGATCTCCTGCTCCGGCATCCCCATCCCCCGGAACTGCACCGAGAGCCGCTTCAGCGCCCGCGGGTCGCCACCGGCGACGGCGGCGTTGGCGCGGGCGACGAGGCCCATCGAGTAGAGGCCGTGGAGGATCGTGCTCGGCAGCCCGACCGCCTTGGCGAACTCGGGGTCGATGTGGATCGGGTTGAAGTCCCCCGAGGCGCCCGCGTAGCGGTGCGGCACGTACTTGTCCGGGGTCACGCTCAGCTCCGGCACCGCGTCTCCGACGTTCAGATCGGCCATCTCTATACCCCCCTGACGATGTTGGTCCAGACGGCGCGGACCACCCGCTCGCCGTTCTGGTTGACGGAGACGGACTCGAAGACGTAGAAGCCCTTGCCGTCTTTCTCGTAGATCTCCAGGCATTTCGGCGTAGTCGTGATCTCGTCGCCGGAGCAGGCCGGCTCGCCCCACTCGAACTCCTGGGCGCCGTGGACCATCGTCGCGAAGTTCATCCCCACCTCGGGATCGAACATGACCGGCCCCATCGCCGGGCCGCTGTAGACGACGGCGAACATCGGCGGCGCGACGACGTCGCGGAAACCGGCCGCGCGGGCCGCCTCGACGTCGAAGTGCACGGGGTTCTCGATCCCCATCACGTTCGCGTACTCCTTGATCTTCTCCCGGCCGACCTGATAGGTCGTCCCGGGCCATTCCTTACCTATGGCATCGGTTTTGATCGGCATGGCCGGACCCTATCCGGTCGACCCTAATCGTCGATCTGGAGGACGGCCAGGAAAGCCTCCTGCGGCACTTCCACCCGCCCCACCGACTTCATCCGCTTCTTGCCCGCTTTCTGCTTCTTCAGCAGCTTGTTCTTGCGGGTGACGTCGCCGCCGTAGAGCTTCGCGGTGACGTCCTTGCGCAGCGCCTTGACGGTCTCGCGGGCGAGGATGTTGGAGCCGATCGCGGCCTGGACGGGCACGTCGAAGAGCTGGCGCGGGATCGTCTTGCGCAGCCGCTCGACCAGCCGTTTGCCCTGCTCGTAGGAGAAATCGCGGTGGACGATGATCGAGAGCGCGTCGACCTTGTCGCCGGCCAGGAGGATGTCGACCTTGACCAGGTCCGAGGGCCGATTGCCGATCGGCTCGTAGTCGAGCGAGGCGTAGCCGCGGGTCGAGGACTTCAACAGGTCGAAGAAGTCGAGGACGATCTCGCCGAGCGGCATGTCGTAGCGGATCTGCACCCGCACCGGGCTCAGGTAGTGCATGTCGACGTGGGTGCCGCGGCGCCCCTGGCAGAGCTCCATCACCGCACCGACCTGCTCGGAGGGGGCGATGATCGTGGCGCGGATGTAGGGCTCTTCGATCGACTCGATCGTGCCCGGGTCCGGCAGGTCGGTGGGGCTGCGGACCTCCTTCGAGGTGCCGTTGGTCAGGTGCACCTCGTAGCGCACGTTCGGGGTGGTCGAGAGCAGGTCGAGGCCGTACTCGCGTTCCAGCCGCTCGCGCACGATCTCCATGTGCAGCAAGCCGAGGAAGCCGCAGCGGAAGCCGAAGCCGAGCGCCTCCGAGGTCTCCGGCTCCCAGGACAGCGCCGCGTCGTTGAGGGCCAGCTTCTCGAGCGCGTCGCGGAGGTCTTCGTAGCGGTCGGTGTCGATCGGGAAGAGGCCGCAGAAGACCATCGGGCGGACCTCGCGATAGCCCTCCAGCGGCTCCGCGGCCGGCCCGGCCTGGGCGGTCAGCGTGTCGCCCACCCGCAGCTTGGTGACGTCCTTGATCCCGGTGATCAGGTAGCCGACGTCGCCGGCCTCCATCCCCCCCACCGCGGTCATCGCCGGCCGGAAGAAGCCGATGTCGTCGATCTCGGCCTCGGTCCCGTTCTGCATCGCCAGGATCCGCTCGTGCTTGCGGAAGGAGCCGTCGACCATCCGCACGTAGGCGATCACGCCGCGGTACTGGTCGAACTCGGAGTCGAAGATCAGCGCCCGCGTCGGCGCCTCGGGCTCGCCCTTCGGGGCCGGGATGCGCTCGACGATCGCCTCCAGCACCTCGGGCACCCCGACCCCGGTCTTGGCCGAGATCCACAGCGCTTCCTCGGGGTCGCCACCGGTCAGGTCGGCGATTTCGGCCGCCACCCGCTCCGGCTCGGCCCCCGGCAGGTCGACCTTGTTGATCACCGGGATCAACTCCAGCCCGGCCTCGATCGCCAGGTAGGTGTTGGCGACGGTCTGCGCCTCGACCCCCTGGGCGGCGTCGACGACCAGCAGGGCGCCCTCGCAGGCGGCGAGGCTGCGCGAGACCTCGTAGGAGAAGTCGACATGGCCGGGGGTGTCGATCAGGTGCAGGTGGTAGGCCTGCCCGTCGGTGGCGGTGTACTCGACCCGCACCGCCTGAGCCTTGATCGTGATCCCGCGCTCGCGCTCGAGGTCCATCGAGTCGAGCATCTGCGCCTGCATTTTCTTCGGGTCGACGGCGCCGGTGACCTCGAGGATGCGATCGGCCAGGGTCGACTTGCCGTGGTCGATGTGGGCGATGATCGAGAAGTTGCGGATGCGGTCCATGGCGAGGGCGCAGTATGGCGAGCGCGAGTGACCGACGGGCGCCATGGGGGAGGCGCCTGCGGGGGAGGTCTACGTTCTCGGCACCTCCCCCCATGTCACCCGTCGCAGAAGCGCGGTCACCGGGATCCTCGCCATGAATCGTGTTCGCCGTTTCCTCAGCTCGAGCAGCCGGCGGGATCCAAGGGCCCGGTGAGCTCGAAGACGACGGTGGGGGGTTTGCGGAGGACGACCTTGGCGCGGGGGCCTTCGGTCCAGGTTGCCTGGGGCGGATAGGGCGGCTTGCCGGGTTCGAGGCGGTCGCGGGTGGTGACCACGTAGTCGTAGTGGCCGGCGTTCAGCTCGCGGCGCCAGGTGGGGCAGGTGGCGGCAGGTTCGAAGCCGCCGTGGGGGCGTTCGCTGCCGATGTAGGCGACGCGGTTGGAGAGGTCGGTGCCGAAGAGGGGGTACTGGCGGGTGCTGGTGGTGGCTATGCGGGCGCCGGAGATGTCGCGGGACCAGGCGAAGGCGGCGTTGAGGCCGGGAGTGGTGAACGAAGGGTTCGCGTAGCGGTTCTGGAGGTAGTGGCGCTGGATCGGGTAGCCGGCGATCACCGCGAGAAGGAGCAGCCCCAGGCCGAGTCCGAGGACCAGATGCGTCCCGCCACGACGAAGTCCCCCAGACCTACCGGCGAGGTCGTACTTCTTACCGGATAGCGGCAATAACTGCGACACCGAGGCGCTGAGGCGGGCGGCGCGGTCGCGGAGGGGCCGCGTAGCCGGTAATAGCGCCAAGCCGAGGATGAGTGCGGGAGCGAGGTAGCGGAGCCCGGATTCGAAGCCGCGGGGCATCCCGTCGGGGCCGGAGGCGGAGGTCGGGGCGACGAGCCAGGCGAGGGCGGTGGCAAGACCGACCAGGCCGGCGAGGGCGAGGACCGGGCCCCGCTTCCAGCCGACCAGGCAGAGGACGAGGCCCGCGAGGGCGCCGGCGCCGAGCAGGGGCCAGACGATCCAGAGGCCACCATGGAGGCCGGGCAGGAACCAGTCCGACCAGACCGTGCCGTTGGTCAGGTAGCCGAGGACGCCGTGCGCTTCGCGGCCGCCGAGCGCCTGGTTCGGCGCCGGGAGGGAGATCGGGCCGAGGTGGTGGATCCAGGGCAGCGGGTTGCCGCTGTGGACGAGATTGCGCAGATACCAGTAGCCGCCGCCGGCCAGCGCAGCCAAGCCGGCCGCGGCGAGCGCCCGCCACCTCCGCCCCTGCGGGGCGATCGTGACCAGGCCGAGCACCAGCACCGCAACGGGCAGGAGGAAGTTGAGCTTCGTCCCCGCCGCCAGGCCGGCGGCCAGGCCGATGACCAGCAGGGCGCCGGTCGGCAGGCCCCTCTCCCCCTCTCCCCGCGCTGCCCAGGCATTCAGGGCGAGCGCGACCGCAGCAAGCAGGAAGAAGATCCCGACGATGTCGTTTCTCGCCTCACCTGCCTGGTCGGCGAGCGCCGGGACGCTGAGAGCGACCGCACCGAGGCCGAGCGACCACGGCGCGACCCGGTACGGCCGCCCGATGCACCAGGCGGCCAGCAGACAGCCGGCGAACCAGCCGAGATTCAGCAGCGGCGAGAGCAGGTCCCGCCCGAACGCCAGCATCCCGGCCGCGTGGAAGATTTCGCCGTTCGCGGGATAGAACCAGGCGAGGAACTGCGGCGCGATGAAGTGCAGGTCGATCGTGTTGCCCGACTGGAAGAAGCCTGCTGCGAACGGGCCGTGGTACCAGGTGCTGTCGAAGCCGGTCATGCCGGTCGACAACCTCGTCTTCACGCCCGCTGCGAAGTGGATCAGGGCGATTGCGGCGATGGCGAAGGCAACGAGCGAGGGCCAGACGCCTCCGCCCGCGGGTCCTGTCGGGGCGGCATCCCCCACGGTGCTCGCGCTTTCGCGCTGCGCGCCGCGGGGGACCCCCGCCTCCCCGCCACCCGCGGGTGAAACCGTCAGACGCAGGATCAGTCCCACTGCAATTACCGCAACCACGTAGGGGGCCGGCTTGAACAGGGAGATCGTGCCTAGGATCTCGGCCGCCCAGATCAGGATGGCGAGGGCGAAGACGCCGGTGGCCAGATGCGCCGGCGCGCCCTCGAAGCGGGGAAGCAGGCGCGAACGCAGCCGGGACGCGCCGAGGCCCGCGAAGCCGACGAGCACCGCCAGCTCGACGATCCCCAGCAGGTAACGCCCCGGACCCAGCACCTCCGCTCCTAGCGCCGTCGCAGCAGCCGGATCATCTGCTCCAACTCGGGGACGCGCAGCAGCTTCGCGATCGCGAGATAGGCGATACCGCCCGCCGCAAGGCCCGCGCCCAGGGAGACGATCTGGCCACCCAGACCGGCTCCGAGCGCGACCTCGAGGGCGTGCCAAACGACCCAGCTGACGCCGGCCAACGCCGCCGAGGCGATCGTCACCCGCGCCGTCGTCGAGAACAGACGCCCGAACTCGAGGCCGCCGAACTCGCGGCCGAGGACGAACGCCTGGGCGATGACCGCCGTGCTGGTGCCGATTCCCGTCCCGGCGACGATGCCGGCAACCCCGAACGGCTTGTAGAGGAGAAAGGCGGCCAGGATCGAGACGACGAGATCGATCACCGCTAGGCCGGTCGCCTGCCAGGGACGCTGGAGGCTGAAGAAGGTCCTGGTCTGCAACAGGTAGAGGCCGTTGGTCGGGAGGGAGAAGGCGAACCAGAACAGGGCCGTGGCGACGATCGAGGTCTGGGCGGCGTCGAATTCTCCCCGCTGGTAGATGAGCCGGATGATCGGGTCCGAGAGCACCAGGATCGCGGCGGCCGCCGGCACCAGGACGAAGAGGATCAGCCGCATCCCGTTGGCCATCGTCGCCCGCAGGTTGTCGATCTCCCCCGCGTTGGCGAAGCGGGCCAGGGTCGGAAAGAGGACGGTTGCGACCGCGACCGAGAAGATCCCCTGCGGCAGCTGGTAGATGCGGAACGCTTTTTCGATCGCGGCGGGGGCCTGGTCGCTGACGAGGCTGCCAAAGGTGCTGTTGATCAGCTGGTTGAAGTTGATCAGGCCGAGGCTGATCGTCACCGGCAGCATCAGCAGAAGCACGCGGCGCACGCCGGGATGGCGCCAATCGAAGCTGAAGCTGAAGCGATACGGCGTGTGGCGCAGGTCCCAGGCGGGGATCGCGAGCTGGACCGCGGTGCCGATCAGGATCCCGATCGCGTAGGCGTAGATCTTGTCCTGGCCGTGGAACATCGGCTCGAGCACGACCAGGACGACGATGATCGAGAGGTTCCAGAACAGCGGCGAGATCGCGAAGGCGCCGAAGCGGTCGTAGCTGTTGAGGATGCCGACGACGACGCCGCTGACCCCGAGCAGGATCAGGATCGGGAAGAGGATCTGGGAGAGGGTGACGGTGAGGTCGGTGAGCTCGGACCCGAAGCCGGGCACGAAGATCGGCATCACGATCGGGGCGAAGATCACGAAGAAGGCGGTGATCGCGCCCAGCACCATCGTGATCAGCAGGAGCAGTGTCGAGGCGAGGCGGAAGGCCTCCTTGTACTGCTTCTTGCCCAGCAGTTCGGTGAAGATCGGGACGAAGGCCGGCTGCAGAGCCGCGTCGGCGAACAGCGCCCGGATCAGGTTCGGCACCGCGAAGGCGATCGTGAAGGCCGACATCGGCCCGCTGATGCCGTAGTAGCCGGCGGCGACGACTTCGCGGCCGAGGCCGGCGACGCGCGAGGCGGCGGTGGCGATCGAGAAGAAGGCGGTGGAGCGGGCGATGCGGCCGGCCTGGCGACCGGGAGCCGGCTCGGCGGACAGTTCCTCGCCCGGATCGAAGGCCTCGGCGGTGCGCACGGCGACGTCGGCGTCGATCGCGCGCTCGTCGTCCTCGGGGGTGTCGGGTGCCTTGGGCGTCTCCAAGCTGGTCTCAGTCGCTATAGTCGGCGGCCGCCCGGGGCCTGCAACAAACTCGCTCGGGCACTTGACATGGCCAACATTGCCTCACAGAAGAAGCGGATCCTACGCAGCGAGCGCGAGCGCGCGGAGAACCGCCTGCTCACGAGCACGGTGAAGACCCACTTCCGCCGCCTCGAGAGCGCCGTCGAGGCGGGCGACGCCGGCACGATCGCCGGCGAGGAGCGCGACCTGGTCTCGAAGATCGACAAGGCCGTGCAGAAGGGCGCCATGCACAGGAACACCGGCGCCCGCAAGAAGTCGAAAGCGGCCCGCATGGCCGCGGCCGTCGCCGCGAAGTAGTCAGGCCGCGACCGCAACGCCAGCCGCTCGCCTCAGAGCGAGGGTCAGACGCCAGCTCGTCGCCGTAGTCGGCGCCGCCGCGGCACCAGAGCTCCAGGTCGGCCAGCGCCTCGGTGGCCATGCGCAGGTCGGCGACGTCGGCGTCGCGGAGCTTCGCCACCAGCTGCTTGGCGGCGTAGGGGTGCATCTTCAGCGAGGACTCGACCTGCTTGGGCGGGATCCCTTCCTCCAGCTGGCCGGCGGCGGCACAGGCGCCGCGCAGGCGCGAGGCGAGACCGTAGATCAGCCCGGTGACGTTCTCGCCCTGGTCGATCAGCCGCTCGCCGATCCGCAGGGCGCCGGCGGCGTCGCGCTCCAGCAGGGCGTCCGAGAGCGACCAGACGGCGGCCTCGGAGGTGTCGGCGATCATCGCGCCGAGGTCGGCGGCGCTCACCTCTCCCCCCTCGCCCGCCCAGAGGGCCAGGCGCTCGAGCTCGTGATGCAGGCGCACCGGGTTGGCGCCCATGCGGTCGACGAGCACGCGGGCGGCGACGCGGCTCCAGCCGGAAGCCGAGCCGCTGCGCCTCGGCGACGAGCAGCCGCGGCATCTCACGCGCCTTCGGTGCCTCGAATTCGTGGATCTCCCCCTTGGCGGCTTTGACCGCTTTGGTCGAGCTTCGCCGGTGCTTTGGCGCGGGCGATCAGGACGACGGTGAGGTCGGGAGGCAGCTCGGCGATCGCGGCGGCAACGGCCTCGAGCTGGCGATCGCGCCAGCGCTCGACGCCGTCGGCGAGCAGGTAGCGGCGCGAGTCCATCAGCGACATCGCCGGGATCGCCATCAGCAGCGCCTCGTGATCCGGCATCCCCTTGCCCTCGCCGGGCTCGAACACTTCCAGGGCAGCGGCGCCGGCCTCACGTTCGGCGCGGGCCCGCAGCCGGCTCCGCGTGGCGTCGATTTTCGCCCCGTCGGTGCCGGCGATCAGGTACAGCGCTCGCATCTCCTCGGCCACGCGGCGAGTCTAGTGACGCGCCTGGCGGCCCCATCTCAGCCGTCCCCTTCGACCTCGATCGAGTCGCCATGGACGTCGATCGTCACGGTCCCGTCGAGGTCGGTGCGCAGGATGCGGATGCCGTGGCCGGCGAGGGTGGCGAGGGTGCCGGCGGTCGGGTGCCCGTAGGAGTTGCCGGCGCCGACCGAGATCACCGCGAGCCCGGGCCGGGTGCGATCGAGCAGGGCGGACAGGCCGGCGTCGTCGCTGCCGTGGTGAGCAACCTTGAGCACGTCGACCGGGCCGGGATCGAGCGGCACCGTTTCCGCCTCGGCATCGGCGCTGAGCAGCATCGAGAAGCTGTGCCAGCGGGCGAGGAGGACCAGCGCCGAATCGTTGGGGTTGGCGCCGGCGAGCGGCTGCTCGAAGCTCGCGCGCGGCGGCCAGAGCACCTCGAGCTCGAGGCCCCCCGAATGCAGCTCTTCGCCCTGGGCGATCCGCAGTGGAACCGCCCCGGCGGACCGCGCCTCGGCGAGCGGCTCGCCGCCAAGCCGGGCGTAGACAAGGCGTTCGATCGGGAGGCGTCCGAGCAATTCCTCGACGCCGGCGGCGTGGTCGGACTCGTCGTGGGTGATGACAGCGGCGCCGAGCCGGTCGACTCCGGCGGCGTCCAGCTTGGCGGCGAGGTCGTCGCCCGGCGGCCCACCGTCGACCAGCAGCGCCGGCGCGCCGGCCGGCTGCAGCAGGATCGCGTCGCCCTGACCGACGTCGAGCACCTCGACCCGCAGGCCGGACGCCGGGGCGCCGGCGCCAGAGCCGCCTCCCTGCCGCGAGCAGCGTCGCGGCGAGAACGACCGCGGCGAGCGCCGCGAGCACCAGCCGGGCCTTCCGCGCCGCACCGCTGGAGCGTCGTGCCGAGGGGTCCGATCCGGACGCCATCGCCGCCGGAGGCGCGGGCACGGGAGACCCGCGCCCTCGCGCCGCCGCCAACCTCCGCCCACGGCGGAGGCGGAAAGCGAACAGCACCGCCGCCGCGAGCGCCGCGTAGGAGCCGGCCAGGCCGGCGCCGCCGATCCGGACCCCGACCTCCGCCCAGCTCGGCCGCGCGCACCAGGCGGCGACCTGGGCGATGTAGCCGAGCAAGAGCGCGTCGAGGCCATTGAGCGCCTGGACCGGCAGCCCGGGGATCTGGGAGGCGGCGGCGGTCGCCATCCCCAGCCACATCGCCGGCGCCACCGCGGGCATCGCCAGCAGGTTGGCGACGAGCGTCGTGGTCGAGAGCGTTTCGAAGTGGTAGGCGATCAGCGGCGCCGTGGCAAGGGTGGCGGCGATCGTCACCGCCGCGCCCTCGGCGAGGGCGCGGCGCCAGCCGCCGGATCCGAGCCGGGCGACGATCGCGGCTCGCAGCGGCGCCGCCAGCAGGAAGATGCCGACCACGGCCGCGAAGCTGAGCTGCCAGCCGACGTCGGATGCGACCCCGGGATCGACCGCCAGAGTCACCCCCAGCGCCAGCAGCAGCGCGTAGAGCCGCGACGCCCGCCGTCCCGACAGGGTCGCCAGCACGCCCACCGCACCCATCACCCCGGCGCGCTGGATCGAGGGGCCGGCGCCCGCCAGCGGCACGTAGATCGCGATCAGCCCGAGGATCCAGATCAGCCGCTCCCGCAGCGGGATGCCCAGTGCGCCCAGCAACGGCATCGCCAGCAGCGCCAGCAGGGTCACGTTCTCACCGCTGACCGCGAGCAGATGGCTGAGCCCGGAGCGGCGGAAGTCTTCGACCGTCTTCGCGTCGACGTCTTCGTCCTCGCCGAGCACGAAGCCGCGGGCCAGCTCCGCCTCGCGCGGCGGCATCCCACGAGCCAGCCCCGCCTCCGCCCGGTCGCGGATCTCGCCACTCCTCAGCAGCGCGACGACGACCAGGACGGCGATCCCGGCCAGGACCGGCAGCGGCGGCCGTGGTGAGCGCACGGGACCGCCTAGGGCTGGAGCCGGTCCCGCAGCGACTCCATCGTCGCCGGCCCGATCCCGGACACCTGGTCGAGCTGGTCGATCGAGGAGAGGCCGCCCTGTTCGTCGCGGAAGTCGATGATGTCCTGGGCGGTGACCGGGCCGATGCCGTCGATCGTGTCCAACTGCTCGACGGTCGCCGCGCCGAGGCTGATCGGGCCGTCTTCGGATTCCGCGCCGGCGATCGCCGTCGAGCCCGCCGGCCCCTGTTCCGGCACGACCACCTGCTGCCCGTCGGCCAGTCGGGCGGCGAGGTTCACCGCTTCCAATTCCGCCTTGGCCGCCGCGCCTCCGGCCCGCTCGACGGCATCGTTGACCCGGCTGCCGGCGGGCAGGCGGTAGACGCCGGGCCGGCCCACCGCACCGGTCACGTCGACGACGAGGTCGCCCGCCTGGCCGCTGACCGTGAAGCCGCCGCCGCTCGACGACGATTCGGCGCCGGAATCGGCCGCGTAGGAGCTCTCGGCCCCGCCCTCGCCACGAATCGCCCTTGCTCCGATCAGCAGCAGCGCCACGGCAATCGCGCCGTAGACGACGACCTGGGCTCGGCTCAACTCGGGCATGCCCCAAGCGTTGCCCAACCCGGCGCACGCATGGCGCGCTCAATCAAACGAATGCGCAGAGGAAGCGTCTACAAATCGTCGTCGTCGTCGTAGCCGGCAACCTCGGCGAGCTGATCGCTGTAGAGCTCGGCGGCGGCGACGGGCGGCGACTGGACCGAGACGCAGGCCAGCTCGGCGTCGCCGTTGTTGGCGACCGAGTGGTCGGTGGCGGGCGGGACCAGGATCAGGTCCCCCTCGCCGACCTGCTGGGTGTCGCCGGCGACGGACATCGTGCCGGCTCCGCGCACGACCACGTAGACCTGCTCGGACTCTTCGTGGGAGCGCAGAGTCTGTTCGGCTCCGACCGGGACCGAGAGCCAGGTGACGGAGAGATTGCGGGCACCGAGTTCGCCTGCGTCCATCAGGGCGTGGGTGCGCAGCCGGTGCCACTCCTCTACTGGTGCGTCCTCGAGACGCCTGACGAGCATCGGCGCGCTTTGTACCAGAACCGGGCGTCCCGAGGGTACGCCGCGGCTACCTGACCACGAGGTTGACCAGCTTGCCGGGCACCACTATCTCCTTGACGACCTCTTTGCCATCGAGGTGCTTCCCGACCTTCTCGCTCGCCCGCGCCAGCTCCAGGAGCTGCTCGCGCGAGTCCTCGGCGCCGGCCTCGATGCGGTCGCGCAGCTTGCCGTTGACCTGGACGACGAGGGTCACGGTGTCGCTGTGGAGCAGCTGCTGGTCGGCTTCGGGCCAGGGCCGCTCCCAGACCCGCTCGCCGGTCAGCCGCTCGAACACCTCGCTGCCGAGATGCGGCGCGAAGGGGAAGATCAGCGAGGCCGCGGTCGCGGTCGCGAAGCGGACCACCGCGGCACCCTCGGGGTCGGGGTAGAGGCCGTCCTTGAGCCGATAGGCGTCGTTGACCAGCTCCATCACCGCCGAGATCGCGGTGTTGAACTGGAAGCCGCGCTGGAAGTCGCGGCTGACCTTGTCGATCGCCCAGTGGGACTTGGCGAGCAGCTCGCGGGCCTCGCCGCCGACCTCGGCGGAGGGCGCGCCGGGCTGGCTGCGCTCCGCGACCTCGTCACAGAGTCGCGCCAGCCGCGAGAGGAAGCGGTTGACCCCCTCGACGCCCTCGTCGGTCCAGTCGCCGCCGCGCTCGGGCGGGCCCATGAAGCAGACGTAGGTGCGGGCGGAGTCGGCCCCGTAGCGCTCGACGTACTCCCCCGGGCTGACCGTGTTGCCCTTCGACTTCGACATCTTCGCCCCGTCGCGGGTGATCATCCCCTGGGCGAAGAGGTTGGCGAACGGCTCCTGGACGCCAAGGTGACCGAGGTCGGCCAGCGCCTTGGTCAGGAAGCGCGCGTACATCAGGTGCAGGATCGCATGCTCGACCCCGCCGATGTACTGGTCGACGGGGAGCCAGTGGTCGGCCGCCGTGCGGTCCCAGGCGGCCCCGGAGTTGCGCGGGTCGAGGTAGCGGATGAAGTACCAGGAGGAGTCGACGAAGGTGTCCATGGTGTCGGTCTCGCGGCGGCCCGGGCCTCCACAGCGCGGGCACTCGGTGGCGACCCAATCCTCCGCCGCGGCCAGCGGGCTCCTGCCCTGCGGCGCGTAGTCCTCGATCTCGGGCAGCTCGACCGGGAGCTGGTCGTCGGGCACCGGGACCATGCCGCACTCCTCGCAGTAGACGATCGGGATCGGCGCCCCCCAGTAGCGCTGCCGCGAGACCAGCCAGTCGCGCAGCCGGTAGTTGACCGCGGAGCTGCCGCGCTGCTCGGAGGCCAGCCACCCGACCATCTCCTCGTAGGCGTCGCGGTTGCCCTTGCCGTCGAAGCGGCCGGAGGCGATCATCGGACCGTCGCCCGGATAGGGCAGGCCGGCGTCGTCACGGGCGGCCTCGGGGTCCTCCCCCTCGATCACTCGCTTGATCGGCAGCCCGAACTTCTGGGCGAATTCGTAGTCGCGACCGTCGTGCCCGGGCACCGCCATGATCGCCCCGGTTCCGTACTCCATCAGCACGTAGTCGGCGACGAACATCGGGATCTCCTCGCCGTTGACCGGGTTGACGACGCTGCGCCCCAGCGCCACGCCGGTCTTCTCGCGGTCCTCGGCGCCGCGCTCCTCGGCCGACTCGCGGCCGACCCGGTTGACGTACTCGCGCACCGCCTGCTCGGCCGGCGTGCCGGCGACCAGCCGCTCCAGCTCCGGGTGCTCGGGGGCGAGGACGAAGAAGGTGGCGCCGAAGAGGGTGTCGGGGCGGGTGGTGAAGACCGGGAAGTCGAGGTCGAGCTGCCTTTCTTGACAACGGAAGACCACCTCGGCCCCCTCGGAGCGGCCGATCCAGTTGCGCTGCATCGTGATCACGTGCTCGGGCCAGGACTCGAGCAGGTCGAAGCCCTCGAGCAGCCGATCGGCGTAGTCGGTGATCTTGAAGAACCACTGCTTGAGGTTGCGCTGGACGACCTCGGTCCCGCAGCGCTCGCAGCGGCCGTCGACGACCTGCTCGTTGGCGAGCACGGTGGCGTCTTTCGGGCACCACTGCACCGGCGCTTCGGTCCGGTAGGCCAGTCCCTTCTCGAACAGCTGCAGGAAGATCCACTGCGTCCAGCGGTAGTACTCGGGCGTGTGCGTGCCCAGCTCCCGCGACCAGTCGATCGAGATCCCCCACTCCTGGAACTGCCTGCGGAAGCTCTCGATCGAGCGCTCCGTCGCGACCCGCGGCGCCTCCCCGGTTTTGATCGCGTTGTTCTCAGCCGGCAGCCCGAAGGCGTCGTACCCCATGGGGTGAATCACCTCGAACCCGTGGCGGCGCCGGAAGTGGGCTATCGCGTCGCCGACCGCATAACACTTGAGATGGCCGACGTGGGGCTCGCCCGACGGGTAGGGCAGCATCTCCAGGACATAGGCCTTCGGCTTCTCGGCATCGAATCCGGGCTGCCCGGGATTCGCGACTTCCCAGGTCTTCTCCTCGGCCCAGACCTGCTGCCACTTTGCCTCGATCGTCTTCGGGTCGTAGCCGCTCATCGAGCGGCGATCTTATGAGGCCATCCAGATATGGGTGAGGTGGGTCGGATCGACCGACGAGAGCGCCCTGAGAATGTGAGGCCAGATGTAGACCTCGATCGTCGCGGTGACGATCAGGGTCGGGATCGCCAGGGCGACGGTGATCAGGGTGGCGGCGAGGAGCTGGTTCCACTCGCCGCGGCGGCTGGCAATCAGCCAGGCCGCGAGGGGCAGGAAGAGCGCGGTCAGCTCCGGGATCGCATGGGGAAGCACGCTGAGGATCAGGTCGAGCCGGGAGATGTGGAGCTGAAAGGCAAGGGTCGAGCCCTGATATCCGAGATAGAAGGCCTGAGTCGAGAGCGAGAAGAGGGTTACGGCGGCGACGAAGAGGATCGCCAGCTCGCCGGCCTTGACGTGGATCCAGCGCGAGAAGCCGGTGCGCTGGGCGGCCGCGATCGGCATCGAGGAGCCGGCGATGAAACCGGCGATACAGGCCGTCGCGTGCAGGGCCAGCACCGTAGCGTTGCGCTCGAGGATCGGGACCAGGTCGCCGGGGTCGGCGGGTTCGGTCAGGCCGGGGAGATGGACCTGCGTCAGATCGGGGGTCAGCAGGCCGGCCACGAACCAGGTCGCGACCAGCAGCGAGATCGCGATCGCGACGCTCAGCGCCAGCCAGCCGCGCAGGACCGACCAGGGATGGTCGGTCCAGACCTCGAGCGTCTCGCGCGTGTCCTGCATGCCGTGCGAGAACACGTGCTGATTCGCCGCACTCATCGCCTTCTCATCGGCAACGGGAGCAACATTTCTTAAGTAGGCACCGAGTGGAGCTGAGGGGGCTCGAACCCCTGACCTTCGCGCTGCCAGCGCGACGCTCTTCCAGCTGAGCTACAGCCCCAGATCGGCTCGGGAGTTTACCGCGAGTGCCGCCAGACTAGGCGGCGCGCTGCTCGGGGCTCTGATCCTCGTCGACGTCGAGGATCAGGTTGTCCGGCGCGGTGTGGCGGACTTTGAAGTCGAGTGCGGAGAGCTCCTCGAGCTCGCGCAGCAGCTCGACCGGCTGGTCGAGTCGCATCGAGAGGGTCGCGCGGCCCTCGGAAAAGCGTTCGACGGAGATATCGGAGGCGCCGAGCTGGCCGACCGCGTCCTCGAAGCCGACCAGCTGCGAGAAGTCGCCCAGCGGGCCGATCTCGAGCTTGACCTGGCCCTCGAAGAAGCCGTCGAAGATCTTGCCGTCACCGTCACCGTTGCCGTTGGTCGCGGGCTCAGGCTCATCGGCGACCGGCTGGGCGTCGGTCAGGGCCTGAACGCGCTTGCTGACCTCGACCGCCTCGCGCAGCGCCTTCATCCGGATCCGCGTCGCCTGGCCCCTTGCCTGAGTCTGGATCTCCTCCAGGCGGGCCGAGACGGCATCCAGTGAGGCGATGCTGCGGTCGTGGCGGTCGTTGGCCTCCTGCAGGCGGCCGGTCAGGCCGCGAATCTCACGCTCGCGCTCGATCACCATTCCGGAGAGGGATGACATCTCCGCCTCCAACTCGGCGGTCGCGTCTGCCTGGCGCTCGCACTCGGCTACCTGGCGCTCGCAATCCGCGGCTTTGCGCTCGAGGATCTCGATCCGCCCGTTCCGCGCGGAAATAGCCGCCTCTACATCGGGGCGCCGGTAACCGAAAAAAGCCCGCCTGAAGCTTCCCATGCGCGGCACCGTATGGGGGGGCTCGGACGGCACTTCAGGCGCTTGCGGCCGGAGAGGCCTCGGGCGCGGCGAAATCGAGCTCCAGCTGCGGCGCCTCGCGCCAGAGGTCGGCGAGCTGGAAGCGATCGCGGGCCTCCGCGGTGAAGACGTGCAGGACGCAGTCCAGATAGTCGGCCACTGCCCAGCCGTCCTCACCGCCGCCATCGGATCCGCTGGGGAGCAGGCTCATCTCAGCCTTCACGCGAACCCGCACCTCGTCGACGATCGCCCGCACCAGGCGCTCGTTGCGGGCCGTGCAGATAACCAGGAAGTCGGTGTAGGAGACGAGGCTGCGCATGTCGAGAGCGACGATGTCCTCGGCCTGTTTGGAATCGGCCAGCTCGGCCAGGCGCCGTGCCAGCGGCTCCGATTTCGGCGTGCTCATCCGTAAATCCCCTTCTCCTCGATGAACCGTGCAACCGGCTCCGGAACCAGATATCGCAGCGGCCTGCCCGCCGCCGCCCGCTCGCGCACCGATGAGGAGGAGACGCCGAACTGGGGCATCTCCAGCATCGTCGCCCGGCCATCGGCACCGAGGCTGCGCAGCATCGCCGCCACCTCGGCGTCGGAGACGCCGGCCCGGCGCGCCACCGCAAGCCTGGCCAACTCGACCACCCGCTCGGGGTTGCGCCAACTCTCGAGGCCGACGGCCGCGTCCGCGCCCATCACGAACACCAGCTCCGTTTCGCCTCGTTCTCTCGCAAGCAACTCCAAGGTCTCATACGTGTAGGACGGCCCGTCGCGATCGACCTCCAGGCTCGAGACCGAGAAGCGCGAGTCGTCGGCGGCGGCGAGGCGGGTCATCGTCATTCGCAGCTCCCGGCCCGGGTCGTCGGCGATCCGCTTGTGCGGCGCATCGCCGGTCGGGACCAGGATCACCTCGCTGAGGTCGAGCTGCCAGAGCGCCTCCTGGGCCAGGGCCAGATGGCCAAAGTGCGGCGGGTTGAAGGCCGACCCCAGCACTCCGATGGCCCCACCCGCGGAGCTACTCACGCACTTGGCCGTCGCCGCGCGCCACGTACTTGAAGGTCGTCAGCTCGCGCATCCCGATCGGGCCACGGGCGTGCAGCTTCTGGGTCGAGTTGCCGATCTCGGCGCCCATCCCGTACTCGAAGCCATCGGTGAAGCGGGTCGAGGCGTTGACGTAGACGGCGGCCGAGTCGACCCCGGCCGCGAACGCATCCGCCGCCTCTTCGGAGCCGGTGACGATCGCCTCCGAGTGGCCGGTGCCGTGCGCGTTGACGTGCTCGACGGCGTCTCCAACCGAGTCGACGACCGCGACGGCCATCTTCAGGGCGAGATACTCGGTGTCCCAGTCGGCCTCGGTCGCCTCGCCGATCGCGACGCCGCCGGCGAAGGCCCGGGCCCGCTCGTCGCCGACCAGCTCGACCCCGGCCTCGCTCAGGTCGGAGAGGACCGCGGGCGCGAAGCGCTCGGCGATTGAGGCGTCGATCAGCAGCGTCTCCGCCGCGTTGCAGACGCCGGGCCGCTGGACCTTCGCGTTGACCGCGATCCGCCGCGCCATCTCGAGGTCGGCGTCGGCGTGCACGTAGACGTGGCAGTTGCCCGCCGCGGCGTACATCACCGGCACAGTCGCGACGTCCTTCAAGGCCGCCTTGAGGCCCTCGCCGCCACGCGGGATCAGCAGATCGACCAGGCCCTCCTGCGTCGCCAGCTCGGCGAGCCCCTCGCGGCCGCCGCCGGTGAGCATCAGCACCGCGTCCTCGGGCAGCTCCGCCTCGATCAGGGCCTCGCGGACGATCGCCGCCAGAGCGGCGTTCGACCGTTCCGCATAGCTGGAACCCCGCAGCACGATCGCGTTGCCGCTCTTGATCGTCAGCGCCGCGCAGTCAATCGTCACGTTCGGGCGCGCCTCGTAGACGACGGCGACGACCCCCAACGGCACCCGGACCTTGCGCAGGTCCAGCCCGCTGGCCAGAGTTTTGCGTTCCAGCTGCTCGCCGACCGGGTCGTCCAATCCGGCGACGACACGGACGCCTTCGGCCATCGCAGCGACCCGGTCGGCGCTCAGCGCCAGACGGTCCCGGAGCGCCTCGCTCAGGCCGGCGGCGCGCTCGTCGGCCAGATCGGCGGCGTTCGCCTCGAGAATCTGGCCCGCGCGCTCCTCCAGCAGCCGCGCGGTCGCCGCCAGCGCCGCGTTCTTCGACTCGGCGGAGGCGCCCGCCAGCGTCCGCGCGGCGCGCTTCGCGGCGGCGCAGGTCTCAGCGACGGTGCTCGTGGTCATGGCCATCGGACAAGGGTAGCTGGGGACCTAGAGCAGCACGAAGCGGTCGCGATTGATGACCTCGTCGGCCGCGTGGGGAAGCACCTCGCGCACCTGCTCGGTCTTCATCCCCAGCACCTGGGCCAGCTCGCGCGAGGCGTACTCGGAGATGCCTTTGCCGATCACCTCGCCGTCGACGCTGACCTCGACCGCATCGCCGGCGTCGAAATCGCCCTCGGCGCCGAGGATCCCCACCGGCAGCAGGCTCGAGCCGCTCTCGCGCAGAACCCGTGCGGCGCCGCCGTCGACGAGGATCCGGCCCCGGGCCGGCTTGGCGTACTTGAGCCAGAGCCTGAAGCTCGATGCCTTGCCCTCCTGGGCAGCGAAGCGGGTGCCGACCGCCTCGCCCCGGGCCGCCGCAGTCAACGTCCCGGCCGTCGTCCCGTTGCAGATCACCACCGGGATACCCGCCTCACCCGCCATCTCCGCGGCGGCGACCTTGCTGCGCATCCCACCGGAACCGAAGGCCGAGGTGCGACCGCCGATGTCCAGCCCGGCCAGTTCGGAGAAGTCGCTCACCTCGGCGATCAGGTGGGCCGACGGATCGGCCTGCGGATCGGCGCTGAGCAGGCCGTCGATGTTGGTCAGCAGCACCAGCAGCCGCGCGTCGAGCAGCAACGCCACCTGGGCGGCGAGGAAGTCGTTATCCCCGAAGCTGATCTCGTCGGTCGCGGTGGTGTCGTTCTCGTTGATCACCGGCACCACCCCCCACTCGACCAAGCGCCGCAGCGTCTGGCGGGCGTTGAGGTAGTTGGTCCGGGCAGCGATGTCGGCGGCGGTCAGCAGCACCTGCGCGGCCCTGCTCCCATGAGCGGCCAAACGGCTCTCATAGGCCCGGAAGAGGTCGCCCTGGCCGACCGCGGAGGCGGCCTGCAGCTCATCCATCGCCCGCGGCCGCACCGGCAGCTCCAGCAGCCGCATGCCCCGGGCGATCGCGCCGGAGGTGACCATCACCACCCGCTCGCCTCCCCGCTCCAGCGCACTCACCTGCGCGCAGACCGCGTCGAGCACGTCCGTGCGCAGCTCGCCGTCGTCGGCGGCGACGATCGAGGATCCGAGCTTGACGATCAGAGTCATGGCATCTCTTATATATGCAGTTCGAACTCGTGCTCGCCGATGCGGACATCGTTGCCGGCCTCGAAGCCGGCCTTGGTCAGGGCGGCGATGACCCCCATCTCCGCCAGGCGCTGCTCGAGGTAGCCGAGCGCCTCCTCGTTCTTCGTGTCGTGGCGCTCGAAGAGCAACTCGACTCCGCGGCCGGCGACCCGGTAGGCGCCGTCCTCCTCGCGCTCGACCCAGTAGCCGCCCTCGCCGGCGGGGCGGTAGACGCGGTGCTCCGCCTCGAATTCGCCGCCGATCTCCCCCGCACTCACGAGACCCGCAGGCGGGCCTTCGGGCAGCTCGGCGAGGATCCGCCGGCGCAGCTCTTCCAGCCCCTCGCCAGTCGCCGAAGAGACCGCGAGGACTCCAAGCACGCCGTCGCCGAGCCGCTCGGTCCACTCCGCCACCGCCGCCTCGACCTTCCCGGGCTCAAGCAGGTCCCGCTTGGTCAGCGCCACCAGCTCCGGCAGGCTCTCGAGTCCGGCCCCGTGCGCCGCCAGCTCCTCTTTGACGGTCTCGTAGTTACCCTCCGGATCCCCTTCCAGCGGCGCCAGGTCAACCAGGTGGACCAGCATCGAACAGCGCTCCACATGGGCGAGGAACTCGTGGCCCAACCCGGCCCCCTCGGCCGCCCCTTCGATCAGCCCGGGAATGTCGGCCACAACCGCCTGCCGATCCTCCCCTTCGATCGTCCCCAGCGCCGGCGAAAGCGTCGTGAACGGATAGTCCGCCACCTTCGGCGTCGCCCGTGTCAGCCGCGTCAGCAGCGACGACTTGCCCGCGTTCGGCAGCCCCACCAGCCCCACATCCGCCAGCAGTTTCAGCTGCAGCTCGATCCAGTCCGCTTCCCCGCTCGTCCCCTTCTCGGCAAACCGTGGCGCCTGCCGGGTCGAGTTCGCGAACCGCTTGTTCCCATGCCCCCCACGTCCCCCCTGAGCGACCACGGCCCGCTGCCCCGCCTCGACCAGATCGATCGCGCTCCCGTCCACCGTGGTCGCCTGGGTCCCGGCCGGAACCGGAATGACCCGCTCCTCCCCCCGCGCCCCGTGCTTGTTCGACCCTTCTCCATGACTCCCCCGCTGCCCCCTGAAATGCCGGCTCCCTTTGAGCGCCCCGAGATCCCGCTTCGACAGATCGCAAACGAGCACCACATCCCCCCCATGCCCCCCGTCTCCGCCATCGGGCCCACCGCGCGGCACATGAGCCTCCCTGCGAAAGCTCACGCACCCGTTCCCCCCGGCCCCGCCCTCAACCCAGATCTTCGCCTTGTCGTACATCGAAGTCAGATTAGTGCCGCTCCGTACGTCGCTTGTACCGCTATGCGACACGAGCGACGAACGGAACCGCACAGCCACTCAGCAGGCAACTCTGCGCGCCAGGCGAAAAGTCAGCAAGCGGGAGGGGCACCCGGCCCCTCCCACACGTCCAGAGACAAGAATCAGTCGTCAGCCAGAACGCTGATCGTGCGCCCGCGCCGAGCCTGCCGAAAGTCGACCTTGCCCGCCCGCGTCGCGAAAATCGTGTGGTCCCGGCCCAACCCGGTCCCCTCGCCCGGCCAAAACCTGGTCCCACGCTGCCGCACGATGATCTCGCCACCGGAGACCTCCTGGCCGGCGAAGACCTTGACCCCAAGCATGTTGGGATTCGATTCCCGCCCGTTGCGGCTGGAGCCCAGCCCTTTCTTATGAGCCATCGGTCTCCTCCTCTTTCGCGGCGGGTTTCGCGGCGGCCGGTTTTTTGGCGGCCGATTTCTGCAGTTTCAGCGAGGTCACCTCGAGCTTGGTCAGCTCGGAGCGGTGGCCGGCGCGGCGGCGGTAGCCCTTCTTGGCCTTGTATTTGAAGACTTTGATCTTCGGGCCGCGCAGGTGCTCGGCGACTTTCGCCTCGACCTTGACCTTCTCCAGCTCCTTCGGGGCGGCGACGACGTCGGTGTCGCGGAACATCACCGCGCGCAGCGCGACTTTGTCGCCCTCTTTGGCATCGAGCCGATCCACGAGCAGGGACGTGCCCTCCTCGACCTTGTACTGCTTGCCACCGCTTTCGACTACTGCGTACATGCTCACTCGTCCTTGCCAGCTTGATTTGCGCGCGAACGCCCCCGACCGCCTCTACGGCCGCGACTGCGATTGCGCGAAGCAGCGGCGGAGTCTAGCTCGGCGCCGTTTTCCTCGCCGCCTCCGGACCCGTTCGGGGAATCGGAGCCCAGCAGCGAGGCGATCGCGGCGGAGCGCTCGACTTCCTCGATCCGCACCAGCTTGCGCTCGCCGACGAAGCGACCGCCGCCTGTGATGCTGACGATGTAGGAGTCGATCCGGGCGACCGCGTCGTCGGCGTTGTACATGTGCGGCTCGTCGATCTTGACCAGGACCTCCTCGCCGACCTTGAACGGCAGCGCCCGCTCCTCGATCTCCGCCCGGGTCCCCGACTCGACCATGTCGAAGGTGTCGATCGCCAGCGCGTCGCCGCCCTCGAAGTGGAACTGCTTGCCGGTCTCGGCCTCCAGCTCAGGCAGGCCGCTGTCGGCATCGGTCAGCTCGGCCGCGACTTTGGGGTTGACCCGCATCAGGAAGGCCTCGGTGTCGGCGTGCTCGGCGGCGATGTCGCGCATCTTGCGCAGGCCCTCCAGGGCCACCGTCTCCGCCGAGAGCACGACGCCCTCGCCGTGACAGGTCGGGCAGGGCGAGGTGAGGATCTCGCGGACGCCGTCGGTGACGTTCTGACGGGTCATCTCAACCAGGCCCAGCGGCGAGACCTCGACCACGTAGCTCTTCGACTTGTCGGCGTCGAGCGCTTTGCGCATCGTCTTCAGGACCTTGTCGCGGTTGCTGGCCCGGGCCATGTCGATGAAGTCGATGACAATGATGCCGCCGATGTCGCGCAGCCGCAGCTGCCGCACGGCCTCCTCGGCCGCCTCGGTGTTGACTTTGGTGATCGTCTCCTCGAGGCCGCCTTTGCCGCGGCCGGTGAAGCTGCCGCTGTTGACGTCGATCACGGTCAGCGCCTCGGTGTAGTCGATGATCAGGTAGCCGCCCGAGGGCAGGTCGACGCGGCGGTTCAGGGTCGACTCGATCTCCTCGTCGATCTTCCATTTTTCGAGCAGCGGCTGCTTGCCGTCATAGAGCTCGACGCCGCCGACCAGCTCCGGCGCGGTGCGCTGGAAGAAGTTGGTGACCCGCTCGAACTGCTTCTCGGAGTCGATGATCGCCTTCTCGAACTCGCCGAGGAAGACGTCGCGCAGAACCCGCACCGAGAGGTCGGCCTCCTGGAAGGCGAGGGCCGGCGCCTTGGTCGACTCGCTGCGCCGCTGCAGCACCTCGTTGAGGCGCTGCAGATAACCGATCTCCCGCACGAAGTCGGATTTCTTGGCGCCGTGGGCGGCGGTGCGGACGATCAGCCCGCCCGGGCCCTTGTAGGCGCGGTCGACCATCTTGCGCAGGCGGTCGCGCTCGGAGTCGGTGAGGCGGCGGCTGACGCCGACGCCGCTGCCGTGCGGGGCGAAGACCAGGTAGCGGCCGGCGATCGAGACGTTCATCGAGAGCCGCGCGCCCTTCGTCTTCAGCGGGTCCTTGACCACCTGGACGAGGATCTCCTGCCCCGGTTTGATCAGCTCGTTGATCCGCCGTCCAGAACCGCGGCCGCGCTTGGGGGCCTGCTCGCCACCCGGAAGGACGATCTCGTCGACGTGCAGGAAGCCGTTGCGCTCGAGGCCGATGTCGACGAAGGCGGCCTCCATGCCGGGCAGGACGTTGTCGACCTTCCCCTTGTAGATGTTGCCGACGATGGATCGGCGGCCGCGGCGCTCGATGTAGAGCTCGGCGACGTCGCGCTTGCCACCTTTCGTCTTCGACTCGAGGACGGCGACGCGGGTCTCTCCGCGCTCGGCGGAGACCAAAATCGTTTTTTTCATTGCTTCAGCTCAGTTCAGTTTGGGTACGCACCGCCGGGGGCCCTTGCGGGCTTCACCAGGCGAACCTTCCCCTCTGACCGAGACGCGCTTGGATGTTGATGCTCTGAAGAACTCCGACCGCCAAGAAGGTGGCGAGCACGGAGGAACCCCCGTAGCTCATCAGCGGTAAGGGGATGCCCGTGATCGGCATGATGCCGAGGTTCATCCCCACGTTGACGAAGACCTGGAAAAGCAGCGAGACGGCGATGCCGCCCGCGACCAGGGTCCCGTAGGAGTTCTTCGAAAGCGTCACGATCCGCAGCGCCCGCCAGAAGAGCAGGGCGTAAAGGGACAGGACGAACGCGGCGCCCATGAACCCGTAGCGCTCACCGATCACCGCGAAGATGAAGTCGGTGCTGCGCTCGGGAACGAAGTCGAGCCGCGTCTGGGTGGCTCGATCGCCTCGGCCGGTCTTCTCACCGGATCCGATCGCGATCACTCCCTGATGCTGCTGGTAACCCGCGCCGCCGGAGTCCTGGCTGGGATGCAGGAAAGAGGTGAGCCTCTGCTCCTGGTAGCCCTTCAGCACAGGGGCTCCGACGTCGGGCGCGACCACCAGAACGAGGGTGATGAGTACGGCAAGGGCCGCGCCGATGAAAGCGAAGTGGGTCCAGCGAACACCCCCGAAGTACATCACGGCGAGGGTGGCGACGACGAAGACCATCGAGGTGCCGAGGTCCGGCTGCAGGAATACGAGCGCCGCCGGGGCCAGTCCGAGGCAGAAATAGCGCACCGTCCGCTGCCTCGCCGAGCCACGTCTGGCGCCGTCGATGACGAACCCGGCAAGGGCCAGAACGAGCAGGAGCTTGCCGAGCTCCGACGGCTGGAAGCTGAAGAAGGGGAGTTCGAAGGCGCGCCGCGAGCCGCGGGCGGCGAAGCCGAAGACGAAGACGAGGGCGACGCTGGCGCAGAGGAAGGTGTAGATGCCGACCCGCAGCTCGCGGAAGCGCGAGTAGTCGATCCGGCTCAGCACCACCATCCCGATCACCCCGAGCACTCCGTAGAGCGCCTGGCGATCGACGTAGTAGCCGGGGCTGCCGGGGACGTCGTGGGTCGTCGCCTGTCCGAGCGTGAAGACGCTGAAGGCGACCAGGGCGACCGCGGCGATCGTCAGCGGCCAGTCCATGTAGGCGAGGCCGAGACGCTCGGCGATGCCGACGCGGACGGCGAAGGGCTCGGTGCGGGCGGTCCTGGCGCGGGTCGCGTACATCAGCCGGGACTTCCCCCGTTGGCGGCGGATATTTCGTTCGCGTGTTTGTGGAAATACGCTTCGAGGATCTGCAGCGCGGCCGGGGCGGCCGATTCGGCACCGAAGCCGCCTTCCTCGATCGTCACCGCGGTGACGATCCGCGGGTCGGGATACGGGGCGAGGATGATGTACCAGGACTGATCGGCATGCGGCGGCCGTTGCGCGGTCCCGGTCTTGCCGGCGACCGCCACCGGGAAGCCTCCGAAAACGCCGTAGGAGGTGCCGCCGGGACTCTGCGCCGCCTCGTGCAGGCCTTCCAGGATCGTCGCCCGGTATGCGCTGTCCATATGAACGTGGCGGCGCGGCGGCGGCGCGAATTCCTTCAGAACCCGGCCGGCGGCGTCCTCCAGTTCGAGGCCGACGTGAGGCGTGACGATCGTCCCCCCGTTGGCGACGGCGGCGTAGGCGATCGCCATCTGCAGCGGGTTCGTCTGCAGGTCCCCCTGGCCGGTCGCCAGCTGCACGTTGTCGCCGGCCGACCAGGGACGTTCGGTTTCGCCTTCCTTGTAGAGCTGGTCGCGCCACTGTTTGCTCGGCACCAGGCCTTCTGCCTGCTCGGGCAGGTCGATCCCGGTCGGGCGGCCGATCCCGAGCTTGCCGGCCCAGCGCTGCAGTTCGCCCGTGTTCCACATCTTCAGGCCGAGCTCGTAGAAGTAGACGTCAGAGGAGACGCGCAGGGCGTTGACCATGTCGACGGGCCCATAGGAGGCGCCACCGGCGTTCTGGAAGCGCTGGTCGCCAACCGTGATCGAGCCGTTGTCGAAGATCGTTTCCCCGGGCGTGACAACCCCCCCTTCGAGCGCCGCCATCGCGGTGATGAGCTTGAAGGTGGAGCCCGTCGGATAGAGGCCCGCGGTGGCACGGTCGGCCAGCGGCGCCGCCGGGTTGCGGATGAGATCGTCGACCTGGGCCTGAGTCAACGGCGGCGTGAGGTCGGAGGGGTCGTAGGTGGGGTAGGAGCCGAGGCCGAGGATTTCGCCGTTGTCGACGTTCATCGAGATGAAGGCCCCCGGCAGACCGCGCGAGGCCAGCGCGCCTTCGCCCGCCGCCTGGACGTCGGGGTCGATCGAGAGCTTGAGGTTGTCGCCCGGGGTCGGCGGCTGCGAGAGCAGCGCCCCGCCGGGGGTCGGCTGGCCGAGCGCGTTGACCTGAATCTTGGTCAGCCCCGGTTTTCCCCGCAGGTATTTGTCGTAGGTGTACTCGACCCCTCCCTTGCCGACCTCATCGCCCGGTTCGAGGCCTTTGTACGGGGCTTCCTTCAGCTCTTCTTCGCTGACCTCCCCGACGCTGCCGAGCACGTGCGCGGCGCGGCTGCCATCCGGGTAGCTGCGGACGAAGACGCGCTGCACCTGGACCCCTGGGAAGCGGCGCTGGTTCTCTTCGAGGAAGTAGATGAGGTCGTAGCCGACGTCGCGGCGCAGCGTTATCGGCGCCCCGGCGGCGACTTCTTCCTGTTCGCGGATCGTCCGCCGCACCTTTGCCGGCGACATGTGGACGAGGTGCCCGAGCCGGGTCAGCTCCATCTTCTGGCGCGCCGGGTCTTCGGGCAGCTTCTGCATGTTCAGCTGCAGCGCCAGGCTGGTGCGGTTGTCGACCAGGACGCCGCCGTCGCGGTCGAGGATGTGGCCGCGCGGCGCGATCACCTTGTATTCGCGGGTGCGGTTGTTCTTCGCCTCCGCCAGGTACTGCTGCCCGGAGAGGACCTGCAGGTCCCAGAGCCGGAAGGCGAGCACGGCGAAGAGGGCGACCGCGAAGCCACCGAGGACGGCGATCCGCAGCGCCATCCGGTTGCCGGTGCGGGGGCGATCTTCAGGGCCCAGGTTCACTGCTCAGGCCCCCAGCACCGTCGGCCGCGGCGGGCGGCGGAGGGCGTGCTCCTCGACCAGGGCCGGGCGCAGCAGGCGCTTGAGGCCGAGGTAGATCGGCCAGCCGAGGAAGAAGGCGAAGACGCTCTTCAGCAGCAGGTCGCTGACGATCAGCGGGCTGACGTTGGTCTCGGCGCCCAGCATCAGCTCGACGGCGCCGAAGCCGAGCTCGGCGAAGAGGGTCAGGGCCATGCAGAGCAGCGGCGGCACCAGCGGGCTACGGATCTCGAAGCGCTCGCGGAAGAGGCCGGCGAGATAGCCGGTGGTGAGCAGGACCAGGGAGCCGCCGCCGAGCGGGGCGACCAGCAGGCAGTCGAGCAGGAAGCCGACCGAGAAACCGCTCACTGCCCCAGTCATCGTGCCGCCGAGCAGGCCCAGGGAGACGACCAGCGCCGGCAGCACGTCGGGGCTGACGTGGAAGACGGCCACCTGCGAGAAGAAGGAGAGCTGCAGGACGACGCCGAGCACGACGATCGCGACCAGACGGGCGAGGATCTTCGGGGTGAGGATCATTCTCGCGACCCGCCCGTGAGGACCTGGACCAGGTCGAGATCGCGCAGGTCGGCGTAGGGGCGGACGTGCACCTGCTGGATCGCTTCCTGTTCGAGCAGCGAGGCCCGGGTCACTTCGCCGACCGGGATGTTGGGCGGGAAGCGCGATTCGAGGCCCTGGGCACGCCAGCCGGCCGTGACAACCGCCTGCCCCTTGTGGACGTGTTTGGCCGAGTCGATGAAGTCGAGGATCAGGTCGCCGGGGTTGCCGACCTCGGGCTTGATCACTCCCTGGACTCCGAGCGGGACCACCTTCGCGGAGACGGCGCTGTCGCCGTCGGCGAGCAGCGCCACCTGGGCGGAGCCGCCGGTCACGGAGGAGACGGTGCCGACCAGGCCGTCGCCGTTGACGACCGGGTCGTTGACGGCGACGCCATTGCCACTGCCGACGTCGATCGTCACATCGGCGAACCAGACGGTCGGGGAACGCGCGATCACCCTTCCCGTAACCGGTTCGTAGCCGGAAGGGATCGCTCCGCCGCGATCGAGCGAGAGCAGCTTGCGCAGCTGCGCGTTTTCGGCCAGGGCCGCGCCGGCGCCCACCGACTGTTTCCGCGCTTCTTCGAGTTCGGAGTGCAGGCGGCTGTTGCGGCCGCGCGCGTCAAAGGTCTTGTCGAACCAGTTGACCGTGTCGCGGGCGGGCTTGAGGGCACCGCTGGCGACCGACTGGACCGGGCTGAAGATCGTGCTGACGCCGCGCTGGATGCCGTTGGAGCCCTGCCCATAGGTGATCGTCAGCAACACGAAGGAGCCGATGACCAGAAGGGCGAGCACCGCCCTGCGGCGGCGTACTTGCTTTCGATACACGTGGGAGACCTAGGTTCGGTGCTTTTTTTCGGCGCGGTGGATCGCCTCGAACTCCTCGAGCGAGATGCCCGAGCCGACGGCCACGCAAGTCAACGGCGACTCTGCCAGTTGACAGGGCATCTGGCACTCGTCGCGCAGGCGCTGCTCCAGTCCTTGCAAGAGCGAGCCGCCCCCGGCGAGGGTGATGCCTCGGTCCATGATGTCACCGGCCAGCTCCGGGGGCGTCCGGTCGAGCGTCTCCTTGACCGCGTCGACGATGTGCCCGACCGGTTCGTCGAGCGCCTCACGAATCTCCTCGGAGCCGAGCGTGATCGTCTTCGGGAGACCGGAGACGAGGTCGCGGCCGCGGATCTCGCTCTGCACCTCCCGGCTCAGTCTCGAAGCAGATCCCGCCTCCAGCTTGACCTTCTCGGCGGTCTGGGTGCCGATCGCCAGTTTGTAGGCCTGCTTGCAGTGGCTGACGATCGCCTCGTCGAGCTCATCGCCGCCGAGCCGGATCGACTGCGAGACGACGATCCCGCCGAGTGAGATCACCGCCACCTCCGTGGTGCCGCCGCCGATGTCGACGATCAGCGACCCGGTCGGCTCCGCCACCGGCAGGCCGGCACCGATCGCCGCCGCCATCGGCTCCTCGATCAGATAGGCCTCGCGGGCGCCGGCGACGAGACAGGCCTCTTCGACCGCCCGCTTCTCGACGCCGGTCACCCCGGACGGGACGCAGACGACGATCCGCGGGCGGGCGAATCGCGTCGAGTGAACCGAGTGGATGAAATGGCGGAGCATCTGCTCGGTCACGTCGAAATCGGCGATCACTCCGTCCCTCAGCGGCCGGATCGCGGTGATCGTCCCCGGCGTGCGCCCGAGCATTCGCTTCGCTTCGGCCCCGACCGCGCGGACCTTGCCGTCGCGAGAGTCGATCGCCACCACCGAGGTCGACGGCCATGTCGCGGCCGCCGAGCCGTGTCAAGTAGCTGAATATGCCCATGTGCGAATTTCCAGGGAAATCATCCCAAACGCACCTAATCGGCCTGTCCGCTCCGGTCAGGCCGGCTCGAAAAGACCCGGCGCCAGCTCCACCAGCAGCCCGACGGGCAGCCCGACGACGTTGGAGACGCTGCCCTCCAACCGCTGCACCAGCGTCGACCCCAGCGTCTGGATCGCGTACCCCCCGGACCGCCCCCGCCACTCCCCGAACCGCACATACCGCTCCTTCTCCCCCTCTGGGAGCTCCCTGAAGACAACGGAGGTCCGTTCCAGCCCCGACAGCTCCTCCCCGTCTCGGAGCACCACCAACCCACTCAGCACCTCATGCGCCCGCCCCGACATCCGGTCCAGATACTCCCGAGCCTCAACCTCACCTCGAGGCTTCCCCAGCGCCTTCCCATCCAGCACCACATCCGTATCGCAGGCAATCACCAACACATCAGGGCGTACCTCAACTGCCCGAGCCTTCATCCGAGCGTTCTCGACGACCTCTACCTCGGGGTCGCCCCCGGTCAGCTCATCCACGCCGGGCACCATCACCTCGAAGTCGATCCCCAGCTTCTGAAGAATTTCCCTCCGCTGCGGAGAGCTGGAGGCCAGTACGACCCTCATCGCGAGGGCTTCAGGACAGCTCGGGGAACCAGATTCCGATCTCGCGCTCGGCCGACTCATCCGAATCGGAGCCGTGCACCATGTTGAAGGTCATCTCCAGAGCGAAGTCGCCGCGGATCGAGCCGGGAGCGGCCTCGACGGGGTTGGTCGCCCCGATCAGCTGACGGGCCGCCGGAACCGCTTCGGCACCCTCGAAGACGATCGCGACCAGGGGGCCGCCGGTGATGAAGGAGACCAGCTCGCCGAAGAACGGCTTCTCGGCGTGCTCTGCGTAGTGCTGGTTGGCGATCGCCTCGTCCGCCTGCATCGACTTGAGGGCGACGATACGCAGCCCCTTGCGCTCGAAACGGGCGACGACCTCGCCACTGAGGGCGCGTTCGAACGCGTCAGGCTTGACGAGGATCAGGGTCCGGCTCACGGCTGGTGCTCCTTTGTTCTGGTTTTGGGCTTGGGGCCTCTTTCGGGGCCCCCCGGGCCGGCTCTTTACTGACGGTGCTCGGGGAAGGTCTCTTGCTCGCCGAGCTGGCTTTTTTGCGGCGGGTGGGCGAGCGTTTCGGCGCCTGCTCCGAGCGCGGCTCGGGCTCGGGTCGCCGCGACTCCGGCTCCGGGCGGCGCTCGCGCTGTGGGCGGCGCGTCCGCTCGCGGTCACCGCCGCCACCGAGCGTAGTCTCGCAGTAAGGGCAGAGGTCCCAGCGCGGGTCGACCGGCTTGCTGCAGGTCGGGCAGGGGTCCTTGAGACGGCGCTGGCAGTTGGGGCAGCGCAGGAAGTTCTTCTCGACCGGGTATTCGCAGTTGGGGCAGGTCTGCTCTTTCAGCTGACGCACCCGCAGCTCCGCGGCTTTGATCTCCAGCTCGCGCTCGTGCGCGTCCTCCAGGTACTCCGGCGGGCGCACGATCGCGTAGACGGCGGTGCCGATGTACGGGAAGAAGGAGGCGACCGTGGCGCAGGCGACCAGGAACGGATCGGAGATGCGGCGGCGGGCGTCGAGGTAGGTGTAGACGATCAACGCCAGCCAGAGAACGACCAGCATGAGGAGAAACAGGGTCGCGACCAGGTTGAGGCCGCTGTTGCTGATGCCGAAGATCGCTAGTGACATAGGTGGGCGCCCCCTAGAGGGAGGCGGCAGTCTACTTCTCCACGCAGGTCACGAACCCTGTCAGGGGCTTCGTGGGTGGCCTCGCCCGTCAGAGGAAGAGCCGGCCGAAGAGGTAACCGACCCCGAAGAAGACCAGGATCACCACCGCCACCACCGCCGCGACCAGGCCCATCATCGAGAGCAATTGTGAGCCGGCGCCGCGATCCATGCCGGAATCCTCGCACAGGTTCCAGCTCAGAGCAGGTCGCGCGCCGGCGCGATGCCGTAGTGGGAGCCGACTATGAGGAGAGCCCCCTCGGGGGGCTCGGCGGCGAGCCCGAAGGCGCGGTGCAGCGCCGCCTCGAAGCTCGGCTCGGCCTCGGCCGGCAGGCCCGCCTCCTCGCAGGCGGCGACAAGCTCGGTGGCGGCCCGCGACGCCGCTCCCGGCCGTCCGTGGGCCTCCAGCGCCGCGCCCGGCAGCTCCGTGCAGACGACCCGGTCCAGGGCCGGCGCCAGCGCCCCGATCATCGCCGCGGCGTCCTTGTCGGCGAGGATCGCCAGGCAGGCTACGACACGGCGCCCGCCGGTGAGCGCGGGCAGCGCCTCGGCCAGGGCGGCGGCGCCGTCGGGATTGTGGGCGGCGTCAACGTAGGTCGGGGGGTTCTCGGCGATCTGCTCCAGCCGGCCCGGAACCGGCACAGTCGCCGCCACCGTCGTCGCCAGCTCGGGATCCAGATCGCCGAGGAAGGCCTCCGCCGCGGCCCGCGCGAGCGCGAAGTTGCGGCGCTGGAAGCCGCCGGGGGCAAGCAGACGCAGCTCGGCCCCGGGGTCCTCCGGCGCCCACACCAGGCGCGCGCCGTGCGCGGCGGCGGCCCGCTCGGCCAGGGCCCCGACCGCGGACGAGACCCGCCCCACCACCAGGGTCGTCTGGTCGCGCAGCACCGCCAGCTTCTCGGCCGCGATCTCCGGCTCGGTCTCCCCCAGCCAGTCGGTGTGGTCGAGCCCGATCGAGGTCAGCACGGTCACCCGCGAGGGGATCGTGTTGGTCGCGTCCAGCCTGCCCCCCAGCCCCGCCTCGATCACCGCGGCCTCGACCCTCGCCGTCGCCAGGGCGACGAAGGTCGCCGCCGTCGCCGCCTCGAACTGAGTCACCGCGTCGTCCTCGTCGAGGCTGCGGTTGACGCCCTCAGCGGCCTTGGCGACCCGCTCGACGGCGCTGGCCCACTCCCCCGCGCCGACCTCCTCGCCGTGGATCAGGGTCCGCTCGGCCCAGCTGGCCGTGTGCGGCGAGAGGCAGGCGCCGGAACCGACCCCGTGGGCCTCGAGCAGCGCCGCGGTCATCCTCGTCACCGAGGACTTGCCGTTGGTGCCGACGACGTGGATCGAGGCGAAGCGGTGCTGGGGCATCCCCAGCACCGTGGTCAGCTTGTGCATCCGCTCCAGGCCGAGCCGCCAGCCGATCGGCTCCAGCGAGTCGAGGTAGGCGTCGGGGTCGAAGCTCAAGCCAGCTCGGCGAGTTCGGCCCGATAACGCTCGAGCTTGCCGCGCTCCTCCTCGATCACCTCGGAGGGCGCCTTGGCGACGAAGCTCTCGTTGTCGAGTTTGCGCTCGGCCCGCCCGACCTCGGCCTCGAGCTCCTCGCGGCGTTTGTCGAGCCGGACCGCGACCGCCCCGGCATCGAGCTGGTCCGAAGCGAGGATCCGCACCGGCCCGATAGCTGCCACCGGCTCACCATCGACGGGGTTGTCGAACTCGAAGCGGGCCAGGCGGGCGACGAACTCGGGTGGCTCGACCCCGTCGATCCACGCCGCCAGGACGCTCTTCACCGGGACGTCGACGAGATCGCGCCAGGCGCGCAGGCGCTGGGTCAGCCCGATCCCGCCCTCGACGTCGGCCTCCGCGGCCTGGTCGAAGAGCGCTTCGTCGGCCTCGGGGAACAGGTGGACGACGAGGTGGCCACGGCGAGACGGGTGGAAGGACCAGATCTCCTCGGTCACGAACGGCATCGTCGGATGCAGCAGCGTGAGCACCCGCTCCAGTACGTAGAGCAGCGTCGCCGAGACCTCCGCCTCGCCGTCATAGAGGCGCGGCTTGACGATCTCGAGGTACCAGTCGCAGAGGTCGCGCCAGAAGAACGAGTAGGCCTCCTGGACCGCATGGGCGAAGTCGTAGGTCTTGAGCTTCGCGGTGACCGAGGCGATCGTCCGCTCCAGCCGCGAGAGGATCCAGCGGTCCTCGACGTGAAGCGGGCGCGGCCCGGCCTCGACCGCGGCCGCGTTGAGCAGGATCAGCCGGCTGGCGTTCCAGAGCTTGTTGGCGAGGTCGGCGCCCTGCTGGACCTTGGCGTCGGAGAAGCGCACGTCCTGGGTCGAGGACATTGCCAGCAGGCCGAAGCGCAGCGCATCGGCGCCGTGCACGTCGATTTCCTCCAGCGGGTCGATCCCGGTGCCGAGGCTCTTCGACATCCGCCGGCCGTCGCGGGCCTGGATCACCGAGTGGACGTAGACGTCGCGGAAGGGCACGTCGCCGGCGAACTCGATCCCGGTCATCACCATCCGCGCCACCCAGAGGAAGAGGATCTCGCGGGCGGTGGTGAGGAAGCTGGTCGGGTAGAAAGCACGCAGCTCGGCGGTGTCCTCGGGCCAGCCGAGCGTCGCGAAGGGCCAGATCGCCGAGCTGAACCAGGTGTCGAGCACGTCCTCCTCCTGGCGCAGCTCGCCACCGCAGGCGCCGCAGCGCTCCGGCTCCTCCTCGGCGACGATTGTCTCCTCACAGGCATCGCAGTACCAGACTGGGATCCGGTGGCCCCACCAGAGCTGGCGGGAGATGCACCAGGGACGGATCTCCCGCATCCAGTCGAGGTAGACGCGCTTCCACTGGGCCGGGGCGATCCGCACCTCGTCGCGTTCGACGGCCTCGATCGCCGGCTTCGCCAGCTCCTCCATGCGGCAGAACCACTGCAGCGAGATCAGCGGCTCGATCCGCTCCCCGGAGCGGTGGGAGAACGGGACCGAGTGGGTGTAGGGCTCCTCCGCCCGCAACCGGCCCGCCTCGCGCAGCGCCGCGACCACCGCCTCCTGGGCCTCGGCGGCGCCCATTCCGGCGAAGTCCCCGGCCTCCTCGGTGAGGCGGCCGTCGGGGCCGACCACGACGATCTCCCCGAGGCCGTGCCGGCGGCCGATCTCGAAGTCGTTGGGATCGTGGCCGGGAGTGATCTTCAGCGCCCCGGTGCCGAACTCGGGGTCGACGTGGTCGTCGGCGATGATCGGCAGGCGCCGCCCGACCAGCGGCAGCACGCAGAACTTGCCGACCAGGTCGGCGTAGCGCTCGTCGCCAGGGTTCACGGCGACGGCGGTGTCGGCGAGCATCGTCTCCGGGCGCACCGTGGCCACCGTCAGCACCCGGTCGGAGCCCTCGACCGGGTAGTCGATCGAGAACAGCGCGTCCTCGACCTCCCTGTTCTCGACCTCGAGGTCGGAGATCGCCGATTGCGAGCCCGGATCCCAGTTGACCATGTAGTAGTCGCGGTAGATGTAGCCCTTGTCGTAGAGCCGCTTGAAGACGTGGCGGACGGCGCGGGCGTAGCCGGAGTCGAGCGTGAAGCGCTCGCGCTCGTAGTCGCAGGAGGCGCCGAGCCGCTTGTACTGCTCGACGATCCGCGAGCCGTACTCCTGCTTCCACTCCCAGACCCGCTTGACGAACTCCTCACGGCCCAGCTCCTCGCGGCTCCCACCTTCCGCCACCAGGCCTTTCTCGACCACCGACTGGGTGGCGATGCCGGCGTGATCGGTGCCGAGGACCCAGAGAGTGTTCTTGCCCCGCATCCGGTTCATCCGCACCAGTGCGTCCTGCATCGAGCCGTTCAGGGCGTGGCCCATGTGGAGGACGCCGGTCACGTTCGGCGGCGGTATCGCCACCGAAAAGTTCTCCTCCGGCGTGCCCTCGGCGTCGGGGTGGAAGTAACCGCCCTCCATCCATTCCGCAAAGATCCGCGCCTCGACCTCGGCGGAGTCGTACCGGGTGATGCTCTCGAGCTTCTGCCTGCCGGGGCCGTTCACCCCGGCGAGTCTAGTTAGGCGGATTCCTCGCTGAGCCCGTCCTCAGCAGCGCCAATGTCCTGTGGCGCCGCCTCGGTAACCAAGGTCGGGCGGCGGCCCTGGGAGATCGTCTCCTTGGTGACGACACACTTGGTGACGTCGCGGCGCGAGGGCAGCTCGAACTGGACGTCGAGCAGGGTCTCCTCGAGGATCGAGCGCAGGCCACGGGCACCGGTCTCCCGTTCCAGGGCCTTGTCGGCGATCGCCTCGAGGCTGTCCTCGGCGAAGACCAGCTCGATGTCGTCGAACTCGAAGAAGCGCTGGAACTGGCGGGTCAGCGCGTGGCGCGGCTCGGTCAGGATCGTGGTCAGGTCGTCGCGGCTGAGCTGGTGGATCGCCGTGATCACCGGCAGGCGTCCGATGAACTCGGGGATCAGGCCATATTCGATCAGGTCCTCGGGCAGCACCTGCTCGAACCACTGGCCGGCGTCCTTCTCGATCCGCTGGGAGATCGCCGCGCCGAAGCCGATGCCGCGGTCGCCCACCCGCCGCTCGATCACCTTGTCGAGCTCGGCGAAGGAGCCGCCGCAGATAAAGAGGATGTTGGTGGTGTCGATCGTCAGGAACTCCTGGTGGGGATGCTTGCGCCCGCCTTGCGGCGGCACCGAGGCGGTGGTCCCCTCGAGGATCTTCAGCAGCGCCTGCTGCACGCCTTCGCCGGAGACGTCACGGGTGATCGACGGGTTGTCGGCTTTACGGGCGATCTTGTCGATCTCGTCGATGTAGATGATCCCGGTCTCGGCCTTTTTGACGTCGTAGTCGGCAGCCTGGATCAGCTTCAGGAGGATGTTCTCGACGTCCTCGCCGACATAGCCGGCCTCGGTCAGCGCGGTCGCGTCGGCGATCGCGAAGGGGACGTTGAGGATCCGGGCCAGGGTCTGGGCGAGCAGCGTCTTGCCGCAGCCGGTCGGGCCCAACATCATGATGTTCGACTTCTGCAGCTCGACCTCGGTCTCCTCGGACTGGGCGATCTGGACCCGCTTGTAATGGTTGTAGACGGCGACGGCGAGCGAGCGCTTGGCTGCCTCCTGGCCGACCACGTACTCCTCAAGCACGTCGTGGATCTCCTGCGGTTTCGGCAGGTTCTCCAGCTCGAAGGCGGGCGCCGCGGTCAGCTCCTCGTCGATGATCTCGTTGCAGAGGTCGATGCACTCGTCGCAGATGTAGACGCCGGGGCCGGCGATCAACTTCTTGACCTGGCGTTGCGACTTTCCGCAGAAGCTGCAGAGGAGCTGCTCGTTCGAGTCTGTGGGACGTGCCAGCGGAATCCCCTCCTAACGGGATGATCATTACCTCCGATAGGCCCCCGACAGCTTAATCAGGGGTCCAAACCGGGTCTGTGGGGTCGTTTACTTCGTGCGGGCGGCGGTCCCTGCTCGTGATCCGAGCCTTGCGTGCCCGCGCTACGGTTGAGCCGTGCCGGCCGAGCTCGAGATAGGACCCGTCGTCGTCGCCGAGTTCGAGCGGCTACTGCCACTGATCGCCGCCTACCAGCGCTTCTACGAGGTCGATGAGATCGACGAGGAGCGCAACCGCACTTTCTTCCACCGCTTCCTCGCGCCGAGCGAGGACGGGATGCTGCTCGGCGCCCGGGACGGCGGCGAGCTGGTCGGCTACGCCTGCCTCTATTGGCACTTCAGCTCGCTTTCCGCGAGAGGGTCGGTGCTGATGAACGACCTCTTCGTCAGCGCGGGCATGCGTGGGCGCGGAGTCGGCCGCGCGCTGATCGAGGCCAGCGCCGCCGTCGCCCGCGAGCGCGGTGCCGCCCACCTCGAGTGGGCCACCGCCCCCGACAACCACGTCGCCCAGCGCCTCTACGACAGCACCGGCGCCGAGCGCTCCGAGTGGGTCGAGTACGAGCTGGGGCTGTAAATCTGACGCGCCGGCGACGATGGACGTGAGGCTAGAAGCGACCCGACTCGACGACCCCGAGGTACTGGCGCTCTTCGACGCCTTCATCCGCGAGGCGGACGGGCCGCTCGACATGGATCTCGACATCGAGGCGGAGATCGCGGCGGGGCTGCCGCAAGACCTGACGCCTCCCGGTGGTGTGCTGTTGCTCGCCCGGGTCAACGGCGAGCCGGCCGGGCTCGGCGGCGTCCGCCACCTCGAGACCGAGGTGGCGGAGGTCAAGAGCATGTACCTGGCCCCCGCCTTCCGCGGCCGGGGCCTGGCCCGCCGGCTGCTGACCGAGCTCGAGGAGATCGCGCGCCGCCACGACTGCCGCGCCACCCGCCTCGACACCTCCGACTACCTGACCAGTGCGGTCGGCCTCTACCGCGCCGCCGGCTACCGCGAGGTACCCGCCTACAACGTCAATCGCAAGGCCAATCTCTGGTTCGAACACCTCCTATGAGGACTGGCGGGCCGTTCAGCTGTAGCGGTCCCAGCGGCGCAGTTCGGGCTCAGGGTCGACCGGGACGCCGTGGACGTGGATCTCGAAATGGAGGTGGCAGCCGACGCTGATCGCGTTGCCGGTCTCGCCGACGGCGCCGACCCTCTCCCCCGCCCAGACCCGCTCGCCCCCGTGGACCAGGGCCGGACGCGGCATGTGGGCGTAGAAATAGCTGCGCTGCTCCCCTTCGCCGTGGATCAGCAGGTAGTTGCCGTATAGAACCGGGTCGTAGCCGGTCTGCAGCACCCGGCCACTGGCGGCCGCGACCAACTCGGTGTTGCAGGCCGCGACGATGTCGAAGCCCTCGTGCGTGCGCCCGCCGTCGCGGGGAGCGCCGAATTCACCGATCGCGCCGCGGGTCCCGTGCGGTCCCTGGACCGGGAAGACGTGGGCGTAGAACGGCATCGCTCCATCGGAACCGAAGATCTGGGCGGAAGCGGGAGCGGCCAGAGCCGCAAGCGCGGCGAGGAAGGCGAGGACGAGAAGGGCCGGGCGCTTCAGTGGTGTTCGATGACGCGGTCGACGATGTTGTACTCCTTCGCCTCCTCCGCGCTCATGAAGTAGTCGCGATCGGTGTCTTTCGTGACCTTCTCGAAAGGCTGACCGGTGTGCTTGGCGATGATCTCGTCGAGGCGGCGGCGGACGTCGATGATCTCTTTGGCGTGGATCTCGATATCGGTCGCCTGGCCCTGGAACCCGGCCGAGACCTGGTGGATGAGGATCTTCGAGTTGGGCAGCGCCATCCGCTTGCCGGCGGCACCGCCGCTCAGCAGCAGCGCGCCCATGCTCATCGCAACGCCGACGCAGATCGTCTGCACGTCGGGCTTGATGAACTGCATCGTGTCGTAGATCGCCAGACCGGCATACACGGAGCCACCGGGCGAGTTGACGTAGATGCTGATGTCCTTGTCGGGGTCCTCGGACTCCAGGTGCAGGAGCTGGGCGACGATCAGGTTGGCGATCGGCTCACTGACCTCGGTGCCGAGGAAGATGATCCGCTCGTTGAGCAGGCGCGAGTAGATGTCAAACGAGCGCTCGCCGCGCGAGGTCTGCTCGACGACCATGGGGATCAGGGGGGTCACCAGGGGGACTCTATAGAAGGAGCTAGGCGTGGCTACGGTCGGCGGAGGGACCGCTTGGAGCGGGTGCTGAGGGAGGGGTCTGGTTGCCCTCTGGGCGAATTTGTCGCGCGCGCTGAAGCGCGCCAGCTCCGGATGTTGGTGCGCGCCTATGGCACGCAGAAGGCTTGAACGCCTCGACAGGGACGTCCGAACCCCTGGAAGCTCTTCCGCAAAGCCGGCGGGAATGAGCGTCAGACGGAGCTCGTTTCATGGCAGGGTGCTCAGTCGGACTCCGGCGTCCACAGCCCGCCGGCTTTCTCACGCTCTTTCTCCGGCGTCCAGATCTGCTCCCGCGCCTCGGCCTGCTCGAGCGGAATCGGCACCGCCGCCTCGGCCACCAGTTCGATCGCCTTGCGGGCACGAATGTCGTCGCGGACCATCGCGTCGCGGCCGTTCTCGCGCAGCCGGGCCAGCAGCTTCTCGGGGGTCGTGCGTTCGTGCTCGGCGCTGTGCTCGAGCGCCTCGACCATCTCCTCGTCGCTGACCTCGATCTCCTCGGCGGCGGCGATCGCGGTCACGACCGCCTCGCGCTTCAGCTCGTGCTCGGCGTCGGGCCTGGACTCCTCGATGATCTCCTCGCGAGTTTTGCCCTGCATCTGCAGGTAGGCGTTAGGGTCCATGCCGCGACTGCCGAGCTGGCGTTCGACCCGCTCCCAGCGTTCGTTGGCGCGGCCGGTGACCAGCTCGTCCGGCACCTCGACGGTCGCGGCGTCGACCGCGGCATCGATGGCAGCGACCCGAAAGTCCTCCTCGGCGCGGCTGTCCAGCGCCTGGCCGACTTTCTCGCGGACGTCGGCGCGCAACTCCGCCAAGGTGTCGAACTCCGAAGCGTCGGAGGCGAAGTCGTCATCGAGGTCGGGAAGGATTTTCTCCCGTACCTCTTTGACCTTGATGTCGAAGACGGCGTCTTCGCCGGCCAGGTGCTCGGCCTGGTATTCGTCGGGGAAGGTGACTTCGACTTTGCGGTCTTCGCCGGCCTTGGCGCCGGTCAGCTGCTCCTCGAAGCCCTCGATCAGCTGCCCGGAGCCGAGCGCCAGCAGGTAGTCCTCGGCCTTGCCGCCCTCGAAGGCGGCGCCGTCGACGGAGCCCTCGAAGTCGATCAGCAGCGAGTCGCCCTCGGCGGCCTCGCGCTCGACCGGCTCCAGCCGGGCGAAGCCCTCGCGGACCCGCTCGATCTCACGATCGACGATGTCGTCGGGCACCTCGTTCTCGGCCCGGCCGACCTCGAGGCCTTTGTACTCGCCGAGCTTGGCCGGCGGCCGCACCCCGACCTCGAACTTGAAGGCGAGCGGCTCACCCTCGGAGTCCGGGGTCGAGACCATCTCGATGCTGGGATCGCCGATCGGGCTGATCCCGCTGTCGAGCAGGGCCCTTTCGTACCACTCGGGGAGGGCGTCGCGGATCGCCTCCTCCAGCACCGGCGCGAAGCCGAGCCGCTGGATCACCAGCGACGGTGGCGCCTTGCCCTGACGGAAGCCGGGCATCCGCATCTCCTTGGCCATCGCCCGGGCGGCGCGCGAGGCGGCGCGCTCGACGTCTTTCGGCGGAACTTCGACCTCGACCCGCACGCGCGAGTCGGGCAACTCTGTAAGGGAGGTCTCCATCGGCGCCTGACCCTAGATCAACTCATCGCTCGGCGCGGCGCCGGGCGAGGGCGGCGCGCACCGCCACGCCGAAGTCGATCGCGAAGGCCAGGCCCCTACCCAGCGGCCCCGTGACCAGCCAGGAACGCACCTCGTCAAGTGGCGACACCGGGACCCCCGATCGGCGCCGCGACGGGATCGGCGGCGAGGATCTGGCGCTCCAGCCGGGCGCCGTGGCCGGCCGCGACGGCCCGCTCGGCCCGCTCGGCGTCGAGCTCGAAGCCGTGGTCCCGGGCGAGGTCGAGCAGGCGCTGCTTCTCGATCCCCTCGCGGGCCGCCTTGAAGAAGAACCAGGCGAGCAGGCCGAGGCCGAGGAAGGTCCCCTCGACCATCATGATCACGCCGGCGATGCTCTGGTCGGTGACCGGTGAGAGATGCCATTCGCGCTCGCCGGGGCGGTAGATCGTGTAGAGCACGGTGTCCGACCACATCAGCACGTTGCCGAGGATCGCCCCGGCGAAGCGCACCGCGATCACGTAGACGACCTTCCAGCCGGCCGTGAACCACTTCGGGGTCGGCAGCGGCCCGAAGACCGGCATCCACATCAGGCAGCCGAAGAAGATGAAGGTGGCGTGCTCGAGCGCGTGCAGGGGCGCCCCGCCGTAGGCGGCGTCATAGAGCGCCGGGATGTGCCAGAGGTAGAAGTTGAGCACCCAGAGCGGGAAGGCGATCGCGGGGTTTACGAGAACCCGCAGGCGGTCGAAGACCGGGATCGCCAGCACCGGCTGCAGCAGCGGCCCGGTCAGGCCCAGGACCAGCAGCAGGGTGGCGATATCGCCGATCAGCAGGTGCTCGACCATGTGCGCGACGACCAGCTGCTCGGCGACGTCGCCGATCGGCGAGATCAGCGCCGCGGCGATGACCAGCAGGCCCGTGGCGAAGCAGACCTGGCGCCAGAGCGGCACCGGCCGCCCCTTGGCGGCAAGGGTCGCGGCCCGCTTCGCGTAGAGGGCCGCGGCGATCAGCATCGGTGCCAGCTCCAGCGGGCCGTAGATGCCGGTCACGTGGGCGAACGGCAGGAACATGGGGTCAGCGTAGCGACGCCGTCTTCTCTCTCGCCGCCCGCGGGCGCTGGTAGCTTGGACGTCGCCGTGAGCGCCCTCGAAGACCGCTTTCCCACGATCGGCAGCTACGGCTTCCTCTCCGACTGCCATACCGCTGCGCTGGTCTCCTATGACGGCTCGGTCGAGTGGCTCTGCCTCCCCCGCTTCGACTCGCCGAGCGCCTTCGCGGCGCTGCTCGATCGCGGCGCCGGCCACTTCAAGCTGAAGCCACGCGGCGTCGTCGTCCCGATCGGCCGCCGCTACGAGCCGGGGACACTGGTGATCGAGACCACCTGGGTGACCGACACCGGTTGGGCGGTCGTCCACGACGCCCTGACGATCGCCGAGTGGACCACCTCCGACGGCAAGGGCAGCCGCCCCGACACCGACCACGAATCCGACCGCTCGCTGATGCGTACGGTCACCTGCATCGACGGCGAAGTCGAGATGGAGATGGAGTGCCTGCCGCGCTTCGGCTACGGCCTCGAAGCCGCGAACTGGAGCGGCGGCGAACTGGGCGAGGCCCTCGCCCGGGCCGAGGACGGCACCGAGCTGCGGTTGACCAGCGACATGGAACTGACCCTCGAGGACGGCGTCGCCCGCGGCACCCTGACGCTGCGCGAGAACGAGAGTGGCTTCTGCGCCGTCACCTGGGGCGACGAGGGCCTGGGCGGGCCGCGCAGCGCCCCGGAGGCGCTGGAGCGACTCGACTCGACCGAAGAGTTCTGGCGCGACTGGCTGCGCGGCGGCAAGTTCCCCGACCACCCCTGGCGGATCCACCTGCAGCGCTCCGCCCTCGTCCTCAAGGGTCTCACCTACACCCCCACCGGAGCGATCGTCGCGGCGCCGACCACCTCGCTGCCGGAGACCCCGGGCGGCGAACGCAACTGGGACTACCGCTTCAGCTGGATCCGCGACTCGACCTTCACGCTCTGGGCGATGCACACGCTCGGCTTCGACCAGGAGGCGCGCGACTTCATGCGCTTCATCGTCGACGTCTGCAGGGACAAGCCCGACCTACAGATCATGTACGGGATCGGCGGCGAGAAGGAGCTGACCGAGCAGACCCTGGACCATCTCTCCGGCTACGGCGGTGCGAAGCCGGTGCGGATCGGCAACGGCGCCTACGACCAACGCCAGAACGACGTCTGGGGTGCCCTGCTCGACTCGATCTACCTGCACGAAAAAGCGCTACGGGGCAAAGGGACCCCAGCCGACCGAGAACTGATCCGCTACCAAGTGGAAGCGGCGATCGACGCCTGGCACAACCCCGATCAGGGAATCTGGGAGTCGCGCGGCGAGCCCCGGCACTACGTTTCCTCAAAGCTGATGATCTGGGTCGCGGTCGACCGTGGCACCCGGCTCGCCCGCGGCGCCGGCTTTGACGAGCTTGCCGACGAGTGGCAGGCCAAGGCCGATGAGATCAAGGAGGAGATCCTCGAACGCGGCGTTCGCGACGGGGTCTTCCGCCAGCACTACGAGACCGACGCGCTCGACGCCTCGCTGCTGCTGATCCCACTGCTGCGCTTCCTCCCTCCTGACGACCCGCGCGTGCAAGCCACGGTCGAGGCGATCGCCGCCGACCTGACCGAGCACGGCCTGGTCCTCCGCTACAAGGTCCACGAGACTGACGACGGACTGCACGGCAAGGAGGGCACCTTCCTGATCTGCTCTTTCTGGCTGGTCTCGGCACTCTCGGAGATCGGCGAGTGCAAGCGGGCGCGAAAGCTCTGCGAGCGGCTGCTCGAGGCCGCCGGCTGGCTCGACCTCTTCGCCGAGGAGCTCGAGGCGGACTCGGGCCGCCACCTCGGCAATTTCCCCCAGGCCTTCACCCACCTGGCGCTGATCAACGCGGTCTCCCACGTGATCGCCGACGAGCAGCGCGAAGGCGACGGCGTCACCGCCGTCTTCAGCGAGATGGGCGGCGTCAGCGAGGACGCCTAACCCGCTTGCCCACACCGATTCTTCCGCAGACAGAAGCTCTACAGACAGAACGTTTCGTTTGCTCTATATTGCGAGAGCCGCGATGACGAGCCTCAACCGTTCAGACGACAACGACCTTCTGATCGCCCTGCGCCACCCGCTGCGGCGCGAGATCCTCCGCGAGATGGCGGCAGAGGAGGCGATCAGTCCACGCGATATCGCCGCTTCTCTGGACCAGTCGCTCAGCAATGTCAGCTACCACGTCCGCGTGCTCGCCGAGTGCTCGGCGATAACGCTGGTCCGCACGAAACCGGTGCGGGGCTCGATGCAGCACTTCTACCGTTCGGCGATCGAGGCACCCTGGGCCCGCCACGTGCTCGGGCTGAGCGACTCCGAGGGTGGGGCGCCGGGGGAGAGTTCGGGCCGGCCCGGGCCTTAGCGGGCAGAGAGGCATGGACCGGACCGACGACAGCCCGACCCCCGCAGCCGAAGACTCGGCCACCGAGTCCGTCGTCCTGCAACAGCTCGTCGACCTCTATCCCGCTCAGATCACCCTTGCCGAACTGACCCGGGAGATCGGCGGCGAGGCCGCCGGATTCGCCCAGCGGGACGCGATCGAGCGAGCGGTCCGCGACCTCACCGGGGCCGGCCTGCTGCATCGCCACGACGCCTTTGTGCTGCCGACCAGGGCGGCGCTGCGCTTCAGCGAGCTGCTGGACCGCTGACGACCAGCCGGCGGAACTCGGCCCGCAGGCGTGGCTCCAGCTCGATCGCGGCGGCCTCGCCGGCCGGGTCTTCCTCGGCGTCCCCGGTGGCGAGGATCACCTCGGTGGCGGGGTAGCTCTGCAACTGGTCTTCGACCGCCTGGACGAGGTCCTCGTCACCAACCCGGGCCTCGGCCGTCACGCCGGCCTTGGCCAGCGAGGCGACGGTGATCACCAGGCGCCGCTGGGCCTCGCGCCGGGCGCCCTCGAGATCGGAAGCCCAGCGATCGAGAAAGCCGATCTGGGCCGGGGCCAGGACGAGCACCTCGGGATCCGCCGCCGGGGAGCTCCTCGTCCTCGCCGCCGCATCGACGATCTCCCTGATCGCTTCCGGCTCCTCGACCGCGGAGCTGACGACAACCAGCAGCCGCTGCCTATCGACGCCCGAAGGCGACTCGCCGATCGCGCCCCGGGGGCGCTCGCGGACCGCCACGACGACGATCCCAACCGCAACCAGAGCGGCCGCGCCGACTCCCGCGCCGGGGCCGCCAACGTAGAAGCCGGCGGCGACCGGGACGACGATCGCGAGCACGACCAAGGGGAGCTTCCAAGGTGCCACCGCCCAAGCCGCTCAGGAAGAGAGCGGCGCCGCCGCCTCCGGCGTCGCGACGACGAAGGAGAAGCTCTCCTCCAGGTAAAGGTGCACCGTCTCGGCGTCGTGGTGGCTGTAGCCAATCGCCAGGTCCTGGCCGGACTCGTAGAGGAAGTCCCCTCCACGCAGGCTGAGGACGACCGCACCTTTAACCCCAGGCGCCCAGACGATCGGCCCCTCGAGGATCTTCGCCAGGTGATCGAACAGGGGGTAGCCGCCGTGCTCGGCGGTCTCAATCACCCGGGTGTACTCGTCGGGGCCGAGGGCGAGGCCGTAGGGACCTTCGACGCCGACCTCACGCAGAGCCTCGACCGCATTGGCGACCGAGCGCGGGTAGCCCTCGGCACCGTCGCCCAGTGGCCGCGCCTTGACCGGCGAGGCCTCGGCGATGCCGATGATCCCGGCTTTCGCCCAGCCATGGAAGACGGCGACGTTCTCGGCGATCGCGATCCGCTGCGCCGCGTCGTCGAGCGACTCGAGGTCGGCGTCGACGGCGCCGCGATCGTTGTCGGCCAGCTCGGCGCGGGAGACCGTGAACTCGGCCCGCAGCTCGACCAGCGGCAGTACCCGCCGCTGCGCGGCGCTGACGCCGTCGGCGGCCGGGGGCTCGACCTCCCCGATGCGGCCGAGGTTGGTCGCCGAGTGCCGCCAGCCGCGCGGCCCGCCGAAGTCGACTAGGCGGCGTGCCGCCAGCGACGGGCCGAGACGCTCGCGCGCCTCGGCGTCGAGCAGCTCCCAGCCGGAATCGGAGATCGGTGCCAGATGGCGCAGTAGATGGTTCAACGTTCCTCCCCCTTGAGGCTGCCGATTCCGAGCGAGCCGTCGGCCGCCCCGGTCGATTCGTCGTCGGAGTCGCCGTCCTCGGAGGCCGCCTCGGCGGCCTCGCCGTGCTCGACGATGTCGCCGTCCTGGAAGAGCACGCCTTCGCAGATCTGCTTCCAGCGCGGGGTGCGGCGCAGGAGGAACTCGAGGTCCATCGCGAAGTGCTTGAACTCCTCCCCCTGGGCGTCGCTCATGATTGCCTTGGCGTCGGCATCCTGCTCGATGGCGAGGCGCTGCTCGTACCAGCCGATCGCCTCCGCCTCCTCGGTCAGCGAAGCGCACATCCGCGCAAAAGTCCGGGTCTCCGGCGACAGCTCCTCGGGTGGCTCGTGGTACTGGTCGAATCCCATCGGCTCTCCTTCGCGGGCTGGCGGTTACCGCTCTCTACCCGAGATTAGCCTGCCCAGTCGGAGCAGGCAAAACGCACGGTTCCCAGGGCCGGGCGAAGAGGTCGTATGACTTGCGGATGGCGCTGAACCCGATCGCCTCGGCCGCGGCGCAGAAGCGGGCCGGGTCGAGTTCGTACTCGGCCTCGAAGACCGCCTTGCCGTGTTCGGTGAAGGGCCGGTAGAGCCCGCATTCTTCGTACTGGAAGCACTCCTCGACGATCGCGAAGTCGAAGCTGCCAAGCAGTTCC